>JAZUJE010000025.1:0-31901 GCA_045642565.1 Anaerovoracaceae bacterium | reverse complement strand
CAAGGACACCAGCAAGGCTCATAACCTTTACTGCCTCTGTGTAAGTAATTGACTTAGCGTCTGTATAGCTTGGTGTTGCAGCAGATGCTGTTACAACCATACCAAGTACCATTGCAAGTGCAAGTACTATTGAGAGGACTTTTTTCAGTGTTTTCATTTTGAAAACTCCTCCTTAAATCAAAAGCTATTGTGATAAGAGGCTGAAAAAGGTAATTTTTTACTGTTTTGGGGAAAAGAGGGGATGCGGAAGCGCTTTCTAAGGCTTTTTACTCAGTAATGAGGTTTAATTTGGCAGAAGTGGTAGCGAAAACTCGTTTTTGGGGGCTTTCCGGCATTATAGACTGGTGTTATTTTGATATTACAAAAGAGGTATATGTCACTTCTATTACAGTTGTAAATATATACCACATTTTGAACTATATATGGTAAAATATACATGTATGAGTATATTGGCTTAGAGATCCATATATGAAACAATGATAATTAATTATATTTTTATGAGAGGAGAAAAAGAATGAAAAAAATCTTATCCTTAATTTTAGTTTTAGCAATGCTGCTTGGCATGACAAGTATTGCAGCATTTGCGGACAGTGTTGTAACAGGAATAAGTATTACTCCAACTTCCGTTACAGTGTTCAAAGATAAAACAGGAGAGGTATCATCCACCATTACACTTGAGGGTGGCGGCACCCCTGATAGTTCTGTTTATGACGAAGTAGCTTGGTCTATGGAAGATGACAAAGAAAATGTTGCGACTATTCCAGCTTCATCCACTGGTAGAGGTGTCACTGTTACCGGAGTTGGTGAGGGTACTGCAAAACTTACAGCTAAAATTGGTGAGCATTCAGCTGTTTGCACAGTAAAAGTTTATGATGCCAGTAAATACGCTCTTGAATTAACTGCAGATAACTATGCATTGAAAAAAGGTGGAAGTACAGCAAAGGTTACTGCAGAGCTGACTTATACAGGAACTATGGGCGATGGTGCTGCTACAGTAACATTTAGTTCAGGCGATACAACGGTTGCGACTGTTAACTCATCAGGCGTTATTACTTCAAAGGGTGTTGGTACAGCTACTATCACAGCTACAGCTAAAGTTGGTGGCGTAGAAGTTGCTTCTGATGATATTGAAATTTCAGTTTATGATTTAGCTCTTTCATACGAAGTTGAAAACTACGGCTCAAGAGACATTGATGATGACGATTTAATTGACGATATCGAAAAAGAAATTTTAAGCCAGGAAGATGACAATGTTGATATTAAGACAGTCAAAGTTGCTTTCAGCAAGAATGATTTCGGTACATTAAAGGCTGGCTCCACAACAGTTTCTGGTTCAACAACTGTAGGTACAGCTGGTCTTTCATTCCAGGCAGACAAGTATGCTATTGGAAAAGCTGAATATTCTTTTGAAGCTACAACAGATGCAGCGACACCAAAGACATATACAGGAACATTAACATTTGATATCCAGCCATATGAAGATATTGATGAAGAAGTTTCTGCAACATTCTCAAAGAACCCGTTCTATTTGGATGTTCCATCTGGTCTTGATTATATGAAGATTGTTAGCAGCGAAGCTGATTTTGAAGGCGTTTTCTCAAAGACAACATCAGGCATGAAGGCTGATGACAAGTTCTTATTTGATCCTACAGATTATAGCACAAAGATTTCCGGCGGAAAGCTTGAATTATACGTTGTAGGTCTTGATGGAGATTATGCTTCTGCAGGTAAGATTACAATTACAGGTCTTGATGCTGATATCTTCTATCTTGGTGAAGTAGATTCTGAAACAACATTTGATGCAGATGACTTTGAAGATTTATACGAAGATATTTTTGCAGAAACATTATCAGATACTTCAACAGCATATGTAGAATTTGAAGAAGCAACCTTCACATATTCTAAGAATAACAATTATAAGCTTTATAATGATGGCTCTGACATGACAACAACAAAGCTTAAGACTGTAGCTCTTAAAGATCTCGATTCTGTATCTGTAGAGCCTCTTAAGTCTGGCGAATATATTATTCCGGTTAAACTTACTGGTAAGTATTATTCATCAAGTACAGCTACAAAGAGTACATCAAAATCATACGAAGCAGCTATTAAAGTAAGCGCTCTTGAAGGGGACGTTGAATATACAGCAACTGCTGGTTCGACATTCTATCTTGATGAATTAGATTTCTCCAGCTACTATATTGATGCAACAAAGAGTTCAAGTGCAAGACTTAACTACATTGTATTAAAAGATACTGATGTAAAATATGCATCAATTTCTGTTCCAAAGTCATCAACACTTGCATCATATGAATATTATGATGGTCAGAAGCTTTATACAGAACTTCAGGCTGGAACTCGCGATTTACTTATCGAGGATACAAAGGTTACAGTTGCAAAAACAGTAGCTAATGGTACAAAGATTTATATCCCATTCACAGCATCTGGAAACAAGAGCACAAAGAGTGGTTATATTGAAATTACAGTTGGTGCTAAGGCTCCTACTTATACATTCTCTGATGTATTAAGTGGTTCATGGTATTACAACCCTGTTCAGTGGGCATGCGCTAATGAAATCACAAAGGGAACATCAAGCACAACATTCAGCCCTAACCTTGGTTGCACAAGAGCTCAGGCTGTAACATTCCTTTACAGAGCATACTTAGCAGCAGGCGGAACAAAATATAGTTCAACAACTACTGGATTTACTGATGTAGACAAAACAAAACATGCAGATTACCTTACAGCTATTGCATGGGCTAAGGCAAATGGCGTTACAAGTGGTACAAGTGCTACAACATTCGGTCCAGATAAGGTTTGCACAAGAGCACAGATTGTGACATTCATTTACAACTATGTAAGCAAAGTTGAAGGCAGAAGTGTTGTAACATATGGTGCAAATCCATTTAAGGATGTTAAGCCTACAGGAGCTCACAAGGCTTATGCTGATGCAATTCAGTGGGCAGTAGACAAGAAAGTTACAAGTGGTGAAACATCTACAACATTTGCTCCGGACAAGACTTGCACCAGAGCACACATCGTAACATTCCTTTACAACTACTTTAACTAGTTTATAGGCTATGATGTTTAAGAGGGAATCCGAAAGGATTCCCTCTTTTATTGTGCATTACAAACAACGCTTATGGTCACTATTTCCCATTATTTGCCTTGATTGGGGGGGGGTACCAAGTGATACAATATTTGGTAAGGATAGCTAAAGCGAAGATACTTTGGCTGTTTTGCGTATTGTTATAGATATATTTTTAATATAATGAGGTGTTTGTTATGTGCAAAAGAATATTATCAGTTTTATTAGTGATTGCTATGCTGATCGCATGTTTGCCGATGGCTGTTTTTGCTGATTTTGAACTTACTCCGATGAGTAGGTTTTGGGATGCATTTATGAAAGACACACTAAACGAAAACGAATATGCTATTGCAGAAGCCGCTATAGGTACAATTGGAGCCAGAGTTTCTGATTGTGTCGGGGAAACCGGAGAAACAAAATTCACCTACGAGACAGTAGATATTCTTTGTAATGCTATTATTGATTACCCAGAGCTTTCGTCAGCTTTTGCAACTGTCGGAGAAAGTATGATTGGCACAATTAAGCGTGCCGTATTAAATGGAAATATTGTCATTGGCAACGAAGAGACAGATGCATATGGAGAATCATTGATTGATGTTTTAGAGATGGTAGTTGATTTTATAATTAACAACCCAGATTATGCCACAGTATATGCCAACGGAGGAGCCTTGCTGATTAATGATATACCTTTTTATGGTACAACGAAAAAGATAGTACATGAAGGTTCTGATCCTATTTTGGTGTGCGATTTTCTTTTAGATTTTTACAATCAGTATAGCGATATAGTTAGTAATTCAGGGCTTGACAGCGAAACCTTGGAAATGCTATATAATCTCATTTTAAAATCTTATAAAGAGGGTCTTGGTGGCTATTTAGAGGACATTTCCGTTAAAATTGAAGAAACTGATGCTGATTGTGAATTATTGCTCAAAAAAATAACGGAAAATCCTGAAAATGCACATCTTATACTGGGTGCTTATAGCGCTTGGCTAAGTGCAAGAAACAATTTTCCTACTTATGATCTTCGTACTAAAACTGAAGCAGTATATATAGATTTGATAGATTTCATCGCACAGCTTCCGAACTTTGGAAGCGAAAGTATGCTCACAAATACCAGTATGGTATATGCAATTTCAGATTTTGTATCAAAAGGAGATACTGCTTCTATTAATTACATTAAAAATTTCATTGAAGAAGCTAATAAAAAGATAAGAAGTGCGGAATCTTGCGAAAAAGAGCTTAGCTTGATTACAGAAGCAACCTTGTATTTTATGTTAAAACCTAATGTAACGCAAGAAATGATGCAAAATATATATGTAACATGGTGGAAAGTTTTCACAGACGATATTATTAAATATCCGCAGTGTGCTTCAGCTCTTTGCGTATTGGCTACTGATACGAATTTTGAAATCGATCAATTTTTTACAGAGATTGAAAAAATGGGAGAAGGAGAGATTCCGGCTGATACCAGTGAGCCGTTTTATGATGCAATTGCATTATATGAGAGTGAAACGATTTTTGAAAATTATAAACTTGCCGATAGTTTAATGTTTTCAAATAATTATCAAACTGGAGGGTTAATATGTGCGATTAGTTCTCTTGTTAGTCGCGGTGGAGAAATCTTTGATGTAGGAAATAAAGTTTTAAGTGAACTGTATGAAATTGTTTTAAAGGCTTTTTTGGAAGACCCTGAAGATGCTGATATTGTAGCTCATATGGCAGAAAACATAGCACGAGGCTATCTCATTAATTCATGTAGTTTCGGAGAAAAAGAAAGGACAAAGCTCAATAAGCTATATTTTTCTGTATTAGAGGAATTCATTGCAGACGCTAAAAAGTCTCAGGGCGGTCTCTCAGGGATTGTTTCCCAAACAAATGGTTATCTTGGGATATTTTATCGTTGCTTTATGAATGAGAAAGAGACGGAAAATATAGAAGAGCTTTATAAACTTGGCAGAGATGTGCTTCTTGAAAATCCTGAAGCTTCTGTAGGGCTTGGAAAGATTTATGCTGCTTTACTGGATGCTGTGGGTGAATGTGGTTATCGTAATCCTGAATCTGGGCCTTTCCCTGAAGATGCCTCTGATTCAGAAGAAGCTCTTTTTGAATCTGAAGAAAGTAAGCCTCACCCATTTACACGTCTATTCAACGGTCTGTCAGAGGCGGCAGCTGAAAGACCTGAGTTCCAAATAGGTATAGGTATCGGAGGACAGGGTGCTATTGGTGCTACAAAAAGATGCATCGTAAATATGATGGAATGGGATGGTGAAGCTGGAAAGTTTGTAATGACACGTCCAGAAAGATATGAGACAGCGGAATTATTGGTCGATTACTATTTTGATATGCTTGACACTCTTTTCCGTATTTATGGAAAAAATCGTGTGTCAGAAATAGCTGCTATGAGTTTTGGTAAAATTAATGCAGCTTGCAGTGATGCCTATGGTGAGGTTTTATATAAAAACAAAACGTTGCAAAGAATTGCAGATCAAATATATAAAAAATGTGCAAAAGTAATTCTTGATTCTCCTGAAAGCAGCATCGCAATCGGAATCTTTGGGCAAGGTATGATTGGAGCAATAAAGCGTATATGTATGAGTCCTACGCTTAGTACTGACGAGCATAAAGATATTTGTGAACATCTTTTAGACAATTTCGATATACTTAGTAAGGCGATTGAGAAAAATTATACTGCACAGATAGCTTTAGGAAAGATGGGCGCTGCTTCAATGGATGCTATTGGAGAATTACTTGCAGGATCATACGCAAATAAAGAAGAATATGTTAAAGATATAGAGATATTTATCGATATGATGATTGAAGATGCCGAAGAAATACCATATGCATCGATTGGATTAGCAAACTTATATCAAGGTGTTATTGGGGCAGCAAAACGAAATGGAATGGCAAATAAGCCAAATGAGGCTCTTTTCGAAGCATATGATTTTATCATGGGTTATATGAAGAGTCTTAATCTCAGCCAGTACGAACCTCATGATTTTCACGGTGGTAATTCCGGAAATAAGGATGATAAAACAGCCGAAGAAGCAAAGACAGTGTCCCAGTGTCCAAAGGATGCCAGCTGCTCGCTCACTAAGTTTAACGATCTTGTCACAACAGAGTGGTATCATGATGGTATCCACTATTGCATTGATAATGGTATTATGAACGGCGTGACGGCAACCGAGTTTTGCCCAAATAACATGCTTACTCGAGGAATGGTTGTTACTGTGCTTGCCCGTATGGATGGTGTAACTATTAGTTCTACCGGAGTTGAATGGTATAAAGATGGTCAGGCTTGGGCAGTAAAAAACGGTATTTCTGATGGTACAAATATGACTGCGAATATCACTCGTGAAGAGTTTGCTACAATGCTTTATCGTTATGCTGTTCTTAAGGGCATTGATGTGAATAAGTTTATACAAAATACCAATACTTTGTCATATGCCGATGTATTTACAATCAGCGACTGGGCAACGAGCGGAATGAATTTCTGCATTGCAGCTGGTGTAATCGGTGGTGATAACACTGGCATGCTTAATCCAATTAATAATGCTACTCGTGCGGAGGCTGCTGCTATGTTCCAGCGCTTGGGCGAAAAGGTGTTGGCAAATTAATAGTATGCAAGATGATTTTATAACTAAGAGGGAATCCTTTCGGATTCCCTCTTTTTATCTTATAAATATTTTCCCATCTATTTGTTTAAAGCTTGCGATTTTCTTTTCTTCGGTAATAGAGGCATAGATGTTCATTGTTGTTTGTATGTCGCTATGTCCCATCACAGATTGAATAAGTTTTAAATTTGTTTCTTGCTCGCAAAGCCTTGTACAAAATGTATGCCTAAGCTGATGGGCCGAAAAATGCGGCAAGGGTGCTTCGGGATAGTCTTTGTTATATGCATTTACCGCATTGTTAATTGCCTGATTTATTGTTGCCGGTATATGCGGTTTGGCAAGTCCGTTTTTAAAAACGTACCCGTCAGCTTCACCATACAAAAGCTCTTGAAGCTGCATTTCATTTAACAGAGCTTTTCTTACCTCTGTCAGTATTGGTATGCTGCGGTAAGAAGCCTTTGTTTTTGGCGGCCCGTCATTTAAGCATTTGTCTGAATAATTTGTACTGTGGTTGATGTTGATGCAACCTTTTTCAAAATCTACATTTTGCCAGCGAAGCCCAACGACTTCGCCGATTCTGCATCCTGTTCCAAGAAAGAAAGTGAATAAATTTTCCCATCGAGAAAAACGGGGATTTGTTTTGATGTAGTTCATAAATCGTGATTGTTCACTTTCACTTAGAGCAGATTTGTTTTCTTTTTGCCAATCATCACCTCGTGCGATTTCATGCAAAGCGCCTGTAACAGGATTTGATGTGATAATCTCATCTCTTAGTGCTGTGTTAAAGATAGGATGGAGCACGCTATTTAGAAGCTCAATCGTCCTTGGCTTTAAACCTATTTCGTATCTCAAATAGGAATAGAGATTTTTAATGTTCGAGTATTTAATTTCAGCTAAGTCAAAGTCTCCGAATTCCTTTTGAGCATGCTTATAGGCATTTTTGTAAGTCTTAAGTGTGCCAGGCCTAAGGTCTTTTCTGCTATTAATATAGCTCTCAAAAGCATCGTTTAATGTCATATGATCCTCCTTTCGCTTTGATGTAAATATTGTAATATGATATACTGTAAATATGGTAGTAGATTTTCATTCCCACATACTTCCAAATATAGATGACGGCAGTGAATCAACCGATATGTCGATTGATATGCTCTTAGAAATGAAGAGGCAGGGCACAGATTTTGTAGTGGCCAGCCCTCATTTTTATGCGCTGAAAAGAAGTGTTCGGGGCTTTCTTGCGGACAGATCTATAGCGGTTTTAAGTCTTAGAGATGCATTGCTTAGCAGGGGTTTATCCGAAGGACGGGATGTTCCGAAAATTTTGCTTGGCGCCGAAATCGCTTATTCTTTTGAAATAGAAAAACTTAAAGATATAAATAAACTTCGTATAGAAGGAAGCAACGCTTTGTTAATGGAACTTCCTTTCAGAAGATGGACAAGAGAAGAGATTGATGCTTTGGCTAACTTGACATACAGCAGAAATTTCAATGTAATTATTGCCCATTGCGAGCGTTATATAGGATTGCAAAAAGAGGATATCGCTACTATGCTGTTTGAACTTCCTGTATATATTCAAATTAACGCCGGGGCTTTGCGAACACCTATAATGAGGCAAAAAGTTCTTAAAATGTTTGCAGAAGGTAAGTCGCATGTAATAGGTAGCGATGCACATAACATGTCTTTTAGAAAGCCTTGTATAGATGTGGCAAGAGCTGTAATTAAATCTAAACTTGGTGAAAGAAAATTAAGAGAGATAGATGAGAGCGCTCAAAAGATTATTAATATTTAATTTAATAATTGCTATGCTTTTGCTTTGCTGTTCTTGCAAAAAAGAAGGGCAATTTAATAGTGCCGAAAACGACAAGCCGAATTCTATGCAAGAACTGACAGATGCTGATGTCGATGAAGAAACCCGTGGCGTTGAAGATATGATAGAGTCTTTTCATAAGGATGAAAGCCGAGATGTAAAGGCTTATTTAATTTTGGGCATAGACCGCAGCGGCGAAGCTGATTCTGTAGGGACCACATCCGGCGGTGGCCAAAGTGATGGTATTTATATTTTAGCTCTTGATAACAGCGCAAAAAAATTCACGATTTTGCAATTAAATCGTGATACCTATACAGATATTATTGTTCCTGATTTTTACGGAAATCCTATGAGTACAAAAAAGGATCGCTTAACCAGGGCTTTTTCTTTGGGAAGCGGTTTGGATGATAGCTGTATCAATGCCGAGCGAACCATTTCGAATTTTCTTCATGGTTTAGAGTTTTCGGGATATGTAGCTCTTTATTATGACGGGATTGCTCCGGCAGTTGATGTCTTGGGCGGGCTTGATGTTCCTGTTAACTATGATATGACAAATATCGACGAAAACTTTGTTGCCGGAAGTATTTTACATATGACGGGCCAGCAGGCTTATAAGTTTTGCCGTGCAAGAACCGGAGTCGGTGATGAAGCTAACAGCGGCCGAATGGACAGACAGCGCAGTTTTCTTGGGTCATTTATTAATGAGACAAAGAATCAGCTGCATAGTCACTCGGCACTTATAAATGATATATATAATAGCGCTGAAAATTATATTGTCAGTGATATGAGCAAGGGCGATATTTGCAATATTGCGGCAAAAGCTCTTGGCTATACTGATGGCGGAATAAGAACTATCGCCGGTACGGAAAGCTGGGTTATCGGTAGCGATGGCAATAGGTTTAATATTTTTGAGGTTGACGAGAGCGATTTACAAAAAATGTTAAAAGAACTCTTTGCCCTTGAAAATTAAGGATATAAATGTAATAATTAATTATTATGAATAACCAGAAAATGAATAGGGAAGAATATGAGATCGATTTAGTCGAACTTTGGTATCTCTTCCTTGCAAAACTAAAATTTATTATTTTATTTGCTGTGCTCGGAGCTATTATAGCCGGTTCGTACACTCATTTTTTAGTGGACCCTACATACAAGGCTACGAGTAAGCTTTATATTGTTTCGGCATCTTCTGATTCTGTTGTAAACTTAACAGATTTGCAGATTGGTGCAAATCTGACTCAGGATTATAAAGAATTAATCTTAAGCAGACCTATGCTTGAATCTTGCGCAAGGAATCTTGGGCTTGATATTGATGCGGCAACATTAAGCGAAATGATTAGTATCAGCAACCCGACTAATACTCGTATTATTAAGATTACAGCTACTACCACCGATCCAAAGCTTTCGAGAAATGTTGCAAACAAGATGGCAGAGCTTGCCGTATCGTGGCTTCCGGAGGTTATGGAAAGTAATAAGCCTCATATCGCAGAAGACGCTGTACTTCCGCAAGAACCATCAGGCCCGAATCTTACAAAGAATTGCATAATAGGGGCTGTGGCTTTAGCCGGTGTTTATTTTATAATTTGTGTAATTAGACATCTTCTTGATGATACTATCAAGACATCAGAAGATCTTGAAAGATATTTCAATATTACTCCACTTACACTTATACCTGAAGTTGAACCAAAGAAGGGGCACAAGAAATGAAGCATTTAGAAATTACTGTCCCAAGTGAACTTGACTATGGCGCAAGAGAAGCGTTGAACAGGCTTCGTGTAAACTTTTCATTTTGCGGGGAACAATTTAAAAAAATAGTTGTCACTTCAAGTATTGCTGCTGAAGGTAAATCTTTTATTGCTGTAAATTTAGCAATACTTCTTGCAGAAGCCGGATATAAAGTTGGCGTTGTTGATGCTGATATAAGAAAGTCACAGCTTCGCACAAAATTTGGTCTTAAAACCGAAGATGAAAATCCTGATGGACTTTTGCAATATCTTGCCGGAAAAGCAAATATTAATGATGTAATTTATTCTACCAATTACAAGGGGCTTTATTTTGTTCCTGTATTTAGAACAGCTGTTAATCCGGCTTTGTTATTCCAAAGCGAAAGATTTCCGGCATTATTAAATTCTTTGTCAGAACAGCTTGATTATGTTATTGTTGATACTCCGCCGATGGCAAACATTTCCGATGGTGACTTGATTGCAAGTCATTGCGATGGTGCACTTCTGGTTGTAAGAGGCGGCGTTACTCCAAGAGGCTTAATTGCAAGCTCGTTAAAGCAACTTGAATCTGCCGGATGCGCGCTTATGGGCGTTGTTGTCAACAGAGTTAATCTTAAGAATCCTGCTTATTATGGTAAGTACTATGGTGGCTATTATCATGGCTATTATCACGGTTATTATTACTACAGTGATGAAGCTCGCCACAGGAAGGAAAAGAAAAAATGAAGAAAATTCTGAGCATATTACTTATACTTGCTATGATTTTATCTGCTTCGATTTGTATCTTTGCAGAAGAGGAAATGAATATAGATTATGACGGCGGTGACATTATTGTTATTGCTAAAGATGATGACGGAAAAACTGTTTCCCAAAATGGCGATGGACAAATTTATGCCGCTTATCTTTCAGAAGGAGACTTTGTTGTACAAGCTTTACAAGCCGCAGGCTCTGCTGAAAATTTTGTCAGTGGTTTAGGTCTTAAAACTGATGTAGATAATCTGATTACAAATTATTCTGTTTCCGGAGAACTTTTTAAATTTAGTGAAACTCCATATATTAGTCCAACTTATCCTGTAGAAATGACTTTCAAAGTTGATGGCGTGAAAGCTACTGATACTGTTGTTATTTTGGTTCAGGATGCAAGTGGAACATGGAATGTGGTTGAGGCAACTGCTTCTAATGGAACGGTAACAGCAAACTTTGAAAGTTTTGGAAAAGTTGTTGTTTTGGTTGGTGATGAGCCTAATGGCAAAGACCCTATCTGGCCTATTATTCCACCAAGTCCTTCCCCATCTAAACCTGTAGAACCGGTTGTACCATCTCGTCTATTTATAGATATCAGCACAAGTGATTGGTATTATGATGCCGTTATGTATTGTGCGGACAAAGGATATATGAATGGTGTTGCGGCCGATAAATTTGGACCGAATATTATCACAACCAGAGGTATGGTTGCCGTTATGATTTATAGATTGGAAGGATCTCCTGAGTTTAAAACTCCGGCACCGTTTATAGACTTAAGTCAGAACTGGTACAAAGAGGGAATAGCATGGGCTTATGCCAATGGTATTGTAACCGGGTATACTGAAGAATATTTTGGCCCGGAAGACCCTATAACCAGAGAACAACTTGCTGCTATGCTGTATCGTTATACAAAATTTAAGGGCGGCGATTTGACTCAAGGAAGCTTAGATGGATTTAAAGATGCAGCTGAGGTTTCAAGATATGCTGTAGAGCCTGTAAAATGGGCTGTATATAACAAATATATCAATGGCCGTCTAAATAATGGGGTTAAGCTTTTGGCTCCGACAGCGCTTTGCTCGAGGGCAGAGCTTGCTCAAGTGTTCTACAATTATACTAAATAATGGGTATCTAACCGGTGTTTCATTTCTTTGAAGTGGACACCGGTTTTTTTATACCTCAAATTATGCTATAATATAAGGGTTATGAAAAAAGTATTATGTATAATTTTGAGCTTAGCCATGCTGATTGGCCTTTGTGCTTGTGATGCAAGCATTTTGGATGAGCTTGGCGTTTCTCAAACTTTAAACAATTTCATAAAAACCATAAACGGGGAAAAGATTACTGCGGAGTTAGATAAAAACTCTATTAAGATTGGGGTTTTTGAACCGCAAACGGGAAAATATGCCGCTGATGCCGAGGACGAGATTCGCGGAATAAGATTGGCTAATAAATTGTTCCCTAAGGTTCTTGATCAGACTGTAGAGCTTGTCTTTGAAGACAATCATTCAGAGCCTGAATATGCAGTAGATGCAGCTCAGGCATTGGTTGATTCCGGATGCAACATCGTTATTGGTAGTTACAGCAATATTTTGACTATGGCTGCAACAGATATCTTTGAAGAAAACAAAGTTGTATGTGTTTGCCCAAGTTGCACTAATCCTTTAATTACAACTACAACAGATTATTTCTTTAGAGTTGACGTTGTAGATGCTTTTCAAGGTAATGGTGCTGCAAAATATATCATCGAGCATTTACCTATTTTGCTTAAAGAGGAAGAGCTTAAAGCAGCGGGTGAATATACAGGAAATATTTCTCAGAATTATAATGATTATGAGCCTGTCACTTGTGCTGTTTTAAAGAAGAGTGATGACGAACGTGCTACGGCCTTAATTGAAAGATTCCAGGCAAAGATTCAAGAGGTTTACGGAAGCGATAATTATGTTCAGGTTTATGAATATAATGGGTCGGGTGCAGTTGATATGAGCCCTTATTTTGATCGCTTTAAAGAGGCCGGAGTTAAAGCTGTATTTTTCCCATCAGCTGCTGACGAAGGCGAGCGTGTAATTTATGAAGCCTATAAAAAAGGATACTATTTTGAATGGGTAGGCGCCAGCGATTGGGCTAATATATTGCAGGCTTCAGAAGATGCCGAAAGAAAGAATTCAAATCATCTTGAAGGCGTGGCATATGTAGCTGCTTTTGATAAAGCGGCTGCGGCAACAGAAATGACAGAAACTTTCCTTACTGCGGTAAAGAGCTATTATAAAACAACTACACCAAGCGAAGCTATGGCTCTTGGGTTTGATGCATATTTATTAGCGCTTAAAGCAATTGAAGATGCCGGTGGTGCTGGAAACAGTGAGAATCTGCAATATGCTATGAGCAGAATTCGTGAACTTGTTTGTTCGACCGGAAGCATAACATTTAGAGCCGGAAACGGTGACCCTGTAAAAGATGTAGTTATTGAACGAGTAGTGAACGGAAAGATTAAAGCCGAATATACAGCTGTTCCGGTATGGAGCAAAACTTTAGAAAAGAAATATAAGGAGAAAGCATAATGGAAGAAAAGATTAAGGATGCATTAGAGCAGATTAGACCATTTCTTCAAAGAGATGGTGGCGATGTAGAATTTGTTGAATATACTTCTGATAAAGTAGTTAAAGTAAAACTGCAAGGTCATTGTGCGGGCTGTCCTCATGCTCAGGCAACTGTAAAGGGCGGAATCGAACAAATTTTAAAAGAACTTTTTGCTGATGATGTTGCTTCTGTTGAAGCTGTTAACTAATTTATGAAGAAAAAAATTTGCGTAGTAGTTTTAATATTTGCTATGCTGTTTGGTCTTGCTTCTTGTGGCGAGACCAAATTTAGTTCTATTGGGGTTGTCCCGGATGAAAAGTCTATACATATAAGCATTGCTATGTGCGGTGATGTTATGGCGCATATGCCACAGCTAAATGCGGCAGAGCAAGCTGATGGATCATATGATTTTAGTGATAACTATTCATATGTGAGCAGCATTATGTCAGATGCCGATCTTTGCATGGCTAATGTTGAATGTACTTTTCCCGGTGGCGATTATACCGGGTATCCGGCTTTCAGAACTCCGGACAGCTTAGCTGGTGCACTTAAAAATGCTGGGGTAGATATCGGGATTTTTGCTAACAATCATATGAATGATAGCGGGCTTGATGGGGCGAAAAGAACTGTCGAAGTTTTACAAGATGCAGGGCTTAAGGTTGTTGGATGCAGGACAAACACCGATCAGAATCGCTCTATTGTTTATCAGCTTGTTAAAGATGGTGAAGTAATTAATATCGGTGTTGTTGCTTATGCTTATGAAACATCCAGAGGCGACACAAACAGAACGATGAATGGCGGCGCAATGAGAAGCGATGCTGTAGATTATTACAACACTTTTAGACAATATGCAGATACAAGTTATCTTAATTTGGATATTGAAAATATTAAAGCAGAAGTAAAGTGGTGCCAGGATAGATCGGATATAACGATTGTTTATTTGCACTGGGGCGATGAATATCAAAGACATTCAAATGCACGTCAGGAATATATCGCAGAAAAAATTGCAGAAGCAAAGCCGGATGCAATAGTTGCGAGCCATCCGCATGTAATTCAAGAAATCTCTTATGTGAATGATGTTCCTGTTTATTATTCGATAGGCAATTACATTTCCAATCAAAGGGCCGAGACTTTAGATAATCATTATACCGAGCAAGGTTTAATTGCTATGCTTGATTTTGATTTGGTTTCTTATCCTGTAGACGATGGATCTTATGTGATTGCAAAAGATGGCGAAGAGATTAGTATCAATGTTTTAGAGTCGGCAAAACATGATGGAAACGTTTCAGGATATAAAGTCTATGGAACAAGCTTTGAACTTAAGGCCGAAGATGAATATAATCATAAGCTGTTTAAGATTTTTGCGAAGAAACCTAAAAAAGCTGATATGGATTGGTATTCATGGTCTAAGTGGGAAACTCAGCTTTGCGAAGCAAAGGCTGTTCCGACATGGGTAAATAAATATAGAGATGCAAATGGAATTCGTTTTGTGATTATTCCTCTTATATCTGGGTTTGAAAATAATGAAAGCCTTGTAAAGGCTGGTTATGTAAATCGTGCAAAAGATGCATTGGCAGATATAAAAGATTTAATTGGTGAAGAGTTTATATGGAATTTGAAATAGCAAAAAAACTTGAGAAGGTTCCGGCGAATGTAAAAGGCAACAGTTTGCGTTCAATAAAGGCTGATGGTGAAGCTGCACAAATGATTATTGTCGCTGATACTTATGGTGATATAAAAGCTGCTGTTGAGAATTTTAAAATGATGACTAACGCCGATATTACTTTTCGTATGAGGGGAAAGTCCATTGACATTTCCGTTATCGGAAGTGATGTTATAATTTTAGGCTCGAGCGATGCGACAACTGTAAGACGACATCCGAATCCGGACGACGCAATTTCTAAATTAATGGAATTTGCTAAAGGGCTTACTTTTACATCTGAAGATGCGATGGATGTTATAGAGTTTTGGGGTAAAAATATGCCGCTTGATGATTGTCAGTTTGTTGAATTTGATATGAGTCAGGATAGGATGAGATTGATTTTAAAAACTGAATCGCTTAATCAGGATGCGATTATGGAAAAGCTCGACCCTTATAATATGGGAATAGTTAAATAAGATTTAATTAAGAAAAAGCTGCTCAAAGCGTTAGCTTGGGCAGCTTTTATTTTTATAGTAACTTTGTTTGTGCAAAATCTTTAATGTGTTTATCCATTCCATGACCACTTTTGGATCATCTGGGAAACAGCGATAGCTTATCAGATTATCCTGAATCTCAAAGCATTTTCCCGGGACAAACGGAAGGGAAGGAAATTCAAGAACATCTTTTTCAATATGGCAGTGTTTTTCGTTGAGTGTACCATCTAAAATAACAGAGCTTCCGGTTAATGTAACATTAGCTTCACCCGAAGGACGAAAACCTCTCTTTTTTCCATTCATGATACTCACTTTACAAGGCAGAGTCATGAAAAAATCTGTTTGAATTTCCTGCTCTCTTTGAGCGAGTATCCATTTAGTCCATGTAGAAACATGCCTAAACTCATAATCGGGGTTTTCGCAATGTAAGAATCCCATTTTATCCATGGTTTGTGTAAAGCCGCATTCAGAACAGAACAATCGATTACCATTAGATTTTATAGTATATTTTCTTTTGCAAACAGGGCATTGGTAAACTACATTTTCCAGGCCCTCTGCATTGTCTCCATGTTTAAAGCTAAACTGACAAGTTTCTTGCTCTTCATAGGCATCAAAAGTCAATACATCGTTTATAACTTTATTGATGGCACTTTCAGATTGTGTTGCTAATTCATCAGAGGAAAGAACTTTAAAGATATCTACTTTTGTTTTTCCAATGCGCTTCTTATTTGACCATTTTGGCATGGCAAAGTAAGTACATATAGACTTAGCCATATAGACATCAACTCCAAGCCATTTCATAAGAGATGGGGTTGCTTCCGGAATTGGGGTAGAAAGTCCATCTTCGCTCATAAGCCCGGCAGGGAAAATCAAAAGTGGTTTTCCTTGTGCAATTACATTTTTCATTGCTTTTAAATTGGAAGGCTGTGTTTGGAATTGTTGTTTGTGAATTACGCCGCAAGCATCAGCAAATTTTTGTGCGATGCGTGGTAGGGAATAATAGTAGTTGTTGCCAAAAACAATATTGAAATTTTCCTTGCATTGAGTGACGATGTTTACTACATCCAGTGCTGATTGGTGATTAGCCATCAACACAAAAGGCCCCTTTGCGTTTTTAATTTCATTTCGCATTATCTGAGGATGATATAGAATTTTTGAGACAATGCATGATGCAGTTTTAAATAAAGAGTAAAAGATTGACAAAATTATTCTCTCTTTTCGTAATATTATTAGTATTCTTGATTTCTTTTATTAAAGGAATTATTATTATATTATAAAAAATGACATAAAACAATGCAAATCTTGCGTTTTTAATAACTTGCTTACTTATTATGATTAAAAAACTAACATTACCATTAATTCATAAATATTTGAAATTGATAATCGGAATTATCGTGGCTGCAGCTCTTAGCTTTTGCATGATATTTGCCCTTGTGTTTTCATGTGATTCGGTTAAATCGAGCTATGATACTTTTGTTAAAGATTATCATTTTCCTGATGCTTATTTTTATACGGAAATAATAGATAGCGATATTGTAGATGAAATAAGCAAGATAGGGGATATACAGAGCGTTAATAACAAGATTGTGTTTGATACTAACACAAGATTGGATAATGGCGCTTATGTTACATTGCGCATTTCTACATATGATTCAAGTGACAGCAGTTTGTTATACACTTATGCTATTGACGAAAGCGTTGAGTATCCTAACATAGCTGTAAGCAAGAAATTCTTGGACAACAATGATGTTAATGTTGGCGATTTGCTTAAGATTGATTTAGATGACAGTGATACCACTTTTTGTATTGGCCGCTCTATAACTACTCCGGAATGTGTAAATGTTTATATAAACAAATACGTAGATACATTCTCTGAAGATTTGGGCTACGCTTATATCCCTGAAGAATATTTAATAGATACTGATTTTCAGGGTAAGACAAATTGCATCACAGTAAGATTTGAAAGCTGGGCCGATAAGCAGGCGGTATTTAATGAGGTGAAAAAATTACTTGGAGATAAATATTTAGAAGGCTTTGTTTATGAAGACTCTGAAGCCGGAAAATTATTAGACAGAAATATTGAACCTTTAAAGAAAGCCTCATACATATTGACAATAGTATTTTTGATTATTGTTTCTTTTGTTAGCTATCTGTTTTTAACACAGATTATCGATCAGGATAAAAAAGATATCGCGGTTTTAAGAATTTTAGGATATCAGATTAGAGATATACGCTTGCTGTTTAGCAGAATTGTTTTAGTTGCCAATTTGATATCGATTCTTATAGGTGTCGGGATAGGTTTTGTTGCATTAAATATTATTATTAGAATATATTTAGGAATATTCAGCTTGCCACTTGTTTATTACAGCTTTAACTGGATGGTTTTCTTATTTGCAATTTTACTGATTATTGGCTCGGGGCAATTAGCTGTAGTGATGGCTCTTGGGAATATTAAGAAAATATCTCCTAAAGATTGTTTTAGCAATGAAATGCAAACTGAAAATAGTAAAAATATTGCTGTTTATAAAAAGCTTGGCAGATTTGATATCAAAATAAAATATGCTCTGGCTTCTGTTGTCAGAAGCAAGAAACGTTTTGTCATCTCAAGTCTTTGTTTGACATTTGTAGTGCTTATGGTCTTTGCTTCACTTGCGTTTTATCATTCTAAGAATGTTTTAATGCACACATCCTTTGATATCAAAATGAATTATGATTATGAGCTCTTCTTTGATAACAATCAAATGGATGAATTTATTGATAATTGTAATAATTCGCCATATGTCAGTTCAATTGAAAAAATGTCTTACAAAATAATGACTATATCCAATGGCGAGGCATCCAGTGAACAAAAGCTTGTTGGAGTTGTTGATAATAATAAACTGAATTATTATCTTAACTTTAAAGGTGAATATATAACTAAGGATAATGAAATTATACTTAATCATAGATGTGCTAAATCGCTGAAAACGGGAATCGGCGATACTGTATACATAGGGAGCAAACCATTTAAGGTCGTTGGTATAACAACTGAGTATCAGAGAGAAAAGTGTTATGTCAGTTATAATGCTATCGAAAATGTATGGGATGTAGATGATTATTCTGTAAAAGTAAATTGCAATGACCGTGATGAACTGGCAAGGCTTACGGATAGTTGTGATAATATTAGCGCAATAATAGATACGAGCATTCAGAAAAAAGGCGCAGAAGATGAATATAAGATATATAATCTTGCGACAGTCATGATAATAGTATTCTCATTATTGATTGGATATGTAATTGTGTCGAACACTATGCAGACCACTCTTTATGAAAGAAAAAAAGAATTGTCTGTTTTGCGAACGATAGGGTATCAGGTTTCAGATATTTCAAAGATATGGCTTATCACAACAAGCTTGCAAATTGCATTGGCGGTATTGATTGGACTGTCGTTTGGCAGCTTGTTTGCACAGAGCCTTCTTGATTTTATATCTGTACCAACAAGGCAATATCCTTTTGTAGCTGATTGGAGTATGTATATATTGACAGTTGCCATTGTTATTGTATTTGTTGTCGCTACGCACATTCTTGTTGTTAGAAGCATCAAGAAATGGGATGTAGTTGAAATAATAAAAGAAAAAGACTGATTAAGGTGGGACACTATGGATAAAAAGTTTATAATCAGCACTGAAAATTTATGTAAAAGTTATGGCCAAGGAGAAGGAACGGTTATAGCTTTGGATAATATTAATTTGGAAATATACCAGGGAGAACTTGTTGTTATACTTGGCAGCTCGGGCAGCGGGAAATCTACTTTACTGAATATGCTTGGCGGCGTCGATTATGCAAGCTCGGGCAAGGTATTGTTTAACGGTGAAAATATATGTGAATATAATGACTATAAGTTGACAAAGTATCGCAAGGAAAATATCGGTTTTGTCTTCCAGTCGTTTAATTTGATTCAGACATTAACTGCCAAGGAGAATATTTCTATGGCTTTGGATGCGGATAATGAATCAAAAGTAGATGAAGTGCTTGATATTGTTTCACTTTCTGATAAGAAAGATAGTTATCCTTCGCAACTATCCGGAGGCCAGCAGCAAAGAGTTTCTATAGCGCGCGCTTTGGTTAAAGATGCATCCTTGATATTATGTGATGAACCGACCGGAGCTTTAGACTATGAGAATGGGAAAAACATTATTGTTAAGCTCGAGGAACTGGCAAGGATCCATCATAAAACAGTTGTAATTGTTACGCATAACAAGGAGATTGCTGCAATGGCAGATCGAGTTATTATGATGAGAAACAGCAAAATTTCTGATATTTTGGTTAATAAAGATCCTGTTCCTGCAAAGTTGATTGAATGGTAATTCTGAAAGCGGAATATAACAAATAGTAGGGAGAAAGCCTGATGAAAAAGCTGGCAGTTTTATTAGTTATCGTATTATCTCTTACGGGGTGCTCGAGGCAAACTGATTTTAAGAGATATACCGAGATGACTCATTTATTTAATAGTTTTAATAATTACAAAATAGAGGAAAATAATAATGGGCATCTAAGTAGTTATGACTATGCGGATGGTATAGTTCATTTCACTGATGATGAGTCGGATATTTATTGCTATATCGAAGATGAAATTGTGTATGCTTTGATATATGACAATGAAAGCAATGTTTATATTAAGCAAGAAGCCGACTATGACGAGCATTACTTTCAACCATACGAGATTCTTGAACGATTGAACAAGCTTGGTGGTTATGTTAATATGGGAGAACTTGTATGGAAAAATCATGAGTTTTATGGCAATGATTTCTCGGGATTGTATATTTATAAGAATGAATTGCACAAAGTATTAGAACTTAAAATCGAAGTTAAAGATAATTACCCTGTATATTTGTATGAAAAATATGAAAGCGATGGAAAAGAATGTGTAGATGAAATCAAAGTAAGTAAGCAGGGCGTGAATAAAATTGACCTGCCACTGAATATTATTGATTACACATATCTTGAAGATCTTAAAGAAATAAAAGAATTAAAGTGATAATTAAAAACATCAAAATTAAATACTTGATAATAGCAGTGGCACTTATTTGCTTTGCGGGAATAGCACTTCTTATCGGTGTAAAAAACCGCGAAGTTCATTATTATGAAATAAAATGTGACAAAGGCTTTAGCCTTGAAGATGTGCAACTAATTAGCAGCCTTTCATCTGTTCGAAATGCTTATGCTATTGTGACTAAAAAAGCTGATGACGGCAAAGATGTAATAGTACATGCCATAAATGGAAATAATATTTCTTTGGTTGAAGGAAGATTTCCGGATAAGTATAGGGAAATATTAATCAGTGATAATCAGGATGCTTCTTATAAGCTTGGCGATCATATTAACTTGGATGATGTTCAGTACAAAATCACCGGAATCTTCAGCAGCAAAAATGATGCTGATGTATATGCTATGATGCTCCCGGCAGATTTACATGACGACAAGCTTACTTCAGTTGGAGTTGAAATATACGGAAACAAAAGTGCTGAAAAATTGCTTGGCGAACATATAAGCGATTTGCAAGAAGACCGATATAATCAATTGGCTGCGGAAAATGAAAAGAAGATTGATGAATTACAAGATAAATATTCATCGATTAATGATGTCGGAACCGAAGTGCTGCAGTCGGGAAAAGAAGAATTGGATGATGCTTCTGCAAAGCTTTCCAGTGGCGAAAAACAGATTAAAGATTATGAAAAGCAAATAGCTGATAGCGAAAGCGAAATGCGTACCAATGAAACTGAATTGGCTGAGGGACTAAACGAACTGACAGACGCTAAAGAAAAGCTTGATGACGCAAAGGCCGAGATTGAAAAAGCGACTGATCGTTTAGAAAAAGAATTAAACAAATATGGCTATAGCATAAAAGATTTAGATGAACTTGAGCAAAAAATATCAGATTCCGAGCAGGAGATCAGTGATAAAGAAAATTGGTTGCAAGAGCATGAACGTCAACTAAATGAGAAATCTTCCAATCTAACAGTATTAAAGTCCAATCTTGATAAGGCTAAAGCTGAAATTAGTGCTACGCAAAATCAGTTAAATAGCGAGTTGAGTAAATATAGTCTAACTATTGAAGCCGTGCTTGCATCTCGAGACTCTGCCTATGCTGAAATTATCAGCTTATATCAACAACTTAATGATGCTCAAAGTTCATATGACAAAGAATATGAAGAGTACATTCAAGGCCAGGAATTGTACGAGCAGGAAAAAGCTAAATTTGATGAAGTCAGCGCAGAACTTAATCTTATCAAGAAGGAACTTGCACAAAACAAAGCTACAAAAAGTAGAGCTAGTAGTTTTGTTAAAGCTTACGATAAGATAAAAGCTTCTCAAAAAGAATATGATGAAAAGTACAATGAATATTTAGAAGGCCTTAAAACATATGATAACAACAAAGCAAAGTACGATGAAGCTTCTGTTGATTTAGATAAAGCAAAACAAGAGGTTAGCAAAGCAAAAGACCAGCTAAAGAAAAACAGTACCGAATATGAAAAAGCCAAGGAAGAATATGATGAGATTTCTTCGGACATTGGCGAAGAGCTTGATTCTGTAAATGAAGAGATTGGTAAGTACGAAGAGGTTTTAAATCAGCTGGAATTAAATTGGGAAGTTTCAGATTGTATCAGAGTGGCAAATGAAAAAAGTCCATTATCAATAATAGCGATCCTCTTAATTGTTATAAGCGCCGCGGCTTTTGGATATTGTGCATATTTTAAATTTGCTCTATCTTCAAAATTTAAAGAACAAGAATATAAATAAAAACAGCAACCATTACCGGTTGCTGTTTTAAATATAGCGATATGCTATTTAAGTTTTGAGAGTATGATGCTTGCAAGGATTCCTATTGCTATTCCTGTTAATAATCCGCTTATGAGCAGAACCGGATAGTAATAGAGCACATCGCTTGTTTGCATTGCGAAACATGCGACGATAAGCTGACCGAGGTTGTGGGCAACGCCTGCGGCCATGGAGACTCCGGCAATGCTGAATTTGTCACTTTTCTTTAATATTACCATTACGGCAAAAGAGAGGATGGCTCCGGCAAGGCTATAGAGCGCTGAAAATACAGAGCCGAAAAGCAGTGCTGAAAGGCATACGCGGACGATGTTTATCGGCAATGCGTATTTCCATCCAAGTTTATAGAGCGCAACAACGATAACGATGTTGGCGATACCGAGCTTTATGCCCGGAGCTGCTATGCTGATTGGAATTAAAAATTCTATATAACCGAAAATCAGAGCGAGAGCCGCGAGAAGCGCAGCTGTCGCGATTTTTTTTGTGCGAGATTGCAGGCTGCTATTAGTATGAGATTGCATCGCTGCCTCCTTTCTCGCCGATTATGCGTACTGAAAGCTTGTGCGGAAGGCAAAGTATTATTTGTCCCTCACTATCGATTTTGCCGAAGCGCTGACAATCTTTATTTGGACAGTCGCTGTCTTCAACCCATGCTTGCCCAGATTTAACGCAGATGATATTATATCCATAGTCGGTTTTAATTTCGTATTCGCCATCCGATGAGAGTGGAATTGATTTTACGGTTTTGCCGGATACTGAAATTTCGATGATAGAAGAGCTTGATGAATTTTTGCGTAACACAACAAAGCCAAGCACGGATAGCGCAAGGATTATTATGAGCAATATGATATCTGCTTTTCTAAAATATTTTTGCATAAGAGTTGTATGAAAAATTTAAGTGTTAAAAATTTTATAAAAAGAATTATTATTCTTGTACTAATTATATCACAAGTCTTTGTATTTGCGGCTTGTGGTGAGCAGGCAAAGCAGGAGTTTTCTTATGGCGAAGACTGGCTGCTTAATACATTTTGTTATATTAAAATTTTTGAGCCTGGAAAGGATAAGCTGATTGCTGATGCCTTTGCGTTGGCACGTGAATATGAAGGTAAATTATCGAGAACGATTTCAACATCCCAGATTTCTACCGGAGTGTATGATGATGAAACCCAATCGCTGGTAGATTTAGCTTTAGATTTTGAGGCTAAAACTGATGGAGCATTTTGCATCCATTTAGGTTCTGTATCAGAACTGTGGGATTTTAGCGGATCTAATGGTGGACCTTTTGTTCCGGAAAGTTTTGAGATTGCCGAAGCCCTTGCAAAACAGAGCATGGACCTTGGTGCAATTGCCAAGGGATATATTGCTGATAGGGTTTCAGAGTTTTTACAAGATGGTGGGGTAAACTCGGCTATCATTTCTCTTGGAGGAAATATTATTTGTATTGGGCTTAAGCCTGATGGTTCGAATTTTGTTGTCGGAATCGAGAAACCTTTTAGTGACGGCGAAAAGCTCGAGGACAGGGAGAGTATAGGAACTGTTTCTTGTGAGCCTAATTATTCGGTTGTCACTTCGGGTATTTACGAGCGCTGTTTTACTGATGCCGCTGGAAAGTTTTACCATCACATTTTAGATTCCAGAACAGGCCAGCCGGCTGAGGTAGAGCTTAGTTCGGCGAGTGTTATAGGCCCAAGCTCGTGTATTTGCGATGCGCTTGCTACTATTTCGATTTTATTAGGGCCGTCAAAAGCTTTAGATTTCTTTAAGGGATATCCAGATTATAAAGCGGTCTTTATCACGACTCAGGGCGATATTATAGATTCTTTTGATCTGTTGTAAACTTGGGCTATCGCTTATTTAACTGCGCTGCATTTAGCAGTGCAGTTTTTATTTGAAAAAAGACAAAAAATGGCGTAAAATAGGTATCGGGCGAACTTCTGTTCGCTTAGTTTTACGTGCGGTTGCAAGACACGTAAAATCGAAATTATTTTTAGCTTTTATTTAAGGAGAAAAGCAATGAGTTCAGGAAAACATCTTAAGGGAATCCATGTTGACCATTGCAAAAACACTGCCGGCATGAGCATTATGCCAATGCCTACTCCGGAGAAAGTGTTTATACCAATGTCTCAGCACATAGGTGCCCCTTGCCAACCTACAGTTGCCGTAGGCGATCATGTTAAGGTTGGTCAAATCATAGGAGACAATGCTGCTCCTATGTGTGCCCCGATTCATGCAAGTGTTTCGGGCGAAGTTGTTGCCATTGAGAAGTTTATGACTTCCTCTGGCCGTGTGGACACAAATGTTGTAATCCAAGCTGATGGTAAACAGGAAATTGCAGAAACTGTTAAAGCTCCTGTTGTTACCGACAAGGCTTCATTCCTTGCCGCAGTTCGTGCAAGTGGTCTTGTAGGTTTGGGTGGTGCATCATTCCCAACACACATTAAATATAATCCAAGGAATCCTGAAGAAGTTGACACTCTTATTGTCAACGGAGCAGAATGTGAACCTTACATCACAGTAGACCATATGACTATGGTTGCTCATGCAAGAGACATCGTAGACGGTTGCAAAACTATCATGAAGTATCTCGGACTTAAGAGAACTATCATCGGTATCGAAGGCA
Source organism: Anaerovoracaceae bacterium (assembly GCA_045642565.1). GTDB lineage: Bacteria > Bacillota > Clostridia > Peptostreptococcales > Anaerovoracaceae > UBA1764. The sequence goes on along the minus strand of JAZUJE010000025.1, from coordinate 6,784 downwards.
ACAAGCCAGATGCAATTGAATCTTTTAAAGAAGTTCTTGCAAGTGTAAGCGAAGATATTACTGTTTTCGAACTTCGTCAGATTTACCCACAGGGCGCTGAAAGAGTTATCATTTACGAAACAACAGGTCGCCATCTTATCGCTGGCAAACTTCCTGCAGACGTAGGTGTAATTGTTTCTAACTGCACATCTATTTTGAAGCTTCAGCAATTCTTAACAACAGGTATGCCTCTTGTTGCAAAGAGTCTTACAGTTGATGGAAATATTGTTGCTAAACCACAGAATATCGAAGTTCCTATCGGAACAAAGATTTCTGACATCATTGAGTTCTGCGGAGGACTTACCGCAGAAGCCGGCAAGATTCTTCTTGGCGGACCTATGATGGGTAGAGCTATTCCAAGCGATGATTTCGCAGTACAAAAGGGTAACAATGCTATTCTTTGTTTCGACAAAGCATTTGCCGAAAGACCAGAAGAAACTGCTTGTATATCTTGCGGTCGCTGCGTTCGCGGTTGTCCTATGAACCTTATGCCAGCTAAGCTCTCCAGAGCTTTCAAGCACAAGGATGTAGATTTATTAAGAAAATACAATGTAATGACTTGCATGGATTGTGGTTGCTGCGCATACTCATGTCCTGCAAGAAAGCCTCTTAACTTCGAAATTAAACAAGCTAAGGGCTTAGTTATGGCAGATGATGCTGCAAAGAAAGCTAAGGCTGAAAAAGCCGCAGTTGCTGCAGCTGAAAAGGAAGGAGGAAAGAAGTAATGGCAGATAAGAGAACTGGTTTAATTGTTTCTTCCGCTCCTCATGTATGCAATCCTGTAGATACAACAAGCATTATGAGAGACGTGCTTATCGCACTCATCCCATCACTTCTTGTTTCTATCTATGTATTCGGATTTAGAGCATTAGCACTTACACTTGTTTGTGCTGCTGCTTGCGTAATCTTTGAATGGGCTTGGCAAAAATTTATGCATAGACCACAGACTATCGGTGATTTATCCGCCGCAGTTACTGGTGTTATCTTAGCATTTAATATGCCTGTTACATTCCCGTTCTGGATGGCAATCGTTGGTTGCTTTATCGCAATCATAATTGTTAAGCAGCTCTTTGGTGGTCTTGGTGAAAACTTTGCCAACCCTGCTATCGTAGCTCGTATTGCACTCTTTGTTGGTTTCGCTTCAGCAATGACTAACTGGAAAGTAACCGAAAAGATGGATCCTGCAATTGTTGCTGCTGCCGGAGATGCTATGACAGGTGCAACACCTCTTGCTCTTTATACAAAGGGTGCAGAACTTCCAAGTACACTTTCGATGTTCCTCGGAACAATCAATGGTTCTATGGGTGAAGTTTCTGCAATAGCACTTCTTATTGGTGGTATTTATCTTTTAGTTAGAAAGGTAATTACATGGGAAATCCCTGTAAGCTTTATTGCAGTTGTTGCTATTCTTTCAGCTGTATTTGGCAGAAATCCACTCTTTGATGTTTTGGCCGGCGGCGTTATGCTTGGTGCAATCTTTATGGCTACAGATTATGTAACATCACCTATTAACCCTGCAGGTAAGCTTATCTTTGGTGCTGGCTGTGGTGTTATGACAATGCTTATTCGTCAGTTCGGTGCATATCCGGAAGGCGTTTCTTTCGCAATTCTGCTTATGAACATACTGACACCTCACATTGATAACTGGACACGTTTGAAACTTAACGGCGTGCCAAAGGGAGGTGCAAAGTAATGAAAGAAAAATTCGCACCTACTATTGTTCTTGGAGTTATTTGTCTTGTTGCTGCACTTTTGCTCGCAGCAGTAAATGGCGTTACAGCTCCTTTAATTGAACAGATAACAATTGATAATGCTAATGCAGCTCGTCAGGAAGTTATGCCTGAAGCATCATCCTTTAATAAGGTTGATTGTGATCTTGTTGATGGCGTTACAGAAGTATATGAAAGTGAAAACGGAGTTGGTTATGTTATCACTGCAGCAAGCAAAGGCTTTGGTGGTAACATCACAGTTATGACTGCAATTACTCCGGAAGGAAGTATTGAAGCTATCAAGGTAACTGATGCTTCTAACGAAACTCCGGGTCTTGGTTCAAAGACAACATTGCCTGATCATGCAGCTAAATTCACTGGAAAGACAACAATTCAGATGACAGACAAAGCTGATGCTGCTACATATGTTGCTCCTGTATCAGGTGCTACATATTCATCAAAGGGTGTGTTTAATGCAGTAAGCGCAGCTCTTGAACAGTATGCAAAGATCGGAGGTGCTCAATAATGGAAAAGAAGAGTAAACTTTCTATCTTAACTAACGGTTTTATCAAAGAGAATCCTATCCTTGTACTTGTAATTGGTACTTGTCCAACTCTGGCTGTATCAACACAGGCTATCAATGGTATCGGCATGGGCTTATCAGTACTCTTCGTACTCACTTGCTCTAATATCTTGATTTCCGCTTTAAAGAAGGTTATTCCTGATAATGTACGTATCCCTTGCTACATTGTAGTAATCGCTACTTTCGTAACTATCGTTCAGATGGTTATTAAGGGCTTCTTGCCTGCTCTTGATAAGGCACTTGGTCTTTATATTCCTCTGATTGTAGTTAACTGTATTATCCTTGGGCGTGCCGAAGCTTTCGCTAACAAGAACAGTGTTATTGATTCTGCTCTTGATGGTATCGGTATGGGTCTTGGTTATACGGTTGCTTTAACTTTAATGGCTTGCATCAGAGAGCTCCTTGGTAATGGTTCAATATTTGGACTTCAGATTGTTTCCGGCAACGGAGCACTTCAACCATTCGGCTTGATGCTTCTTGCTCCTGGTGGATTCTTTACTTTCGGTTGCTTAATCGCTTTAGTAAATTACATTACTAAGGGTAAGGTTGAATCAAAGAGAAAGAATAAGTGCATGGGTTGCCCTGGTGCAGCTGCTTGCAATATGTTTGAAGAAGGAGGCTGTGAAGAATAATGAAAGAAATGTTAATGATTATCATGGCCGCAGTTCTTGCAAACAACTATGTTCTTGTAAGATTCCTCGGTATCTGTCCATTCCTTGGTGTATCTAAGAAGTTGGACAGCGCAATGCCAATGAGTATTGCCGTAATTTTCGTAATGGTACTTGCTACTGCTGTTACATGGCCAATCCAGAAGCTTTTACTTGAGCCTCTTGGTATTGAATATATGCAGACAACTGTATTTATTCTTGTAATTGCAGCTCTCGTACAGTTTATCGAAATTTTCATGAAGAAGTCACTCCCATCACTTCATAAAGCTTTGGGAATCTTCCTTCCATTAATTACAACAAACTGCGCTGTACTTGGTGTTTGCGTTCTGAACATTACTGAAAATTATACTTTTGTTCAGTCTCTCGTAAACTCCTTCGGCAGCGGCGTTGGTTTCATGCTTGCTATGTTCCTCTTTGCAGGGGTTCGTTCTAAGATTGAAGACAACGAATATCCAAAGCCTTTCAAAGGCGTAGCATCCACTCTTGTTGCAGCTTCCATCACAAGCTTAGCTTTCATGGGCTTCAGCGGAATGGTAGAAAACATTTTTAAGTAGGAGGTAGGAAGATGTCAGCATTTATATCACCTGTACTCCTTACAGTAATAGTTGCAGTAATTTGTGCAGTTCTTTTGACAATTGCTTCAATTGTTTTCTCTGTTCCTGTTGATGAGACAGCTACAAAGATTCGTGAAAAGCTCGCCGGTGCTAACTGCGGTGCTTGCGGTTATGCAGGTTGCGATGATTATGCTGCAGCACTTGCTGCTGATCATGATCTGCCTTGTAATAAGTGTGCTCCTGCCGGAGCGGCTGCTGCAGAGGCTATTGCTAAAATTTTAGGCGTTTCTGCCGGATCGTCAGAACCGGTTGTCGCTACTGTTCTTTGCTCTGGTTATGACAATGCCGCTAAGAAGGCAATGGATTATCAGGGATTTAAGTCTTGCAACGCTGCTAAAGATTTCTTTGGTGGCCCTGGCGAATGTAAATTTGGTTGTATCGGATTTGGTGATTGCGTTAAGGCTTGCCAGTTCGGTGCGCTCGAGGTTTGCAATGGTGTTGCAAAGGTTAATAAGGAAAAGTGTGTAGGCTGCGGCGCTTGCTCTAATGTTTGTCCAAAGAAGATTATCGAAATGGTTCCAAAGACAAGCAGAGTTTATGTTGGTTGCTCTTCACTTGATCCTGGTAAAGTTGTTAACCAGATTTGTAGTGCAGGTTGCATTGGTTGCAAGCTGTGCGAAAAGGAATGTAAGTTTGATGCAATTCATGTTGAAGGTAATTTAGCTAAGATTGATTACACAAAGTGCAAGAATTGTACAATGTGCGCAAACAAGTGCCCAAGACATATTATTCATGTCATTCCAAAGCCTGGTCAAAAGCCAGTAGTTAAGGTTGAGGCTCCTAAAGCCGAAACTCCAGCTGCTGAAGCTCCTAAGGCTGAGGCATAAAGTTTTTCTGAACTTATTTAAAACCCGCTCGGAAATCCGAGCGGGTCTTTTTATTGCTATGGTTGTGATTCTAGTTTTATCTTTCTAAGAATTAGGACAACTTTATTATCTCTTTATCCAATTAATAAATTTTCTAATTAGATGGAATTTCCAAATGAGAATTATCACGACTGCGGCAATGATAATCTCTATTACGTTATAGCCTATCCAAACAATTAGGTCTGCTACACCTTCGCCGAAGTTTCTAAATCCATTTTTGATTGCACGAATAAGTCTCTTGCCGAAGCCCTCACTGCCAACGGTATTTCCCATTTGAGTAACTTCATCAAGGGTGATGTTGATGGTTGAATAATCAACTTGCTTATCGTAGCCCTTCATTGCATTTGTAAGCTGCTCAATCTGATATTCAGTGTTACTAAGTTGATCTTCAAGTGTGATGATATCGCTTAAGTTTGTTGTTTCTCTTAATAACTCATGAAGTCGTTCTTCTTTGATCTTAAGAGTCTCAAGTCTATCCTGAGTTTCATAATATTGTTCAGAAATATCACTAATGCTCTCGTCTTTATTAACTACATGCCATGATTGACCAATTGCGCTCATGAATGCTTCATAATTTGCAGTTGGAATTCTAACAGTGCAATAACCACTTTTGCTTGTGTTCGAATAATAGTTGCCATTGCTTTCTGACTGACTTTCGAAATAACCGCCAAGATCTGAGACTAATTTTTTTAAAGCTGTAAATGACTTGTCATAATTTTCAGTTTGCAGATACAAGAATGCATTGTATACGAGCTTTTGTTCGTGAGGTGCTTCGTAAGGTTCGAACACGCCTTCTGTTTCTTTTAGCTTTGATAAGTCGGTCGCAGAAAAAGATTCATTAACTGCGGTGTCAGCATCAAATTTAAGTCCGTTATTAAAACTTTCTTCGGACATTTCTCTCGCGCCAGCGTCGCTATATATGTATTCAGTGTCAGCAGCGTCCATTGGAGCACTCTTGCCGGCGCCTTTTAATAGCCAGCCGGAAGCTCCGGCAGTAAGTAAAACTATAAACGCTGCGGCAACTGCGGCAAAGCCCTTAACCCATGGCCCAACTCGAAAATTAAGTTTACGTGTAGTATTAGACTTTAACATGCCGATTGCCACTTTGTTTCGTGGAGCAATTTTGTCGCGTTTTTCTTCTGCGGCTTCAATATATTTGTCGTCAATGTTGCCGACAGCTTTTAACAATTCTTCTTTATTCATAGATACCCTCTTTTGCAAGTTCGTCCTTAAGTTCGCCACGCATTCTAAACAAAGTAGTTTTTACATTGCTTTGCGAGCAATTCATGTAGGTTGCGATTTCTGCGATTGAATCCATATACCAATAGCGGCGCACAAACATTTTTGCGTTTCTTGGTTTTTGCTTTTCCAAGAATTGGTTTATGATTTCAGTTGCGTTTTCAAATTCAAAATTTGCACTCTCGTCAGCGATGCATTCGGCAAGTTCGTCTAAACATGCCGGAGTTACCCCATGACCACGCTTCTCCGCACTCCGGCAAGCGAGTTTGTCGATTGCATCATTATGCACGAGTTTTGCAACATACAGCTTAATGCTATTTGGGCTTGCTGGTGGAATTGAATTCCAAGCTTTTAAGTAGCCATCAGAAACGCATTCCTCGCTGTCTTCGTAATTTGCGAGGACCTTGTAAGCAACGCGCATTAAATATGCTCCATATTTTTCGCGAGTTGCTTCTATCGCACCCTCATTACGTTCATTATAAAGTTGTAAAATTTCTAAATCGTTCATGTGTTTTATGTATGTGCCGCAAATTGTGTGGCTATGGAAACGATAATTAAGGCCTTTCACTTATATAGACGGGTTTCATTAGTAATAGGTTACAATATCTTAAAAAATTTCTCAATATATAACTCAATAGTGCCACGGGTTAGGGGCATGTCGCTTCTTTCGAAAGTGCAAATTAACTTATCTCCCATGAAATATCCATCGCGTGATAGATCAGTAATCTTTTTAAGTGCTTCTCGCGCATAATCTGGATCATCCATCATTCCAAAATGTTCAAAAACATATTCTTTTCGTGTCCGGACATTTAGTAACAGAAAATCAGCAAAGAATGAATAGTTATTCTTAAGTCTAATTTCGGGCTCGTATATATAAGGTATATTATGTTGTGAAAAAATGTCGGCAATGATTTTTTCCGATTTCGATCTGACAGGCTCGCCATTGCAAGTGGTTATGCTTTCTGAAATTGTATATGGATTAGATCTTGATTTGTAGTGAGTGTTGCTGAATTGGTACCAGCCTTCAATATATTGCTGGGTTGTGGGAATAACAGGGGAAACTAGT
>JAZUJE010000024.1:0-37869 GCA_045642565.1 Anaerovoracaceae bacterium | reverse complement strand
TTGTGGAGGGGATTATAGCGGTATTCTATCCATAGTTGGTTTACATAATATTATGAAACACTTGGCATCGTGGCAAAATATAGCCAGTGGATAACTCTTAAAATCCTTGAAAAATAAAGCTTTATTTGTGGAAAAAATTTTTAAAAAAGTACTTGCATATACTATTTTTTTGCTGTATTATAATCGAGCTTGCTTTAGGCGATTTTACAGTCTTTTTCAAGCCTTGCATAGGGCCGACATCGGCACCGCAAAGTATTGAAAAATCAACGTTCATCGTCTATGCGCTGATGCTAAAAGTTGCAGCGCTATCTGGTAATTTTAGCAGAGAATTGTCGCACCCCGTGAGGGCGGCGACGGTATTCTCGTGCGTTTTCATTTGAGGGTAAGTCTATGAAACGCTTGGGTGCGTGGTACAACCACAATCCTAACAAGCAGATGTCATGGAACTTGCGAAAGCCTTGAAAATTCAACATTTTTCAAGAAAGCAATCCTTTAGAATGAACCCGCTATGAGAACCGCGAGTTAGCAACCGGGCACAGATATAGCGATAATGTGCCAAAAACAATCTTAAGCAATAGCCATGCCGGACGCTAAAGCGTATAACCCCCGGCCAATAGCCATCCTTAAGGGCAAGAAAGAAAGGAAAATTAAAATGAGTAGTCAAAAAATCAGAATCAGACTCAAGGCTTATGATCATACAGCCTTAGATGTGTGTGCTGAAAGGATTGTGGATACTGCAAAGAAGACAGGTGCTGAAGTCTCCGGCCCAATTCCACTTCCAACAGAAAAAGAAGTTGTTACAATCCTTCGTGCTGTACACAAGTACAAAGATAGTCGTGAACAGTTCGAACAGAGAACTCACAAGAGACTGATTGATATCATTAACCCAACTCCAAAGACAACAGATGCTTTAACAAAGCTTGATGTCCCAGCTGGCGTTGATATCGAAATTAAACTTTAGTAAGCAATTAGGTAAATATACTAATGTGCTTAGAATGATTGGACGGCATTTGCCGGAGCCAATCCGCTGTAAACATTAGGAGGAAAAACATGAAAACACTTTTAGGTAAGAAGGTCGGCATGACACAGATCTTCTCCGACAAGGGTGAAATGATTCCGGTAACAGTTATCGAGGCTGGTCCTTGCGCTGTTACTCAAATCAAGACACTTGAAACTGATGGCTACAATGCTGTACAAATCGGTTTCGAAGACAAGAAGGAAAGCAGAGTGAATAAACCTGAAGCAGGTCACTTTGCAAAAGCAGGCGTAGGCGTTAAGAAATTCTTAACAGAAATTCGTCTTGCTGAAGGTGAATCTTACGAACTCGGACAGACAATATCTGTTGCTGATTTCGAAGAAGGTGCAAAGCTCGATGTTACTGGTACTTCAAAAGGTAAAGGTACTCAGGGTAATATCAAGAGACACGGACACCGCAGAGGTCCTATGACTCACGGTTCCAAGCACAAGAGACTTCCTGGCGGTCTTGCTGCTGCTACATATCCATCAAGAGTATTCCTTGGTAACAAGGCTCCTGGTAGAACCGGCCGCGACACAGTAACTGTTCAGAATGTCGTACTCGTTAAAGTAATAGCTGACAGAAATCTGCTTCTCGTTAAGGGAGCTGTTCCTGGAAACAAGGGTGGTCTTGTAAAGGTTCAGTATGCAGTTAAAGGTCAGAATGATAAGTAGGACGCGAAGGAGGTAAAGTAAATGGCAAAGTTAACAATGCTTAACATGGCTGGAAAAGAAGCTGGCACAATCGAGCTTAACGATGGCATCTTCGCAATCGAGCCTAACGAATTCGCAGTTCATGCTGTAGTAAAGAATTATCTCGCTAATGGTCGTCAGGGTACACAAAGCGCTAAGACCAGAGGAGAGGTTAGAGGAGGCGGACGTAAGCCTTTCAGACAGAAGGGAACAGGTCGTCATAGACAAGGTTCTACAACTGATCCAACACAGGTTGGCGGTGGCGTAACATTCGCTCCAAAGCCAAGAAGTTATAGATACAGCATTCCAAAGAGACTTAGAAGACTCGCAATGTTCTCTATCCTCTCAAGTAAGCTTGCTGAAAAAGAAATCATTGTTCTTGATTCTCTTAACTTCGAAGAGCCAAAGACAAAGGAAATGATTAAAGTTCTTGATGCTATCAAGGCTGATAAGAAAGCTTTAATCGTAACCGGAGAAAAGAATGAAAACGTTATGAAGAGCGCAGCTAATATTCCTGGTGTTCAGGTAAGTATGGTTCCTCAGATGAACGTTTACGAAATAGTAAATCACAACAGCCTCATCCTTACTCAGGATGCTGTTAAGAAGATTGAGGAGGTATATGCATAATGAAGACTCCTTATGACGTAATTTTAGCTCCTATCATCTCTGAAAAGAGTATGGCAGATTCAGCTAACAAGAAGTACACATTCAAAGTTGCTACAACTGCAACAAAGAACGACATCAAGGCCGCAGTTGAACAAGCTTTCGATGTAGAAGTAATCCGTGTTAACACAAGCAATTTTGATGGCAAGCTTAAGAGACAGGGCGTTCATGTTGGTAGAACAGCTGCTTACAAGAAAGCAATCGTAACTGTTTCCGCAAACAGCAAGCCAATTGAATTCTTCGAAGGACTGTAAACCAGGAGGTAAATAAAAATGGGAATTAAAAAGTATAAACCAACAACTCCGGGTTTAAGAGGAATGACAGTTTCTACATTTGAAGAAATTACAACTTCCACTCCGGAAAAGAAATTAACAAAAACTTTAAAGAAACATAGCGGTCGTAACAACCGCGGTTGCATCACCGTTCGTCATCAGGGCGGCGGTTACAGACCAAAGTACAGAATCGTCGATTTCAAGAGAGACAAAGATGGTATCCCAGCAACAGTTAAGACTATTGAATACGATCCTAACCGTAGCGCAAACATCGCTCTTCTGTTTTATGCAGATGGTGAAAAGAGATACATTATTGCTCCTCAAGATTTAAAGGTTGGCGATAAACTTCTCTCTGGTCCGGACGCAGATATCGTAAGCGGAAACTCACTTCCACTTGCAAACATTCCGGTAGGTACTCTTATTCACTGCATCGAACTTAAAGCAGGAAAAGGTGCTCAGCTCTGCAGAGCTGCTGGTAATGCTGCACAGCTCATGGCTAAGGAAGATGATTACGCTCAGGTAAGACTTCCTTCCGGAGAAGTAAGAAAGATTAGAATGAATTGCAAAGCTACTATTGGTGAGGTTGGCAATAATGAACATGGCAACATCAACATTGGTAAAGCTGGTCGTAAGAGACATATGGGAATCAGACCTACAGTTCGTGGTTCGGTTATGAACCCTAACGATCACCCTCATGGTGGTGGTGAAGGTAAGGCTCCAGTTGGTCGTCCTGGTCCTGTTACTCCTTGGGGTAAACCGGCTATGGGTTATAAGACCAGATCAAAGCATAAGGCTTCTAACCAGTACATCGTAAAGAGAAGAAATGAAAAGTAAGGAAGGAGGAACAATTTCTAAATGAGTAGATCTTTAAAGAAAGGCCCATTCGTACAGCCAAAGCTCTTAAAAGAAATCGAGGCTATGAATGCAGCAAATGATAAGAAGGTCATTAAGACTTGGTCCAGACCTTCCACAATCTTCCCACAAATGGTGGGACACACAATCGCTGTATACGACGGACGTAAACACGTTCCAGTATATATAACAGAAGATATGGTTGGTCATCGTCTTGGCGAATTCGCACCAACCAGAACATTCAGAGGACATGCTAACGATAAGTCCTCAGCAGTTAAGTAAGGAAGGAGATAAGAAATGGAAGCAAGAGCAATTGCTAAGTATTTAAGAATGTCTCCAACCAAGCTTGCACCTGTTGCTGATTTAGTAAGAGGTAAAGATCTTGCAGAGGCACTGACCATTTTAAAGTTCACTCCGGGTAAGAGTGCAGAACTGGTTGAAAAGGTTGTACAGTCCGCTGCTGCTAATGCAGAAAACAACCATGAAATGGATGCTGACAAACTCTATGTTGCAGAGATTGCTGTTAATCAGGGTCCTACAATGAAGAGATGGAGAGCTGGCTCACAAGGTAGAGCAAGCATCATCCTTAAGAGAAGCAGTCACATCGAAGTAGTTCTTAGAGAAAGATAGTCCAGGAGGTTTTAAATGGGTCAGAAAGTAAGTCCACATGGATTCAGAGTGGGCGTAATTCAAGACTGGGATTCCAAGTGGTATGCAAATAAGAAGAACTTCGCAGACTACCTCGTTGAAGATAACAAGGTTAGAAAGTATGTTCAGGAAAAATTGTATGCTGCAGGAATTGCAAAGGTTGTTATTGAAAGAGCAGCCGAAAATACATTAAGAGTAAGCGTACTTACAGCTAGACCAGGTCAGGTTATTGGCCGTGGCGGCGACGGAATTGATCAAGTTAAGAGTGGACTTGAAAAGCTCACAGGCAAGACAGTTTCCGTAGATATTATTGAAGTTAAGAGACCTGAAACAGATGCAGCTCTTACAGCTGAATCTATCGCACAGGCTCTTGAAAAGAGAGTAGCTTTCAGAAGAGCTATGAAGCAGGCAATCCAGAGAACTATGAAGGCTGGTTGCAAGGGTATCAAGGTTACAATTTCCGGTCGTGTAGGCGGCGCAGAAATTGCAAGATCTGAAAAGTACTCCGAAGGTAATGTTCCTCTTCATACACTTCGCGCTAACATCGACTACGGCTTCGCAGAAGCTGATACACAGTATGGTCGTCTCGGCGTAAAGGTATGGATTAACCAGGGCGAAGTTCTTGATGGAAATCTTGTTCCGGCTATTCCAGTTGAAAAGGAAACTAAGAGAGAAGGCAAGGGCGAACGCAAGGGTCGCAAGAATGACGGTGAGCGTAGAGAACGTAGAAACGATGGAGAACGTCGTCCACGTAGAAATGACGGAGAACGTCGTTCACGCAGAAATGACGGAGAAGAAAGACCAAAGAAGATCGTAAATCCTCGTCAGCGTCCTAATAAGCCAGCTCCAGTAGAAGAACCTCAGGTTGAAGCTCCTGTTACAGAAGCTCCTGCAGAAGAAGGAGGTGCTGAATAATGTTAATGCCTAAGCGCGTAAAGCACAGAAGACAGCATAGAGGCAGAATGAAGGGTATTGCAACAAAGGGTAACACTGTTTCTTACGGTGAATTTGGTCTTGTTGCTCTCGAACCTGCATGGATTACTGCAAATCAAATCGAAGCCGCTCGTATCGCTATGACACGTTACATCAAGAGAGGCGGAAACGTATACATTAAGATTTTCCCACACAAGTCAGTAACTAAGAAACCTGCTGAAGTACGTATGGGTTCTGGTAAAGGTGCTCCTGATTATTGGGTAGCAGTTGTTAAGCCAGGTCGTGTAATGTTCGAAATCGGTGGCGTTTCTGAAGAGGACGCTAAAGAAGCTATGAGACTCGCATCTTATAAGCTTCCTATCAAGAGTAAGTTTGTAAAGAAAGGGGCCGAAGCATAATGAAAATTGAAAAAATCAGAAGCATGAGCCCTGCAGATTTAACTGCTGAAGAACTCAAGCTCAAGAAGGAATTATTTAATCTTCGTTTCCAGCATGTTACAGGCCAACTTGAAAACGCTGGTCAGATGAAGGAAATCAAGAGAGACATTGCAAGAGTTAAAACCGTTATTCGTGAAAACGAATTAAAGGCTGATAAGTAGAAAGGAGGATGGCTCTAATGGAAGAAAGAAATAGCAGAAGAGTTAAGATTGGTATTGTTACTTCTAACAAGATGGACAAGACAGTCGTTGTAGCTACTGAAGACTCCGTTCGTCATGCTCTGTACGGAAAGTCAGTAAAGGTTACAAAGAAGTTTATGGCACATGATGAAAATAATGAATGTGGCATAGGCGATAAGGTAAAGATTATGGAAACAAGACCTCTTTCTAAGAATAAGAGATGGAGACTTGTAGAAATCGTTGAGAAGGCTAAGTAAGGAGGAAAAGCAATGATTCAGACTGAAAGTAGACTTAGAGTTGCTGATAACTCCGGCGCAAAGGATCTCCTTTGTATCAGAATTCTCGGTGGCACAGGCCGTAAATATGCAAACGTCGGTGATGTTATTGTTTGCGCTGTTAAGGATGCTACTCCTGGCGGAGCAGTAAAGAAGGGCGACGTTGTAAAGGCTGTTATTGTTAGAACAGCATTTGGTATGAGAAGAGCTGATGGTTCATATGTTAAGTTCGATCAGAACGCAGCAGTAATCATCAACGATGATAAGACACCAAAGGGAACACGTATCTTTGGACCGGTTGCAAGAGAACTTCGTGACCGTGGATATATGAAGATCGTTTCTTTAGCACCTGAAGTACTGTAAGGAGGACATATAAATGAAGATTAAAAAAGGCGATACTGTCCTCGTTATTACAGGAAGTGACAAGGGCAAAAAGGGTAAGGTTGTTGTAGCTAACCCTAAGAAAAACACAATTATCGTTGAAGGCGTTAATATTCAGTTAAGACATGAAAAAGCTAAGCAGGATGTTCCGGCTGAAATCAGAAAGGTTGAAGGACCTATTAATGCTTCTAACGTAATGCTCTTTGATGGCGGCAAAGCAGTTCGTGTTGGTTACAAGAATGAAGGCGGCCACAAGGTAAGAATTAACAAGAAGACCGGACAGGTTATTAAGTAGAAGGGAGAATGAATTATGGCATCAAGAATGAATGAGATGTATAAGAACGAAGTTTTCCCAGCACTTAAGGAAAAGTTCGGTTACAAGAACCCTATGATGGTTCCAAAGCTCACAAAGATTACATTAAACATGGGTCTTGGTGATACTAAAGATAATCCAAAGCTGCTTGAAGTTGCAGTTAAGGAAATGGCTACTATTGCAGGACAGGCTCCTGTAGTAACAAAGTCAAGAAAATCAATTGCTAACTTTAAAGTTCGTGAAGGACAAAGCGTAGGCTGCATGGTTACCTTAAGAGGAGACAGAATGTACGAATTCGCTGATAAGTTCTTCAACATTGCGCTTCCAAGAGTACGTGACTTTAAGGGCGTTAGCAAGAATTCTTTCGACGGTCGTGGAAATTATTCTATGGGCGTTAAGGAACAACTAATCTTCCCTGAAATCGTTTACGATCAGGTAGAGAAGGTTAGAGGTATGGATATCGTATTCACAACCACAGCAAAGACAGATGAAGAAGCTAAGGCTCTTCTCGAACTGCTTGGTATGCCGTTTGAAAAGTAGAAAGGAGAACGAAATGGCAAAAACAAGTTTAAAAGTTAAACAAGCACGTAAGCCTAAGTTCTCAACAAGGGCATACACACGTTGTAAGGTTTGTGGAAGACCACATTCCGTATTAAAGAAGTATGGCGTTTGCCGTATTTGTTTCAGAGAATTAGCTTATAAGGGCGAAATTCCTGGCGTAAGAAAAGCAAGTTGGTAGGAAGGAGGAAATAGACATGACAATGACAGATCCTGTAGCTGATATGCTCACAAGAATTAGAAATGCAAATACTGCTGGTCACGCAAGTGTTGACATTCCTGCTTCTAAGATTAAAAAGAATATAGCTGAAATTCTTGTTAAGGAAGGCTATATCAAAGGATATGAAGTAGTTGAAGGCGAAAGCGTTCAGCCAGTTATCCGCGTAGAAATGAAGTATGGCGCTGGTAAGTCAAAAGTTATCAGTGGCATCAAGAGAATTTCTAAACCAGGCCTTAAGGTTTATGCTCAAAAAGATGAGCTTCCAAAGGTTCTTGGTGGTCTCGGAATCGCAATCATTTCCACATCTAAGGGACTTATCACTGATAAGGAAGCTAGAAAGCTTGGACTTGGTGGCGAAGTTATCTGTTACGTTTGGTAATTAGGAAAGGAGTAACAAATGTCCAGAATAGGAAAACTGCCTGTGACTGTTCCTGCCGGTGTAGAAGTTAGTGTTTCTGACACCAACCTGGTTACTGTTAAAGGACCTAAGGGAACTTTAAGCGAACAGATCTCAGAAAAAATCAAGGTAGAAGTTGAAGCCGGATTAGTTAAGCTTACACCTGTTGATGAAGACAGACTTACAAATGCTCAACACGGTCTCGCAAGAAGCCTTGTAAATAACATGGTTCACGGTGTAACTGAAGGTTACGAAAAGAAACTCACAATGATCGGCGTTGGTTACAAAGCTGAAAAGAAGGGTAAAGATCTCGTAATGCAACTCGGTTACTCTCACCCAGTAATTATGCCGGACCCAGAAGGTATCACAGTTGAAGTTACAAGCCCAACTGATCTTACTGTAAAGGGTGCAAGCAAAGAACTTGTTGGCAACTACGCAGCAAAGATTCGTGCATGGAGAAAACCAGAACCTTATAAGGGTAAAGGTATTCGTTATGTCGATGAGTATGTTCGCCGCAAGGAAGGCAAGACCGGTAAGTAGGAGGGTAAGTGAATATGGCTAAATTAAGTAGAAACGATATGCGTGTTAAAAGACATGCAAGAGTAAGAAAAGACGTATTCGGTACTCCGGAAATGCCTAGACTCTGTGTTTACAGAAGTACAAAAAATATTTACGCTCAGATTATTGATGACGTAAATGGTAAGACACTTGCAAGCGCAAGCTCTCTTGACAAAGATTTAGGTTTAAGCTATGGCGGAAATAAAGAAGCTGCTAAAGCTGTTGGAACTAAACTTGCAAAAGTTGCTGCAGATGCAGGCATTAAGACAGTTTGCTTCGACAGAGGCGGCTATCTGTATCACGGTAGAGTAAAAGAACTCGCTGACGGCGCAAGAGAAGCCGGACTGCAGTTCTAATGAAGGAGGATCTAAATGCGTAATACCTTAGATGTATCCAAACTTGACTTAAAAGAATCCATTGTTAACATCAGACGTGTTACAAAGGTAGTTAAGGGTGGTAAGAATTCCAGATTCAGTGTTACCGTTGTAGTCGGAGACTCAAATGGTCACGTTGGTCTTGGTCTTGGTAAATCCATGGAAATTCCAGAAGCAGTAAGAAAGGCTACAGAAGACGCAAAGAAGAGCCTCGTTACAGTACCTATGCTTGGAACAACAATTCCACATAGAAATCTTGGAGTTTTCGGTGCAGGTAAAGTTTTACTTATGCCTGCTGCTCCTGGTACAGGAGTTATTGCTGGTGGTGCTGCACGTACAGTGCTCGAATTCGCTGGCATTAAAGATATCAGAGCTAAGTCACTTGGCAGCAGCAATGCCGGCAATGTAGCTTATGCAACACTTGAAGGTCTTAAGACATTAAAGACACTTAAACAAGTATCTGATGCTCGTGGCCTTGAAAAGAAAGAAATCTTAGGATAGGAGGAAGCAACTCATGGCAAAGATTAAAGTAGAATTAGTCAAGAGCACAATTGGTTCTTCTCCTTATCAGAAGAAGGTTGTAGAAGCTCTCGGACTTGGCAAACTTCATACAGTAGTAGAATTAGAAGATACACCTCAGACCCGTGGCGCAATCGCAAAGGTTAGCCACTTACTGAAGGTTGAATAATCAGGAGGTATATATAATATGAAACTTCATGAATTAAAAAAGCCTGCTGGATCAACTTTCACAGCTAAGAGAAAGGGTCAAGGCAGAGCAACTGGCAATGGTTGTACAGCTGGTAGAGGAATGAATGGTCAAAAAGCAAGATCCGGTGGCGGCGTTCGTCTCGGATTTGAAGGTGGTCAGATGCCTCTTTACAGAAGAAACCCAAAGAGAGGTTTCACAAACCATTGGAGAACAGAATTTGTTGGCGTTAATGTTGGCGCTCTTAACATTTTCGAAGATGGATCAACAGTTACAATCGACATGATTTGTGACGCAGGTCTTGCAAAAGGCCAGGGCGACGGCATCAAGATTTTAGGTGGCGGCGAACTCACAAAGAAACTTACCGTACAGGCATCCAAGTTCAGCAAATCGGCTCTTGAAAAGATCGAAGCTGCTGGAGGAAAGGCAGAGGTATTTTAATGGGTATGATTCAGACGATTGTTCAGGCTTGGAGAATTCCTGAAATGAGAAAAAAGATGATTTTCACAATCGTCATGCTGATCATTTTCAGAATCGGTTCTAACATTCCTGTTCCTTATATCGATAGAACAATGTTGACACAATTATTTGATGCCAACTCAGCAGGTTTGTTTGGACTCTTTGACCTGTTCAGTGGTGGTTCTTTCAGCAACTTCACAATTTTTGCTTTAAGTATCACACCGTATATTACATCGTCAATTATTCTTCAACTTTTAACAATTGCGATTCCTTCTCTTGAAGCTCTCGCAAAAGAAGGTGAAGAAGGAAGAAGAAAGATTGCTTCTTATACTAGATACATCACAGTTGCACTTGCACTTATTCAGTCTGTTGGTTACACATTCGGACTTTTTAAAAGTGTACTTACAACAGATAGCGTTTTAGTAAAGATCGTAATCGTTTTAGTTCTTATCGCCGGAACAGCATTCCTTATGTGGCTCGGTGAAAAGATTGACGAAAAGGGCGTTGGCAATGGTATCTCACTGTTAATTTTCGCAGGTATCGTTTCCAGAGTTCCTACTGCAATTAGATCAACAATTGCTGGTGGTATTCAAGGAACATACAGCTGGCTTTCAATCATTTTGTTCTGCATCTTTGCAATTCTTGTAACTGCAGGTATCGTTCTTGTTCAAGAAGGTACCAGAAAGATTCCAGTACAATATGCTAAGAGAGTTGTTGGCCGCAGAATGTATGGCGGACAATCCACAAACATTCCTATCAAGGTTAACCAAGCTGGTGTTATTCCAGTAATTTTCGCAGTATCATTGCTGCAGCTTCCTGCAACATTTGCATATATGTTCCCTAATGGTGGCTTTGCAGCATTTGTAAAGAAATATTTATCAACATCAGGTGTTCCGGGATTCTGGATTTATTTCGCACTTGATATGGTACTTATTTTCGCATTTACATATTTCTATGGATCAATCAGTTTCAACCCTGCAGAAATTGCAGATAATATGAAGAACAATGGTGGCTTCATTCCTGGTATCAGACCTGGCAAAGCTACATCAGATTACATTCATAAAGTTGCAATCAGACTTGATCTTGTAAGTGCTGTTTTCCTTGCTATCGTAGCTGCTATTCCATCACTGCTCCAGCACTGGACAGCATTAGCAGTTGGTTTTGGTGGAACATCCTTAATCATTGCTGTTGGTGTAGCTCTTGATACAGTTCGTGCAATTGAAACACAGATGCAGATGAGAAACTACCAAGGTTTCTTAAAGTAAGGAGAAAAACATGAAACACATAGTATTATTAGGACCTCCGGGTGCCGGAAAAGGAACACAGGCTTCCGGAATCGCAGAAAAATATAATATTTTGCACATCTCAACAGGTGATATATTTCGTGCGAATATTAAGCAAGGAACACCTCTTGGTAAAAAAGCAAAAGAATATATTGATAAAGGTGAATTAGTTCCAGATGAACTCACATGCGATTTAGTAGAAGATAGAGTTATGCAAGATGATTGCAAAAATGGATATCTTCTTGACGGCTTCCCAAGAACAATTTTCCAAGCTGAACATTTTGACAAATTTCTTGCTTCAAAAAATCAGACTCTGGATGATGTAATTGATATTGAGGTTCCTGACAGTGTACTTATTCCTCGCGCAGCAGGAAGAAGAGTTTGCAGAAATTGCGGCAGACCTTACCATGCAGTTAATATGCCTCCTAAAAAAGATGGTGTATGTGATGTGTGTGGCGGTGAAGTTTATCAGCGCGCAGATGATGCAGAAGAGACTGTTAAAAATAGACTTAAAGTTTATGCAAATCAAACAGCTCCATTGACAGAATACTATAAGAAAACAAATATCTTAAAAGCTGTAAATGGCGATCAAGATATGGACAAAGTTTTTGCAGATATCTGCAAAGCTTTAGGAGAGTAAAGCATGATCATAATTAAATCTGATGAGGAAATCGAGTTAATGAGAGCGGCAGCTGTTCCGACAAAAGAAATGCTCGCGAATTTAGCTGATATCATTAAACCTGGGATGTCCACAAAAGATGTAGATGATTATGTTGAGGAATACATCCTCAAAGCAGGTATGAAACCAGCATTCAAAGGCTATAGCGGTTATCCCGCTTGTGCCTGTGTGTCGGTTAACGAAGAAGTAGTTCACGGTATCCCTTCCAAAAAGAGAATCTTAATGGAAGGTGATATCGTAAGCGTAGATCTTGGCACGATATACAAAGGATTTTATTCCGATGCTGCTAGGACATATCCAGTGGGCAAGATTAGTGAAGAGCATCAAAAGCTTATCGAGGTTGCAGAGAAAAGTTTCTTTGCCGGAATATTCTTCGCAAGAAAGGGTAATCGCCTTGGCGATATATCTCATGCGATTCAAGAATGTGTCGAAGCTGAAGGCTTTTCAGTAATAAGAGATTATGTGGGCCATGGTGTTGGGCGTAATATGCACGAAGATCCTATGATCCCAAACTATGGTAAAGCAAATCATGGGCCTCAGCTTGTGCCGGGAATGGTGCTTGCTATTGAACCTATGATTGCAACCGGAACTTATGAAGTAAATGTCTTAAAGGATGGCTGGACAGCTGTCACTAAAGACAAAGGCTATGCAGCTCACTACGAAAATACCATCGTAATAACAGATGGTGATCCAATTTTGCTCACGAAGTAAGGAGTTATTATTTAATGGCTAAGAAAGATAGCATTGAAGTAATGGGTACAGTTCTTGAAGCATTGCCTAATGCAATGTTCAAGGTAAAGCTGGAAAACGATTTTGTTGTTCTGGCAACCATATCTGGTAAGATGAGGATGAATTTTATCCGCATCCTTCCAGGCGACAAGGTAAAGATGGAGCTCAGTCCATACGACTTGGGCCGTGGAAGAATTACATGGAGGGATAAATAAATGAAAGTAAGAGCATCAGTAAAACCTATCTGCGAAAAGTGCAAGGTTATCAAGAGACATGGCAAGGTCATGGTTATTTGCGAAAACCCAAAGCATAAGCAGACACAGGGCTAATTAATCAACTGTCTTCCGGCGGCTCGGCCTACAGATGTAATATCGCAGCTGGGGAGGTAAGAGCTTATACGGAAGGTTAAATTATATTTTTATAGTTGCAGTATAGGAGGTAAACTATATGGCTCGTTTAGCCGGCGTCGATCTGCCTAATAACAAAAGAGTAGAGATCGGCCTCACCTATATCTACGGCATTGGTCTTAAGTCTTCACAGGCTATTCTTGCGAAAGCAGGAGTAAACCCTGATACAAGAATTAAGGATCTTTCCGAAGAAGAATTAGGTGCAATCAGAAAAATCCTCGACTCAGAATACATGGTTGAGGGTGACCTTAGAAGAGAAGTTTCTCTGAACATTAAGCGACTCATGGAAATCGGTTGCTACAGAGGAATTCGTCACAGAAGAAATCTGCCAGTTCGTGGTCAGAACACAAAGAACAATTCAAGAACTCGTAAGGGTCCTAAGAAGACTGTTGGCAGATCTCATAAGAAAGATTAATAAGGAGGTAAGCTTAAATGGCACAAGCTAAAAAAGTTGTTCGCCGTAAAAAGGTTGAGCGTAAAAACATTGAAAGCGGCCAAGCTCACATCCAGGCATCTTTCAATAACACAATCGTAACTATCACTGATGCACAGGGCAATGCTTTGTCATGGTGCTCATCTGGCTCTCTTGGATTTAAGGGCTCCAGAAAATCAACTCCGTTTGCTGCACAAATGTGCGCAGAAGAAGCTGTAAAGGGTGCATTAGTACATGGACTTAAGAACGTAGAAGTATTTGTAAAGGGACCAGGTTCCGGCAGAGAAGCTGCTATTAGAGCACTTCAGACAGCAGGCCTTAATGTAACAATGATTAAGGATATTACACCAATCCCACACAACGGTTGCAGACCACCGAAGAAGAGAAGAGTCTAGTAAGGGAGGAAATAGAATATGGCAAGATATACAGGACCTTCCTGCAGACTTTGCAGAAGAGAAGGACAAAAGTTGTTCCTTAAGGGTGAACGTTGCTACAGTGTAAAGTGTGCACTTGAAAAGAGAGCATATGCACCTGGGCAGCATGGTCAGAGCCGCAAAAAGGCTTCTAACTATGGTCTTCAGCTTCGTGAAAAACAGAAGGCTAAGAGATTCTACGGACTTCAGGAAACACAGTTTAGAAATTATTTTGACAAGGCTGCAAGAAAGCAGGGTCAGACAGGTGCTAACCTTTTGATTATGCTTGAAACAAGACTTGACAATGCAGTATTCAGAATGGGATTTGCTTCTTCCAGAAAGGAAGCAAGGCAGCTTGTTACACATAGCCATTTCACAGTAAACGGAAAGAAGGTAAATATTCCTTCATACCAGCTTGCTGCAGGTGATGTGGTTGCTGTAAAAGCAAAGAGCCAGTCTTCTCCAAAGTTCAAAGAAATCAAGGAAATGACAATTAGTACTCCGGAATGGGTAAGCTTGAATCAGGATAAACTTGAAGGAAAAGTTCTTTCAATTCCTACAAGAGAAATGATTGATACCCCTGTTGCAGAGCATCTCATTGTCGAACTCTACTCTAAATAGTTAGCATAAAGTAGATTTGATTTTAAGAATTTAGGAGGAAATTAGAGTGATAGAATTTGAAAAGCCAAGCATTGAAGTTTTTACTTCAGATGATGATCCAAGTTATGGCAAGTTTGTTGTAGGCCCATTGGAAAGAGGCTATGGCAATACACTTGGTAATAGTTTAAGAAGAATTCTTCTTAGCTCACTCCCAGGTGCAGCAGTAACTTCAATCAAGATCGATGGAATTCTTCACGAATTTTCAACAATTCCGGGAGTTAAGGAAGATGTTACAGAAATCGTACTTAACTTAAAGAAGCTTGCACTTTCTCTTGAAGGTGATGATAGTGTAAGAGCTTTAATTAATGTTAGTGGCCCTGCAGAAGTAACAGCTGCTGACATTCAAGCTGAGGGCCCTGTTGAAATTTTCAATCCGGAACTTCATATCGCTACTCTTGAGAAGAATGCTACACTTACTATTGAACTTATAATAGCTAAAGGTAGAGGATATGTTCCTGCTGATCAGAATAAAGATGAGTCAACTCCAATTGGTGTAATTCCAATTGACAGTATCTATACACCTGTAAGAAAGGTTAACTACACAGTAGAAAATACTCGTGTTGGCCAGGTTACAGATTTTGAAAAGCTCATCCTTGAAATCTGGACAGACGGAAGTATTTCTCCTAAGGAAGGCGTTTCAATCGGCGCAAAGATTATGTTTGACCATCTGAATCTGTTTATTGGTCTTACTGAAAACATGGATCAGTATGCAACCATGGTAGATAGACCAACAGATAAGAAGGAAAAAGCACTTGAAATGAGCATTGAAGAATTAGAGCTTTCAGTTCGTTCTTTCAACTGTCTCAAACGCGCTAATATTAATACTGTTGAAGAACTCACCAAGAAGAGTGAACTGGATATGATGAAGGTTAGAAATCTTGGTAAGAAGTCTTTCGATGAAATAACACATAAACTGGAAGACCTTGGTCTTGGTTTTAGACCAAGCGATGACTAATAAAGGAGTCTAAGCAAATGAATGGTTATAGAAAACTGGGCGTAAAGTCCGCTCATAGACAGTCCATGCTTAGAAATCTCGTAACAGATCTTTTCAAGTACGGTCGCATTCAGACAACTGATTGCAGAGCAAAGGAAACTAGAAAAGAAGCTGAGAAGATGATTACTATTGCAAAGAAGGGCACTCTTGCAGCAAGAAGACAGGCTCTCGCTTATATTAAAGACGAGGATGTTGTTTCTAAGTTGTTTGATGACATCGCACCTAGCTATGCTGAGAGAAATGGTGGTTACACCAGAATCTTAAAGCTTGGTCCTCGCAAAGGGGATGTTGCTGAAGCTGTTTTTCTTGAACTTGTAAAATAGCATATGGACTTAAAGCCTCGAGGGTTCGCCTCGGGGCTTTTAATTTTTTGTATAGGGTGGCGGTGGAGCGAACGTTCGAGAGCACCGTTTCGCCCTGCTCAGGGTTCGTCACATATATAATACCCAGACGGCTATCACCTCGACACGCTCTCGCTCACGGGGCCCCTCGCAGCGGTACCTCGACAAGAGCCCCTTTGGGTCTCTTGACTCGCGCTAAGCTCTGTCTTCGCCTTCGGCTCGCCAATCGCTAAGCGCCGGCGTCCCCGATGGTCTCGGGTGATAGCCGTCGGGGTATTAGTCTATAAACGTCGCGTTCCCGCTATTTGCGAATAATCTTCTGCTATGTTAAAATTATATGTTATGTATATAGATGTTCAAAATGTACAATTTAAATATGCAAGCGACGATGATGAAATTTTAAGCACGGCATTAGACGGTGTCAGCTTTGGTATAGAAAAAGGTAGTTTTGTTGCAATCGTTGGTCATAATGGCAGTGGAAAATCTACACTGGCCAAGCATTTTAATGCACTTCTTTTGCCAAGTTCTGGAGATGTTATCATCGATGGAATTAATACAAAAGATGAGGAAAGGCTTTGGGATATTCGATCTAAATGCGGTATGGTTTTCCAGAATCCTGACAATCAGCTCGTAAGTTCAATTGTCGAGGATGATGTTGCCTTTGGACCGGAAAATTTAGGGGTCGCTCCGGCAGAAATCAGATATCGTGTGGATGAAGCGTTAAAGGCAGTCGATATGTACGAGCATCGCAAGAAAGGTCCGCATCTTTTATCAGGTGGCCAAAAACAACGTATTGCCATTGCCGGAGTTCTTGCTATGCAACCTGACATCATAGTTTTTGATGAGCCGACTGCAATGCTCGACCCAAAAGGGCGCAAAGAAATTATGCAAATTATCAATGAACTCCATAAGGATGGAAAGACAATAATTTTAATTACTCACTTTATGGAAGAAGCAATGCAGGCTGATAGAATTCTTGTCATGAATGACGGCAAATTACTTCATGATGGAACAGCTTTTGAAATTTTTAAAAGCGGTGATATAGAGCTTCCATTTGCCGCGCTACTTGCAAAAAAACTTAGAGAAAAAGGAATGAATATTCCGGCAGATATATATAAAGAAGAAGAACTTAAAAATTATTTATGCTCATTGAAGTAAAAAATTTAACTCACATATATAACGAAGGCATGTCCTTTGAGACACAGGCTCTGCATGATATTAGTTTCACAGCTAAGCAGGGTGAATTTGTTGCGCTTATGGGACATACAGGTTCTGGTAAATCTACTCTTGTTCAGCATTTAAACGGTTTACTTAAACCAAGCAGTGGGCAGGTTTTGGCTGATGGAGTTGACATCTCTAAAAAGGGAAAAGAGATTATGGCGCTGCGCCACAAAATAGGCATGGTTTTCCAATATCCTGAATATCAGCTATTTGAAGAAACTGTACTTAAAGATGTTTGCTTTGGTCCGAAGCGTATGGGTTTTTCCGACGAAGAGGCTAAGCAAAAAGCCATAGAAGCTCTTAAGATTGTGGGAATCAATCCTGATGAGAAAGCTGATATTTCTCCATTTTCTCTTTCGGGTGGAGAAAAAAGAAGAGTTGCCATAGCCGGAGTAATCGCTATGCAGCCGGAAGTTTTAATTTTTGATGAGCCGACTGCGGGACTTGATCCACAAGGGCACAGAGAAATTCTCACAATGATAAAAAGACTTAAGGAAAATAAAAACTTAACTATTTTCCTTGTGTCGCACAATATGGAAGATGTGGCAGAATTGGCAGATCATATTATTGTGCTTGATAAAGGCAGTCTTACCATGGAAGGAACGCCTCGTGAGGTATTTAGTCATAAAGAAGAATTAGAAGCTATAGGGCTTTCTGTTCCTGAGTCAATGAAGTTTGCAAAAGCACTTGGCTTAGAGGCTTTAACAATAGACGAATTGGTAGAAAAAATTTGGCAATCAAAGACATCACTTTAGGACAGTATTATCCTAAGGAATCACAAATTCATAATCTTGATGCAAGAACAAAAATTATCGGAACGATAGTTTATATTGTTTCGCTGTTTTGCGTACGCAGCTTTTTAGGATTTGCGATTGCGGCAGCTGCTTTAGTTACAGTTGTTGCTGTTTCGCAAGTGCCATTTAAATTTATTACAAAAGGTATAAAGCCTATTTTAGTGCTTATCATATTTACGATGATTATAAATATGTTTGCAACTCCGGGCGAAGTGATATTTACTATTTGGAAATTGAGGCTAACAAAAGAAGGTTTAATTAGAGCTGTGTTCATGGCTGTGAGATTGATATTGCTTATCTTTGGGTCATCTGTTTTAACATTGACAACAAAACCTATTCAATTAACTGATGGACTTGAAAAGCTCTTATCGCCACTTCAACTTATTGGTCTTCCTGCACACGAGCTTGCAATGATGATGACTATAGCTTTGCGTTTTATTCCTACACTTCTTGATGAAACCGACAAGATAATGAAGGCCCAAACATCAAGGGGCGCAGATTTTGAAAGTGGAAACATCATAGAAAGAGCGAAGGGCTTAATTCCACTACTTGTCCCTCTTTTTGTTTCAGCCTTTAGAATTGCCGCAGATTTGGCTATGGCCATGGAGGCACGTTGCTATAAAGGTGGAAAAGGCAGAAGCAGAATGCACGAGGTGAAATTTAAGCTTTGTGATTTAATAGCATTTATAATATTGGCGACTTATTTGGCGATAATTATTTTTACAAGATAGAAAGGTAGAATATGGCTAACATAAATAAAAGAATGAAGCAAAATATTGCTAACTTAAAACTTGCAAAAAGTGATGAGCTTACTGCACTTGAAGCACAAGAGAGATTGGATAAAAGACAGTTTCGCGTGCGATTTATCATTATGATGTTTGTATATGCTGCTATTTATTTTGGCATCACATATTTAACTCGGGGTTTTGCATACGATATGCACCAATTTAGAATTGCAGATGCGATGATTGCTTTGGTATTTTTCGACCCTGCAGCTTTTCCTGGAATTTCGATAGGCTGTTTTGCAGCAGATATTATTGGGCCTGGTGGGCTGGAAGATGCAATTCTTGGAACTTGCGCTACAGCTTTTGGTATTTATATTATGAAATGGTGGAGCGAAAGAAATGGCAAGTCTTATGTAGGAATGGCTTTATATGCTTTTCTTAATGCATTTATGCTTGCTTTAGAGCTTAGCTATAATGAAGCTATCGCCACAGACCATATGATACTTGAAATATTTGCATGGGTTATGCTTGGCGAAGTTGTTTGCGCAGTTCTTGGCGGAACGATTATTCATACTATTGCCGGAAAGTTCTGGAAGGATTTAGTAAGTGAGACAAAGAAGGGTGAAAAAGAGGAGTTCCATCCTGGAACTTTGCAATAATTACATATACGATGAATCGAAGCTCGAGCTTTCAAATGGCAGACCAATATATTTGGAAATCGGATCTGGTAAGGGACAATTTTTAAGTAATATGGCAAAACTTCATCCGGAGAATTTTTATTTAGCTTGTGAAGGCGGCTATAATATCAATGTCCGAATTTTGCAAAAGGCTTATGAAGTAGAGCTTGATAATTTATTGGTAATTACAGAATATATTACTGTTCCTACAGAATGGTTTGAAGCTGATAGTTTGGCAGGAATCTATATAAATTTTTGTGACCCATGGCCAAAAGACAGGCATGCTCACAGAAGGTTGACATATCGTAATTTGCTTGAGCAATATAAAATAATTGCGAAGCCCGGCGCATGCCTTGAGTTTAAGACAGATAATGATGAGCTCTTTGAATGGTCGCTTGATGAATTTGAAGCCGCAGGTCTTATGCCTCCTTTGGAATTAACCCGCGATTTATGGAATAGCGAATTTGCCGAAAAAAATATTCATACCGAATACGAAGATAAATTCGGCATGAATGGTAAAACGATAAATTATATAAAATTAAAATTAAAAGCGGATCTTTAGATCCGCTTTATTATTTAACTAACATATTTCCTGATAGCTTTGCGCCAGGCTCAACTGCAAGGATTGAAGATATAATATCGCCTTTGACGATTGCTGTTTTTGTAAGACCAACATTGCCGGAAGCTTTGATTGACCCAACAATTGTACCTGCAACAGATATGTGTTTGCAGTAAATGGTTCCCGCAATAGTTGTATTAGGTTTAATAGATACACTGCCTTTTGCTCTGATGCATTGTGCGAAATCTGCGCCGTCAACAATGATATTATTACATTCGATATTGCCTTTAACAACTCCTGTAAGCATTACATTACCATCAGCAATTACATTTCCTTCAATCATGCCGACAATAGCTATATGTCCCTTGGTTTTTACATCGCCATGAATGGTTGTTCCTTCAGCAATGATACCCATTTCGTCGGTAAATGTATTTACAATTTGACGCTGGGTTGTATTTGGAACAGGTTCCGGCTCTGCAACCTTTTCAGGTTCCGGAGCTCTTGGTGCGATAAATTCGTCTTCTATTACCTGCTGAGTTGGTTTCTTAGTAAAGAGGCCCATTAGAACATACCTCCTTCATCTTCTCCGTTAGAGAGATCACCAAGATCGAACTCGGCATCAATATCAATTTCAGATTTTGTGCTGGTAGTGATAATGGAGCCATTAATGCGGGCTCCGGCTTGTGTAGAAACAAAGTTTGCTGTAATATCGCCTACAACAAGAGCTGTTTCTGTAATTAAAGCAGATTCTTTTACAACGATATTTCCACGAACTTTGCCGGCAACCTTTAAGGCATCGGCACTGATATCACCAACTACTATTGTGCTTTCCCCAATGGCTAAAGTTCCATCCATATCAAGAGCACCCTTGATTCTTGCAGAATTAAGAGCTACGCTGCTTGCCTTGACATTTCCTACAATCAAATTATTAGCTGTTACATCGGCGGAAGTGTTAATATCGCCGAAAACTTGTCCTTCGATAAGCAGGTTGTCGCTGGAAGAAATATCCCCTGTAATAACCATATTAGGAGTAATTCTTGTGCACGAATATTCAGCTGAATTGTTATTCTTTTCCATTACTTAACCTTTCGAAATCAGTTAAAGTCATACACATATAATATACGCTTTTTTTGAGCTTTTCGCAATATGCTTAATTGCTAAAATTTGCTAAAAAATGCCTGTGGTTGTTTTAACTATTTAAACAATATGGTATAATTATCGGCGATAGGGGTTTATAAAAATATGGGATGTTTTCTGATTTAAAAACAGAGGAGAAGTACATTAATGAAAAAATTAAAAGATTTAATCTATGATTATAACGATATATTTCTTGCGATAATTATCATTATTGTTGCCGGAGCAGTCATTTTTTGGAAGGTTTCTGACATAATGGCATATCCAAGCTTTGCAAAGCAACAGCAAGAACAGCAGCAAAGTCAGGATGTTAATGTTGAGGATATTGATTTAACTCCATCAGATGTAACTCCAAATCTGAATCCGGGAACTGATGTAATTGGCGAAGATGACCCTGAAGGTGGTAATCCGGTAGCTGAAGATCCTACACCACAAAAGCCAACAGGTGATGTTAAATTCGAAATCAAGGAAAAAGAGTATTTGAGTACTGTTGCATCAAATCTTAAGGCCGCAGGCCTAATTTCCGATGATAAAGCTTTTATTAAAACTGTAGAAGATCTTAAGCTTGATTCCAAGATTCAAATTGGCGAGTTTACTATTCCGGCAGGAAGCACAGCTGAGCAGATTGCAAGAATTATAACGAAAACAAATTAGGGAATAATAATTGACAAAAAATGTAAAATACACTAACATTTAGTTATGCTAGTGTATTTTTTATTGAAAATTGCTGATATTGACATCAAAACCCGTCAAATACCGGATGAATATAGCCTTATTATATGCATTTTAGCCGTTGGCGCGGGTGGATTTGGTTTGCCGCGTCTTTGTCTTGCAATAGGGATAACAACGCTCTCAGGGCTTATTATGGGCCTTGGAGATGCCAAACTATTAGGGGCTCTAACTCTTTTGTTTGGCACTAATATATTGTCAGTTTTTTTATTCAGTTTTGTTCTTGCCGGCTTTTACTGCATTGTGCAGCTTTTTCGTAAAGAGCTTAGCTTGCATTCTACAATTCCTTTCGCTCCTTTTATAGCTATTCCCAGCATTACATATTGGTTTCAAGGACTTTTAACTATACTTAGAAAGCTATAAAGTGTGATATACTATTTAGGTTATGAGACAGCTTGAAATAAGTGCCAATGATGCAGGGCAAAGATTAGATAGATTTTTAAAAAAATATTTATGTAATGCTCCTCTTTCGGCTATTTATAAAATCATACGAAAAGACCTTAAGTTAAATGGGAAACGTCCAAAAGAAGAGACTTTTTTAAACGAAGGCGATGTACTTCAACTCTACATTATGGATGAAGAGCTTGATAGACTTAGTGCAAAGAAAAAGTCTTCTCATGCAAAACGTCAGTTTAGCATTGCATATGAAGATGATGATATATTAGTTGTCGTAAAGCCTTTCGGACTTTTAGTTCACGGAGATAAAACAGAAAAGAAAAATACTCTCACAAACCAAGTGATTGATTATTTAATAGAAAAGGGCGAATATCTTCCTCGCGTGGAAAAAAGTTTTACTCCGGCCCCTGTACATAGACTTGATCGAAACACAACAGGACTTGTGGTCTTTGGGAAAAATGCCAAAGCACTTCGCTTGGGCGTTGATAATTTTTCAAAATTTTATAAGACAATTTGCGTTGGCAAGATTGATAAAGAAATTGAGCTGACAGGATATCTTGTAAAGGATCACAAAACCAATAAAGTAAGAATTTATAAAACAGAGCAGCCTGATAGCAAATATATAAAAACTATCATAAGGCCATTGATTTATAATAACCAATATAGCCTTGTAGAGGTAGAGCTTGTTACGGGAAGAACTCATCAGATACGAGCTCATCTTGCAAGTATAAATCATCCGATATACGGCGATCCAAAATACGGCAAAGGCAGTGCTCAAATGCTGCATGCGGCAAAGCTTGTTATGGATGATGGAAAAGTGATAGAAGCTCCACTTCCAAAGGAGTTTAGGGATAAGGCAGAAGAGATTTTTGGAAAGGATCAAATAAATGAAATTAAGTGATAATGCAAAAGAATGGATAATTGATATAGTGATTGCAGTCGCTATAGCATTAGTAATTTTGTTTTTCATTAAGCCAACAATTGTACGAGAGCATTCAATGGAAAACACACTTAGTGATGGAGATTATCTATTTGTAAGCAAACAGTCATATAAATTATTTGGGGGTTCGCCTAAGCTTGGTGACATTATTGTTTTTCAAAGTGATTTGGAAAATGTTAATGGAAAAAACAAATTGCTTATTAAGAGAGTAATCGGGGTTCCGGGTGATACAGTTGCTATTTCCGATGGCAGTGTTTATTTAAACGGCGTAACACTCGATGAAACATATACAAAAGATGGATATACAGCCTCAGATATGCAAGAGGTAGTTGTTCCTGATGGCTGTCTATTCTGCATGGGTGATAATAGACAAAACTCAACTGACAGTCGTGATGAGAGAGTTGGTTTTATCAGTATGGATAGAATCATGGGCAAAGCTGTATTTAGACTTTTCCCATTTAGTAAATTAGGTAAATTGTAGTGGAAGGCAAATTAATCGCAAGTAATAAAAAGGCTCGTCATGATTTTTTCTTTGAAGAGATTGTAGAAGCTGGTATAGTGCTTACCGGAACAGAAATTAAATCTGCAAGAGCTGGTGGCATTAGTTTGCGTGATTCTTTTGCTAAGATAGATAATAACGGGGAACTGTGGGCTTATGGCGTAAACATCAGTCCGTATGAACAAGGTAATCGTTTTAATAGTGAACCGCTTAGACCGAAAAAATTGCTACTTCATAAACAGGAGATTAGAAAAATAAATCAAAAGCTGATGCAAGACGGGCTTACGCTGATTCCAATTCAAGTTTATTTGAATCCTAAAGGAAGGCTTAAAATGGAAATAGCAATAGCTCGAGGCAAAAAGCTTTATGATAAGCGTGAGGACATTGCAAAACGCGATGCGAAGCGCAATATAGATAGGCAAATTAAAGCTCAAAGAAGATAGGAGAAAAATATGAAAAAATTAGTATCTTTATTATTAGCACTTGCACTTATATTTTCACTTTGTGCTTGTGGTGCAAAAGAAGAACAAAAGCCAGAAGTAAAGTCAAATGCGCTCACTGAAATTTTGGACAAAGGTTTTTCTATGAGAGGCTACACTTACGACACTGAAGGCGGATTTAAAGCACTAATCGTAAAAGAAACTGCTGAAGGGGACTGTGACTACAGCGAAGTATA
The DNA here is from genome assembly GCA_045642565.1 of Anaerovoracaceae bacterium. Classification (GTDB taxonomy): domain Bacteria; phylum Bacillota; class Clostridia; order Peptostreptococcales; family Anaerovoracaceae; genus UBA1764. The sequence continues at coordinate 13,648 of JAZUJE010000024.1, read as the reverse complement.
TAAAGCTGAAGCTTCTATGACACAGGATGATTGCGATGCATTGGACGCAATTCCATGGGATGCAGAAGATAGCGATGAACAAAAGATTGCATATCTTTCAGGATTAAGTGATATGACAGTTACAGATATTACACAGTTCGTTCCAACTCAGGCTGATGTCGATGCTCTTGTTGGTAAAACTTTTGGCGAACTCGAAGAGATGGGATTTTATAACTCTGGTTGGACTCAGACTGATGATATGACAAGTTATGATTTTTATTACGATGGGCCAATCTTCTATGGTAAATTTTCACTTCCGGAAGATGTTAAAATTGCAAACATGGATGACTACTCAGAAAATGACATCAGAGCGCTTACTATTGGTGGCGTAGAATTCCTTGGCATTTCATTTGATATTGTTTACGCTGAATAATCGTAAAGCAAAATAAGCAAAATAAAGACTCACCCAATTGGGTGAGTCTTTTATTTTCTGGTGAAGGCGGCGAGAATCGAACTCGCGTCCGAAAGCATTTCCATAAGGCTTTCTCCGAGCGCATCTGATAGTTTTTGCTTCGAAATAGGAAAGACCCATCAGCACGACTTTCTTAAATCTATCTCGTTAGTCCCGTCTTATACCGAGAACTTTAAGACGGTTTTCCCACATAGTCGACGCCGGTATCCAAAGCTGTGGGTGACAAAGGGCCGACGCGCGTGCGCCAATATTGGGCGCTAATGCAGACTAAGCTGCTGCGTAATTAAAGTTTGTTTTAGCGTTTCTTTTTAACGAGCTCTGTTTAACGTAGACTGGGCCAACTACGGCTCGCTTACCCGACTTCCACACCCCCGTCGAAACCTTTACGCCCCCAGGGTTTGCTTAGTCTTAAGCAAAAATATTGTACAACAAAAAAGGCCTTGCGAATATTACGATATTATTAAAAAAGATATAAAATCAAAGCGTATTCGCTTAAATTTTAGCGTAAACAGACTTGTTTTTTACGGTTATTAGAATATAATATAGACATAAGTGAATAAATCGCTTAATAAGGTTGTACCTTAGCGGAAGACCCGTATTTTGGGGCGAATGTGAGTTATCACAAGGAGACCTTCTTCTTCTAGCCCGTCAGCTAATTTCGTCAGCGTTTGAAGGATAAAACAAATATTTTTGTTTGTATGTATTTTTTAACGTTGCGATTGATCCGCAGCGTTTTTTAATTCTTTTTCATTATTCTCCAGGCTTTTGCATTAGAAATTACTGCAGTTACAAGTGTAAAAGCCGTCTATATCGGAGTTATAAACTTCGAAAAACCGCATCAGCAGCACGATAAAAGCGTGCTGCTGCATATAGCGGATTTTTAAATGATTTACAATTTTTCCCAAGTTAAAATCGCATAATCTCTAAACTTATTGACAGTACAGGTCCATTAAAGTAGAATATTGCTGTTATGAAAAAAAGTTGGTTATCAAGTTCATCATGTAGCTCAAGTTCCTCTTTGGAACATTAGTTTGCGTGGCTTTGGACTTATAAATCAGAACTTATTCCGAAGGCCCACGCCTTCGGATTTTTATTTGAGGTTTTATATGGAAAAAAGAGCTTATAATTTTGCGGCAGGTCCATCTACACTTCCTGAAGAGGTTCTAAAGCAGGCCCAGGCAGATTTATTCTGTTATCCAGGGGCCGGATGCAGCGTAATGGAGATGTCTCACAGATCAAAAAATTATCAGGAAATTATTGATAATGCAGAAGCTACACTTCGCGAACTTATGGATATTCCAAATGAATATGCCGTGCTATTTTTGCAAGGTGGGGCAACCATGCAGTTTTCTATGGTGCCTATGAACTTAATGCATCAGGGAGAAACTGCGGCATATATTGATTCGGGTAATTTTGCTCACAAGGCAATCGATGAAGCGAATCGCTGGGGCAAGGCCGTGGTTGTTGCTAGCAGCCGTGATGATAAATATACATATATACCGAAGATTAGCGATGATGATATTCCAAAAGATGCAAAATATTTGCATATCACGGGAAATAATACAATCTTTGGAACTACATATCATAAAACTCCTAAGCATGCAGATAAACTGCTTGTTGCCGATTGGTCATCTGCGATTTTAGGAAAAGAAATTGATATTAAAGATTATGATTTGATTTATGCCGGAGCTCAAAAAAACATGGGACCTGCAGGTTTAACAGTAGTAATAGTAAAGAAAAATATTTTGCTTGATCCTGTTGATGCGCTTGTTCCTATTATGCTTAGATATCAGCCTCAAATTGATAATTCGAGCATGTATAATACTCCGCCATGCTGGTCGATTTATATGGCATCACTTGTTTTTAACTGGGTTAAAAAGCAGGGCGGTGTTAGTGAAATGCAACGGCGCAACATTATTAAATCAAACACACTTTATGAATTGATTGATAATTCATCAATTTATAAAAATCCGGTTGCAAAAGAAGATCGCAGCATTACAAATGTAGTTTTTACTTTGCCTAACCAAGAACTTACAGACAAGTTTATTGCCGAAGCAAAAGAAAAAAATATTATAAATATCAAAGGTCATAAACTTGTTGGTGGGCTTAGAGCTTCAATATATAACGGTATGACAATTGAAGGCGTTAACTACCTCGCAGACTTTATGAACGAATTTGAAAGGAACAACAAATAATGTACAAGATAAAAAGATATAACAAAGTAGCAGAAATCGGACTTCAAGATTTTACATCTGATAAATATAGCATAGTAGATAACGAAGAAAATCCGGACATTATTCTTGTTCGCAGCACTCCTCTTCATAATGAAAAATTCGGTGACAATTTAAAGGCCGTTACAAGAATTGGTGCCGGAGTTAATACTATTCCAATTGATAAGCTTACACAAATGGGAGTCTGCGTATTTAATTGTCCTGGCGGAAACGCAAATGCTGTAAAAGAAATGACTATTGCTGCTATGATAGCAGAAATGCGTAATATGCCAAAAGCAATGGAATGGGTAAAATCTTTATCAGATGAAGATATTGCTGCCGGTGGGGCAGTTGAAAGCGGAAAAGAAAAATTCCGCGGGCCAGAAATTTTAGGCAAGACCATTGGTGTTATCGGAGCCGGAGCAATAGGCTCTCGTATGATTAGATCTTGTTGTGCTCTTGGAATGAATGTTTTAGCATATGATCCTTATTTGACACATTCCAAACTTCAAGAATTATCTCAATATGCAAAATTTGTATCAGAGCTTGACGAATTACTCGAAGCTTCAGATGTAGTTACAGTTCATATTCCTTTAAATGAAAAAACAAAAGGATTTATCGGAGCTAAAGAAATTGCAAAGATGAGGGATGGAGCATTTTTAATTAACTATGCAAGAGGCCCGATTCTTGATAATGATGCTGTTTGTGATGCTCTTGATAGTAAGAAGCTTGCCGGCTTTGCAACAGACTTCCCAACTCCAAGACAGGCAAAGCGTGATGATATAATCGTAACTCCGCATTTAGCATCGGGCTCTCCTGAAGCTGAAAATAACTGCAGCGTTATGGCAGCTCGCCAAACTATTGATTATATTGAAAACGGAAATATTTCAAATTCAGTTAATTTCCCTGATGTAAGATTTGCAAGAGCAGAAGGCCCTCGTGTTTGTGTTATACACGAAAACAAGGTTGGTATGCTTGGCAAGATGACAGACAATGTCGTTAGTCATGGGCTTAATATTGAAAATCTTGTTAATAAGGCACGTGGAAATCTTGCATATACAATTATGGATTTTAGCGAACAGATTCCGGCATCACTTACAAAAGATATAGAGACAATTGATGGTGTAATTAGAGTAAGAGTTATTGATTAGTATGGATTATAAAGAAAAGCTAAAGCAAGTCGGAGCTATTGTTCCGGAGATTGTTATTCCTAATACTCGCATGGATTTAAGCAAATTTGCTTGCATAGCATGCGATCAATATACTTCAGAACCGGAATATTGGGATGAGGTGAAAAACTATGTTGGCAAGGAACCTTCCAGCTTATATTTTATTATGCCGGAAGCATGGCTTGGCAAGGATGGAAAAGCTGATAGCGAAGAACACAAAGATCACCAAGAGCTTTTAGCCGCTAACATGAAATTCTTTCTTGTGAATGGAAGCATGGATGAGCTTGATCCCGGTATGGTATATGTTAAGCGTACTCTTAAGAACGGAAAAATTCGCAAGGGTTTGATGCTCGCAATTGATTTGGAATGCTATGAATACGAAGAGGGAAATAAAGCTTTAATAAGAGCGACAGAAAAAACTGTACAAGAAAGACTGCCGGCAAGAATGCAAATCAGATCCAAAGCCCCTTTAGAATGTCCTCATATTATGGTCTTATATGAAGATAAAGAGAATAAATTAAATGGCTATTTGGAAAAGGATTGCACGAAAAATAAGCTTTATGATTTTGATTTAATGAAAGACTCTGGCCACTTACAGGGCTTCTTTATTGGCGAAGATAAAGAACTTGATGGTATTGCAGATATTCTTCTTGATTTGAAGCAAAAGGCTAAGGAGGGGATGCTCTTTGCTGTCGGCGATGGTAATCACAGCTTAGCCGCTGCAAAGTCTCAATGGGATAAATTTAAAAGGTTTATTCCGCAATCTCAACAAGAGAATCATCCTGCAAGATATGCTTTGGTTGAACTTGTTAATTTGTATGATGAGTCGATGATATTCGAAGTTATTAATAGAATTTTAAAAAATGTCGACGCAAAAGAAATTCAATCAGAGCTTGGGTTTGATGCAAAAAATCCTCCAAGTCTCCAAGAACTTCAACCGAAGCTGGATAAATATTTAGAAAATCATCCGGAAGTATCGATTGATTATATACATGGTATTGAAAATACTAAAAAGCTCGAGGCCGAAGACCCGGAACACAGCTTGGCAATTTGTTGGAAAGAATTTGATAAAGATAAACTGTTTGAAGATGTAATAAAAAACGGTTGTTTGGTTCGCAAAAGCTTTTCCATGGGGATTGCAGATGATAAACGCTTTTATTTTGAATCAAGGCGAATTACAAAAATTAATAAAGAACATATAGTTCCAAATTCAAGCTGGAATTTATAGAAATTTAAAGACTCTTTGGTAAAACAAAGGGTCTTTTTAAGCTTTATTTCAGCGAGACTATTATATAATATACTGTTTTATTATACAAAAAAGAGGATAATTTCATGATTAAGCAAAGTGTTAAAAAACCTTTTACCGTCCTTGTTGCGGTAATTATGGTAATAGCTTTAGGAATCGTAAGTCTTACACAAATGACAGCAGATTTACTTCCTGAAGTTTCATTGCCATATCTTATAGTAGTTACAACATATCCGGGAGCATCTCCTGAAAAGGTTGAATCAGATTTAACTATGCCTTTAGAAGCTGCTCTTGGAACAGTAAACGGTGTTGAGGCGGTGTCATCGACGAGTGCTGAAAACTATTCAATGGTTCAGCTCGAATTCGCCGAGGAGACCGATATGGATGCAGCTTTGGTAAAGGTCTTTAGTGCATTAGATCCTGTTGAGGCTACACTTCCGGATGATGTCGGAACCCCATCAATTATAGAAGTATCTGCAGATATGCTGGCTACGGCATATGTAGGTTTTGAGTATGATGGAAAAGATATATATGATTTAACGAGCTTTGCGAAAGATGAAATTATCCCTGCTATAGAACGTGTTGAAGGTGTTGCAAGTGTTACCAGCATAGGACTTGTGGAAAAAACTATTCATATTGAACTGGATGAAAGTAAAGTTAATGCCCTTAATGATAAGATTCTTGCAAAAACAAATAAAGCATTTGCAAAAGCTTTGAATAAGCTTAATGATGCTAAAGAAAAGCTTGATGATGGACAGAAAGCTATTGATGATGCTTGGGCAGATTTGCCGGATCAATGGCGGGAATACTATGATGGTCTTGAAGATTATGAACAAGGCGTAACAGATCTTGCTAAAGAAAAAAAGGATATTAATAATAGCATTTCAGACTTGGAAGATGCTCAAGAACAAATTAACCAATTAGCAGATATGAGCGAAGCTTTTGCTGCGATTGATGCTGTAGGTGGGCCTGTAACATTAGGTGCCCAATCCAAAGAACTTGATGATGGCATAAAAAAGCTTGAACAAAGTATTTTTGTGATCAGTATTTCTGGCGATCCAGAACAGAAGGCAATGCTCCCAGAACTTGAGAAGCAACTTTCAGAGCTTAGAGCTATAAAAAAAGAGCTCGATCCTGCTATTGATAGTATTGATTTGATCATCACCGGCTATAATGCTCTTAGAGAGGGCGCCGGACTTGATACTATCAATATGGACGCTTCAAATATAACAAATGCTCAATGGGCAAGTATGAAATCTACATGGCCTGGTGTTTGGGCTGCAGCTGCCTCTAATATTTCAAGTGGCCTTAGTATGCTCGAAATGGCAAAAAGTCAAATCGAAGCCGGAGAGTCTCAACTTGATGCCGCAGCCGATCAGCTTGATTCTGCAAAGGAGGCGCTTGAAGGGGTTCCTGATACGCTCGATGACAGTCAAAAACAATTAGACGAAAGTTGGGAAACATATAGAGACTCTTTGGATACATATTATAAGCAGCGTAATGTGGCATTAAAATCTGCAAATGCAGATCAGTTGCTGCAACTTAGCGTATTAGCACAACTTATTTATGCTCAAAACTTTGAAATGCCTGCCGGATATATCGATGATAAAGATGATAACAGCTGGTTACTTAAAGTTGGTGAAAATATTTCTTCAATTGAAGATTTGAATAATACTGTTCTTACTCACATTGATGAAATTGGTGATGTAGCTATAGCAGATGTTACCAATATTACAGTTATTGATAATTCCGATGATACATATTCCAAACTTAATGGAGAACAAAGTGTAACTTTAGCTGTATATAAGGGAAGTACATATTCTACAAAAGAAGTTGGAGATAGCGTTATCGAGGCTGCAAAGGCTCTCGAAGAGAAATTCCCTGGTATGCATAGCATTAACTTCTTTAACCAAGGCGACTATATCGATTTGATTACAAGCAGTATACTTGAAAGTATGATAATCGGTGCTTTTCTTGCGATTATTATACTTGCTATATTCCTTAAAGATGTGAAACCGACACTGGTCGTTGCAATAAGCATTCCACTGTCAGTACTGCTTGCGATTGTTTGCTTGTACTTCGCAAAGATAAGCTTAAATATTATGACACTTTCAGGCCTTGCGCTTGGCGTAGGTATGCTTGTAGATAACTCTATAGTAGTTATTGAAAACATTTATAGATTAAAGACTCTTGGTATGCCTGCAAATAAGGCTGCCGTAGTTGGCGCAAAGCAGGTCGCAGCTCCAATTATATCTTCGACACTTACAACTATTTGTGTATTTTTGCCAATGCTATTTACTAAAGGCCTTGTAAAAGACTTGCTGATTCCAATGGCATTTAGTGTTGTATTTTGCCTTGTATCATCACTGCTTGTTGCATTGTCTGTTGTTCCTGCAGCAGGCTCAACTTTGCTTAAGAACTCAAGAGAAAAAGTTCATCCGGCATTTGATAAACTCATGGAAAAATACGGGCGTTCTCTTAGCTGGTGTTTAAAACATAAGTTTGTTCCTTTGTTTGTTACAATAGCACTTTTAGCTGCTTCAGTATTTGCAATTATCAAGATGGGTATAGTTATGATTCCTGATATGTATGCAGAACCTTTAGCTATTACAGTCGAGGTTAATGAAGAAAAGACAAGAGCTGAAGCATATGAAATTGCAGATAACATATTGGAATCTGTAGTTGCAATTGATGGCGTCGAAAATGCCAGCGCAATGACATCAGGAAGTATGTTATCAATGTTCAGTTCTCCATCATCTGGTGGCTCCGGCTCATATCACGATTACCTCTGCTATGTATTGCTTGAGGGCGATAATCCTTCGGAAAAAGAAATTAAGCGCATTGTAAATGACATCGAAGAAGTGACGGCAGATATGGATTGCGAAATTTCTATTTCGGCGAATGAAATGGATATGTCGATGCTGACAGGTTCGGGATTAAATATTCAAGTGTATGGACAAAATCTTGACGAGGTAGAAAAAATAACAGAAGACCTTATGAAGATTGTTGCACAGGTTGACGGATATGAAAATATAAGCAACGGTTTGGAAGAGGGCGATGATGTAATTCACCTTTATATAGACAAGAATAAAGCAATGTCTTATGGCCTTTCTGTTGCACAGGTATATGGCGAGCTTTCCGGAAAAATTGCTAATACTATTGATGCTACAACATTAACAATTGATGGCATTGATATGGCTGTAGAAATTGAAGATGGAACAAAACCTATAACAAAAGAAAATCTTCTTGATTACACAATAGATGTTTCAGGGGTTGATAGTGACGGAAATCAGACAGTGAAGACCTACGCACTTCGTGATTTTGCAGAAATCAAAGAAGAAAAGACTCTTGCAACATTGACGAGATCTGAGAATAGCCGTTATATGACAGTTTCGGCAACTGTAGCAGAAGGTGAAAATGCTACACTTCTTGCAAGAGAACTTGAGCCATTAATTGAAGAATACAAGGTTCCGTCAGGCTATAGAATTGAACTATCCGGAGAGTCAGAGTCGGTAAACGATATGATTGTTCAAATGGCAAAACTGATAGCACTTGGTTTCCTCTTTATTTATTTGGTAATGGTTGCACAATTCCAAAGCTTGCTTTCGCCGTTTATTGTACTTTTCACAGTGCCTCTTGCATTTACAGGTGGCATGGCCGGATTACTGATTATGGGTGAAAAATTATCCATAATGTCAATTATGGGATTCACTATATTGATGGGTACTGTAGTAAACAATGGTATCGTGTTTGTAGACTATGTAAATCAACTTAGAGTTGAAGGCATGGAAAGAAGGGCGGCACTGGTAGAAACCGGCAAAACGCGTATGCGTCCTATTCTTATGACGGCGTTAACAACCATACTCGCTATGAGCAAATTACTTTTAGGACAAGATATTGGCTCCCAAATGGGCGGCGGAATGGCTATGGTAATTATGGGTGGTTTAACTTATGCAACATTTATGACATTATATATAATACCAATCATATATGATATTTTCTTTAAGAAACAACCTCTTCATGTTGAGGTAGAAGAATAAAAAAAAGCTCCTGCTATTGCAGGAGCTTTTTTTTAGCTAATTATTTGTTTAAGTATTTAATTAAATCCTGGCTTATGTTGCTGTTATGGTAGAACATAAAGACTAAATCAATATCTCTTTCTTTGATAATTTTGTCAAAATCGGGACATTTTGAACGAGGATCTACAATATCAATTTCAGTAAACATTTCACTGAAATAATCTGTGAGGCAGCATTCATAGCTGTCTTTTAAAATGAGCACATGCTTATCTTCTGCAGCATTAGGGTTTTCGACTCTTAAATATCCCAAGTTGTAAATTGAAAGCTTGTTGTAATCAAGAGGGTTTGAATATAAGCCCGTTGCGACAATTGTGTTTCTTGGAACTTCATTACCATTAAGCTCGGTATAATATTTGAAGTTTTCTCCATCTACGGCGACATAAAAAGGGATATACTCTTCTACGGTTACCTCATCAGAAAAACGTTTTTGCAAGTCGCCAAGATATGCAAGTCCTGTCAAGTCTGTCCAGATAAAATCTGTATCAAGAGGGACAGATTCTTTTTTAATCGTTCTTGTTGCTGCAAGGTTTTGTGCAATATAATCTGCGGCAATATAAGCACCGTACTCATTCCAATGGAAGTCTGTTTTATAGAAAAAGTCTGCACGTTCTTCTAAAGGGAAGCTTCTTAAATAGTCACAGCAATTTATCTTAGGAATTTTGTAATTATCAAGAGCTGTAGTTAAGCGTGTTGTGTTATTTTCATCTATGGTTATATCAATGCTTTCTTCTTGCTCTGCTAAAATTAAGTTTTTCTGCGGAACGATTATATATGTAAATGGAAGGTGACATTCATCGCGTTTTTTTGTAATAGCTTCCATTAAACTTTGAACATCTTTATTCTGAGTAGGCCATGTATATGTAAATAAATAATCTGTGCTTAGTACATATACTTCGTCAACGATAGTATCCTCACCTGTAATTTCGGTTTCTTGCTTTGCCGAAATTATCTCATTTCTCCAAGGGAATTGATCTGAGACATAAGCATCCCAAGCTTTTGCAAAATCATGAAAGCTTGCGCATTCGTAAATCTTTGGTTGCTGCGCCAAAGCTTTCTCTTCTTTTTCGTTATATTCTTTTGGCTCTGTAAATAGTGATATAACAAAAATAGCACATACGAAAAGTGTAAAGAGAATTATTATAGGATATGTGTAAAAATTTTTCTTCGTCATTAATTAAAAACTCTCATAAATAAATGGTGTGTAACCAAGAGATACTATAAATATTACTGATACAACAAGTATTGCAAGCATAAACAAACACTTAACTATTGTTGTAACAGCAGTGTCTTCGTCAAAGATTAATTTTGTGCATGTCTTCGGGAATGAAGTACATCCAATGCCTGCAATAAGTAGCATAGGTAAAGTATTATTGTAATACATTGATGAAATTCCGCTGGAGTTTGCTGCTGCTCCGCCAAACAGGTATGTTAAATATTGGAGGGCTTCTGGTACTGATGCCGAATTAAAAAATACCCACCCAATAATTACAATAAAATCAGTAATTAAAATTCCTAAAGGTTTTGGCAATTTATCTTTAAGCTTCAAGACATGCTCTATCCATACGAATATGAATAAGAATAAGCCCCAACAAATTAAGCTTAAATTGTTCCCATGCCAAAGGCCTGTAGCAATCCAGACTATCAGAAGATTTACAAAAGTTTTTTTGTTTCCTTGTCTGCTTCCGCCAAGAGGATAGTAGAGATATTTTCTAAACCATTCGCCGAGCGATGTATGCCAGTGATTCCAAAACTCAGAAAGACTTGATGCTTGATAAGGATATAAAAAGTTTTCTTTAAACTTGAATCCAAGAAGTTCTGAAAGGCCTAAAGCCATATCTGAATATCCTGAAAAGTCATAATATAGCTGGAGCGAAAATCCTATTAAACCAAGCCAGGCAGATGCTGTAGATTGAGCAGCATCTAACCAGCAATAATTTGTGATATCAACTAAAGATCCTGCAATGATAATTTTCTTAGCAAGCCCAATAGTAAATCTAAATAATCCGTTGGCAATTTCTGTGGCTTCTACACGTGTATTTTTATCAAGTTGCTCTGCAAAGTCGGTATATTGGACTATTGGTCCCATGCTTAGTTTTGGGAAGAATGCTATGTATAACGCAAGCTTTCCTGGATTCTTTTCTGCCGGAGTATCTTTTTTTGCTACATCGCAACAATAAGAGATTCCACTTAAAGTGAAAAATGAAAGCCCGATAGGCATATTATCAACAAAACCAAAATATTTAAACAGGCACAAAAATGCTATGTCGCAAACTATTGCAAGCGGGAGCGTGCTCTGCTTTTTTTCAATCAAAAGACCGAAGGCCCAGTTTACGATTATGAAGCCGACCAAAAAATCAAGCCCATACTCGCTTCCCCAAGCGCACACTAAAAAGCTGGCAATTAAAATAAGAGCATTTCTCATTTTAAGCCTGCATATATAAAACAATATTAAAAATACTGGTAAAAACCAAAAAAGGAATGTAATACTGTTAAAAACCATAATACAGTTAGTATACCATAAAAACTGGCCTTGTTTTCTATCTATATTTGATCTTTACATATATTTATGAGATTTGACTATAAGTTCAAAATAAAATACAATAAATATATGAAAAGAATCATTTGTATATTATTGACAATTTTAATGTGTGTTGGACTCGTTTCTTGCGGGAAAACTAGAAATGTTGGCAGAGGGCATAGTGGTGAGTTTGAAGGTAAGATGTTATCAACAGATGACCCTATCTATTCAGAAGTGGCCGATATGCTTGTTCCTGTTGAAAAATTTGTTGAGTATAACCATATTTTGGGAAATAGTATTGATTATGCAGATGTTCCTGCAGAGGAGTTTTGGAATATTGTTGCAATAGCAGTTTCATCCTATGAAAAGATTGAACAAATTGCCAATATAGATGTTGCCGGAGTCTACCATTTGTCTTGGGATAATATGCTTGAATTTGCAAAGACATTTTTATATGAATCTTGGTATAAGAACAATACTCCAAGCTATAAAGAAAGTTATTCAGCATCAGCCGATCCTGGAAGCGGCGTAATAGACCTTATCCCTCTTGATGTGAACAATTTTAACAGTGGCTTAGAATCTATCACAGAAGTATTTGATTCGACAAATTGTAAATATGTTTTAAATATTGCTTTATCTACCAAGACCGATAACCCGACTGTATATCATTATGAAGTCTATTTAGCTGATTGGCATGACTATCTCAAAGAGAATTTTGATGTTGAAGATGATGGCGGGCATATTATGCCATATATAGTTGTAGGATATAAGTATATAGGATCAGATGAGCCAAAAAATTAAAGTTATAATAGCAATGTTAATATACGGAAGTCTGGGAGTTTTTGTTACACAATTAAGTCTCCCAACTTCTCAGATTGTCTTTGTCAGAGCAGCAATAGCTTGCCTGGCATTGTTTTTGATTTTACTTGTTTCGGGCAAACTTAAAACAAAAGTTCCATTTGCCAGCTTTGCTCTGCTTTTATTCCTCGGCGGCTTGATAGGAATTAATTGGTTGCTTTTATTTGATGCATATAAGTATACCTATGTTAGTACAGCAACCTTGATTTACTACCTTCAACCGGTTTTTGTTATAATACTCAGCACGCTCTTGTTAAAAGAAAAGCTCACTAAAAGAAAAATAATTGGTGTGCTTTTGGCAATTGTGGGCATGCTTCTTATTAATGGTCTTCAGCTTGGTGGGGCAGATCCGAAACGTGGCTTTATTTTAAGCCTTGCTGCGGCCGTGTTGTATTCAATAATCGTTTTTATTAATAAAGCAAATAAAAGCATCGGAAAACTCGATGGTTTATTACTTACTGATATTCAAATGTTCGGTGCTGCTATTGTTATGGGATTTTATACTTTTGCAAACTACGGTGGTGAATTTGCCCATTTGGATAAGAAAAGCATAATAATTCTAATAATTTTAGGTGTAGTGCATACAGCTTTAGCATATTATCTCTATTTTTCAAGCATTAAACATATAGATGGCCAAAGTTTGGCAGTTCTGGGGTATATAGATCCTGCTTCAGCTTTGTTTTTCTCAGCATTTTTACTGAATGAGAAGCTTAGTATTTTGCAATGGGTAGGAGCTGTTTTAATCTTAGGCGGTGCGCTGTATTCACAAATAAAGGCTGAAAAGTAGATAATTACAAGAAAACCTAAAAAATGGGTTTTCTTTTTTATTGTGGTTTTTTATGATATAATAGCATGTCAAGGATTGCTAACGCTTTCCTCCTTGACATGCTATTGAAACAGGTGTCCGACAAGCGTACACCTGTTATAATTGACGTCAAGGATTGCTAACGCTTTCCTCCTTGACATGCTAAGGATTGCTAACGCTTTCCTTATTTTTGAAATAATTTTGTACCTGTAGCTCAGCTGGATTAGAGCGTCGGACTCCGACTCCGAAGGCCGCAGGTTCAACTCCTGTCAGGTACACCAAAGGATGTTTATGAAAAACATAGTAGAAATA
>JAZUJE010000023.1:0-18409 GCA_045642565.1 Anaerovoracaceae bacterium | reverse complement strand
GCGCTGCAAAGTATAAGCTCTGCAGCGCCAACTTGTAACATAATTAAGATACTACTTATCTAACCCAAAGAATCTATAGAGGAATGTAACAATTTGTCCTCTTGTGCAATCATCATCCGGGCTGAATGTATTTGCAGAGGTTCCTGTTGTAATACCCTCTTCTACTGCCCATGCAACTGCATCTGCATAGTACTTGTCAGGGTCTACATCGCCAAATGCAAGGCTTGTTGCTACAGTCTTTGCACCTACAGTTCTGTACAGGAATGTTACTACCTGAGATCTTGTTACTGTATCATCAGGGCTGAATGTTGTAGCTGATGTTCCTGTTGTGATGCCTTTTTCTACTGCCCAAAGTACTGCCTGTTCGTAGTAACTTCCAGATTCAACATCTGTGAATGCACATGTACTCAAGCTTGGGCTTGGACAACCGGCAGCTCTCCAAAGGAATGTTACTACCTGTGCTCTTGAGCAACTTACATTAGGTCCAAATGTATAAGCTGTGAGGCCACTTGTAATTCCGTTTTCATATGCCCAAAGCACTGCATCATAGTAGTACTTGTTTGCATCAACATCGATAAATGGATTTGATGGGCTTTGTGGCTGAGGTTCTTCTGGCTTTTTCTTTGGTTTTGATGGAGTTCTTCTTCCATCATCACTTTGCCCTGTAAGTTTTACTTCAAGTTTAAACTCATTAGGCTCACCTACTTTGTGATTCGAGCCCGGATTGTCAACCTTTGCATAAAGAGTCTTTGTTCCGGCTGATGTGCCGATAGCATTGGTGGCTGTTATTTCTGTTGTGTATGTACTATCTGTGTACCATTTAACAGTTACAAGCTCTCCGGGATCTGTACTTGCTTCACCGTATGCCATAACTTCTAAATCTTGATATCTTGCTGTACACAAGTATGATTCTTCTAAAAGAGCAAGTCTTACAATTTCCGCAGGAACTATTGTAGGGCCTGGGTTATAACCATATATATTAGGTGAACAGTCATAGTTTGTTGCCCAAGCTTCATCAACTTTAATATTCGATACTCTGATTAATGTTGTACCGACAACAGGAGAATTCCAAACAAAGTTTCCTGATGCTGTTGGTTTTTCGTTCCCCGGGAAGTTAGTTCCTAATATACTCGGTTTTAAATAAACTTTAATCTGTTCTTTTGGAATAGTGCATGTTCCATCATAAATTTTATCTTTTAAATTGGTATCATCTAAATCTGGAATAGCCCAATATTTATTAATTCCAACTTCTAAAGGTCCTTGCACTTCACTATCATTATGGTTGTCATCACCTTTTATATAATAAAATATATTATATGTGCCGGCATTTTGAGCAGTTATTTCGGTAATATCTTTTGTATACTCGCCAGTTGCATTAAGCTTGAAATATACTTCTCCGTCATTAGTTGTGCCTGCAGATTCTATCAGCTGTTGAGAGCCAGCATTATATACAAGTCCCGTTTTAGCTTCAGGCAGCTGAGTGAATTCACTGTCAGCCTTAGCAATCTCCCAATTTAAAGTTCTACTATCGTCTTCGGCAAATTTATAATTAGCCCCCGGGCCACCGGCTCCATTACTAATACTTCCTAATTCTATGATATATTCGCCTACATTTGTCGCTGATTTTGTGCTTTCTCTCCCAATGCTCACTGTTACAACATCTTCTCCGATGAGATTTGTAAATTTAAAGGAGACTGTAATTTTTTTACCGCAATACGCAATTGGCCCTGTATATTTATTATCTCCTTCTTCACCTTCGATTGAGTAACGCCAATCATATTCAAGTACTCTAGGAGTAATAGTAAAGTCTTTGGAATTTGTTCCAATATAACCAAACTCGCCCTCATTATCTTCATATGTGTATGTAACGGTATAATTTCCAGGTCTTATAGGAGCTTTATCGGTTGGCCCATATTGAGGATAACCGACCCCTGATCCGGAATATGAAACAGTCCATGTCGCACTAGCAACAGCATTTTCATATGAAGGAGTAAAGGTTGGAGCCTCTCCGTTATATTCATAAGTATCAGGGCCTGTAATTACAATTTTTTCACTATCAATAGAAGTTTTATCAATTAAGGTAATTTTTATATCAATACCGACATCATTATAATTTTTACTGCCACAAGTAACGGTGATAGTAGCCTCATCACCAGCTGCTGCCGAAGTTCCAAGAGTAAGTGTTTTATTTGTTCCGTTAATTATAAATTTATCGTTACTGCCGCTTTTAAGAGTAACGTTTTCAATAGATGTAAATGATTCTCCGGTCCAACCGGTCCAAGCTGTAACATCATCTACAGTTATCGAAATTGGATTTGTCTTTCCGTAATAGATTGAGGCTTCACCGGTAGGAGCCGGAGATATGGTACCTTTGCTGACAGTAAATAAGCTTGAAGAGGTAATATCGTCAGCAGGCTTTATATCATATGAGTATGCATATGCTTCATTTAATTCCCATATAGGCAACAAAAAATAACTTCCTACATTTAGTGAAGAACCAATTTCATTCTCTTCTAAGGTAGTTGCATCAACGGCCAGATAATCAATATATCCATTAACAAAAACATCCTCAAAAGAATCCAGAGCTACTAGCCCGAAAGCATCTGAATCTTGCACATCTTTAAGAGACGGATATTGTTCCCATGGAACATTAGGATAGTCATAGTTCGCAAAAGTCGGAGATAAAACAATTTTTTTTGGTTTCATATGCACAGTGTATGTTTTAGAAAGTTCGTAATCAAGCAATTCTTCAGGATATCCAAAGTTATCTGCGATTTTATAAGTCAATTCGACCTCTACATTACCATCTTTATCAAGTTTTTGAACCTGGATTGGATTCTTAATTTTTATATTTCCGTTATACGCTATATGGCCAATGTGAGCTTGTGGATAAGGACCATCAATATTAACAAGACTCATGTTTCTTGCTCCATATTCTAAATTATCATTAACAGTAACATATTCATCCCAATCTAAAGTAAGTGAAGGTTCATCGGTTAGTGTGTCATTAGAAAAATCAGAATCATCTGCAAACACTATAAAGTTGCAACATGATATTAGCAGCACAATTGCCAAAAAAAGAGAAAAAATTCGTTTATACATATGATGCCTCCTCACCTAGTATAAGCTGATAAATGAATTTAATTGAATCTTAGCTTTACAATCAGTAAAGCTTTTATGTGAAATTTTTATTTTTATTAACAGAATTACACTTTAATTATACAGTATTGTTAAGTTTTTGACAAGCATCTCTTTATTTTGTATATTTCCCGCACAATTTTGTTTGTAATCACACTATTAAGTACAAAATCATATATAATGTAAGTATTATGAAAACTTTACGAAAATCTTTATGCTATTTATTAGCAGCCGCATTAATTTGCGGAATCGCTCCGGCAACTATTTTTGCTGAGAGCTCGGCACCAACTACATATAATGGTTGCGATGTTATTAACGGTTATTACTATGCGAGAGGTTCGATTGCAACTGGTACAGGAAACAGATATTACATTCCTTTCTACTATTCGGATGGAATGTTTTTAGGTGACGCTGCTGACCCTACTGTTTATGATCCTCATCTTGCTACTATGTCTTGCAATTTGTCTATTGCGATAAACAGAACAAGAAGAGAAGAATCTACACCATATAGACATACTGTTGCTAGACAGCTTCTTGCAGACATTGGTTGCGAAGATTCAACTATCTTTGTTAATGAAGATGAACTTGGCCCATCTTTGGCTGATTCAATCGGATTTATAATGGCTAACAAAAAGTTGAAATATTCGGACGGAAAAGAATCTGGCAAAATTCTTGTTCCTATCGCTATTCGCGGTTATGGATATGACCTCGAATGGATCAACAATTTTATTGTCGGAACTGAAGGCGAAGCTGAAGGTTTTTCTACCGCAACATCAAAAGTTTATAAAGATATAAAAGCCTACATCGAAAATTACAATTTAACGGAGGAAATTAAAGCTGGCAATGTGCTGTTTTGGGTTGTAGGTTATTCAAGAGGTGGAGCTATCGCAAATCTTCTTGCAAAGAGATTAGTCGATGATTATGGAACAGGGAGTGTTTGTGCATATACTCTCGAATCTCCTATGCCGGGAGTTTTGAGTGACAATAGTGCTAAATATGACTGCATTCATAATTTAGTCAATTATGGCGACCTTGTTACTAAGCTTGTCCCTTCTAATATGGGATTTACCCGTTATGGTCAGGACTTTGAGCTTGTTCCATATGACAATACAAGTGATTACAACAGCCGTTTAGCTGAAACAAAGGAACAGCTTTGGGCAATCGCGCCTACAAGCGAATTGGATATTGATACTCTTGATGAATTTGAGATTGCTTCGGCTACGATTGATTTGTTTGATATTGGTCTTTCAGATTTATTAAGTTTCTTAAACGGTGTTAAATTAGATGATATTTTTAAGCCTGTAGATATGACTTATAGCGGAACTAAGAGTCAACTAAAAGGTGAATGGTTTGAATTGTTCATTGAAGCTGTGCAGAACTGGGTAATTCTTGATGAAAACAAAACAAAAGTATCAAGAGAATCTTATACAACAGACCCGGCTACTTTTGCTTCGGCAAGTGGATATATAGGGCTTGAAAAAGCTTTGGGAAATGTAATGACAATTTTGCTTCCTATGGATGATGATCAAAAAGAGACCTTTGTTGACGGAGCTAAAGATTTTGTTTCAGATAAGCTTTTAGGAAACGCTCTTGATTTGATAAATAATTTAGAGAATTGGAATAACCCTTCCAAGCTTAAAGACACAAAAAAGGAAAGTTTCTTACTCGATATATGGAATGATTTTGTAGATACCGGAGCTTTCGATGCTTTTGATGCCGACCAAGTAGCTACTTTTGAAAAATCTTGGCCTACATTTGCTAATCTGCTTTTCAGTTTAGTATCTGCTGATGCTCAAAAGAGTTCAAGAACAGATTATGCAAACTATAACTATACCAAACAAACCAGAGAAGTTGGTTTCATTATTACACATACTGAAACATATTACGGAGCAACTGATGGAACAGAGCTTACAGAAAAGCTCATGCTTGTATCTACTCTCATTTTAAATATCAAACATTTACTAAGCGATCAGGATGCTCTTGTAAATCTTGCTTGGGCAAGAACTTATGATGATTGGTATAGTGCATATGATGCTACTATCTTGGATGAAGATTTCACTATATCAGAAGAACCAACAGCACCAAAAGCAGTATATTTTGACGCTGTAAATAAAGAGATGGTTGATTTATCCTCTGATATAGCTAACCCGACAGATTTCATGCTTGAGAATACCATTTATCTTGATGCTGATGAAATTAATGGTGAAGCAATATTTTATACAGTAGATGATTTGGCAAGCACAAAGGATGATGAAGACCTTACCGAACAGTTATACCAAGGAATAGGTCTTAATCTTAAAGGTGTTTGCGAAGAGTCGGTTTACGCAATCAATGTATTTTCGAGATATAAACTTCAATCTTCGGAAATTGCTACATACTATATTTCTACAGTAAAGCCGATAGAATTTGCTGCCGGAAGCTTGTTTATCAGTGGTGAAAAACTTCACTATAATATTTCTTATGACTTAGAAACAGATGAAACAGCTCAAGTTATCGTAACTGCATATAATGAAGATGGCCAATATTGCGGCATTGTTTGTATGGATGCTATAAATAAAGACCAGACATCAAATACTGTCACTTTATTAGATGGCGATTATGATTATATGCTTTTCCTTGTAGATGATTCATTTAAACCTTTAACAGACAGCTGGGATAGCCGCAGCCTTAACGAATAAGAAATTCTAACAAATAGAAACAATAAAAAACCAGGCCGTAGGCCTGGTTTTTAGATTTTTGTTTATGCTTCTACTTCTCTTGATTTTCTTGTAGCTGCTTTAATTACAAGCAGTGTTACGATTGTAAGAACTACGCCGAATGCAAGGCAGATCCATGTGCTTCTTATGAAGCCTGCAAATATGTATGATACTGCAGAAAGAACAGCTGCGGTTAGTGCATATGGAAGCTGTGTTGATACGTGCTGAATGTGGTTACAATCAGCTCCGGCACTGGCCATAATTGTTGTATCTGAAATTGGTGAGCAGTGGTCGCCGCAAACAGCTCCGGCCATGCAAGCTGAGATACAGATAATCATAAGCTCGTTGTTGATATCGGCATTGAAAACCGGAACGATAATAGGAATCAAGATTCCGAAAGTACCCCAGGATGTGCCTGTTGCGAATGCAAGGCCGCAACCAATCAAGAATACTACTACCGGCAAGAAGCTCATTATTGCATTGTTATCTGCGAAGCCTTCTACTATGCCTGCAACATATTCTGCTGCGCCAAGGCTCTTTGTCATAGAGTTAAGTGTCCATGCCATTGTAAGAATTAAAATGGCTGGAACCATAGCTTTGAAGCCGTCTGTAAGGGCTAACATGCAGCGTTTGAAAGGCATAACCTTTGTAATCATATTGAACAGCATTGTAAAGATTAATGCTACAACAGAGCCGTAAACGAGGCCTACAGAGGCATCTGAGTTAGCAAATGAATCTA
The DNA here is from genome assembly GCA_045642565.1 of Anaerovoracaceae bacterium. GTDB lineage: Bacteria > Bacillota > Clostridia > Peptostreptococcales > Anaerovoracaceae > UBA1764. Next base: position 11,836 of record JAZUJE010000023.1, on the reverse strand, counting down.
CGAAGCTTTCGCCATCGAAGAAACCACCTGTATAAATCATTCCGATTACACAGCAGATGATAAGAACTATTACAGGAATAACAAGATGTGCAACTGTACCTTTTTCGCTTACTTTTCTTCCGAATTCTGTATCATCGGCACCTGTCATTGAAGGGTGAATTTTCTTTCCCTGTCTTGCTTCTAAGAGCTCTGCTCTTTCGGCAAGATTCATTGGGCCGTAGTCAAATTTTCCAATTGCAAGTACGAACATCATTAAGATTGTCAGTAATGCATAGTAGTTATAAGGGATAGCTTTTACAAATAAGCTTAAACCATTTACGCCTTCTACCATGCCTGTTACTGCTGCTGCCCATGATGAGATAGGAGCAATAATACAAACAGGAGCTGCTGTTGCATCGATTAAATATGCAAGCTTTTCTCTTGATATTCCGTGTTTATCTGTAAGTGGTCTCATAACTGAGCCTACTGTTAAGCAGTTGAAATAGTCATCGATAAAGATGAGCATACCAAGTAAAATTGTGCAACATTGTGCTCCGAGTTTTGTCTTTACGTGTTCTACCGACCAGCGTCCAAAAGCTGCGGAGCCTCCGGCATTGGTCATTAACTGAACCATTGCACCTAAGATTACAAGGAAGATGAGAATACCTACATTCCAGGCATCTGCTACATTACCTATGAATCCGTCTACAAATACATGCTCCATTGTTCCAACGAGGTTAAATTCTGAATAGAGAAGACCTCCGCAAAGGATACCAATGAATAATGAAGAGTAAACTTCTTTGGTGATCAATGCCAGCACTATCGCAATGATTGGTGGAAGCAATGACCAAATTGTACATTGAAACATTTTTCCCTTCTTTCTGCCCTTGTGGGCTATAAAAAATCAGCCATGACCCATCATGACTGATTCATAAATTACATTATCGGTCACGACAGCTCTCCGCGGTTTTCCGCGACAGTTCATAAGATTTTATCTTATGGCCCAGGTAAAACAGCCTTGAGAAACTGTTTTCCTTCGGCGACATCCCCTTTCACCAGAGCCTCTCAAAGCTTTATTCCGGCTAATCTTGTTTGTCGCGCCTCTATCATGCGTTTATTAAAATATATGTACACTTTAGCACTATAAAGTGTTTCTGTCAAGAAATAATCTACTTTTTCTCAAGTACTTTTCTATCTACCAGGCCCAACTTTTTGGCTACATTAAGTAATATCATTGGCCTTGTGAATGAGTCTGCGCCAGTTGATAAGAAGTCAAATATTGCATCACATGCAAGTACCACCGGCAGAGCTTCGATTGGGATTCCGGCCTGAAGTAAAAGCACTGTATAAGCTGACAGCGCGCCGCCCGGAATCGGTGGGGTCGCAAATGACAATATAATGACTGTAAATAATGTCGAAATTACCCACGCTAATGAAATTTCAACATTATATTGTTTTGCAAAGAAGTATGCCACCGCAAGGAAGTTTAATAAAGTTGACTGCTTTAGTGCAACCATTGAAAGCGGCAGCCCAAATGATGTGAGTTTTTCATCAATGCCGAGCTTATTCTGGCATGCATCAAGGTTTGTGCCAAATGATGCTGCTGATGATGCTGTTGTCAGGGCAATTAACAGTGATGGTACACATTTTTTTATTAACATAAATGGATTTGCCCTGTTTATTATTGCACAGTTAATTACTGTTGCAAGATCAAGAATTACTGTGGAAACTATAAAGACTATAAACAGCCTTGCAACATTATTAAATACATCAAGCATATCGCTCCAGAACATTTCTAAGAGCACAATAAAGATAAAGTATGGAACCAGTTTGCTGATAATCTCAATCAAAAACTGAATCATATTATTTATTTGACCTACGGCATTGGCAACGGCTTGTGTCCTTTGGCCGAGGAACAGTAATGCTATTCCTACTACAAAGCCGAGGAAAATAATTTGCATTGTATTTCCTGTAGCGAATGGTTCAACTACATTTGCCGGAATAAAGCCGAGTATCATTGAAAGTACATCGGTAATATGAGTGGCATTAAACTCTGTATTTGATAATTGAAGTTGAAAAGCCGGTAATGTAACTACCCCAAATACGATAGCCACTATTGCCAATATTAAGATAAATCGTCCTAATAGTTTTGAACCGATTTTTTTAAGTGTAACGGCATCTCCTATTCCATATATGCCCCATGATATTGACAGGAAAACCATCGGCCCGGCGATGCAACCGAGTACATTTAAGAATGCGTCATGAAAAGGAGTAAGAAAACCATCTAAAATTAATGTCTTCAAATCTGCCGGGAGCACGATTCCCATAAATCCGCATAATATTGCTGCAGATATTGCTATTATAAGTGACAGGAACGGATGTACCTGTTTCTTTTTAAGTCTATAGCTATAGATGTTTGTTTTGCGTGCATATTCATATTCCGGAGCCAGGCCGACATGTTTTAATATGCCGTTGCCAAGAGCGCTGCCTTCGGCTTCGCTTGTAGCCAACACATTATACGATGGTCCGGCGATACTTAAGGTTAAAGAGTTTTTGAGTTGTCTTCTGCCTATTTCTATCTTTGCATCAATATTATCTGTATCGCAACCATAGTATTCCATGGTGTCAATACAAATATCTTCGATACCGAGTATATAGCGGAGTATGTCTTTCTTTGAAACATTCCACTTAGCGAGCATCTCTCCGGCTCTGCTTGAGCCCTTGTCTATGCCCTCTCTATTTAGTTTAAATGTGTATTCATACTTATTATTCATAGGCAATATTATAATAGTTTACAGGGATATATACAAGTGGAATGTGTCTGTGTTTCTATGGCAAGGGCGGAAGTAACGAGGGTGTGACGGACACTAAGGCGCGTACCGCAGCCCGCACGAAGGGCGAGCCTGCGAGCCCTGAGCAGGGCGAAATGTGTCCGGAGCGCCCTCGTTACTTCCGCCCCTATGTTTTAAATAAAAAAAAGAGGCTGCATAGCAGCCTCTTTATAAGCATTGTATTAGAGCTTGTAGCAAACTTTACCTGGGTTGAGGATAAGCTTAGGATCGAATACCTTCTTGATTTCCTGCTGAAGTCTGATATTAACAGGTCCAAGATTTTCCATAAGATACTTAACCTTACCATAACCAATAGCATGCTCACCGGAAATCTGACCACCAAGCTCTGTTGTCTTAGCATAGAGTCTTGTCATGAAGTCATCAACCTGTTTTTCGAACTCATCAAGAGCCATTGCGTTAGGATCGTTCTTTGATTCGCCAGAGCATGTGTAAATGTGAAGGTTACCATCACCAGCGTGGCCGAACATCTTAACCTTGAAGTCATAATCTTTACCAATTTCATTTGTGAAAATTACGAATTCAGGAATCTTTGTAACCGGAACTACTACGTCGCACTCGTCAAGAAGTGTTACCTGTTCCTCAATACCTTCAAGGAATGAGCTTCTTGCAGCCCAAGCATCCTTAATCTTAGCCGGTGTATCAGCAAGCATAATATCTTCTAATGCACCATGTTCGATTACAAGTTCTACGGCCTGTTCGATATAACCTTCCAGTTCTTCTTCTGAGTTTGCATCAAATGTGCAAAGGATATAAGCGCCAACTTCCTGGCCGCCGATTTCTCTTGGGAATACCGATCTGCCAAGGAATTCTTCTGATGAAATAAGAATTTCTCTTTCGAAGAATTCGAGAGCCTGTGGGTTCATGTGTGCTTTCTTGAATTCCGGAACTGTCTTAATTGCTGTAGCAAGGTCTACATATGGGCATACAAGAGAAGCTGTGCACTTTGGAGCCGGAATAAGCTTAAGTGTAAGTTCTGTGATGATACCAAGTGTTCCTTCTGAACCAATGATAAGGTTGATAAGTGAATAACCTGATGATGTCTTTGATACAGGAGCACCAAGTTTAAGAACTTCACCTGTTGGAAGTACGAGTGTCATTGCACGAACGTAATCTCTTGTTGCGCCGTACTTAACAGCTCTCATACCACCTGCGTTTGTTGAAACGTTTCCACCAAGTGTAGCAAACTTTTCACCTGGGTCTGGGCAATACATAAGACCATGTGTAAGTGCATCTTCTGCGAGGTCGTTAAGAAGAACGCCCGGCTGTACTCTTACTACGAGGTTTTCAAGATCGTATTCGATGATTTGTTTCATCTTCATTGTGCAAAGTACAACGCCGCCGCATACTGGAACGCATCCGCCTACGAGGCCTGTTCCGGCACCACGAGCTGTTACAGGAATATTGTTCTCATAACAAAGCTTCATGATTGCTGCAACTTCTTCTGTGCTTTGTACATCAATTGTAACGTCTGGCATCTTTGTGCCGTAAATTGGCATTTCATCTCTTGAGTAGTCAGGATTGATATCTGATCCTGTGATTACTCTGTCACCAGAAATTTTCTTGAGCTCTTCAATGAAAGCAGGTGTTACTTGATTGTAAGCCATTTTTTATCCTCCTAAAAATTAAATAATAGCGTACTATTTAATAAACATTTTTCGGCCGCCAGAAACTGGCGATAAAAATAGAGCCCGGCCCGTTAAGGCCGGGCTCTTTAGTTACCCTTTCAGGTTAGAGAGTCAATGCTATTAAAGCACTGCCTTTCCGCCAACCTTCCAAACGATGAACATAACTACTACTACGATTACGCAATAGATGAAGCATGGAAGAGCATTAGTCTTAATGATCTTACCTTCGTTACCTACTGTGCCTGTTGTAGCTGTAGCAGCAACAACGTTGTTTACACAAACCATGTTACCGATAGCACCACCGAGGTTCTGAAGACCTACAATGCAAACCTGTGGAATCATAACCATTGTAGCTGTCTCGAACTGGAGTGAGCTGAACAGTGTATTGGAAACTGTGTTTGAACCAGACATGAATGCACCAAGAACACCAATGATAGGAGCGATAATGATGTATGCACCCTGGAAAATCTGTGCAAGAGCTTTAGCCATAATGTAAAGCATTGAACCGTCCATTGGGCAATTTTCGCCAACATGTGTGAAACGGAAAATGTTAACCATAGCTACACCGAAGAGAAGAGCAATAGCAGCGCCCTTTACCATCTTGCCTGTGTCTGCCCAAGCAGCTTTTACTTCTTCACCCTTCATACCGTGAATAGCAATTGAAAGAAGTGCTACGATAATGAATACGATGCCAGGGCTCCAAAGAACTGCCCAGTTCCAGTTAAGACCAAGAATAAGTCCGGACTGGCCTGTACCAATTGTGAATGTCTTCATCCAGTTGAAGAATGCAACGCCTCTGTTCTGGCAAACTCTTGTGATTACGAGAACAAGGATGATGATGATGTAAGGTGTGAATGCCTTACCAAGTTTCATATCGGATACCTTTGGTTCTGGAACTTCTGTTGTTGAGAGCCATGTCTTATCCCATTTATCCTTAGCTTCGAATTCAAGAACGTTCTTTGGAACGAGGAATCCAGCCTTTGATGTGAAGATTGTAACGATAAGTGTTACAAGAGCTGCAACAAGGGAAACGAGTTCTGGTCCGATGAATTTAGCAACTGCGAGGTAAACAATATCGAATACTACACCTGTGAAAATGCAGAATGGAATTGCTGGACCGCAATCACTGAACTTCTTGTTAGGTCCGAACATTTTGCAGAGGATACCAACACCAAAGATTGTGATGAAGAAAATACCTACTGCATGGCAAATTGCTGTTGTGAATGTTAAATCCATTCTCCAAGCTTCTACTGCAGGGTCTGCAATGTCTCCATTAGAAACAAGCCCAGCAACAGCATCTCTTACAGTTGTGAATGCTGTGTTAGTTGGTGTACCTACAGCACCATAGCAAACTGGTACTGAGTTGTATTCAAGTGCAACGATAGCAGCAGCGAGTGGTGGGAAGCCTACACTGATAAGCAGTGGAGCAGCCAGAGCAGCTGGTGTACCGAATCCAGCAGCACCTTCGATGAATGCACCGAATGTGAAGCCGATGATTACAGCGAGAATACGGATATCCTTTGTAACGCCTTTGAACATTCCGTTAATAGCAGCCATAGCTCCGGAACGTGAAAGTGTGTTCATGATAAGGATAGCACCGAAGATGATAACGAGAGTTTCAAATGCGCTTAAGAAACCGGTGATAGTGTAAGCGATCATGTTCTTTACGCTCATCTTCCAGAAAATTGCAGCAACAATGAGTGAAAGAGCCCAAGCAAGTGGAAGAGCTCTCTTTGCTGGCCAGTTGAAACCGATCATCAGCACGATTGTTACTAAAAGTGGTATAAATGCGATAAGTGCGTACATATAGTTTCCTCCTTGTACTTTTACAAATTCGCAAAGAATTTGAATGTCTCTGCAGGCTTTCGCGGCCTAAATCTCACCCTTCACCGGTTGGTGATTTTTAAAGCAGTTACTTACACACATAAACATGTTAATCCATATAATTATTGTATCAAATTTCAATCAAATTTTACATAAATATTACAAAAAAAATTGTTAAAAAATCAACACTATAAAGCCCTTTCGTTTTTCTTTTTAGTCTAAAAAATAAGACTATTTCAGGCTATTTATGGTACAATATTTCATTATGAACACCTATAATAAATTAACTCCATTACTAATAAAGCGGCTCGCTGCGGTTCATACCTGGCCGGCTTCGATTTTGCCAACAGCCCTCGGCTGTAGCTATTGTATTTTCAAGGGATATCCACTTTCCGTTTTTGAAATAGTCGGCTTGTTTGCAGCCTGCATACTTATGCAGTCATCTGTAAACACTTTAAATGACTATTTTGACTATGTTAAGGGAACAGACAGCAAAAGTGACAATCTTGAGCGCAGTGATGCTGTTTTGGTATATGAAAATATAAACCCAAAAGCGGCTCTGGCTTTAGGGCTTATATACCTTGGGATTGCGGCGGCTATTGGTGCAGCTTTTATTGTGATAAAAGATACGCTTGTGCCTCTTTGGATTGGTTTAATTGGGGCAGCCTGCGTAGTTCTTTATTCCGGAGGCCACACCCCTATTTCATATCTGCCTATCGGAGAATTTATCTCGGGTTTTGTAATGGGCGGACTTATTCCTTTAGGATGCGTTTCTGTGGCAACCGGAGAGTGGCATTTTGAAGTTTTAATTGTTGCTCTTCCGCTTATCATTTCCATTGGACTTATATTGATGAGTAATAATGGGTGTGATATTGAAAAGGATATTAAAGCCGGAAGAAAAACGCTGCCGGCATTAATCGGCAGAGAAAAAAGCCGCAAGGTTTATAAAATTCTGGTTATAATTTGGATAGTTCTTTTGTGGGTGCTTCCTATTCTGTTAATCGGAGCCTTTGGCATTATTTGCGGAGCTCTTATGCATTTTGTTGCACGCCCTTCTATGCTTTGGTTAATGGATTCTCCACTTAACCAGGAAAACAGAATAGCTCAAATGAAAACCATTTTAAAAGCTAACATTTTTGCAAATGGATGCTATATAGCAACCATAATTTTCGGAATACTTAAGAATGCAATCAAGTAAAGAACAAAAAGTTTATAAAGTCTTTGAAACTATCTCTGAGGGATATGATGATGCTAACACTCGTATTTCATTAGGGATGGAAAAGCATTGGAAGAAAAATCTGATAAAGCTTTTTGATGATGGCTTTAAGATTCTTGATGTCTGCTGTGGCACCGGCGATATTGCAATTGCATTAAAAGATAAACAATGCGATGCAACAGGAATAGACTTTTCCCCTGCTATGCTTGATGTGGCAAGGAGAAAATGCCCAAACGGAATCAACTGGTTAAATGCCAACGCTTTAGATCTTCCTTTTGTGGATGACAGTTTTGATGGCGCATGCATAAGTTTTGGGCTCAGGAATACTCCGGACTATGAAAAAGTTTTATCAGAGATGAAACGTGTCGTTAAAAATGGCGGCATTATTGCCTGCCTTGATTCTTTTGTACCAGAAAATGCTTTTGTAAAACCTTTTTATAATATATATTTCAAAAGAATAATGCCTGTAATAGGCGGAAAACAAAAACACAAAGAAGAATATAACTGGCTCGCAAATTCGACAGAGAATTTTTTACGAGCAAGTGAACTAAAAGAACTCTTTATAAAAGTAGGCATAAAAGACGTTAAAGTTAAAAAGATGATGTGCGGGGCATGCTGCCTGCACTATGGAATAAAATGATAAAGAAAATTTTAGCAATAATTATTTCGATTACAATGATCGCAAGCCTTGTTGCTTGTGGCAATTCAAATAAGAATCAAGTCGTAAAGATTGGGCTTCTTTCTATTGATGACAGTCTTCCGTTTTTCATGGCTGAAGAGCTTGGGCTTTATGAAAAGCATAATGTTGATGTAGAGCTTTATACTTTCCAAAGTGCCGCAGACAAAGAAGCTGCTCTTGAAGCCGGAGAAATCGATGGAGATATGACAGACCTTGTTGTGACAGCTCTCATTAAAAAAGGCGGCACAGGAGTTCAAATTGTTTCTAATGCTTTAGGGGCTATTCCGGCTGAAGGCAGATTTATGCTTTTGGCGGCTGCTGATAGCGGCATCACCAAGCCAGAAGACCTCTCGGGAAAAGAAGTTGCCGTTGGGAATAATACTATTGTCCATTATTTATCAGACACAATTTTAGCTAATGCAGGCCTTGATGATAGCGAAATTAAATCAACAAACATCCCATCTCTTTCTTTAAGGCTTGAGGCTTTATTAAATGGAACAGTAGATGCTGCAGTTCTTCCGGATCCACTGGCAAGTTTAGCTGTAGCCCAAGGTGCAATTTGCGTTTTTGACGATACAACATCAGAAGATAACTTAAGTCAAAGCATCGTTTTGTTTAGAGACGATTCTTTAGAAAAGAAACAAGCAGAAATAGGACGATGCATGGATGCTTATTTTGAAGCGATGGAATATATTAATGCAAATCCAGAGGCAAAAGATGTAAGAGATGCAATCTTAAAATTTACATCAATCCCTGAAGCTCTATTTGATAGTTATAATACTCCGACATATAGCCCTGCAACGCTACCTTCAGAAGAAGTAATTAATAACACTATGAATTGGATGCTTAAAAAAGGATTACTTGATTCAGTTTATACATATACAGATTTAGTTATAGAAAATTTTGCAAAATAAATTGAAAGATTTAGGAAAGAAAATTGGTTCACTGATAATTGCAGAGATTGCCCTTTTGATTTGCTGGCAGTTACTGTCGATGGCAATTGATAAGGTGTTTTTCCCGGGGCCTTTGCAGAGTTTTATTGCTTTTGGGAAAGAGCTTTCACAAGGCAATTTAATTAAGCATGGGCTAATTAGCCTTTATAGAGTGCTTGCCTCAATGCTAATAAGCTTTGTATTAGCCCTTCCTCTTGGAATCTATATAGGGCGAAACGCAAAAGCTGACAGGGTTTTAACCCCTGTCACTTATATCCTCTACCCTATTCCAAAGGTAGTATTCTTACCAATCATAGTTGTCCTTTTCGGGCTTGGTAATTTTCCAAAGATTTTTTTAATTTCTTTGGTATTGTTCTTCCAGCTTATTGTAGTTGTCAGAGATGCATCAAAGTCTATAGAAGATGATTATGTTAATTCTGCTAGAGCTTTAGGAATGAATAATGGTTTAATATTAAAACATATCATTCTGCCTTTGTGTATTCCGCAGGCTATTACATCTCTTCGCGTAGGAATCGGAACCGCAATCGCAATTCTATTTTTCTCAGAGACCTTTGCAAGTTTAAGTGGCCTTGGTTATTACATCTCGGATATGATGTCTCGCCGAAATTACGATAATATGTTTGCCGGAATCATCGCAATGGCATTCTTAGGTTTGGGCCTGTACGGGATACTCTATGTGATTGAAGATGTGATGACAAATTGGCAAGAGGATCTTCATAAAACAAGAGAAACCATTTAAGATAACATAAAACTGCGGCGCATTAGCGCCGCAGTTTTTGAGTTTACTTTATTCTCTAATAACCTGCACTAACAAATAAATCTAAATCATATGTAGGCATAGTGAACTCAAAAAATAACGTACTGCCTTCCATATAGTGCATATTTATAGAAAAAGCAAGCACAGCGCTTCCTCTATCTTTAAAGCCATCAGGTCTTACGCCTCTAAGTACCCAACCGCTGTATCCGTAATAGCTTCCACCATTAACAGCCACATATACGGTTTCACCAGGATAAAATTCAGTAGTTGCATTAACACCAGCTTTTCTATTCTCTTCACTCTTATAGAAAGAAAGTGTTCCATAATCCCACTTTGGGAAGTCGGACATATCACGCATACCAAGTTTCATTTTACTAACAAGCGCTTTATCACCGTAGAATAAATATTCACCAAAGATTTTGCTAGCAGTAGCCCATTCTTCTGTTGCCTGGCTAATAGCAAGAACAACTACCACTTCATTAGAGCCTACATCAAAAGCGTTATCGACATTCCATTCGGTATCTTTTTGTACAGCCTGGATTGCTGCTTTATTAGCCGAATCATAATTTGATCCACATCCAACATAGAACTTTTGATGTTCACAGCTAGGAATAATCTTTACCCCGCCTTCATAAACATAGTAGCTTTCGCTGGAAGAAAAAGTTTTTCCTTCTTCATCTGTAAATCCAACTCCGGTTCTAGTACATTCACCAATGTATATGCAATCAACGTATCTAAAGTGCTTTTCATCCCCATAATGTCCAGAATAAGATTCGCAAGCATTATAATATGCTTGAGCAAAATCGCCATCAGCAATTACAGAACAGCTTAAGTTAAGACCCTCTGCCGTATTAATTTCAGATGTATCTACTTTACAAATCTTTTCTGTTGCGCCTTTAATTGGAACGTATTTCTCCTCTGCGTCATGTTCCCAATCTATTTCTAAAACATACCATTGATATTTAAAGTTTGTGTATTTTTCTTCATCTTCTACAATAACTTCAACTTCAACTTCATCCCCTACGTAAATTTCTCTATCTCGGTCCCATCCGTGGATGAATTCTTCTTCGCCAGTTTCTTCATTAATCTTTTTATTCGTATATCCACCATGGGTTGATGCTCTAAGCAAGATATTAATTTCAAGTTCTTCTGGAATTGGAATAATAAAGAGTGCCTGGATATGTCCATCTTCGTCATAGATAGCTTGGGTCTCTGCTTTAGGATTACCTTCTTCGTCAACTTTATAGATTAGCTTAATATAAGTATCAAGCTTTTCTTCATCATCGGTAATGTCTGTGAATGTCCATGAGGATGTATCTATATTACTATAGTTAACTACATAAGTCTTAATCTTATTAAGTGTTCCTATAGCAAGAGCTTCTCCGTGATATCCGATAGCAATCCTGTTATTGCTAATCTTACCTATAACTTCACCATCAATATCAGTTGTTACACCTTGAATCTTAATATATCCATCACTAAATCCGTCCGAAGTACCGAAGAAAGATTCATCAATACTTATAATCCTATATGTGTCATCAGCTTCGTTATATACGCAGTTAGCTATGCAGCTCGTTAATTCAACTTTAGCATAACTTTCAGGATCAAACTCAGGTTCCTCCTCAGGTTCAGCCCAAAATTCAGGGCCAAATATGTTGATAGCAGAGCCTACTACATCAACTTTAGCTTCAAACTTGTCAACGCCACCTTCGCCATCGAATTTGTCGTCGCCGTATACGGTAAGAACTACTGCATCTTCTTCAAGAGCCTTAAGAATTGAAGCATCCATCTCAAATGCAATCAGTCCTGCTGCTGTGTAAGCGTCAGAATCAGCTACATAAACAACCTTAAGTTCGTAGTCTTCTTCTACATACCAAACGTCAAATGCGCTTGCATTGAAGCTTGGGCATGTGTCTTTTGTATAAACTGTATATTCGCCATCCTGCTTAGC
>JAZUJE010000022.1:0-88672 GCA_045642565.1 Anaerovoracaceae bacterium | reverse complement strand
ACAACTGGTGATTTTTTATGAGATAGTAGCGGACAGTAATGTCCTCGTTATGATTTATCGTGCAATCACATTCGGTCAACCCCTCGTTTTATAAGAAGAAAAAACGCCACCTATGTCCTAGGTGGCGGTATCATCAAATAAACTAATTTAATCTCACTAACATATTAGTAATACTTTCAATTGATATGAAATCTTCTAATTTGCAATTTCTTATCTCTATTTTTTTATCAGTTTTTTCCTCTATGTAATTTAATAGCGACACTAGAGATAATGAATTTAGAATTCCTTTCTCAAACAAATTTACGGATCTAATCTTGTTAATAGAATCTACATCTAACCCAGTTATCTCTGACATGCTCTCAACTACAATTTTTTCAAAAAATTCTCTATCCATCAGTTAATCCTTTCTGTTATATATTTCCTGCATTTAATATTTTATCAATGTTACACTTTAAAATATTTTCATATTTTTTAATATCTTCACAAGAAAACAACTTTGTCTGATAAAATAACGATAATTCTATTTTATCATTATGATTATCATTTATAGAACAATATAACTGATTAGCTGCTCTGTTATAATCTTCAATAATACTAAAGCTAAATTTATTCTCATCTATATCGATTTCAGCCAAATTTAAAACACTAAGAACCAAACCAAAATAGCTCATATTTCCCTTCCTTAGGGCCTTTGGTAATCCCTTAAAAAAGCATTTTGATGCGTCAATATTTCCATGCATCATATTATCTAAATATTCTATATAATTTTTCTTTATATATTCTATAAGATTTTCTTCTATGCCATAGTCAAAAAAATGTAGAAATGTATTGTTCATACATCCAATCAATTTATGATGATTATATTTAATTCTTCCGTGGCTTAATGGAACGATGGCAAAACATTTACGATTTGTTAAATCATATATCGTACAACCAATTGCTGATGTAACTAAAAAAGATATTGGTACTGAAATTTTCTTGCTCAATACATTAAGCTTTTTATAGATATTTCCATTAATTTGAATTAATGTATTTTCTGCTGGACTATTCAACTTTCGTTTAGGAAATGGGAACTCTATGTTTTTATGTCTGTTAAATTCTTTAGTCCAATAAGCCAAGTCTTTTTTATATGCTTTTGAATGTTTATACTTCCAATTTGATTCTATATATTCTATTATCGAAGATTGCTCATCAATAGATTTCTTTTCTTCCCCTTGTTCAAGTTCTAAACAATACTGCGATAGTTTATTTATAACAAGAATTAAACTATAACCGTCAAAAATACTATGGCTAAATTTCATGAATAGCAATGCGTTATTTTCATATGTCATTATTCTAGCTCTATACAGCTTTGAATCGTTCTTTGTACTAATTTCTTTAGTTGAATTTAATTTAGTCATCATGTTTTTACATGATTCAAAATCAGGGAATGACATTGTCTCTAATTCTTCGTACTCATAATCTTCGACATATTGTGTTGCTTTTATAGAAAATTTTGTTCTAATTCTTAATCCATCATTTTCTAATAATAATTTATTGAAAGCTTTTTCCAATATTTTGGGATCTGAAACATCCTTTACAACAAAATAAAAACTGATGACGCCTGTTTCATATTTGCTCCATGAAGAAACAATTTTAGCAGACAGCATGTTCAGTTGAGGTATTGTTAAAGGATAATATTGTCTATTTTGTTTTTTCATATAACACCATTATAATAGTTCTTTGAGTTTTTCCCTGTTAATTTTCCCGGAGTTTGTTTTTGGAATAGAATCAACGAAAATAATTTTTTGCGGTATTTTATAATATTCCATAGTTTCCATCATTTCCGATTTTATCGTAAAAAATAATTCCAATTCATCTTTTTTCTGTGAACTTTCTTTAGGAATTACAAATGCTACCAAACTTTTATTATTGTTTTTGTTTTCTACAGCAATAGCGCACTCACTAACTGCGGAGCAGCTTGACATTCTTGCTTCTACTTCTTCAATTTCAATTCGGTTGCCACCTATCTTTACCTGATTATCTTTTCTACCTGCAATATATATGTATCCATTTTTTATATATGCAAGATCTCCCGTTTTATAAGCTTTTGTACCATCGGATAACTCATAATACGATTTTTTTGTCAATTCAGGTTTATTGTGATAACCCTTTGATATCATGTCGCCATAAAATACGAATTCTCCAAATACATTGTCCTCTGTTATCGTTTCTCTATCATCATCTATAATAAATGCAATATCTGTATTAGTTTTTGATACAGGCATTGTATTCTCTCCTAGTTCCAGCAAATTAGATGTTATATCACAAACAACGCCAACACCTGAAACTTCTGTTGAACCATATCCATTACGCAATAATATATTTGGAAATCTTTCTATCAATTTTCTTGCAAGTTCTAAATTGAAAGGTTCTCCACCTAGTGCAATGATTTTAATGCTAGGAAGTGTTTCTAATTTGAATTCTTCATTCTCTAGTAACCTATTCGCAAGTGATGGAGTAAGCCCAAATCCATGTGGCTTAGCCCATTTCATATATTCAACCAATGCTTTCGTATCTCTTAATATTTCCATTGGTACTGAATAACATGTGCCTCCGGCATATCCAACATCATAATAAAATACTGTGGATAAGATAAATGCATAGGATGCGAATAATAATTCTCTAAAGCCCTCTTTCTTGCTATCTACAAGCTTGTCATCTGTTTCTGCAGCAAATTTTGATTCGCATTCCAAATTACCATAACTGACTTCTACTCCTTTTGGCATTCCGCTCGAACCAGATGTATAAATAATAAATGCAGTGTCATCATCATTAATAGAATAGCTAAATTCTGGATAATTTGAATATTTATCTACTAAATTTTCAATAAATTCATTATTATAAATCTTAGTATTATCAACTTTTAACGCCTTGCCTGATGGAGAAAAAATTAAATCTGGTTCAGCATCAGAAAGAATATATTTAATATGATCCTCCGGATATACACTTGATAATATAACATAAGGTTTTCCTGCCTTGACAGCTGCAAACATACAAGGAAGCATATTATTTTCCTTGTCCCCATATATGGCTACTGGCTTTTTACTATTATAATTTTCTCTAATAAACCATGCTATTGCTTCAATTTTTTTCCATAGTTCATTATATGACATTCCTTCTTTTCCGCAATAGACTGCCATTCTACCTGAATCTTTAAATTTTTTCACATTCTCTAATAACATTTTTCAGCTCCCATAATAAAATTTTTATACAGACCTCTTTATCTGTTTCCAATTATGAACAGGGACTATATAACTTACTGCTCCGTTTACAATTATAAGCAAAGTGTAAAACCAATACCATAATATCGATGCTTTTTTAATATCAGATATAGATAGTTTACTGTTTTTGATAAATTTAACTGCTGAAAAAGCATTGACTGCAGCATCAAGAAGAACTAATGATATTATGGTTATAATTAGATTTATATTTAATAAATAAATTAATAATATTAACGCTATTAATACTACCACTACAAATGAGAATAGAATTCGTGAAAGTATAGTCGTTGTATAGACATATTCACAAAATTCACTATCGCCATTTATGTTTGATTTTCTTAAATCCTTTCCGTATTTTTTTGCGCATGCCCATCCACCCGAAAACCATCTGTGATATTGCGTCCATGTAACAGATATAGTCGTAGGATGTTCCTCGTAGAATATTGCATCTGGTACATATTTTATAGCAATGCCATTCAAGACGCATTTACATGAATACTCGATATCTTCTGTGATAGTAACTGTTGAAAAAGGGATCTTTTTAATAACTTCTGCAGCAATCATGTTGCCTGGTCCGGTTATACATAACGATTTAGAATTATTATCACCGAATTTATATAACGAATTCCATGCACAAAAATATATTGCTTGACATCCAGATACCCATGTTTCCCCTGGGTTCTTACTACCTTTGTATCCTTGTGCTACCTGAACTCCGGAATTATATGATTCATTCATAATTTTTATAAAGTTTTTGTCAACAATATTGTCCGCATCAAACATGCAAAATGCGTCATATATATCATTTTCTGAGATTATGTATTCAAAAAACTGCTCCAAAGCATCTCCTCTGTAACGAACGGGTCTCTCGCAATTAAAAATTTTTGCTCCATGCTCTCTAGAAACAGTTTCTGTATTATCATTACAATTATTTGGTACAACATAAACATCAAACAAATCATTTGGATAATCTTGTTTGAATAAGGACTCTAACACCCCGCCTATTACCTTTTCCTCGTTTCTTGCAGGTATTACTACACAAAATCGATTTTTTCTATTTTCCATGATTTTTCCTTTTTAAATTACTATTTATATGTGATATTATAACATTATTAGGGGTAATTATAAATGCCTTGGCAAAACAAAGGAGCTGGTGATTTTGAAATTGCTTTTTATAGAATTTAATAGTTTTTCCAGCGGTGGAACCGAACGAATGTCCGGATATATAATGAATTCCCTCATTCAGCATGGATTTGATATATATTTAGCTAGTATCCTTAGTAAAGGAAATCCATCTTTCGCATTTCACAAGGACAAGCAGATTACATTTATTGATCTATCAGCAGAATCAAAAGCAAATCATATTTCTCGAAAAAAGTGTTTGCATGAATTTATTCTAAAAAATGATATCGACATAATTGTTTGTGTCACACACTATGTTTGTTTATTTGCAAAATCTGTTGTTCGAAAAACAAATGCCAAGATTATCCTATGGGAACATTTTAATGTTAACTACAGACTCCATAAATTTAAAATTCATAATATCTTTTTTACAAAATTTTTCCGTCGCAAGGCCATTAAGGGTATCGACAAAATAGTTGTTTTAACTGAACAGGATAAAAAGAATTATCAGAATATTTTACAGGCGAAACAGGAAATAACTGTTATCCCAAATATTACATTCAAGCAAAATTATAATTACAATATTGAATCCAAACAAATAATATCTGTAGGATGGCTAAGATATGTCAAAGGTTATGACTTAGCAATCAAAATTGCTGCCAATGTATTACCAAAACATCCTGACTGGAAATGGATTGTATATGGCAAAGAGGAAAGCCCTAGATACTATAAATATTTGAAACATTTGGTAAAAGAATTTGGCTTAGGAAATCAATTTATACTGGCAGGTTCAACTAGTGATATAGAACAAAAATATAAGGATTCTTCATTTTGCGTAATGACCTCACGCTACGAGGGACTTCCTATGGTTTTACTGGAAGCAAAATCATATGGATTGCCTATTGTGAGTTTTGATATAAAGACAGGACCAAACGAAATCATTCGTGATGGAATCAATGGATACCTTGTAGAGTATGCCGACATTGATACTATGAGTGAAAAAATCGAGTGTCTTATTAAACATCCTGAAATTAGGCAAGAATTATCAGGTAATTCACAATTAGATATGGAGAAGTTTGATTATGATAACATTGTCTCCAAATGGTGTGATTTATTACAGCGTTGAAAATATTTTTGTTCCCTTGGTTCTTAATCATCAGTCATACGCAAATCTCGGCGCATGCGGAGACGGTAGCACTGATGATAAGGGTTGCATAGGTGATATATGGAGCCATCTATATGATTAAAAACAATTTACAGAACAACTTGCTTCGTTTTGGAAATACATCAGACTATGCTTCTGTCGTTTTGAAAGGCAATGATGTTATGAAATATCGCGATACGGATATATCCGTATACCGCGCCATTTTAGACGGAAATAAGCAACACATGGAGGATACTGCGCTGATCTTTATGGAACGCAGAATTAGCTACCGGGAGCTTATCGCACAGGCGGACCGGGTTAGCGATATTTTGACTTCCATGAACATACGAAAAGGAGATATCATTCTTCTTGGTGCCAATTCACCCCAAGCAGTGTCCATCCTTCTTGCCTGCAGCAGGATTGGGGTAGGAGTAATGATTTTAACGACAAGGACCAACCCTGATCAGTTCGCTCAGACGATTGCGGATATGGATATTCCGATGATGTTTTGCACCAGGGATGTTTATACTTATTTTGCGGAAAGTAATGCAGTGGATGAATTGGCGCATGTGGTAATCCTTCCTTTTGATTTGCCAATCGGAGAAGATACATCAACAGAAGAGTTCAATGAAGGAAAATCCAATGTCATTTCATGGGCTGCTTTTCTAAATTTCCGAATTACCGAGATGGCTGAGGAGGTTCAGGGCGGATACTTTCCGCTTACGATTTCCGCATCCACCGGAACGACTGGTGAGCCCAAGGGCATTGTCATGGAGAACAGTAGCTTCATCGCGCTAAAGAAAATCATACAGCGCGCCGGTTTTTGTTGGAACCGCGGAGATATTTTGTCTGTCACACTTTCGACCGGGGTCGTGTCAGGAACATCTATGTTTCTGCTGGTTCCTCTAATGTTAGGACTTACTATTCTTCAGAGTCCGCGCTATCCAAATGTAAATCCCTTTGTTTCGTATTTGGATAATGCTGCATCTCATAAGGCTAACATCTTATGTGCTCCGCCGTCCCTGTGGGTTGCTATGATAAGTGCTCATCCCGAGGAGGTGGATTTGTCCGCCGTTAAACAAGTTTATACTGTTGGGGAGCCTATTTCTGCTGGCGAGTATGATATAATCAACGGATTTCTTCAGTCTAACCATGCTTCAGATCGATTGAGAAACATGTATGGAATGTCAGAAATCAACAGCATGGCCACCTACGCGGTAAATACACTGAAAAGTCCTGTTTCTGCCGGAGTTGCCGTTCCGTACTGTTCAATCGTGATTGGCGATCACGATACACTTCGAGAGTTGCCTTTTGGTGAGGTGGGGGAAGTATTCATTCATACTCCTACGACGATGCGAGAATACCTGTATGATCCAAAGGAAACAAAGAAAATGTTTGTCAGAGATGAGTTCGGAGAAAAATGGGTCCGTACAGGGGATCTTGGAATATTAGATCGCAGTGGAGAATTGAATGTTCTCGGACGAATCAGTCACCGGTTTGTAGCTCCGGATGGGTCTTACATTTATCCTTATATGATAGAATCAGTGCTTCTGAAAATGCCGGAGGTGTTGCGGATAAAGATGGTCAATATCGTGCACGATGGAAGTCCGGCTTATGCGCTCCATGTGATTCCAAAAGACCTGTCGGAAGACACGCAGCGTTTAGCAGAGAAAATATATGATGCTTTGTCAAAGAGTGGTTCACTTACTTGGCTTCCTCGCCTTATCAAGATTCGGGACAGTTTCCCGAAGAACCAAGGTGGCAAAGTGGATATGCAGAAACTAGCTCAGGAGAGGGATGGCTTTATTATTTGCAGGTAAAAAACGCGATTAAAGCAGTTAAAGAAAGATAATAGGAGAACAAATGGAATTTAACATTTTATATTGGATTCAGAATTTGCACAGCGATTTTCTGGACACTATAATGGTAACAATTTTTAATGATATAGTCGGATCCAAAGGTGAAATATGGATTATCCTTGGAATAATTTTGCTGTTGTTTCCTAAAACAAGAAAAGCAGGACTATGTACTCTGTCCGCATATATTATTGCGTATTATGTTGGTGATGGTATCTTGAAGAATCTTATTGCGCGTCCGCGCCCATGTATGATTGATGAAACGGTTGCACTTCTTGTTAGCAGGCCTTCCTCTTTTTCGTGTCCGTCTGTTCATAGCATGCTTGCTTTTGCTTCTGCCTCATCGGTATTCTGGCTCCATAAGAAGGGCGGTATAGTAGCGCTTGTATTTGCGGCATTGATTGGCTTTAGCCGTATGTATTTCTTCGTTCATTTCCCGACTGATGTCCTGTTGGGATCTGTGCTTGGTTTCTTGATTGGAACAGCTGTTTGCTTTTTAGCAAAAGCAGATATGAAAAAGAATCAAAACGGAATATGATTGCAAGTAAGAAAACACATGGATTATCGATTGAGCATTCATTTGAAAATAAGATCACAGGATTTTTCCTGTTTCTTCTGCCATTATCAGTTTGTGTTGTGGATATAAAATTCGGAGCGACATTTGTATGCATAGTTGCGACAATAACCGCAATCAAAGAAATAGTTAATCGGAAAGAAGCTTTTGCAAGTATTATTAAAAAATCTTCCAGGTATGTTTGAGTATATCTTCGATAACGAATACGGAATGAGTTGATGCAAGCTTGAGGAATTTCTGGAATTGTATTGCTCCATTTTCGCCTGATGTTGAATCTGAAATTGATCTGATGCTAGAAAAACGTACTCCATGAAGCTGACATACCTGAGCTATGGCAGCTGTTTCCATGTCGCATACACGAGCTCCAAAAGTTTCGGAAAGCCTGCGTTTATCTTCCGGAAGATCGATAAACTGGTCCCCTGTAGCAAAACGAGCAAAATAAGAAGTGTAGCCAAGATTCTCGGTACTTTTCTTAATTGCCATATTGACCTTTTTGTCACATACAAAATATGGAGTATCAAAATTATCAACCTGGGCAAGCTTATAACCGAGAGAAACAATATTATAATCATGCTGGACTACATCTTCAGCAATCATAATATCGCAAACCTTTAAACTGTCATCTAAAGACCCACCAACGCCGGTATTGATAATAATATCCGGCGCATACATGTCAATCATTGTGGAAGTACAAGAAGCGGCATTAACTTTTCCCATTCCGCAGCGGGTGACAACAATATCCTGATTATTCAGGACACCTGAAATATATTCACATTTAGCAATTATGGAGCTGTTTTTAATCTCCATATCATGCCTTAACATTACAACTTCTTCTTCAAGAGCTCCGATTATACCAATCATAATTTCACCTAGCCTTATATTTTTAACAGTGGAATTATATCAAATTATAAAATGATATTCAATTTTTTAGCGAAAACAGGCCATAATTCCTTTGAAAAGCGGCTTGCTTGTAAATAGTCTAAATCAGTGATATTATAAGATTTTAGGTTATAAAAGGAGGTCTTCATTTCGTGTTACAACGAGTTGAATATGCATTAAAATCTGATTCTGTCGATCGTGTATCTGAACAGATGCGGAGTTTTTTAACCAAAGCAGGAACTGATCATGAAATTGTGATTCAAAATTGCCTTTTTGCGGAGGAAATTTTGTTGGCATGGATTGGTGCTGATATTTCAGATTCATTTTCATTGACGATGGGATATCGCTATAAGAAGCCTGTAGTTATTTTGGAGGCTGAGGGGGTTCCTTTTAACGCTTTTGAGAAGAAAGATGATGACAATTTTTTCCTTTTAAGGAATTTATTAAATTCTTTAGGGCGTTATCCTGTTTATTCATATATTAATGGTAAAAATACCATTCATTTTAATTTCCCTGCAGAAAAGAAAAACAAATTAGCTCAAATCGTAATTGCTATTATTTCGGCAGTTCTGGTAGGGCTTATTTTCCGTTTGCTTTTAAGTCCGGAAATTGCACAAATTGTTTTGGACGATGTGATTAACCCACTTTATACCACGGCTTTCAAAGTTCTTGGGTTTATATCGGGACCTCTGATTTTGTTATCCGTAACATGGGGCATCTATGGTATTGGAGATTCTTCAACTTTAAATCTTGTGGGGCGGAAGATGATTTTCAGGTTTCTTGCAATCATTTTTGCAATTGCATTGGTTGCTAGCATGAGTTTTATCTTTTTCCACTTTGATATAAATTCGGTCTCTGGTAGTTCTTCATCATTCAAATCTATTTTTGAGATGATTCTTGATATTATTCCTCCTGATATTATAGAACCGTTTTCAAGTGGTAATACTTTGCATATTATTTTTGTGGCAGTTATTGTCGGCATTGCTATGTTATACCTTGGTAAGAGAGTTAGCACTGTTGCCGATCTTGTTCAAGAAATCAACTGTATTGTTCAGTTCCTTATGACCTTTATAAGTAGCTTAATGCCTTATTTTGTATTCTTGATAGTACTGCGCATTATTTTGAATAATTCACTTTCAGTTGTTTCTTCTGTTTGGCGACTTTTACTTTCCTTTATTGTTGCTGTTTTTGCATTGTGTTTTATATTTACAATGGTTGTATCTATCAAACATAAGGTTTCGCCTTTAACAATATTAAAAAAGAGTGCGACTACTGTTCTTATAGCTATTACTACGGCATCATCAGCAGCAGCATTCTCGAGTAATATGGAAACTTGCGAAAAGAAATTTGGTATTGATAAAAGCTTATGTGCTTTTGGAATTCCGCTTGGTATGGTCATGTTTAAAACATCTACCACAGCGTATTATGTGCTAGTAAGCTTTTTCTTTGCAAAACAGTTTAATATAGCTGTTTCTCCTGACTGGCTTGTTTCGGTTATGTTTGTTTCCGCAGTACTTGCTATTGCTACTCCGCCTATTCCAGGGGGAGGGGTTATTGCTTATACTATGTTGTTCGCAAAACTTGGTATTCCTGATGAGGCATTAGCTATTGTTATTTCGATAGATATACTTTTTGACTTTATAAGAACTGCAGCAAATATGTATAACCTTCCGCTTGCCTTAATCAATGTGAGCTCCACAATGGGAAGGTTGGATTCTGATATTTTGAGAAATAAGGATTTGAATTAAAAAAGGAGGAACAAATTTAATGGATTTAGCATTTCTCGCTGTAATGCAAAGCTTTAGAGAAGGTGCAGGCGCTTTCCTAAATAGCTTTCTTAACCAGATGACTGAACTTGGTGATAAGGCAGTAGTTCCTGTCTTATTAGCATTGGTTTACTGGTGTATTAGTAAAGAATTCGGAACTTATCTCTTACTTGGATATCACTGGAACAGGCTTGTTAACGGATTCTTAAAAGTTACTGCTTGTGCTTATAGGCCTTGGATAAGACAACCATCCTTAATACCGGATGCAGATGCTGTAAAGGGAGCAACAGGATATTCTTTCCCGAGTGGGCACAGTATGAATGCCGCTACAATTTTCGGTGGAGTTGCTGTAAACAAGAAAATTAATAAGTCTCTTAGAATCGCAGGGCTTGTTATCATGCTATTGATAGGATTCAGCAGACTTTATATGTGTGTGCATACACCGCAAGACGTATTAGTAGGATTAATCCTTGGTTGCATCGTAATGTATTTCGCTTGCAGAGCATTGCCACACATCGAGAACAGCAAAAATGGTGATATTATTACAGCTACAATATCAATTGTTATTGCTATAGCAATTGCAGTATACGCATCATTAAAGAGCTATCCTGTAGATTATGACGAAGCCGGACAAATTCTTGTTGATGGCGCTAAAATGGCTGAGGATACTTTTAAGGCCGTAGGTTGGAATCTTGGATTCTTTATAGGATGGATTATAGAAAGACGCTTTGTTAAGTTCTCATCAGAAGGTTCGATCCAGGCTCGTTGTCTAAGATTGTTCTGTGGATTAGGTTTATATTACTTCTTCAATTTATCCATACTCCCACTAATTAAGAATGCTATTGGTGGTAATGTTGGTATTATTGTTAATTGCTTATTACAAATGCTATTTATTGTATTGCTTTATCCGATGTGTGTAAAAGCAGTTCAGAAAAAGCGTGAAAAGATTTAATAAGTAACTGAGGTTAATAACATGAAAAAAAGAATAGTTTCAGTCGACATTATGCGCGGATTATCCATTTTTGTTATGATGCTGGTTAATCTCAATCCTAATGAAAGTTTGTCATACCCATTTGTAGTGCATACAGAATGGACAGGTTTAACTTTGGCGGATACTGCTTTCCCTTGTTTTGTTTTTCTTGCCGGAGTTTCT
The DNA here is from genome assembly GCA_045642565.1 of Anaerovoracaceae bacterium. Classification (GTDB taxonomy): domain Bacteria; phylum Bacillota; class Clostridia; order Peptostreptococcales; family Anaerovoracaceae; genus UBA1764. The sequence continues at coordinate 76,915 of JAZUJE010000022.1, read as the reverse complement.
GCGGCATTAACTGTACAAAAATTAGATCAAAAAAATTGGTTGCTTTTGGTATTAAGACGAGGAATCGCTTTAATCTTAATAGGTATGATTTATAACCATTTTAGCAATATTTTTGCTTGGATTTTTAATCCCGGTTATACCACAGAAATATTTGTAAATGATTTAGTACAGCATTTTAGACCCTTTGGTGTTTTACAGCGCATCGGTTTTGGCTATATTTTTGCTTCGATTATTTTTCATTACATTCGCGAACCGAAAAAAATATTGGTTGCCGCTTTTGCTATCCTATTGATTTCATCTCTTGGATATCATCTATATTATCCTGCAGATTCTTTCTCTCAAACTAATAATATTAGTATTGCAGTCGATCAACTTTTGCAAGGTAGCAGTCATAATCACATGCAAAAGATTTTCGACCCTGAAGGTTTGTACGGTAATATAAATGCTATTGCTCATGTGTTGTTAGGTGTGGTTGCGGGAATATTAATAAAGCAAAAGAAGCAAATGCGGTGTGTTGTGATAGGACTGCTGTGCGCATTTATCGGAGCAATTTGGACTTTCTTTGATGTAATCAGTAAGCCGCTTTGGACGACTCCTTATGTATTGATTCTTTGCGGAATTTTTATGATTATTTTATCCGGTTTAGATTACCTGACAGATTGTTCAAACAAAACAAAAAAGATCTTTTTCCCAGCTATTGTTTTTGGAACAAGTTCGCTGACAATATATTTGCTGCAAGGCTTGGCAGAATCAGCGTTAAATGCCATTAAGATGGGGGATATTTCTTTGTATGAGTATATCTTCAGACATATCTTTACTAATGTAAATAATGTACAACTCGCTTATCTTTGTTTGTCGTTGATGGCTATAGTGCTACTATGGTTAATCATGCTTGCTATTTATTGTATAAAGAATAATTCATCAAAGAAAAAAGCACAGTTGGTTTAGCATCTCAATATTTTAAGCTACTTATAAATGTAATGGAGAGGTAGTCTAAATGTGTACCAGTTTAATATCAAATCGCAAAAAGACAATTGTTGGTTGGAATCTCGATCTTCTTAAGATGGAATATCGCATAAGGAAAAATTCTGATGGTGTGTTTATAGAAATTGATGATGCAACTGAAGGATGGATGCCTTTATTTGGAGCGAATAATAGGGGCGAGTTTGTAGGAATGCCTACATGCTGGCCATTTGATGAGAGAAGTAATCCTTCCGGCGGAGAAGAGAATGTAATCTTGCTTGATATCGATTTACTGACTAAGAAGAAAACTTTTAAAGAGATTAAAGAGATCGTTGAAACTCGCAAGGTGGCAAGTAATCCTGGATTTACATTTATGTCACAGCTTACCGATAGCGAAGGCAATGTATTACAAATTGTTCCCGGCCAAGGGTATCAATATTTTGAAAAACCTAAATATAAAGTGCTCACGAATTTTTCTCCATATAAAGGAAATAGTGAGACTCATCCTTTTATGGGGTATGACAGATACGAAATTGCCACAAAAATGCTTGAGGGTGCTTCAGATGATTTCGATGTCAAAGATTGTTTTGAAATTTTAAAAGCTACTGCTCAGGATGTATGTCCAACAGTAGTTTCCATGGTATATGATGTTCGGGAAAGAACTGTATATTGGTGTGAGAAACAAAACTGGGCAGATATTCAAATGCAAAAGTTTTGATATTTAACGGAGTATAAGAGATGAGTAAAAAAGTTTGCATAATATACACCGGAGGTACAATAGGAATGGTCTCCGGAGAACATGGTTATGTACCATCAAATACCGCTCTTTGTGATGCAATTAATTCAATGAAAGATTTAAAAAAAGATGGTATGCCGAAAATTGATATCATCCAATTTGATCCACTTCTTGATTCAAGTAATATGTCTATCGCTGAATGGAATAAAATAGGTGAAGCTATAAGTACTCGCTATGAACAGTATGACGGCTTCGTTATTCTTCATGGCACTGACACTATGTCCTATTCAGCATCTGCACTTTCTTTTATGCTTGAGAATTTAAACAAGCCCGTTGTATTTACCGGTTCTCAAATTCCTTTATGTGAAATACGTTCTGATGGATATAATAACATCATTACATCAGTTATTATTGCTTCTGATGGTATAGCGAATGAAGTGTGTATTTACTTTGATGGTAAATTGATTCGCGGATGCAGAAGTACCAAAATGTCATCAACTCATTTCGCAGCTTTTGATTCTCCGAATTGCGAAGTTCTTGCCGAGGCCGGAATCAGTATTGATTACAAAAGAAATTACAGCAGCCCTAAACGAGATGGAGAATTTCATTTAACTAAAATGATGGAAGTTCCTGTCGGCATTATTAAAATGTTCCCTGGCATTCAAATACAAATTTTTGAGTCAATAATGACAGAAAAATTGAAAGGCGTTGTATTAGAAACGTTTGGGGCCGGCAATATTCCTACGAGTTCGAGTGGAGCTCTTATTCCTATTATCAATAAAGCATACGAAAATGGGACTCTTGTAATTGTCTGCTCACAGTGTGTGCAGGGCTCTGTTTCTTTAGGCGCTTATGAGGCTAGTAAATCGCTTATAGATATTGGTGCAATAAGCGGAAAAGATATGACAACAGAGGCCGCGATGACTAAACTGATTTATCTTTTCAGTAAAAATCTATCAATAGAAGAAGTATCAAAACAAATGATGAAAAATGTTTGCGGAGAACTTACAGAGTAGTTTAACTTAAAATTTGAAAGGACTTAAATATGAAAAAACTTATTGCTATGATTCTTGTCATATCGTGCAGTCTTTCTTTGTGTGCTTGTAATAAAATAGAAAGAAATTTCAGCATGTGGAAAACAGACGGAGTGATTACAGAATTGGTAAGTTATGTAGATGATATTACCGACAAGAAGAGTGATAATTTCATTCCTATAGAAGATCGCATCGCCGTCTTTGATTTAGATGGAACATTAATATGCGAGCAATTTCCGATTTATGTTGAATGGCTATTATTTGTTCATCGCGTACTCAATGATTCATCTTTTAAGGCGGATGAAGAGTTGAAAGAAGTAGCAAATGCTGTTGTCTTAGCATGTGAAAGTAGAAAGATTCCAGAAGATATCGAAGAAAAAGAATCTCAATTGTTCGGGAAAGCCTTTGAGGGCATGACGATAGAAGAATATAGAACATATGTCGAAAATTTTTTAAGTAAACAGGCTGATGGCTTTGATAATCTTTGCTTTAAAGATGCATATTTTAGACCGATGATTGAAGTTATCAAATATTTAGAGAAAAACGATTTCAAAATCTATATTTGTTCAGGAACAGACAGGGAAGCAGATCGAATTATAGCTCACGGGTTTTCTGATATTCCAAATTATCAAATAATTGGTTCTGACTATTATACCGAAGGATCGGATCACGATGATGTATATTATATTGATTATCAATTTGGTCCGGATGAAGATATTATGAGAGATGATACAAGAATTATCAAAAATGTAAAATCTTCAAAAGTTGTTCAAATTTCTCAAGAAATAGGGCAAAAGCCGGTATTGGCATTCGGCAATTCTACAGGTGATGTTAGTATGTTTGTATATACTACATACAATAATCAATATAAGAGCGCTGCTTTTTGTATTGTGCCGGATGATAATGAACGAGAATATGCATGCCCAGAGAAAGTAGAAAACCTAAAAGAAATTTGTGATGAAAACAGTTGGCATACAATTTCTATGAAAGAAGATTTTTTAAACATATATGGTGATACTGTTATAAAAAACGAAAGCAACACGGCTTTTGTTGATTCACTAAAAAATAATTAATGCATTTTAATTTTATTCCCAATCATTTAGTTCGATAAGAGAGTAGGAGAGAATATGATTTCATTTGTAAATGACTATTGCGAGGGAGCTCATCCGGAGATTTTGGAAAAATTAAGCAAAATTAATTTTGAAAAACAAATCCCTTATGGCGATGATAAATATTGCAAGTCTGCAAAAGAAAAGATTAGGAAAGCTTGCGGTTGTTTAAATGCAGATGTGTTTTTTCTTTCTGGCGGAACACAGACAAATCAAGTTGTGATAGATTGTTTTTTAGAGCCATATGAAGGTGTTGTGGCAGCAAAAACTGCGCATGTGTCATTACATGAATCTGGTGCGATAGAATATACAGGGCATAAAGTTTTAGAACTCCCGTCACATAACGGTAAAATTTTTGCTAAAGAATTGTCTCAGTTATTGGCTACATACTATTCTGATGAAAATTATGAGCATATGGTAACTCCCGGCATGGTTTATATAAGTCAGCCAACAGAGTTTGGGACTTTATATAATGAGAAAGAATTAAAGGAAATACATAAAGTATGCCATAAATACAATATGCCTTTATATATTGATGGTGCAAGACTTGCAGAAGCTTTGGCTGCAAATCCAAAAACAGGGCTACCTCAAATAGCAGAAAATTGTGAAGCATTTTATATAGGTGGCAATAAGTGCGGAGCATTGTTTGGAGAAGCGCTGGTGTTTACAAAGGGAAACACGCCGAAAAGATTTGTAAGCAGAATAAAACAACACGGAGCATTGCTGGCAAAAGCTTGGGTTGTTGGTGTGCAATTCGATGTGATGTTTACTGACAATCTTTATATCAAAGGTGGCCAAAATGCATTAAAATGTGCAAAACAAATCAAAACTGCTTTAAAGCAGAAAGGATATAAGTTTTATATAGAAAATCCGACAAATCAAATTTTTGTTGTTGTAGAGAATAAACTAATGAAATTCCTGTCTAAAAAAGTAAATTTCAGCTTTTGGGAAAAATTAGATGCAAATCATACAGTTATACGTTTTGTTACTTCTTGGGCAACCAGGCAAGAAGATGTTGAAAAACTTATAGAAGTATTGTGAAGATTGCAAAGGTTCAGAGGTATTAATGAAATTACTTCATACATCTGATTGGCATCTTGGACTTCATTTAAATAACAGAAGCATTGCTGAAGACCAAGAATATTTTGTCAATCAAATATGCAAAATAATTAAAGAAAATGATATTGATGCTGTTTTGCTTGCCGGTGATGTCTTCGATAGAAGTATGGCGACCGGAGAGACTATATCTTTATACGACAGCACAATGACGAAAATAGTATCCGAACTGAATACTGCTGTGCTTTCTATTGCCGGAAACCATGATGGAGCAGAACGCTTGTCACAATGCCATGAACTTTTAAAAAATGCAGGTCTTTATATCGCTGGAAGTCTTTCAGAAGATTTTATGGTTGCTGAATTTGATGATACTGATATTTATCTTGTTCCATGGTTTTCAATTGAAAAAGCAAGATCGGTTTTTCATAGCAGAGCAGATGAAATTTTAAATCTTGAAGATGCATGGCGAGTAGTTTGTGATGAAATAAAGAAAACATTCAAAAAGGAGAAAAAACATATACTTGTAACTCATGCGTTTATCGTAAACGCTGAGACTTCTGTAAGCGATAAGGCTGCAGAAATAGGCACAGCTGCGGCTGTTGGGAAATCTGTATTTGAAGGCTTTGATTATGTTGCACTCGGACATATTCATAAGCCTCAAATTATTAGTGAGACAATTCGTTATTGCGGAACGCCTATGCCGTATTCTTTTGGTAAAGAAGAAAAGCAGGAAAAAGGGGTTGTTGTCATTGATACTTCAGACATGTCGCAAAAATTTATTCCTTTAGAGTTGCTTCATAAGATGACGACCATTAAAGGAAGCTATGATGAGATACTTAAGGCTGATTATCCAGATGAAATAAGGAATGGGTATGTTAAACTTGAAGTTTCTGATTCATATATTGGCCCGGAGGCGCTGTCACTGTTCTCTGAAAGATACCCATTAATGATAGATGCAAAAGGTAAAGACTATAATGATGATTCTGCAGAGATTACTATGTCCATTGAAGATTTGCAGAATTTAACAGATAATCCTTCAGACATTTTTAAACAGTTTTGTAATGATACAAAACTTAATTTTACTGAAGATAGATTAAATTTCTTTAAACAGGCAATGGACGAATATATGGAGGAGGCAGATAAATGAGACCTATATTAGTGGAATTTCAAGCCTTCGGACCATATAAAGGCTTTGAAAGTATAGACTTTGAAAAGCTGTCTAAAGACGGGCTCTTTCTTATATGCGGGGAAACCGGATCCGGTAAAACAATGATACTTGATGCAATTAGTTTTGCATTGTTTGGAAAGAGCTCCGGAGCAAACAGGGATGACTTATTTGAACTCCGTTGCAACAGAGCTGATTCTAAGGATGATACATTTGTAAGATTTAAATTCGAAGAAAAAGGCAATATTTACATCTTTGAAAGAAGGTTTGTTTTTAAAAAGACTAAATTCAGCAAAGAACAGAATGCTTTAAAGCTTAATAGCGAAGGCATTTTTGTGCCTTTGTTCGAAAATTGCAAAGAAAAAGATATGACAGCTAAGGCTGAAGAAATTATTGGTCTTAATTATGAACAATTTAGACAAGTTATACTTTTGCCTCAGGGTAAATTTGAAAAATTGCTTACATCAAGCTCTTCAGAAAAAGAAGAAATCTTGGTGAATATTTTCGGTGCCGAGAAATGGCAAGGAATAGCTGAAAAATATTTTGAAAGAGCGAAAGCGAGAAAAGATGAACTTGATGAGATTTTAAAGAATCACAATCAAATTTTGCAAGAAGAAGATTGCAAAACCATTGAAGATCTTAAGTTAAAGATAGAAAGCATAAAAACTGATATATATAAAAGGGAAAAGGAACATGATAATGAAAATGTTGCTCAAAAGAAAAAGGCCTTATTCGAACAGAAATCTCTTGCGGTAGAGTTTAATACTTTACATGACTTTGAAAGCAAAATCGATGAGCTGAATAAAAAAGCTAAAAAAATAGAAGAAGATAAAAGTGTTTTAGAAACTGCGGAAGCTGCAGAGCTTATTAGAGAGCCTCTTGAAAAGTTGGATAAAGCCGAAGCAGAAAAGATAAAACGAGATGAGAATTTAAGTAATGCGATTGAAAATTTAGATGATACTGAAAAAGTAGTAAAAGATTTAGAATCTGAATTAAAAGAGCATCGAAAAAAAGAAACTGAATATAAAGAGAATTTAACCAAAAAAGCAGAGCTTGAGATTAAAAAACCAATCTATGCTTCTTTTGACGATTTAATTAATACTGAAACAGAAGCGAAACAAAAGTTGAGTAGCTCACTAAAAGATGAACAGGCTTTGTCAACCAAGAAAGATAATTGCATTAATGAAAATGAATCTGCTTATTCTAAATACAATGAAGCTTTAAGCCATAGTAAGGCTTTAAGAGATAGTTATATGCAGGGTATAGTAGGAAGCCTCGCTAAAGATTTGTCTGAAGGACATCCATGTCCTGTATGCGGCAGTACTATGCATCCAAGTAAGGCTCAGCTGATAGAAGGAACGGCAACAAAGGCAGCGATTGAAGATGCCGAAAAAGAAGAAGAAAATCTGAAAGAGGCTTGGCAACTCGCAGATAAAAAGAGGACTGATGCAGAGCTTAAGCTCAAGGAAAAACAAGCAGAGCTTACCGAGCTGAAACTTAAGTTTGAAACCGCAAAAGCATCACGTGAGACTGCGGCAAAGAATTTGATTAAGGGCATAAATAACCTTGATGAACTAAATGAAAAGGCAGAGGCAATAGCATTTGCTATTAAGCAATATGAAGATGAAGAAAAAGAGCTGAAAAATCAATCTGAAAAGGCTAAGGCAGATTTTTCAACTGCAAAAGAAAAGAAAAAAAATGCAGAAGCTGAAGCAACTGCGGCAGGAAAGATTTTTGATAACACATTAAAAGATTTCAATAAAATTCTTTTAAAATCGGGATTCGAGACAAAAGAAGTAGCAAGCAGTATGCTGCTTGATGCAAAAATAAGAAACGAGTTAAGGACTTCTATAGATAGTTATCAGGCAAGTTTAGAACAAATGAACAAACTTCTTAAAGAAAAGAGAAGTGCATTAAAGGGAAAATCTGAGCCTGCGCTTGAAATTATCGAAAAAAAACTCCAAGAGCTTGAAGCAAAAGAAGCTGAGTTTATTAAATGGCAAAGTGGCGCCGAAGAAGAATTAAAGCGCTTATCAAAAAAGCTTTGTAAACTTGAAAAATCAATAAAAGAATATGAATCAAAAATTAAATTTGTTGAAGATGATTTAATCTTTGCAAAAAGCTTAAGAGGCGATACGGGAATAGGATTGCAAAGATATGTACTGGGAATAATGTTCTCATCTGTAATTGGGGCAGCAAACGAAATGTTGTCGAAGGTGCATAATGGCCGCTATCAATTATTCAGAACAAATGAGAAAACCGGTGATTCTAAAAAGCGCGGGCTTGATCTTAAAGTTAGAGATAGCTATGGCGGTGGAGCAGAAGGACGAAGCGTTTCTACTCTTTCAGGTGGTGAAAAATTCCTTGCATCATTAGCGCTTTCTATTGGAATGTCAACTGTAGCTAAAACTGGCGGTGTAGATATAGAGGGAATATTCATCGATGAGGGCTTTGGTTCGTTAGATAACGACTCTATAGATGATGCATTATCAATACTTGCAAGCATACAAAAAGCTAAAGGTATGGTTGGAATAATTTCTCATGTAGATGTTTTAAGAGCGAATATCCCGACGCAGCTAAAGGTTGTAAAAACAAGAGATACGAGCACAATAAAGATTGTATAAAAATAAACAAACAACAAAAATACGCCGTTTTAACTGGCATAATAGGCAAAAAATGCTTAAAAACAAAAGCTATCCTTGAACGACTCCCTATGATAGAGGTATAATGAACTGTATGTTATTTAAATGTAAATATAAAAAGGAGTGTATCTAATTATGGTGAAAATTATGACCGCAGCAGAAGCAATCCATTCCATTATTAAGGATGGTGACACTGTTGCCTTCACAGGTTTTGTAGGAAGTATGCATGCAGAACATATTTCTAGAGTTATGCAAGATGAATACTTGGCTACAGGCTCTCCAAAGAATTTGACTATAATGTATTCTGCCGGTATTGGGGATGGCAAATCAGTCGGATTAAACCATTTAGGTGAAGAGGGCCTTATATCTAAAGTTGTTGCAGGACACTGGGGTCTTGTTCCAAGACTTCAAAAGCTTGCGCTTGAAGAAAAAATTTATGCATACAATTTCCCACAAGGTGTGTTGTCTCAGCTTTACAGATGTATTGCCGCAGGTCGCCCAGGTCTCGTATCTCAGGTAGGGCTTAAGACTTTCGTAGACCCAAGACTCGAAGGTGGTAAGCTTAACAAGTTAACAAAAGAGAAGGGTGAAGACTTTGTAGAACTCGTAAATATCGGCGGCAGAGAGATGCTTTTCTATAAAGCAATGAAGATCGATGTAGCTGTAATTAGAGCTTCTTTCGTAGATACAAACGGTAACTGCTCAATGGAACATGAAGGAATGCCAATTGATGCTCTTGCACTTGCACAGGCAGCAAGAAATTCAGGCGGTAAGGTAATTGTTCAGGCAAACAAAGTTGTAGAATATGGTTCACTTGACTATAGATTTGTAAAGGTGCCTGGAATCCTTGTAGATGCAGTAGTTGTAGCTCCTGATGAAGAACACATGCAAACAAATGGCACTTTCTATAATCCTGCATTTAGCGGTGAAATCAGAGTTCCACTTGAATCTGTACCTCCACTTCCAATGAATGAAAGAAAAGTAATCGCAAGAAGAGCTGCTATGGAATTAATTCCATCTGCTGTAGTAAATCTTGGCGTAGGTATGCCTGAAGGTGTTGCAACAGTTGCAGCAGAAGAAGGCCTTGAAGGATTGGTTCTTACAACAGAGTCAGGAACAATCGGCGGTGTACCGGGCGGCGGAGCTGATTTCGGTGTAACATGGAATGCTGATTGTGTAGTTAATATGGATGCACAGTTCGATTTCTATGATGGTGGCGGAGTAGACGTTTGCTATCTTGGACTTGCAGAAGCAGATGAAAACGGAAACTTAAACGTTTCAAAATTCGGTCCTAAGATTGCCGGAGCCGGTGGATTTATTAATATTTCACAAAACTCTAAAGCTTGCATCTATGTAGGAACATTTACTGCTGGAGGACTTAAGGTTGAAGCAAAAGATGGAAAACTTACTATCCTCCAAGAAGGCAAAAGCAAGAAGTTTGTAAAGACTGTTGAACAGATTACATTTGCTGCTGACTATGCTAGAGAAGTTGGTCAAAAGGTAATGTATATTACTGAAAGAGCAGTATTCAAACTCACAAAAGAAGGTATGGAGTTAATAGAAATTGCTCCTGGTATCGACCTTCAAAAGGATGTTCTTGACCAGATGGAATTTACACCTATTATGAAGGATGTAAAAATCATGGATGAAAGAATTTTCAGAGAAGAAAAGATGGGTCTGAAATCTTAAAAATTTTATTCCTAGAACATAGATTTATTTTGTAGAAAGGATGAAGAAACTTGGTTAGTTTAATTGGAATCTTTTTGGGCTTAGCCCTGCTTATTTTCTTATCATATAAGGGAGTTTCACCTATTTGGGCTGCTCCTATATGTGCACTTCTTGTAGCTCTTTGTGGTGGTTTAAATTTACTTGACACATATGCTACAACATATATGGAAGGTTTTGTAGGCTTTACAAAATCATGGTTCCCAACATTTATGCTTGGCGCCATCTTTGGTAAAATCTTAGATATTTCCGGAGCTGCAAAAGCCGTAGGTTACTGGGTCGTTAAAGTTGTTGGAAGACAAAGAGCTATTCTTGCTGTAGTTCTTTCTTGCGCAGTTGTTACCTATGGCGGAGTTTCACTCTTTGTTGCTATATTCATTATTTATCCATTAGCTCTCTCTGTATTCAAAGAAGCTAATATTACTGAAAGACTTATTCCTGGAACATTTGCTTGCGGTGCATTCACATTTACTATGACCGGTATTCCTGGTACCCCGCAAATTCAGAACCTTATTCCAATGCAGTATTTCGGAACAACTTCAACAGCTGCTCCTGTGCTTGGTGTAATAAGCTCTTTGATTATGCTTGTTGCCGGAGTTCTTTGGTTGACATATCGTTCTCATATGTATGCTAAGAAGGGTATCGGCTTTGAAGGGAAGAATAATGTTACAGAGACAGGCGATGAGAAGATTATGAATCCTATTTTAGCATTCCTTCCTCTCATTGCAGTTGTTGTAATTCTTATCGTAACAGATGAAATCATTTTAGCTTTGATAGCCGGCATAGCACTTTCCCTTGTTACAGCACTTGGTAAAGCAAAACAGTATGGATTTATTAAATTAATAAATGAAGGTGCAATCAGTTCACTTGGTTCCATTATTAATACATCCGCTGTTGTAGGATTTGGTTCCGTTGTTAAAGCTGTTGTAGGATTTAACATTTTAACAGATGCTATGCTTGGACTTGGTGGAAACCCACTGATTTGCGTAGCTTTAGCAGTCAATGTACTTGCAGGCGCAACAGGTTCATCTTCTGGTGGACTCGGAATTGCACTTGAAGCTTTGGCTGATAAGTTTGCTGCTATGTCTGCAGAATCAGGAATTCCTCTTTCTGTATTCCATAGAATTTCAGCTCTTTCATCTGGTGGTCTTGATACACTTCCTCACAATGGAGCTGTTATTACAACACTTTCAATTTGCAACCTTTCACATAAAGAAGCATATCTTGATATGTGTATGACAGCTGTAATTATTCCAATTTGCACAACAATTATTGCTATAATACTTGCATCCCTTGGAGTAATATTCTAAGAATATATAAAAATGTGAATTTAAAAAAAGGCCCTTCATTATTATGAAGGGCCTTTTTATATCCACTATTTATTTTGATTCATCTTTTGCATTTTTAATAAAAGATCTAAAAGCGAAAAAGATTAATGTGCAGTCAATGATGCCTGCAACAATCAGAATGATAAGTGGTAAACCTGAAATAACTTTAATCATAGCTTCCTCCTATATCCAACCTAAAAATGCACAAACGATAATTAAAATAAGATCTACGCCGAGAATTCCGGCAACAATTTTAATACTGTTTTTAATATTCTTTTGATCGTGAACCCAAAATGCAACTGAGAAGAATGGTAGGTAGCCTATGAGCCAGAGTATCCATGGGCAGGATCTTTGCCAGAATGACCATTCCCAAGTGAGAAGTCCACAATAATTTAAGAAACATTCTACTAAAACTGCCGTTGTTGTTAATATGCAAGAAACAACAATTCGTGAATTGATACCAAATATCTTTGTTTTTGGATCTTTAGGCAGGTTATAGCAAGCCATCATTCCCATCATCAGGAACATCATAGATATTTCTATATTGTATCCTATCATTAAAAGAAATGCGGTGTTTCCAACCCCTGTAGGTGTACCCCATACAGGAGCCCAACCACTTGAAAAGCAAATCATTGAGTTCCAAATCTCATTAAAAATATCTACACCCCAAAGTGCAAAGCCTGCAAGAACAACTTTGTAGTTTTTCTCTTTGATTTCTTTGGAAATGAAATAGAGAAGCATTACAAAAAGTGGTACTACATACCAATGCATGGTGGCCTGAGGATTGCGTAGTATTGTCAGCGCTGATTTGGTATATTCCGAAAAAGTATCCATACAAAAACCTCCTTCTTTTAAAATAATTATAGCATATTTAATTAAGAAGTTGTTTTTTAGTTTATTGACAATAAAGGTGATTGGTAGTAATATTTACAGGTCGTTTTGATACATATGAATTGAATATACTAGGAGGATAAGATGAAGAGATTTTTAATAATAGTTTTATGTTTAGCTTTATGCTTAAGCTTTGTGGCTTGCGGTAATAAAAAAGAAACAGAACAAATGGCAAACGCTACATGGGATTGTGTAGAATATGATTCACTTGATGAGTTAAATGCAGCTATTGGAATGAAGCTTTGCACCCCAGGGGTTATGGGCGTAACAGATGAATTCTATGGTTTGATTAGCGAAACAATTGCGGATTACAAATTCACAGTTAATGGTATAGAATGCTCATTTAGAGCAACTCCTGCTTTTGATACTGATCCTTCAGGCGTTTGGGTTGGCGAAACTACAGCATTTGATGGCAAAACCCCTTCAGATACAGTTGAATATGTAAGTACTGAAGATTGCAAACTTGCACGTTGGGCTACAATTGATGGCCAATATGTTTTCAATATGCAAGATCCAAAGATGGAAGATTCCACATTTGAGTCTATTGTAGAGGAACTAAAGGCAATGACACAGCCTGGCATGAGTGATGCTGAAGAAGCTGCTTTTTATGAGGCTCTTGCCGGAGAATACATGGATTCTACAAGCCAAAGAGCAAAGGCAACTGTAAAATCCCTCGAAGGTGCAGTATTGATTACCGTTAACTGGGCTAATTCAGCCGAATCTGAAAGCGTTTGGACAATGACAGCACAGCGCGGAGAAGATGGGCTTCTTAACTACAGTGATGAAGAATCTAAGGTTGTAAATTATGCAGCAGACGGATCTTCCGAAGAAACGGTCCTTTATACTGATGGAGAAGGCTTCTTCGCAGTATCTGAAGACAATTCATTAGCATGGACGGGAGCTACAGAAGAAAACTGCAAAACTTGCATTTTCGAGAAAATCCCACAGTAGAGCAAAAATCTACAATCCGCCGATATAAATCGGCGGATTTTTTTGTTGAAAAATGCTATTTTATGGTATAATTAGTCGATATTATTTTATGGTTTAAGGAGGTTTGTTATGTTTGTTAAAGAACGTATGACACCAAATCCAATTACAGTTCAAGAAAATGCAAGTATCACAGAACTTACAGGCTTAATGAAGGAAAATAAATTAAAGAAGGTTCCGGTACTTAGTGGTACAAAGCTTGTTGGTATTGTTACTGATAAGGATGTTGAAAGAGTTAGCCCATCGGGTGCTACAACATTAAGCGTATTTGAAATTGGCGCACTTCTTGCAAAGACAAAGGTTAAGGATGCTATGACAAAAGATGTTGTTACATGCACTCCTGATACATATATTGAGGACGCAGCAATTAAGATGAGGTCAAGGAGAATTAATGCGCTTGTCGTTGTTGCTGCTGAAAAAGTTGTGGGAATCCTTACAGAATCTGATATGCTTGATTCTTTCATCGCTATGCTTGGTGGAAGAGAAGAGGGCAACAGATATATTGTAGATACAGATAATATTCCTGGCGTGCTTTATAGCATGGGTGGAGTTACAAGTGATCTTGGAATTAACATCAGTCACTTTGTATTTACACAGTGCACTCAAGAGGGCAAGGCAGAACTTTTAATTCGTACAACAAAAGACGGACGTATTAAAGAAGTCACAGAAGCTTTTTCAAAGCTTGGATTTACTGTAAAAGATGCTGCCGTAAAATAGAAAATCAAAGAAAGACGAAAAGAAGGCTGAAAGGCCTTCTTTTTTATGTTAAAATAGTATGTTGATACTATTATTTGAGGTACATTATGGCAAAACCAATTGTGGCTATAGTTGGCCGCCCAAATGTGGGCAAATCTACATTTTTTAATAAGATAATCGGAAGAAGAGTTTCTATTGTTGAAGATACTCCGGGTGTTACTCGTGATCGTATTATTGCTGAAGCAGAATGGTCATCAAGGAACTTTCTTTTAATTGATACAGGCGGTATAGAACCGGATTCCGAGGAAGTTATTCCTGCACAAATGAGGGCTCAGGCAGAAATTGCCATGGACATGGCCGATGTAATTTTATTCATGGTCGACGCAAAGGAGGGCCTTACTACGGCAGACCGTGAGGTCGCAGATATACTTCGTCGCAAAGGCAAAGATGTAGTTCTGGTTGCTAATAAAATTGACGGAATGAAGCTTCCTGATGATTTTTATGATTTGTATGAGCTTGGACTTGGCGACCCTTATGCTATATCTTCAGCTAATATGACAGGCCTTGGAGAAGTTCTTGATGCAATTTTTGAAAAAATTCCATGGGGAATTTATGATAAAGAAAATGATGAAGACAATGTCAAGATTGCAATCATAGGAAAACCTAATGTTGGGAAATCTTCGATAGTTAATGCTCTCGTTGGAGAAGATAGGGTAATTGTTTCAAATATTGCCGGAACAACCAGAGATAGCATAGACACTCCTTTTGAGAAGGATGGTACAAAATATACACTTATTGATACTGCCGGAATTCGCAGAAGAAGTAAGGTCTTTGATGATATTGAAAAATTTTCTGTTGTTAGAGCTATAGCCGCCATCGAGCGTTGTGATGTAGCGTTGTTGGTTATAGATGGAACCGAAGGTGTAACTGAGCAGGATAAGAAAATTGCCGGTTTAGCTCATGAATCCGGAAAAGGTATTATCACAGTTGTAAATAAATGGGATTTAGTCACTAAAGAGACTAATACCATGCGTGATATGACTAAGAAGATTGAGAATGAGCTTTCGTTCATGAGTTATGCTCCGATTTTATTTACTTCGGCCATAAAAGGTCAAAGATTAGATCAGGTAATTGATACCGCAAAAGCTGTGTCTGAAAATAGAGCGATGCGTGTATCAACAGGACAACTTAATGCCTTAATTCAGGATGCTGTTATGATGAATAGTACACCGACAGACAAAGGCAAAAGACTTAAGATATATTATGTAACTCAAATTGGTATAAAACCACCACTATTTAGCTTCCAGGTTAATGATAGGGAATTAATGCATTTCAGTTATTCAAGATATCTTGAAAATAAAATTAGAGACGCATATGGTTTTGCCGGCACGTCAATTAAATTTGTGTTTAGAGAAAAAGGCGAAAGTGAAGAATATTGAAGAATAAGACTTATAACATAATTACATTTGGTTGCCAGATGAATGAGAGAGATTCGGAAACTCTGGCAGGATTCATGGAAGAACTCGGCTACGTTGAAGAGGCAGATAAGCTCGAGGCACAGGTTGTAATTCTTAATACTTGTTCTGTTAGAGAGAATGCAGACAAGCGCTTTTTTGGTGTGCTTGGACAGCTTAAAAATAGTCATGAACAAAACCCGGAAAAATTGGTTGTTATTTGCGGATGCATGATGCAACAGCAGCATATCATTGATACAGTAAAGCAAAAATATCCATGGGTAGATTTAGTTTTCGGCACGCATAACATAGGAGAGTTCCCAAAACTGTTTAAAAATGTGCAAGAAGCACATCAGAAAATCATTGATATCTGGGATGGTTCTGATACTATTGCAGAAAATCTTCCGGCAAAGCGTTTGTATGATTTCAAAGCCTATGTTTCTATTATGCAAGGTTGCAATAATTTTTGTTCTTATTGCATTGTTCCATATACAAGAGGGCGCGAACGTAGCCGCAGTCCAGAGGCAATACTTAAAGAAATACAATGCCTTGCGGATCATGGCTGTAAAGAAGTTATGCTTCTTGGACAAAATGTAAATTCATATAGTGGGGGCGTAAGTTTTGCTCAGCTTATACGCGAGATTGATAAAATTGACGGAATCGAAAGAATTAGATTTATGTCATCCCATCCGAAAGATTTGTCGGATGAGCTTATTGAATGCTTTAAAGATTGTAAGCATCTTTGTCATTGCTTCCACTTACCTGTTCAATCCGGAAGTAATGCTGTTCTTGAAAAGATGAATAGAAAATACACAAGGGAAAGATATTTTGAAAGAGTAGATGCTCTTAGAAAAGCTTGCCCGGATATTGCAATTACAACTGATATCATAGTCGGTTTTCCTGGTGAAA
Source organism: Anaerovoracaceae bacterium (assembly GCA_045642565.1). Taxonomy (GTDB): domain Bacteria; phylum Bacillota; class Clostridia; order Peptostreptococcales; family Anaerovoracaceae; genus UBA1764. Next base: position 60,220 of record JAZUJE010000022.1, on the reverse strand, counting down.
CTGAAGAAGATTTTGAAGATACTTTAGATTTAGTAAGGCGCGTAAAATATGATTCGGCTTTTACCTTCCTTTATTCAATTAGAAAAGGAACTCCGGCAGCGGAATGGGAAAATCAGATTCCTGAAGAAGTAAAGCATGAAAGATTTAACAGATTAGTTGAAACGATACATGATATTCAAGAAGAACAAATGAAAGAATATCAGGATAAGATAATTCCCGTGCTCGTAGAGGGCAGCTCAAAAACGGATATTAATATGCTTACAGGTAGAGATGAGCGCTTAAAAACTGTGGATTTCCCAGGAGATCCTAAACTTATTGGGAAAATTATTCCGGTTAAAATTGTTAAAGCTCAGACATTTAGCTTATATGGAGAACTTGTAAATGATTAGATCACTTATTAATGGCGGAATATTTAATTGGCTATATGAAACAATTTGTATGATTCCAGGAATCATTATAGGGCTATGTTTTCATGAATACGCTCATGCAATCGTAGCTGATAAATGCGGAGATCCAACGCCAAGAGCAATGGGACGTGTATCTTTAAATCCAAAGGCTCATATGGATTGGTTTGGACTCGTTTCACTTGCCCTTATACATTTTGGTTGGGGGAAGCCTGTAATAATTAATCCTGGAAATTTTAAAGATATGAGGCGTGACAGCCTTAAAGTCGGTTTCGCCGGAGTTGCTATGAACTTTGCAATTGCAACTGTGCTGGGATTGTTACTTAGGCTCGCGATGAGCAATGCGGCTGTTATAATGTTTTTTGGTACAAATTCTGCAGGCCAGGTTATTTTTGATATTTGGTTGAGAATTATTACTATCAACTATAGCTTAATGCTCTTTAATTTGATCCCGGTTCCACCACTTGACGGTTTTGGAATAATATCTGATATTTTTAATTTAAGAGGAAAACCTATTTGGCAATTCATATATAAAAACAGTATGATAATCCTTTTGATTTTCATACTGTTTGATATCCCAAGTTTTCTTTTATCAAGACCGTTGAATTTTTTAATTAGAGCCGTAGTCTTTGGAACATTCTAAATTTGCATTATAGTCATCGCCAACTATGTCGATGTCTTGAAATTTTCCAAGAGAAAAACTAAAGTCTTTTAATTCATAATTTAGCGCGCCGGTGAAATCGTATTTTGCGTTTTCTCCGGTGATTTTATTTGCTCTTGCAGTTGCTATTGCATCTATAACAGTTGTTTCTTTCCCATCAATAAAAGCAGTTTCTTCATTTACATACCAGTTTCTGAATCTGAATATTTCTTCGGCAAGCTGACTCATAGTGCTTGGGTCTTCAATGTTTTCACAAAGAAATAGCATTCCTGTTTTGATGTTCTCAATAAGCATATAAAGCTCTTGTTCTTCATCTGGAATCGCATTTTCAAGCTCGTCCATATAGTTCTCGATTATTTCGCCAATATCTTCTGCTTGAGATCCTGAAATGGCTGAATAAATATCTTCAAATTCGATTGTATCTTCTGCTTCAATTAATTCTGCAAATTCTTCAAAGTATTCCATAGTTTTTCCATATCCTCCGGTATTTCGGTCTCTATTTTTAATACTTTATTTGTGACAGGGTGAGTAAACTCTAAATAATATGAGTGTAAAGCCTGCCTGTTAAATTGGCTTGGAAATGCCTCCGAACCATATAAATCATCCCCAACAAGAATGTGCCCAAGATGTGTCATATGAGCCCTGATTTGATGAGTTCTTCCGGTTTCAAGTCTTAGCTCAAGTTTGGTGTATCCATCTATATTTTCAAGTACATGATAATGTGTTATTGATGGTTGCCCATCCGGAGTTACTATTCTTCTTGCAACATGGTTAGGATCCTTTGCCAGAGGCTTATTTATTGTACCATCCTTTGTAATATTGCCATGAACTATAGCTATATATTTTTTTATAATATCGCTTTTGCTTAGGAAATCCTGTGCATGAGAATTTTTCGCAATAATTATAAGTCCGGATGTGTCTCTATCTAATCTGTTCACAAACCTTAGCTTATAGTTTTCATTTTTTTGTTGCATGTAATACGTTATAGCATTCGCTAAAGTGTGTTCTTGATAGTTATTTGTCGGATGAACAATTAAAAAGGGCTGTTTGTTAATGATTAATAAATCATTGTCCTCATATCTAACATCAAGTGGAATATTCTCTGGCTCAAAGTAACTTGTTTCCTCGGGATATTCGCATGTTAGAATTTGACCTGCTTTTCCTTTGTCGCGTAATCTGCACGCTTTACCATCAAGGCAAAGTGCGTTATCAACAAGTTTAAGCTGCCTGATTAATCTTGACGAAAACAGGAACTTCCTTTGCAGAAGTTCCTTAATATACAATTCTTCGTCTTCTTTTGTTAATTTATAAGATAGCTTCGAGTTCATCTAATAATTCTTCAAATTTGTTCATAGCTGCTTCTACAGGTTCTGGGCTTGCCATATCAACTCCACCATATTTGAGAACTTCGATAGGGTAGTCGCTGTTGCCTGCCTTTAAGAATTTTAAATATTCATCAGCAGCTTTTTGCCCTTTGGTAATTATTCTGTTTGCTATAGCTGTTGCTGCTGAATAACCTGTAGCATATTGATATACATAGTATGCTGTGTAAAAATGCGGAATCCTTGACCATTCTAAATTAATTAAATTGTCATATTTGATTGCCGGTCCATAATACTTTTTATTGATGTCGCCATAAAGCTTTTCAAGTGCATCCGCAGTAAGAACTTCACCTCGTTCTACCATCCTATGTGTTTCAAGCTCAAATTCTGCAAATTGTGTTTGCCTAAAGAGGGTGGTCCTGAATTCATCAAGCCACATGTTCAAAAGTTCGGCTTTCTCTTTTTTATTTTTAGCATTATTAATTAAGTAATTCATTAATAATGATTCATTTACGGTTGATGCGACTTCTGCTGCAAAAATGCTGTAATCTCCATAAATGTATGGCTGATTTTTTCTTGTGTAATATGAATGCATCGAGTGTCCTGATTCATGAATTAAAGTGAACACATCATCAAGCTTGTCATGGTAATTAAGAAGCATATAAGGCATACTTGTATAGCATCCGAAAGAATAAGCTCCGCTGCGTTTACCATCAGTTTCATAAACATCAGCCCAACGAGACTCATACCCTTTCTTTAAATCGCTTACATATTCTTTGCCCATTATTTCAAGAGCTGTTAATGCAAGCTTTTGGCCGTCTTCGTAACTAAACTTCTTTTCTGCCTTTGGAAGAATCGGTGTGTATACATCATACATACTGAGATCTTTTAGCCCTAATATTTTTTTGCGGAGTTTCATATATCTATGAAGGGCAGAGAGATGCTTATTTACTACATCAATGAGATTGTCGTAAACTGCTTCCGGAATATTTGCTCCTGATAAGGCAGCAGCTCTTGAGCTTGAATACTTTCTGATTTGTGAATAAATTACATCTTGCTTTACGCTGTAATTATAGGTGGTGGCGATGGTATTTCTATATTGCTTAAAAACACCATATAGTTTTTCATATGCTTCCTTGCGAACTGCACGGTTTTTGCTTCTTACAAGTGTCATATATGAACCGTGGGTTAAAGGAACTTTTTTACCTTTTTCGTTTGTGACCTCACCAAAATTAAATTCGGCATCATTAAGCATCCTAAAGACATCTTCAGGGCAAGCGTTTAACTCTGATAATTTAGCCAGAAGTTCTTCGTCAGATTTTTTAAGTATATGAGTTTTTTCTCTGATAACTTCATCAAGATAGTGCTCGTATATTTTTAAATCTTTATTATCACTTATAAATTTACGTAGGGTTTTTTCTGGAATTGCAGCAAGCTCCGGAGAAAAGAAAGAGAGCTTTTGTGAAATTTGTGCAGCCATTGCATTGGCTTTTCCTTCGAGTTCTATTGCGCTCGAAATCTTGCGATTTTCATCGGTTTTCTGATGTGCATAAACGCAAACAGCTTCGACTTTTTGGTATAAGCTATCGCGGTCTTTTAATGCTGATGCTAAAGTTTTAGAATCATCCTTTAAGTGGGATTGATATTTTGTCATTTTTTCAGCAAGGCTTAAACACTTTTTAATATCTTGTTCACAAACCTTTTTATTTTTGTACATTGCTTCGATATTCCATTTATATTTTTCCGGAATATCGTTTCTTGTTTTGTAATTCATTTCAATAGTCTTTCTACCTGTGTTGTTTCTGGTATAAACGGTACATAGTCGTTTCCTCTATGCATATATTCTTCTCTGCCTTTTCCGGTTAAAACTATTACTGTTTTCGGTTTGGCAGAATTAATAGCTGTTTTAATTGCTTCGTCTCTATTTACAATTATCTTGTTTGGAGTTCCCAGTTCATCTAATTTTTTCTTAATAATTTCGCAGATTTGTTTTGGATCTTCAAGCCCTGGGTCTTCCTCTGTTATCCAAACAAAATCGGCATAGTTTGAGACTGTGACAGGAAGGTCTTCTCTTCTTTGAAGACCTTTTCCACCCGGACATCCAAACAGTGCTTCGATTTTGTATCCCGGATACATGCTTTTTACTGAACTGAAAAGTCTGTCAAAACTTAAAATACTGTGCGCATAGTCAACTATGCAAATAAGTTCTCTTTCTTTGTTTTTAAATATTTCCATCCTTCCGGGAACACTCGCTTTAGCAAGTCCTTCTTTTATGAAGTCTTCGCTTATTCCAAGTTCTTTCGTAACAGCGATTGCGGCTAATGCATTTTCAATATTAAAGTCTCCCGGAATCGAAAGCTGATAATCGAAATTATCTTCTTTAGCAGAAAAGCAAATAATCTTTTTGCAGATAGGGCTTGCCTTTGCTGCTACGAGAATCTGCTCATATCGTTCGCCATCTTTATTTATAATTGCAATATTACATTGTGACATTAATTTCAGCTTGCTGTTAAAGTAATCTTCAATATCTGTATGCTCGCCTTTTCCTATATGGTCTGATCCAAAATTAAGAAAAACTCCTATGGTAAAGATTACATTTTTTGTTCTATCATATTTGAGACCTTGAGATGAAACTTCCATCGCAAAAGCATCAACCTTAGCATCTCTTGCATTGGCAAAATGATGATGCAGCTCTAATGCCTCCGGAGTGGTAAGATGTGATTCAAATTTTTCAATTCCATCATAAGTATCAATTGTCGAAAGGAAGGCTAAGTTTTTACCTGCAGCTTCAAAAATCGATTTTATAAAATATAACGTGGTTGATTTTCCTTTTGAACCGGTAATCCCAATAGTTGGGTATGCCTTCCATGCTTCATGATAGAATTCGTTTGCCATATCAGCCATTGCAGCTCGTATGTTGTCAACTTTTATGCAAGGAATGTTAACATCGTAATCAGTTTCTGACACATAAGCTATGGCGCCTTGCTTAATGGCTGAATCTAAATATTCTTTTTTAAACATTTCACCTTTGCAAAAGAAGAGTGCGCCCGGCACAACTTCTCTTGAATCAAAGCAAAGTTTAGTGTAATTCATCATTATTATCTTCTTCGTTGTTTAAATCGATTTCTTTATATTCGAAATTACTTACTGTTTCAGTAGTATCTTCTAAAATGGTGAAGTCTTGATTATTTTCAACATTATTTTGGGTATTTGTAAATACGTCATCATCAGATTGACGGACAACTAATCTTCCGACAAGAATGTCAAAGAATGAAACCTGTGAAGAGATCACATAAGGTTTAACTATAACTTGCAATAACAATAAAATGCTTACGAGAGGGCTTTGTATTGTTGCTTGAATCATGGCATTGTATATGTCTCCGCTCATGATATATTCACGCAGCATTTGAATGTTTGAAGAGTCAATTACTATGTGGCAAATTCCGGCAGGAATAGCTGCAAGTAGATACCAGCCGATAAAGCTAAGTATAAGACAGATGTATTTAATTCTGTTACCGCGCATGATAAATTTACTTTCATACATGCACTGTGCAGGTGCCTTGCTTGGATCGTCTGCAAGAATATAGAATGCTTGACTATAATTTAAGGCCATTAAGATTCCCGGAATTATAAAAAACATTGACCCCAACCATGTCAACAAGGTAATTCTGATATATAAACCAACAGCTTTCTTTGTGTAACCAAAACCGAATTTAATAGCTGCTTTAGGGTTGTCAAATTTTTCCTGTCTGAAAAGTTTTATAAAGAAATTGGCCATAGAAAGACTGATAGGCCCTTGGATAAAAATGCTGTATATATTAAAGATTGTTGCTACTATGCTAGTTTGCAGCATTGTAGGGAGTAAATCATAGATTACGCTTGGTAATACAAGAAATAATTCTGCTAATAGAGCCATCAAAATGGCACCTCCCCAGTGGCCGGACAAAGCCTGTCTGCCCATAGCCTTGAGTGTTTTTACTTTTTCATGAATAATTCTGTTCATTTAATCTCCTTCATATTGAAAGCTTCATCTTGAAGCTTAGAACTAAATTATACCATAAACTTCAATATTTTTATGAGCTTTGAGCTTTTGGAACGAGCTTTTTAGCTGTTTGTCTGTATATTTTAAGGTGCAAAGCTGATTTTTGCCTGAAAAATCACGGAAAGCCCTTATTTTTATTGCTTTTAGCTTAATTTTTTAGTAAAATTATTCATTATTATGGTTTAAATGAAAGGAATTTCATGGAGGTATAAAATAATGAAAAAGGTATTAGCAGTAGTGCTTGCTCTTGCTATGATTTTTGCACTCGCAGCATGCGGTGAAACAAATAGCGAAGCAGGTAATGGCGCAAAAACAATCAAGATTGGCGTATTTGAGCCAGCATCAGGCGACTCAGCATCAGGCGGTAAAAAAGAAGTTCTTGGTATGCAGTTCGCTAATTCAGAATGTCCTACAGTTGACATTAACGGTGAAACATATGAAGTAAAGCTTGAATGGGCTGATAATGGTTCTTCAACAGATAAGGCTCCATCAGCTGCAGCTGACCTCGTAAGCAAGAACGTTGCTATTGTTCTTGGATCTTATGGCTCAGGCGTTTCAATGGCAGGTGGCCCAAAATTTGAAGAAGCAGGAATTGCTGCCCTTGGCGTAACATGTACAAATCCTAATGTAACAGCAGGTAACGATTACTACTATCGTATTTGTTTCCTTGATGACTTCCAGGCAAATGTACTTGCAAACTTCGCACTTGAAAAATTTGATGCAAAGGTTGCTTATTGTTTAGGTGAAAACGGAAACGAATATGACCAGGGACTTATCGCATTCTTCAAACAGGTATTTGAAGCTGCTGGTGGAAAAGTAATAACAGACTCATTCCAGACAAATAACTCAGACTTCAGTTCTTACCTTAACAAGGCTAAGAGCGAAGGCGCAGATGTAATTTTCACACCTGTATCAATTGCTTATGCAACACAGATTATTACACAGGCTGCATCATTAGAAATTGCTGCTCCAATCCTTGGATCTGATACACTTGACGATAACATGGTACTTGAAGCTGCAAAGGGAACAGATGTTAAGCTTTATGTATCCACATTCTATCAGGAAGGTGGTAACCCAACATTTGATGCCGGCATTAAAGAATATATCAATTCTAACTCAGATGCTCTTGCATCAAACGGTGGCAACGATACAATTTCAGCTGTAACAGCAATGGGCTATGATGCATATTATGTAGCTATCGAAGCTATCAAGGCTGCAAACAGTGCTGATGGTGCAGATATTAAAGCTGCACTTGGTGGTGTAACATATAAGGGTGTTTCCGGAGATATCGCATTTGATGCACAAGGCGATGCTATTCGTGACACAGCATTTATCAAGACAGCAGATAACGCTAATGGCGTATGGCTTCTTGAAACACAACAGACAGGCTCAAAGTAGAAACTATTACTTAAAGCTTTAGTTTTAACACTTAGAATTTTGTGGCGGGGATAATTGTCTCCGCCACAATCTAAATAAAAGAGGAGGAATCCTTTTGGAGTATATGATATCGGTTCTTCTTTCCGGATTATCGGTAGGAGGACAATATGCATTAATTGCAATTGGATATACGATGGTTTATGGTATCCTGCGCCTAATTAACTTCGCCCATGGCGATGTATTTATGGTAGCAGGACTTCTTGGCATTTATATGAGTGCCACAATGCCATGGTATATTGCATTACCTGTAGTAATTGTACTAACAGTATTTTTAGGTTTCGCAATTGAAAGAGTAGCTTACAAGCCTCTTCGTAGTGCTCCTAGAATGAGCGTTATGATTTCAGCTATTGGTGTAAGTTACCTTCTTCAAAACACTGCAACATACATTACCGGAGGTCAGCCAATGACATATCCAGTAATTCCTTTCCTGTCAGAAACAGTAAAGATTGCCGGAACTCCAACAAAATGGGTGTCAATCATAACCCCGGTTTTAGTATTAATTTTGATTATTCTGCTCACACAGTTGATTCAGCATACAAAGGTTGGTATGGCTATGCGTGCTGTATCAAAAGACTTTGAAACATCTCAACTCATGGGCATCAAGATAAATAGTGTAATTTCAGTAACATTTATCATCGGCTCTTTCCTTGCTGCTGTAGGATCAATTCTTTACTTTACAAGTTATCCTGCTGTAACTCCAACTGCCGGTGCACTTCCTGGACTTAAAGCCTTTGTTGCTGCTGTATTTGGTGGCATTGGTTCTATTCCTGGAGCAGTTATTGGAGCATTTATTATTGGCATTTGCGAGAACTTAATCAAGAGTTCTAACTTTACAGTTTTCTCAGATGCGTTTACATTTGCTCTTCTTATCATCATTCTTGTATTTAAACCTACAGGATTGTTCGGTGAGAAAGCCACAGATAAAGTATAAGGAGGTTTGAAATGTTAAAAGACAATACAAAAAAGAAAACCTCTTTAGGCGTGGTAGCATTTATTCTTTTGGTTTTAATTATTATATTGGCACTTGAGAACATATCTTTATTTGTTCCTAATGTTCCTGCAATATTAAAACCAACAAGTCAGTTATTTACGGTTCTTAAGAAAACCGCGGTTTATTCATTGGTTGCAGTATCAATGAACTTACTTAATGGTTTCACAGGACTTTTCAGTTTGGGCCAGGCTGGCTTTATGCTTCTTGGCGCATATACTTATGCAATTTTATCAGTTCCGGCAGAAAACAAGGATGCAGTTTACTATTTGTATGGTGGCTCTGCGTTAAAGTATTCTATACAAGATTTGCTTGGTAAACTGATAGGAACAACCGGAGTCAATGGTGCAATAAGCATGGTTCTTGCAGTAATAATCGCTATTATTGCAGCCGGTTTGGTAGCAGCATTCTTTGCATATCTTATCGGACTTCCGGTTCTTAAACTCAAGAGTGATTATCTTGCGATTGCAACCCTGGGATTTGCTGAAATACTTAGAGCTATTTTCCAATGGCAGGCACTTGGTCCTGTTACAAATGGCGCTAATATGATTAAGAGCTTCCCAACATTTACAAGCTTTAATATTAAAGTTGGTGGAAAAGTTGTATTTTATCTTTCAACTTTCTTCCCATTTGTAATTGCTGCTATTTCTATCGGCCTTATTGTTCTTCTTGTTAATTCAAGTTATGGCCGTGCATTTAAAGCTATTCGTGATGATGAAATTGCTGCTGAAGCAATGGGAATAAATCTTGCAAAACATAAGATGATGTCATTTGTAATCAGTTCTTTCTTTGCCGGAGTCGGAGGAGCTCTCTTTGCAATGTATGCATCTAATGCACAAGCAAAGGTTTATACATCAACCATGACATATGAAATTTTACTTATAGTTGTAATTGGTGGCATCGGTTCAATTTCAGGATCTTGCCTCGCAACACTTCTATATGTATCTTGTTCGGAATGGTGGCTTAGATTCTTAGATAGCGAAACTTATATTGGAACATTCAAACTTCCGCTTCTTAGAAACGGATTCAGAATGGTATTCTTCTCAGTCGTTATTATGATTATTGTACTCTTCTTCCGTACAGGAATTATGGGAGATAAAGAGATATCGTTTGCAAGGGGCCGAGCTAAACGCTTGGCAAAGAAGGCTGAGAAGGCAGCAGTAAAGGAGGGCGCAAATGGCTAAGTCGGTTCTCCATGTTGAAAATGTAACAATGCAATTTGGTGGCGTTGTTGCTGTAAATAACTTATGTCTTGATGTTAAGGCAAATCAGATTGTTGCTTTAATCGGCCCTAACGGAGCAGGTAAAACAACAGCGTTTAACTGCATAACAGGGGTGTATCAACCAACTAATGGCGTTGTTAAGTTCAATGCAAAGCCTATTGTTTGTTCGCATCCGGTTGGCAAAGTAGCTAAAAATTATAAAGGATGGAATGCAGAACTTTATAAAAGTCGTAGAATAATTCATCACAATCCTGATGAAATTACTAAACTTGGTATAGCAAGAACATTTCAAAATATCAGACTGTTTAAATCTATGACAGTTTTTGATAATGTACTTATTGCAAAACATATGAGAGCAAAACAGAGTGTATTCTCTGCAACATTCCGTCTCAACGCAAAAGAAGAGGCGAGAATGAGAGAAGAAACTATGGCTCTTCTTGTTGAACAAGGACTCGATAAATACAAAGATGAGCTTGCTACATCTCTTCCATATGGTTTGCAAAGAAGACTTGAAATTGCCAGAGCTTTGGCAACAGATCCTACACTCTTGCTTTTGGATGAGCCTGCTGCAGGAATGAATCCTCAGGAGACCCAAGAGCTTGCGGACTTTATTAGACAGATTAGAGATAAATATAATCTTACTATTCTCTTAATAGAGCATCATATGGATCTTGTAATGGGCATTGCAGATTATATTTATGTAATCGATTTCGGTAGTGAGATTGCCGAAGGCATCCCTGCAGAAATTCAGTCTAACCAAAGAGTTATCGATGCATATCTGGGGGTAGCTGATGAGTAATACAATTTTAAGTATAAAAGACCTTAAGGTTAATTATGGCGGTATTGAAGCTGTAAAAGGTATATCTTTTGATGTTCTTGAAGGAGAAATTGTAACTTTGATTGGTGCTAACGGTGCCGGAAAAAGTTCTACACTTAGAACAATTTCCGGAATTGTAAAACCAAGCTCCGGGACAATTGAATTTGAGCATGAAATTATTTCGGATAAGGGCCCTACAGCAATTGTTCAGCGTGGAATAACAATGTCTCCTGAAGGAAGAAAAATTTTCCCAGACCTTACAGTTGAAGAGAATCTTAAAGTTGGGGCATATACCAGAAAAGACAACTTGTCTGAAGATATAGAATGGGTATATGAATTGTTCCCAAGACTTAAAGAACGTTCATGGCAAGAGGGTGGAACTCTTTCCGGAGGTGAACAACAGATGTTAGCCGTAGGGCGTGCATTGATGGCAAAACCAAAGCTTCTTATGCTCGATGAACCTTCATTAGGGCTTGCACCACTGGTTGTTCGTGATATTTTTGATATTATCAAAACTATTAATGCCAACGGCGTAACCGTACTTTTAGTCGAGCAGAACGCTAATATGGCTCTTAAGGTTGCGGATAGGGCGTATGTGCTTGAAACCGGAAGAATCACAAAAACCGGTACTGGTTTGCAGCTTCTTGCAGACGAGGCAATAAAAGAAGCATATTTGGGAAAACAAAAATAGTTAAAAGCTTGAAATTTCAAGGGATTCAGCGGTGCTGAGTCCCTTGTTTTAATATGGTTTTTAGGTTATAATTAGATGTTATAGTATGTCCAAATTTAGGCATGCAAATTTTGTATTGAAAGAAAAAGATTTAAAAAATTATGGAACAAAACTTAGCAAAAAATTATGATCCTAAACAATTTGAAGACAGAATCTATGGTGAATGGGAAAAAGCAAATGCTTTTCGTCCAGAGGTAAATCCTGATTCTGATCCATTTACGATTGTTATGCCGCCTCCAAATATTACAGGTCAGCTCCACATGGGGCATGCGATGGATGGGACGCTTCAAGATGTTCTTATTAGATTTAAGAGAATGCAAGGATATGCCGCTCTTTGGCTTCCTGGGACAGATCATGCAAGCATTGCAACCGAAGTAAAGGTTGTTGAAAAGCTTCGCGAAGAAGAGGGCAAGGAAAAAGAAGACATTGGCAGAGAAGAGTTCTTAAAACGTGCATGGGCGTGGAAAGAACAATATGGAAATAGAATTAATCTTCAGCAAAAGAAGCTTGGTTCTTCATGCGATTGGAGCCGTGAGCGCTTTACTATGGATGAAGGCTGCAACCAAGCAGTAAAAGAACATTTTATTAAATTATACAACAAGGGATTAATTTATAAGGGAAGCAGACTTATCAACTGGTGTCCGATTTGCGGATCTGCTTTATCAGATATTGAAGTTGAACATGTCGACCATCAAGGAAAATACTGGTACTTTAGATACCCTGGTGCAGACGGAAGTGAAGGTATTGTTGTTGCTACATCAAGACCTGAAACTATGTTTGCCGATGTGGCTATTGCGGTAAACCCTGATGACGAAAGATATATAAAACTCGTTGGTACAAAGGTTATACTTCCACTTGTCGGAAGAGAAATTCCTATTATTGCAGATCCATATCCTGATCCTGAAAAAGGCACAGGTGCGGTAAAAATTACTCCTTCTGCAGATCCTAACGATTTTGAAGTAGGTCAAAGACATGGTTTGGAAATTTTAGAATGCATTGATGAACATGCAAAGATGACAGCTCTTGCCGGAAAATATCAAGGCCAGGATAGATACGAATGCAGAAAGAATTGGGTTAACGACCTTGATGCAGCCGGATTCCTTGTTAAGACAGAAGATATGGTTATTCCTGCCGGAGAATGTTATCGTTGCCACAATGTTGTTGAACCAAGAATTTCAGAACAGTGGTTCGTAAAAATGAAGCCGCTGGCAGAACCTGCTATTGAGGCTGTAAGAAAAGGCGAGACAAGCTTTGTTCCTGAAAGATTTGATAAGACATATTATCACTGGATGGAAGATATTAAAGATTGGTGCATTTCAAGACAGCTTTGGTGGGGACATAGAATCCCTGCTTACTATTGTGAAGATTGCGGAGAAATGGTCGTTGCAAAAGACACTCCGGAAAAATGTCCAAAATGCGGATGCACAAAATTCCATCAAGATGAGGATGTATTAGATACATGGTTTAGCTCTGCGCTTTGGCCTTTCTCAACACTTGGATGGCCGAACGATACTGCAGATCTTAAAAAGTATTATCCAACATCCGTTCTTGTAACGGGATACGATATTATTTTCTTCTGGGTTGCAAGAATGATTTTCAGCTCAATCGAGGAAATGGGTAGTGCTCCGTTTAAGCATGTACTTATTCATGGACTCGTTCGTGATTCGCAAGGAAGAAAAATGTCAAAATCTTTAGGAAATGGCATTGATCCTCTTGAGATTATCGATAATTACGGAGCAGATGCATTAAGATTTATGCTTCTTAATAATATCAGTCCTGGTAATGATTTAAGGTTTTCGACTGAAAAAATCGAAGCTGCACGAAACTTCGCAAACAAGCTTTGGAATGCAAGTAGATTTGCAATCATGAATCTTAAAGACGAAGAAGGAAATTGGCTTCCTATTGCTACCGAAAATACTGCTAAATATACAGCAGAAGATCGCTGGATGATGTCAACTCTTAATGAAGCTACAGCTGAAATTACTAATAATATGGAAAAATTTGAATTTGCTTTAGCTTCACAGAAAATCAATGATTTAATCTGGAATAATTTCTGCGATTGGTATATTGAACTTATCAAGCCAAGACTTTGGAATGGGACAGATGAAGAAAAGGCAAGCGCAAGATGTGCACTTGTATATGCACTTAAGACTTTACTTAAACTTTTACACCCGTTTATGCCATTCATAACAGAAGAAATTTGGAGCTTCTTACCAAAAGCTGAAGCTTCTAAACAATTCTTGATGCTTGAGTCATGGCCGGTATTTGATAAGAATTTAAATTATGCTGAAGATGTTAAAGTTCTTGAAACAGCTATGGATATTATCAAATCTATTAGAAATATCAGAGCTGAAGTAGAGGCTGCTCCTTCAAAGAAGCTGCATGCATTTATTAAGGCTGATGATAGAGCCGTTGTAGAAGCCGGATCAAATTACATCAAAGCTCAAGCTAATGTAACCGAAATTAGTTTTGTTGACGAACAGGTTGATGAGGCAATGTCGGCAACGCTGCCTGGTGTTACAATTTATGTTCCTATGGATGAGCTTCTTGATTACAAAGCCGAATATGAAAGACTTCTTAAAGAGAAGAAAAGACTTGAATCAGAAGTTGCTCGTGCAGAAGGCAAGCTGAATAATGAAAAGTTTACAAGTAAGGCTCCGGCAGATGTTATCGAGGCGGAAAAAACAAAGCTTGTAAATTATAAAGACATGCTTGAAAAGACATTAGAAAGAATTCCTCAGGTTGAGGCAAAGTTGAAATAAATGTTAGAACTTAGTGGACTTGAAAAAATTTTAGGTTACCAATTTAAGAACAAAAGCTTACTGGTTCAAGCTGTAACACATAGTTCGTATGCTAACGAAATGCTTGGCGATGCTGCTCGTGATAATGAGCGAATGGAATTTCTTGGTGATGCCGTTTTAAATATGGTTATCAGCATTATTCTTTTTCAAAGCGAGTCAGACAAAGCTGAAGGAGAACTTACAAAACTAAGGGCTTCAATAGTATGCGAAAAAAGCTTAGCTAAGATTAGTAAGGAATATGGTTTTTATAAATACCTTCTTCTTGGACGAGGAGAAGAACATAGTGGCGGAAGGAATCGTGATAGCATAATTGCAGATTGTGTTGAAGCAATTATTGCGGCAATATATATTGATTCCGGCTTTAATGCCGCTAGTGAAGTAATTAAGAGACTTTTTAAAGAAGCTATTGATGATGCCGAGGCCGGAAAACTTCCTCGTGATAGCAAAACAGTGCTTCAAGAAAAATTGCAAGCTGTTGGGCCGTGTGCAATTGAGTACAAGCTTCTCTCTGAAGAAGGCCCAGATCATGACAAAAGCTTTAGATTCTCGGTTTGTGTAGATGGAAAACAAATAGGCGAAGGCCAGGGTAAGAGTAAAAAAGAAGCACAAACGAATGCGGCAGAAGCTGCGCTGAAAGGTTTATAGATGCATTTTAAAAGAATTGAACTGAACGGATTTAAATCATTTGCAGACCCAGTAACTATTGATTTTACTGATGGTATTACTTGTATTGTAGGTCCAAACGGATCCGGAAAATCAAATATTTCCGATGCTATTAGGTGGGTGCTTGGAGAACAATCTCCAAAGATGCTCAGAGGCGGAAAGATGGAAGAAGTTATTTTTTCCGGTACTCAGAACAGAAAACCAAAGGGTATGGCAGAAGTTACTTTAGTAATTGATAATTCAGACCATGAACTTCCGATTGAATTTGATGAAGTCGGAATTACTCGCCGTATGTACAGAAGTGGAGAGTCTGAATATCTGATTAATAAAACTCCTTGTAGACTTCGTGATATTCGCGAACTTATTATGGATACCGGCATCGGTGTAGAAGGCTACTCTATCATTGGACAGGGTAAGATTTCAGATATCATTGACAACAAAATGGATAGCCGTCGTGAAATTTTCGAAGAGGCTGCCGGAATTGTTAAGTACAGAACTAAGAAAAATGAAGCTGAGCGAAAACTTGAAAGTGCAAATAACAATTTGTCGAGAGTAAATGATATCGTTCATGAAATAGAAGGTAGAATAGGCACATTAAAATCAGAATCTGAAAAAGCAACAGAATACTTAGATATCAGAGATAAGTATCGCAAAGTAGAAATCAATGTAATTCTTAAAAATATAGAACAGGCAGAAGAAAAAAGTGCTGCTGTTGTTACTGAAGTCTCAGAGCTTGATAAGGCTATTGAAGAGTGCAAACACAATAGAAATGAAATTGATGAAAAACTTAAGCTTGCCAGAGAAAATTCAGCAAAGCTCGAGGAAGAACTTGAGGCTCTTCGTACTCAGTTGATGGAAAAATCTGATGAGTTGCATTTTATTTCAAGTCGAACAGAACTAAACGAAGAACGTAAATCGAGTCTTGATCGCGAGCACGAAAGACTTACGACCGAGCTTGCAACAATAGAAGAAAAACTTGCAAGAGAAACGGCTAATGCACAAGCTGCACAAACTGCTGGTGTTGCTGTTCAAGAAGAAATGAATGCCGCTGCTGCACTTGTTGCTGAAAAGCACAATGTTGTGGTTGAATGTGAACAAAAGATTGCTCAATCTGAAGAAATCAGATTAAATTACAACCGTATGGTTGCAAGAGCTCATTTGTTAGAAGAACTTGAAAAATCTTACGAAGGTTACAATGGAAGCGTAAGATTTATGATGAATCAGAAGCTTAATGGAGTAAGTGGGGTTCTTGGTGATCTTCTTATTGTTCCTAAGGGTTGTGAAGTAGCAATTGAAACCGTCCTCGGCGGTAAATTGCAAAACATTGTTTGCGAAAATGATAGAGTTGCAAAATCAGCAATAGAAATATTGAAACGCAATCAGGCAGGACGTTTAACTTTCTTGCCTATTGACAATCTTCATCCTCAAAAAGCATTAGATATAGATGATTTAGAGAATTGCCCGGGCTTTATGGGGCTTGCATCAAATATGGTTAGATGCAAAGGCGATGTTCAGGTTGTTGTAGATTATGTACTTAATAGAGTTGTTATTTGCAAAACGCTTGATGATGCAATCAATATGACCAAGTCGAATCCTGGTCCATATAAGGCTGTTACTCTCGAAGGTGAAGTAATTAATGCTGCCGGAGCAATCACTGGCGGAAGCTTAAAGAGTACAGTCGGTAATATTTTAAGCAGGAAGGCTGAACTTGATCAGCTATCTATCGATATTGAAGTCGCAGCCAAAGAAGTGGCCGAGCTGGATGGCCTTAGAGAAAAGCTTGCTACAGCTCGTGAAGATGAAACTGCGGCAAGACTTGCAGAGTCTAATGCACTTGTTAGAGCTCAGGGAAGTAAAGATCTTGAAGCTCGCTTTATGCAATCTCTTAAAGATCTCGAGGCAGATAAGAATGCTACACTCAAAGGTCTTGACGATGTTGAGATTCAAAAATCTGAAATTGCTGCATTTGCAGAAACTGCAGTTCAAGCTATGGCTGATAAGGAAGCTGAAAGACAGGCTATTCAAGCCTCGATTGATGCCGCTATCGAATCAAGAAAATCTGATCTTGATGCGACTAATGCTCTTGAAGAAAAGAGAGTTGAAGAAGAAAGCAGACTTTATGATATCCAATCAAAACGTCATGATGCAGATATCAGAATGGCAAGATTTGAAACTCAAACAGAATCTCTTAAAGAAAAACTTTGGGATGAATTTGAAATTTCATATGCTCAGGCCGAAGAACTTGTTGATCCGGACTTCGTATTCTCGAGAGCTTTAAAAGAAAGCAGAGAATATCGCGCAAGAATGCGTGAGCTGGGCGATGTTAATGTCGGTTCGATTGAAGAATATAAACAAGTTAGTGAACGCTATGAGTTCTTAACAGCTCAGCGTGAAGATATAAACAAAGCAATCGAAGAACTTAATGCTGTTATTTCAGATATGGATAGCACTATTAAGCTCAAATTTAAAGAAAGCTTTGAAGCCGTTTGTGAAAACTTTGAAAGTATATTTACACAGTTGTTTAATGGTGGACATGCAAGACTTACAATGGAAGATCCTGAAAATCCACTTGAAACAAGCATTGAAATTGAGGCTCAACCACCAGGAAAGAAACTGCAAAATATGAAGCTTCTCTCGGGTGGTGAAAAGACAATGACTGCAATAGCATTGATGTTTGCTGTTCTTAAAGCAAAACCTACTCCATTCTGTATTCTTGACGAGGTTGAAGCTGCTCTTGATGAAGCAAATATTGATAGATTTGCAGAATATCTTTCAGAATTTGGCACAACGCAATTTGCACTTATTACTCACCAGAAGGCAACTATGGAATATGCAGATGCTCTTTATGGAATTACAATGCCGGAGCATGGTATCACTCAAGTGCTTTCACTACGTCTTGGAGACGAATTTGAAATTTAATTATGTTTGGAAATAAAAAATCATTCTTTGGTAATTTGGCACAAAATATAGGAGATGTAATTCTTCTTAGGCCAAAGCCTGACGAAGAGATGATAGATGAACTTGAAGAAGTGCTTATCTCTTCTGACATAGGAATGGACACAACAATGAAAATTACAGATAGCCTGCGTGATAGCATCAGACACGATAGATTGCGCGATGCTGATGCAGTCAAAGATCAGATTAAATCTATTGTCGCATCCATGCTGGACAAGGGCGAACGTAATAAACTTTCAGAAAAGACCCCGCTTGTAATCCTTATGATAGGCGTTAACGGCGTTGGCAAAACAACAAGTATCGCCAAGATAGCACATATGCTTAAAAATGAAGGTAAAAGCGTGATGCTGGTTGCTGCTGATACATTTAGGGCTGCAGCTGCAGAACAATTATCGATTTGGGGTGAAAGATTAGGCGTTCCTGTAATTAAACATAAAGAGGGGGCAGACCCTTCAGCTGTTATTTTTGATGGTATGCAATCTGCAAAAGCAAAAGCCATGGATGTTGTTATTTGTGACACTGCCGGAAGATTGCAGAATAAGAAAAATTTAATGGCAGAGCTTGCAAAAATGTATAAGGTGATTGATAGGGAGTTTCCAGAAGCAAATAGGGAAGTGCTTTTAGTCCTCGATGCAACCACTGGTAAAAATGCAATTTCGCAAGCAAAAGAATTTGGAGAGGTTACAGATCTTTCCGGAATAGTACTTACCAAAATGGACGGTACTGCAAAAGGGGGCATAGTTGTTACAATTAGTGATGAATTCGACTTGCCGGTTAAATACATTGGGTTAGGAGAAGGTATGGACGATTTAAAGTCCTTTGATGCTGCTGAGTTTGCATCAAGTATTTTTGAGGGGTAAGAATATGAGTGACAGATATAGTGAGTACGACAGAGACGTTTTGTCAGAGTTTGAAAAATTGAAAAATCGTTTTGAAACTTCGGCAGAAGAAACAGATGATCTATCCAAAACAATGGTTGTTCCAAGAGTTGAAGATATCATCGAAGAACGTCCGCTAAAAACTGAAAATGCAGATCTTTTATTCGCAGAGCCGGGTTATGCAAAAATGCGTTTTGGCAATGCGGAAGACTTTGATTTAGAAAAAATTCTTGAAGAAGATTCAGAACAGGCAAATGAAGAGCCTGTAAGACTTTCAAGAGTTGCTATGAAAGCAAATAAAACTTCGGTTTCAAAATTGACAGAGCTTAAGTCAAAGGTCAAAGCTTTGATTTCGGAGAAAAAGAATAAAGCTGAAGATGTAAAAGCTGAAACAAAAGAAACAGTTATTGAAGAAAGCAGAGAGGATGCTAAAAAGCCTAAGATGCCTAAGGCAAAAAAGAAGCACAAGAAAATATCTATAAAAAAGATAATACTGATTATAATTGCAGTTTGTCTTGCTATGGGTATTGCTGTGGCATGTTTTGTAGCCGTTACTATCAGCAAGGCTCCGGACATTAATCCTGATAATATCTATGAGTTACTTTCAGAAAACTCAATTATTTATGATAAAGATGGTAATACCATAGATAATATTTACTCTGGGAATGCGCTTAGAACAAATTTGGAATTTAGCGAAATTCCTAAACAGCTAATTGATAGCTTTGTTTCTATAGAAGATAAAACTTTCTGGACTCATCACGGGTTTAACTTCATTCGTATAGTCGGTGCTGTATGGCAAAAGGTATCAGGACAAAGCGAACGTATAGGCGGTACATCAACAATTACTCAACAACTTGCAAGAAACCTATACCTTCCGCAAATTAAAAATGAACGTTCATTATCACGTAAGGTTATGGAGGCTTATTATACAATACAGCTTGAACAAAAATTGTCTAAAGAACAAATTATTGAAGCATATCTTAATACTATCTATTTGGGATACAACTGCAATGGTGTCGCGGCTGCGGCAGAAGCATATTTCTCAAAAGATGTTCAAGATTTAAGTTTGCTTGAATGTGCACAGCTTGCAGCCTTACCGCAAAGCCCAAACAATTATGCGCCTTTGAAACGTGTTGCATTAGATTCGGTAGAAGATATAGAAGCACTTGATGTTATCAGCAAAGATGATGATTGGGTTGTTTATTATAATCCAGCCGGAGCAGATCGTATTAAATTAGTATTATATTACTTACATGATCAAGGTAAACTTGATGATGCTACATATGAATCAGCCAAAGCGGATTCAATCAGAGATTATTTAAATCCTGGTTCTTCGGCAGTTAATACAACAACTACATCTTATTTTGCAGATTATGTTAAAGATCAGGTTCTGAAAGATTTAATTACTGCAGGGTATGACGAAGAAACAGCCAATAAACTGTTATACAGTGGCGGTCTTAGAATTAATTCAACCATGGATATGCGTGTTCAGGAAATTATGGATAAAGAATACGATAATCCTGATAATTTCCCTGGAGTTGCTATTCAAAGAAAAGATGCACAGGGTAATGCTTTAGATTCAGATGGCAGGGTTCTGCTTTATAATATGACTACATACTTTAATGCAGATGGCAATTTTGTACTTTCTGCAGATGAGTATAAAGAATTATCTAATGGCGATATGTTGATTTATAGTGGCAAGCGTATGAATTTCTATAAAACAACAGTTGCAGGAGAAATTGATTACAGCGCCGAGTTTAAAGATTTATATGAGATGGTTGATGGCGTATGTTATAGCCGTGATGGCGGTGTATTGCAAATTGCCAAAGAATATAAAGATAGAAATGCAGATGGCGATTTGATTATTTCCCATGAATTCTTTGATGAAAACCCAAATGCATTTACAAAGAATGATGATGGAACAGTAACAATTTCAAAAGATTTCTTCACATTAAAGCAACAGGTCCGTCAACCGCAATCGGCAATGGTTATTATGGATTATAAGACAGGCTACATTAAAGGTATGGTTGGTGGAAGAGATATAGAAGGAAAACTTTTATATAACAGAGCTACATCAACAAGACAGCCTGGATCTTCAATTAAACCTTTGGCGGTATATTCTTTAGCGCTGCAGATGGGATTTGAAGGAACCCCTGGTTTTACCGCTGCAATGCCAATAGATGATGCTCCGATTCTTCGTGGAGGAGCTGCTTGGCCAAAGAATTGGTATGCAGGATACACAGGTATTACAAATTTAAGACATGCTGTTGAACAATCAATCAATGCATGCGCTGTAAATCTTTATATGCAAATTGGGGATCCTCAAAGGAGCATAGACCAATTGCGTAAAATGGGTATCACATCTGTTGTTTCGGAAAATGAAGGGCCTGTTAATGATGCTAATGCTTCAGCTCTTGCTCTTGGTGGAATGACAAGAGGTATTTCTCCGTTAGAGATGACAGCAGCATATGGTACATTCGGTAATTATGGTACATATACTGAACCTATTTGCTATACTACAGTAACGACAAAGAACGGAGATATAGTTCTTTCTAAAGAACCAAGTCATGTCGAGGTTCTTGATGAATCGGTTGCATCTCTTATGACAGATATTTTAAGAACTGTTGTAACTAATGGCCTTGGATCTGGTGCAAAATTATCAAGCCAACCATCAGCCGGAAAGACAGGAACAACAACTGATAGATATGATATTTGGTTCTGTGGACTTACCCCACAGTATTCTGCTGCAACTTGGATTGGAAGCGATGTAAATATTCCTGTAAATTCAGATTCAAGTAAAGCTGCAAAGCTTTGGGCAAAAATTATGGATCAGGTTTGTTCCACTTTGCCTCGCGAAGAGTTTGAGATGAAGGGTGATTTCGTTACAGCTACTGTTGATAAATATTCCGGAACATATAGCCCATATACAACATCAGCTTCTGCTTTAACAGAAATCTTTATTGCCGGAACCGAGCCTGGCTCATATGAAGAAAGCCCATTTGTAGGATTAGCAAGCGCAGATGTATGTGCACAATCTGGATATTTAGCAACACCTCTTTGCCCAAGCATGACAAAGGTTGGCGTGGTAAGACCTGGCGGACTTTCTTGGGAAAAACAGCTTGCACAATTTGAGGCTAGTGTGGGACATTCACTTAATTTAACCAAGGATAGTATGCCTGATGCTGTTAATGATTTGCCAGATTATTATTGTCCATATCATAATCCAAATCCAAGTCAGTATCCGGTTTCTCCGTACGCAGATACGAGTATTCCATTGAATCCGATTGATGATGGTGGTGAAGACTACGATTATGAAGACGAAGACTATGAAGATGAAGATTATGAAGATGAGTGGGTTTGGTAAAATTAGATTTTAGCGACAAACAATTCTAAAGAAAGGCGGGCGTCCATACGTCCGCTTTTTATTTCGCTTTCAATTTTATAGCACGCTGAAAGTGCAGCTTTAAGACGGGCTGTTGTAAGATGCTCTGATGCAGCTATAGCTTTTTTAAGTCTATAAGGGTTTACTCCGGTGATATTAGGATTCTCTCGGGCTTCAAGCATAATTTCAAGCTGAGAACAAAGTAAACCGTGAAATTTTATCACATCGCTTGTTGTTTTAAATTGGTTAAGCATGCGCATAGCCTCGCTTTTTTTATTTGAAAAAGCTGCATCAAGCAATTTAAAAGCATTATTTTCATAATCTGCCGATGACACATTTTTCATATCGTCATAGCTTATATTTGCTTGATTGTCATATAAAGCGTAAGCTTTCTTTAAGTCATTTTCAAAATTAAAAAGATTATAATCTCTTTCGTTATCAAAATATCCTGCATCTTTAGCAAAATGCAGCAAATCTTCTTTACTTATATTTGGAATTCTTTTATGAACCCATGTAACTAATGTTGCCTCGTCAAGTGGTGTGAAATCGAAGCTTAAACCGACTTGTTCTATTTTTTTGTACAAGGACTTTCGTTTATCTACTTTTTCCTGAACTATTACTAATAAGCTTGTCCTTGGAATATCACTGATATAATCACTCAAATCTAAATCTAAATCTTTTATTACGATCAATTTCTTTTCTGACATAAAAGGTACAGTTTCGCATGCAGAAATAATTTCGGCTTCTGTTGTTTCGGCTTCGTGAAAAAGGGTATAGTCTAAGCTTCCAGTTGCAGGATTAACAAGAGCTTTTTTTAAGCTCTTATATGCCCATTCAATCATAAAGCGTTCTTTGCCGTACATTAAAATTACTGTAGGAAAATCTCCGCTTTTAATAATGCGATTTATTAATTTGTAAGGATGTTCTTGTTCTTTATGCATATTGCACCTTCCAAATCAGTTCTCTTTATAATTATACCCGAGTTTTTAAGTAGTTCAAGAACCCGCTCTGTAGGATGCCCATATTTGTTGTTTTTGCCGCAGGAAATTATTGCAATTTCAGGGCTTGCCGCTTGTAAAAGCCTTTCAGATGTTGATGTTTTACTTCCGTGGTGACCAACTTTAAGGATATCTATATCTGGAAAATTTATCCTGTCTTCGCTTGCAATAGGGGCATCAGCCATAAAGAGAGCACTATACTCAGCTCCTTCGCAACTGCAAACCAAGGAGCCGGAATTTGCATCATTTCCATTAGCAGATAAAATTTTGATGTTAAGATTTCCGAATCTGATAGAATCTCCGGCTTTAAGAAAAATAATATTTTCGCTATTAAAATTAGATAAGTCTTCGCCTTTAGCTGATTCCGGGAAAATGATAGTTTTTATTTTCATGCTTTGCGATAAATCTGCAATCCCTTTACTATGATCTGTGTCCAAATGTGTCACTATAGCTAAATCTAATTTATAAACTCCGTTTTTAAGTAAATAGGGCTTTAAAGTATTTTCAGCTATATCTTTATAAATTGATCCTCCACCATCAATAAGCATATTTAATCCGGCACTTTGTATATGTGTTGAATCGCCTTGTCCAACATCAAGGAAAACAAAATCATAATTATTGTATTTCCATGGAATTACGTTTTGTGATATTCCAAGTGCAAAGGGCATAATGCAGGCAAAAGATATTAATATACAATTTAGTAAAACAACAATGTCGTCTTTCCCTTTTCGTATTAAAATATATCTTTCTTCTGAGAAACTGAAAAACAATAGCAGATAGTAGAGTGCGATTAAAGAAAACGGTGGAGCGCAAGTGCTTAGTCCAGGTAAAATCTTGTATGCAAGATTTGATAATGAATTAAGTAAATAGCACACTGTTTGTGCCACGCCGCAACTTGCAGCGAAAAAAAGTTTAAAAGGATAAAGGAAAAAGCAAATCAATCCAATAGGAAGAAGTAATGATGCGAGATATATTGCTATCGGATTTATAAACAAACTTAATGGCGAAAAGTTTAAAAAATGATATGCCATCAGAGGGGCCATTCCGATTTGTAAGCTTATGCCCGCTATAAAAGGGCTTCCTATTTTATACAAAAAATCACTTCTATATTTGTCGCATATTTTTTTGAATCTGCTTTCGAACCACGGAAGTAATACTGCTAAAGAATATGCTGCAAGAAAAGACAGTTGAGCGCCACTGTCAAAAATGTAATATGGATTAATCAAAAGTAAGACAATAGCAACAAAACTTGCTGCAGACAGCATGTCATATCTTCTTCTAATCTGAAAGGCTATTATGCTTAAGCAAATCATAGAAGCTGCTCTGATTACCGATACGGCAAAATTTGAAAGGGCTGCATAAATAAGCAAACATAGCATTCCGATTATCCCTGATAACAAGTCCTTTCGTTTTAAAAGCTTTTGAATTGTTCCGTATACTAAACCTACATGTAAGCCTGATACTGCCAAAACATGAGCAATTCCATTTAATTGGAATTGCTCGTATAAGTTTTCATCCATATATCCTTTTTCGCCAAAAAGAACTCCCGATAAAATTGAAAAGCTTTTTTCATTAATCATATTTTTAGCGGCACTAAAGAATAGACCTTTTTGTACTGAAATGTAGTGAGAAAAAGGATTTACTATTGTGCTTGGCTCGAATTTGAATTTTGAGACTTCAATAATTCCATAGCATTTTCTGGCTCTGAGATAATTTCTATAATCAAAACATCCTGGATTTGTAGCTTTGGCCGGCTCTGTTATTTTCCCCGTAGCCGTAATTTTGCGTCCAACTAAATCGAAAATGTAATCTTCTTCGTTTACATTCTTTAAGCGAAGAAGTATGTTTTCATGTCCTAAATCAACTGTAAGGGCAGCATAATTTTTTTTAATTTGCACTGTTTTAACAGTTCCGCTGATGGTTTGTATGCTATCATAATATTGACTTATATCTGTATGGTATAAGTCAAATCCAAAGCCCTTGATTAATATGAGAATGATTAAACATTCAGAAAACAGTATATAAATAATTGGTCTTCTCATAATACCCTTGAAAAATTTGGTAAAATATGGTATAAGGTTAGGGTAGCATGAAAGGAAATAAATGTCAATAATTAACATTAAAGAAATAAATAGGAAAGAACTATCTGCCTTTTTAGTTTCCATAAACCAGCCATTATTTAGGGAAAAGCAAATTTTTGAATGGTTAAGTAAGGGAGCTAGAACTTGGGACGAGATGGCAAATCTTCCAAAGGCTTTAAAGGAAGAATTAAGCTCTAATTTTGCTTTTGATAATCTGGAAATAGAACTTGAACAGGTATCTTCTGATGGCACCAGAAAGTATCTTTTAAGATGCCCTGATGGAGAACATATCGAAGCAGTATTTATGAGCTATGAATATGGCAATTCTTTATGCCTTTCTACACAGGTTGGCTGTAATATGGGCTGTAAATTTTGTGCCAGCACCATAGGAGGAAAACGCCGAAATCTTAAAGCGTGGGAGATATTAGATGAATATTTGACCATCAAGCGTTCTACTAATTCCGACATAAATCATATAGTACTTATGGGAATGGGCGAGCCATTTGATAATTATGAAGAATTGTGCAAATTTCTTGATATGATCCATGACCCTCAAGGAATTAACCTAAGCTTTAGAAATATAACTGTTTCAACTTGTGGCATAGTTCCGATGATAGAGCGTTTTACGGATGAATATCCACAGGTAAATCTGGCAATCAGCCTGCATGCTTCATCACAAGAAGAACGAGAAGAAATTATGCCTATTGCCAAAAAATATAGCCTTGAGCAGCTTATAAAAGCTTGTAAAGCCCACGAAGAGAAAACTTCTCGCCGTGTCAGTTATGAATATACGCTGATTTCAGGGCAAAATGATAGTCCAAAAGCAGCCGAAAAGCTTGCAAAGCTATTGGAAGGGCAGCTTTGTCATGTTAATTTGATACCACTGAATCCTGTACAAGAGACAGGTCTCAAAGGAACAAGCAGAGAATCAGCAAAACTTTTTGCTGCAAAGCTCGAAAAGCTTGGAATTCCAACAACTGTTAGACGGGAATTAGGCTCGGATATTGACGCCGCATGTGGACAATTACGCAAGAAACTGTTATAATATTAACATAGTTGAATGGAAGGAGATGGCGCCAATGGTGAAATTACTCGTCGGTCATAAAGGCTCAGGAAAAACTAAACAGATGGTAGACATGGCCAACGATTGTCTTGATAAAGTAAACGGGAGCGTCGTTTTTATTAATAAAAACCAAAGACTGATGTATGATTTGAGTTATCGGATTCGTGTCGTTTGTATGGAAGATTACGAATTGATTACAAATACAGATGAATACATCGGTTTTATTTTGGGAATAATCAGCCAAGATCATGATATCGAGACAATTTATATTGACAGTATACTTAAGCATGCAGATGTAAAGTTAGAAGATCTTCCGGTATTTTTGGAAAGGTTGGCTGCTGCATCAGAAAAGTATGGTCCGGATTTCGTATTAAGTCTTTCAGCCGACAAAGAAGAGCTTGGCGACTTTGTCGAAAAATACGAGATTTTAAATTAATTGGCAATATGTTCGTATTAAACGAACTGATATAGTTAATTATTGGATAGGAATCCAATTAAGGAGGAAAATAATGAAAAAGTTTTTAGCAATTCTCCTCGCACTTGCAATGGTATTTACACTTGCTGCTTGCGGAGAAAAAGAAGAAGCACAAGAAACTGATGCTGCCTATTCTGTAGCAATGATTACAGACTATGGTGATATCACAGATGAATCTTTTAACCAGGCTACATATGAAGGTTGCAAAGAATTCTGCGAAGCAAATGGAATTAAATTCAACTACTATAAGCCAGCTGGAGATAGTGATGCTGAAAGAACAGCTATGATCGATGCTGCTATCGCTGATGGCTTCAATGTAATCGTAACTCCAGGTTATGCATTTGCCGGAGCACTTGCTGCATCTGTAGGAACATATCCAGATGTATACTTTATTGCACTTGATGTTTCCGACGGAGATTTTTCTGGCGCAGGTATGACAACACTTCCATCAAACCTCTTCTCAGCAGTTTACTCAGAAGAACTTTGCGGATATATGGCTGGTGTTGCAGCAGTTAAGCTTGGATACAAGCATGTTGGTTTCCTTGGCGGAATGGCAGTTCCTGCTGTAGTACGTTACGGTTATGGTTTCGTTCAGGGCGTAGATGCTGCTGCTGCTGAACTTGGTCTCACAGACGTTGTTTGCGAATATGCATATGGCAACCAGTTCTTTGGCGATGCTGATATCACAGCAGCTATGGATACATGGTATCAGAACAAGGGTGTAGAAGTAGTATTCTCTTGCGGTGGTGGTATCTATACATCAGCTGCAGAAGCTGCTGCTAAGGTTGGCGGAAAAGTTATCGGTGTTGACGTTGACCAGGCTCCGACAATTGATATGTATGGCGAAGGTATGACAGTTACATCTGCAATGAAGGGCCTTGCAGCAACAGTTAAGACACTTCTTACAGAGCTCACTCTTAATGACAACTGGGCTGACTATGGTGGAAAGATTACTACACTCGGTCTTGTTGGTACAGATCCAGAAGCAAACTATGTTCAGATTCCTTTGAATTCAACCAAGTGGGCTGATGGCTTCACACAGGATGATTACAAAGCTCTCGTAGCTGACATGTTTGGTGGAAAGATTACAGTTAGCAACGATGTTACTGTAGCTGCTGAATCACTTGCAACTGTTATCACTGTTAATGATCAGGGCAACCTTAAATAATTTACTAAATTAAAAGTTTAAATCCCTGCCTAAAAGGCAGGGATTTTTTATGTCTTTAAACATGCAGATGTATAGAAAAATATAGCGATTATAGGCTATTCCTGTTATAATTATATTATCTATATCTTTAGGTAAATGGAGGAATTGTTATGGATGTGCCTTATGCAATTGAGATGCTGAACATTACAAAAAAGTTCCCTGGCATCATTGCGAACGATAACATTACTCTTCAACTTAAGAAAGGTGAAATTCATGCCTTGCTTGGTGAAAATGGTGCAGGCAAATCAACACTCATGAGTGTTCTTTTTGGTCTGTATCAAGCGGAGGAAGGCATTATCAAGAAGGATGGCAAAGAGGTTAAGATTAACAACCCTAACGATGCTAACGATCTTGGTATTGGTATGGTTCATCAACATTTTAAGTTGGTAGAGTGTTTCAGTGTTCTTGATAATATTATTCTTGGCGTTGAAACAACTAAACATGGCTTGCTTCAAAAAGGAGAGGCAAGAAAAAAAGTGGTAGAGCTTTCTGAAAAATATGGACTTGCTGTTGACCCGGATGCATTAATTGAAAACATTACGGTAGGTATGCAGCAAAGAACAGAAATTTTAAAGATGCTCTATCGTGAAAATGAAATTCTTATATTTGACGAACCTACAGCCGTTCTTACTCCGCAAGAGATTGAAGAACTTATGCAGATTATGAAAAATCTTGCAGCTGAAGGAAAATCAATTCTTTTTATTTCCCACAAATTAAACGAAATTATGGAAGTTGCAGATAGAGTATCTGTACTTCGTAAAGGAAAATATATAGGTACCGTAAATACTTGCGATACAACAAAAGAAGAGCTTTCAAAAATGATGGTTGGTCGTGACGTTAGTTTCTCGGTAGAAAAAACAGAGTGCTGCCCGGGCGAACCTGTTCTTAAAGTTGAAAATCTCACATGTGAGTCAAAATCACATAGAGGAAAACTTGGTGTAAACAATGTCAGCTTTGAAGTTCATCGCGGTGAAATTGTTTGCATTGCCGGCATCGATGGCAATGGTCAAACAGAGCTTGTAAGAGCTATTACAGGTCTTGAGCATAGAGGCGGCGGAAAGATTTATCTTTGCGGTGAAGATATTACCGATGAAACAATAAGAAATCGTACTCTTAAGGGAATGTCACATATTCCGGAAGATAGACATCGCCATGGTTTGGTTCTTGATTATAGCCTTGAATATAACGAAGTTCTTCAGCGTTATTTCGAGCCACAATTTAGAAACGGCATTTTCCTTAATAGACCTGCAATCAGAGAGTATTCTGATAAACTGATTGAACAATATGATGTAAGAAGCGGGCAAGGTTCTATTACAATTGCAAGAAGCATGTCTGGGGGAAACCAACAGAAAGCAATTATCGCTCGTGAAATTGATAAAGATCCAGAGCTTTTAGTAGCTGTTCAGCCAACAAGAGGTCTGGATGTCGGTGCTATTGAATACATTCATAAACAGCTTGTTGCTCAGCGCGATGCAGGCAAAGCAGTTTTACTTGTATCTTTAGAATTGGATGAAGTTTTAGATGTTCCTGATAGAATCCTCGTTATGTATGAAGGCGAAATTGTAGGCGAACTTGATCCTAAAAAAACTAATGAAAACGAACTTGGTCTTTATATGGCCGGGGCAAAGAGACAGGAGGCATAACCATGAAGAATTTATTAAAAAACGATGGCATGCAGTCCTTTATTGCATCTCTTATTTGTATTGTTTTAGGTTTACTTATTGGATTTATTGTTTTGCTCTTTATCAATCCGAATGGAGCATTTGAAGCAATTATCACAGTAATGAAAAACTTCTTATACTATCCATCAGGCCCTGCAAAAATGAAATACCTGGGGAATACACTGGTAAAGACAGCTCCACTTCTTATGTGCTCGCTTTCAATTCTGTTTGCATATAAAGTTGGTTTGTTTAATATCGGTGCATCAGGACAATATACAGCAGGCGCTTGCGTTGCATTATATTGCAGCTTAAAGTTTGGTATGGGATGGGTTCCATGTATTCTCCTTGCTATCTTAGCCGGAGTTATCATGGGATCAATCGTTGGCGTTTTAAAATCAAGATTTAATGTTAACGAAGTAATTTCCGGCATCATGCTAAACTGGATTATGCTTTATTTATGCAATATGATACTTAATAATGTAAAGGAAAGCACATCTCCTTATACATTCAATTTGATTACTGAAGCTCCGCAGGCAGTTCTCCCAACTCTTGGGCTTGATAAGCTGTTTGCAAATAACATATATGTAGGCATTGCAATTCCTGTATCAATTATATTTGCTATTATAGTTTTGGTAGTTCTTGAAAAAACTACATTAGGATATGAACTTAAAGCTTCCGGATTTAACAAGCATGCTGCAAAATATGCAGGCATGAATGGTAAGAGAAATATTGTTCTTACCCTTGCAATTGCCGGAGGGCTTTCAGCACTTGGCGCAGCATTGTTCTATCTTACCGGATTCGAACAATGGCAGTGCACAGCAAGTTCAGTTCCGGCTATGGGATTCAACGGTATTGCTGCTGCATTTCTTGGCGGACTTAATCCAATCGGAGCAATTTTCTCAAGCTTCTTTATTCAGCATATTACTAATGGTGGTGCATATGTTGATAAGACAATGTACTGTGCACAAATTTCTGATTTGATTTCTGCAATTATCATTTATTTGTGTGGTTTCGTACTCTTCCTTAAGATGATGATGGCTAAAATTGCTTCTAAAAAATCTGAAGGAGGTGCAAAGTAATGACATTACTGATTCAGTATACAATTATTTTCGCATCTGTATTGATGCTTGTTGCACTCGGTGGATGCTTCTCAGAACATTCAGGTGTAATTAACCTTGGACTTGAAGGCATTATGGTACTTGGTGCTTTAGGTGGCGCTTTAGTAATGAGGGCTTTTCCTGCTACAGGAAACGGTTTCATACTTTTAATTTTAACTATACTTGCTGCATGCGCATTCGGCGTTATTTATTCAAGCTTACTTGCCGTAGCCTGCATTAACTTTAAAGCAGATCAAACCATTGTTGGTACAGCTCTTAATATGCTTGGTACTGCTGCTGCTACGGTTGCCGTAAAAGCTATGAATACAAGGATAAATCCTAATGACGTTTCTTCAACAATTCAGTACATAGAGCCAAAAAGAAAGTTCTTAGTTAACATTGGCAACTTTGAATTTAACTGGTTTATGCTTGTTGCAGTAATTTGCCTTATCGCATCATATATCGTTCTTTACAAAACAAAGTTTGGTCTTAGACTTATGGCTTGCGGTGAACATCCACAGGCTGCTGACTCTGTTGGAATTAATGTTTATAAGATGCGCTGGGCCGGAGTTCTTATTTCCGGACTTCTTGGTGGACTCGGAGGAATAGTTTATATTACTGCAGGCGTATCCGAATGGAAATTTGAAAACGGCGTTGCAGGCTTTGGCTTCTTAGCTTTAGCTGTAATGATTTTCGGTCAGTGGAAACCTCATAAGATTGCAATTTCTGCTGTAATCTTTGGTTTATTTAGAGCTTTGTCAAATGTATATGCAGGTATCAATTTCTTGAAGAACCTGAATATTCCGGGATCAATTTACAATATGCTTCCATATATCATTTGCTTAATTGTACTCATTTTCACATCGAAGCAATCCAGAGCTCCAAAGGCAGAAGGTGTTCCTTACGATAAGGGGTCAAGATAAGAGGTGACAGTTACGGTTTCTCTATTAGATATTTTCGTAACATTTTTAAAAATAGGAGCATTTACAATAGGAGGCGGCTATGCAATGCTGCCTCTTATTCAAGATAATGTTTGTGCGAAAAAACAGTGGGTTACAGATGATGATTTTTTAGATGTTATCTCAATTGTAAACTCTCTTCCTGGCATGCTTGCAACTAATGTCGCCGGTTTTATCGGTTACAGATGCAGAGGTGTAAAAGGTTTTGTGGTTGCAATTGCCGGCTGTATAACCCCAAGCATTATTATGATATTGATTCTTGCGACAGTATTTACGCAAGTTTCTGATAATACTTATGTTCAGGCTTTCTTTACGGGTGTTAGACCATGTATTATAGTCATTATGGTCAATGCTGTAATTAAGCTTGCAAAAAAAGTAGATTTCAAAAAAATTTATAATATTATCGCTTTGATTGTTGCATTTGTAGCAATTGCTTTCTTTAGTGTTCCTGCACTTTATATGGTAATTGCGGCTGTGGTTGTGTCGCTGATTATTTTTGCAGCTAAGGCGAATAAGACAGTAGAGGAGGCAGAGCATGATTCATAACTTTCCTCTTGTACTTCAACTTTGCTTTGAATACATTAAAATCAGTTTAGCTGCCTTTGGCGGTGGCTATGCCGCAGTTGGCTTAACTCAGCAAACAATAGTTGAAAAACTTGGATTAATTTCTATTGAGCAGTTTTCAGATATGGTTGCCATTGCGGAAATGACACCTGGTCCAATAGGAATCAATTCCGCAACCTTTGTTGGATATTTAGTAGATGGTGTTTTAGCCGGTATAATGGCTAGCTTAAGCTTTGTTTTGATTCCGGCGTGCCTTGTTTTGCTTTCGGCATTCCTATTCGAAAAGGTTAAGGAAAATAAATGGATAAAGGCAGCAGTTACTGGTATAAGACCGGTAGCGATTGCATTCATTTCATCCGCAGTTTTTGGTTTAGCCAAAGGCGTTTTTATTCCTTTTGATTGGTGGTCATTAATTCCATTTGCTGTTGCTGCTGTTTTAACATTTAAATTTAAAAAAGGTCCAATATTTTGCATATTAATATGCGGAGCTATTGGAATAATACTTTATGGCTTTATTATATAAAGGTGATAATTTAAAAGTTCTAAAAAAAATTGAAGGGCCGATAGATTTTATATATATCGACCCGCCTTTTTATAGCAAAGCTGATTATGGCAATTATGATGACAGATGGACAAAACTGGATGATTATTTAGAATTTCTTAAGAAACGATTAGTTTTAATGAAAGATATAATAAGTGATACCGGTTTAATTGCTGTTCACCTTGATTGGCATGCTGTTCATTATGTCAAAGTGATGATGGATGAGATCTTTGGATATGATAATTTTGTAAATGAAATTATCTGGGCATATAAAAGTGGGGGAGCCTCGCCAAGAAGCTTTGCGAGAAAGCATGATTCTATACTTTTATATTCAAAAACTTCGGATTACTATTTTTGCCCTCAGAAAGAGAAGTCGTATAATAGAGAAGGGCGGCCATATAGATTTAAAGGAGTGCAAGAGCATCAGGATGAGAAAGGCTGGTATACCCTTGTAAATCAAAAGGATGTTCTAAACATAGATATGGTTGGTAGAACTTCTTCTGAACGTACAGGTTATGCAACGCAAAAACCTGAAGCTTTGTTAGAATTGCTAATTAATGCTTGCTGCCCAAAAGGCGGGCTTGTTGCAGATTTCTTTGCAGGTTCCGGAACCACAGCAGCTGTGGCATTTAAAAATAATAGAGATTTTATTCTTTGCGATGAGCAAAATGATTCAATAAAAGTAATTAAAAAGAGGCTTGATGATTTAGGAGCAAAATATGAAATTATTAATTGCAAGTGATATTCATGGAAGCGCTGATGCTACAAGAAAGCTTATCGGGCATTTCTGGGATGAAAAATGTGATTATATATTGTTGCTTGGAGATATTTTATATCACGGCCCACGCAATGGGCTTCCTGGCGAGTATGATTGCATGAGTGTTGCATCGCAACTTAATGCAATTAAAGAAAAAATTTGGTGTGTAAAAGGGAATTGTGATTCCGAAGTTGATCAAATGGTTTTAGAATTTCCTATTACTGCAGACTATATGCAAATTCCGGTCGGTGACAAAGTAATTTTTGCTACCCATGGGCATCATTTCGGGCCTGATAATCCTCCTCCAATCGGTTCTTGTGATATACTTGCGTGTGGACATACGCATATTCCTCAAATAAGACCGATTGCAGATGGACTCCTATTCATTAATCCCGGTAGCACATCAATCCCAAAAGGTGGAAGTAAGGCAAGCTATATGACTTTTGATGGACATTTGCTTTGCCAAAAGGAATTAGATAATGGAACAGTATTTAACTCTTACGAATTTAAGTAGCGTTATTGCAGACGCTCTTTGCATATTAATATTTTTAATTTTCGCAGTTGTTTGCTCGAAGAAAGGCTTTTGCAAATGCATTATGCCTATAGTGGTTGTAATTTTTTCATTTGTAGCTGCTATATTTGGCTCAAAAGCTTTAGAAGAGCCTTTTGCAAATTTGCTCTTCCCATTGGTTAATGACAAACTGACTCAAAGCCTTGAAGAAATGGTAGCCGATATGCAAGGGCAAAACGGCATCCTGGGCATAGTCTTAAGCCGTATAGATGTCTCCGAGGGTGTTGCAAAGCTTGCAGAAGATGTAACTAAGGAATTTGCCCATATAGCATTATTTATTATAATATTGCTATTATCTATCATTATTTTTAGTCTTATAGGCAAAATTGCGGGAAAAATCACAGAATTGCCGATAATTAGGACTTTTGATGGCACTTTAGGCTTTATTTATGGCTTATTACAGTGTTTTGTGCTGTTTTTTATAGCAATAAAGCTATGTTCGGCTTTGAAAATTGACTTTTTTACAAAATATTCGGAAGGAACTTATATATTATTGTGGCTAAATAGCTTATAATTTGATACAATAATAGGGTATATTAGCAAATGATTATACAGAGGTGTAAATATGACAATCAATAAAAATCTTGATGGTGAAAAACTTAATGTAGCAGTTGTAGGTAGGCTTGATACAAGCACTGCTCCTGAACTCGAAAAGGAACTTTCATCACTCGCCGGAATTAAGGAATTAACTCTTGATTTCACCGGTCTTGAATATGTTTCTTCCGCAGGCTTAAGAGTTCTTCTTGCATCACAAAAGACAATGAATGCTCAAGGCAAGATGGTTATTAAGAATGTTAACGAAACTATTATGGAAGTGTTTGAAATAACAGGTTTCGCAGATATTTTAACTATTGAATAATTATTAGCACTTTATGACAGGTCTTTGCTTTACAAAGACCTGTTTTGCTGTTCATAGAGTATTATTTTAGAAGGTAAGATAATATGGATTTACATTCAAAAAAGATTGTAGATGAATATATCTCAAATTATGCATCTTTTGAAAAGATGCGTGATATTGTGGTAGATAAAATTAGCAATCTTTTAAATGAAAATGGAATTATAGTTACAGCTCTTGAAGCGAGGGTGAAAAAGCAAGAAAGTTTAATTGGAAAGCTCGAGCTAAAGGGCCAAAAATATTCAAGCATTTCAGACATTACAGATGTTCTTGGTGTGCGTGTCATCACTTTCTATTCATCAGAAGTAGATAAGATCGCATCACTAATAGAAAAGAACTTTGAAATCGATTGGGAAAATTCTGTAGACAAACGAAAGATGCTCGATCCGGATCAATTTGGATATATGTCACTTCATTACATATGCAGAATTCCTAAAAAACTTTATTATGATGAATTTAAACCTGAAATTAACGAATATAGATTTGAGCTTCAGATGAGAACTGCTCTTCAGCACGTTTGGGCTACAGCATATCATGATACCGGATACAAATCCGATGTTGAAGTTCCTCGTGAATATATAAGAGCTCTTAATCGTTTGGCCGGAGTTCTTGAGATTGCAGATCAGGAATTTTCCGACATCATAGGAGAATTAGCCGAGTACAGACGCAAGGTAAGTGCATTAGTAAAAGGCGGAAAATTTGATGATCTTGAGCTTAATGGTGATACATTTAAATCGTATTTGGCAATAGGGCCTTTTGATAAATTAAATTCCAGAATTGCTTCTATAAACAAAGCTGAGGTCCAAAAGCATACTATGCTTCAGTTCCTTATAATATTTAAAAATCTTGGCTTTACCACAATTGGCGATATAGAAAGATTAAGAAAGAAATATTCAGAAGATGCATATAGACTTGCCGCTCTTCAGATTGGCGGAACAGACCTTGATATATTATCCGAAACAATAGGTGTGCAAAATTTGTGCATGGTTTACATTATCAGAAACGGACTTGGAGAAAACGGTATGTGCAGATTCTTTGATACATTATATGGCATACGTGATAGAAATATCAGCTCTGCTAAAAGAATTATTGAACAAGCAAAAACAATTGATATAGTTGAGTAATACAATACTGTAGAAATATAAAACAATGAATTTAAGTTATATAAAATTAGGAATAGCATCTGCGTTGCCTGTATTGGCTACTATAGTTCTTTGCGTTATGCAAAGAAGTGGCAAGCAAATAGGCCGCATAAAAATACATAATCAAATTATTATTGGCCTTATATTCGGAGCTATCGCAATAATCGGCACTGAATGGGGTATTCCATATGAAGGCGCAATGTTAAATTGCCGTGATGCTGCGCCTATGGCTGCAGGTCTTATATTTGGAGGCCCTGCAGGAATCATTGCGGGCATAATAGGTGGCGTAGAGCGTTGGATTGCAGTCGCATGGGGCGTTGGCTCTTATACAAGAGTTGCTTGCTCGGTATCTACTATTTTCGCCGGATTTTATGCTGCGATTTTACGTAAATATATGTTTGATAACAAACATCCATCATGGATTATCGGTCTTGGCTGCGGAATTGTAATGGAAACATTACATTTAGGAATGATTCTATTTACCAATATTCATGATGCAACTCAAGCATTACGTGTTATCAGAGCCTGCACAATGCCTATGGTTATAGCTAACGGGCTTTCATTAATGTGTTCGATTCTTGTTGTTTCAAGCATATACACAGATACAAGTTATGTTGAGCAAAAGAAACGTACAACAACAGAATTGGTACAGCGTGCTATGTTTATTGTAATTGCTGTAACTTTCTTTTTCATGATATTCTTTACATCATTCTCACAGCAGCGTTTACAGGAACGTCAGGCAAATACCTTGCTTAAAAATGCAGTTGAGGATATCAAGGCTGATGTTTCATATGCATCAGACCAGAATCTGATCAATATCACGAAATTGATAGTAGATGATATCGCAGATGGAGAAGACTTACATACTATTGCAGAGAATAGAGCCGTATCTGAAATTAACATCGTAGACAACAAAGGCTATATTGTCGAGAGCACAGAGCCTGCATTTATTGGTATCAATTTGAATATGGGCGAGCAGATTGCAGAATTTATGTGTTTGCTTGACGGAACTCAAGAATTTGTGCAAGCATATGGCCCTATATCATATGATGAAACAATAAAAATGAAATATGCCGGAGTCGCAACCGAGACCGGTTTTATACAAGTCGGTTATGACGCAGATTTATTCCAAAAAGATATTGCCGAAGAAATACAAGTTGCTGCAAGAAATCGTCATTTAGGAAACAAAGGTTTCCTTACCATTCTTGATAGAGATTATCGTGTAATATCATCACCGGATTCATATATGTTTGCAGTACTCTCAAGCTGGGTTAAAAACGAGGGGAATATAGATAATATTGATCATGATATAAACTTTATAACGAATGTAGATGGGAATGATATGTATTGTCGTTGCTCTGATGTTGAAGGTTTTACAATCATGGCCTTTTATCCGGTATCAGAAGCCGAAGCTACAAAACAGGCAGCCTTATATTTGAATGCATATATGTATATCCTCGTATTTGCTATATTATATGCGATCATTTTCCGCTCAATTAAGAGAGTTATTGTAAATCAGGTTAGATCAATCGGAAGCTCATTAAATGAGATAAGTAAAGGAAATCTTGATGTAGAAATCAATTCAAGGAAATGTGCAGAATTCGATACTTTATCGGATGATATTAATGCGACTGTAAGTACTATGAAGGGCTTTATTGCCGAAGCGTCTGCGAGAATTGATGCCGACCTTGCTACAGCAAAAAGTATTCAAGAATCTGTACTTCCACCGGTATATTCAAAGCATAAGGAATTTGATGCTTATGCTTGTATGCATACAGCTAAAGAAGTTGGCGGCGATTTTTATGATTTCTATTACACTCATAAATTCACATTAAACTTCTTGATAGCTGATGTTTCCGGAAAAGGAATTCCTGCAGCCATGTTCATGATGCATGGTAAAACAGAATTAAAGAATCTTGCCGAAACCGACATTCCTGTATCTGAAGTGTTTACTAAAGCTAACAATGCTTTGTGTGAAGCTAATGCAAGCGGTATGTTTATTACAGCTTGGCAAGGGCAGATAGATCTTAAGACAGGTATAATCAAATATGCTAACGCTGGACACAACCCACCTTTAGTAAAGCGCGCTGAGGGAGATTTTGAATATATTACGTCTAAAGTCAATTTCATTTTAGGTGGAATGCCAGATGTAAATTATGTATTGCAAGAATTAAAGCTTGAAAAGAATGACAAGATTTTCTTATACACAGATGGTATCACCGAAGCAACAAATATGAATAATGAATTGTACGGTGAAGACAGACTGAAGGCTTGCTTAAACGCAAATAAAAACCTGGGACCTGAAGAATTATGTGCTAAGGTTAAGGAAGACGTTGATAAGTTTATAGATGGAGCTCCGCAGTTTGACGATATCACAATGTTCTCACTTGTTTATAATGGCGTTCCAGAGGTTCCGACTATACGATTTGAAAATGCGAAGATTGAAGATATCCCTGCAGTTACAGAGTTTGTTGAAGAAAAACTTGCCGAAATGGATTGTCCAATTAAGACAGTAATGCAGCTTAGTATAGCCGTCGATGAAATTTACAGTAATATCGTAAAATACGGCTATCCAAGGAAGAGTGGCCCTGCAGAGCTGAAAATAAACGAAATTGATAAGCCTAACGGTGTAGAGCTTATCTTTACAGATAAGGGAGTTCCATATAACCCAATTAAAGCCGAAGATCCAGATATAACTTTACCTGCAGAAGAAAGAGAAATCGGCGGTTTGGGAATATATATGGTTAAAAAATCCATGGATGATATGAGATATGAGTATAAAAATGGTACAAATATCTTAACAATCAGCAAAAATTTCTAAATAACATATTGACTTGATGCCTTTTTAGGCATAAAATAATCGAGTATTAAAGCAGAAGTTCCGCTTCTCACCTTAAGCAAAAGCGAAAAGGTTGATATCAGAAATAGCGCCACAGGCGTTTCTAATGAGCGGGCTTATGCGTCCGCTCTTTTTTATAACAGATGTAGGATGTCAAGGCGAGAGCGGTTCTTGACAGATGACTATCATCTACGGAGGTACAAAGCTATTAGTAAAGAAGCTCTCATAAACGAAGAGATTCGTGCAAAAGAAGTTCGTCTTATTGACAGTGAAGGCACTATGCTTGGTATTGTCTCAAGAGACGAGGCTTTGGCAAAAGCTGCTGAGGCAAATCTTGATTTGGTAAATATTTCACCAAACGCTGCTCCACCGGTTTGCAAAATTATGGATTTTGGTAAATTCCGCTATGAACAGCAAAAGCGTGATAAAGAAGCCAAGAAAAAGCAAAAGACTATGGAAGTCAAAGAAATTAGGCTTGGTATTTTTACTGATGTAGGAGACCTTAAGACTAAAGCTGTAACTGCAACCAAGTTCCTTCAAGGAGGCGACAAGGTTAAAGTTAATATGCGTTTCCGTGGAAGAGAAATGGGTTATGTTGACAAAGGTAAAGAAGTTATGCTTAACTTTGCCGGAATGCTTAAAGAGTTTGGGACACTTGAAAAGAATCCACAACTTGAAGGCAGAAATATGTCATTAACGATAAACCCATTAACTGAAAAGGAGAAGGCTGCAAGGGCTAAAAAAGCACAGGAGGAATAGATATGGGCAATAAAGTCAATAAGATGAAATCCCACAGAGGGGCAATGAAAAGATTCAAACTTACCGGAACAGGTAAAGTTGCAAGACATAAGGCATATAAGAGTCATATCCTTACAAAGAAAACACCAAAGAGAAAGAGAGGCCTTCGTCAGGCATGCACACTTACACATGCAGACCAGAAGAGAATTAAGGCTGTTCTTATTGGAAAGTAGTAGGGAGGTATAAAAATGGCAAGAGTTAAAAAGGGCACAGTTGCTCATAGAAAACATAAGAAAATTTTAAATCTCGCAAAGGGATACTATGGTTCAAAGCATAAGATCTTCACTGCTGCTAACCCAGCCGTAATGAGAGCTCTCAGATCTGCTGAAATGGGCAGAAAGCTTAAGAAGAGAGAATACAGAAGACTTTGGATTGCAAGAATCAATGCTGCAGCAAGAATGAATGACATTTCTTACAGTCAACTTATGAATGGACTTAAGAAAGCTGACGTTGTTATTAACCGTAAAATGCTTTCAGAAATGGCTATTCATGATCAGGCTGGCTTTGCAGAACTCGTAAAAGTTGCAAAAGAAGCTTTAAAATAATTGATTAAGAAAATCAGGTTCGAAAGAACCTGATTTTTTGTTGTATAATAAGCATATGGATATTAAGTATTTAACAGAATTTCAAAATGTAGATGCAGGGCTTACGCTTAAACCTGATGACGGTAATCAACGTCGCTCTGCCATGATAGGCAAATATGATATGGTTGTGAGGACAAAACTTGTTCATGGCATAGATATTTGCATTGTTGACAAAGCATCGCTTAACAATGGCCCTTATATAGAAATTGACGATTGTGATGGGCTTGTGACTAATTTAAAGAATGTTGCTTTAACAACTACTCATGGAGATTGTATCCCTATTTATGCCTATGATCCAAAGAAAAAGGTAATAGGCATAGCTCATTCCGGCTGGAAAGGAACAGCACAATGTATCGTCTCGGCACTAATTTATTGGATGGAAGAAGAATATTCATGCAAACCAAAAGATATACATATTGCTATTGGTGCCGGAATTTCTGCTTGCTGCTTCGAAGTTGACATTGATGTTGTTGATGCTTTTGTCAACGAAATGCCATGGACCGAAGAATATATGTGCCAAAGATTTGATGGCAAATACCTAATCGATCTTAAAGGTATAATTTGTGAGCTATGCGAAATAGAAGGGGTCCCTGCTGAAAATATTTTTATAGACAACAGTTGTACTGCTTGCAAAGAAAACCGCGATAAGTTTTGGACTTACCGCGGAGCAAAAGATACTAAACGTATGCTTGCATATATATCAATAAAATAAATCATGTGATTGGCGATCCCTTGCATTGCTAATCACATGATTTTTGTTTTTAATTAAAATATCTGAAAACGCCTTTAACTACACCTAAGATTTTACAGTCGTTTACGATGATAGGGCTCATGCTTGAATTGTATGGTTGTAAACGAATGTGTCCATCTTCTTTATAGAACCCTTTTACTGTTGCTTCAGATTCTATGCCATCAATCATAGCTGCAACAATTTGTCCGTTTTCGGCATTTTCTTGTTGCTGAACTAAGATGTAATCTCCATCCATAATGCCGGCTTCAATCATAGATTCTCCATGTACTGTGAGCATAAAGTTTGTTCCCTTACTAACATATCTTGCCGGAACAGGGAAGCTATCTTCAATGTTTTCTTCTGCGAGTATTGGTGTGCCAGCAGCTATGCGACCAACTACCGGAATATCAACGACATCTGCACGATCTATTTCACTGCTTTTTTCTTCGGCACCAACAACATCCATCGCACGGCGCTTGCCGGCTTGTTTATGAATATAACCTTTTTCTTCGAGCCCGCTGATTGCCTTATGAACGGTTGAAGTGGAGCTGATATCTAAAGCGGCACAAATATCACGAACTGTAGGAGGATAACCCCATTCTTTGATATAGGACTTCATATAATCAAGAATTTTTTGTTCTCTTTCGTTTAAGCTTTCCATATATTACTCCTTTATTAAAAGTAATTAAAACATGCAACGAATTTCTTTTTAATTGATATAATTATATTAGCACAAAAAAGAACAAAAAGCAAACAAATGTTTGTTTTTTGTTCGCGAAAGGGATTTTTGGAGGCAAAAATGAAGAAAATACTTACAATTTTATTAGCTTTTACAATGATTTTTACTATGGCTGCTTGCAAAGATAAAACTCCGGCAAAAGAAGATGTAATTGAAAAGGCAAGCCTTAAGTTGAGCCTGGACGATTGGCCTGTAATAGATGGCGCAACAGCTTGTTTGCCGTTCTTCGAAAACATGGCGGCAAAGGTTTTAGATATGGATCTTGAAGATGCAAGACAATACGTATTATGCAATACAACCACAAGCGCATTTTCGGAAATGGCCGAAGGTGATGCCGATTTAATTTTCTGCTTACATGCATCTGACGAACAAGAAGAATATGCAAGGCAAAATGGCGTAACAATGCATTATGAACCATATGGTCTTGATGCGTTCGTATTCTTTGTAAATAAAGATAATCCGGTTGACAATATTACGGTCGATCAGCTTCATGATATTTATGCCGGAAAAATTACAAACTGGAAAGAGCTGGGCGGAAACGATGAAGAAATTTTAGCTTATCAGCGTGACGAGGGATCCGGTTCGCAAACAGGTCTTTACAAATATGTCATTGGTATAGATGAAATTGTTGACCCTCTGACAGAGCAGCGTATTGGCGATATGGGCGGTATCATTGATGCAGTTGCACACTATGACAATGCAAAAAGCTCACTCGGGTATTCATACCTTTATTTTGTAGTTAACCAGCATTTTGATGAAGATGTTAAACTTTTAAAGGTTAACGGCATCGAGCCAAGTGCTGACAATATCAGAGCTTATACATATCCAATGGTAACTGAATATTGCTGCATCACAACAGAAGAAAAGTATCAGGATACAAATTCTGCCGAAAGACAAATTATTGATTGGTGCATTTCAAAAGAAGGGCAAAAACTTGCAGAAGAACTTAATTATGTAGCAGCATATAGCTTCGAGGACTAATATGAAAAAATTAATT
This sequence comes from Anaerovoracaceae bacterium, assembly GCA_045642565.1. Classification (GTDB taxonomy): domain Bacteria; phylum Bacillota; class Clostridia; order Peptostreptococcales; family Anaerovoracaceae; genus UBA1764. The sequence continues at coordinate 17,219 of JAZUJE010000022.1, read as the reverse complement.
TCGATAGTTTTAATATTTATAATTCTCATCTCTTGCTGTGCTTGTGGCGATTTTGATATTATCCCAAAGCCTGGAAAAGAAGAACGCAGCTTAGTAATGCGCCAAAATAATTTAGAAATTGAGACTGTTGATTATGAGCTGAATACGGACGGTTGGGTTAACAAACAGTACTTTAAAATCAGTGGTTTAAAAGATGAAACCATTCAAAATGCAATTAATAAAGAAATAGAGGATGCATTCTTTAAAGCTTGTAATTGGGAAGATTATCCAAAGTATAGAGGTATAAAGGCCGAACTTAAAAACTGGGAGGGCATTTCACCGTATAGTGAAAATGTTTCTGTTTCTCAGCGTTGTAATGTTGGGAATGTCTTATCTGTTTTGGTAGATAGCCAGTTAAATTATGAAAAGCCGAATAATCCTGATTATGGCAGTGATTGGCTTTATATTGCTGATTATGAATGTCTTAACTATGATTTGAACACGGGTAAACAACTTAAGATTACTGATGTGTTTGCGGACGGGATTGACGGCTTGGATTATATTAACAATTTAATTTATGATAAGCTGAATAACACAAATAGCGATGAAGAAGAATACTTCTGGTCTGATGGATGGGATTCATTTAAAATTGTCGGAGAATTTCCGGGGATAACAGAAGATCAAAAGTTTTATATTTCTGATTATGGTGATACTTTATATATCGTTTTAGATGATAAAACACCATGGGTTATGCTTAATGGATATAATCCAATATACTTTGCTGTAGATATTGCAAAAGTGTCTGCTTTAGGAAATAAGTTTATTAAGGATAATATCTATACTGATGAATCTATAAATTATACATTGCTTAACAACAGCTATGATGGGCTAACTTTATCATACATAGATCAAGTTGAAGAATATAATTATCGAGGAATAAACAATCTTAGCTATTCTCAGAATCTCTCATATTATGAAGGAATGCCGGATTATATAATCGAAGCTGAAAAGCAATTTGCAAAAGATTGCCAACCGCAGATTGATGAATTCATAGAAAACTATGCAATGCCAAACAAAGATAACGAATTCTTTAATGGCTGGATTACCGTAACATCTAATATCATGAGATATGGTAATTATACGACAGTTAGCATCAATTTATATCTTGATGCGAGTCAGTTTACCGGAGAATACGAATCGATATATAATGGCAATGAAAATAAAACATTGCTGTTTAAAGATGGCATTGAAGAGCCTCTTAAGCTCGAGGATTTATTTGTTCCTGGATACGACTATAAAACGGAGCTTGGCATAGATGATAGTTATTCCATAGAAATATTTACAGATATGTTGTTTGCAATAAAGAGCGGGGAATTTTTAAGCTTCCCATATAAAGAAATCGGTTGTGAAAATATGACGATATTCGAATAAAATAAAAATCCGGCTTTAAGCCGGATTTTTTATGCTTTCTCAACAACTCTTTCTGTCTCCATAGCTTCTTGAAGTTCAATTTCAGGGAAACGTTCCTGATAATAATTAAGAGTAAATGGATTAGCAAAGAGTAACATTGGTCTTTCAAATCTATCAAATACAAGCATTGTTCTTGAATCAATTTTTGATTTAACAAAATCTAAATCCGGATTCTTGAGCCATCTTGCTAAAGTATACTCGATAGGAGTCATTCTAAGCTCTGCATTATATTCGTTTTCGAGTCTGTATTGGAAAACCTCAAATTGCAGCTGGCCTACGGCACCAATAATTACTTCATTATATTCGTTGTGATAAACCTGAATCGCACCTTCTTGCGCAAGCTGCTCTACACCTTTTTGGAATTGCTTCGTTTTCATACTGTCTTTAGCTGAAACTCTGGCAAATAATTCCGGAGGGAAGGTTGGGAGAGGCTCAAAGAACAATTGCTTTTTTGAATCTGTCAATGTGTCTCCGATTTGGAAATTTCCGGTATCATAGATACCTATTACATCTCCCGGTAAAGCACTTTCAACATTTTCTCGTTCGTTTGCCATAAGCTGAGTCGATTGTGCAATTTTAATTGGCTTTCCGGTTCTTGAAAGAGTGCACATCATGCCTTTTTCAAATTCGCCACTGCAAATTCTAAAGAACGCTAATCTGTCTCTATGTGCCGGATTCATATTAGCCTGAATCTTAAAAATAAATCCGCTAAAGAAATCATCTAATGGGTTTACTTCGCCGTCTGTTGTTTTTCTGTTTCCCGGAGCAGGTGACATATCAAGGAAATGCTCTAAGAAGCATGTTACTCCAAAGTCTGCCAATGCTGATCCAAAGAAAACAGGAGTTAATTCTCCGGAAAGAATCAGCTCTTTATCAACTGCATAGCCTGCACCTTGTAAAAGCTCCATTTCTTCGCGAAGCTCTTTAAGATTGTACTGTGTAAGAATAGGCTCAAGTTCGGGTCCAAAGACTCCGTCAGGGCCAAGTTCAAAATCTTTATTCTCTTTATAGAGATAGACTCTGTTGGTAAGTATGTCATATATGCCTTGGAAGTTTAAACCTGAACCTATTGGCCAGCTTGCAGCTGCGGCAGGCATACCAAGAACTTCTTCAAGTTCTGATAAAAGTTCAAGTGGGTTTCTTGCTTCACGGTCAAGCTTGTTCATAAATGTGAAGATAGGAATTTCTCTCATCTTACAAACTTTGAACAGCTTTTTTGTTTGTGTCTCAATACCTTTTGCGGCATCGATTACCATTACTGCACTGTCTACAGAGGTTAAAATACGATAGGTGTCTTCGCCGAAGTCATTGTGACCCGGAGTATCCATAATGGAAATTACTTTATCGTTATATTCAAACTGCATAACAGAAGATGTAACAGAAATGCCTCTTTGCTTTTCAATTTCCATCCAGTCTGATGTAGCAAATTTGCTGTTTCTTCTTGCTTTTACTGTGCCGGCTTGTCTGATAGCTCCGCCATGCAAAAGCAGTTTTTCTGTTAATGTTGTTTTGCCGGCATCAGGGTGAGAAATAATACCAAAGATGCGGCGGCGTGATATTTCTTTTTCTAAATCTTTTTTATTCATAACAAAGTGTATTTTAGCATAAAATTGGCCTTATATAAAGTAAAACCCGCTCGGGCCGATTGCAACGCTCGTGAACACCGTTTCGGCCTGCTCAGGGCTCGCAAGCTCACCCTTCGTGCGGCCTGCGGGACGCCCTTAGTGTTCACTCGCATTGCATTCGTCACGAGCTGAATTAATATAAGTCGTTCATAGTGCAATCGGCCCGAGCGGCATGATTTATATATACTAAAATATCAATAACACTTGTATAACCTACTATATATGGTATATAATAAAAATTACCAGTAAAATTATAGAAGTATTAGGAGAGAAAAACAAATGAATTGTCCTTTTTGTAACACACCAGACACCAAGGTAATCGACTCCAGACCAACCGAAGAAGGTAACGCAATCAGAAGACGTAGAGAATGCGAAGTTTGCGGTAAAAGATTTACAACCTATGAAAAAGTAGAAGAAGTTCTCTTTATGGTTGTTAAAAGAGATGGCAGTCGTGAACAATTTGATCGTGCAAAAATTTTAAATGGAATTATTCGTGCATGCCAAAAACGTCCTGTTACACTTGAACAGATGGAAGCTATAGTTATTGATATTGAAAGAAGACTTAGCAGCCAGATGGAAAAAGAAGTTAGCACAGAATTTATCGGTAATGCCGTTATGGATCATCTTAAAGACCTTGACCAGGTTGCATACGTAAGATTTGCATCTGTATACAGAAAATTTACAGATGTAGAAACCTTTGTATCCGAAATCGAAAAATTGGTTAATCACGAAAAAGGAAAGAAAGTTGAAAAATAAAATTCGCATTGCGGTTGATGGCCCTGCCGGAGCAGGCAAATCTACAATTGCAAAAGCCGTAGCAAAAGAATTAAATATTGACTATATTGACACCGGTGCAATGTACCGTGCAATAGCAGTGAAACTGATTCGTACTGGCACAGATTATAAAGATGAAAAAGCTCTTGCAAAGATGCTTGATACAACAGATGTCGATTTTGCGTGCGGCAAAACCTATCTCGACGGGGAAGACATTTCAGGAATAATAAGAACTCCTGAGGTGAGCGCACTTGCAAGTCCAAGCTCGGCAATTCCGGCAATACGTTACAAACTTACAGATCTTCAGCAGGCCATGGGCGAAAGAAAAAGCGTTATAATGGATGGCAGAGACATCGGAACAGTTGTATTTCCTGATGCCGAATATAAATTCTTTTTAACTGCTGATGCCGATGTTCGTGCTCAAAGAAGAACATTAGAGTTGCAAGAAAAAGGCGAACAGGTAGAATTTGAAAAGGTGAAAGCTGATATGATGCAGCGCGACCTTCAAGATTCAACCCGCGAATTCAGACCACTTAAAAAGGCCGAAGATGCAATAGAAATAGACACAAGCAACATGTCTATAGAAGAAGTTACAAAAAAGATATTTGATGTTATTAAAGGATAAACATATAATACTCGCCTCGGGATCCCCGAGGCGAATTAAAATTTTAGAAGATGATGGAATAAACTTTACAGTTGTTAAACCAACATGTGAAGAAAATATTCATTTAGATTTAACTCCGGCGCAAACTGTAATGGCTTTAGCGCTTAGAAAGGCTTTGTCTGTCGGTCCTCAAAACGGACTTGTATTAGCTTGTGATACAGTCGTAGTTCATAATGGAAAAGTTATAGGAAAGCCAAAGAACGAAGATGATGCTTTTAGGATTTTATCCGAGCTGAATGGTCAAAAGCACGAAGTAATTTCGGGAGTATGCATTTTACAAAATTATCCAAAATTTACACTTGTTTTCAGCAGTCTCACAGGTGTATACTTTAAAAGGTATAGTGATGAATATATCCGTGAATATATAAAGACGGGTGAGCCTATGGATAAAGCCGGGGCTTATGCAATACAAGGGGCTTTCCGAAAGAATATTGATCACATAGAAGGGGCTTATGATAATGTCGTAGGTTTCCCATATGAAGAGATCAAGGAAAGACTGCTAAATGATACAAGATTTACCTAAATGTGAACGGCCAAGAGAAAAGCTTATGTATTCGGGTGTAAAAAGCCTTTCGAATTCAGAGCTGATAGCTGTTCTAATCTCAAGCGGGTCGAAAAACGAATCCGCTATTTCTTTAGCTTCAAGAGTACTGTCAATAGAGCAGGGCTCTTTAAGCAAGTTCTCAAATTACGAACCCGAAGAATTTATGTCTGTAAAAGGCATTGGCTTGGCCAAGGCCTGTAGTTTGGTTGCGGCAATCGAGTTCGGCAGGCGAATTGCGACAACACCCAGAGATGATAAGATTTTGATAGATAATTCCGAAACAATTGCGAGATTGTTTATGGAAGATATGAGATTTCTAAATAAAGAAGTTGTTCGCATTGCTATGCTGGATGTTCACAATTGCTTGATTGGCAAGCAGGATATTTCTATCGGGGGCATCAGTGAGGCCGGAGCCCACCCAAGAGAGGTTTTTGCTCCTGCGATAAGGAAAGGGGCCGCCGGAATAATCTTAGCTCACAACCACCCATCAGGAGACTGCACCCCATCAAAAGGTGACATAAGCAGTACAAAGCAAATTGTGGCTTCCGGACGGGTTTTGGGGATACAAGTGCTCGACCATTTGGTCATAGGCAACAACTGCTATACGAGCTTGCTGGACAAAGAAAGAGAGATTTTTGCATAGAAAAGCCCACAGATTTGCTTATTTTTGCTTTAATAAATCGCTAAAATTTGATAAAATAGTTAAAAATCGATTGTTTTAGAAGCAAGGGAAATATATGGGTAGAAGTATATTAGTAGCTTCCGGGAAAGGTGGCTGCGGAAAAACTACATTTACAATTGCGATGGCTGTAATCCTTGCCAGAAGAGGTTATAAGGTATGCATTTTAGACCTTAATTTTGGTTTGAGAAATACCGATATTTATCTTGGGCTCGAGGATAAGGTTATTTTCGACCTTGGCGATATCTTTACAGGAGTTTGCAAGGTTGAAAAAGCTATAGTTAAAGCAGACCCGCAATATGGCGAATTATACTTACTTGAATCGACTCAAAACAAAATTATTAAGGGTATATCAGAAGGACATATCAAAGCATTAATCAATCAATTGAAAAAAGACTTTGACTATGTTGTAATTGATAGCCCGTCTTCTGTTGGTGCAAATCTTAATCAAGTAGCCTCTGGCGCTGATAGTGCAGTTTTGCTTGTCACTCCGGATCCTCTTTCACTTAGAAATTCAGATGCAGTTGACAGAAGGTTAAAATCGCTCGGTGTCTTAAGCAGATGCTTCGTAATCAATATGGTTCATTTTGACTTGGAAAGCAATGAATATGCTCCGAGTATAGATGATATGATGAAAATTTTCACCATACCTATGGCCGGAATCATACCTTATGACGAAAGCATACAAATTGGAAACAATATAGGCCGTCCGGTATTTGCTGACGAGCATTCGTACATAAGCAAAAATGTAGATGAAATCGTCAATAGAATGCTTGGATAGATTTAAAAAAATAAAATGCTTAGAAAAAGGGAACTTTTCAATGGAAAGTTCTCTTTTTTTATAGTACAATAAAGGGTGGTAGGTAATAATTATCTTTTACATATAGATTTTTATCATCTGAAATTATCTCAAGGGGGCTTAGACCCCGTTAATAAGCCAAGGAGGCAAATATGGGTAACATTAGTATTACAGCTTTAATTGCTATTGTTGCTGCGGCTTCTCTGGTCATCGGAATATTAGTTGGTTATATCTTAAGAAAAAGCAAAGCTGAAAAGATAATAGGCAGCGCCGAGACACAAGCTAAGAATTTGATCTTAGACGCAGAGAATCGTTCGGAGCAAATAAGAAAAGAAAATTTGGCAGACGCCAGAAAAGAAGCTCACGAAATCCGTATAGAAGCGGAAAAAGAAATTCGTGAGAGAAAGAGCGAAGTAAAACAACAAGAAAATCGAATTATTCAAAAAGAAGCATCCATCGATAAAAAACTTGAATCTATCGAGCATAAAGAAGAGACAATCAATAGAAAGCTTCAATCTCTTAATGATAAGGAAAAATTATTAGATGCAAATCTGCAAAAGCAAATTGCAGAGCTCGAAAGAATTTCCGGATGCACAGCAGAAGAAGCAAAACAGATGCTCTTAGCAGACATCGAAAGAGATGTTCGCCGCGAAGCATCAATTATGATTAAAGAAATCGAGACCAAGGCTAAAGAAGAAGCCGATCGCGAAGCAAAAGAAATCATTACAGGCGCAATCCAGCGCTGCGCAGCAGACCATGTTGCAGAAAATACCGTATCGGTTGTAGCTATTCCTTCAGATGAAATGAAGGGTAGAATTATCGGCCGTGAAGGTAGAAACATCAGAGCAATTGAACAGGCAACAGGTATTGAATTGATTATTGACGATACTCCGGAAGCAGTTATCCTTTCAGGATTTGATCCTGTAAGAAGAGAAATTGCAAGACTTGCTCTTGAAAAGCTTGTTGTAGATGGTCGTATCCATCCGGCTCGCATCGAAGAAATGGTTGAAAAAGCTACAAAGGAAGTTAACCAGTCAATTAAAGAAGCCGGTGAAGAAGCTACCTTTGAAGCAGATATTCACAATCTCCATCCAGAGCTTGTTAAGCTTCTTGGAAGACTTCGTTATAGAACTTCTTATGGTCAAAATGTACTTAAGCATAGTTTAGAAGTATCTCATCTTGCAGGTCTTATGGCCGGAGAACTCGGCATGGATGTAAAGCTTGCAAAACGTGCAGGCCTTCTTCATGATATAGGAAAATCACTTGATCATGAAATTCAAGGTACACATGTAGATATCGGTATTGATATCTTAAAGAAGTACAAAGAATCAGAAGCAGTCATTGATGCTATGGCATCTCACCATGGTGATTACGAACCAAAGAGTGCAGAAGCAATCCTTGTTGCTGCAGCCGATGCTCTTAGTGCTGCTCGTCCTGGTGCAAGACGTGAAACCCTTGATACATATATCAAGAGACTTCAAAAGCTCGAAGAAATCGCTAATACAACTCCGGGCGTTGAATCGTCATATGCAATTCAGGCCGGACGTGAAATTAGAATTATTGCAAAACCGGATGAAATTAACGATGATGCAATGGCACTTCTTGCTCGTGAGATTTCACAGAAAATTGAATCAGAACTTGAATATCCGGGCCAGATTAAGGTTAATGTAATCAGAGAAACAAGAGCAATAGATTACGCAAAATAGACGAAGGAAATGTTTATTTACTTAGATAACAGTGCAACGACAAAAGTAAAAGAGTCTGTTGCAGAAACAATGGTAAATGCTATGACGAAGGATTTTGGAAATCCTTCGTCTTTGCATAGACTTGGATTAAATGCAGAAAAACTTGTAAAAGAATCTCGCACGATTATAGCTAAGGCTCTTAATGCAAGTCCCGAAGAAATCTACTTTACATCGGGCGGAACAGAAAGCAACAACACAGTTATAAAAGGTGTTTGGGAATCTAAGAAAAAGCAAGGTCAAAGAATTATTACTACGGCAGTTGAACATCCGGCTGTTTTGGAGCCTGTAAAATGGTGCAAACAGCAAGGTGCAGACATTGTTTATCTTCCTGTTGATAAGAATTGCCAAATAAATATGGAAGACTTAAAAGCTGCACTAACAGAAGATACGATTCTTGTTAGCATAATGCATGTCAACAACGAAGTCGGAAGCATAATGCCAATTAAAGAAATCGCAGACTATGTTCATAAAAATTCAAAGGCGTTGGTTCACACAGATGCCGTGCAATCATTTGGAAAAATCGATACAGATGTCAAAGAACTTGGCGTAGATTTTTTAAGTATTTCGGGTCATAAAATTCATGCCGCGAAAGGCATTGGTGCATTATATATTAAAAAATCAGTGCATATTCCGAGTTTTATGCTTGGCGGCGGGCAAGAAGCCGGTTTCAGATCGGGCACAGAATCTGTTCCTCTTATTGCAGGTCTTGGAGAGGCTGTCAGAACATTAAAAAGACCTGATGGTGTGCCAAAAGAGTATTTAAGAAAACGCATTATAGAGCATTTTGAAGACACCGCAATAATTAATACTCCAAAAGATTCCGCTCCATCAGTTCTTAATGTTTCGTTTTTAGATTGCAGAAGCGAAGTATTGCTTCATATGCTTGAAGAAAAAGAAATATACGTTTCAACAGGCTCTGCATGCAGTTCGAATACTAAGAAAAAAGGAAGTCATGTTCTTAATGCAATGGGTTTAAGCCCAAATCAAATAGAAGGGGCTCTTCGTTTTTCTTTTTCTGAAGAGAACACTCCGGAAGAAATGGATAAAGTGGTAAATATTCTTGTTAGCATCGTGAAAAAACATAGGAAATTAATGAAGAAATAAATGAAAACTTTTATCGTTCGCTGCGGAGAAACCGCACTCAAAGGCCAGAATAAACCTTATTTTGAAAGAATGCTGGTTCAGAGAATTAAAAAATATATAAGCACTATTGATGGCGCAACAGCTGAAAGATTAGATGGTCTTATTTTTGTTCGCACTCCGGATGAAGCTGACACCGAAGGGACACTTAAAAAAGTCGGAAGAGTTTTTGGCGTTGATTCTATTTCTCCGGCAGAAGAAATTCCTATCGATGGAATGTCTTCCGAAGAAGTTATAAACGCTGTCGGAAAAGTTGCTGTAAAGCTTGCATTTGATCTTATAGAAAGAAAGCAAATTAAAACTTTTAAAGTAGAAGCAAAGCGTGCGGACAAAAATTTCCCGATAGAATCACCTCAGATTGCAAGAAAAATCGGTGCATCAATTCTCAAAGGATGTAAAGTCTTATCTGTTGATGTACATGATCCTGATTGCCTGATTTATGTAAACATAAGAAGAACATATGCATATGTTTATGAACAGAAAATTTCAGGATTCGGAGGTCTTCCTCTCGGAACAAATGGAAAAGGACTTGTTCTTCTTTCCGGTGGAATTGATTCTCCGGTAGCAACTTTCATGATGTCTCACAGGGGCATGTATATGGATGCAGTTCATTTTCATTCTTATCCGTATACATCAGAGCGTGCTTTTGAAAAAGTCAAAGAACTTGCAAAAATTCTTACGACTTATACGGGTAAGATTAATATGTATTCGATAAACCTTTTGCCGATTCAAGAGCAAATTGTTGCAAATTGCCCTGAAGATCAGACAACAATTTTAGTAAGGCGTTTTATGATGCGCTGCAGTGAAAAAATTGCTCAAAAAGTTGATGCAATGATGCTTATCACAGGAGAGTCACTTGGACAAGTTGCCAGCCAGACAGCAGAAGCTTTGGTTGTTACAGACAGCACAGTGAACATGCCTGTAATGAGGCCGTTAATTGCAATGGATAAAACAGAGATTATTCGTATTGCAAAGGAAATCGGTACTTTTGAAAAATCTATCGAGCCTTATGAAGACTGTTGTACTGTATTTTTGCCGAAACATCCTGTAACAAAGCCTAAGCTCGAAAAAATTCTTGAATCAGAATCTAAGCTCGATGTTGAGGCTCTTGTTGATGCCGCAGTTGAGTCTGCAACGCTTGATATAATTAATCAGGAGTTTGAATAATGATTAAAGAAATTCTTCATTATGCGGGACCGATAGTTATCGGTGGCGTAATAGGGTACATTACAAATTATATTGCCATTCGTATGCTGTTTAAGCCTTACGAAGCAAAGTATATAGGTAAATGGAAAGTGCCTTTTACTCCGGGCATAATTCCAAGAAGAAAAGATGCATTTGCAGAAGCTCTTGGAAAGGCAGTCTTTGAAAAGTTCTTTAATTGGGACGATTTAGAGCTCGTGTTCTTGTCAGATAGTTTTTGTGATCAGGTTTGCACACAAATTATTTCAAGTCTTCGTGCTCAGAACGACAGTAACGAGACAAAAGAGCTTTTAAATAATATGCCCGAGGAAGTCCAAAAACGGATAACTGATGCAGTTGTCGATTATACCTATCATACAATGATTAGAGCAGGTTATGGCGGTCTTGCAAGGACTGTTCCCGGAATGCTTCGCGAGATGATAGAGCAAAAGAAAATCGACATTTCAGAACTTAGCGCTGCAAAGCTTGCTGACATTGCATTTGGAGAAGACGATTCAAAGCTTAGGGAATTTCTTATCAAGATTTATATGAGGTTCATGCGCGAAAATGTGCGTCCGATAGTCGAGAGCATCGATATTGTCACTCAAATTACCTCAAAAATGAAGATGATGACTTCCCGGGAAGTTGAAAGCCTTGCTCTTGCATTTTGCGCGCGCGAGCTAAAGTTGGTAATTTGGTTTGGGGCTCTGCTTGGAGCAATAATTGGAATAATTAACATATTCTTGTAATTACAATTTAACAGGCGATATTTACAGTGTGAACGAGCACGAAGGGCGAGGTAGCGAGCCCTGAGCAGGATGAAATTGTGCTCGTGAATACTATAAATACCGCCTGTTTTTTTTGTATTTTAACGCTACATTGACAATAAATATAGTATAATTAAATTGCTATTATTATCGATTGGTTTACTTAGGAAAGGAGTGTCGCCATGAGTAATATAACAGACGAAAAGTACGAGCGCTTTAAAACAAACATTGAAGCTGTTAACGGCAAATGCGAGCGTACTTGTAAGGCAGAGCTCGGCAAGAAGCTTGCTGACTTGTTTGTAGCTCAGGGTCTCAAAGATGTATGCGTTAATGAGACTCCATTTTTGAAAGAAGCTGGCGTTGTAGAAGCTCTCAAGGCCTCAGGCGTTGAAGTCTTCACCGACCATATCAGGCTTCATGGAGAAACCGCTAAGGGCGGAATTTCCGAAATGCACGGTGGAATCGCAGAACTCGGAACAATGATGCAATTCTCTGACGAAATCAACGGCAGACTTGTTGCAATTATGTCCGAAGATTTCTTCGGTGTTCTTCCGGCATCAACTATCGTTGATACTTACGATGAAATGTTCGACAGAATCGACGCACTTGGAAAAGATATCCCGGGCTATGTTGGGTTTATCACAGGACCAAGTCGTACAGCTGATATCGAATGCGTAGGTACTGTAGGTGTGCATGGACCACTTAGAGCAACTTGCGTCATCGTAGAGGATATGTAGAGAGGAGGAAAAATTATGGCTAGTGATCAGTTAAAATTTGAAATTGATAAAGCGTTAGCTAATACCACATTAGCAAGAACTCTCGGTACATTCTGTGCAGCATATCCAGAAGGAAGATTAAAATCATATGCAGGCGTAGACTTCGAAAAAGAACGTGAAGGCGTAAAAGAAGTAAAAACATATGCCGCAGAACATATCGATGAAATGATCGAAAACTTTACAGCAAATGCAACAGCTCGCGGAGCAGTTGTACATGTTGCAAAGACTAAAGAAGATGCTATTCAGTGGGTTCAGGGCATTGTAAAAGAAAACAATGTTAAGACTATTGTTAAGTCAAAATCCATGGCATCAGAAGAAATTCACATGAACAAGGTTCTTGGAGAAGATGGCGTTCTTGTTCAGGAAACAGACCTTGGTGAATTCATTATTGCTCTTGAAGGCAATACCCCTGTACACATGGTAATGCCTGCTCTTCACTTAAACAAAGAGCAAGTAGCAGACCTGTTTACAGACTATACAAAAGAAAAGAACGAACCTATCATTGCCGAAGAAGTTAAAACAGCTCGTAAGGTAATGAGACAAAAATTCCAGACAGCTGAAATGGGCGTTTCCGGCGCTAACGTTGCAGTTGCTGATACCGGTACAGTATTCACAATGACAAACGAAGGTAACGGCCGTATGGTTGGTACTCTTCCAAAAATTCATCTTTATGTATTCGGTATTGAAAAGTTCGTTAAGACAGTAGGGGATGCACGTTATATCTTCAAAGTTCTTCCACGTAATGGAACAAAACAAAGATTAACAGCATACCTGTCACTTTATACAGGAGCAACAGAAGTTGTTACTGATAAAGAAGCAGATACAATCGAAAAGAAGAAATTCTATATTTTAATTCTTGATGACGAGGGCAGAAGAGAAATCTTAGCACAGCCAGATTTCAGAGAAATCTATAACTGTGTTCGTTGCGGAGCATGCCTTGATGTTTGCCCTGCATTCGCTCTTGTAGGTGGACATGTATTCGGTTCCAACGTATATACAGGTGGTATCGGTACAATGCTTACACACTTCTTAATCAATCCGGATAGAGCTGATGAAATTCAGAACATCTGTCTGCAGTGTGGACGTTGCAACGAAGTTTGCGGCGGTGGACTCCACATTAAAGAAATGATTATGAAGCTCCGTCAAGATAACGTTAAGAGAAACCCTGGCAAGATTACAAAGTTTGCATTCGATGCTGTAAACGACAGACATCTGTTCCACAGCATGCTTAGAATTGCATCCGTTGCACAGGATATCGTTCTTGACAAAGATACACAAAGAATTAGACATCTTCCATTATTCCTTTCCGGAATGACAGATGGAAAGACATTCCCTAACATTGCAAGAGTTCCATTTAGAGACATCTTCCCAACTATTAAACAGGATGTTGCAAATCCAAAGGGCAAGATTGCACTCTTTGCAGGATGCTTACTCGACTTCGTATATACCGATTTAGCAGTAGCAGTTATTAAGGACCTCAACTCCATTGGATACATTGTAGATATGCCTATGGAACAAGGTTGCTGCGGCTGCCCAGCAGAATCTCTTGGTGATACAGAAGCCGCTGCTATCTCTGCAGAAATGAACACAGCTGCAATGCATGTAGACGATTACGATTACATCGTATCCGCATGTCCATCTTGCACACATCAGCTTCACCTCTATCAAGAACGCATCCCAGAAGGATCCGATCTTCATAGACAGGCAGTAGCAATCAAAGAAAAAGCTATGGACTTCGCAAAATTATTCTACATGCTTGATGGTGCTCAGGATCTCGGCGACGGCAAGCCAGTTAAGGTTACATACCACGATTCTTGCCATATGAAGAGAGAAATGGGTGTTTACAAAGAACAAAGAGAGTTACTTACTCATACAAAGGGTGTAGAACTCGTTGAAATGAACGAATGCGATAACTGCTGCGGTTTCGGTGGTGCATACATGGCAATCTTCCCTGAAATTTCAAAAGAAATTCTTGAAAAGAAGATGAAGAATATTGCCGCATCCGGAGCTGAAGTAGTTGCTGTTGACTGCCCGGGTTGCATGATGCAAATTGAGGGTGGCGCAGATGCCAGAGGCATGAATGTTGATGTTAAACACACCGCAACTATCATCGCTGAAAAGAGAGGACTTCTTTAATCTTGGAATACACACCAGACTTAAGCAAAGTTAGGTACTATATGCACTTGATTGCGAGTCATCCATATGCAGGTACAGAAGTAGGGCACGTCTTAGATGATGCACTTGATACCAATGGTAAAATGATTCGTGCAAGATTGGTACTTTGTGCCGGAGCATTCGGTCCCGACTTTGAAACAAAAATAGATCGCTTAAGCATGCTTGCTGCAATGGTAGAGCTTACACACTTAGCTTCATTAGTTCACGATGATATCGTAGATGAAGCAGACTTCAGAAGATCAAAGCCATCCATTCAAAGTAAGTATCATAAAGATGCAGCTGTTTATGCCGGAGACTTCTTAATTACAAGAGTCAATTATTATGCGGCAAAAGAACATCTGAATGATGCGGCGGCACTGCTTTCACAAGCCATTGAGTGCATGTGCGCAGGCGAAATAGGGCAGGCACTTTGTAGATATAAAGCTACTACAAGTATTGCCGAATACTTAAACAACATTCATGGAAAAACAGTAGAATTGTTTAAGAAAGCTTGCAGCATAGGGGCGCGTGAGGCCGGATGCAGTGAGCAGGTTGTAAATAAGCTTGAATCCTTTGGAGAAAACTTAGGAATTATGTTTCAGCTTAGAGATGACCTATTAGACTTTACATCTACTGAAGATGTAATGGGAAAAGCTGCACATATGGATTTCAGAGAAGGCATATATACATTGCCGGTGCTGTATGCATTACAGGCTGATAAATCCGGCGAACTACTTGCTATGATGCGTAAGAATGCTATTGAAAGTCTGACAGATAAAGAAATCTCAGAAACAGAAAAACTGGTAGTAGATCTTGGTGGCGTTGATGCCACAATCAAAGAAATCAGAAACTGCCAATCAAAGATAGAAGGATTGCTCGAGGGTCTCCCTCAAAGTAAATCCACCTCTCTATTAAGTGAAATTGTAAAGAAACTATCAATATAGTTATTACAAAGCTACGGTTAGTACTATTGTCAAGGAGGACAATGATATGAGTGAAGAAAAGTTTGACGTCATCGTTGTCGGTGGCGGACTCGCTGGACTCACTGCAGCATACGAACTCGCTAATGCAGGTTACGAAACACTTGTAGTTGAGCGTGGTGATTACTGTGGTGCAAAAAATATGACAGGCGGCCGTCTTTATGGCCATAGCCTTGAAAAAGTAATTCCAAATTTTGCAGAAGAAGCTCCAATTGAAAGAAAAATTGTTAAAGAAAATATTGCACTTCTGAATGAGACAGGCGGAATGCAGATTGCATATACAAGCCCAAAACTTACAGAAGGTAACAATGCTTCTTATTCAGTTTTAAGAGGAAAATTTGACCAATGGCTTGCAAGCAAGGCTGAAGAAGCCGGAGCTATGATGGTCAACGGAATCAGAGTTGATAGCCTTATCCAGCAGGATGGAAAAGTTGTAGGTATCGAAGCCGGCGGAGAAGAAATGTTCGCTGATGTAGTTATACTTGCAGATGGTGTTAACTCACTTCTCGCACAGCAAATCGGCATGAAGAAAGAAATCGAGCCTCATGAAGTTGCTGTCGGAGCAAAAGAAGTTTGGAAACTTTCCGAAGAAATTATTAATGAACGTTTTGGTGTTGAAAGTGGAGAGGGCGCAGCTATACTTTGCGCAGGTGATCCAACAGATGGAAACCTTGGTGGTGGATTCATTTACACAAACAAAGACACTGTATCAGTTGGTATTGTAACAACACTTTCAGACATCGGAAGGTCTCAAGTTTCCGTTCCAAAGATGGTAGAAAGATTCCATAATCACCCTATGGTAGAACCTTATATCAAGGGTGGCGAATTAATCGAATATTCCGGTCACCTTGTAACAGAGGCAGGCTGGAGCATGATTCCGGAACTTTATAGAGATGGCGTACTTGTAACAGGCGATGCAGCAGCATTCGTAATTAACCTTGGTTACACAGTACGTGGCATGGACTTTGCTATCGAATCAGGTAGACTTGCTGCAGAAGCTGTAAAGAGAGCTAAAGCTGTTGATAATTACTCAGCAGACACCCTTTCCTATTATAAAAAGCTTCTCGAAGAAAGCTTCGTATTCCGCGACATGAAGAAGTTCCAGGCATTCCCGGCAATTCTTGAAGAACACATGATCTTCAACGAACTTCCAAAATTCGTTGGTGATGTATTCGATAGAATGATGGTTGTTAATGGCGAACCAAGCGGAGACCTAATCGTTGGTATCGCAAATGACTTCTGCGGAACATTCACAATGGCTGGTATCGCAGATTTCGTATCAAAGCTGATGGGGGTACTCTAAAATGATGAAGAAAATGACAATTGATGACAAGCTTGGTCTTGATCTTTATAACACAGATGAGCATGAATCTCATATTGATGTAGATCTCAATTGCAAAGATGAAGCAGAAATCATGAAATTAGTTCTTGCTTGCCCAGCAGAATGTTACAAGTATACTGATGGACAGTTCTCATTCAGCCACCTTGGTTGCCTTGAATGCGGAACATGCAGAGTTTTATCTCATGACAAGATCGTTAAATCTTGGAATCATCCAATGGGAACAATCGGAGTTTCATTTAGACAAGGTTAGTCCTATTTAAGGGATTCAAAAACTCAAAAAATGAATAAAGCCCTTTTCGATAATGAACGGAAGGGGCTTTTTTAGTGTTTTTAAGTAGGCTTGCAAAATTTTTTTAAATTTGTTAAAATATTAACAACTATGAAAAACACTTTTGTTCTAACATTTTTTTAAAGAAAGTTTAGATATATGTAAATTTTTAACTAGTTAAAGGAGGCGTTTTTCAAAATGAAAACACTGAAAAAAGTCCTCTCATTAGTACTTGCACTTGCAATGGTACTTGGTATGGTTGTAACAGCATCTGCTGCAACACCAAAGTATACAGATGAAACTGCAATTACTTACGAAGAGGCAGTAAAGG
>JAZUJE010000021.1:0-6775 GCA_045642565.1 Anaerovoracaceae bacterium | reverse complement strand
CGTGCTTTATAGAGTTACACCTTTGTTTGAAGACAATGAGTTAGTTGCTCGTGGTGTTCTTATGGAAGCTTATTCTGTAGAAGATAACGGTAAAGGAATCAGGTTCAACGTTTATTGTTTCAATATTCAGCCAGGCGTTGGCATTGATTATGCAACAGGAAACAGCTGGGATAATGGTACTATGACCGGAAAACCGGCAGACCCTGTAATTGATCCGAATATTACTTATTCATATGTAATTAATAAGAGTAGCGGTAAGATTCATCGTGCAGATTGTTCATCTGTAAAAACAATGAACGAAAGCAATAAGATTTATACTAATGATCTTTCAGCATATACAGGTGATAAGTACTCGAAATGTAAGATTTGCAACCCATAACACGCAATTAATTTTCGGCTATACTACGCGGTTTTTCAGTGATATAATTATTGTTGGACTTGGCCAATATGGAGTCGTCACTTCTTTTATCCATTCTGGATTATAAAAAATAATGAACTCCCTATCAGGTAGATAGGGAGTTCATTTTTAACTCAAATCTGCCAGAAGGGATTCTCCCTTTGGCTAGGTCTATTATATTACTACGTTTTTTGTTAGTCAATATATGATGAAACGTGATAAAAACAAGCCTCCTTATGAAAAAATATAAGGGGGCTTAATTTATGTTGAACTTCCGTTGTATAAACATTACACAAACAATACGATATATCATTGGAAAGTATTCAACACGCAAAGTGGTATAATTTAGTTAAACGAATTGTGTTTTTGATAGGTGGTAATATTATGACAAGGAGATGCTTCAATGGAAATTAAAAAGGTGCTTGCGTCTGTAAAAGAACAGAGTAAAGTAATTGCTGATAACGCTATTATTGATACTCTTAAAGATTCAGAAACAGTAGAAATTATCCAGGATAAAGCCAAAGACTTTAAAGAGCTGGCAGATATAATTAAAGACGATATCGACGAAAAAATCCATAAACTTGATAAAGAACTGGACAAGGCAACAATTGACTATAACGATGCTTACACTCAGATGAGTGATTGCGGTTTGCAGCTTCATATATCAAGAACAAGGGCCGCTGATATGATGGATTGTGCTGAGGCACTTGTTAACAGCATTGCCAACAGGCCAAAGGAATTTAACAAAGCATTTGAAGAATTCCAATGTGAAAAAGAGACTTTCCTCAGTACATGTGATTTCGCAGATAAAGAACTTAAAGCAGCCAGAGAGGCTGCTGGTAGTGCTGGTGCCGGTTTGTTTGCCGGTGCCTCAGTAGCTTCAATGGCTCCGACAGCTGCAATGTGGGTAGCAACAACATTTGGTACTGCTTCAACTGGTACAGCCATTTCAACGCTCACAGGTGCAGCAGCAACTAATGCTGCACTCGCTTGGCTCGGTGGGGGTGCGTTAGGTGCCGGAGGTGGCGGTATAGCCGCAGGACATGCTTTACTTGCTATGGCAGGACCTATTGGATGGACCATTTCCGGAGCGACGCTCTTAACATCAATTGCTCTGTTTACAAAAAAGAAGATGGAATTATCAAAAGATAAAGGCGACCAGATCACTGCAATCAAAAAGAACACCGAAGCAACTAAAGAAACTTACCTTCAGATTTCTGAATTGCTTAAGGAAACAGAGACGTTGAGAGAACAGCTTACTAACGTCTATACTCAGTCTATGTCCATGTATGGTAAGGATTATCTTACAGTAACTGACGAAGATAAGATGCTACTCGGTAACCTCGTAAACACTGTGAAAACATTGTCTGCTTTGCTTAATAAAATTTTAGACCAGGGTGAAAACAATGAAGTTCAATCAGTTGAAGAATAAAGATCCTAAAGAAGTAGTCAGATACCTTAAGGAAACTCCAATTGAAGACGAATTGGAAAAGAATCTTGCTTTAATCGAAAATGTATTTGATGCTGCTTTAAAAGTGAATAACGAAGATTTTGACCCTGATGCTATCAAAATCGGAACCGTTCTTGTCTTTGAGATTCTTAACAGATTTAAGGATGGTAAGATTCCTGCAAAGTATGATAAAGAGGATTGGCGAGAAGTAACCAACTCTGTTATTGATATTGCAGTTATAAAAGACGGGGAGTTATATACCGAATATGTTTTCGGCCTGTTTTCCAAGTTCCTGGACGAGTCTCTAAAGGCTTTTGGTGTGAATGCTTCCAAGGATACTAAAGAGGCAATAAAGGCGCTTTCAAAGGAACTGACGAGTAAAACTAAAGCTTTGAAGGCCGAAGAAATTACGGAAGCACAATACATTGAAGACTGCATGTACATTTGCTTAGATGCAATGATGAAGTTAATCGCTGCATTTGCTTCTTCCAAAATTAAGATCGAAGGTGTTGAGGCAAATAAGCTTGCTTTAGCAGCTTCTTCGGTTGCTTTCCAATACATCCGCTGTTCTTTGTTCCAACAGGAACAGGCTGTGCTTGATGACATTATTGCTAATCAGTATCAGGTAGACACTGAACTTGCTGTAACATTCAATGCTTTCCTTGATGAGTTCAATGAAAGAACAGAGAAGATAAATGTACTTCTCGACAACGCATTCAATGCCGACTTCCGCAAGTCCTTAAAAGAAACAATTGAAATTGCTATCATATTCGATGTACCCGAAGATGAACTTCTCATTACAAGTGAAGATGTAGATGAGTTTTTTATGTAAATAAAAGAGGTCGCTAAAAATAGCGACCTCTTTTTTGTGAACTTTTTTGCGTAAAAGTGCTGTTAATCGGACACATAAATGTCACACAAGTGGTATAATTAATGCAAATAATTTGCATATTTAATTAGTTTCAATACTAAGAGTTTATTGTTCTAAGGAATGGAGAAATAATAATGGCAGACAAGTCACAAGCAAATATTGGATTCGAAAAACAGTTGTGGGATGCAGCTTGCGTATTATGGGGACATATTCCAGCGGCAGAATACAGAAAAGTTATTGTCGGATTAATCTTTTTGAGATATATCTCAAATGCTTTTGAAAAAAGATATGACGAACTTGTTGCAGAAGGTGACGGATTCGAAAACGATCGTGATGCATATGAAGAAGAAAATATATTTTTTGTTCCTGAAGAAGCTAGATGGTCTACTATTGCTTCTGCAGCTCATACCCCGGAAATTGGTATCATAATTGATAATGCGATGAGAGCTATTGAAGATGATAATAAAAAGTTAAAAAATGTATTGCCTAAAAACTATGCGAGCCCAGATCTAGATAAAACTGTTTTGGGTGATGTAGTAGATATGTTCACCAACATGGACATGGGGAATACAGAAGAAACCCAAGACTTGCTTGGTAGAACTTATGAATATTGTATTGCGCAGTTTGCTGCCAAAGAAGGTGTTAGCGGCGGTGAGTACTATACACCTTCAAGTATAGTAAAAACTTTGGTTGCTATTTTAAAACCATTTGATAATTGTCGTGTATATGACCCGTGTTGCGGTTCAGGCGGTATGTTTGTACAAAGTGCAAAGTTTATTGCTGCTCACTCTGGAAATAGAGGAAATATTTCTGTTTATGGTCAGGAAGCTAATGCAGATACATGGAAAATGGCCATTATTAATATGGCTATACGTGGTATCGATGCAAACTTTGGACCTTACCATGCAGATACCTTTACAAATGATTTGCATCCACAGTTAAAGGCAGATTTCATACTTGCAAATCCACCATTTAACTATCACCCATGGAACCAAGACAAATTAACAGAAGACGTTCGTTGGAAGTACGGCCTTCCACCGGCTGGAAATGCCAACTATGCTTGGATTCAACATATGATTCATCATCTTGCTCCTAACGGTAAAATTGGTCTTGTCTTAGCAAACGGTGCTCTTTCAAGCCAAACTGGGGGTGAAGGTGATATAAGAAAACGTATCATTGAAGATGATTTAGTAGAAGGTATAGTTGCGCTACCTACACAGCTGTTTTATAGCGTAACAATTCCTGTTACACTTTGGTTCATTTCCAAAAACAAAAAGCAGAAAGGTAAAACTCTGTTTATTGATGCTCGTAAAATGGGTTATATGGTTGATCGTAAGCATAGAGATTTCACCGAAGAAGATATTAAAAAGTTAGCAGATACATTTACTCAGTTTCAAGAAGGAACGCTTGAAGACATAAAAGGATTTTGCGCTGTTGCTGACCTTCAAGAAATTGAAAAGCAAGATTTCGTTCTTACTCCAGGCAGATATGTTGGTATTGAAGAGCAAGAAGAGGATGGAGAACCATTTGAAGAAAAGATGAAACGTCTTACCTCCGAACTTTCAGATATGTTTGCAAAGTCGCACGAATTAGAGAACGAAATCTGCAAGAAGCTGGGGGCGATTGGATATGAGCTCAAGCAATGAAACAGCATACTATCTTATTTTTGATACAAATGCTCTTTTTCAGTCATATACCAAAAAAGCCGATTTTTCATCATTTAGTTTTAATGCCACATACGAAAATGTTATTGATATGATAAACCAACTTGATATTTATAATCAGGTTGCTATTGCAATTCCATCTGTCGTATGGAATGAGATGGAATTGCAAATCATTGAAAAACACGACGAGCTAATTGACAAGTACAAAACCACTATAACAAATAAGATATTTCCTGAGTATTCTATAGTCGAAAATCCGAAAATTGATTATCCTCAATTTATCAAGAAAAAGATAGAAACATACAAATCTGAGATTTCAAATGGTTTTAATAAGGTTATTGAATTGCCGATTGCTTCCGAATGCCGTTTTGAAAGCATAGTAAATCGTGCGTTTGCTAAACTTCCACCTTTTGAGGGCAAAGATAAAAAATCGGATAAGGGGTTCAAGGATGCCCTGTTATGGGAAAGCATCTTAGACTTTGCAGCAAACGACTCAGGCTCGAAAATAATATATTATTCAAAAGACAATGCTTTTGGTGATTTTCTTGCAAAAGAGTTTTCAGAATTTCAATCGGATTCCTCGCTCACTATTTGTAAAAATGAAAGTGAAATAAAGGAACAACTTCAGATTTGGGCAAAAGAAATTGATGAATATTCTTACCAACCAATAGGAGTGTATGAGGATAATAAAAAAATTAGGGATTGGTTGGAATCCGGTGATTTTCTTGTGCAGATAATAGACAGAGATTTTGGACTTGTAGAAAAAGGAAGATTGATTACTTCGACAGTCGCTCATTTAATAAGTATTGATAGTATTGAATGCTTGACGGAAAATGAAGAATTTATAGATTATTCTATTGATGTTGTTTTAGAAATAGACTATGAATTAAAAGGTGGTGGAATGACATCTGATACTTTTAGTGCGAGTGTTATGGTTGAAGCGTTTGATAATGTTGTTTTTTCTGTCGAAGATGTGTATAGGACGGATGAACCTGAAGAAGAAAGTGAGGATTGTCAATGGATTTGAAGTGGAAAAAAGCGTTTTTGCATAATTATGTAGAAATCAATCCAAGAGAAACATTATCAAAAGGCTGTATATCCAAAAAAATAGGTATGGACAAGTTACAACCCTTTTGTCGAGATATCCCGTGCTATGAATTTTCTGAATTTTTTGGAGGTTCCAAATTCCGTAATGGTGATACTATAATGGCTCGTATTACACCTTGCTTGGAAAACGGAAAAACTGCAATGGTAAATGTTTTGGATGAAGGCGAGATCGGATTTGGCTCGACGGAATTTATTGTGTATCGAGCTAAAGAAGGATTAACTGTCCCTGATTTTGTTTATTACCTTATAAACAGTCCTCTTGTGCGAGAACCTGCAATAAAGTCAATGGTCGGCTCTTCCGGGCGTCAAAGAGTACAAACGGATGTAGTGGAAAGTCTTGAGATCAATTTTCCGTCTTTGTCGGAACAAGAGAGAATTGCGAGTATATTAAAATCCTTAGACGATAAAATTTCGCTAAATAATCAGATAAACAATAATTTAGCGGCTTAAAGCTCGAGATCAGATACATCAAGTTCACCGGACATCAGGCGAGGTAAAAGTGTGTCTCTTAATGAAGCAAGCTGTTCGCTTTGCTTACCATTGGCGAAAATTTGGTTGAATATTGATTCGCAGTAGTCATCAAATGCTTGCACCTTATCAAATGGAGGAATGGTAATTGGTTCAGTTTCAATAAAACCTGTAAAATCAAGATTTTTAATGCCGGTTGTACCATTTTCATATGAAAAGAAAACACCTTTTTCATAGAGATACTGCCAATAATAATAAATAAAAAGGCTATACCCACTTTTAGGTTTTATTGCTTTGCAGAAGTTTGTGCAAACCATACTGCTATCGTATCTGTCAAGCAATGATTGTGTAATTGCGGAACACCTTCCGGTAGATTGAGTAGGACTTCCGCCGGAAACTTCAACCACAATATCTCCAGCTTCAAGTTTCTTATTGGCAAGGTTCTTGGGAAGGATATACCTTGTTGGCATTTTTCCTTTGTTTCCCGCTTTCACTTCAGGTATATCTGCTCCTCTAATGCAATAAACCTTTTCGGTATTGTTGCCTGTTGGCACTTCTTTGCCCCAGTCACCGTTTAGTGTTGACTGGATTAGTTCCCTGAAAGTACCATCTGACCATCCGGAGTTCTCAGAATTGTCAATAAACCATTCTTTGAACAATGCCTGAGCTTGCTGCTCTAAATTATTGTTTATCTCTTTAATGTTATTATTTTATAAGGAGATATTAATATGCAAGTATCAGATTGGATAAATGTAGTTTTGTGTATTTTATCGTTTGGCTTAGCAGCTATCTCTGTTGTTACTGTAATTATTACAATA
>JAZUJE010000020.1:0-18341 GCA_045642565.1 Anaerovoracaceae bacterium | reverse complement strand
ACCTCTGCAAATACATTCAGCCCGGATGATGATTGCACAAGAGGACAAATTGTTACATTCCTCTATAGATTCTTTGGGTTAGATAAGTAGTATCTTAATTATGTTACAAGTTGGCGCTGCAGAGCTTATACTTTGCAGCGCCTATTAAATTATCTAGTTGGATCGAAAGTTTATTGAGGTTTATATGAGCTTTAAAAAAATCACATCAATTATATTAGTAATTTGCTTTTTAATGAGTATTTCGGTATATAGTGCTTTTGCAGAAGATGAAAATATTGAAGATGTATTCGGTAATAGGGCAAATTCTTACTACAAAATAAAAACCAATGTACAGCTTCCTGCAAAATATAAAACGGCAAACCAAAAAGAGTCGACTAAAAGAACACCAAATGTTCTTATTCCGAAAAAATATACTCTTGAAGACAACAATTCGATAACATCAATTAAAGACCAGAATCCTTACGGAACATGCTGGGCATTTAGTGCTACGGCATGTGCCGAAGCGTCTCTTATTTCTTCGGGTCAAATTATAAATGGCCAGTCTGCAACAAAAAATAATTTAGATTTATCAGAACTCGGTCTTGCTTATTATTTCTATCATGAAAATCTTGACCCACTTGGAAATGCTACCGGGGATGCAACAATACTTCCTGGCGGAAATACAAATGGCGAGTTTTTGGATGCTGGTGGCAATCATGCTTTTACAGTGTGGGGATTAGCGAGCTGGGTTGCAAGTATAGAAGATGAAGATTTACCATATCCTAACTATGATTATGAAACTCAAGATATTGATGAATCTATGGAAAACCTTTTATCTAGATGTGCTAATGCTAATCCATATGAAAATCCTGTCGCTCATCTGCAAAATTCATATAGTATTCCATACGATATGGATAATTTAACAACCGTTGGCAATAATAATGCAATTAAAGAAGCTATTATGGAATATGGAGCATTAGCTTTTGCATATACAGATGTATATGGAGCAAAAAATAGCGATAAAGTAACCTTAAACGAAGAAATTGCAAGCCTATATAGCGAAGAATATCCGTACTATGATGTTTTTAATTCGACATACAATTCTTACTATACGCCATACTCATATGAAGATATTGGTGCTGGAGACTATCCTTTTGGAGATTATTGCTTAGCCCCTGGTGGACACGCTGTAACAGTGGTTGGTTGGGATGATAATTTCCCTAAAGAACATTTTAATTTTATTCCTGCCGGGGATGGTGCATGGTTGGTTAAAAATAGCTGGGGCGACTCTTGGGGTGAAGAAGGATATTTTTGGATGTCATATTATGAAGGCTCGCTTTATGATGATTATTATGGCAATGAAGTTTTTTATGTGTTCGATTTTGAAAGCGCCGAAAAATATGATAATAACTATCAGTATGATGGGTCGGGTATGAGTGCATCATATTTAGAATGTTTTAAAAATTTTCCTTTTGAAGATGGCTCGAGCATAGGAGCGACATATACAATTAAAGCCTCAGATCAAGAAATTATTCAAGCTGTGGGCGTTGGAATGAATTCTGTAGATACGAAGCTGTCAATTCAGTTGTATAAAAATGCAGATGGCGATTTAGAAAATTTTGATAACGAACATGCGTTGTTATCGCAACCAATAGAAAAAACTACAAGCTTTGCCGGATACTACACTATTGAGATTCCTGAATCACAACAGCCGGTTCTTGAAAAAGGTGACACTATTGATGTTGTTATTCAAATGGAGAGCGAAAATGTTATTGATCCATATATAGATTTCACATATAATCCAGAAGATTATTGGATACATTTTATTAATGATACGGAAAATGATAGGACTTATGATTTAACACCTGATTTTAGTTATAAATATGATGCTGCTGATTACGAATATACATACCGCATCAAACTTTATACAAGTAATATAGACTGTGCTTTTGAAGCTGAAAATGATGGTTACTATTCAGTTGCATATTACACAGAAGATGGCAAGATGCTAAGCAACAACTCCATTGTTCAAATGAACGAAAATGACAATATTTTAATCAATCTGCAGAAAAACGAAGCGGCGCTTGTAAAACTGTTTAAGCTTGATGACGAGCTGAAACCAACAGGAGAAGTGACAATTTTGAAAAATTCCTCTTTATAGAATTTTAAGTTTTATAACTTATAACTTTGGCGTTATGAGGCATATCCTTTGCAGTGTCTGTTAATTATTAAATCTTGTGGTATATTTATGAAAAAAGTTTTAATAATTTTACTCAGTTTAATATTATGCATTACTTGTATTCCGGCATATGCGTTTGCGGGTAGCGATTTTAGCGTGCAAATAGTTGATAAGGCCGGTACTTATGATGCAGATGAAGTTATAGCGGTTAATATAAATGCTTCGGCAGGTGATGGAGTCAGCAGATCTGCAACTTGCAGTTGGTCCGGCGTTAGCAATTTGAGTGCAGGCGAAGATAGTGTTGATTCTGAATACTATGAGTCGGAAAGCCTTCCTTTAGATTCTTTTAATAATTCTAATATTTATGATTACAATGAATATAATGGATTATGGATAGAAGATGCTACAGGCTTGCTTGATTCACCTGAAGAAAGCGAAATAGATAATTCTGATTTATATCTTGATGAAAACCTGGGCCGCGCTTCATATTCTGTAGGAAGCACTTGCACTATAAAAGATGGTGTATCATATAAAAGTGTTAAGCTTGTATGTTTATATATCGGAGAACATTGCACTGTTTGGGGAAGCACATCACAAAAAGCCAAGATTCGCATAACAACAGCAATTGCAGAAGAAATTGCTGACACTTTTGATAGTGTGTATCAACTTGTAAATGATTCTATAGGTACTGCGCTTGACCCTGATGGCGATGGAAAACTTGCCATTCACTGTTTTGATATAGGTGATGATTATACAACATATGGAGATGTATATGGAAAATCTTCGTATACCGCAGGATACTTTTGGGCTAATGAACTAAATGGATATTCTTCTTCTGCACAGGATATAATAAATATTGATACGTATCCGGCAATGACGGCTTTAGATATCAGTTATTATTCATCAGATGAAGGCGCTGCTTTGAAAAATATCTCTTCAATATATGGAACCCTTGTTCATGAGTATCAGCATCTGATTAATTATTCATATTCAAAAACCGCAAGTCTTGGCGAAATGGAAACCTTCTTAGATGAAGGCTTCGCTATGGGTACAGAGCATTTGGTTTTTGGACCTGATAAAACATATAAACGAATTAATACTTTTAATACAAGTACAACAAATTATTATGCAGGGTCTCCGCTTTGCTCTTGGGAAAGTAATAATGTAGTTTTGGCAAACTATTCGAACTCGTATATGTTTGTTCAATATTTAAGAACTCAATATGCGCAGCTTATAGGAAGCGATACGGGGAATACTTTTTATAAAAGTGTTCAGCAAGAACGTGTAAGTAGGAAAAAATATTCTGCATGGGATGTTATTTCTTCAAATATTTTAAATACAGCTAAAGAAGATTTGATTGTAAATTTCTGGACTGCCGTTTATCTTAAGGATGATTCGGGCGCGTATAGTTTTAATGGTGAAGCTTGGGCTCGCAATATTAAACCGAGAGATTCTTTTGTTGCGACTTCGGGAAGTTCGGGAACTATTACTACATATAATGGCGGGGCTGTTTTTGGTTCGGTTCCAACCGGGAAGATAAAAATAAGCTCTTTATCTTCAAGTATGAAGATAGTATTGATTACATACACTGCAAGCTATATTGACGAATCAAGTGATTGTATCATTACATATGATTCAAGATTTGATTCCTATGGCTCTGTAGATTTTATGAGTGAGAAAACTGTCACCATTGAGCGTAGCTCCGGTGAATCATATACAGTATATGCTGCAGTTTACGATGCAAACGGCAAGCTTGTTGCTATTGCTCCGAAAACGAGCAGCGGGGAGGCGGTAAATTTGACGCTTCCAAAAATAACAAGTAATGCTAAATCACTTTCGTTTTTTATTGTCGATAGTGACAGCTTACCGGTAATGAATGTATTAAGCTTTGGAGAATAAATAATGAGAAAGACCCTAACAATTTTACTAGTTTTAATTTTATGCATGGCGCTTGTTCCGGTCACAGCTTTTGCTGCTGGTAAAAAAGTTGTCACGGTAGTAGATGAACCCGGTATATATAATGCCGATGAGGTGATTGTTGTAAATACCGATTTTGCAACCGGCTATAAAGATTACGGATGCTGCTCTTGGGCTGCTGTTTCTTCTTCAAACTCTGAAGAAATCAGTGAAGATGTAATAGATATTGATGATTCTTTAGAAGCTTTTGGATATGAGTACAATCCGTTTAACGGGCTTTGGATTGAGGATGCTGATATTCCGGGAAATGACATGCCTATGTTTGATGATGAGGATATAACAGATCCTGATTCTGATGGCCGCGTTTATGCTTATTCTGTTGGCGATATGATGTCTATTAATGATAACTATTCGGGATATATCGATCTTGAATGTCTTTATGTCGGAGAATATTGCACTGTTTGGGGAAGTCTCTATCAGGCAAATAAGATTCGTATGACAGCGGATAAAGCTAAAACTTTGGCTGATGAATTTGACAGGGTTTATCCTACTGTTCGTGATGCTATAGGCGAAGCAAGAGATCCTGACCAGGATGGAAAGCTTGCAATTTGTTGTTATGATATAAAAGATGATTATACGACTTATTCTGGTAATTTTGGAGCTAATTCGTATACAGCCGGTTATTTTTGGGAAACACAACTGAATGGTGGTATTGATATGATTAATGTTGATACCTTCCCGGGCATGACATATTCAAGTGTTACAAGCTATTCTGATGATCAAGGCAGTGCACTGGTAAGGGTTACAAATGTCTTTAGTACACTTGTCCATGAATATCAACATCTTATTAATGTTTCATATTCTTCCAATGCGGGGCTTTCTAAGATGGATTCTTTCTTGAACGAGGCTTTCTCTATGGGAACAGAGCATATGATTTTTGGCTATACTAAAGTGGCAAGCCGAGTTGATAATTTTAATTATGGTGGTCCAAGTTATTATTATGCAGGCTCTCCGCTTTGTTACTGGGATAGGAATGGGATTGTTTTAGCGAATTATTCTAATTCATATTTGTTTGGACAGTATTTAAGAACACAGTATGCTCAAAAAATAGGTGATGAAACAGGAAATACTTTTTATAAGGCGGTTCAGCTTGCGAGAATAGCTAATTGGGATAGTAATGCCTTTGATACGATAGCGAATTCTATACTTGAAAGATCTAAGGAAGAGATCGTTCTTGATTTTTGGACGGCATGTTATTTGACTGAAAAATCTGGCAAATATGGTTTTAACGGTGAACAGTGGGCTATGAATATAAATCCGAAGACTTCATTTGACACAACGTTGGAAAATTCGGGAATTGTTACTGCATATAATGGCGGCGCTGTATATGGTAAAGTTCCTGACGGGAAGATAGAAATTGTCTCGATGGATTATAATATCAAGGTAATTTTAATTGGTAGTGTAGGTACATATAACGATGGCGAAAGTGATTGTACTGTTACATATAGTGCTGCGCTTTTAGATCCTACTTCTTGTTCGGACTTAAGCAGTGAGCAAAAGCAAATAAGCATTTCTCGCCCGGCAGAAGAGGCATATACTGCATATGCAGCAGTATATGATAAAGATGGGAAACTTTTAGGAATCTTTTCTGTTACACAAAATAGCGGAGGCGAGGCGACACTAAAACTTGGAAATATAAGTAACAAGGCAACTAAAATTAAAATACTTGTTGCCGATGGTGAAAGCGGAGCCCCTGCAATGAGTGCTCTAAGCTTTGGAAATTAATTTTTGAAATCAAACCCCCGAGGCTTTTGGCCTCGGGGTTTATGTTTTTTGAGTTTTAGTTTTTTAAAAATGGGGGGGCGCTCCGGCAGTATTACCATATTTTGTATTGAATGGCAATATATTCTTTTGTATAATATTTACAGAAAGTTATATTCAGCATTGAAAGGCAATATAGGAAGGAGTATAATGCAACTAATAAGTAGTTGCAAAAGCCATGCCTACTAAAAAATCTTTATTAGCAAAAATTCAAAGTAAACCGTATACTAAAAATTTCACTATTAATGAATTAGATTCTTTAATGGGGAAATGTGGATGTGCCAAAGAGACTGCGGGAAGAGGCTCCGGCGTCAAATATACAAATGGTAAAAGATCTCTGATATTTGATTTGCCTCATCCTGGTAATAAGCTATATATTTATCAAGTAAAGAAAGTGATTGAATACTTGATTTGTATTGGTGAAATTGAAAACGGAGGGAATAAAAAATGAACTCGACAATGAAATACAAGAATTTAATTGCTGACATCCATTATGATGATGACGATAAGTTATTTTGGGGTGAGATAATTGGTATTGAAGATGTTATTTCTTTCCATGGAAGCAATGTTCAAGAATTGGAAGAGAGATTTCATATTCATGTTGATGAATATATAGAAGCTTGCAAGGCTAAGGGAATTAATCCTGAAAAAACTTATTCCGGGAATTTTAATGTTAGGATTGAACCGAGTGAGCATAAGAAGGCGGCTTTATGTGCTGTATTAGAAAATATAAGCCTTAATCAGTATGTTGGTAAGGCGATAGCGGCAATGAATAGGGAATTAGGATATTAATAAATAAAACAGACTGGCCGGTGGCCAGTCTGAATTTTTTCCATAAACTATTAGTTCTTCTTTAATGAATCTCTGATTTCTCTTAAAAGTAAGATATCTTCGCTTGGCTCTTCAGGAGCTGCTGCTTCTTCATCTTCTTTCTTTTTGATGAGCGCTTCAGCCTTAGCTTTGAAGCTATTGGCAGCTTTTACCACTAAGAAGATTACCCATGCAACGATAAGGAAGTTTACAATTGCCTGTACAAAGTTGCCCCAGCAAATTGTAGCTTCGCCAATTTTGAGTACATATGATGAGAAATCCATTCCTCCGGTGATACCACCGATAATTGGCATAAGGATGTCATTTACAAGAGATGTAACGATTGCGGTGAAGGCTGCTCCTACGATCATGCCGACAGCGAGATCAAGGACATTGCCTCTGGAAATAAATTCCTTAAATTCTTTAATCATGTCGATTTGCCTCCAAATATTCAATTCACAATACTATTATAGCCACAATAGGCGGTGGAGTCTACCCATTTTTGAGCTTATGAGCCACTAAATAAGCGAAACTTATGATATAATATATTGATATGGCATTTACACATTTACATGTACATACTGAATATTCTCTTTTGGACGGAGCTTGCCGCATAGATAAGCTTTTAGACAAAGCAAAAGAACTTGGAATGACCGCCTGCGCCATAACCGATCATGGGGTTATGTATGGTGCGGTTCAGTTCTTTACTCAGGCAAAAGAGCGTGGCATAAAGCCTATCATAGGATGTGAGGTTTATACCGCCAAAAGAACAAGACATGACAGGGATGCATTTGATAAAAAATCAGGGCATCTGATTTTGCTTGCCAAAAATAATGAAGGATATCACAATCTTATCAAGATTGTATCTTGCGCATATAAAGACGGATTCTATTACAAGCCTCGTGTAGACCACGAACTTCTTGCAAAATATAATAAGGGTATTATCTGTCTTTCTGCTTGCATCGCGGGAAAAGTTCAAAGCAGTATTTTGAGAAATGATTATGAAGCTGCAAAAGAAGAAGCTCTGTGGCTTGATAATAATTTTGGGCACGGCAACTTTTTCTTAGAACTTCAGGATCAAGGTCTTGAAGAAGAAATTGCAATTAACAAGGGCCTTAAAAAACTTAGTAAAGAGCTTGATATCCCTCTTGTTGCTACTAATGATGTTCATTATCTTAATCAAGAAGATTCTGATGCTCACGATGTTCTTCTTTGCATAGGAACAAAAAACAATCTTTCTGATGTTGATAGAATGCGTTTTCCAAACGATCAATTCTATTTCAAATCAGAAGAAGAGATGCGTAAGATTTTTGCTGATACCCCGGAGGCTTTAGATAATACTCAAAAGATTGCCGATATGGTAGATTTCAAGTTTGAGTTTGGTAATTATCATATTCCAAAATCTCAAGTGCCAGAGGGTATGACTGAAAATTCTTATTTTGAACAGATTTGCCGCGAAGGTCTTGTTAAAAGATATGGTGAGAATCATGATCCGGCTCTTGATGAGAGATTGGAATATGAGATTGAAACTATTGAAGATTTAGGTTATGTAGGATATTTCTTAATTGTTTGGGAATATATTAATTGGGCTAAAACTCATGATATTGCTGTTGGACCGGGCAGGGGCTCTGCCGCAGGCTCGCTCGTTGCATATTCTATGACTATAACCGATATTGACCCAATTAGATTCGGACTTATTTTTGAGCGTTTCTTAAATAAAGAGCGTATATCAATGCCTGATATTGATGTAGACTTTTGCATTGAACACCGCGCTGATGTGCTTCAGCATGTAAAAGACTTATATGGTGAAGATAATGTTGCGCAAATTTCTACTTTCGGAACATTAAAAGCAAAGGCTGTATTTAAAGATGTAAGCCGCGTTCTTGAAATGCCTTATCAAAGGGCTCTGGATGTCGCAAAGATGATTCCGGATGAATTAAAAATGACTCTTGATAAGGCTCTTCAGATTAGCCCTGATTTTAAGCAGGCTTATGATACAGATCCTCTTGTTAGAAAGACTGTAGATACAGGAAAAATTCTTGAAGGTTTGGCAAGACATTCTTCAACACATGCTGCCGGAGTTGTTATCGCTCCGGCTCCGGTTGATGATTTTGTTCCTCTTGTAAGAACAACAGGAAAAGGCTCTGATGAAGGCGGCATGGCAACTATGTTTACCATGACCGAAATCGAACATCTGGGACTTCTTAAGATGGATTTCCTTGGTCTTAGAAACTTAACTTCTATGGGTGAATGTCTTAAGCTTATAAAGACTGCTTATGGCGATGATATAGATCTTCTTCATATTAATTATGATGAGGATGGTGTATATAGACTGATTGCATCCGGAAATACTGTTGGTATATTCCAACTTGAATCCGGTGGTATGACCAGGTTCATGACCGATCTTGGGCCGACTTGCCTTGAAGATTTAACTGCAGGTATTTCTCTTTACAGACCAGGCCCTATGGATTCTATCCCTACTTATGTAAAGTGTAAAAAGAATCCTGATGAAATTAAATATATTACACCACAGCTTGAAGAAATTCTTGCTCCGACTTATGGTTGTATTGTTTACCAAGAGCAGGTTATGGATATTGTTCGTAAACTTGGCGGATATACTTATGGCGGAGCCGATCTCGTTCGTCGTGCCATGTCCAAAAAGCATGCGGATGAAATGGCACAGGAACGTCCTAAGTTTGTTTCAGGTTGTGCGCAAAAAGGAATAAGTGAGGCTGCGGCAAATCAGATATTTGACGAAATGACAAGCTTTGCTGAATATGCTTTTAATAAGTCTCATGCTGCTGCATATGCAACAGTTGCATATCAGACAGCCTGGCTTAAATACCATTACCCGGCAGAATTTTTGGCATCGTTAATGACGTATCCGGCAGATAGTAAAGCGGTGGCAGTTCTTATCAGAAATGCCTCTGATATGGGTATTAAGACTTTGCCTCCTGATGTAAATAAGTCTGTTCGCAATTTCTCAACAGAAGAGGGCAAGATTAGATATGGACTTATTGGCGTAAAGCATGTTGGCGAGGCTATTGTCGATGCAATAATCAGTGCACGCGAAAAGAAGATGCCAAAGGATATATTTGAGTTTGTTGAAGGTCTTGATGTTCATTCAATCAACAAGCAGGCTCTCGAATCTCTAATAAAGGCAGGGGCTTTAGATTGCTTCCCTGGCAACAGAGCGCAGAAGCTGGCTATTATCCCGGATCTCATAGAAAGTGCTCAAAATGAGGCGAAAAACAACCTCTCAGGCCAAATTTCTCTCTTTGGTATGCAAGAGACTTCAAGCGCAATGAAGATAGAGCGCGAGCTTCCAAATGCCAAAGATTACAGTAAAAAAGATTTACTTGCTATGGAAAAAGACCAGCTTGGTATCTATCTTACAGGGCATCCTCTTGATGAGGTTTCAGAGCAGGTAAAATCTGTTGCTGACTGTGATACAAATCTTCTTAATGAAGAAGATAATCTTTATAAAAACGGTCAGTCGGTTACTATGGCAGGAATTATTTCCGCGACCAAAAAGACAATAACTAAAAAAGGCGATCAAATGGGATTTATGACCTTGGAAGATCTTTATGGAGATATAGAGGTTGTTGTTTTCCCGAAGACTTTTGCAAAATGCCGTGATAATATCGCAGAGGACAATATCGTTGTTGTAAAAGGAAATCTTGATTTAAAAGAAGATACGCCAAAGCTTTTAGCTACAAGTGTAGAACTTCTTAATCAATATTCCGGTGGAGCTGCCGTTAAACCAAGAATTGAAAAGATGGTAAAGATTATTATTCCTGATAAGTTTTCAGATGAAGAAGGTTTAACGGAATTTAGAAAACTTGCCCGAGCTCATAGAGGTGATATGCCTGTTGCACTTATGTGCAAACGAAGCGGAAAGAAATATAAAGTAGATTTTGACCTTTGGGTTGAAAATAATGATGAGTTTTTTGCCGATGCAAAAGAATTGTTTGGGTATGATTGCATAAAGGATGAGGGAAGATAAGCTATGTTGATTGCAATTGTTACCGGTGCATCTTCCGGAATAGGAAGAGAGCTGGTTTTACAAATTGACAAGAAATATGATTTTGATGAAATCTGGGTTTTAGCTCGAAGAATGGATAAGCTCGAGGAACTTGCTTCTTCTTGCAGAACTCCTGTTAAGCTTATTCGAGCAGATTTATCTCAAGATTACATTTATGATGCTTTGACTACTTCTTTTAAAGTAACGAATCCGACTATCGGGCTTCTTGTTAATGCCGCAGGCTATGGTCTTTTCGGACATTTCGATGAGCTTGATATTAAAAAGCAGCTTGGAATTATCGATATCAATAACAAAGCTTTAACAAATTTATGCTATATGTGTGTTCCGTTTATGAAACGCGGAAGTGCTATTGTTAACATCGGTTCTAATTCGGCTCATCAGCCTGTACCATATATGAGTGTATATGCTGCAAGCAAAGCTTATGTTTTAAGCTTTTCAAGAGCGCTTGGAAAAGAGCTTAAAGATAAACGCATTCATGTTATGTGCGCATGTCCGGGTTGGGTAAAGACAGAATTTTTTGATACTGCTATAACAGATGATACAATAAAGCAATACGGACATTTTTATACAGCAAAAGAAGTTGCTAAGAAAATCTTAAGAGATTTATCTTTCAGATGTAAGGTATCTATTCCGGGATTTAGAGTTAAGCTTCAGGTTTTAGCTGTAAAACTTCTCCCTAAATCTTTGGTAATGAGTATTTGGTGTAAAAGACAAGAAGCACCTGCCGAAGATCAACGAGAAAAAATTACAAAGTCTTGAGGTTTCAGGTATTGGATAGAGTAATTCTTCATTGCGATATGAATAGTTTTTTCTGCAGCGTAGAGCTTTTAGAGCATCCCGAACTTGCAGATAAACCGGTGGCTGTTGCCGGATGTGCCGACGACCGTCATGGAATTATTTTAGCTAAAAACCAATTGGCAAAATCTTTTGGGGTTGTTACTCCGGAAACTATTTATTCGGCAAAAAAGAAATGTCCTAAACTTATTTTGCTTGAGCCTCATCATGAAAAATATAGTCACTATTGTCATTTAATTAATGATATATACTTAAGATATACAGATATGGTCGAGCCTTTTTCTATCGATGAAAGTTGGCTTGATGTAACGGGAAGCCTTCAGATGTTTAAAAAGAACGGTAAAGAGCTTGCCGATGAAATCAGAACAACTGTATATAAAGAGCTTGGTTTAACTCTTTCTGCCGGGGTTTCTTATAATAAAGTTTTCGCAAAAATGGGAAGCGATTATAAAAAGCCTTATGCTACTACAGAAATAACGAGAGAAAATTTTAAAGATTTACTTTGGCCTCTTCCTGCCGGAGAAATGTTTTTTGTGGGCAGAGCTACGGCAAGCAGGCTGAAAGGGATGAACATAAATACTATTGGCGATATTGCAAATTCTGATCCAAGGCTTATGACATCTGTCTTTGGAAAGATGGGCCAGCAGATGATAGATAATGCTAATGGATTAGATGAAGATCCTGTTGCTCATTGGGGTGATGTTTCCGAAGCTAAATCTGTTGGCAACGGTATAACTTTTAGACGAAATCTCGTTGGTGAAGCTGATATCAGGACAGCGGTTACAGCAATATCAGACCATGTTGCTCAAAGATTAAGAAGACATGGATATTTATGCCAAGGGGTAAAGATAGATATTAAAAGCCCTGATTTTATTACTATTACGCGCCAAAGAAAATTAGACGAACCGACAAATTTGTCTAAAGATATTATGGACGCGGCACTGAAATTGATTGCTGATAATTGGTATATCGGGAATCCTATAAGATTGTTAACGATTACAGCAATAAATATAATTGAAAAAGGAGAAACTTATTCGACTCAGATTAGTTTCTTTGATTCTCCTGAAAAAGAAGAGTCGAGGAAAAAAGAAAAGCAGCTTGAGTATGCAATCGATCAGATAAGAAGCAAGCATGGAAATGCTGCTGTCACTTCGGCAAGTCTGCTTAATAATGATCTTGGAATTAAAATCGAAGAATGGTAAATCATGATTAGAAATATAAGAGACCTTGGTGGGCTTTCTGCCTTTGAGGGTCGAAAAATTAAAAAGAACTTACTTATACGCTCGGCCATGCTGCATAATGTTGATGAAAAAGATATTGCATGGATGAGAGATGTTAATATTACTAAGATTTTTGATCTTAGAACTCATGTCGAGGTTTCGCATAAACCGGATGTCCAAATTGAAGGAATCGAAAATGTTAATTTCTGTCTTCAGGATGAATCAAAAGGCGGCCTTACAATGAAGGGCTTAAGAGCTTTAATGATTAGTGCTCAATCAGAAGAAGAAAGACTTGCTTTGATTCCTGATATGAAGGTTCTTTACGCTTCTATGGTTAATAATGATTACAGCAGAAATAGATTTGCAGAGCTTATTCGAGATATTATCAATTATGATAAAGGCGCAATTTTATTCCATTGTACATCCGGAAAAGACAGAACGGGAATGACTGCGGCAATGCTTTGTGCGATTCTTGGCGTAAACCGTGAAGATATTTTCGATGACTATTTACAAAGCCTTGAGCATGCAGAATGGGAGTCATCAATAATGAGAGATGAGTTTATCGATGAAGGCGCCAGTGAGTTTATTGCTGATAAATTGAAACAATTCTTTATGTTAGACCGTGCTTATCTTGAAACTTTCTTTGAAGAAATGGAAAGACTTTATGGCACTGTTGATAATTTTATAAAAGTTGGCTGCGGAATTGATGATGCAATGATAACTAATTTTAGAAATAGAGTTTTGGAATAAGGAGAAATTATGAGTAAGGTTTATTTTACAGATTACAGTGTTCCTTTTGGCGATGATTTGCTTAAAAAGTTTGAGCGTTTAATAACCGCCGCCGGAATTGATAATATCGATTTCGAAGATAAGTTTGTTGCAATCAAAGTGCATTTTGGTGAGTGGGGTAATCTATCCTTTTTAAGACATCAGTATGCACGAGTTTTAGCCGACCACATAAAGAAGAGGGGCGGAAAAGTCTTTGTCACAGATGCAAGTACATTATATGCAGGATATAGAGGAAATGCCGTAGATCATTTATATAATGCGGCATGGAACGGCTATGATATTGCAAGTGTCGGATGTCCTGTTGTGATTGCTGACGGACTTCGCGGAACAGATGAGCGCGTTATAGATGTCGAGGGCGCAGAATATTGCAAACAGGCTTATATTGGGGCTGCTGTTGCAGAAGCCGATATAATTATTACTCTTTCTCATTGCAAGGGCCACGAACAGGCCGGTTATGGCGGAGTAATTAAAAACCTTGGAATGGGCTGTGCTTCAAAGAAGGGCAAGATGGCTCAGCATAACGGAAGTACTCCGCATATCAGCAACAGAAAA
Organism: Anaerovoracaceae bacterium; assembly: GCA_045642565.1. GTDB lineage: Bacteria > Bacillota > Clostridia > Peptostreptococcales > Anaerovoracaceae > UBA1764. The sequence goes on along the minus strand of JAZUJE010000020.1, from coordinate 4,234 downwards.
TGTGTTGGATGCGGTAATTGTATGAAGGCTTGCGCTAATGATGGTGTTCATGTAATAGACCATAAGGCTGTAATAGATGAGAATAATTGTGTGGGATGTGGAAATTGCTTCGCATATTGTCCTAAGTCTGCAATCAGTTGCAAATGGGATGCCGCACTCTCTGTTTTTAATAAAAAGTTAGCAGAATACAGCAAAGCCGCACTGGGCGGAAAGCCACAATTTCATGTGGGACTTGCTATAGATATTCAGCCAAATTGCGATTGCAACGGTGGGCATGATTCTCAGCTGGTTCCTGATATTGGTATGTTTGCAAGCTTTGATCCTGTTTCTCTTGACCAGGCCGCAGTAGATGCAATTAATAAAATGCCTGTAATGCCGGCATATAAAGACCATAATTGCTGTAATTCTCATCATGAACATGATGTTTTCGTTATGGTTCATCCTGATACAGACTGGGATGTTGCCTTAAATCACGCTGAAAAACTTGGAATCGGAGAAAGAAAATACGAGATTATTCCTGTAAAATAGGGTATAATTAGATGTTATGAGATTTTTAACTTCTTTATCATCCATAATAATGGCAGCTACAGGGGCATTTTGCTTCGCATATTCCGGTAACGGATATGACGGAGTCGCTTTTGCCTTGAGCATAGCTATGCTGCTTTGCGGATTATTCATAACAATTTCATATTGTATTGGATTCAGAAAGAGTTTACTTCCGGAAACTGTTTTAGCGGAAGGCTTATATTCTTTTGCTTTTGGTTTACTTATTGTGGCTAATTTAATTCCGGCGCAACATATCGATGTTTATTTTGGCGCATGGACTTTGATTGCCGGACTTTCAAGAATTTCTCAGTCGTTAGCTGTAAGCAAAATTAATCCGCGCAACTGGTTCTCGGTTATGCCTCTTGGACTTGTTCTTGCTATGGCCGGCTTTATTATGCTTGTTCCTAACTTTTTAGCTGATTATGACATATTATATGTAATTGCAGTAATTTATATTATTAATGCATTTAGCCTTGCGATTTATTCGGTTAATATGGTTAAGAGGCATCAGTCTCAAAAAGCTAAAGAGGCCAGAGAACGTGCTGAGGCAAAGAAAAAGCTCGCAGAAGAAAAGCGTAAAGAACGTGACAGACAGCGCTCACTTAGTGAAGCTGAACGTTCCAAGGAAAGATCTAAAGTTCACGAAGAAAAGCTTCGCCAGGAAGAAGAAAAGAGGGCTGCTAAAGAGGCTCGTAAAGAAGCCAGAAGACCTGCCAGTGAAAGAACTGTTGAATTCTCTCAGGAAGAAACTGAAGAAATTATCAAGCTGGCAGATGAATCTGCAAAGAATCAATTTGATATTGAAATGGGCGAAGCAGATTCTTTATCTTTGGATGACGATAGACCAATCGAAGCCTCTGATTTATGGGGAAACGACAATAAAGCAAACAAGATTGAAGACATTGAGGCTGCTGCAAGACCTGTATTTAACAGACCGACTAATATTCCTATTATTGAAAAACAAACTGTTGTTCAAGAAAAGACAGATGATGTCGATGTAGAAGCTAAGCGCTCTATTGTAAATCTTGAAGAGATGGAAAATAAGGTTCCGGATCTTGGGCTTCCTGAAATTGAACTTCCTGAATTTAAGCTTCAGGCAGAAGGTGGCGAAGCTGAAAAGCGTCACGAATACTTGCTTGAGCTTGAAGAAGAGAAGCCAAAGGTAGAAGAGGTCGATGATTTAGCAAGCTTCACGCCTCTTACGCTCGAAGAACTCTTCGCAGATGAGAGATTTAATATTAAACCTTTATCAGATCAAAGAGCAACTGAAACCGACCTTAAATTAACCCAGACATTTACATTTGACTGGCTTGATATGAAGAGATAATGAGCAAAATTTACGATTTAACAATTATAGGGGCCGGCGCTGCCGGCCTTTTTACTGCAGCAAATTTCGATGGCGATTGTTGTATTGTCGAAAAAAATAAAGAGGCTGCAAAAAAGATATATGCAACAGGTAATGGCCGTTGCAATTTTTTAAATGCAGAGCTTGATCCTTCTTGCTATAACAATCCGGATTTTGTCGCTAATGCAATATCAACAGTTACATTAGACGATTTGTTATATGCTTTTGAAAGCTTTGGAATTGTGGCAAGAGAAGATGATGATGGACGCATGTATCCTCGTTCAAATGAAGCTGCAACTGTTGCAAAAGCTTTAATTAAAGCTGCTTCTCATGCAGATTTTAAATATGAATTTGATGTTAAAGATGCTGTAAAAGAAGATAATCTTTTTGTTGTCACATCTACAGATGGCCAAGTCGTAAAATCACGTAAGCTTTTGATTGCAACAGGCGGAAAGGCCGGAATCCAATTTGGCTCTGATGGACGTGGCTATAAATTGGCGCAAGCCTTTGGCCATAATATTGTAAAACCTGTACCGGCTCTTGTTCCTATGATATGCAGCGAAGACATAAGCTCTATTGCCGGCGTAAGATGTGAGGCTATGATTAATTTAGTAAAACATACTAAGCAAAGAGATGAAATTTTAGCCTTTGAATATTTTGGTGAAGTGCAATTTACCAAAAATGCTATTTCGGGAATTTGTGTAATGGATCTTTCAAGAGGTATACGATTAGAAGATGGTGTAAGCTACACCTTAACGGTAAATCCTCTTTGGGATTATGGTGAAGAAGAAAGAAAGGAATTGCTGGCGCAAATTCCTTTAGAAAATTTGATCCCGGCAAAGCTTGCCGAATATATGAAGGATGGCAATCCTGTTAGTTTTAATATTACAGGAACTAAAGGCTGGCCTGACGCTCAGACTACAGCGGGCGGTATAGATGTGAATGAGATAAATCCTGATAATATGGAATCACTTCTTGTTCCCGGTTTATATTTCGCCGGAGAGCTTATCGATGTTGATGGCTATTGTGGTGGATACAATTTAACATGGGCATTTACAAGTGCAATGCTTGTTGCTCGCGATTTGTAATATATGATCCGCATTCACGAATTAAAAATTAAAACAGGCATAGATATTTCTGATATGCCTACAATAGTTGAAAAAAGACTCAAGCTTCCTGAGGGCTGTATTACAGCTTGCAGGATAGTCAGAGAGTCTATCGATGCAAGAGAAAAGCCGATAATTTATCGGGTTTTCTCTATTGATATTGAATCAGATTTAGAAGATGAGTATCTTATTGATGCTGCCAAGAGAAACAGATTAAAGACCGGAAAGGCCGATAACGAAATTTATCAACCTAAGACTGAGGGCGCGCACTTTGATAAGCGTCCTGTTGTCGTTGGTTTTGGGCCTTGCGGAATTTTTGCGGCTCTTGTTCTTGCTATGGCCGGTGCGCGCCCGATTGTTTTGGAGAGAGGCGCCGCCATGGAGCAAAGAATTAAGGATGTTGAAGGTTTTTGGGGCGGCGGGGCGCTTAATACTGAATCAAATGTGCAATTTGGGGAAGGCGGCGCCGGAACTTTTTCTGATGGTAAGCTGACTACCGGTACAAAAAATTCTGCGCAAAGCTTTGTGCTTAAAACTTTTGTTGATGTCGGAGCAGATTCTTCTATCATGTATAAACAACATCCTCATATAGGAACGGATGTAATCAGAAAAGCAGTCGTAAATATTAGAAAAGAAATAGAACGTCTCGGCGGAGAAGTCAGATTTAATACTAAATGGACTCTCGGATGTGTTGATACAGATTGCACTATACTTGCAATAGGGCACAGTGCTCGGGATACTTTCGAAGATTTACTAAATGCAAATTTCTTAATTGAGCAAAAACCTTTTTCTATTGGAGTTCGTGTTGAACATACCCAGCACAGTATAGATATAGCTCAATATGGAGCTTTTCATGAAGATCTCGGTATCGGGCCTGCGGAATATAAACTTAATTGCAAAGTTTCAGATCGTGGTGTTTATACATTTTGTATGTGCCCCGGTGGTGAGGTTGTAGATTCTTCTTCTGAAAAAGAAACTTGTGTGACAAATGGTATGAGCTATGCTTCTCGTGATGGTGAATATGCAAATTCTGCTGTGCTTTGCGATGTTCGCATTGAAGATTTTGAAAGTTCTCATCCTTTGGCCGGAGCAAAATTTCAAGAAAAGTATGAAAAGCTTGCTTATATAAATGGCAATGGTAAGCTTCCAAAAGGAGAACAAGCCTTTAATTCTTTACCTGGTTTTGCATCAAAAGCAATTAAAGAAGGGCTTATTCAATTTGGAAAGAAAATAAAAG
>JAZUJE010000019.1:0-5057 GCA_045642565.1 Anaerovoracaceae bacterium | reverse complement strand
TGTAGCTGCAGGTCTTGGCATCGTTGCTGGTATTGGCAATGGTAAGTTTGATCCTAACGGAACACTTACCGGATTCCAGTGGGCAAAGATCTTACTTTGCGCAATGGGATATGATGCTGAAATCGAAGGTATGCTTGGTGCTGGCTGGGAAGCAAAGGTTGCTAAAGTTGCTAAGGCTGAAGGCTTAGTAAAGGGCATCACAGGCTTCGATGGATCAAAGCCAGTTGCAAGAGAAGTAGCAGCAAAGATGGCATTCAACGTAATTGATAATGGTTTCGTTGGATATCCAGAAACAGGTAAGGCTGCAGTAGTACTCGGTTCAGAATACTACACAGAAAAAGCTACATATGGTAAAGCAGATAACTTCGCACTTAGACTTGGAATCAAGGTTACATATCCAGATGATGATATGTTCAAGAGACCAGTTAAGAAGTACACAGTTAATAAGGAAAGTGTTGAATTCGTAGTTGATGCTGATGTTTACTACACAGTAGCAACAGCAGAAGAAGATATCTTTGATGATCTTGAACTTGAAAAAGAAACTGCTTTCCAAACATACGTTAACGGAGCAGCAAAGACAGGCGCAGATAGACTTACAATTGCTGATAGTGAAGACGACGAAGAATACACAGCTCAGGGCAGACTCGTTGCATTCTATGAAAAGGATACAGCAGGTCTTAAGGAAACAAGAGCCGTAGTTATCGACACATACCTTGCAAAGGTAGAAAAGGTAACAGAACTCAAACTTAAGGACAACGGCGATGTTAAGACAAAGGCTACTATTACACTCGCAGTTAAGTCTTCAGCAACATCAAAAGTAACACTTAAGGCAGATGAAGATTACGCATATGCAAAGAACGATTACGTTCTTGTTAACGTAAAGGATGCTGACGAAGCTATTATCCTTGGCCTTGCAGATTCAAAGGCACAAAAGCTTGATGCTTATATCTTCAACGATCCAGCAGTAAAGCTTGACGGCGAAGAAGAAAAGTATGCAGAGAAACTTTACATCGATTATATCGATCTCGAAAATACTAAAGATTTCTCAACATTCATTAAGCTTGCTAAGACACTCCTTAACAAGGCATACCTCGGAACAACAGTAACAGCATACTATGATCAGTATGGTAATGTTATTGGTTTATTCGCTTCCGTAGCAGATACAGATTACTATGTAGTAGACTGCATTTGGATGTCAAACAAAGACGGCGGAAAGAGAGCAGATCTTAAGGCTGACATCGTTGACCTTGAAGGAAACAAAGAAGAAGCTGTTTCTATCAGTTTAGATAGACTTGGAAACACATTCTCTCTTGCATCAGAACTTGTTGACGCAATCGGAAAAATTATACCAGGAAGCCGTTACGTTAGTGTTTCTGTAGAACTCGTTGCTGATGTTCTTAAGAATATCGGACAAATCCCAACTGTTAGCACAACAGCTATTGGAGGCGGAATACTTGGTCTTGTTACATTCTCAGAAAATGCTGACGGAGAAAAGGTATTCGAATTTAACGAAGACTTTATTGAAGTATTAGTAAAGGCTATCGCTGCAGCATATAAGGGCGACGATATTACTGGAGACTATGAGTTGGCTACAGTATTTGATGAACATAAAGAAGCTGACATTAAAGCAAAAGATGTTTTGAAATATTTCTATGTGTATTGGAATGAAGCAGGCTTCCCATGGATCTTTGGTGATGCAAAGATAGCTGTTCCTTATAATCTCCCAATTCCAACTGAATTTGACATCGTAGAAGCAAAAGGATTAGTTGGTCTTAAACCAGTACTTACTGACACAGTAGAATTCAAAGCAGGAGATGATGAAGTGATTGGTCTTGATGGATCACACTTTGGTTTTGATGTAACTGATGAAACAGTATTCTTATTCAGAGATAAGGCATTTAGCGATAAGCAGGATGGCGAATATACAGTTTATACAGCTGAAACATGCCCAAGCTTCGCAGCTAATGCACTTGATGTTTGGTATGTAGAAGAAGACTACGAACTTAAGGTTGTATATGTAGCTGATGCAAAAGTATATGACAATATAGCTCAGATTGCACTTGATATGAATCTTTTTGAAGATATTAAGGCTGTTACAGAAGATATCTTCACAATCAGTGCGATTACAGAAGAAGGCATAAGAGATGACATTGATATTAGCGACCCTGCAGGGCTTATAACTGCAGTTGCACGTGAGCTGATTAACGATGCATATATCTTCGAAACATATGTTGATGAAGATGGTGTATATGAGATTATTGATGCTGTTAATAATTCTGTAGATGACAGTGATGTATATTGCAACGGAAATGAACTCATAATTGGCGGTATTAACGGACCTCGTTGCAAACTGAAGAATGTCCCAATTTATGAATTAAACGAAGAAGGCGTATGGACCGAAGTTGAAGACGAACTTCGAGATGCTTATATCAAAGGACTTGCTGATGACAATGCAGATTTCCAGATTGGCTTCATAGCAGATGCTGACTATGATGTAATTAAAGCTATCTTTATTGAAGACTATATCGTAAGTGCAGAATTAATTAACACCCCTACAACTACAAGCTTTGAGAATATCACAGGCTTGGATGAAATAAAGGTTGAAACTACGGAATATGGTAACATTCGTGTTACATATACTACAGTGACAGATGTTATGCCTGATGAAGAACCTGTAGAAGATGCTATTTTAGCAGCACCAGGAAAAGACGATAAGGGTTCAAAGAATCCAAAGCTTACACTTACAACTAAGTATGGTGAAATCCTGGTTATGGAAAAAAAGGGTGACAAGGTGGATATCCAACAAGGCCCAAGTACTGATACATTCTTAGGATATACAATTGATGATAGTTTTGATGATGGTTACCATGTTACATGGGAACAATTAAAACTTATAGATGACATCGAAGAACTTGAAGTTCCTGTAGCTACAAAGACTGTAAAGACAACATATGTTATAGACATTAGTTTTGGTCCAAAATAGTCAATTCTAAATACAATTTAGAACACTAAACCCGTATATCGGTAAAACGACAACAGGACACTCTCGAAAGAGAGTGTCCTGCTTCGTTTATAGGGTCTGTGAAAAAATGTTATATATGGAGTAAAAATATGATTAAATTAGCATTTTCATTTCAAATAGTTGGAGCAGTTCTCTTAATAGTAGATAGTTTCAAGGAAATATATTTTCAAATTCAACAGAGAAGAGAAAATAAATATGATGAGACGACACTCGTAGATGCTTCTGGTGAAGCGTTTTTTGTGGGAAATAATAATACAGATTATATACTCACATTAATAAAGCGATCTATTTCCATACTATTAATTTTGGCAGGCTATTTAATTATGGCGTACTATGAGCTTTGTAGTGTTGTCGCTTGTGTTACCATACTAATAATAGCAATTGCCATCATTTTAATTATCAAATTGCTATTAAAATGTATAGGAAATTGGATAAATAAAAAATTTCCTTTAAAAAATCAACCAAAACAGGACACTCTTTAAAAGAGTGTCCTTTCTCTATATAAAGATATATAAACTATTAGCCTCCCCTGGTTCTTTTAAAAACTATAGGAGGCTATTTATTGACATTTGATTGCGATGAAATAAATTCAAGTTTTACTTGCATCCCTAAGCCCTTCGCTATTCTTTTTACCATAGCTAAACTTGGATTTCTTGTACCATTTTCAATTCGACTTATATCAGCTTGCGTTATGCCGGTTCTTCCTGACAATTCTTTTTGCGTTATATTTTGGCTTGTTCTGGCATCTATCAAAGCCTGTATTAAATCATATTCTGGTTGCAGAGCGTCATATTCGGCTTTAACTTCGGGTCTTGATAATACTGTATCTTTATATTTTTTATAACTACTCACACTTGTTTCTCCTTTCGTAATCGGACTTATATTTTTTTGCTAATACAATTTCCGATTTCGGGGTTTTCTTTGTTTTCTTCGTAAAGCCATTAGTAAGAATAGCCTTATTTCCAACAAAAAAGAAATATAATACTCTTATCGCATTTGAGCCTTGCTTTATTCTTAATTCAAATATTCCATCATTTATCGGTTCTGAATATGGGGCACGCAAGGATTGACCATTCTTTTCCAATAGATCAATCGTTCTAAGTGCCTTCGCTAAGAGCTTTGGCTCAAGGGAATCTAAATATTCTTGCAGTGGACATTTACCATCTTCGGTATCATAAAAAATAATTTCGGTCATATTGATTCCTTTTAAATAATATGTCGTATTAGACATATTGTCAACACTAAAAAGAAAAATAAAGTTCGACTAAATTATACCATTTATTTCCATTACTGCAACTTTTTTCTTATTCCTCCGCCTCTACTATCTCAATCCCATAAATAAGCTCTATGGTTTGTTCTCCGGCCTCGGTGTCATATTTATCAACAATCTTTTGTTTTTCGCTTAAAAACTTGATTTTGCACCATTTCGTATCATATTTCTTAAACATAGCTGCAAAAGAAATTTCACTGCCGCCTATGTCAAAGCATTTTGCATTGCAGGCAACACTGATACTGATACCTTCTTCACTGCAGACCGTACAGTCATCGGATCTAATTTGCCACCAAAGCTCGTCGGGTTCGCTCGGCAAAGGCTGGTCAATTTCCGATTCAACCGAATTTGCCACTAATAATTTTACTGTCCCTACCGGAGCTTCAAGTGCCTCTTCGCATCCACATCTGTAAACTCCATCAGCATCAAGATGATAAACATGATATCCATCTTCGGGCTTGCAGGCTCCAACCATAACAGGAACCGGAATGCTTACATATTTTATGTTATCAACATACCTTGTGATATATTCTGTCTCTACCTTGGGTTTGAAATCAAGACGAGATAGAACATAATCTACATCTTCGATGGTAAGTTCGCTTAAAGGGTCAAGAGTTCCATCGGTTCGGCCAAAGATGTATCCGGCGTTGACTCCGGCCGCAATCGCCCCTGCATATTCGTTAGACACTTTGTTTTTGTCGGGGAAATCAATCGCCCAGGACGCCTCGTCTTCGAGCCCTACGGCCTTTACAATAGAATTAAAAA
>JAZUJE010000018.1:0-47880 GCA_045642565.1 Anaerovoracaceae bacterium | reverse complement strand
TGTCAGGGCAGCGTTTTGCGAGCGGAGATATTTCTACTGGATACTCGTAAATGAATGTCGGCTGCACTAATTTATCTTCGACGAAAGCATCAAAGAATTCAGGAAGGATATTGCCTTTTGTTGGTTTTCCTTCTGGAAGTTCTACATTATGCTTTTTAGCCAGAGCGATGGCTTCTTCGTCTGTTTTTACTTCGCTAAAATCTACACCGGAATATTTCTTAACAGCTTCGGTCATTGTCATTCTTGTCCAGTTATCAAGATCAATCTCTTTACCTTGATAGCTGATTTTTCTTGTTCCGCAAACCTTATCTGCAAGTCTCTTGAATAAACCTTCGGTTAAATCCATCATTCCCTCAAAATCAGTATATGCCTGATAAAGTTCAATTGATGTGAATTCCGGATTATGCTTTGGATCCATACCTTCGTTTCTGAAAATACGACCTATTTCATATACACGATCTATTCCACCGACAATAAGTCTCTTAAGATAAAGCTCTGTTTCGATTCTAAGAACCATATCCATATCAAGAGTATTGTGATGTGTTGTGAATGGTCTGGCTGATGCACCGATTTCAAAAGGTGTTAAAATCGGAGTTTCAACCTCGAGATAGTTCTTTTCATTAAGATAAGATCTGATCTCATTAATAATCATTGAACGCTTTTTAAATGTATCCTTAACTTCAGGATTAACGATAAGGTCAACATAACGTTGACGATATCTCATTTCTGTATCTGTAAGTCCATGGAACTTTTCCGGAAGAGGATGCAATGATTTTGATAAAAGAATAAGTTTAGTCGCACGAACAGAAAGCTCTCCGGTCTTTGTTCTAAAGATATCACCGGTAACGCCTATTACATCACCGATGTCGAGCTTTTTGAATGCTGCATATTCTTCTTCGCCAAGATTGTCACGAGTTACATAAAGCTGGATGTCGCCTTGATCATCTCTAAGATGAGCAAAGCTTGCTTTTCCCATAACACGTTTTGACATCATTCTTCCGGCAATATTTACTGTCTTGCCACCATCTGTTTCAGGAGCAAGATCTTTAAATTCTTCTTTGAGTGCCGCAGAAAAAGCATCCTGATTGAATTTTGTAATCACATAAGGATTCTTTCCATCAGCCTGCAAATTTTCCAATTTTTCTTTTCTAATTAAAAATTGTTCGCTTTCTGAAATTTGTGGTTTTTCCTGCGCTTGTTTTTGTTGAAGCTGTTTTTCGTCTGCCATTATTTTAAAATCTCCATAATCTTATATACAAGAATTCCGCCTTCGGTTTCGATTTCAACTACTTCACCTTTTGAACGACCAAGTAAAGCCTTGCCTACAGGTGACTCGTTAGAAATTTTGCCGGAGAATGGATCTGCATCGGTGATACCTACAATTGTATATTTGTACTGCTTATTTGTTTTCTGATCTTTAATACGAACTGTTAAACCGAGGTTAACATGTTCTCCTGTCATTTCTTCTTCTGATACGATTTTTACATTACGCATCATATATTCGAGTTTAGCAATTCTTTCTTCGAGTTCTGCCTGCTCGTTTTTTGCAGCATCATATTCTGCATTTTCTGAAAGGTCTCCGTAAGATTTAGCTTCTTTTAAGTGCTGTGAAACTTCTTCACGTCTTACTGATACTAAATATTCATGTTCTGATACGACTTTGTCATATCCTTCTTGTGTTAATAAGATTTCTTCGCTCATTTTATATCTCCTTTATAATTGTTAACAATTCATCCAGCGTTTCTGCTTGGTTAATCTTTAAGCGAAAGGCCGCTGCACCTTTGATTCCTTTTATATAATGTCCGGCATGAGCTCTCATTTGTCTTATACCAACATATTCGCCTTTATCTTGTACAAGCATGTTTGCATGCTTGGTCATAACTTGTTTAATTTCATCGAGCTCTGGTTTTTCGCCCGAGAAAATCCATGGATTTCCCATAGCGCCCCTTGCAATCATGACCGCATTAACGCCTGTTTCATCCATCATTCGAAATGCATCTTCTCTTGAAAAAATATCGCCATTTCCAACAACAGGTACATTTACTGCTTCTTTGATTTTTTTGATTACTGTCCAATCTGCTTTCCCCGAATAATACTGTTCCCGAGTTCGCCCATGTACAGTTATCATAGAAGCTCCGGCATCAACCATTCGCTTTGCAAAGTCTACAGCGCCTGATGAATCTTCAAAGCCTATGCGCATTTTAATCGTTACAGGCTTCTTTGTATTTTCAACGCAAGCCTTTACACATTCCGCAGCCAGCTTCGGATTCTTAAGAAGTGCGCTTCCTTCCATACTTTTTACAACCTTTGGCACAGGGCATCCCATATTTATATCTATGCAAGCATTTGGTCTTTCTTCTAAAGATTTTACTGCATTTATAAACATATCCGGCTCGTGTCCAAAGAGTTGTATTCCTACAGGCCCTTCATCAGCATCAATCTTAAGCAAATCTTCTGTATTTTCATTTTTATAATATAAGCCCTTTGCACTTACCATCTCGGTAAAAGCCATGCCGCAGCCATGTTCAAAACAAATCTTCCTAAAAGATTTATCTGTTATGCCTGCAAGAGGAGCTAATAAAAATGGATTTGTCCACATCAAAACGATTTAACTTCCTTTTCGATTCTTGATACCGCAAGCGATGTCATTAAGCCCGGCACTATAGTATTAGCTGTGATATCAACACCAAGAATTTCACGAATTCGTTTTAATCTATATTGCACCGTATTGGCATGTATATGCATAAGCTTTGATGTTTTGGTAACATTCATACCACTGTCAAGCATGAAACATTCTAAAGTCTCAATAAGATTCTTTGATTTAGAATCACTTCCCTCGAGCCTTAGAGGAGCAATCAAGTCTTGATAATATTTTTTTACGCTTCCACCATTCATACAAATGTTTATACAGTTATTAGTTAAAGCTAATTCATATTTTGAGAATGAATGCTTGTATGGAAATATCAGTTGTACAAAGGCTTCGGTTTCATTAATCAGCTTAAATGCTGAACACAAATCGTCAACATTTTTTGCCCTCATTACATGGAAGGTCTTTGGGGCTCCGGCAGAATCTGCCATGGACTTCGCCATAGCTTTCCATTCCGGTTCGCCAAAACGTTCTTCGGATTGACTTTTTAAAACGACTCCGACAACTTCATTTCTTTCAACTACTCTTAATGCTCTTCCACCATATTTTTGTTCAAGCATGGTTAAAATCTTTAAAGCCTCTTCGCGTCTTGCATTAGGAACAAGATAAACACCTGAAAGTTCACTTTCTTGAATTCCAAGTTCTGTCATTAAATTTGCTGCAAGTTGAGCGTTGCCACGCCTAAGAGCTCTGATAAACTCTGCATTTAAATCTCTTTCCGGAGAATAGTTCCACATTCCCATGGCAAGCTCTATAATTTCTGCAAGCTTAATAATATCATCCTGCTTGTAGTAGTCATCATTATCTACGAGCATAAGATAATATTTTGTATCATGCAAGAAAAGTGGACCCCAATAGGTGGTAAGCCCTTGGAATAACACCTTTCTATTTTCGCTTGACTGCTGGATGCCAATCTCTATACCTTTTTGAATTGCATCCTGTATAGTTGCAACATGTCTTGTTTCAACCGAAAACACAGGGTTGAAATCTGCCGAAAATAAAACTATTTGGAAATTGTTCGCTATAGCAGCTTCCCTTGCTGCAACCTGAAAGCTTGTATATTTTTCAAAGTTGAGCAAGTGATAAATGCTGTTTATTAGCAATTGATTCGTAAAATCTGTCATTACTCTTCATCCATATCTTTAAAGATAACATTGTTATCTTTATCTAAGATTGCAACACGCTTACCTTTCATAAGTTCAGCTCGAATTTCTTCTTCGTGCTTCTTATTTTCTTCAGCTCTTCTTGCTGCTTCGGCTTCGTCAGCAGCCTTCTGTGTAGCATCTTTTTCTATTTGAGCTTCTTTTAGTTCTTCAGCGCTTTTTTCATTAGTATAAAGTGCTTCGAACTGGTCTCTATCAAGAGTTTCAAGTTCGAGAAGTCCATTAGCCACTCTATCAAGTTCTGCTCTATGTTCTTTTAAGATTTCTTCGGTCTTTGCATAAGCTTCATCGAGAATTCTTCTTACTTCCTTATCAATCTTACTTGCAAGCTCTTCGGAATAATTCTGCTTTGATGTAAAGTCTCTGCCAAGGAAAACTTCATCTGCATCTGAATAGTTAATAGGTCCGACAGCTTCTGTCATACCATATTTAACAACCATGTCATGAGCGATTTTTGTTGCTCTTTCAAGGTCGTTTGACGCACCTGTTGAAACATCGCCAAGCACTATACTTTCTGCAACTCTACCGCCAAGCAAGTGGCAAAGTTCATTAAGCATATCTGTCTTTGTTTCATAATATTTATCATCTTCAGGAAGCGAAAGTGTAAATCCTCCGGCCATTCCGCGAGGCATAATAGTTACCTGGTGAACAGGATCGCAATCCGGAATACTGCGCATAACGATTGCATGGCCAGCTTCGTGATATGCTGTGAGCTTTCTTTCCTTTTCGCTCATAACCTTACTTGTCTTCTTAGGTCCGGCAATTACTCTTGTGATAGCTTCTTCTACATCAGCCATATGAATTTCACTGCCATTTCTTCTTGCTGTAAGAAGAGCAGCTTCGTTCATCATATTTTCAATATCTGCAGGTGTAAATCCCGGAGTTCTTCTTGCAAGAACTTTTAAATCAACATCACTGCCAAGAGGTTTGTTCTTTGAATGTACTTTAAATACTTCTTCTCTGCCTTTAATATCAGGGGTTCCGATAGTAACTTGTCTATCAAAACGACCCGGTCTTAAAATGGCAGGGTCAAGAACGTCAGGTCTGTTTGTTGCAGCCATAACAATGATGCCTTCATTAACTTCAAAGCCATCCATTTCAACAAGCAGCTGATTTAATGTCTGTTCTCTTTCATCGTTTCCGCCACCGATACCTGCGCCTCTGCGGCGACCTACCGCGTCAATTTCATCGATAAACACGATGCAAGGACTATCTTTCTTTGCATCTGCAAATAAATCTCTTACACGGCTGGCACCGACACCAACAAACATTTCTACAAAGTCTGAACCAGAGATTGAATAGAAAGGAACGCCTGCTTCACCTGCCACAGCTTTTGAGATATATGTTTTACCTGTTCCCGGAGGGCCTACTAAAAGAACGCCCTTTGGGATTCTTGCGCCAAGTTCTGTATATTTCTTTGGATTCTTTAGGAAATCTACAATTTCACTAAGCTCTTGTTTTTCTTCTTCACAACCGGCAACATCATTAAATGTAACCTTACTGTCTTTTTCCATTCTTGCTTTGTTTTTACCAAAGCCCATTACGCCTTTTGCTCCTCCGCCACCGAGCATGTTCTTATAAAGTACAAAGAGCATGATAAGCATAATAATAGTTGGAACCCAACTAAGTAATGAAGCCCATGTAGATGGTTTTACCGAGAGAACTTCTAAGTCTCCGTTAGCAGCCATCGGTACGATATAGTTGTTTGATACTGCATTCATATCGTACTCTGTTGGTGCATATGCTACATATAATGTTCCATCTTTCAAAACGCCTTCGTAACAACGTGAAGAAGCCGTTACTTTAACGCTTGCAACTCTACCTTCTTGTAAATATGAAACAAATTCTGAAAAGTCCAAGTCTTGAATCTGACCGGATAAGTTGCGTGTTAATGATTGAATACCAAATGCTAATGCAAATGCTATAATACAAATCATTAAATAATAAATTGGACTTTTTGGATTTTTGCGTTTGTTCAATTTTTATTCCTCCTGTATTCTTGTTACGAGAACAAAATCTGTATCCTCGTCTACTTTACACAGATCTGAAACTGTGTACCCCTCTACCCATAATACCTGATGCCTGCAGCAAAGAAGTTTGATTTTATCTCTTTCTTCCTGAGGTATCTTTTTATCAGACATATAATCTGATAACTTTTTTGTTCCGTCCAAACCCAAAGGTTTAATTTTATCACCGGATCGTCTTGTTCTAACAAGAACATCGCAATCTTGTGCCAAAACCTTAAGCGCATCTAAAGCGCATGTGTTTGAACCGAGAGTTTTTAATGGTGGCAAGCTTTCTATTGGAACTACCTTACAATATATCTTTATTTTCTTTGGAGGCTCTATCGGTTTTCCGTTTGGTCCTCTGAAATAAACATTGTCGTATTCTAATATGGCTTTATAACCATCTGCAAACTCTATTGTTGCCGGGCCTTCACTGTGTATGGCCTCGAGCAAATTATTTATATGAAGCGCTGTGAAATCTTTTTGCATTCCGGCGCGTTCAAACATTAGTTTAATTACTCTCTTGGCAACAGCCGGATCCATTTGAGAGAGTTGTGATCTTGGCATTGCATCCCAATCTCTTGCATCGCCAAGTTTTGGAAGATGTCTTTTCGCTGTTGATGTGATAAATTTATCATCTTCCCTTGCAGATTCTGCCAGCCTGACAAGACCATCTTTTAAATTTGGATTAAATTCTCTTTCCAAAACAGGGATGAGTCTAAGTCTAAGTCTGTTGCGAATATATTCCATGCTTTGATTTGAAGAATCTATGTTAGGCTTTAAATCATTAAGTTGACAATATTCTTCAACATCTTTTCTGGCTACATCAAGAAGAGGTCTGATAACTCCATCATCACGCTCATATTCCATTGCTGCAAGGCCATGGACTCCGGTGCCGCGAAGGATTCTCATCAATACCGTCTCTGCCTGGTCATCCTTATTATGAGCAAGAACAATTTTTACTCGGCAGCCTTGATTCTCTTCTTTAATCTTAAGAGCTTTTGTATGAAGAGCTTGATAACGAACATTGCGGCCTGCTTCTTCTTCGCCGACGCCTTGGGCTTTTGAAATTGCCGGAATATCTGCAACCTTAACTGTAATAGGAATTAATAATTCCTTGCACATTGCAATTACAGCGCGCATATCTTCGTTAGCTTCTTCTCCCCTTATTTGATGGTTTACATGCAAAGCATACAACTTAAAACCTAATCTAGGCTGAAGTTTTGCTAATATGTCAAGAAGGCAAAGCGAATCAGGGCCTCCTGAAAGCCCTAATAATAATCTGTCACCTTTTTGTATTAGATTATGATCTTCAATTGTCTGTAATACTATAGAATCTGCACGCATTTGAATAAGTGGTATTTGCTACTTCTTCAAAACTAACATTTTTTATTTCTGCAATCTTCATTGCAGTATATTTTACATTTTCGGGACAATTCATTTTTCCTCTGAATGGTTCCGGTGTTAAATAAGGACTGTCTGTTTCAATTAAAAGCTTTTCAAGAGGTATCACTTTAACAGCCTCAATTGTTTTTCTATTGTTCTTGTATGTAACCGGCCCGGCAATAGAGAACCATGCCCCGAGTTTTATATATTGTTTTGCAAGCTCTGCACTTCCGCCAAAGCAGTGAAGCAAAACGCCACCTGTTTGGTTAAAAGCATCATGAGCTTTTAATATATCCATTGTTTCTTGGTCAGCATCACGAGAATGAATGCAAATCGGCATCTTCAGTTTCTTTGCCAATTCAATTTGATCTTCAAAACACTTTCGTTGGAAATCTTTGCCCGGATTATCTTCCCAATGATAGTCAAGCCCGATTTCTCCGATAGCTACTATTTTATTTTCTTTAGCAAGCTCTTCAATTTTGTTTTGTAAATCTTCATTCCATTTGTCTGCAAACTCCGGATGGATTCCAACTGTACCATAGATGCGATCTTCTTTTTTCGTCCATTCAATAGATTCGACGGAACTTTCAAAATCGCACGCGATATAAACCATTTTATCTATATCATGTGGCATGCCATCCTCTAAATGACAATGTGAATCAAATAATTTAACCAACTTCTACACCATTGTCTGCTTTTGTCTCAACAAACTTGTATTTTCCATCTTCGCCGCAAGCATAAAGAAGCATTCCGTTTGATTCAAGCCCTCTAAGCATTCTCGGCTTAAGATTTACAACCGCAACAACTTTTTGGCCAACACATTCTTCAGCCTTAAAGCTTCCCGCCACACCGGAAATAATCTGGCGAACTTCTCCGCCGAAATCAACCTGGAAAACAAGCAGCTTATCTGCTTTTGGATGTTTTTCTGCCTTGACTATTGTTCCTGTTTTTAAATCAATCTTTTCGAAATCATCAAATTCAATTAATTCTTTTGTACATACAGGTTTTACTGCCGGAGCTTTAAGAGCTTCAAGTTCTTCCAATTCTTTTTCAATATCAAGTCTTGGGAAAATTGCTGCGCCCTTAGCAACTGTTTCACCGTTCATAAGGTCGTATACCTTTGCATCATCCCAAACAGCTTCCTTTACCTTGTTTGTGCAAACATCTCCGCTGCAAACATGTTCTACTAAACCAAGTTGTTTTCTAATCTCGGCACTTGTGTGATGCATAAACGGGAAGATTAAGATTGAAACAATTCTAAGAGATTCTGCTAAATTGTGCATTACAGCATCAAGTCTTGCTTTGTTTGCTTCGTCTTTCGCAAGAACCCATGGAGCTGTTTCATCTATATATTTATTTGTACGTCTGATAAGAGTCCAGATTTCTTCTAATGCAAGATTAAATTCAAATTTATCCATGCGCTTTTCGAGTCTTTCATAGCATGTAACAGCCATGTTTTTAAGCTCTTTATCCGGACCTTCATCTGTTCCTGCAGAAGGAACTACTCCGCCACAATATTTTTCAATCATGGAAACTGTTCTTGAAACAAGATTTCCCAAATCATTTGCAAGGTCGTAGTTCATTCTATTAAGCATTACTTCGTTAGTAAAAGCACCATCTTGTCCAAAAGTATATTCACGAAGTAAGAAATATTTAAGAGCATCTACTCCGTATCTATCAATCAATACAACAGGATCAACTATATTGCCTTTTGATTTTGACATTTTGCCGCCATCAATTAAAAGCCATCCGTGACCTAATACGTGCTTTGGAAGCGGAGCTTCAATAGACATAAGCATTGCAGGCCAAATGATAGAATGGAATCTTACAATTTCTTTTCCTACCAGATGGTAATCGCATGGCCAATATTTTTGATAAAGTTCTGAGCTTTCATTATCTACTTCAGGATATCCGAGTGATGTAATATAGTTTGAAAGTGCATCAAGCCATACATACATTACATGTTTTTCATCAATTGGAACCGGAATGCCCCAGTCAAAAGTACTTCTTGAAATACAAAGATCTTCAAGACCTTGATCTATAAATCCAAGCATCTCATTAACTCTTGTTTCAGGTTGTAAAAATTCTCCACCTTTAAGCAGTTCTTTTATTCTATCTGCATATTTTGAAAGCTTGAAGAAATAAGCTTCTTCGTGAGCTTTTTGAACCGGTCTTCCGCAATCCGGACAAATATGGTTTTCACCAACTTGAGTTTCTGTCCAGAAAGATTCGCAAGGTGTACAATACCAACCTTCGTATGCACCCTTATAAATGTCGCCTTTGTTGTACATCTTCATAAAGATATCCTGCACACGTTTCATATGGCGATCTTGTGTGGTACGAATGAAATCATCATATGAGATTTCCATTGTTGCCCAAAGCTTTTGTATTCCGTCAACTATCTCATCAACATATTGCTGTGGAGTAACACCTTTTGCTTTTGCTTTTTCTTGAATCTTCTGACCATGTTCATCTGTTCCTGTTAAGAAACGAACATCATATCCCTGAAGTCTCTTGAAACGAGCCATAGCATCTGCCATTACCGTGCAATATGTATGTCCAATATGAAGATTATCACTTGGATAATAAATAGGAGTTGTGATGTAAAAAGTTTTTTTGTCTGACATTTCGTTTTCCTTTCGCCCCGCGAGCGACTATTTAGAATCGTTCTTATTTTTACTTGGCAGTTGTACCAAGATAATTGCAATAAACATAACTACAGCGCCGATAATTTCTTTTACCGACATTCTTTCATGCAGCATCAAAGCTCCACCTATTGCACCGAAAACACTTTCGAAAGAAAGCAGAAGTCCGGCACTGGTTGGATCGGTCATTCCCTGTCCAATCATTTGAAGCGTATAACCTGCGCCACCGCTTAATATTCCGCAATAGAGAATCTCCGGCAGAACAGAATTTATCCCAGCAAGGCTTGGAGTTTCAAAAATAAATGCAATAGCACCTGAAACAATAGCGTTAATAATAAATTGTATTGTTGACATTACTAGAGGGTTTGCTATATTAGCATATTGATCTACTGCAAGCATTTGAAATGCGAAAAATATTGCGCAACCAATTATATAAAAATCGCCTGTCTCGATTGTTGATCCGGCAGTAATGCAAAGCAAATACATTCCGATGATTCCGATACCAACTGCAATCCAAGATTGCAAATTAATTTTCTTTCTGAAGAAAATTAAAGAGAAGATTGGAATCAATAGCATATAAAGTGCTGTAATGAATGCTCCTTTACCGGCGCTTGTTCTAACCAAACCAAGTTGCTGAAGATTTGTCGCAACAGTTAAAAATATGCCGCAAATTATTCCGCCTTTGATTGTTGTTCGTTTATACTCTTTTGTCCTTTTCTTTCCTCGCTCACTGATAAAAGCTACTATTCCTACCGAAATAGCAGAAAGCAGGCAACGTGATGCTCCAAAAGTAAAAGGTTCTATTGTAGTAACCCCTTCTTTTTGAAATGCAAAGGACATTCCCCATATAAAAGCTGTTAATAGCAATATAAAATTACCAAGTGTTTTTTTATTACCCATAATAATGTAGACACCTATCCATAATAATCCATTTTAACTAATAAATTATATCAAAAAAACGATAAAAATTAAAGCTTTTTCGTGCTTTGAACACAAAAAATGCCACTATATATAGTGGTTTTTTGTAAAAATATAACAGCTTGTAGAAAATTAAACAAAATAAGCCCCCAAAATAGCTATCTTTGCCTAAAAAGTTTAAAAAAAGTGCCCGGAAGATTTGCTTCCGAGCGTTTTTCTATCTTTCTTCTCTGAAATAAGAATGTCCTAAATCTGCTGGTGGTTGATCCTCTTTTCTTTGGCGCATAGACACTATAATCAGTACTATGGCTGTAGCTATATAAGGAACAATCCTATAAATTTGCGTAGGGATAAATCCTAATGGAAGTCTTAAATATAAAATCAAAAGTCCACCAAATAATACGCTTCCCCAAATTGCATTAAGCGGCTTCCAAAGACAGAAGATTACAAGAGCTACTGCTACCCAACCTTCTCCTACAAGAGCTGTATGGTTCCATACAGAACCGGCAGTTGTCATTGTATAAACCATTCCACCAATGGCAGAAATACCTCCGCCAATTACAGTTGCAATGTATCTATATTTTTCTACATTGATTCCGGCAGAGTCTGCTGTCGCACTGTTTTCGCCAACGGCTCTAAGATAAAGGCCATGACGTGTTTTATTTAAAAACCATGCCATCAGCAAAGTCATGACAAGCCCGAGGTAAACAAATGGGTTATAACTAAATAGTAACGGCCCGACAACAGGAATCTCTTGCATAGATTTCGGGAAAATAGAATTTGCAAAAGCATCTTTAAGTGCATTGCTAATTGTAACATTTCCACCGATTTTTATACGCATGATTTCGCCAACGAATTGTCCGACGCCAGTTCCGAAAATCGTAAGTGCGAGACCTGTTACATTTTGATTTGCTCTTAAGCTGATTGTTAAGAAACTAAATATTAAAGCGCCTAAAGCTCCGGCAATAAAGCTGCAAAGAAGAGAAATAATTATCGCAACAAAACCGTTTGCGTTTGCTCCGGCAATTTTTTCGTAAACGACAGCACCTGCAAGACCAAATGCACCGCCCATATACATCATTCCCTCAACACCGAGATTCATGTTTCCGGATTTTTCGGTTAATATTTCTCCGCTGGTTCCATACAATAATGGAGCACCATTCAGCACAGCTGCTTTTATGAGACCTATAAGATTAAAATTCATTATTCAGCCTCCTTTACTTTATTTGACTTACGGAAAATCATTTTGTAATTTATAAAGAATTCACATCCAAGCATAGAGAGTAAAATGATTCCTGTAATAATATCAGATATTGATGCCGGAACAGCCAAAGCTGTCTGAAGCGAGCTTGCGCCTTTTGAAAGTATAGCAAGCAAAACTGAAATAAGAATCATAACTATTGGATTTAATTGTGCAAGCCAACATACAGTGATTGCTGTGAAACCAACACCTCCGGCAACATCTGCATAAAGTGTTTGATTTGCACCGCTTGCAATCATAAATCCGACTAAACCTGAAATTGCACCTGATAAAACTGCAGTTCTCATTGTAACTAATGATACATTCATACCTGCATATCTTGCTGTGTTTTCCGAATCACCAAGCACGGCTATTTCGTATCCATGCTTCGTGTAATTCATGTAAACATACATAAACGCAACTAAAACAAGAACTATGATCCAGCCGATATGGACTCCAAAAACTTTTGGAAGAACTGCTTTGTTATCGAAGTTCGGAATAATTTGAGAACCAGGTTTTCCTTCCCACGGTCCACCTTGAAGCCATCCAACTATACCTATTGCGATATAGTTAAGCATAAGAGTAAATAATGTTTCATTGGTTCCCCATTTTGATTTAAAGAAAGCAGGAATCAAAGACCAAAATGCTCCAAAGATTGCAGCGCTAATTCCCATAACTAAAAGTAATGGAAGTTGTGGCCACAGCTTTGCACAGTTAATTGCAAATATACTTGCTCCGACAGCACCCATAGTAATTTGCCCTTCGGCACCTATGTTCCAGTATTTCATTTTAAAGCAAGGAGCTAGAGCTAATGCAGTTCCGAGAAGAGGAATTGCAGTTTTTACAACCTGACGAAGTCCACTCTTTTTTCCTAAAGCTCCGGCAACCATAGCACCATAGGATGCAATAGGATTTGAATCTGCCGCGAAGAAAACGAGTCCGCCTAAAACTAAAGCAACAACAAACGCTAATATTCTAATAAGCCACATTTTTTGCCATTGCATATCTTGACGTTTTGCAAGTCTGATAAGAGGTTCTTTTTTATTCATTTACTCTACACCTCCTAAACTTGTCATAAGCATTCCTATTTCTTCCTTTGTAGTTGTTCGAGCATCTACAAGTCCCGAAACTTTACCATCACATAAAACTAAAATTTTATCGCATAGTTGAAGAAGTACATCTAGATCTTCTCCAACAAATATAACAGCAACACCTTTTGCTTTTTGTCCTGCCATCAAGTTATAGATGACATAAGATGTGTTTATATCAAGTCCACGAACTGCATATGCACTCATAAGTATTGATGGCGATGTTGCAATTTCGCGACCTACTAAAACTTTTTGAACATTTCCACCCGAAAGTTTTCTTACAGGATAATCAATTGATGGCGTTACAACTTCTAAGAAATCATATACTTTTTCTGCAAGAGCTTCCGGCTTTTTTCTATCAACAAAGACGCCTTTACCATTGTTCCAAGAACGAAGCATCATATTTTCTGTCATGCCCATTCCGCCAACAAGTCCCATACCTAATCTGTCTTCCGGAACAAATGCCAGAGCAACTCCGGCATTTCTTATCTCCATTGGGGTCTTTCCAACAAGCTGTTCTGGAGCTTTTCCTTCAGGACTGTATATAATGGAGCCGGATTCAATTTGCCTAAGACCTGCAATTGCCTCGAGCAATTCTTTTTGTCCGGATCCGGCTATGCCTGCTATACCAAGTATCTCGCCTCCGAATGCAATAAATCCAACATCATCGAGCTTTTTCACACCTTCGCTATCGCGACAAGTAAGCCCAGCGATTGTAAGTCTTGGTTGAGGATTTACAGGATCAAGTCTATCTATGTTAAGTGTGATTTGTCTTCCTACCATCATTTCAGTAAGTTGGTCAACTGTTGTTTCGTGAGTGCGAACAGTTGCAATATGTTCACCTTTTCTAAGAACAGCTACCACATCTGAAACATCCATTACTTCGTTAAGTTTGTGCGTTATGATTATGATAGCCTTGCCATCATTTTTCATATTTCGCATTATCTCAAACAAGTTTTCTGTTTCTTGAGGAGTTAAAACCGCTGTTGGTTCATCTAAAATCAAAATGTCTGCTCCGCGGTATAAAGCTTTCATTATTTCAACTGTCTGTTTCTCTGAGACAGACATGTCATAAACCTTTTTATTCGGATCAATGGTGAATCCATATTTTTCGGAAATCTCTTTTAGTTTCGCCGAAACTTTCTTTAAATCATATTTGCCATCGTCCATTCCAAGTGCAATATTTTCCGCTGCGGTAAAAATGTCAACAAGCATAAAGTGTTGGTGAACCATTCCTATACCATACGAGAACGCATCTTTTGGTGAAGCGATAGTAACAGGTTTTCCGTCAACAAGTATTTCACCTTCATCAGGAAAATAAATTCCGGCAAGCATATTCATTAATGTTGTTTTGCCAGAACCGTTTTCTCCAAGAAGAGACATAATAACACCTCTGTCTAAATAAAGATTTACAGAGTTGCTTGCAATTACATCTCCAAATTTTTTTGTTATGTTTCTAAATTCTACTGCGTGTTCCATTTGTTTTATCTTGTAATCCTTTAATAAGACAAAAGGCCTAACAGAGAAAGCTCTGTTAGGCTCTTATTCGTCACTTTGTTTTAATATGCTTCGTTCAAGAGTTTGATTCCATCGATTCTGAGATCGAAGCTTGGAGCAGATTTGAAGTATGATTCGTGATAGTAACCATCGAAAATTGCGTTATAACCTTCATCTCCGGCAAAATCACCATCCATATCTACGAGAGCTTCAGTTGGATTAACTCCGCCTACTGTAAATGTTGTTGTATCGAAAACATGAAGTGTTCCGGCCTTAATTGCAGCTTCTGCTTCTGCAATCTTATCTTTTGTTGATGAAGCAGCGATTGCTTCGTTAAGGTCTGTAAGAACTACATCACCTTCTGCTATACCGTGGCCCATGTAGTCTTGATCTACTGTTCCGCCGTTTGCAATTGTTTCAATTACATATACAAAGTAATTTGTCCAATCGATTCTTGAAGAAATAATACTTGAATCAGGAGCAACATCTGTCATAGAAATGTTGTATCCAACATGATAAACTGTCTTATCTTTCTGCTGTCTTGCTGTACTTGCAGGAGTTGTTGAATCGGAATGTTGTGAAACAAGAATAGCACCGTTATCAATTAAGTCCTGAGCAGCTTCTGCTTCCATTGTTGGTTCTCCCCAGGAACCAATAAACTTAACAAGCATTGTTACATCTTTGCAAACAGATTTTGCACCAAGATAAAATGCTGTATATCCTGAAACTACTTCTGCGAATGTGAAAGCTCCGACATAACCCATAACAGCTTCTGCTGGAGTAATCTCTCCGCTATCAATCATTTCCTGAAGCTTGCAACCTGCAGCAACACCTGCTAAATATCTTCCTTCATATATGCTTGGGAAAGCATTGATTGTGTTTGGAAGAGCATCTCTTTGTGATGCTTCATTTGTAAGACTTGCAAAAATTGTATCTGGATAATCTGCTGCTACTGTAAGCATTGCAGGTTCCATACCATAGGAATTAAGGAATACTACCTGGCATCCTGAATCTGCGAGTTCTTCGCAGTCAACTGCAACAGGATCACCTTCTGGGTGATTGTATGTATATAACCATTCTACATCTATGCCCTTGCTTGCGAGGACTTCAGTTGCTGCGTCTGCTGCCATATAAAAGTTTCTGTCGTATGCAGCGTTTTCATCGCCAATGCAAACCATACCAACCTTGATAGCACTAGAGCTGTCATCTGCTGTCTCCTCACCGCAGGCAGCTAAGCTAAAAATCATTGCAAATGTTAATAATAATACTAATACTTTTTTCATGTTTTTCTCCTTAAAAAACGAAGCTTTTTTGGGTTTTCGCCCTGTTTTTTTGATTTACATATATATTTTAGCTCTTATAGCATTTTTATCAAGATTTCATGCGTGTTTTATAAAAATTTTACAAGAAATAAAACAAGAACGTTCGGGTTTACCGAACGTTCTTTCCACAACTGCTTGTTAATGTTTCTGTATAATTTGTGCAATTCTTATTGCTGCTTTACCATCACCATACGGGTTGGCACTATGTGCCATTTTTCCATAGGATTCCTTGCTATCCAGTAATTCTTTAGCAAGTTTATAAACATTTGCACGCTCAACCCCGGCCATTTTAACGGTTCCGGCAACAACGGCCTCCGGCCTTTCGGTCTCTTTTCTTACAACTAAAACCGGTTTGCCAAGACTCGGAGCTTCTTCTTGTATACCACCACTATCTGTAATAATGAAGAAAGATTTGCTTTGAAGTTTTACAAAAGGCTGATAGCTAAGAGGCTCTATCAAATGAATATTATTTATTCCGCCAAGATATTGATTTGCTTCTTCTCTAACCTTTGGATTCATATGCACCGGATATACAACTTCAACGTCATCATACTCCTTTGCAATATCTGCAATAGCTGAAAAAATTTCTGCCATATATTCACCGAGATTCTCTCTTCTGTGGCAGGTAACAGTTATTACTCTCTTATGTTCAAAATCTATATTCTTTAGAACTTCATCTTCAAACTCATACGGCTTTTGCGCAGTTTCAAGCAATGCATCTATAACTGTATTACCTGTGATGAAAATATTTTTATCTTCTATCCCTTCGCGAAGGAGATTTTGTCTATTGCTTTCTGTCGGAGCAAAATGCAAATCTGCAATATGGCCTGTAAGAACACGGTTGATCTCTTCAGGGAAAGGTGAGTATTTATCATATGTACGAAGTCCCGCTTCAACATGTCCTACAGGAATCTGTTGATAATAACATGCAAGTGCAGTAGCAAATGTTGTTGAAGTGTCACCATGAACCAAAACTAAATCTGGCTTTTCTTTTAAAAGAACTTGCTCCATACCAGTGATTACATTTGCAGTAATCATAGATAATGTTTGATTTGGTTTCATTATATTCAAATCGTAATCCGGAACAATTTCAAAAAGCTCTAAAACCTGGTCGAGCATTTCTCTATGCTGAGCGGTAACACATACCACACATTCTATGCCTTCCGAAGCTTTTAAAGCTTTTACAACCGGAGCCATCTTTATAGCTTCAGGTCTTGTCCCAAATACAGTTATAACTTTCATTATTTTTTGTCCTCTTTAGATTCTTCTACTTCTTTTGTTGGATCTACTCCAAGAAAGACCCAAATTAGTGTGGCACCAATCAATGCAAGAATTAGAGCCTGAACTCTCATGCGCATTGTCCATAAAATTCCGGCACCACCCATAATAGCTGAAATGCAATAAAGCGCAATAACTGCACGGCGTTGTCCAATTCCAAGAGCCATAATTCTATGATGCAAATGGCCCTTATCGGCTTTCATAATCGGTTTATGATTTGCAACTCTTCTTATAACTGCAAAAACTGTATCAAATATAGGAAGCGCAAGAATAATAATCGGAATAAGACTTACAAAAAGAACTGTGCCTTTTGTAGATGAAACACCTATCAATGACATTGTTGCAAGTGAATATCCAAGAAGCATAGAGCCTGCATCACCCATAAATATTTTTGCAGGATGGAAATTGTAAATTAAAAATCCGAAAGCAGCTCCGGCAATTGCAAGAACAAGCTCGCATGTTTCCGGACGTCCGGCAAGAAAACTCGTATAAGCAACTGCGAAGCAAGAAATAATCGACACGCCCGCAGCGAGACCATCAAGACCATCAATCAAGTTAATGGTATTAATAATCGCAACAATCCAAATTATTGTAATGATAATTGAAACAATTTCAGGGAACTCAATATATCCTTCTCCAAATATGTTTGTTATAGCAAAAATTCTTACACTAAACATACATGGAACTATTGCGGCAATGATTTGCCCTGCCATTTTTTGCAATGGTTTTAATCCGTGCAAATCATCAATCAAACCCACGATAACTATAACTACAGCTCCTGCAAGGAAACCTTTTACTTGAGTTCCGCCAAGCTGTCCCTCTGTTTGAGGAACACATATCAAAATAGCGGCAACCATACCAATTAAAATTTCTAAACCTCCAAGACGAGGAATCGGATGATTGTGCATTCTGCGCTCGTCCTTTGGAACATCCATTGCACCAATTTTCGGAGCTATTTTAATTGCAATAGGCGTAAGTATTGCGGTTATTACTGCGGCTAAGAAAAACGCCTTAAAAAATTCGAGCATATTATTTTAATATATCCACCTTTATTCCGGCCTCTTTAATCATTGACTCTCCGAGCTCATCAGGATATGACTCTTTGATTACAATACGTTTGATTCCGGCATTAATTATCATTTTTGTACAAATTGCACATGGCTGTGTTGTGCAATAAAGAGTTGCGCCATCAACACTGGCTCCGGTACAAGCAGCTTGAATAATTGCATTCTGTTCTGCATGAAGCCCTCTGCAAAGTTCATGTCGTTGTCCACTTGGAACACCAAGCTTTTCACGCAAACATCCCACTTCACTGCAATGGCTGATGTTTTTTGGAGTTCCATTATAACCGGTAGCAATCACTCTGTTTTCTTTTACGATAACGGCACCAACACCACGGCGAAGACATGTTGTGCGAGTTCTTGCGAGCTCTGCCATATCCATAAAATATTCGTCCCAACTTGGTCTTTTATCCATTAGAAAAACACCTCATCTAAATAAAGTCCTTGAGGCGGAGCTGTATGCCCTGCCTTGCTTCTATCTTTTGCTTTAATTATTTTATCTATATCGTTTGCATCTATTTTATGAAGACCTACTTCAACAAGAGTGCCAACGATAATTCTAACCATATTATATAAGAAGCCATCTCCTTCGATCGCGACGGTAATGTCATCATCTTTTTTATCCACAGTTAATTTATATACTGTTCTTACTGTCGTTTCGTGAACTGTACTTCCTGCAGTTTCAAAAGATTTAAAATCATGCGTTCCGACAATTTGCTCTGCAGCTTTTCTCATCGCATCAAGATCTAAACTCTTTGAGATTTGATAAAACTGTGTACGCCTAAACGGAGACTTCTCTATTGCATTGCAAATTTTATAAATATATCTTTTGCCTTTAGCATCATGTCTTGCATGAAAAGCATCCGGCATTTCTTTCACATCAACTATTCTAACATCGCTGATGCCTTCAAGCTTATCAAAAGCAAGAACATCGTTTGTTGCCCTTGCAATATTCTCTGTTGGAATTCCGTCATCATCTAAAATCAAAGTTGCGCATTGTGCTTTTGCATGTACGCCGGAATCTGTTCTTGATGTCCCGGAAATTTCGACAGGCTTGCCAACCACTATGCTAAGAGCTTTTTCAAGTTCACCTTGCACTGTTCTAAAGTTTGATTGTCTTTGCCAGCCACAAAAGTTTGTTCCATCATATGCAATTGTAAGCAATATATTTCGCATTTATTTTGTCAGCTTATTTCTTCCAAGAAGATTTCAATCCAACAATCTGGTTGAATACCGGAAGGCCCGGCTTTGAAAGAACTGTGTCACAAATGTAGTATCCATTGCGGAAGAATTGGTAGCGTTCTCCGGCAGGAGCATCTTTAAGACTTGGTTCTGCTTTTGCTGTTAAATCTTCACGGGAGTTTGGATCAAATTCGTTATATCCAGTTTCTTCATTTGGATAAGCTAAATATCCATACTGACGAACAGGAATATCAACAGCAGTGCTTGCCTCAACCCAGTGAATTGTGCCTTTTACTTTACGGGCATCAGCACCAGGGGTTCCGGATTTTGTTTCCGGATCATATGTGCAATGCAGGCAAACTACATTTCCGTTTGCATCTTTTTCAACACTGTTGCATGTTACAAAATATGCATTCTTTAAACGAACTTCATTGCCCGGGAATAATCTGAAATATTTTTTTGCAGGGATTTCCATAAAATCATCCTGTTCTACCCAAAGTTCACGCCCGAATGGAATCTCGCGAATTGTAGGGTTTTCTTCTGCAGGATTATTTTCAATTGGAAGCATCTCAATTTGTCCTTCAGGATAATTATCGATAATAAGCTTAAGAGGTTTTAATACAACCATCTTATTATCGACTTTACCGTTTAAGTCATCACGAACAAAGACCTCGAGCTGACTCATGTCAATTAATGAATTAGCTTTTGCAACTCCGATTGCATCACAAAAATTTCTAAGTGCTGCCGGAGTGTATCCGCGTCTTCTCATTCCAGCGATTGTACAAAGTCTTGGATCATCCCAACCTTCAACATTTCCTTCAAGAACAAGCTTTTTAATATTACGCTTACTCATGATAGTATTTGTTAAATTAAGCTTTGCAAATTCAATCTGCTGAGGAGCTTCTTTCCAACCAAGAGTCTCAAGAACCCAATTATAAAACGGTCTATGATCTTCGAATTCAAGAGTACAAAGTGAATGTGTGATTCCTTCAATTGCATCTTCAAGAGGATGTGCAAAATCGTACATAGGATAGATGCACCATTTATCTCCTGTATTTTGATGAGTAACATGCATTACTCGATAGATAACCGGATCTCTCATATTCATATTAGGAGATGCCATATCAATCTTTGCACGAAGAACTCTTTCGCCATCTGCATATTTACCAGCCTTCATATCTTCAAAGATTTGAAGATTTTCTTCTACTGGTCTATCACGCCATGGAGAATTTTTTCCAGGCTCTGTTAATGTACCACGAGTTTCTCTGATTTGATCTGCGCTGTATTCACAAATATAGGCTTTCCCCAATTTAATCAGCTGAACAGCACATTCATACATTTTGTCAAAATAGTTTGAAGCTTTATTTAAACTATTCCATTCAAAACCGAGCCACTTAACATCTTCTTCTATAGAGCCTACAAACTCATCATCCTCATTTACAGGATTAGTATCATCATATCTAAGATTACATTTTCCACCATATTTTTTGGCTGTCCCGAAATTTAGACAAATTGATTTACAATGGCCGATATGTAAATACCCATTTGGCTCCGGCGGGAAACGGGTAGTTATTTCATGTGTATACTTGCCTTCTGCAATGTCTTTATCAATTATGTCATGAATAAAATTGCTTTCCATATATAAAAAGTCTCCTTTTGCTTATTCACATAGTCATACATGGTAATTATATCATAGAAAACAGTTTCTTTATCATTCTATTTGCTTTTCTTTGCTCGCACCGCGCTTGCAAAACCGTATTTTTTTTGGTATATTTAAAAATAACGAAAGATTTAGGAGATTTATTATGACTATTGACTCAATTGATGTAAAAATTTTGGAAATACTGCAGGCAAACGCTCGAGTTTCAATTTCAGACCTCTCTAAAAAGGTCAACCTCTCACTGTCTGCGGTGTCAGAAAGATTAAGAAAGCTTGAAACGGCAAATATTATTGAACAATATACTACGATTTTATCACCGGCAGCGATGGCAAAAGAGCTATCAGTGCTTATGCTCGTAAGCTTGGAAAGTACCACAGGAAGCGCCGTTAAAGAGCTTCAATTGTTTGTAGATAATGCGGATGAGATTCTTGAATGTCACCATATAACCGGTGAATATGACTATGCATTAAAGATTACAACAAAAAATACAGAAACTTTGGAAAAGTTAATGTCAACAATTAAAAGTATTTCCGGAGTACGCCATTGCCAAACCAATGTTATACTCTCAAGCAGTAAAAAGCGCTACAGTGTAGTACCTTCTGCTGAAAAATAAAAATAAACTCCGAAGCTAAGCTTCGGAGTTTTTATTTGTCTAATTCATTGAGCGCCACATAAATGTAACTGCATCGGCCCTCTTGCATAAATTATACGGACTAAAAGTTGTCTCTGTTGCGCCGGTGGTAATTCCTTCTGCAACAGCCCAGAGAACCGCATCATAATACCATGCATCACTTGCTACATCTGTAAATTTATTTTCTGCATCTTGCTTATCTCCAATGCAGCGATATAACAATGTTAAGACCTGAGCTCTTGTAAGTGTTTGCGATGGGGAAAAAGTTGTTTCACTTGTTCCTGTTGTTACGCCTTCTTCATATGCCCAAGAAACTGCATCGTAAAAATAATCAGAGTTATTTATATCACCAAATACTGTTACACCTGTGTCAGCTTTTGGACTTCCTAATGCATTCCATATTAATGTGATTGCTTCTGCGCGATTGCATTTTTCTAATTCTGAATAAATATTATCAGTGATGCCTTTAAATAAGT
Organism: Anaerovoracaceae bacterium; assembly: GCA_045642565.1. Lineage (GTDB taxonomy): Bacteria > Bacillota > Clostridia > Peptostreptococcales > Anaerovoracaceae > UBA1764. The sequence continues at coordinate 25,680 of JAZUJE010000018.1, read as the reverse complement.
TTTCATCATATCCCCATTGCATAGCATCTGTATAATAGCTCTCTTTATATTGACCGATTTGAATATAAAAAGCGTAATTAAGATCATAAAGCCCAAGGCAAGCATCCATTCCAGGATTTAAGCTGAAAGCCTTTTCTAAAACAACTTCCCAAGAACCGTATTTTTCAAATAAGTATTCCGGAGTCGGCCCTGTTTCGTTTCCGAAGTTTTCTAAATTGCTCTGTTTTAATGCAGCTAAACCCTCCGGGTTATTTGCATAAGAAGCAAGACGAATTTCATTTCTCTTTGTGCTGATTTCTCTTGCTACAGTTTCAATAGACTCTCCTTTTTCAAAGAGCTCATCACAAAGATCTTTTAAAGCCTGAACGCTTTCAAAATATTGCATTCTTTCAAGTCTTGCGCTGTTAACTATCTTTTCATCGCTCCAATCGAAGTTTGCATAAGAACCTAATCTTGCTGATTCCGGATTTGGTTTAAATCCATATACTGCAGTTGAATCATAAATAATATCTTCTGCCGCAACGCTGTTTAAACGTGGATCATGTTTGTATGTATCATTTGTTTGTGCTGCACATACTACGCTTGGACAAATCATTATGCAAGCAAGTATCAAGCAAATCACTTTCCTAAATTTTTTGTTTTTCATTTTGCTCTCCTTTTATTTATATAAAATCAAGGGCCTTGGTCACGGCCCTTGAAAATAATATCTATTTTTTCTTTTTATTCTTTGCATACTTCTTAGCACGCTCTTCTGCAGCTTTACGCTTTGCAGCATTCTTTTTCTTGATTGGTTTTGGACATTCAAGACCGTGTGCAAGCATACTGCCTTTTGTATGAACTCTAAACCAACCGTTGCGTCTTTCTTCAGAGTCAACTTCTGCTTCAATCTTTGCTCTTTCTTCTGCAGAAATTGCTTCTCTTCTGCGTTTATCTTCAAGAGCTTTCTCTTCGGCCTTCTTTGCTTTTTCTTTTTCGCGTCTTACATACTCTTCAGCAACTTCGAGTTTCCAACCTTTAGCTTTTGCAATCTTGTATGGATTGAGCTTCTCTGCTTGAGCAACTGTTAAAGGTTCATTTTCTTGCTTTTGCTTCTTTGCAGCTCTACTTGAAAGGAAGAATAACAGTCCCATCATGAAAATCATCATAACAGTTGAAATTAAACCATCATTCTTTGTATTTCTTGTTGCGAATGTAACACTCGTAGATTCTGCTGTCGTTTTTCCGTTCGCAGAAACAACTCCGGCACCAACTGTTACTTTATATTCTGTTTTCTGTTCAAGTGCACCATCAAGTACAAGCCAAAGTTCGTTAGGATACTTTTCGCTATAAACCATTTGGAAAGATTGCTCTTCACCATCCGGATTTGTAATCTTGAACCTTCCGGCATTAGCTTCTATATCATCGGCTCCAACCATTACATCGTTAAAAGTTAATTTTACGCACATGTTAACCGGTTGGCTGTTGTTTGAGCCATCTTTTGGGTTAACTTCTACAAGGTCAAGACCGCCTGCAAAAACTGTAGTAGCTGATGCAAGTATCATTGCTAATATTGTAATAAGAATTATGCAGCGTTTCTTCATTTGGTCCTCCGCAAATCTTTAAAAAACTTAACTATTATATTGTAGCACGCTTCGGGCAATATTCCAAAGACAAATTCTGGCTTAAAATCTGAGCCCTTTTTGGCCTTTGTGCCTATATATACATGATCCAGGCGGGCCCATGAAATAGCCCCTTTACACATTTCGCACGGCTCTAACGTAACATACATATCACAGCCGGAAAGCCGCCACCCTATCTTTTTTACCGCCTCATCGATAGCTTTCATTTCGGCATGGGCCAAAGGATGCTTATCTTTTTCAACAGTATTATAGGCTCTGGCTATAATTTCGCCATTTTTTACTATTATACAGCCTATTGGGACTTCCTCTATATCATATGCTTTTTGAGCCTCGATCAAGGCTTCTTTCATATAGTCTTCGTGTGTCATAATTTAAATGGTACTCCCGGGCGGAATCGAACCGCCAACAAAGCTTTAGGAGAGCTCCGTTATATCCATTTAACTACGGGAGTTTATTACCTCACTCAATTTTATCAGTTGTTTGCGCATCAAACAACACTTCTGCTATATTAAGAGCATGGTCGGCAACTCGTTCATAGTCGACTATGATATCTATAAACAGTATTCCGCCTCTTGGATTACAAGTAGCGTGATGCATTCTGTCGATATGATTATTTTCAAGTTGTACTTTTAAATCATCTATTACATCTTCTTGCTCTTGTACAGATTTAAAAAGTTGCAAATTATGGTTTTTAAAAACCTCTATTGCATCATCGACAATTCGAACTGACTTATTACCCATCAGTTTAAGCTCTTCCCAAGCAGTTTTTGATACTGTTGCGTTTTCTCTCTTCGCAGCAATTGTATATTCTGCAATATTATCTGCATGATCTCCAATTCTCTCAAGATCTGTTAAAACATTAAACATTCTACCGATAATAGAATAATCATTTTCCGGAAGAAACTTTCCGCTTAAATTAAGTAAATATTGATAGATTTCTTTGTTTAAAAAATCTATGGTTTCTTCTCGCTCTTGTACTAACTCAGCCAAATCTACATCTTGTGTAAAGAAAGCCTGCATAGCATTATGATAATTATCTTTTACTAAATCTGAAAATCTGAAAATCTCTTGCCTGCTTTGTGCAATCATAACAGATGATGCCTTATCTTGCCCCTTGCCTATATATAATAAGCTTTTAGAATACAAGGAATCTTCGGCTTTATCCGGCACTAATTTCATAATTAATTTTGCAATAAACGAAACAAACGGAATTAAAATAACCGTTCCGACAATATTGAATATTAAATGGAAGTTCGCAATCTGCCTTGCCGGATCAGCACTTATTTTAGCAATGAGGCCTACCGATTTCGGGAAAATGAGCATAATTATTGTAAAAATTATTGCTCCTAAAATTTTTGTCATAACAGCGGACAGTGCGCTGCGCTTTCCGGAACGATTTCCTGATAGCGATGCTATAACTACCGGCGCTACAGCACCAATATTCATACCAATTATCATATAAACAACAGATGCAAGTTGGAAATCTGATGATGAGCTTCCTGTCATTAATACTTGCAAAATACCTACAGAAGCAGATGAAGACTGAATAACAAAAGTTAAAACGAAGCCAAATAGTGCTTCGAGCAAAGGATTGTTAAACTTATGTAAGAAAGTCTGCATAAGTACATTAAGACTCATCTTATCAACAGCTTCACCCATAAGGTAGATGCCCATAAACAGCATTCCAAAACCGAGCACAACAGCGCCTATTTTTTTACACTTTCTGTTCTTTACAAACTGATATAAAACCAATCCGACAAACAAAATGGCCGGAGCCCATGAAGCAATATCAAATGCAATAATCTGAGCTGTAATGGTTGTACCAATAGCAGCCCCGAGCATTACAAAGATTCCGCGAGACAATGTCATAATTTGCGCGGCAACAAAACCTGTTACCATAACCATGACTGCTCCGGAAGATTGCATCAATGCCGTAACAACAATACCGAGAATCAAAGCCTTGCCCGGACTTGATGTCAGTTTTTCCAATATATCTCTTAAGTTGTCACCCAATGCTTCATACAGGCTTTGCGACATGAAGTTTATTCCAAAAAGGAAAAGTGCTATCCCGCCAAAAAGCAAAAAGATGTTATATGCAAATTCCATAACTAAGTTATTTTATCATACTGCTAAAATTAGTTAAAGTATGAGATATTTTCTTCTATTATATGCTATAATAATGATGTATGAGTGTATACTTTTACAAATAGTTATCTGCTCCGAGCTCTTAGGGTTGACGCCAATCTTCAGGTAGTGTCCTAAAAGCCAATGAGTAGGGGCGTAATACCCTTACTTGCCGTTTTGCGAAGGAGCCCGTTGTTTTATTTTGGAGAAAAACCATGGCAAGCAAGTATTCAGGTTACATGGGTAAGGTTGTAATGTATAACCTTAGCACCCAAGAACTCACGGAATATCCGTGGACAGATGAGGACCGAGAGCTTTTTATTGGCGGTAAAACAATGGCAAGTAAAATTATGGCTGATAATTTTACAGGTCAGGAAAAACCGTTCTCTGAAGAGAATTTAATCATCATCTCTACAGGTCCATTAACAGGTACTGGGGCGCCTAGCTCAAGCAGATTCAACATTTCTACATTGTCCCCACAAACAGGAATCACTACATCTTCTAACTGTGGTGGCCGTTTCGGCTACTATCTTAAAAAAGCAGGACTTGATGCCCTTATCTTAAAAGGTAAATGCAGCGAACATTCTTGGCTTGAAATCAATAACGGGGAATTTACCATGCATAATGCCGATGATTTATGGGGCATGAAAACCGGTGAAACTCAAGAGGCTTTAAAAGAAAAGCACAAGCTTCCTAATGGCAAGCCTATGAAATTTGCTAATGTTGTAATAGGACCTGCCGGAGAAAACCTCGTTTTATATTCATCTGTTATTTCTGATGAAAGAGTTTCCGGCCGTGGTGGCACCGGAGCCGTTTTTGGATGGAAAAACTTAAAAGCAATAACTGTTCGTGGAACAAAACAGGTTAGCGTTGCAGATCAGGAAAAGACAAGCGCATGGTGTAAAAAATGGTTCAAGTATTTGAAGAATCATCCTCTCACAGGAAATCAGCTTCCAAGACTTGGAACAGCAGGACTTGTTTCATCTATGCAAATGAGAGGAATGCTTTCCACCAAAAACTACAGCTATGGTAAGTATGAAAAATTCAATGATGTCTGCGGTGAAACACTTGCCGAAGATTTTAATATTGTAAACAAAGGTTGTTTAACTTGCCCTATTAAATGTGCACGAACAGTTGATGTAAAAGGAAAAGAAGTTAAGGGACCTGAGCTCGAAACACTCGGATTACTTGGCGGTGGAATCTTAAACAATGATATGCAAAAGATTCTTGACTGGAACTATGAAATTGATGAACTTGGGATGGACGCAATTTCAGCATCTTCAACCTTAGCATGGGCAATGGAAGCAAATGAAAAAGGTCTTTGGAATAACGGCCTTGAATTTGGCAAAACCGATAACATCTCTCAAGTTTGGGATGATATTGCACATAGAAGAGGCATCGGCAATGAGCTTGCTGATGGTTCAAAACGTTTATCAGAAAAATATGGCGGAACCGAATTTGCCATTCATTCAAAAGGAATGGAACTTGCCGCATATGAACCAAGAAGAGCTGTTGGTCAAGGACTCGGCTATGCAGTTGCAAACAGAGGTGGTTGCCACCTAAATGGCGGATACATGGTAATTGTTGAAGGCTTAGGTCTTTATACTAACCCGTTAACACCACACGCTAAAGCAGACTTCACTATGCTATTCCAAGATTTAATGGAAACAATCTCTGCTTCAGGACAATGTCTGTTCACATCATATGCATTCTTCCCTGGTTTCTTAATTACAAGACCAAACGGAGTAATTACAACTATTTGTAACAAGGCAATTCCTTATATCGGAGGAGTTCTTAGACTTATTAACAGAACATCTCCGGCACTCGCAATACATCTGCCGGTATTCCATCATACAAAAATGTTTAAGTATGCTTTAGGAATGCCAATGACATTTGGTAAATATATCAGAACCGGAGAAAGATCTTATACCCTCGAGCGTTATGTAAATACAAAATTCGGAGCATCAAGTAAAATTGATACTTTGCCAAAGAGATTAACTGACGAGCCTCAGGATAAAGCAAATCCTAAGACAAAAGTTCCTCTTGAAACAATGAAGAAAACTTATTACAAAGCAAGAGGCTGGGATCAAAACGGAATACCAACAGAAGCTACACTTCGTAAATTAAAGATTAATGTTAAATAAGGAGGCTAAAATATGATTAATGTAAAACTTTTTGGACTCTTTAGATTAGACACAGGAATTAAATCTTTTGAGACAGAAGCCGTAGAAACTGTAAAAGATTTATATCCGATACTTTTACAAAAAGCAAAAGAAGTAAATCCAAATACAAAGATTAGTTCAAAAGATATTGATGGTTGCATAATAATTGTAAACGGCGGCCAAACTAAAAAAACTTGCAAACTTAAAGATGGTGATGAGGTTCAATTAATGAGCCCTGTATGTGGAGGTTAAGCTATGGACGAAGAGAAAAAAGTTGTTCAAAAAGACAAGCCATATATTGATGCTACCACCTGCGCAGGCTGTAGTGTCTGCATTGAAAATTGTCCTATGGATTGTTTGGCGTTAAGTCGCCCAACATATCATGGAGATATACATACTTACGCTTATATTAAAGAAGATGCAAATTGCATCGGATGCGGAATATGTGCGAAAGTATGCCCAATAGACGTTATAACAATGTGTCAGCCGGGGACAATCCCAGCACATTTAACAAAGGAGAAAAATAGTATGTATAAGATTTACTGCAGAGTTTTTCAGGCTGTTATGAAGGTTGGCAACTATTTCATGGGATATAGAATGCCAGAGTATATCGAAGGTCCTGGTTGCATCAAAGAATTACCAAAACAGATTTTAGCTAAAGGCGTTAAGAAGGTTCTTCTTGTTACTGATAAAGGGCTTTTAGGACTTGGTGTTCCTAACGGACTTATGGATGCTTGCAAAGAAGCTGGCCTTGAATATGTTGTATTCAGTGATCTTCAGCCAAACCCAACATCAGACAATGTAGAAGCTGGTTTCAAAGCATTCAAAGAAAACCACTGCGAAGGTTTAATCGCATTTGGTGGTGGTTCCCCTATGGATTGCGCAAAGGGTATTGCATCAAAGAATGCACATCCAAACAAGAGTATCGCTCAGCTTCAAGGACTTCTTAAAGTTCATAAAAAGATTTGTCCGTTCTGGGCTGTTCCAACAACATCCGGTACAGGTTCGGAGACAACAGTTGCTGCTGTAATTACAGATTCAAAGACTCATCACAAAGCATCTATCAACGATCCTTCAATTCTTCCAAAATATGCAGTACTCGATCCAGAGCTTACAATGGCTCTTCCTCCTTTTGTAACTGCAACAACCGGAATGGATGCTTTATGCCATGCAGTTGAAAGTTATACCAACTGGACATATTGCACACCGCTTGAAAAGGAATTGTCAAAGAAAGCTGTTAAACTTATTTATGATAATCTTTACGAAGCATATAAAAACGGAAGCGATCTTAAGGCAAGACAGAACATGCAACTTGCAGCATTTTATGCAGGCCGTTCGTTCACAAGAGGATGCGTAGGTTATGTTCATGCCGTAGGTCACACTCTTGGTGGTCTTTATGGCGTAGCTCATGGTCTTGCAATGTCTGTAATTCTTCCTCATGTAATGAGACAATTCGGACCTTCTGTATATGACAAGCTTGCTGATTTAGCAGACGTCTGCGGCATGGAAGGTGCAAACAATCAAGAAAAAGCTCTCAAGTTTATCGACTGGATTGATGAAATGAAGAAGATGATGGAAATTCCTGCAGGCTTCGATGTAATTAAAGATGAAGACATCAATCAAATCATTGCATGGGCAAAAGCTGAAGCTAATCCTCTTTATCCAGTTCCTGTAGTATGGAATGATGATGACTTTAGAAGATTAATTCATACACTTAAAACAGCAAAATAATTGTTCATAAAAAAACCAGGCTTCGGCCTGGTTTTTTATTTATATATTTCTTTCTGTTCCCGGATTATGAAGTTCATATCCGCCAAGTGTTTCTAAACGCTTTCTAAATTCGTCAGATTTTAAAATGCCTAAAAGTTCCTTAAACATTTCACTTTCATACGCATCATCACTAACAATCAAATCGTATTGCTCAAGACATACAGGAATAAAATCTAATCCATAGATTTTTGCTGCGGAATAAATCCCCATTCCGGCGTCTGCTGTTTTTGCTGCGATTTGTGCAGCTACGGCAGTATGCGTGGTTTCTTCTCTATCATATCCGTTAATATCTGATGGCGCGATTCCTTTTTGTTTTATTAAATAGTCAATTAAAATTCTTGTGCCCGAACCCTTTTGTCTGTTTACATAGCGAAGCTTGATGATATCTTCAACGCTTTTAATTCCTAATGGGTTTCCTTTAGCAACCATAAGCCCTTGGATTCTATATACACATTCTATTAGCTTAACTCCGCCATCCGGAAATTGTTTCTTTATATAGCTAATGTTATAGCTTCCATCGTTTTCATCAAGCATATGAGTCCCGCCAAAATGCGATTCTTTGCGCTTAAGAGCCATAAGAGCTCCCATTGAGCCAACATGCGATGAAACAAGATTGTATTTTTTATTTTTCTTGTGAAGCATATCAGCTAATTCATCAAGCAATGGATCGTGAGAGCCAATCGCAAGCAGAGAATTTGAAATTTTATCAAGAGGTTTAAGCAAACGAATGTTAACTTCTTCTCCGGCCTCACAACCCTCGGAGTCTAAAGGAAGTTCAAGAATACCGTCTGCTTTCATAAACGAAGAAACAACCCCTGCGCCGCGATTAAGAGGAGTAGCGACAAGCTTGCCATTAACTTTACCAAGCCTTACTCTTATATATTCTTTATATTTTAAACCTGATACCAAAGGCTTTGATAATATTGCTTTGATAATATTAGTCTCGCTCTCATAACAAATAAGAGGCTTAACAAATTCTTCTAATGCAATTATTCCGGAAACAGGATAACCAGGAATTCCAATAACAGGCTTTTTTCCTACTATCCCAAGCACTGTTGGCTTGCCGGGTTTTATTGCTATACCATGCACTAAAAGCTTTCCAAGCTTAGCAATTACTTCTGATGTATAATCATCGCGCCCCGCAGAAGACCCTGCGTTAATCAAAACTATGTCACATTCCGCAAGGGCTTTTTCTAAAGAAGCCTCTATCAAATCTTTCTTATCTTTTACTATCGGATATACTTTTGGTATTGCGCCCCAATCTGACAACATTGCAGAAAAAATAGAAGAGTTGAATTCTATAATATCTCCCGGTTTTGGATTTGATATAGGAGCAACTATTTCATCACCCGTAGGAATAATTCCCACAACAAGTTTTTTAAGTACTTGAACTTTCAGCACGCCCGCAGCAAGCATTGCCCCTATAGTTGCCCCTTCAATTTTCGTATAACTTGGAGCAATCATTTCTCCGGCGCAAATATCTTCCCCTATTTGTCTTATGTTATGCCAAGGAGCCACAGATGTGAAAATTTTAATATCACCATTATCAAGATGCGTAAGTTCTTCAACCATAATAACGGCATCGCAATTTTCCGGAATAGGATCTCCGGTATCAACTACTACATAATCATCTTTTTTAAGAACAACAGGATTTATATCACTTGCACCAAAACTTTTTTGTGCAGCAATAGCAATTCCATCCATTGCAGACGCAAGATAATGGGGAGCTGAAATATTTGCATAAACTGCTTCTGCTGTATATCTGCCAAAACTCTCAGTGGTGTTTACTGTTTCAGATGACGGCAAACAATCTTTAGTTGCCTTGGCAAAAATACTTTTGGCTTCTTCTATTGTTATATTATTTAAGTACTGAAATGACATTTACAATGCCTCCGGCAGCAATGCCTTCGCTTTCTCTTGGAATCATAATAAAGCCATCCGTTTCAGCAATGCTTGCAATTAATCCTGATTTGCTTCGTACCGGATAAGCAACAAGTTTTCCGTTATCATTTTCCAGTCTAACGGCAACACATAAAGCTCTGCCTTGGTTCGCACTAACATTTTCCGAAAGTATGGCAGGAATAGTTCTAAGGACATGTTTGTTTCCGCAAAGTCTATCAATTAAAGCAGAAACAAAAAGTTTTGAAATAAAATATGCTGCGACAGGATGACCAGGAAGCCCAACAATAGGCTTTCCACTGCATTTGCCTAAAATTGTCGGTTTTCCGGGCTTTATAGCTATGCCATGAAAATAAAGCTCGCCTAAATCTTCGATTACCTTTGAAGTTTTATCTTTTATACCGGCAGAACTTCCACCTGAAACAAGGACTAAATCACATTCTGACAAAGCAAGTTCTATTTTTTCTTTTAATGCTTCTTCAGAATCTTTTACTATGCCATAACATTTTGCATCACAACAAGATTCTTTAGCAAAAGAATATAATAAATCGGAATTAACATCTCTAACCTGGCCAAGTTTTAAGCTTGAGTTACTATCAACTAATTCGTCTCCCGTAGAGATAATTCCGATTAAAAGTTTTTTTATTACAGAAATTTTTGAATAACCAAGATCTGCTAAAATTCCAATATCAACAGCTGTCAAAACTCTTCCTTTGTGAAGAATAGTTTCTTCGGCTTTTGCATCTTCCGCTTTTAAAATAACATTTTCTGATGGAGCAACAGATTTAAGAATACCGATTTCTTTATTGCCATAATCTTCTGTATATTCAATCATGACAACAGCATCTGCATTAACCGGAAGCATTCCGCCTGTCGGAACATACATACATTCGTTATCACAAAGCTCATCAGTTATAGCTTCGCCCATCTGAATTTCCTTTTTGCAAGGCATAATTATCGCATTACTATCGCTTGCACCAAAACAATCTTTTGCTTTGACTGCATAACCATCAACCGTACTGCGATTAAAAGCCGGAATATTTTCTTTTGCTTGTATATCTTTTGCAAGAATTCTTCCTACAGCAACAGACAGTGATACTAGTTCACTGTCTGCTATAGGATTAAAGTTTTCTTTAATTATATTATTGACTTCTTCTGGTTTTTTAACCGTTAACATTATTCGTAATAGTCTAAAAATTCTTTCAAATCTTTTTTGCTTGTATTAATCATTCCATCTTTAAGGAAAATCAATCTATCAGAAATTCTCTTCGCCTGCCTTATGGAATGAGTTATTAAAATTACAACATTGCCATCATCTGCATATCTTCTGATTACTTCTTCTGCAAGTTTTGATGAATGCATATCCATAGCACTGGTTGGCTCATCAAGAACTATAGCTTTTTTATTTGCCATAATACTTCTTGCTAAAGCCATCTTTGCAGCTTCTCCGCCCGAGATTTTGTCTGCGCGAGCATTCGCTAAAGATTCAAGATTCAGCTTCTTAAGAAGTCCGTTTAATTTAATCTTGTCTTTACCGGCCAACATAATATTCTTTTTAACACTCATACGAAAAATGTATGGTTTTTGAGGTTGATATGCTAAGCCGCAAAATCTACCGAAAGTACTTTTTCCAGAACCGTTAGCTCCTACTAATGCATAGATTTTGCCTTCTTCAAAATTAATTTCAGGAACATCTAAAACAACTCTTCCATCATATTCTTTTTTTATTTCCGGAGTTTTAATCATTTAGAAATCCCCCTTTGTAAAATTGCAATAATAATATTTATCACAAGTGAAATTGCCACTAAAATCATCCCAAGGGCAATACCTAAAGAAAAATCTCCCCTGTTGGTATACATCATAATTGCCGTTGTCATTACATTTGTCTTCCATGCAATAGCACCGCCAACCATAGAAATTGCTCCAACTTCTGCTATCGCTCTTGAGAACGCTAAAAGATAAGCAAAAATAATTTGATAACTTGACTCTTTAATAATCAGTCCTAAAACCTTAAATTTTCTAATACCAAGGCCTTTAGCTGTTTCTCTTATCGGATCTGCAATTTTTTCAAGATAACTTTCAAGATTACCTGCTACTATAGGCGTTATTAAAACAACTTGCGCTATAATCATTAATTGCAATGAAAACATCCAATGCAAATAACCAAAAGGACCGACGCCAGAAAACAACATATAGAAAACTAAACCGCATACAACAGGAGGCATACCCATTAAGGTTCTATTTATAATAGTTAAAAATTTTCTTCCCGGAAATCTTCCACATCCGAGAATAACACCCCAAGGGACGCCAATTATTAAAGCAATTATTGAACTGCTGAAACTCATTTTTGCTGTTGTAAGCAAAATATTAATCAGCTCTTCGTTTCCGCTCAATATTAAATTAATAGCTTGCATTAATGCGGTTTTCATTTTAATTACAACTCTCCATTATTCATCCAAAATGCAAGGAATGTAGCTTTGTCAGAAAGTATATAAGCTCCGGTTTCATCTGCCATTGAAAGACATACGCCCATTCCGGCATTAGAATAGGTATACCAATCAACATAATCTTTTATACTGTCTGCTTCTGTAGTAATACCAAGCTCTTCTGGCCACAAACTTATTTCCTTAGTATGTGTTCCTGAATTATCGCCTCTTGAAACAAATGCATATTTTCCATCAGCAATAGCTTTAAATGCATCTTTTACGCTTGCTGCCGAAGCAACATTTGCTGGATCTTCACATGGCCCGCAAAGAACAAAATAGTTGTACATAAAGCTGAGTCTTTCTGAATCAAATCCATCAAGTACATATGAGAAACCTTCATCTACGAAAGCTTCTTCTTGTTTCTTCGCATGAACCATAATTAAATCGGCATTACCCATTTTAGCATTAGCAATTGCTTTGCCTGTTCCTGCTGAAAATACTTCTACACTATAACCATATTTTTCTTCAAAGATAGGAAGTAAATATCCAAGAAGACCTGAATCGTTAACTGATGTTGTTGTAGACAAACTGATATTTTTTGTTTCATCTGTTGCCATCGGAATTTCTGCTTTTGATGTCGGAGCATTATCCAATAAGTAGAATAGATATTCACCATAATCATCAACGCCATAATTTGCAGCGGCAGTTTTTCCTTCTTCAGAAAGCATCCAATTAATAAGAGCCTCTGCGCCAACTGTGTTAAGTTTAACATCTGAGACAGGATTTCCATCAGCATCAACAAATGGAGCCTTTGGATTTACGCTCATGAGTGTGTAAGTGTTAATCATACTGTCATCTTGTTCATAAAGAATTGCAAGATTAACTGTAGATTTTATAGGATCAACATTTTCCGGTTCCTGTGTTTTACCACATGCAGCCATAGTAAAAATCATGGCAAAAGCAAGTAGCATTACTAAAAATTTTTTCATCTTTCTCTCCTTTTCATAATGGAAGGCAATAACGTTTCCATCATTACCCTTTGCACATTGCCGGCTAAGCTTCATAGCGAACCTTAGAAAACTCAGCTCGAAGATTATATTATTTATCTGTGCTTGTCGCACAATCAACAGAGCCTGTAGCTCTGAGTATAGCTACACCATGTTTTAATGCCGGAAGGACGGCTATTAAGCATTCTTTTGATGCTTTTTCAGACCCCGGCGTGTTTACAATTAAGCTGCCGCCTCGAAGCCCCGCAACCTCTCTTGAGAGGCATCCTTTTGGGGTTATCTTCATAGATTCAACTCTCATTGCTTCGGGAATTCCCGGAGCCTCTCTTTGTATTACAGCCTTTGTTGCCTCTGGAGTAACATCTCGAGTATAAAAACCCGTACCTCCTGTTGTAACAATCAAACCTATATCTAAATCATCACTGCAATGAATAAGTTCTTTTGATATTAAATCTTTTTCATCCGGAACGATAGATGAGTATTTAACATCCCAGCCAACAGATTTTAAAAGTTCTATTACACTTGGGCCAGATTTATCTTCTCGCTCGCCTTTAGAGCATCTGTCACTTACGGTTATTACTGCTGCTGTATATTCCATTATTAACCTCTTTTATATTCGCCGCTTTTTCCGCCAGCTTTATACTCTAATTGTATATCTGAAATTTTTATATCACGCTGAACAGCCTTGCACATATCATAAATTGTTAATGCCGCAACACTTACAGCTGTCAAACTTTCCATTTCTACGCCCGTCTTGCCATTGCATTTTGCTGTAGCAGAAATTGTTATTATATGATTTACATCATCAAGTTCAAAATCAATATCTACTCCGGTTAAAGGAATGTTATGACACATTGGAACAATATCGGAAGTTTTCTTTGCAGCCATAATTCCTGCAATTTGTGCAGTGGTAAGAACATCGCCTTTTTTCATTCCACCGGTCTTTATTAAATTATATGTTTCTTCATTAACAAAAACTTTTCCTTTTGCTATTGCGGTTCGGTCGGTGATATTTTTTTCACTGACATCTACCATTCTTGCAAAACCTTTTTCGTTGAAATGAGTAAAGTCACTCATTTTATCCTCCGATTTTATTCATTTCTCTTTGCGATAAAGAAATATTCTGTGCATCAAGAACCGGATGCTCTTGCGGCTTACTATTTATTGCTTCTTCTAATTTCTTTTTTAATTCTTCATCATGAAGGCCTCTGATGTTTATCTCAGCTTTACTATGAAGACATGGCTTTACATAGCCATCTGCTGTTAAGCGAATGCGATTGCAATCTTTGCAAAAGCTACAAGATAATGGTGATATTAAACCTATGCGGCCCTTATATCCCGGAACCTGATACATTTGTGCAACGCCTTCGATTCCTATAGGTTCTAAATCCGGTTTCTTTTCTAAAACTACGCAATTTGGAATATATGCCTCTTCTGGCATACTGGTTCCCGGCATAGGCATAAGTTCTATGAATCTGACATCTATATCATTGTCTTTTGTAAGTTCTATAAATGCCGGAATTTCATCATCGTTAAAACCGCCCATCAACACGGTGTTGATTTTTACTTTTTTAAATCCTGTTTGAATCGCTGTTCCTATTCCTTCCATGGCATCAGCAAAGCTTCCGCCACGAGTTATTTGATTATAACGAACAGCATATAGACTATCTAAAGATATATTTACTCTGTCGACTCCGGCAGATTTTAAATCTTGTGCCATAGATGTTAAAAGAATTCCGTTTGTTGTTATTGCAAGATCTTCAATCCCATGAATTTTTTTGATTTCCTTGCAAAGCCACAACATATCTTTACGAATAAGTGGCTCTCCGCCAGTAAGACGAATTTTTTTAATTCCAAGAGTGCTTGCAATTTTTATAATCTCAAGCATATCTTCTAAACTGACAATTTGTTGATGCTCGAGCTTGCATATACCCTCTTGTGGCATGCAATAACGGCAACGCAAATTACAGCGATCTGTAAGAGAGATTCGCATATATGAAATTTCTCTATTGAATGTATCTTTCATACCATTATTATTATATAATATTTTCGAGGTAAATATAATGGTAATTTCATTAGATGAGTGGTTAAAAGAAGCAAAATCAAGTAAAAATGCCGATAAAGTAGGTATGTGGCTTGTTCATAACGGAGTTGTCAGATCGACAGCTAAGGCTGAAGTAAGAAACGGAATTAAATCTCAAGAAGTTAAGGCTATGAACTTCAGCTATGATAGTGAAAAACTTAAAAAGATACTATCCGAAGGACAAAATCTCGAAGGGGTATACTATTTAAAAGCCGAGCTGGCCAGCGGAAAGCTTTTCCCTGGAGATAGCTTAATGTATGTTTTAATTGGGGCTGACACAAGACCCCATGCGACCGAAGCTCTTAATACAATTATTGGTAAAATCAAAGAAAATTGCGTAAAAGAAGAAGAAATATTCTGATTTCTTTGAAAATCAGCAAACTTTAGTCTATATTTATGTTAACAAATACTATAAATTGAGGTGTTATTATGGCAAAAATTCAAAAACCAGGGTACCAATGTGAGAGAAAAGAAGGCCTTTCGTTCTATGCTTTCTATTTGGGCCAAAACCTTATCTGGGGTTTCTTTGGTCTACTTGGAACCTTCCTTACAGATATTGGAATCGATGCGGCTACTGCTGCTATAATTCTCATTGCTCCGAAAATTTGGGATGGAGTTAATGATGTCCTTTTCGGTTATGTCGTTGACAGACACAAATTTAAGAACGGCCAGAAGTTTATGCCTTGGGTTAAAATAGGAACTTCTGCTGTAGGAATCAGTTTGGTTGCATTATTTGCAATTCCGCAAAGTCTTGGTAATACGGCTAAGATAATTTGGTTCTTAATTGCTTATATTTGCTTTGATGCTGCATATACAATTCTTAACGCTCCATCATTTGCACTTACAACAGTAATGACAAATAACGTTGAAGAACGTACAGAAATTATTGCCGGAAATAAACTCTGGTCAATGGTAGGTGGTGTGCTTGCCGTAGTAATCATTCCTTTAATCAGACCTAAATTCGGATGGCTTTGGTCTTGTGTTGCATTTGTAATTATTTCTGTTGCTCTGATGATTCCTATGATGTTTACTGTTAAAGAACGCCACACTGTTCTTCCAGGTAAAAAGGATGATCCAACATTCAAAGAAATGTTTACATATCTTAAAGGCAACAAGTATCTTATAGTTGCTCTTATCGCAATGCTTATCTTGGGAGCTTGCAGCGTTGAACAAGCATTAGCAATTCGTATCGCGCGCAACTGTTTGGGAAACGAAAGCACCGGAACACTTATTTCTGCCGGAGCAGCTTTAGCAGTAATTGTTGTTGCCGCTCTTGTTCCAAAGCTCTCTAAAAAAATGGACAAATTTGATGTTATGTGCATTGGATGTGCTTTCTCTGTTGTAATGAATATCATTACCTACTTTGTAGGCTTTAATCACCTGGTACCGGCTCTTATTTGTATAACCCTTAAATGTGTAGGACTTGGTTTCTGGCAAGTAATCATTTATATGCTTATTGCTGATACTGTTGAATATGGTACGTACAAGAGCGGAACCAGAGCTGCCGGAATCACCTTCAGTCTTCAGTGCTTTGTTGCACTCGTTAAGAACACTTTGATTGACGAAATCATTCTTGTTAACCTTGCTATAATCGGTTTTGTTGAAGGTGAAAATGCTATTCAGCCGATTGGTGTAGATATGGGAATCTGGAGACTGTTTACTATTGTTCCTGCTGTCGGCTTTGTAATTGCAATAATAATTCTTCGTCTGTTCTATAAACTTAGAACAGAGGATGTTCAAATTATGGCTAAATACAATAACGGTGAACTTTCAAAAGACGAAGCAGAAGCTGTGCTTGCTGCAAAATACGGACCTGCCGGAGTTTAGTCAGTTTATATAAATAAATTTTCACAAAATAAATTGTGCCTGCTCTTTAGATATTTCTAATGAGTAGGCACAAATTTTTTATTAACAAAATTTTTCTGAATTTTGTTTTCAACCACCTGCTACAAGAGGCATTACGGTCAAAACATCTCCATCTTGTAAAACATAGCTTACATCTTGCCTCGAGCTATTTACCAAGATGGTCATTCTAAACTTCTTATAATCTACACCCGTTTCGGCAAATAATTGTTCTATCGTGATTCCAGATTTCTGTGTATTCCAAAAACCTTCTTCATCAACCTCGGGCATAAATTTTTTTAAAAATCCATAATACTTAATTTTTAGCATGGTATATATTTAATATATTCATCGAGTCCTAATTCTTTTAATTTTTCTGCTGTTGGAATACCGTCTTTTGTCCAGCCACGTTTTTCATAATATTCACTCAACATTTGTTCGAACTCTGCTTCGGTTGGAGCTTTACCCGCTCTGCCACCTACTGCTGCAGGAATGAATAATTTTTTAGGAACTGTGTCATCTTTACGGCTCATTCCATCACGTACATTGAGTAGTCTTTGAAGTGTAAGTGATCTTTCACCAAACTTAAAGAGTTCTTTGCCTGTCCACTCTTCTCCTGTAACTGTTGCAAGCCCTTTAAGATATTCTGAAATAGTCATTCCCGCAAACTTAACCATAAACTTGCAAATAGTACTGCAGTTATACATCATTGATGCATCTTGAGCATAAACTGCTACCTGAGCAGCTTCCTTTACTGAGAATCTATCAGGAACTTCTTCAAGACCTACTTCAGGATATACAAGACCTGTTGCTATAGCTTGACAATCGCCTCTTTCATGGCAAGCTCCACGAGGTGATGTTGCATAATTTACGAAGTTTGCAAAAACAGCACGAGGGTCATGAGCCGGCAAGTCAAGATTTTTAACTTCTACTGTAAGATCTTTCGCATCTCCTCCGATAAGTTCTGCTGCTCCGCGAATACCACCTTTAAAGTAAGCGCCGATACCTTCATTCTTGAGAAGTTTATCTACAAGGAAGAGTAATGTTTCTCTGTCTCCAAAGTGTGGAATCATTCCGATTTGTTCTGCTGTAAGAAGCGATGATTCATAACATTCAATGATAAATCCTATATATGAACCGATGGAAATTGTATCAGCTCCGGCACGATTGCACATATCATTAGCAATCGATATTGCTTCAAGATCGTCAATACAAAGACCTGAACCCATAGTTCCAAGTGTTTCATATTCAGGACCATTGCCTACAAGTTTGCCGCCATCTTTAAGTTCGATATCAATGTGTCTATGACATCCAACAGGACAGTTTTGACATGGTAATGGTTTTACATTAAGAACTTGTGTGTATCTTGGAGTACCAATTGTTTCTGCTCCTTTGTGCCACACATCGCCTCTCCAGTATCTGATTGGAGAATCTCCGATTTCTTCCATTCCAACCATTACCGAAGGGGTTCCTTCAGCTGTTTCGGTTGCCTTGTGAAGAATCTGGAACATTTCCTTTGACCATGCATCACATCCTGCAGGGTCTGCGATTGGACATTCCTTTGTTCCCCAAGCAGCAATAGCTTTGAGGTTCTTTGAGCCCATAACTGCTCCGGCACCACCACGACCTGCAAATGAATGTCCGTCACAAGTAATATTTGCAACAGGATTCATGATTTCGCCGGAAGTACCTATATTAAGAGCGTTGATTCGTTTGTCCCCAAGAATCTCTTTAATTTTTGCAGATGTTTCAACGCTATCTAAGCCCCAAAGTTCTGTTGCATCTTTAAATTCAACGCCTTCATCATTGATATAAATCCATGTTGGTTTCGTAGCCTTGCCCTCAATTACAAGAGCATCAAAACCTGCTTTTTTAAATTCCGGAGCCCATGCGCCTGTCCCGGCACTGTCCATAAATGATCCTGAAAGTGGACCTTTTGTAATAACGCTCCATTTTGCATTTCCAGGGAAAAATTTTGCAGCCTGAATAGGCCCGACAGCAAAGATAATCTTATTTTCCTCTGATAGAGGATTAAGCTTTGCCGGAGTCTCTTCCAGAAGAATTTTGCAACCGAGAGCTGTTCCGCCAAGCAAAAGCTTTAAATCTTCATCTTTAATGTCTTCTGCTTTCCATGTTAAATTTGTTAGATTTACGCGGCATAATTTGCCCCAATATCCAAACATAAAAAACTCCTTTCTGCAGTTTTCGCAAAACAAAAACTGCCAACTAAAGCAGTCTTCTTTGCAAATACGGCAGGCAGGAGAATTACTTCTTATACCCATTGTCCATGAAGGCCTCTTGGGCCATACATGAATCGAAGACAAATATTATTATGTTTTCATTATATCATGAATAGAATAATCGTGGTATAATGTTTCAGTGTCTATCCGGGTGTAGCGCAGTTGGTAGCGTGCCTGCTTCGGGAGCAGGAGGCCGCGAGTTCGAATCTCACCACTCGGACCAAAAAAGAGTGTTCGTAAAATTTTACGGACACTCTTTTATTTATATATTTTCTATTACTATTAAATCTTTTAAGCAAATTGTCTTTATTTATTAACAACTTCCAGCAAACCGTATGTGACGCCGTTTACAGTTTTAGTCAGCAGAGCAGTTGCCCCCGCCGTCGAAGAAACAGAACTTACCGAATAAGTTTTTCCTTTTGTCATATCTTCGCAAGTCACATATATAAGTGCCTTACTTAAGCTAATTTCCGGAACGATAATAAGGTAGCCGGTATCAGTAGAAACTTTAATTGCTGTTCCCTTGGTTAATTGTGCCTTGTTGCTACTATAAGATCCATTGGTGATTATGGATGGATTGTCCGGCATATCAGTTGTCCCAAACCCGACTAAAGTCCCTCCCGTAACGGTAAATACATTACCTCTGTCACCTTTATCAAATACACCGTTTCCTCGAGATGTAGGTCCGTTAACAAGAACTATACCACCACTCATAGTAATATCTCCGTTGGAATCCAGTCCATCGCCTTGTGCAAAGACATACAGCTTTCCACCCTTTATATAAAGAGCTCCATACATAGAACTGTCATCCATGCCAGGGCCTTCAGGTCTTTCAGCTTTGTTAAGCGTGTTTACTTCAGATTGTTGCACAACATTTTGTGAGAAGGAATCTACATGCAAAACTCCGTCTTCTGAATAATCACCTGCAGCATTTACGCCATCATCTGTAGAAAATAAGTAAGTAGTTCCACTAAGATATTCTATGACAGACCCTTCAATGCCTTCATAACTCGTAGAAATGTTGACCAAATAGTCATCATCACTTCCGCCTTCAATCCCAAGTGTTAGTTTATAATCTGCATGCAAGCCATCATCACCAGTGGCGATTTCAAAAGATCCTCCGGTAATTGTCAGTGTATAGTTGGAATGAATTGCATCATCATAACTGTCAATCGTAAACTCGCCGCCCGATATATTAAGAGCGTTATATGCTTTAATACCCTTGTGGCTGTCTTCATCAGTACGAACTGCATTGGCACCGTCACCTGTTTTTATTTCTATTATTCCACCGGAAATAGACAAGTCGCCTTTAGAATATAAAGTGTTATTCAATTCATCTACATAATCAACTCCGGATTGAATTCCATCTAGTTCTGCATCAATGATGATAGACCCACCACTGATATCCACTACTCCTGCAGCCTTTATTCCATCCTCTTTTGCAGTAATGTCGATGGTGCCTCCTTTAATTATCACGTTGCCCTCGACATTTGAAACATTTTTATCGTCATCATAAGTAACAGTATTAACAGTATTGGCTTTAAGACCGTCACAATTTGCTTCAATCGTAACAGAACCACCGCTAATAGTTATGGTATCATCTGCTTGAATGCCATCGCCATCTGCAAACAGTTTCAGTGTGCCACCATTGACAGTAATATTTCCTTTTTCATATTCTAATATGCCATCTTCTATGGCATCAGTTTTTATTGCATCTCCTGTTGCGTTTACGATAATTGTGCCTGCCTTTTTGGTAATCTTAACGCTTTCATCACCTTTGATACCGTTATTACCTGATACAACTTCAAGGTCTCCGGCTCCTATTTCAATGTCAGCTTTGCAACGTATTGCATTCCCATAAGTAGACGCCGCCTTCAATTTTGTAGACGAATCTTCACCTTTGATTGTAAGATCATTCTTTGAATAAATACCAACACCGGCATCATCTTCGGTGCTATAAGTACTGGTAAAAGAGCTTGTGCTTCCAGATGTATTCGACAGAACAACTTTCCCGCGCAAAGCATCAAGAGCGTTGCCTATGGATGAAGAAACATCTACATTTGTTAAATACAAAATAACCTCATCAGATTTTTGAGGAGTTTCAACAACAATCTGTCCTTCTTCCAAAGTGCCTTCTATTCTATATTCCCCAGGGGCACTTATTGTAAGGGTTGTTCCGGTAACACTGACTCCATCAATCTCTGGGGCTTCAATATATGTATTACACAGCTTAATAGGTTTATTTCCTTGATAGGTTCCGGCACTATATAAATATGGACTTATAAGCGGTGTCATTTCACTATCAAGCAAAAACACTTTTATGTCTTCTTCTTCCGAATCGTATGCCAATTTTCCGCTTAAGGCAATTGTATCAGAGTTGTTGATTTGAATCATTTCCGAACCAACCAATTTTCCATCTGCTTTATACACAGAAACATATGCGGTACCCGTCAATGCCTCCGGGAACACAACAGATGTAATACAGTTTCCTTTCATGGTAATCTTAGGCACCGTTTGATCTTCTTCGTTACTCTCGGCGGCATACACTTTGCTTGCAAACGGAACCAACAAAACCAAAACCAAAACCAAAACAAGAACAAAGATAAAAGATAAAATTGTATTAATACTTTTTCTATTCATTTTCACTCCTTTTGCCTCTTAAATTCAGTATAAGTATCACTCGTATTGACAATAGGTTTTTTACTTATAAATTAATAATTTCATAGACACTGTCTTGCAGATCGCAAACTAAAATTTTGTTTTCTAATTCGCTCTTTATGCCTTTTGAAAGTTTAACAGCTTCGGCTGTTTGCGCCGCGGCGCAAGCTTGGACTGTTGCCGCAGTCGTCACCGAAATGTTCTTAACTTCTTGATTGTTATATAACCTGTGAAGTAAATTTGAATCAGGCATAGAAATTGCAACTTGGTAATTCCATTCACCTACAGCGCCATGCACAAGAGGAAGATTAGATTTAGCACAAGCATCTTCCAAAATAAAGCGGCTCTTAGTATTGTCAAGTGCATCAATTACAATATCAACATCTTCTAATAAACTATCAACATTTTCTTTTGATATAAATTCCGGAATAGCAATAAAAGTTCCCGCAAAATTCAGATCCTTAGCTCTGTTTGCAGCAACTAATACTTTTTGTGAGCCAATTGTATTCGGTGTCGCATAAAGTTGTCTATTAAGATTGCTTTCACTAAAAACATCGCCGTCACATGCTGTAATTTCTTCGGCGTTCATTCTTATTAAATTTTCTATGATGTAACAACCAAGCCCGCCACATCCGGCAACGAAATATCTCATATTTTCTCCAATATATTTTTAAGCTAAAGCCGGGTATATAAGCCCGGCATTTAAATTAATTTTATGCATACTTGTGATCAATGTTCATTACTGTTATGAACTTGCTATCGTATTCTTTCATGCGAGCCTGGAACATTTCTTGAAGTTCGTCATCACTATATTTACAATCAAATTCTTTAACAATATCAAAAACAATATTCGTATGAGTTGGACCACTAACAGCTCTAACATCATGAAAGTTTGAAACACCTTCTATATCACGAACTATTTCTTCTAAGTATTCTTTAGCCCTATATACTACAGGGTCTTTTGTATCAACCGGGTCCATGTGAATCGTAAGAAGAATTCCAAGTTCTTGATAAACTTTGTACTCAAGATTATCAATTCTATCATGAATTTCAAAAATATCTTTTTCACCATCAACTTCTATATGAAGAGATGCAAATAATCTTCCAGGACCATAGTCATGAATAATGAGATCATGGAGCCCTAAAGAATATTCATCGGACAAAATAATATCTTCAATAGATTTAACTAATTCAGCATCCGGAGCTTGCCCCAAAATAGGAGCAATTGTTTCTTTAATTAAACCTATACCACTCCATATGATGAAGAGTGCAACAATTATTCCTACCGGTCCATCAAGATTTATATTCGCAAACTTACCAATGATAACAGAAAGTAAAACTGCCGAAGTAGAAATTACATCATTTCGGGAATCTGCGGCAGTAGCGCGAAGAGATTCTGAATCAATGATATTTCCTATACTTACATTGAAGCTTGTCTGCCAAAGTTTGATAGCAATAGCAACCACTAAAACAACAATTGTTAAAATGCTGAATTCAAGTGGTTCGGGATTGATTGTTTTTTCAATTGAAGTCCTAAGCAAGCTGACCCCGATTACAAGAACCATAACTGACACAACAAGTCCTGTTAAGTATTCTGTCCTTCCATGGCCATATGGGTGTTGTTTGTCCGCTTTTCTTCCAGCCAGTTTAAAGCCAATGAGCGTGATTAGCGATCCGCTGGCATCGGCAAGGTTGTTAATACCATCAGAAAGTATGGCTATGCTGTTGAAAATGACTCCGGCACCTATTTTAAATATGCAAAGTATTATATTTGAGATAATACCCACTATACCAGCTACGGAGCCATAATTTTCTCTAACTTTGGGATTTTTTGTATCCTCGCTGTTTTTTACAAATTTTTTAATAATAAAGTTCTTCATAGTAGCTAAATTATACTACATATTGTAGTTTTTTTCACTTTTCTAACTATTTATTAAAATTTTCACAAGCTTTTATTTCTATATATGGTATAATAATTATGCATGACTATATGCTAATAAACTAAAACATATTTTAGGAGGGAAAAATGAACATCTTAGTATGCGCAAAACAGGTTCCAGATACGACCGAAATTAAGATCGATCCTGTAACCAATACCCTTATTCGTGACGGCGTTCCATCAATTCTTAATCCATATGATGGATATGCTCTTGAAGCAGCTGCACGTCTTAAGGATGCAGACCCAGAAACAAAAATTGTTGTTATGACAATGGGTCCAGAAGCAGCAAAGGCTGTTTCTAAAGAATGCCTCGCTATCGCAGCAGACAAAGCTTACCTCGTAAGTGGTAGATCATTTGCTGGTTCTGATACTCTGGCAACATCTTATATTCTTTACAATGCTGTAAAGAAGATCGAAGAAGCAGAAGGAAAATTTGATTTCATTTTCTGCGGCAAACAAGCTATCGATGGAGATACAGCTCAGGTTGGTCCTGAAATGGCAGAATGGCTCGGATATGGCCAGATTACAAATGGTCTTGAATGCGAAATGAAAGATGGCAAGCTTGAAGTCCTCAAAGAAGGCGCTGATGGCAACGTAGTACTTTCAATCGCAGCTCCTGCAGTAGTTACATTCACAAAACCAAGCTTCGATCCAAGATTCCCAACCATCAAGAGAAAGATGGCTGCTAACAAAGCTGTTATCGATGTACTCGGTGATGATTTCGCAGATTACGATAAGAGCAAGATTGGTCTTAAGGGTTCCCCAACTTTCGTAAGAAAGTCATTCACACCTCCAGTAGCAGCTGGCGGCGAAATCCTCAAGGCAGAAACACCAGAAGATACAGTTAAGTTGCTCGTTGACAAACTCAGCGCAGCACACGTTCTTTAATAAGGAGGCGCAATTATGGATCCTAAGACAAAAGATTTATGGGTATTCGTAGAAACTAAAGAAGACGGCTCCGCACGTAACGTTGGTATCGAACTTCTTAACCCAGGTAAAGAATTAGCTGCAGCTCAGGGCGGAAAGCTTGTTGCAGTAGTTATTGGTAATAATGTTCAGGCCGCAGTTGACGAAGCTGCTGCACACGGTGCAGATCAGGTTATCGTTATTGAAGGACCAGAATATGAATTCTTCTCAACAGATGCTTATGCAAATGCTCTTTATGAAGCAGTAACAAAGTATGGCCCAACAGCTTTACTCATCGGTGCTTCCGTAAACGGCAGAGACTTTGCTCCACGTGTAAGCGCAAGACTTCAGACAGGTCTTACAGCTGACTGTACATCACTCGCAATTGATGAAGAAACAGGTTGTGTTGCATGGACACGTCCAGCATTCGGTGGTAACCTCATGGCTACTATTCTTTGCAAAGAAGCAAGACCACAACTTGGTACAGTTCGTCCTGGCGTATTCAAAAAGTCAGAACCAGAAGCTCCACATGCTGAAATCATTAAAGAAGACATTCATGTTGCAGCTGCTGATATTAGAACAGAACTCGTTAGAAAAGTTCAAGAAGGTGCTGAAGAAGTTGTTGACCTCGAAGGCGCAGACATCATTATTTCTGGTGGTCGTGGCGTAGGTGGTCCAGAAGGATTCGCACCTCTCCAGGAACTCTGCGATCTCCTTGGCGCAACACTTGGTTGCTCAAGAGCTGCAGTAGATGCTGGTTGGATTTCACACGCACACCAGGTTGGACAAACTGGTAAGACAGTTGCTCCAAAGCTTTACATTGCAGTTGGTATCTCCGGTGCTATTCAGCACAGAGCAGGTATGGCTGGTTCAGACGTTATCGTAGCAATCAACAAGGATGCTGATGCTCGTATCTTACAAGTTGCTACATATGGTATCGTAGGAGATCTCAAGGAAATCGTTCCTCTCCTCACAGCTGAAATTAAGAAGCTCAAAGCTTAATTA
>JAZUJE010000017.1:0-67196 GCA_045642565.1 Anaerovoracaceae bacterium | reverse complement strand
TTGGTTAGGTCGTAAAGACGGCTGCCTTGTCCTCCAGCGAGGAGCATTGCTATACATTCTTTTTTTCTCATAGCTTCCTCCTATTTATGTGGAGTATGCCAAATTTCATCTGCATACTCTCTTATCGTTCTGTCACTTGAGAAATAGTGCGATTTTGCAATATTTACGAGTGACATGTTAGACCATTTACTTTTATCGCTATATATTTTCCCTAAAGTTTTAAATGAATCCATATAGCTATCAAAATCTTTAAGAACGAAATATTCATCATTTTGTTGAGTTAATGCATCGTAAATTCCCCAGAATTTTTTGCCTGATTTATCAAATGTTCCATCAACAAGTTGGTTAACAATGCGTGATAACCTTGCATCTGCTTCGATTGTTGTTTGTGAAGAATATCCACCATGCAGATAGTAGTTTTCTGTTTCTTCAGCACTAAGACCAAAGATCATCATATTATCGTTTCCAACAAGGTTATAGATTTCAACATTTGCTCCGTCCATAGTGCCAAGTGTCACAGCCCCGTTCATCATAAATTTCATATTGCCTGTACCACTTGCTTCTTTTCCGGCAGTAGAAATTTGTTCACTGATTTCTGCGGCAGGGTAGATAATTTGTGCGTTAGTTACGCAGAAATTCTCGATGAAGATAACTTTAATTTTTTGGTTTACAACAGGATCTGAATTTACAAGATCTGCTACGCTGCAAATAAATTTAATGCTTTCTTTTGCAAATTCATATCCCGGAGCAGATTTTCCTGCAAATATGAATGTATAAGATGGTATATCCAGATTAGGATTTTCTTTAAGTTCGTTGTAAAGTTCAAGAACCTTAAATGCATTAAGAAGCTGTCTTTTATAAGCATGTATACGTTTAACCTGAATATCAAAAATTGAATTTGGGTCAATCGTAATGTGCTGAGTTTCGGCAATAAATTTTGCAAGGCGTTCTTTGTTTTGTCTTTTTACAGATGAGAGCTTTTCAAGAAAAGCACTGTCGTTTTGGTATTTAAGCAAGCCTTCCATTTTTTCAACATTATATTTCCAATCATCACAATTTAATGCATCGGAAATTAAGTTTGCTAATGCAGGATTTGCCTGTATTAAAAATCTTCTTTGAGAGATGCCGTTTGTTTTATTATTAAACATCTCAGGATTAATCTTATAAAAAGTGTTAAATAAAGAATTCTTTAAAATGTTTGAATGAAGGGCTGCAACACCATTAACGGAGTGGGAGCCTATAATTGAAAGTTGTGCCATTCTTACTGTTCCATTATGGAATATTTCAGTCGCTGACACCATCTCTTGCCAATTTCCATCTATTCCATGTAAAGATTCTTTCCATCTTCTATCAATTTCTTCAATAATCATATAGATTCGAGGAAGTAATCTTCTAAGCATGTCTTGAGGCCATTTTTCTAATGCTTCTGGCATAACTGTATGATTAGTAAATGAGATTACTTGTGTTGTAATTTTCCAAGCATCATCCCATTCAATATGAATGTCATCAACAAGCTTTCGCATAAGCTCAGGAACCGCAAGAGCAGGGTGGGTATCGTTTGTATGAATTGAGATATGCTGTGGCATTTCATTCCAAGCATTGTCACCATATGTTTCAACATATTTTCTGATGATAGATTCAATACTTGCAGCTACCAACAAGTATTCCTGCTTAATTCTAAGAACTTTTCCGGATTCTTGATTATCATTAGGATAGAGAATGCAAGTTAAAGCATCAATATCTGCACGTTCTTTCATAGCTTTTGCATAGTTGCCATGGTTAAATGCATCCATGTCTACAGTTTCCTGAAGAGGCATTGCTCTCCAAAGGCGCAGGTTATTAACATCTTTTAGTTGCCAACCAACGATAGGAACGTCATATGGTACGGCTAAAACCGATTCATAATTTATATGCTTAAAACTAAGTTTTCCGTTTTCGAAATTCTTTTCAATATCTCCGCCGAATTTAACTACAACTGATTCGTTTGGTTTTTGTGTTTCCCAAGGATAGCCATGACAAAGCCAATCATCAGGTTCTTCAATTTGGTAACCATTATCAATTTTTTGGCGGAAGAGGCCAAATCTAAATCTTAAGCCCATACCGATGCCAGGAACTCCGGTAGAAGCCATGGAGTCGAGGAAACAAGCTGCAAGCCTACCGAGTCCACCATTGCCAAGTCCCGGGTCATCTTCACATTTGCATAAAGCGTTAAAATCAATATTCATTTCTGATAAAGCTTCTGCAACATCATCACGAATATTCATGTTGATTAAATAATTTTCAAGAAGTTTACCAATAAGAAATTCCATAGATAAATAGTAAACTTTCTTTTCTTTTTGTTCTTTATGTCTAAGACTTGTGGCAGTCCTTGTCTCTGTAGTTGATTGCAAAACAAGTTTTGCAAGAGATTCATATAATTCTCCATCAGAACAATCTTCAATCTCTTTTCCAAATTGCTCTAATACAAAGTTTTTATAATCATTTTTAAATTGTTCTTTATTAAACTGCGCCATGTTT
The DNA here is from genome assembly GCA_045642565.1 of Anaerovoracaceae bacterium. GTDB lineage: Bacteria > Bacillota > Clostridia > Peptostreptococcales > Anaerovoracaceae > UBA1764. The sequence goes on along the minus strand of JAZUJE010000017.1, from coordinate 64,679 downwards.
ATCTACTCGCTTTCTTTATTATTAATCCGCCTAACGCTGGAATTCTTACTTTTACTGAATAAGGCTGCCCATGATATGGTATTTTTTCAGCTTTTACATTTTTGATATTTGTAAAATTATTGCCGCCATATTCTGTTTTGTCCGAATTAAATATTTCTTTATAAGTCCCCTTGTCAGGAACACCTATTCTATATTCATCATATTGTTTGATGCTAAAGTTTATTGCAGTTATAAGTTTTTCTTTAGCAGCTTCAGACTTTCTCATATATATCAAAATCTGTTGCTTGCTATTATCTGCATCAATCCACTCAAAACCTTGCCAATCGAAGTCACATTCCCAAAGGGCTGTTTCTTTTTTGTAGATACGATTAAGATCCTTGATGTAATCCTGGTGTTTTTTATGAGTCTCGAATTGTTCGGTTAAGAAAAATTCCAAGCCTTCATAAAATCTCCATTCAATAAACTGTGCAAATTCATTTCCCATGAAATTGAGTTTTGCTCCGGGATGAGTTATTTGGTACAAGGCTAAAGCTCTTAATCCAGCAAACTTCCTCCAATTATCACCAGGCATTCTTCCTATAAGTGAACATTTTCCATGCACAACCTCATCATGTGAGAAAGGAAGAATGAAGTTTTCGCTATATGCATACATCATTGAAAAGTTAAGCAAATTATGGCAATTGTCGCGATATGGGAAATCTGCGCTTATATAATTTAGTGTGTCGTGCATCCATCCCATATCCCATTTATAATGGAATCCTAATCCGCCATCATTTGGAGGGTAGGTGACCATTGGCCACGCAGTTGATTCTTCTGCAATCATCATTGTGCCTGGACAATATTGGCCTACCATATTGGCAAGTTCTTTAAAAAACTCAATCGCTTCCAGATTTCCTTCATCACCATTTTTATTAAACTTTCTTAATTTTGGATCGTCTACACCAAAATTTAGATAAAGCATAGAAGAAACTCCATCCACTCTGATACCATCAGCATGAAATTCTTTAAGCCAAAACATTGCATTAGATAAAAGGAAGCTTTTTACTTGAGGCCTACCAAAATCGAATTTTCCGGTTCCCCAGTTTGGATGAATTTCATTTTCATACAGCATTTCACCATTAAAGCTTGCAAGTCCGTGTTCATCTAGACAAAAATGGCCAGCAGCCCAATCGAGAATTATGCCAATTCCTGAATTGTGAGCTTTATTGATGAAGTACATTAAATCTTCAGGTTTTCCATAACGTGACGTAGCAGCGTAATAACCTGTTGTTTGGTATCCCCAAGAACCATCAAAAGGATGTTCCATAATTGGAAGGATTTCTATATGTGTGTAACCCATCTTTTTTACATAGGGGATTAATTCTTTTGCTAACTGCCTATATGTATAGAAATTATTTTCTTTGTCCTCGTTATCCGTTCTTTTCCATGAGCCAAAATGTACTTCATATATATTCTTTGGCATACGGAAATGATTAGTTTTATTTCTTTTTTCAATCCACTCATCATCGGACCAATTAAATTTAATTTCGTGAACTATAGAAGCAGTATTTGGTCTTTTCTCTGCATAAACTGCATAAGGATCTGCTTTTAAAGGGAGTTTTTTGCCTTTTGCAGAAGTAATGGAGTATTTGTAGGTTTTCCCGAGCAGCTTTTTATTTACAAAAGTTGTCCAAACCCCTGAATTATCAACGGGTTTCAGTTGGTATTCTGAATTTTCCACCCATTTTGAGAAAGGTCCTACAACAAAAACAGACTTGGCTCCCGGAGCCCATACAGTAAAACGGGTTCCCTCATTTTCTAAATGAGAACCAAAAAGATTATATGCATTGTAATACTTACCTTCGTTAAAAAGGTAAAGTAATTTTTTGTCTAATTCATCACTGATTTTCATATCAAATAATTATAACATAATGTAGGAAAACTTGTTGACTTTATAGGATTAAAGGACTATATTTATATAGGTGTTAGCACTCAAATTAAAGGAGTGCTAACAAGAAAGAGATAATATGGATTTAAATGAAAGAAAACTGCAAATTTTGCAGGCCATAATCGCAGATTTTATTTCGACAGGTGAACCTGTGGGAAGCCGAACACTTTCTAAGAGTCATGATATGGGAATTTCTCCGGCGACTATTAGAAACGAAATGTCCGATTTGGAGGAAATGGGTTATCTGACTCATCCACATACCTCTGCCGGACGTGTTCCATCCGATAAAGCATATAGATTATATGTAGATCGGCTAATGGATACTAGTGATCTTCCTGAAGAAAGACAAGCTGCGATTAAAGAAAAATTATCAGAAACACGAACTGAGCTTGATAGTACTATCGAGCATGCTGCTGAATTGCTTTCTGAAATGACAAATTTAACGTCGTTCGCAATAACGCCAAGAGTGAACGAAAATAAATTGAAGTATATTCAGTTTTTGCCTGTTGATGAGCATACAGTTGTACTTATGCTTGTTTCAGAAAAAGGAAAGGTTCTAAATAAAGCTATAAGGCTAACATCGAATTATACAGAAGAGAATCTTGAATTAATGTCCAAGGTTATGACCCATAATTATAAAGGGAAAACAATCAGTGCTATTATGGCAGCGGATATTGTTAAAGATTTTCAAAATGATATGAGTTCATTATCAAGCCTTGCAAAGGATGTTGTTCCGAGCTTTATGAAGACTCTGGAAAAAATGCTGGATGTTGATTTGTATATGAATGGTTATTCAAATGTATTTGAACTTCCGGAATATAGTGGTGATGTAGCTAAAAGTAAAAGTTTTTTACAGTTGCTTGAAAATAAAGACCACTTAAAAGAGGTTATTGTTAACAGAGATGATGGATTAGTTATTACAATTGGTGATGAAAATTCTGACGATATGCAAGATGTATCACTGATAACAGCTGATTACAAGGTTAATGGAAAACTTGTTGGTAAACTTGGTGTAATTGGTCCAAAACGCATGAAATATGGAGAAATCAGCTCTGTAATAAAATATATATCAGAAAATATTAGTGAGACATTTGAAATTAAGGAGCCTGAAGAGTAATGGCAGAAGAAATCAAAAAAGATGAAGAAAAGGTAACGGAAGCCACGCCTGAAGAATCTAAAGAAGAAATTCCAGAAGAAAAAGCTGCAGAAACTAATGAAACTCAAGCTAAACCGGAGGATGAAGATCTTCAAACAAAGTTTTTAAGACTTTCTGCAGACTTCCAAAACTTCAGAAGAAGAAGCGAAACCGAAAAGGCTGATATTTATGCTTATGCTAATGAAAAGATTGTTCTTCAAATTCTCGATGTTATCGATAATTTTGAAAGGGCTATGCAGACAGCTCAGCCGGAAGATAAGTTTGCTGAAGGTATGCAATTAATTTTCAAGCAATTAAATGATTTGCTTGAAAAGAATAATGTGAAAGAAATTGATGCACTAAATAAAACTTTTGATCCTGCATTTCACAGTGCGGTTATGACAGAAACTGCTGAAGGTGTAGATTCTGGGATTGTAACAAAGGTTCTTCAAAAGGGATATATTTTAAATAGTAAAGTAATTAGACCGGCAATGGTCGTAGTATCACAATAGTAAAGAGGTAGAAAAATGGGAAAAGTAATAGGAATCGATTTAGGAACAACAAATAGCTGCGTATCAGTTCTTGAAGGTGGCGAACCAACCGTTATTGCAAATGCAGAGGGTAATAGAACAACCCCATCTATAGTTGGTTTTACAAAATCAGGCGAAAGACTTGTAGGTGAAACTGCAAAGAGACAGGCTATCACAAATCCGGATAGAACAATCTCTTCAATTAAGAGACATATGGGTAGCGATTATAAAGTATCCATAGATGGCAAAGATTATACTCCTCAAGACATTTCTGCAATGATTCTTACAAAATTAAAAACTGATGCAGAAAGTTATCTTGGTGAAAAGGTTACAGAAGCAGTAATCACAGTTCCTGCATATTTTAGCGATGCTCAAAAGCAGGCTACTAAAGATGCCGGTACAATTGCAGGCTTAGATGTAAAGAGAATCGTAAACGAACCGACAGCTGCTGCTTTTGCATATGGACTTGATAAGGAAGATGGCAACCAGAAGATAATGGTATACGACCTTGGTGGTGGTACATTCGATGTATCAATTCTTGATATTGGTGATGGCGTATTTGAAGTACTTGCTACAAATGGTGATACAAAGCTCGGTGGCGATGATTTTGATAACGCTCTCATGAATTTTATGGCAGATCAGTTTGCAAAAGAAAATGGAGTAGATTTGCGTGCAGACAAAATGTCTCTTCAAAGACTTAAAGAAGCTGCAGAAAAAGCAAAAAAAGAGCTTTCATCAAGTCAGACAACAAATGTAAATCTTCCATTCATTACAGTAAATGCTGATGGGCCACTTCATCTTAATATGGACATCACAAGAGCTAAGTTTGATCAGCTCACATCTGATCTTGTTTCAAGAACAATAGATCCAATGAAGAAAGCAATGTCTGATGCAGGGGTAACTATGAGCGACCTTAATAAGGTTATCTTAGTTGGTGGTTCAACAAGAATTCCTGCAGTACAAGATGCTGTTAAAAATGTTACAGGAAAAGAACCTTTCAAAGGAATTAACCCTGATGAATGTGTATCAGTAGGTGCTGCTATTCAGGCCGGAGTTTTGACTGGTGAGGTTAAGGATGTATTACTTCTTGATGTAACACCACTTTCACTTTCTATTGAAACTTTAGGCGGTGTGGCTACAAGACTTATTGAAAGAAATACAACTATTCCAACAAAGAAAAGCCAGATTTTCTCCACAGCTGCTGATAACCAGTCTGCAGTTGATATACATGTAATGCAAGGTGAACGTCAGATGGCTGCTGATAATATCACATTAGGAAGATTCCAACTTACAGGTATTCCTGCAGCTCCACGTGGGGTTCCTCAGATTGAAGTTACATTTGATATTGATGCAAATGGTATTGTAAGTGTAAGTGCTAAAGATCTTGGTACTGGTAAAGAACAAAGAATTACAATTACATCTTCTTCTAAGCTTTCTGAAGATGAAATTAAGCAGAAAGTAAAAGAAGCAGAAGAATTTGCTGAAGCTGATAAGAAGAAGAAAGAAGATATTGAAGCTCGTAATCAGGCTGAGACCCTTGTATATGAGACAGAGAAGAACCTTAAAGAGCTTGAAGGTAAACTTTCTGCTGATGAGGTAAGTAAGATTACAAAAGCAAAAGGAGATTTACAAAAATCACTTGAAGGCAATGATGTTGAGGATATTAAAGCTAAGACTGAAGCCTTGACACAAGAGTTCCATGTAATGTCAACAAAGCTTTACGAACAAGCACAAGCTCAGGCTCAGGCTCAACAAGGGGCTGCCGGAGCAGCTCCAAATATGGGCGCAGGTGCTAACCAGCAATCAGCAGGCCCAAATCCTGATAATGTTGTAGATGCAGATTTTGAAGTAGTTGATGATAAGTAATGGCAGAAGATAAGCGAGATTATTACGAGGTCTTAGGTATAGAAAAGGGTGCTTCAGATACCGAAATTAAATCTGCTTTTCGAAAGATGGCAATGAAATATCATCCAGATAGAAATCCTGGTGATAAAGCTGCTGAAGAAAAGTTTAAAGAAGTAAATGAAGCATATTCTGTGCTTTCAGATCCAGATAAAAAAGAAAAATATGACCGTTTCGGATTTGCCGGAATAGACCCGAATGCTGGATTTAATGGCGGTGGATTTGGGGGCTTTGGTGGCGAAGGCTTTGGCTTTGATGACATATTTAATATGTTTGGCGGAGGCTTTGGAGGTTTTGGTGGTGGATCATCAAGACGTACCGGTCCGCGACGTGGCGCAGATATTCAAAAGTCCATGAATATTTCTTTTGAGGATGCAGTTTTTGGTTGCAAAAAAGAAATAAGATTGACTAAGGATGTCGTATGTGACGAGTGTAATGGTTCCGGAGCGGCTAAAGGCGCGGGAAAAAAGACCTGTCCTGATTGTGGTGGCCGCGGTAGTGTTGTTTCTAATCAACAGACTCCGTTTGGTACATTTCAAAGCACGAGAACTTGTTCTCGTTGTGGCGGCAGTGGCACAATTATTGAAAAACCATGTTCTTGCTGCAATGGATCTGGCAAAGTGCGTAAGACAGTTAATATTACAGTTGATATTCCTGCCGGTGTAGATAGCGATTCTGTTATTCCAATTCGTGGTCAGGGTCAACCAGGAAGTAATGGTGGGGCCGTAGGCGATTTATACATTGTGCTGAATGTAATGAACTCGAATATTTTTGACAGACGAGGCGATGACCTTTGGATTGAAGTTCCAATTACATTTACTCAGGCTGCTTTGGGAGATGAAATTACTGTTCCGGGACTTTCTGAAAAGCTTTCGTGTAAAGTTCCTGCCGGAACACAACCAGGTACGGTATTAAGAGTAAAAGGAAAAGGCGTTAAAAATGTTCGCTCCGGCAGACCTGGAGATTTATATGTTAAGGTTAGCCTTGAAGTTCCGACAAAGCTTAATTCAGAACAAAAAACTTTGATTAAGCAATTTGGTGAAACCAAAACACTTGAGGGATATAGCCGCAGAAAACGTTTTTCTGATACATTAAAGGATTTGTTTAGTTAATGCAGTATAAAGAAATTAAAATATTTACTTCGCCTGAAAAGCTCGACTCTCTTGTCGAGCTTTTGGCGTTTAATGATATCACAGATATTGCCATTAGTGATCCGCGTGATTCTAAATATTTAGATATGGATAATGAAATTAATCCGGATGTTTTAAGTAATTTAAACAAGGGATCATGTGTCAGCATGTATCGAGATGTAGCATACGTTATACCAGAATTTATGAAGAAGTATGACATCAGCACTGCAATTGTTGATGATCAAGATTGGCTTCACAAGTGGGAAGAGTTTTTTATACCATCCAAGATTAGTGAGAAGATAGTTGTTAAACCATTGTGGCGAGAATATGAGCCAAATAGTGATGAAACTGTAATTGAAATAGATCCTGGAATGGCATTTGGTACCGGAACACATCCAACTACGGCAATGTGCGCAAGATTAGTTGAAAAATATGTTGAGCCAAATGACAGTGTGCTGGATGTGGGTTGCGGTACAGGAATATTGTCAATTGTAGCTGCAAAATTTGGGGCTTCAAATGTTTTAGCGGTTGATTTGGATGCAGATGCAGTGGAGATGACAAAGCGAAATGCTGAATTGAATAATTGTCGTAACATTTTGGATGTCAGAGAAGGCGATTTGACTAAAGGCTTAAATTATAAAGCAAATATTGTGGTAGCAAATTTACTTGCAGATTTAGTGATTATGTTATCAAACGATGTGGCAAAACACTGTAAATCCGAGGCTTATTATATAACCAGCGGGGTATTAGATGAACAAGAAAATATTGTTAAACAGGCGGTTATAAATGCGGGCTTCACTATACTTGAAGTGATTCACGAAAATGGGTGGTGCGCAATTGCTGCACAATATTGCAAATAAAAAATCGAAGGCTTAGCCTTCGATTTTCTTTTGCGATTAATATCTCTTTGTAGCCTTCTTACGAGCAGCTTCAGACTTTTTCTTGCGTCTTACGCTTGGCTTTTCGTAGCATTCTCTTTTTCTGAGCTCGGCCATGACGCCATCTCTAGCACAAGAACGCTTGAATCTCTTAAGAGCATTTTCAAGATTTTCGCCTTCTTTAACGATTATCTGTGCCATTCTGGTTTCACCTCCTTACTTCGTGAATGCCGTTGGCAATTCATCTATAACAGCAATAATTATAATCGTTATTTCTTTTATATTCAAGAGATTTTTTGTATAATTTAGGTATGAATAAAAAAGTCGCATTCTATACACTTGGATGCAGGGTAAATCAATATGAAAGTTATAAGCTTGCAGAAGAATTTAAAGCTGCAGCATGGTTTGTTGTATCAGAAAATGAAATAGCTGATGTGTACATAGTAAATACTTGTACCGTGACAAGACTTGCCGATAGAAAATCTCGTCAATATATTAGACGGATGAAAAAACAAAATCCAAATGCTAAGCTTATTGTTATGGGTTGTTATCCTGAAACTAACAGGGCAGAGCTCGAAAATATGCCTGAAATTGATTATATTCTTGGTACCAACGATAAGGAGAAGGTATTTGAATTGCTTGGGATAGAAAGAACTCCGGATTGCCGAATATTAGCCTTTGATCCTGAATCGCGTACAAGGGCAATGATACAAATACAAACCGGATGTAACAGGTTTTGTTCGTATTGTGTAATTCCTTATGCAAGAAACAAAATAAGTTCAAAGCCTATTTCTGACATAATTAGTGAAGCAAAAGACTTAATTTCAGCGGGCTATAAAGAAATAGTTTTGACCGGAATAAATACAGCTCTTTATGAAGGCGGTGTTGAAACTGTAATCAGGGCCTTAAACAACATTGAAGGTGATTTCAGAATAAGATTTGGTTCCTTAGAACCTACCGTGGTTGACGCTGAGTATGTTAAATCCTTATTAAAATATGATAAGCTTTGTCATCACTTCCATTTATCTGCTCAAAGTGGAAGTGACAGCATTATAGCTGCAATGAACCGGCATTATACATCTGCAGAATATCTAAATATTGTTAATGTTTGCCGTGATTACGACCCATTATTTGGTATTACGACGGATATAATTGCCGGATTCCCCGGAGAAACGGAAGATGATTTACAGGCAAGCATTAGTTTGATATCCAAAGCAAAGTTCTTGCATGTTCATGCTTTTCCGTATTCAAAGCGACTTTTTACGAAAGCTGCATTAATGGAAAATCAAATTCCTCCGGCAGAAAAGAAAGAACGCAATAAGAAATTGATTGCTGCCGGTGAAGTTGCCTCGTTCTCATTCAGGAAAGAGATGATTGGAACGGTCCAAAGGGTTTTAGTTGAACGCGAACTTGATGGTTATTACCATGGGCATGCTTCAAATTACACCGATGTATACTTTAAATCAGCTAAAAATGATATAATAAATACATTCATTGATATAATTGTGACCGACATATATAAAGATGGCGTTTTAGGAAAGGAGAAATAATGGACGATTGCTTATTTTGTAAAATTATTTCCGGCGAAATCCCATCAACAAAGGTTTATGAAGATGATTTAATCTATGCCTTTAATGATGTAAATCCTCAGGCTCCGATACATTTCTTGGTTGTTCCGAAGAAGCATATTGCTTCATTGGATATGACGCAAGCTGAAGATGCTGAGGTTTTAGCTCATATTTTGCTGAAAATTAAAGATATAGCTAAAGCCCAGGGTATTACAAACGGATACAGGGTGGCTATTAATTGTGGCGAGGACGGAGATCAAACTGTGCAGCATTTGCATTTCCATGTACTAGGAAAGAGAAAGATGTCTTGGCCACCAGGTTAGAGCCTATTTTGCCTGAAAGTGTAATGCTTTCAGGCTTTTTTAATACACAAAAAAAGTGTATAATAAAGTGTTAGTTTATGCACTTTAGGAGGTTTAATGAACGAACTGAAATTTAGTCCTCAAAGCATAGCCGAACCATCACAGGTTTTCGGGACAATGGACGCTAATTTGAAGGCTATAGAAAAAGACTGCAATGTTGAAATAATGTATCGTGGTGATGAAATAACTGTTAAAGGCGAAGAAGTGGATCGCGCAGTAAGCGTAATTAATGAATTCTTTGCTGTTGTAGATCAGGGCCAAGTGTTAGATGAACAAAAGATAAATTATATTTTATCACTGTCACAAGACGGAATTTCTTATACAAAAAGTAATATTGCATCTGACGTAGTGTGCTTTACTCATAGAGGAAAGCCAATAAAAGCCAAGACTCTTGGTCAAAAAGATTACGTAGAGGCCATAAGAAAGCATGATGTTTGTTTTGGCGTAGGCCCGGCAGGTACCGGAAAGACCTATTTAGCAGTTGCTATGGCAATCAATTCTTTAAAGAATAAAGAAGTTGAAAAACTAATACTTGCAAGGCCTGCTGTTGAAGCGGGAGAAAGACTGGGATTTTTACCTGGAGACTTACAAGAAAAAGTTGATCCATATCTAAGGCCATTATACGATGCTTTGTATGAAATGCTTGGTAGAGATGCGGCATTAAGGTTAAAAGAAAAAGAGATTATTGAGGTCGTTCCTTTGGCATATATGCGTGGAAGAACTTTAGATAATTCATTCATCATTTTAGATGAAGCACAAAATGCTACTAAAGAACAAATGAAGATGTTTTTAACGCGTATGGGCTTTGGATCTAAAATGATAATTACCGGAGATATTACCCAAGTCGACTTGCCTACAGGAAAAGCAAGTGGTCTTACTGATGCAATGCATGTTCTTAAAAATGTTGAAGGAATAGCATTTTGTCACTTAAAGGACACTGATGTAGTTAGACATCCTTTAGTTAGAAAAATTGTAAATGCATATGATAAATTTGCAGAAAGATTCGAAGAAAGATAATGAAGATTTATTTTAATGAAAAAACAAAAGCTGAAAAGGATATGTATGAAATCGCTACTCTTTGTGCAAAAGAGGAGGGTTTAGATTCAGACAAGATTTCTATTTCAGTTTCGTTTGTAACAAAAGCACAGATTAAGAAACTTAATAAAGAATTCAGGAATGTTGACAAGGTAACAGATGTACTATCATTTCCGATGTATGAAGGTAAATTCCCTAAAGTTCCCGAGCTTGAACTTGGAGATGTGGTTATTTGCATGGACAAGGTAAAAGAACAGGCAAAAGAATTAGGGCATAGCGAAGAAAGAGAGTCAATGTACTTATTCACGCATTCTGTCCTTCATTTACTTGGTTATGATCATATTAAAGCAGCTGATAAAAAAGTGATGCGTGCAAAAGAAGAAAAGATTATTGCCATGTATAATCTTCCAAAGCAAGCAAAGGAAGCTTCGAAATTCGCTTATGCTCCATTTTCACACTTTAAAGTTGGGGCTGCTTTGCTTTGCAAGGATGGATCGGTTTTTAAGGGCTGCAATATTGAAAATTCAAGTCTTGGAGCAACTATATGTGCTGAACGCACTGCAATGACTAAAGCTATTTCTGAAGGACATAAAGATTTTGTTGCTATTGCCGTTACAGAATGGCCTTGCGGAATATGCAGACAGTTTATGTACGAATTTAATCCAAATCTTAAGGTCATTTGTAAAGGACAAATTAAGAGCTTAAAAGAATTGTTGCCGGAAGGATTTAGACTTAAGAAATGAAGACTGGTTTTATTGGAATTGTAGGAAGACCTAATGTTGGGAAATCAACATTAATGAATGCAATGCTTGGGGAAAAGATTGCGATTGCTACAAATAAAGCTCAAACAACAAGAAATACAATCAGAGGTATATATACTGAACCTGGTGAATGCCAGATAGTTTTCATCGATACTCCGGGAATACACAAGCCAAAGAACAAACTTGGTTCTTATATGACAGATAGTGCATTAAACTGTTTAAAAGAGGCTGATGTAATTTTATTTTTAATTGATTCTCCTATGCAGGAGCGTGCCGGAGGTGACAGCTTTATCTTGGAAAAGCTTAAATCTGTCGATACACCAAAGTTTTTAATCATAAATAAGATTGATAAAATTGATCCGGATGTTTATGAGACAATTTATAAAAGTTATGAAGAGCTTGGCATATTTAAAGAGATTATTGGCACTAATGCATTAGAGGCAAAGAATACAGACATTATTATTTCAAAGCTCAAAAAATATCTTAAAGAAGGCCCTCAATTTTTCCCTGATGATATGATTACGGACAATCCAATGAGATTTTTGGTTTCGGAAATTATCAGAGAAAAGTTATTAATTTATTTAGATGAAGAAGTTCCTCATGGAGTGGCAGTAGAAATCGAACAATATGAGGAATTAAATAATCTAACAAGAATCAATGCTTGCATTTATTGCGAAAAACAATCGCACAAAGCCATCATAATAGGTAAGGGCGGTAAAAAAATAAAAGGTATTGGTAAAAGCGCTCGAGAAGAAATTGAAGCCCTTGTAGGTACAAAGGTATATCTTGAGACTTTTGTTAAGGTTAAAGAAGGTTGGCGTGACAGCGAAATTGCCATAAGCAATTTTGGATATAGAGAGGGAAACTGATGTATATTCAAACCGAAGGAATCATATTAAGACAAATTAAGACTGTTAATTCACGAAGGATGATTACTATTTTTACGAAAAATTATGGTAAGATTTCTTGCGGTTCATCAATATCCGAAGCTGGTAAAAGTAAAACAGCTTTGGCGTTAAGACCTTTTACATACGGAAAGTATGAATTGTTTAAAGGAAGAGATGTTTATAATATCCAAGGCGCCGAAACGCTAAAAAGTTACTACGGCATAGGTGAAGATATAGATAAATATATGGCAGCAAGCTATGTGTTGGAATTAACTGATAAGTCACTAATGGATGAACAAGCTCAAACAAAGCTATTTATGGTTCTTCTTGATTTTCTGGAAATGATGGAAAAAAGGAAAAAAGCGTACAATACTTTAGTGATTGGGTTTCAACTAAAATTGCTAATGGCTCAAGGTTTGACGGCCAGCGAGGGTTTGAAAAATAAGCTTAATACTGATATAATAGAAACGTTAAAGTATATTGAAAATCATAAGCTTTTGGAGCTTGAGACTTTAGCATTAAAGCCTGATACGGAAGAAAAAATTCGTAAAGTTTTAAAAGAATATTTTTCAACATATTTAGGCATAGAAAATTTAAAAAGTGAAAGGCTAATTATATAGAGAGGAGACTATTATGGAGATTACACTTGAGAAGATTGAATTAGTTAAAGACAGAACTGGTGTTAGCTACAGAGAAGCTAAAGAAGCTCTTGAACAAACTGAAGGTAATGTTGTAGATGCTATTATCTTTATTGAAGATAATATCGATGAAAGTGGCAAGGCTACAACATCAAAGGCTGCGGCTGCAATTGATGTAATAAAAGATGCTATTAAAAAAGGTAATGTTAGCAAGGTCGTTATTAAGAGAGATAATGAAATTATAATTAATCTCCCTGTTAATATCGGAATCATAGGGACTGTGTTGTTCCCATGGGCAAGTGTTGCCGGAACTATTGCAGCGTTAGGAACAAAATGCTCAATTGAAATTATAAAAGAAAATGGAGATATAATAGATGTATCTTCAAAAGCTAATGAAGCATTTGAAATTGCAAAAGAAAAGGGCGGGGTTGTTCTTGATGAAGTAAAGGACAAAGGCTCTGATGTAATTGATATTGCAAAAGAAAAAGGAAAACAGGCTTGGGATTTTGCTAAGGATAAGGGTAAGGACGCTTTAGAAATTGCAAAAGAAAAGGCTGCAAAATTTAAGAAAGACTTAAGTTATGATAGCGAAGATCTTGATGATTTAGACTTATCAGATGTTAATTTCAGCGAGTTGGAGGAAGATGATGAGTGAAGAATTCAGCATGGATGATATAGTTGCTTTATGTAAAAATAGAGGCTTCTTATATCCTGGCTCAGAAATTTATGGCGGTTTAGCAAATTCATGGGATTATGGTCCAATCGGGGTCCTTTTCAAAAATAATGTTAAGGCTGCATGGTGGAAGAAATTTGTACAAGAATCACAATATAATGTTGGTTTAGATGCGGCTATTATTATGAATCCTATGACTTGGGTTGCTTCCGGACATGTTGGTGGCTTTTCAGACCCATTAATGGATTGCAAAGAATGTCATGCAAGACATAGAGCAGATAAGCTAATTGAAGATTTTGCTCATGAAAATAATATTGATTTAGGTTGTGAATCTTGCGATGGATGGACAAACGAAAGAATGGAAAATTGGATTGCAGAGCATAATGTTCCGTGTCCAGACTGTGGTAAGACAAACTTTACAAATATTCGCCAGTTTAACTTGATGTTTAAAACTTATCAGGGTGTAACAGAAGATACAAAGTCTGAATTATATCTTCGTCCTGAAACAGCGCAAGGCATCTTTGTAAACTTTAAGAATGTTCAAAGAACTTCTCGAAAGAAAATTCCATTTGGCATTGCTCAAATTGGTAAATCTTTTAGAAATGAAATTACTCCTGGTAATTTTATCTTTAGAATAAGAGAATTTGAACAGATGGAGCTTGAATTCTTCTGTGAGCCTGATACAGATTTGGAATGGTTTGCATATTGGAAAGAGTATTGCAGGAAGTTCTTAGAAAGTCTGGGAATGAATATGGAAAAGCTTCGTCTTAGAGATCACTCTGCAGAAGAACTTTCATTCTATAGTCGCGCTACAACAGACTTTGAATATCTATTCCCATTTGGTTGGGGAGAACTTTGGGGTATCGCTGACAGAACAAATTATGATTTGACAAAGCATCAGGAAACATCCGGACAGAATCTTGAGTATATAGATCCTGTTACAAATGCACGATATATTCCTTATGTTGTTGAACCTTCACTCGGGGCAGATCGTATGGCACTTGCATTCCTTTGTGATGCATATGAGGTTCAAGATTTAAGTAAGGATGGAAAAGAGGATAGCCGTACTGTAATGCATTTCCACCCTGCGCTTGCTCCATTTAAGGCCGCAGTTCTTCCTCTTTCAAAGAAACTTGCAGAACCGGCAATGGCATTATATCAAGAACTTTCAAAGTACTTCATGGTTGATTACGATCAGAGCGGAAGCATAGGGAAGCTCTACAGACGTCAAGATGAAATTGGCACTCCATTCTGCATCACTTATGATTTTGATAGTGAAAATGATGGTTGTGTTACAGTTCGTGATAGAGATACAATGCAGCAGGTTCGCATGCCAATTTCTGAATTAAAAGACTATATTTCAAAGAGCTTAGAATTCTAATAACAAAATGTAAATACCGAGCTTTAGGGCTCGGTATTTTTTTTGTATGAAAAAATGTATAAAACTGTAAAATATGGTAAAAATATATTGACAAATATTGTTAAAAAGTGTAAATTATATGTAAAATAATTACAGGGAGAAAATGGAAATATGCGATGGCTTAAAAGAATAATAGGCATTGTGCTGATACTTGCAGCCGTAGCTGCGATGTATTTTTGGAATAAAGGTGGCAGAGAAAAGGCTACTTCTGTGCAAGAAGATGTTGAGACTGTTATAGAAGAAGCTGTAATTGATGAGAGAATCGAAATACTTGCACAAAATTTAAGCTATTTTGCATTTTCAAAGGAAAAATTTTATTTAGTTAGTGGATATATAAAAGCAAATGATATTGTCCGCATTTATAATATGGATTCATTTATTGATCCAATGGAATTATCTGAGATAACAACAGCTGATGCTATAGGAAAATATAAAATTGCTTATGTAGATGAAGACCGTGTCGAGATAATCTGCAAAATAGAAGATTTTGCAAAATTTAATCAAGCTGAAAGGCTCCTTATGGTTTTGGAGGGTATTGATGAATAATGTATTTTCTTTTCATGGGGCTGATCATAAAGTAGGAACGACCCAAATCGCTCAGTGTTGCGCAGAGCTTCTTGCAAAAAGATACCCAAAGACAACTGTACTGCTTATTCAAGGGGATGGTGGCCGAGGCTCTGAATATTGCAATCATGTTAGAGAGAGTGTAGAGAAAATCAGACCATTTCTTGCGCAATCAATAATTAATATTGATGATATAAAGCAAAAGTCTTGTTATAAAGACAATTTATATATTATAGGTGGACAGGATCATCCGGGAAATAATGAGTACTTGACTCCCGATATGGCAGAATTGCTTGTTGATGCAGTTAGAACTGTTTTTGATGTAATTATTATAGATACAGGGTGCCATATAGAAGATCCTTTTGCGCTTGGTGCAGCATTATCTTCTGATAAAGTTTATATGGTTATAAACCAAACTGAAAGCTCTTTAAGACGTTATGAGTGGAGTTCATTTTTATTTGAACGAGTGGATTTATATTTTGATAAATTCATCTTAAATAAATATGACAAGAATAGCATATATGAAAAATCTTATATTGCAGATAGATTGATGCTTTGCGAGAAAGGAATATTAACCGTAAAAAAGTGTAAAGACGGTAATATTGCAGAAACAAAATCACAAAGTCTTATTTCTATAAAGGAATCTAAAACCTTAATTAAAGATATTGAAAGAATAGTAGGGGATATAGTCGAATATGCAGGAATCACAGCTTGATGAATATGTGCGAAGAAAACAAAATCGTAAATTAGAATCTGTAGAAAAAGAGGTTTATTCTTTTCCTTCTTTATGCGAAAAAGTAAAGGAAGCGTTCTTTTTAGATTGGCAAAACCAAGATAACTCCAGTGTGTCCTTAGAAATACAACGAAGAGCGATTATTGGTTATGAAAAAGAAAAAAACTTTTTTAAAGATAGAATATTTGAATTGCTTAAAGAAGCTAATGCATTAGATTCTGATTATCCTGATTATTATGCAAATTTAGTTGATGCAATATACCATGAGCTTTGGGGTTTGTCCGGCATGGCTGAATGGTTCTCTGATACATATAAAGATAGCAGTTCTGCTAAGATAATTGGTGAAAATATTTTTTTTATGAAGAATGGAAAGATGCAGCTTATGCCGCAAAAAATTTCCAATGAGAGAAAAAATCAGCTGATAAAAGCAATTATGTTAACAACTCCGGAAGAGCGTATGGATAAAGATTACTATGAGATATATATGCTTGATGGTACACGTGTAACTGTATTTATCGAACCAATGGCAAAAAAATCTCAATCTGCAATTATTTTCAGACGATATATTATTCCTTCACTTTCTTTTGATGAACAGGCAAAAAGAGGGACGATTCCGCAGGAGATTATTCCACTGTTAAAGTCGATGGTATGCGTAGGGTTTAATATAGTTTTTATGGGAGCAGTTAGAACTGCAAAAACTACTTTTTTATCAACTTGGCAATCGTACGAGGACCCTAATCTTGAAGGCGTGATTGTTGAAACTGATCCGGAAATCCCAATGCACAAGATTTTGCCTAATTCACCGGTAATTCAGTTGATTGCTGATGGTGATAATTTATCTAAGATTTCTAAGAATTTGCTTAGAAGTGACGCAGATTATTTTGTAATGGCAGAGGCTCGTGATGGTATAGCTCTTGATACAGCAGTGCGAATTGCGAGTAAGGGTACAAAGAGAATGAAAATTACTGTTCATTCTCGAAGTCCTTATCAATTACCTCTTGAAGCTGCCATGGAGATTACTAAATCTCTTGGAGGGGATATAAAACTTACAATGCAGAAGTTTGCTGCAAGTTTTGATTACATTTTTCATTTTATTCAATTGAAAGATAAAAGCCAAAAGCGATTAAAAGGGATATATGAGATGAGACTTGATAATAATGGAGAAATAATCATTGAAGAGATTCTCTCATATGATGTTGTACACAATACTTGGAAACTGAACAATTGTATTTCCGAAGAAAAAATTGTGTATGCATTAGAAAGTGATGCCGAAGCTTGTAATGTCTTTAGAACAGAGATGAGGAAAATAAGTGAAGCTGGAATACTTAGTTAATTTAATAATGTATATGATTCTTGCAAGTGGCGCAATGCTTCTTATGTGGGATGACATAGAAATATTGATATTAAGATTTCAGTTAAGGCATAGATTAAGAGCACTAAAAATTGAAAAGAAAGAACTTCCGCAACCATTTAGATATATTGAACAACTAATTAATGTGAGCTTTCCTAAAGATCAACACAAGAGATATTTTGTTATTTCAGAAGGTCTTTTATTCATAATTAGTTATTTGCTTTGCTATAAAAATTACAATTTGATTTTAGCATTCATGATATCGATAGTGGCAGTAGCATTACCTTTATTGTTATTGGCCACAAAGCTTGAGGAAAACAGAGCCAAAGCTAGCCACGAAGGTATTAGTTTGGTAACTGAACTGTATAGGCAATATAGAATTAATAAACTTAATATGAGCGAGGCAATTGGGAAAACTATAGAATCTGATGGGGACTATAAGCTATCTAATAAACGATTATACATTTTACTTATAAAATTAAGATCATATGCCAATCAAGGTGAGCTTAAGTCTATAATTGATGATTTTGCCTTTTCATATGGAACTAGCTGGGCAAAAATGCTTGGGCAATGTATAAAATTGTCTGTTGAAAATGGTAGCGATGTCTCGGCCGGATTGGCTGATATAGCGCAGCAATTGAAAGCTGCAAATACTTTGGAAGAAAAGAGAAGAATGTTGAATGGAGAAGCATCTCGTATGACCTTGTTGCTTGTTCCTTTTATGTATGCAGTATGCATCATAGTTGCAATCTTTTATCTTGACATGAGTCCTAAAACCCTTTTTATGAACCAATTTCTACATCCGATAGGATTTATGCTTTTCTTAATCAACATCTTCCTTTTTCTTGTTAATTTGTTGGTGATAGCCGTAATAAATAGTGGAAAACTTGATTTTTAATGAGAATATTTGAACTGTTCAAAAATATTAAAAAAGAGAAAAAACGGTCTGACATGGAAAAGGATTTGTTGCAGGCTTTGGTTTATGTGAGAAACAATATTATTTTGGGACGTGAAAATGGAGTTAGTTCGGAAATACTTATGCAAGAACTAGCAGACGTTAGTACGAGTTTAAAACCGGCTTTTGTTACGATGGGACAGTATTTACATGTCTATGATAAAGAAAAGGCTGAAAATGTTTTGTTTGAATATATGGGAACAGGGTTTTCAAAAGACCTAGGAAGAGTTCTCGCAGGGTGGGAGGATATACCTCCAGAGGATTTACTTGGGACTGTTGAAATATACGTGGACAGTTTGCGTGAAAGTGATTTAGAAAATAAGCAAAAAAAAGATGAAATAATTTCTGATATCATTTACTTCCCAGTTGTGATGAACGCAATGCTTGTCCTATTAGATTTTGTTTATGTTGCCTTTTTTATTGAGCAACAGAAAATGTTTGATCAAATGTTTTGAAAGGAGTAGTAAGAGATGAAGCAACTTATGGTTTTAGTAGCCACTATTGTGCTTGGTATTACAATAAGCGCAACTGTATTAGGTTTTGGCGATGATGTCGATAAGCTGTCTGGTAATGTTGATACCGGCATTACTTTTATCGGTGACAAAATTGATGCCGGTTTTGAAGCGGCTGGTGTTGATGTTACTGAATAATGAAACAGCTGATTGTTCTTGTTGCATCGATTATGCTGGGGATGGCAATAGTTAATGCATTGCTATTTGAAGATGATAGCATATTCAATTCAATGCAGCACTTATGGCAAAAGGAAGTAGAAATTAGAGACATGAGGAATAATAATGAAACAATTTATGGTAATGTGTGCTGTTTTACCATTGCTATTGATAGTGATTGTACAAATGAGCATAGATCAAATTACAAGTTTTAGGCTTAGTGCAGCGAATCAAATTATTTATTCATATGCTGAAAAAGCTAAACAAAATGGTGCGTTTGATTATGATCATATGAAAGCAGAATTATCAAATAAGTTATCATTTAAAACAGAAAACATAGAATGTGGCACGAATGAAAGAACCTATTTTCGTGGAGAATTGATTCCATATTGGGTGCGAATAAAAATTGATAATGTGATGATTTCACTTCAAAAGGATAACGATTACTATTATGTGATTGATAGCTGTGTCGCCAGTGAATTAATATGAAGCCTTTTATTGTATCGTTGGGAATAATTGTTTTTGGTGTAATGGGGTTTACATATCAATCTGACATAAGCAATTATTTGTTTCTTCAAGAGCATTTGCAGGCCTTGACTGAGGAATGTGCAGCATATGCAGCGCTATCATGCTATGAAAATAGCGAAGGAGAAATAATATTTTATGAGGATGATTGTAAAGAACGAGTGAATTTTTTAGTTAATTATGCTTCTAACAGAATGGCATGCTTTAGATATGGCTCGTTTGACATGCCGGAAATTGAATATTCAAAAGGGGAAACTTATTCATTAAGCGTAAAGCTGAAATTTATTCCTGACAAGCCATTGTTTAGGCTTAAAACTGTAAAGACACCGGAAATTTCTCATGTTTCATGCTATGAGTGGACAAAAATTTAAAACAAAAAGAGTCGCTAAAGCGGCTCTTTTTACTTGGAATTTAAGAATTTTTGTGCGATACTTAATTGTATGGGCAGAAAAAGAAAAAAACTGCATATTAAGGAAGTTCTAATTTGTTTAATTTTCTGTGCAATTCCAATTGCACTGGTATTTTCGCATACGCAAAGTTTCTCTTATGTTGATAGCCTCTTTGAGGAAGAAGAAGAGTTTTTGATTAATTCTCGCGAAATGCACAACGGAGTTGAGAGTATCAGCATAAAGGAATATCTGACAGAGGCTGCCGGTGGAGACTTCTATCTTACAAGATATAATGCGGCTAATGGTGACACTGTGGTTTCCGGATCATTACGTGGCGTGACAAAGGAAGCTGTTGTTTTACAATCTTTGCATATAGTCGGAAATGCAGATATCCATTTCTATGACAATAATCAGTTTGAATCTTTCCCGTTAGAAGAGGGCCAATATGATTCCAGTTTGTTCTTTATTGATTCAAAAGATTTTGATATTGCATGTTATACTCCTAAGCAATATAGAATGCTTGCTAATGAGGCTTTAGAATACTTACCTGATTTAGATGGGTACCTTAATGTAAAAAAGACAACAGATGGATTTGACATTGAAATAATTACTGATGCCGTAGATATTTCTTGTTGCAGTGATTTTATGTTGGTATACAGTTCGGAAGATATTATGAATTGGGATACTAATGAAGTAGATGAAGAATGGTTAGCATTTACTATGGATGGAGATAATCGCTGGACATATACAGGATATTATAGGATTTCTCCGAACACATATTATCCAACCGGAGCAAATGTTTATTATAGATGCCAGGCATGTTATTTAGGATCAAGTTTTATTGAGGCTAATCCAAGATATCGTGTAATGGATGATATGCTTTTATGCATAATTGATACGATGGCAAGGCAGCAGAATGAATTTGGTTATTTCCCTAGCACATCGCGTTCAAACTGGTTAATGGAAGATTATAATATTAAAGAGAATTATTATGATACACGATTTAATTCTGATTTAATTGAGATTTTCCTTAAGGCTTATGAAGATTATCTAAATAATTTTGCATACATTGCTATTGGAAAATATGCAGATTTTTATATGAATATGGCAAATGAATGTGCTTGGGATGATGGAGCCGGAGGGGTATTTGTCCCTGATTATTGGGGGCAAGATGGCTGGATGGATAAAATTCATACTTCACTTAATCATCAATTATCCGAAATGAGCGTCTTGTACAAAATGAGTGATTTACTGAATCGTCCGGAGCTTGCTGAACTTGCTGATAAAATGCTGGTGGGCATTGAAAATGCAGGAATTAATTGGATTAGACCAAATTATGACTTAAATTATTGCATTTTCCCGGATTATAGCTTTGGTTTAGATGATTATCCAGATCTTACATATAATGATATGTTTAAAATGCAACAGCTTTTGGAACAACGCAGAGGCTATCGTAGTGAGGTTTTAGATAAAATAATGAGCTATAAACTGCAGTGGATGAAAGCACATTATGTTACAACATATTTAAGATAAAATTTTTCAAAAAACTGTTGACAGTGTACTATTACAGGTAGTACACTGTTTTTAGTTAGAAAGGAAAAATAGGGAATGTTTGAATTGGATTTGAGAACAAAGAAATCCATACATGAACAAATAGTAGATGGCGTAAAGGCAATGATTATTGCTGGTGAATTTAAACCAAATGATAAATTACCATCTGTGCGTGATTTAAGCGCCCAGCTTACTGTTAACCCAAATACTATTGCTAAAGCTTTTAGAAGCTTAGAAGCGCAGGGCTGGATATATACTGTGTCTGGCAGAGGCTGTTTTGTTTCTGAGGGTAAGCAAGCTCCGGATTTTGCGCAAACCGAAAAGCTATATGGTGCGATTGAGTCTTGCGTAAGTGAGCTAATGTTTATGGGAATTTCTAAAGAAGAGATTGAAAGAAGACTAGTTGAGATAGTTCAGAAAGGGGGATCTATAAAGTGATAGAAGTAGAAGGATTATTTAAAAACTTTGACGACTTTGAAGCACTTAGGGGCTTACAGCTTAAAGTCAATAAAGGCTCAATTTATGGACTTATTGGTGTAAACGGATCCGGAAAGACGACATTAATTAAACATCTTATCGGAGTTTATAGGCAGAACGAAGGCACTGTCAAAATGGATGGCCAAGATGTTTATGATAATATTGCTATTAAAGAAAAGCTTGGAATTATTCCAGATGAGTTATATTTCTATTCGGGATATAACTTAAAATCCGAAGCTAAGTTTTACAAACAGATTTATAAAAACTGGAACGAAGAAAGATATCATGAACTGGTAAATGCTTTTGAGTTGCCAGAAACAAAGAAACTTTCTAAGTTCTCAAAGGGTATGCAAAAACAGGCTGCATTTGTACTTACAATGAGTACAATGCCAGAGTACCTTATCCTTGACGAACCGGTTGATGGATTAGACCCAATTGTAAGGAGAAAAGTTTGGAAGTATATAGTTGCTGATGTAGCTGAAAGACAGATGACAGTACTTGTTTCTTCTCATAACCTTCGTGAACTTGAAGGACTTGTTGATACTATTGGTATTATGTACAAAGGTGCTATTAAGTTTGAACACACAGATCTTGATGAACTTGAAACCAAAGGTGGTTTAATGAATCTTGAAGATTTATTCTTTGATGAAATGGAAGGAGGCATAAAGTAATGAGCAAAACAATTTCTTGGCCTCTGCTTAAAGAGAATTTAAAAAGATTCTGGGGCTTTGGTGCTGTAATCTTTATGGCATACTTCCTCAGCACAAACTTTGTTCTTCTCATGGAGATGGATCATCTCTATGAAGCCACAGTTTTAGGTATGATTAGCAAGACCAATTTTGCATATTTGTTTTTTGGCGTTGCTATGCCAATTATCAGTGCTGCAATTATGTTTAGCTATTTAGCAAAGGTGAATAGCACAACAGCAATGCACACTATGCCTTTCTCAAGAAAGAGCTTATTCTTAACAAATTATTTTAGTGGCTTAGTATTAACAGTTCTTCCTGTTGCAATTAACTCCATTATTATGATTTGTTTAAGACCTATGATCCTAAGTGGATTTATCTTGGAGGCATCTGCAACAATTGCTAAGGCATTTACTGCAAAGTCAATACTATTCACGCTGCTTTGGAATTTTGTAATTATTTTCTTTACATATTCTATTTCCGTGCTTGCAGGAATGGTTTCTGGAAATACCATTATTCACATCCTAACTGCCGGAGCAATGAACTTTATTCTTCCTGTTATGTGGATTTCTATGATGGGCTATGGAGCATTATTCCTTTATGGATTTGAAATTTCTGATGGCTTCTGGAACCAGGTTACAAACATGCATCCAGCTGTATATGGATTTGTTTATCCAATATCAAAACTTGCAGTTCTTATATATATTGCAGTTGCTATTGTAATTTCAGTTATTGCTTATATATTCTATCAGAAGAGAGAACTTGAAAGAGCTGGAGATAGCTATGTATTTAAGTTTATTAAATACATTATTGCATTTATTTTTACTTTTATTCCTGCTACAGGAATGGCAGCTTTGATGTCTGAACTTAATGATGGGCTTTGGATAGGGCTTGCAATTGGGGGCTTCGTAGGCTTTATTATCGGCTGGATGATTATTAATAAGAGCTTTAAGATCTTTAATCTCAAAGGGCTTGTTACTTTCATCATTTGTGCAGCAATAACATTGCTTATTGCTTTGGGATTTAAGTTTGATATTTTAGGATTTGAAAAGAGGATACCAAATGAAGAAAATATTGATAGCGTCAGCTATAGCTGTAGTTATGTTGGCAATGATTGGTGGGATGAAGAAGTCAGAACCGCAGACAACATCAGAAATTTAAGAGGAATTCATCAAGGAATCATTGATCTTAAAGACGACCCTAGAGAAGGGGATGATTTTGAGTATATGAGCATTACATATAACTTAAAGAACGGAAAGACAATGACTAGACGTTATCATGATATTCCGATTGAATTCTTTAACGGAAATACTGAATTCAAATCTGTCTTTGAATCAAAAGAAATTAATCAATATGCAGATGAGTTCTTAATGTATAATCCGGAAAATATGCATGTATCAATTAATAGTTCAATAAACTATAATCTTGATGAAATGCAGAACACAATGTTTAATCTAAATGATAACACTGAGTTTAAGAAAGAATTTATCACTGCACTTACAGCTGATTTAAGTGGGAGAACATATGAAGAGGCAATTTCTCACAAGATTCCTCTTATATCAGTTTATATTAGCGAAGTTGTTCCTGAATCAAAATTGCATGACTATGATGCATGTCATTACATTAGTATGAATAGTTCAACAAATTTTGATAATGGCCAAGAAGAATGCTTCATTGATTCTTCATTAAATATTAATGAGGACTATGAACGAACAATGGCTGTTCTAGCAGGATATGGCCTGCTTGACTACATGATGCCAAATGAAAAGACTGGATTTATATTGCTTACAAAACCTGAGGTAGATTTGGAAGACGGTGTAGTCTATGATTGGGGCACAATGGAATCAGGTTCCTATGTTGGACTTCCAGAATCAAAAGATGGTTTTGTTGTTGTAAGTGATACTGATCTTCAGCAAGCAATACTATCAAATGACTGCTATACTGCAATGTCAAGTGTTCATGATAAAGATAATCGTCTGATTATGATATATGTTAGTTATGAAATAGAATATATTTATCCAGAAGATGGAGTTGGGGCTTCGTATAAAATATCTAATAGGGGATATGAAATCTACAATGCATGGGCAGATTATAGCAAGCTTCCTGTAGTAGTTCAAAAGCTGGTAGACCAGTATTTATAAGGTTTTTAGCCAATTCAAAAGGGGTATAAAAGATAAAAAAGAGACTGTCAAACAAAATGCTTGACAGTCTCTTTAATTTTGATATAATATACACGTTATGTTGGAAGAGTCGTTTGAAATCAGCATATTGTTTGATTTTTATGGGCCATTGCTTTCAGATAGACAGCAAGAGTTCGTAAGATTATATCATGATGAGAATTGTTCTCTGACAGAAATCGCTGATAGCGTTGGTGTCAGTAAACAAGCGGTTTCAAGTGGCCTAAAGAGTGCTGAAAAGAAACTTCGTTTTTATGAAGATAAACTTGGCTTAGTTGCACGGTGGAAGAGGGAAAATGGCATTTGAAAATCTATCTGAAAAACTGAATGAGGTTTTTAAAAAGCTCACCGGAAAAGGCATTTTATCTGAAAAAGATATTGATGAAGCAATGCGAGAGGTAAAGCTTGCACTTCTTGAAGCCGATGTAAACTTTAAGGTTGTTAAAGAATTTGTAACGACTGTAAAAGAAAAAGCCATGGGTGAAGAGGTTATGAAGTCTCTCACTCCGGGCCAGATGGTAATTAAGATTGTAAGTGACGAATTAACAGCCCTTATGGGTGGAACTAATTCAAAGCTGACATATAGCCCAAGTGGATTTACAACAATTTTGATGGTTGGTCTTCAGGGTACTGGTAAAACTACAACCACCGCGAAACTTGCAGCTTACTTAAAAAAAGAAGGTAAGCATCCTATGCTTGCTGCCTGTGACGTTCAAAGACCAGCCGCCATTGATCAATTAGAGGTTGTTGGGTCTCAGGTAGATGTTCCTGTTTATACGGATAGATCCTGTAAAGATCCTGCGAAGATTGCATGTGATGCGAAAAAAGAAGCTGAGAAAAAAGGGCTCAATGTTCTTTTAGTTGATACTGCTGGTCGTCTTCATGTTGATGAAGAACTGATGGAAGAGTTAGTTCGAATCAAGAAAGAAGTTAAGCCTCACGAAATACTTCTTGTTGTTGACGCAATGACCGGGCAGGATGCTGTTACTGCGGCAAATGCTTTTCATGAAGCTTTAGGAATTGATGGTATTATCATGACTAAGCTTGATGGTGACACCAGAGGTGGTGCAGCATTGTCAGTAAAAAGTGTAACAGGCAGGCCGATTAAGTTCGTCGGTATGGGTGAAAAGCTTGATGCACTTGAGGCTTTCCATCCGGACAGAATGGCTCAAAGAATTCTTGGTATGGGCGATGTAATGACGCTTATAGAAAAAGCGCAAGATAGCTTTGACCAGAAAAAAGCTGAAGAACTTGAAAAAAAATTAGCTAAGAATAAATTTGATTTAGAAGATTTTTTAGATCAATTTGGACAGATAAGAAATATGGGCGGACTTGGTAAAATGCTTTCCATGATTCCTGGCGCAGCCAGAATTTCTGATGAACAGGAAGATCAAGCTGAAAAAGAGTTCAAGACCATGGAAGCGATTATTCAGTCTATGACAAAAGAAGAACGCAAGGATCCTCGTATTCTTGATGCGAGCAGACGTAAACGTATTGCCGCAGGCTCCGGAACAACGGTAACTAAGGTTAACAGCCTTATAAAAAAATATGATGAAGCGAAAAAACTGATGAAACAAATGAACAGTGGCCGCTTCAAGCCAGGACGCAAGTTCATGGGTTTCTAAGTTTTAAGTATTAAAGGAGAAAGAAAATGGTAAAAATCAGATTAAGAAGAATGGGCGCACACAAGGCACCTTTTTACAGAGTAGTTGTTGCTGATCAAAGAACTGCAAGAGATGGAAAGTGCATCGAAGAAATCGGTACATATAATCCACTTACAAAGCCAGTTGAAATCAATATTGATGCAGAGGCTGCAAAGAAGTGGCTTGCAACAGGCGCACAACCAACAGAAACAGCAAAAGCTCTTCTTAAGAAGGCAGGCATCATTGAATAAAGATAAGGAGTCACAATGGTAAGTTTAGTAGAAACCATTGCCAAGTCTTTAGTAAGCAGCCCTGATGAAGTTAATGTTAGAGAACTTCCCGCAAGAGGCGATTCAATTGTAATTGAACTGAAGGTTGCGGAAAAGGACATGGGCAAGGTAATCGGCAAGCAGGGACGTATAGCAAAAGCTCTTAGAACTGTTGTAAAAGCTGCTGCCGTAAAACAAAACAAGAAGGTTATTGTGGAGATTGTATCCTAATGGATAAAATTAAACTCGGAAAAATAACCGCCCCGGTTGGGGTAAGAGGAGAAGTGCGGGTGTTCCCATATACTGATGAGCAAACCCGCTTTTCTGCTATAAAGGAACTTTGGGTTGAAGATATCCCAGCTGAAATAGAAAAAGTTCGCTATCAGAAAAATATGGTTGTATTAAAGTTAAATATTTCTCCTGATAGAAATGTAGCAGAAACTCTTAGAAATAAAGAATTGTTCTTGGACAAGGATAAGCTTTGGGATATTCCTGATGATACTTATTTTGTTCAAGATTTACTTGGAATGAATTGCATTAGTGAAGATAATAAAGTTTTAGGTAAGCTTGTTGATGTGATTCAAAATCCTGCGCAGGATATATATGTTATTAAGGACGAAAGCGGAACTGAGCATATGGTTCCGGCAGTAAAAGAATTTATAAAAGAAGTGGATACCAATAACAATGTTATGGTTATTCATGTGATCGAAGGGCTTTTTTCTTAATGAAAATTAATATTCTCACACAATTCCCTGAAATGTTCACCCCGATTACAAGCGAAAGCATTTTAGGTAGAGCGGTTGATAATGGAATTTTGGATATTAATATTATCAATATCCGGGATTTTAGTACCGACAAACATAATCGTACAGATGATACTCCTTTTGGCGGAGGCGCTGGTATGGTGATGTTGTGTCAGCCGGCTTTTGATGCATTAAAATCGTTAAACTTGGGAAAAAAGAGAATTATTTATATGTCTCCAAGAGGACGAATCCTTAATCAATCTTTAATTGAAGAATTATCAAAAGAAGAAGAAATTACAGTATTGTGTGGACATTATGAAGGCATAGATCAACGAATTATTGATTACTGGAACATGGAAGAGGTCTCTATTGGTGACTACGTTTTAACTGGAGGCGAGCTTGCTGCCATGGTTATGATTGATTCTGTCAGCAGACTTGTCCCGGGAGTTTTAGGCTCAAATGAATCTCTTAATGAAGAGTCAATTTATTCCGGCCTTTTGGAATATCCTCAATATACTAAACCAAGAGAATATGAGGGGATTGAAGTTCCGGAGCTGTTATTTAACGGCAATCATAAATTAATTCATTTATGGCAATTTGAACAATCTTTATTATTGACTAAAGAGCGCAGGCCGGATATGTTTGATAGTTTTATTACTAATCATAAAGACTTGAGCAAAGATGAAATAAAAATTTTGGAAAAAGTCAAAAATAGTATTTGAATGTAATAGGGTGACATTATGAAAAAATTTATCTCATTGCTAATATGCGTATTGATGTTTTTTACTTTCTTTGGTTGTGCATCAAAGTATGCTACTGTAGAGACTAAAACTGATTTAAGTCCAAGCACGCAAGTTGAACCAAATGATTATATTACTATTCGTGAGTATGATTATGATGGAAATAACAACCCAACATGGTATTTTTATACTGAATATTATGAAACGGGTGCTTATAAATCAAAGAATGAAACATATTTACTTACTGAAGCGATTCCGGGACATCATTATATAGAATATGAAGAACCTAATACTTCTTCGCGTGAATCAAAAGGATATAAGCGTACTAATCCTGCTAATGATGCTAATGTATATGATGATGGATATGAAATTTTAAAGTACGATAATGAGTGGCGAGTACTAAGCTGCAGTACATATCGTGATGACGGTAGTTTAATTGAATGTATTGAATATACTTATGATGCTTCTGGAAATAAAATAAAGAGTGTTAAACAAACAGAAGATGGAACTATTACAACTATTGATTATGAATATAATGATGCAAATCTTTTGATAAGAGAAGCAAAGACTATAGTTAATAACAGTAATACGGAAACTATAGTTTATGAATTTGAATATGAATTTGATAATAAAGGATTTGCAAATGTACAAAGAAGAATATATGGTGATAATGTTCAAAAAACTATAATTACTCGTGACGAAAATGGCTATATTATTAGGCAAGATACATATGATGAAAAAGAGAATAAGCTGTTGGTTTATGGTGAATATGAACGATATGACAAAGAAGACTTTTTAACTGGTAAAATTAATATAGAACCAGAACCTATTATTGTAAGCGATCCTACAAAAGGAAATCAAAATGTTGAATCCCCGTCGTTGGGGTTCACATCGGGAGAGGCACTTGTAATTGGTAAGCAGGTCTCTTATGTGACTTCACAATATGGATATAATTTTTCTTCGTATGTTAACAATGGGGCTAATATGTTCTATTACACCGATAATCCGTTTGGGTACTATTTTTTAAGTAAAACATATGGAGATCCGACAGATGAGAATTATATTTTTGGTATAAGCTGTTGGACAGAAGGTTGTGAATTGTTCAATGGAATTAAAATAGGAGATAGTGTGGACAGTATTAACAGCAAACTGAATATTAATCTTAATCCGCAAGTGGATATGGCAGGCGAGTACGATAGTGACACGCTTGTTGAATTTACAGAATTTGCTCAATACAAAGTTTTTTGGGCATTTGATGCTGATTCTTATAATTTAAAAGGTGCAGACATTTCAGTTACAGATCAAGGGCTTATTAATAAATGGATGAATTAGTAATTTAATAAAAAAATTGTAAATTTTGAGATTTTGCAAATTCTTAGATTTAAAAGCGATATATTGAATATATATCGCTTTTTTGATACAATATTTGGTATGAAATATCGTAAAATAGCCATCATAGCAGGCATAATCTTTGTACTGCTTTGTGCTGCATTATATATATTTATATATACAATTCCGGAAATAACAGGTGCACTTACACCTACGGTTGTTGTTGAATATGGTGAAATGCGAATTGTGGAGCCTGTGTCTGCGGTAATTGTCAGAGATGAACAGGTTTACAATGCTGAAAATAGCGGTAACATAAATTATTATATTGAAAACAACACAAAGACGAGACGGAGTATTAAGATTTTGGACATATATGGTTCTGAAACAACTCCGGTGTATTGTCCCGAAACAGGTGTTTTAAGCTATTATTACGATGGATATGAAAGTATTCTTACGCCAGATACTTTAGATAATGTTGACACATTGATTGCGAGTGATGAAAAAACACAAATTGATGTACAAAATATTACTAAAGAAACTGTAAAAACTGGAGATCCTATTTATAAGCTTATTACCAGTGATACTTGGTATATTGTTGGAATTGTACCTGCAGAAGATAGTGACAAATACTCTGAAGGATCATCGTTTACTATTGAATTCGAAACGGGAAGCGTCCTGGCAAAAATTAATCGAGTTGTAGTGAATAATGACACGGCATTAGTAATTGCTTCAACATCAAAGTATTTTGCCGATTATGATAAAATTCGTCAATGTACGGTAAACTTTGTTTTAAGAGATGATAAAGGCATAATCATTCCAAACTCTGCAATTATCATGAAAAATGGTAATCCTGGAGTTTATGTAAAAAAAATAGATGGTGATTATGTTTTTACTAGGATAAAAGCTATTAATACAGATGGTGTAAATAGTGTTGTATACGCGGATACCTTTTCTGTTTTGAGGGCTGACGGACTAACTGACACGGTAAATACTATTAGTATTTATGATGAAATATTAAAAGATGCTTCAAACCAAAATTAGTGAGATTAGAGGGAAACTTCCTGAAAGCGTTACGCTAATTGCCGTAACGAAAACTCACTCAGTAGAAGAAATAAATAATGCTATTGATTGTGGGATTACTGATATCGGGGAAAACAAAGTTCAGGAAATTTTGTCTAAATACGATTATGTAAAACCTGTTAGATGGCATCTGATAGGACATTTGCAAACAAATAAGGTGAAGCAAATTGTTGATAAAGTTTATATGATTCATTCAGTTGATTCATATCACTTAGCCGAAGAGATATCAAAAAGGGCATCAAACAAAGTTAATATACTGATTCAGGTTAATGCTGCAGGAGAAGTACAGAAATTCGGAGTTGCGCCAAGTGAAGTTATGGAATTAGCACATTCGATTTCAAAACTCCCGAATATAAATTTAAGGGGATTGATGCATATAGCACCTGCTGTTAAGAACCCGGAAGATGTAAGGATATATTTTAATAAAGTTAAAGAAATCTTTGATGAGCTGAAATTACAGTTTGGCGAACAAATAGACACTTTATCAATGGGCATGTCAAATGATTATGAAATTGCTGTAGATGAAGGTGCAACATGTGTGCGTATAGGAACTGCTATATTTGGTGAACGAGATTATGCAAATAAGTAAGGAGAAATGTCATGGGAATACTGACCAAATTTAAAGATCTTGTAGGAATCGAAGAAGAAATTGAAGAAGATGAAGAGCTTGATGAACAAAAAAGTTCTGATATGACAAAAATAACTCCGGCATCTGAACGTCTTGAAGCAAGACCTTACAAACCTGTTGAAACCGCTTCAGTTACAACTAATACATCAAAATACACAAATCAGATGAAGATGGTTGTGATAGAACCTACAGAGTTTAATGACAGCCCAAAGCTTGTAGATAGCTTAAAGGCAAAGAAACCAGTTATTATTAATCTTGAAAATCTTGAAACAGATGTAGCTCGTAAGATTTTCGATTTTCTTTCAGGTGCTACATATGCACTGAACGGAAATGTTCAAAAGATTGCAAATAATATATTCGTTTTTGCTCCAGAAAATGTTGATGTGGCTTATAATCAAAAACAAGCAGCAGAAACTTATAAAAATCCTTGGAGATAGAGGGAGAACATTATGCTTACAGCACTAGATATTCAAAACAAAGAATTTTCAAAAGGCGTTCGTGGTTACAAAGAAGAAGAAGTGGATGAATTTTTGGATGAAATTATTTCCGATTATCAAACACTAATTGCAAAGAATGAGGAATTAGAATTCGAACTTCAAGATGCACAAAACAGACTTAAAGATGTAAAGTCAACAGAGGGCTCTGTAATTACTACTTTAGAATCAGCTAAAGCATTGATGAATGAAATCGCTCAAAGCGCTGAAAAAAGAGCTGAAGTTCTTGTAAGAAATGCTGAATTGGATGCAGAACTTAAAATTCGTCAAGCAACTGAATCTATTTCTCAGTTAAAGACAGAAGAGTCAAAGCTTCGCGAAAGAGTTGAGAATTATAAGCTTCGCTTAAAAGCTATGCTGCAAAATGAGCTTGCTCAGGTTGATGGTATTGACTTGGATGTGTTTGGCGACAGATAATGTTTGTTATTATTTCAATTCTAATTGTTGTATTAGATCAATTATCAAAACTTTGGGTTAAAAGTAATATGATGCTTTTTGATTGTATTACTTTTGGCAATTTCAAATTTTTCGAATTGTACTATATACAGAACAACGGCGCCGCATATAGCATTTTACAAGGAAAACAGTTATTACTTATTTTGTTTACACTTGTAGTTATGATTGGAATAATTGTTTATGCTATTGTCGATAGGAAAAAAATTTCAAAATTTGAGTTTTTTTCTCTATCCTTGATTCTTGGTGGTGGCATCGGTAATTTAATTGATAGGGTAATGAATGGTTTTGTTGTTGATTTCATAAATATTAAAGTAATCCCTGTTTTTAATGTTGCTGATATTGCCATTACATGCGGGTGCATTCTGTTTGCTATTGCTATTTTATTTCCAAAGAAAAAATAATGAGCGAAGAACTTATTAAATTTATAATCAATGAAAATCAGGAAGGCCAGAGGATTGACTCTGTCCTTTCTTCTTTAATGGAGGAAACATCACGTTCTTTTATACAAAAATTGATTGAAGAAGGTCGTGTTTCTGTTAAAAAAAAGAATGAAAAACTTAAAGCTGGGCAAGAGATTACAATACTCATGCCCGAGCCAAAGTCCATAGAAACTTTACCGGAGAATATTCTACTTGATATTATCTATGAAGATGAGGATTTAATTGTTGTTAATAAACCCAAGGGTTTAGTTGTTCATCCAGGGCCCGGGAATGAAAGCGGTACATTAGTTAATGGACTGCTTTATCATTGCAAAAATCTATCTGGTATAAACGGAATGCAAAGACCTGGCATAGTTCATCGGATTGATAAGGATACTTCTGGTCTATTGGTTTGTGCGAAAACAGATTTAGCTCATAAAGGTTTGTCCGAGCAATTAGAATCTCATAGTATGACAAGACGTTATGTCGGAGTTTCATTTTTTGGTTTCAATTCTGATGAAGGCACAATTGATGCTCCAATCGGTAGAGACCCTAAAAACAGACTTCGTATGGCTATCATTCCAGATGGCAGAAGGGCAGTAACGCATTATAAAGTTTTGGAAAGATATAATGGCTTTACATTGTTTGAAGCGAGACTTGAAACAGGCCGTACACATCAAATTCGAGTACATATGGCAAGTATAAATAGACCATTGCTTGGGGATACTGTATATGGACCTGCAAAACAAGCATTTGGACTAACAGGACAGATGCTCCATGCAAAGATTCTTGGATTTATCCATCCGAGAACCGGAGAATATATGGAATTTACTATTGACCCACCTGAAGAATTTTTAAATATTTTAGAAAAATTAAGAAAAAGATGATTCCACTTTCTACAAGAATGAGACCTCAAAAACTGTCTGATTTTTACGGACAAAAGCATTTTATGGCTCCGGGGTCTTTACTCTACAATTCAATTAA
This sequence comes from Anaerovoracaceae bacterium, assembly GCA_045642565.1. Taxonomy (GTDB): domain Bacteria; phylum Bacillota; class Clostridia; order Peptostreptococcales; family Anaerovoracaceae; genus UBA1764. The sequence continues at coordinate 30,972 of JAZUJE010000017.1, read as the reverse complement.
AAACAAGACCTTTGAATCTGCAATTTTCTTTGGTCCTTCTGGCACCGGAAAAACTACACTTGCAAGAATTATAGTTAATGAGCTGGGTGCACAGTTTTTTGAGCTTAATGCAAGCGTTTGTGGTATAAAAGAGCTTAAGGAAGTTTTAGAAATTGCAAAAGTAAAATCTCAAGGGCTTGAAAAAGCGACAGTTTATCTTTATGTTGATGAATTTCACAGATGGAACAAGCTGCAACAGGATAGTTTGCTGCAAGCAATTGAAGATGGCATTGTAAGATTTATTGGAAGCACAACAGAAAATCCGTATTTTTCTATTAATAATGCGATACTTTCCAGAGTCAGAGCAATATATGAGTTTAAAAGGCTTGAAAATGATGACATCGTTGCAATTCTTGAACATGCACTTGTAGATAAGGATAGGGGTCTCGGTAAGCTAAAACTAACCTGGGACGATGATGCTCTTAATATGATTGCAGATAGAAGTAATGGCGATGCAAGGATTGCGCTGGATACTTTAGGCTTTGTTGCGGATAATATGACGGGCAATAAGCTTACACTTGATTTGGTTGGCGAAGCTATGCAAAGGCAGACTACTTTTTATGATAGAAGTGAAGATAAATATAATTTATTATCAGCTCTTCAAAAATCTCTTAGAGGTAGTGACCCTGATGCTGGCTTGCACTACCTTGCCCGACTAATTGAAGCTGATGCTGATATTCTTACAATAGGTAGGAGGCTAATGGTGATTGCATCAGAAGATGTTGGTATGGCTTATCCAAATGCTATATCAGTTGTTACATCATGCATTCAGGCATCTCAAATGGTAGGGTTCCCGGAAGCAAGAATTATGCTTGCTGAAGCGGTTGTTTTACTTGCTTCATGTCCAAAATCTAACTCTGTAATTATGGGAATTGATAAAGCTCTTGATGATGTAAGAAATAAAAAAATTGATAATGTCCCGGCAAACTTAATGGATAATCATTATAGGGGTGCTGAAAAGCTTGGGCGAGGTTTAGATTATAAATACCCACACAGCTATCCTGACGCCTGGGTAGATCAACAATATCTTCCTGATAATTTGGTTGGTACAAGATACTATGAGCCAAATGAAAGAGGACAAGAAGCTGCATTTAAATCATATTTAGATTCATTAAATAAGAAAAAGAAAAAGTAATGGAAGTAAAGCTTGCAGAACATGCCGGATTTTGTTTCGGTGTTGGAGCTGCCGTAGACAAATGTAAAAAAGAATTAAGTAAAGGGCGCCTATATTGTCTTGGGGCTTTAATTCATAATGATCAGGTTTGTAAAAATTTAGAGTCAGAAGGGCTTGTTGTAGTTAATAGTATTGATGATGTTCCAAAAGGAAGCAGGCTTATAATCAGAGCTCATGGTGAACCTGATATTACTTACAATAAGGCTCAGGAAAGAGAAATTGAATTAATTGATGCAACTTGTCCTTTTGTAGCACGAATACATTCTTTAGTAAAGAATGCGGAATCTACAGGGAAATATGTTTTAGTTATAGGAGATAAATCTCATCCGGAGGTTATAGGAATTTTAGGTAGCTCAAAATCATCTTTAGGAGCTGCGCAAACTGTTGAAGAAGCTAAAGCCTTAATTAAAGATATTCCTTTAGAAAAACTTTGTATTGTTTCCCAAACTACGATGACACGTGCAAGATTTGAGGAAGTTTCAAGTGCTTTAGCCGGAGCTGATATCCATGATACAATTTGTAAAGCAACAAAGGAGAGACAGGAAGCTGCTACAAAACTGGCTAAAGTTTCTGAAGCAATGGTAGTTATAGGCGATCCGGAAAGCTCAAATTCTCAAAAATTGTACAAAATCTGCCAAGAAAACTGCAAAAACAGCTTTTTTATTAAAGATTTCTCGGATTTATCATTGAAAGAACTTGCCAAATATAATAAAATAGGTATTGCGGCTGGAGCCTCGGTCCCTGCCGACATAATTTTGGAGGTTTTTTCTAACATGAGTGAAATCAAAACAGACATGAATAACGAGATGATGGCTTATATGGACGAAATCGAAAAGTCCTTAAAGCTTCCTCAGAGAGGAGAGGTAGTAACTGGAAGCGTTGTTCTTGTCAAAGATGAATACGTTGTAGTTAATCTTGGATGCAAGAAAGACGGTATGCTTCCTGCTGAAGAGGTTGGTCTTGAAGAAGGGCAAACTCTTAAATCATTATTTAACGAAGGCGACGAAGTGCAAGCAAAAGTCATCAAAACAGATGATGGCGATGGAAACATTCTTCTTTCAAAGAAGAAGCTTCAGTCTGGTGAAAACTGGGATGAAATCAGTGCTGCAGTAGATAGTAGAGAAGTTATCAACGTAACAGTTGTTAGAGAAGTTAAAGGCGGCGTTATCGCAGCATATAAAGAAGTATCAGGCTTCATTCCTATGTCACAGCTTGCAGATCATTTCGTAGAATCTGCAGAAGAATACATTGGTAAGACTCTTCCTGTAAGAGTTACAAGAGTAGATCAGAGAAGAAACAAGGCTGTTTTCTCTCATAAGTCATTCTTAAATGAAGAACGCAACAAGAAGATTGCAGAAATTTGGGATACACTTTCTGTAGGCGATGTTGTTGAAGGAAAAGTTATGAGATTCACAGACTATGGTGCATTCGTAGATATCGGTGGTATTGATGGTCTTCTTCATATCTCTGAAATTTCTTGGGGTAAACTCAAACACCCTCAAGAAGCTCTTGAAATCGGACAGTCTGTAAATGTTAAAATCCTTTCAATGAATGCTGAAAAAGGCAAGATTAGTCTTGGACTTAAGCAGAATGCTCCGGAACCATGGAGTGTAATTGATGAACAGTATCACATTGGTGATGTTATCAAAGGAAAGGTTGTACAGATTAAAGAATACGGTGCATTTATTGAATTAGCACCTGGTCTTGATGGTCTTGTACATATTTCAGAAATTGCATATAAGAGAGTAAACAAAGTTTCTGATGAGTTAACACTTGGTCAGGAAGTTGAAGCTAAGATTCTTGAAATCGATAAAGAAAGAAAGAGAATCTCATTATCAATTAAAGAAACTCTTGAAAAGCCAGCTGAAGTGATAGCTGCAGAAGAAGCTGCTGCAAAGGCCGCAGAAGAAGCTGCTACAGAAACAGTTGCAGAAGAAGTTACTGCAGAAGCTCCAGTAGAAGCTTAGTTGTTTCTTTTGGGTTGAGACCTGTTGAATCAATTATGAGCCCCGCATACTTTTCGTATAGCGGGGTTCTTTCATTATACAAATCTTTAAAACTTTGATTTGGTTTAAAAACTATCCCGCGAGAGTCTAAATTATTTATTCTTTTTTCAAGTTCTTCAAAACTTACTTTAAGATATACAATCTCGGCAATTTCTGCTAAATGTTTCATAGCGTTCGGGTAGTAACATACACTTCCCCCGGGAGAGATTACATAATTATCGCACTCTAAATTTGAAAGCACTTCATCTTCAAGTTTTGTAAAATAATCGTTTCCCTTGGTGTTAATAATCTCCTGAAGACTCATTCCTTCTTGTTTCTCAATTAAGACATCGCCGTCAATAGCAGTTTTATTGAGTTTTTTTGCTAAAAGTTTTCCAATTGTTGATTTGCCAGATCCCGGCATTCCTATTAAAACAATGTTTCGTTTCATAATAATATTTCCCGAAGTTCATCAATATTGTTTACTAAGAATTGAGGTTTGAGCTCAATTAAATCTTTATAATCTCTATATCCCCATGTGACTGCAACGCCCGGCATTTGAGCATTTTGAGCAACGCAAATGTCAAATTCGGAATCTCCGATGTAGATTGCTTCATTTTTGTCTATTCCAAGTTCGTTCAAGGCATAAAAAACATAATCCGGAGCTGGTTTCAGTCTCATTTTTCCATCAATTTTATCCCCAATGGCTATATCGAAAATTCCACTAAAATAATGTTCACAAAGGGATAGTACGCCTTTATCAGGTTTACTTGATACAACAGCTAATTTGTACCCATGGTTTTTTAGCTCTTTTAAAAGCTCTAAAATGCCTTGATAAGGGGCTGTTTTGTCTTTTCCGTGTGTTTCATAGTAAGGTATATATTCTGCAAAGAATCGGTCAAAATCTTGCTGTGAGATATCTTTTGGCAGCATTTTATGAACTAATGCAGTGGCTCCTCCGCCCATTGCATGTTTTACATCGTCCAAGCTTCTTTGAGGATATCCAAACTTTTTTAAGTACAGATTTACACAATCATATATATCAAGAACGGTATTTAATATTGTTCCATCCATGTCAAATATGGCAGCTTTATATTTCATAAGGTAATTATAACATAAAACTGACTTTATTTAATTTTTATCATATTGTATAATAGTTTAAGGACTTTTTTAGCCCTGTTTTTGTTGTTGGTAATAATTACGAGGTTTTTATGGAAGAAGATCGTTTTCATTTGGATGATTTAAAGCTTTACACTCATCTAAACGGATTTATGGAATACAACAGAATCGAATTTGTTGAGCTTGATGAAGAGCATTGCATATTAAAGCATGAAATTAACAAAGATTCTATGAACATAAATGGTAATGCTCATGGTGGGCTTTTGATGACTATGATAGATATAGCTGTATCTACTGTCATAAGAAAAAATGGTGAAAATTGTGCAACTAATAGTTTTAATATAAATTTTTTACGTCCGGCACATGGCACAGTTTATGCAAAGGCAGAGTTTATTAAACGCGGAAATAGAATAAATGTTATGCATGGTTGGTGCTATAACGATGACGGAGTAATTTTATGTGATGCAGTAGCAAATATGTGCAAGATTGATTAATGAATATTTTTGCAATTGGTGATTTACATCTTTCGTTTTCTGTAGGTCCGGATAAAGCAATGGATATGTTCGGAGATGCTTGGGTAAATCACACAGAAAAATTAAAAACAAATTGGTTAAAACTAATTTCTGATGAAGATGTTGTTTTATTGCCAGGCGATTTTTCTTGGGCTATGAAGCTTGAAGAGGCAATGCCGGATTTTGAGTGGATAAATTCGTTGCCGGGCAAAAAAGTATTTGTACGCGGGAATCATGATTTATGGTGGAGCAGTTTAAAGAAGATGAAGCTTCTTTATCCTGAAATAACATTTATACAAAATGATTCTGTAGTTATTAATGGTGTCGCAATTTTTGGAAGCAGGGGATGGATACATCCTGCTGACCCTGATTTTTCTGAAGATACTGATAGGGTAATTTACGAACGAGAACGTCTTCGCTTTGAGATGTCTTTTAATAGCCTTTCTGGAAAAGAATATAATAGGTTAATCTGTTTGACACATTTTCCTCCGTTAGGCTTTCAAGATCTTTTTAAAGAATTTAAAGTGGATAATGTTGTATACGGACATTTGCATGGAGAAAATGCTTTTTGCAATGGTCCGGAGGGGTTAATCGATGGGATAGAATATCGCTTATGTTCGTTTGATAAACTTAAGGGTGTTCCTCAATTGATTTGTAAGGTGAAATAATGCAAGAACTTGAAAAAGAATTTCATTTAAAAATTACAAAAGATGATGTTGGTAAATATTGTTTTTTACCAGGTGATCCTGCAAGATGTGAATTGATTGCCAGATATTTTGACGATTATCATCATGTCGGTCAGAATCGTGAATACAATATTTTTACAGGAACAATTAATGGCGAAAAAGTCAGTGTTTGTTCTACGGGAATAGGCGGTCCTTCGGCAGCGATTGCTATGGAAGAACTTGTTCATTGTGGCGTGGATACCTTTATTAGAGTTGGTACATGTGGAGGTATTGATCTTGATGTTCAGTCTGATGATGTTGTTATTGCGACTGGGGCTATTAGGTTTGAACATACAAGTTTGGAATATGCTCCGATTGAATATCCTGCTGTGCCTGATTTCTTTGTCACATACAATATGGTTAGAGCTGCAAGAAAATTAGGTGTCAATTATCATACTGGCATTGTTCAGTGTAAAGATTCTTTTTATGGTCAGCATAATCCTTTATGTTCTCCAGTCTATTACGAATTAAGAGACAAATGGGATAGTTGGAGAAAGCTTGGTGTAAAAGCAAGTGAAATGGAAAGCGCTGCATTGTTTGTAATTGCAAACGCTCTTCATGTCCGCATGGGTACATGTTTGCATGTTGTTTGGAACCAAGAGCGTGAAGCTGCTGGACTTGATCAAAAAATTAGCGATAAAAACAATATAGCAATTAGAGTCGGCATTGAAGGCGTGAGATTGCTAATTGAACAAGATAGAAAAAAAGGAATTATTAAATAGATGAAACATATATTTATTATTAACCCAGCTGCTGGAAGTGGCGTTTCAAAATCAAAATATCTGCCAGAAATTATCAAAACTGTTAAAGAAGCAAATATTGAATATGAAATGCATAGAAGTCTTAATGCAAAAGATATCACTTCATGGGTAAGACAACGTGCAGCAACTGGTTCACCAATTCGTTTTTATGCAGTTGGTGGCGATGGGACAGTCAATGATGTGGTAAGTGGAATAGTCGGCTGTGATAATGCAGAACTGGCTGTTATTCCATGCGGAACAGGCAATGACTTTGTAAAAAATTGGACTAACTATAATGACAACCTTTACCTTGAAAAGCTAATGAATGGTAAGGTTATTAAGTCTGATATTATCAAATTTAATGATTCATATTCAATTAATATGCTTAATATAGGGGCTGATTGTGATGTAGTGGTTGCAGCTAAAAATGCGAAGAATCTTCGTGGTGCCGCAGCATATTTAGCCGGAGCATTAAAAGTTATTCCGCGCGGTCCTATATATAGAATGAGATATTCAATTGATGGTGGCGAGGAAATTGAATCAGATCAATTGCTTATCTGTATATCTAACGGACAATATTGTGGTGGGGGCTTTCATTCTTGCCCTAAGGCAAGCATCCAAGATGGTAAGATGGATGTATGTTTCGTAAGTCCTGTAAAAGGTATTAAGATTGTTCCATTAATTTTAAAGTATCGTGCCGGTAAACATTTAGTCGACCCGAGAACTGTAGAGTTGGTTAAATATGTACAATGCGAGAATCTTAAACTTACAGCAATTAATCCTACAAATATTTCAAAAGACGGCGAAGTTGAAGAATTTAGTAGTGCAGAGTTTACCATTTTGCACAATGCTATCAATTTAGTTATTCCACAAAGTTCAGAATTAATTTGCAAATAAAAATTCAAAGAAATCTTTGAATTTGTGGAGATGTATCGAAGAGGTCATAACGGGGCGGTCTCGAAAACCGTTGGGCGCTTGTCGCCACATGGGTTCGAATCCCATCATCTCCGCCAGAAAAAAGACGATGCAGTTGCATCGTCTTTTTATATTGCTAATTTATCTCAACCTCAGTTGGGGTGGATATAGGTATTGCGTTGTCATTTAAGTAAAAGACATTGGCTTCGGAAACATCGCCAGAGTTGCCAACATCGAATACCATAATATCATAGTCTACATTGCCGTCATCGATACCAAGCATTTTACCATTCTCATCATATGTTGCAGCTAAAATCTGATTTTCTGAATCCGGTTTCAGCATATATATTTTTCCGTCTTGATAAGTAGCTTCATCAGGGGCCAAATCAGGGCTTGATATTACAAGATACATATAGTCTGCTACAGTATTAATTGCAGCATTTTTATATTCAGAAGAAAGGGATCCTCCAAATTCTTTTATTTCTAAGGCCCATAATTCTAACCCAGTGTAGTGCGAACTTACTGCAGATCTGTAGTTCTTTTGACTTAACTTAGAGCTTAAGTAAGTTGAACCGAACATACTCTCAACAAATGCGCTTACACGGGCTCTTTCGGTTAAATCAGCTGTAAAATATTTTTCAAAACAGCTTGCCCATGATTCATTAATTGATTTAATATTACAAACGTTATATCCATCTAAATCGGCAATCCAATCTTCTTTGCCAAAATGCCCATCGATTCTAAAATGTTCTTTTGCGATATCTTCTAAATAATTTGCAGAACCGCTATAACTTTTAAAATCATGTACAAACTGACAGGTGTCACCAATCCAACCGCCTAAATCGCCATTGCCTTCCAGTATCATATTCATTACTGCAAACATATGAATAAAATCAGTTGTGTCACCATTAGGTAATTGTAAAGAATATGTGCTACGCAATTTAGCTGTATCCGGAGATTCAGAAGCTACATAGGAGATAAAGCTGCTATTGGCAGTTCCTGCTAAAGTGTTCCAAGTTCCGGAGTTGTATACAGAACTTCTAATGTAAGATAACACAAGAAAGTCTACCGAGTCACTTGTATACGAGCTTTGTTTAAAACTTTTTGCAAGATCTTCAAGATTTTGAAGCCTGACAAGTGTTGAATCAAAATCATTATTTGCAGCAAAAGATGGGACTGCGGCTATAGAAAATAGCACTGACAGTATACATAGTAGTGATAATATAAATTTTGTCTTTCTCATAAGTCTTTTTATCATATATACATTATATCTAATTTTTGCAAAATATGATAGAATTATAACATCATTAAAAAAACAGGAGAGAAAATATGGACGATTATAAAAAATGTATGATTGTTGACAAATGTGTTATCCTATGCGGAGTTTTAGGATTTATTGCGGATATTGTAGCAATTATTCTGGGCTTGCAAGGAACAATAGAGTTTGATATTAATTATGTAATTTTATTACCGGTTAGTATTTTCTTTATTTTTTACGGAGCAAAAATGCTTAAACGTGATAAAGAACGTTTTGGTGATAAATAATGTGGGATTATCTTCAGCAAGTGACAAAACCGATTGTGCTTTATGGTACAGGTGATGCTGCTGAAAAAATAATTAAAGAACTTAATCAAAGACATATAACCATTGCCGGCATTTTTGCTAGCGATGGTTTTGTTCGTTCAAGAAGTTTTGCAGGATTTCCTGTTATGAGTTATAGCCAGGCAAAAGAACAGTTTGGAAACATGATAGTTCTTTTATGCTTTGGATCTCATTTGTCTGATGTGATTGATAATATCAAAAAAATTGCATCAGAGCAGGAACTATATGCCCCTGATTTACCTGTTTCCGGGGATGGTTTATTTCAAGAGGAATATTTTGCCAATAAATCTTTATTTGATGAAACAAAAAGTTTACTTGCAGACGAAAAAAGCAAGCAGGTGTTTGATGAAGTAATAAAATATAAACTTACAGGTGATATACAACATTTATTTAATTGCGAAACTGATGATGACGAAAATTGGCGTATTTTGAGTTTAAATAACCATGAGATGTATTTAGACCTCGGCGCCTATAATGGCGATACAGTAGCCCAATTTTTGCGCTTAACGGGTGGATTATGCGAAGGTATGATTGCCGTAGAACCAGAATCGCGAAATTATCGGAAATTAGAAGAAAATTGTTCAAGATATAGCAATATTTCTTTAATAAATAAGGCGGTAGGGGATGTTAGTACCCAACTTATGTTTTCAAAAGCTAATGGACGTGGAGGGGCAGTAGCTAAAGGAAAACAATATCTTGTTGAGATGGATACCGTGGATAATATCTTATCGGGGAAAAAGATTACATTCATCAAGATGGATCTTGAAGGCTATGAGCAAAAGGCTATTGCCGGAGCTGAAAAAACTATTAAACAGTATAAACCAAAACTTTTAATTTCGGCTTATCACAGAAACGATGATTTATACATGATTCCACGTCTTTTACTGAATTTTAATCCTGAATATAAAATGTATTTAAGAAAATCTCCATGTTTACCGGCATGGGAAGTAAACTATTTCTTTATTTAAAAAATAAAATCCGATTCGCACAAATGCGAATCGGATTTTTGTTTATATAAGATTTATTTTAATTCTTTCACTTTCGAAAAATGATCTTTTGTTTCTTTTGCAACTATGCCTGATAAAGCAAACAGGGCAATAAAGTTTGGAATTGCCATAAGTCCGTTAAGAGTATCTGCAATATCCCATACAACAGAGAGTTCAGAAACAGAACCTATAATTACGACAACAACAAAGAAAGCTCTGTATACACGGCCTGCTTTGTGTCCAAATAAGTATTCTGCACAGCGGGCACCATAAAGAGCCCATCCGAGAATTGTTGAGAAAGCAAACAAGGCTAATGCAACTGCAACAAAGATGCTTGAGAATTTGTTTCCAAATACTGTTCCAAATGATGCTGCAATAAGCTCTGAACCAGGCTTTACATTAAAGTTGATATCAATACCCGAAGTGATAATGGTCATAGCAGTTAAAGTGCAGATGAGAATGGTATCTACAAATACTTCAAATATGCCATAAAGACCTTGCTGAACAGGACCTTTTGTTTCAGCAGCGGCATGAGCAATAGCTGCGGAACCAAGGCCTGCTTCATTTGAAAATGCTGATCTTCTAAGTCCCCAAACAACGCATTCTTTTAACATAATGCCGCTTGCAGCTCCACCAAGAGCTGCTGGGGTGAAGCATGTTTGGAATACTTTTGCGAAACCAGGAATAATATTTTCGAAATGAGTTGCAATAACTACCAATGTAAAGATAATGTAGAAAATTGCCATAAACGGAACAAGCTTTTCTGTAACTTTACCGATTCTTTTTATTCCGCCAAATAAAATCATAGAAACAAGCATAGCCATAATAATGCCTATTACTAAGTGGATAGTATCTAAATTTTCAATTGCTGAAGGTTTAAATTCAACAATAGCATTGCTTATAGAACCGACAATGGAATTTGCTTGTGAAAGATTTCCGATTCCAAAAGCCGCAAGGCAAGCAAGAACTGCATAAAGACTTGCAAGCCATGCCCATGATTTGCCCATACCTTTTTTGATATAGTACATAGGGCCGCCAACCCAGTCGCCTTTAGCATTTCTTTCTCTGAATTTAATTGAAAGAACTACTTCGCAATACTTTGTGCACATTCCAACAAGGGCTGCTATCCAAAGCCAAAAGAGCGCTCCATAGCCACCCATGGCAATAGCTTGAGAAGTTCCTACTATATTACCTGTGCCTACGGTTGCAGATAAAGCTGTTGTTACAGCCTGAATTGGTGTAACTGCGCCTGCGCCTGCTTCCTGTTTTTTAAACATCTTGCCGAAGGTGTTTTTCATGGCATAGCCGAAGTGTTTAAATTGCACTCCGCCACTGCGGATTGTTAGGAAGAGTCCGCCTAAAACTGCACAAGGAAGGAAAATATATAACCATGCTACAGTGTTAAGTGTGCCTGTAAAAAAGTTAAGGAATGAGTTCATAATATATCTCCTTTAAATGAATATAATAACTCATTTTACCATTTTATTTTATTTTAGTAAAACACTTTATTTTTGCAAAAACACAATAAAAAGAGGACCTGTATACCGGTCCTCTTTATTTTTTGTTGGGTTTAAGTCGACTTAAATCTTAAGTTTAAAGTGTTCGATATTTCAACACTAAGCTATTCTTTAGATAAAGAATGAAGCCCAGCACATGAAACCGAGGCAAGCGATGATACCTGCATAGATAGTAACGGTTACGAGGTAACCCATAATATCTTTAGCACCAAGTCCAGCAACACCAAGAGCAGGAAGAGCCCAGAATGGCTGAATCATGTTTGTCCACTGGTCGCCCCAAGCAACTGCCATAGCTGTGATTCCATCGTGGCCTTCGCCGTAAATTGCACGGCCTGCAGGCATCATGATAGGACCCTGAACAGCCCACTGTCCACCACCAGAAGGAACGAAGAAGTTTACAACGCCTGCTGCGAGGAATGAGAACATTGGGAATGTGAGGTTTGTTGAAATATTTACGAAGAAGTTTGAAAGTACTGCAGCAAGGCAGTTACCAGCATCGTTCTTTGCTGTCATCATACCCATGATACCAGCATAGAATGGGAACTGGAGAAGTACGCCAGAAGCACCAAGTGTAGCATCTGAGAATGCATCGATGTAGCTTCTAAGTGAACCATGTGCAAGAATACCAACAAACATAAAGATGAAGTTTACAATGTTAAGTCCAAGGTTGAATCCCTTTGTAGCAAAGTAGTAAACAATGTGAATGAGACCAGCAAGAACTACGATACCCCATAAAATCTTGGAGTTTTCCATCTTGTCAGCTGGAGTATTGATTTCATATTTCTTTACTTCTTCATCAACGAGCATAGCTGGGCTAATCTTCTTTGTATCCTTTTCATCTGGGTGCATAGCAAGCATAACGAATGGGAGACCAAGAGAATATACAAGTACCATGATGAGGTTCATTGGGTGGAAGATTGTTTCATTTAATCCAGCCTGGAATGTAACTTCACCAAATACTTTACCAGCAGAAAGGTCAAGAGGAATAGAACCAGACATACCTGCGTGCCAAATAAGGAATCCTGCATAAGCTGCAGCAATCATAAGTGGGTAATCAAGATCTGGGTTTCTCTTAACAACTGCCTTAGCAACGAGAGCACCTACAACGAGGCCGAATCCCCAGTTAAGGAAGTTAGCGATAGCTGATACATAGCAAATAACTAAAAGTGCGGTAAGTTTGTTGTGTGCGAGGGAAGCAATCTTATCAAGAATTTTCTTCATGATAGGAGCCTGAGCAAATGCTGTACCTGTTACACAAACGAGTGCCATCTGCATTGAGAATGACAGTAAACTCCAGAAACCAGAGTCTGAAGCCCATGCTTCAATCATCTGAATAGGACCAAGTCCTGTTGCAGCGATTGCAGCTACGTATACGATGATAGTAAGAATGATAGCGAAAAGGAATGCATCCGGAAGCCATCTCTGCATCAAACGTACACAACCGTTTGAGAATTTTTTCATAATTTTCCTCCTATGAAATTATGATGAAGTGCGGAACCCAACGAATGCGCACTAAATCAACATTAATTATAAAACAATGTCAATAATTTAACAAGTGTTTATGATAAACTTTTAACAAAAAATGTGATTTTTATAACAATGTTAAATAAAGTACTTTAATAATGGTAAAAATGCTGATATAATTTTTAAGTTATATTGTGAATAATTATATAAATTTATATTTTTTAAGGAGAAAATTTGAAAATGGCAAAGAAGTACGTTTACTTGTTTTCTGAAGGAAACGCAAAAATGAGAGAGCTTCTTGGCGGAAAAGGTGCAAATCTTGCTGAAATGACCAATATTGGGCTTCCAGTTCCACAAGGTTTCACAATTACTACTGAGGCTTGCACAAAGTACTACGAAGATGGAAAGAAAATTTCAAAGGATATCCAAGCTGAAATTTTAAAGTACATCGAAAAAATGGAAAAAATCAATGGAAAGAAGTTTGGAGACAAAACAAATCCATTATTAGTTTCTGTTCGTTCCGGCGCAAGAGCATCAATGCCTGGCATGATGGATACAATTTTAAATCTTGGGCTTAATGAGACTGTAGTAAAAACTATTGCTGAAAAATCTGGTAACCCACGTTGGGCATGGGATTGTTATAGAAGATTCATTCAGATGTATTCTGATGTAGTTATGGAAGTTGGCAAAAAGCACTTCGAAGAGCTTATCGATGAGATGAAGGCTAAGAAAGGTGTTAAGAATGATATAGACCTTAATGCTTCCGATCTTGAAAAGCTTGCTAATCAGTTTAAAGCTGAATATAAGAAAGCTATTAAGAAGCCTTTCCCAGATGATCCAAAGGAACAACTGTTTGGTGCTATTGAAGCTGTATTTAGATCATGGGATAACCCAAGAGCTAATGTATATAGAAGAGATAACGACATCCCTTATTCATGGGGTACAGCTGTTAATGTAATGCCTATGGTATTTGGTAATATGGGCAACACATCTGGTACTGGTGTAGCTTTCACACGTGATCCTGCAACAGGAAAGAAACAGCTTATGGGTGAATTCTTATTCAATGCTCAGGGCGAAGATGTAGTAGCAGGTGTTCGTACACCAATGCCTATTGCAGAACTTAAAAAGTACATGCCGGAAGTATTTGATCAGTTTACAAAGGTATGTAATACACTCGAAAATCACTATAGAGATATGCAGGATATGGAGTTTACTATCGAAGATAAAAAGCTCTATATGCTTCAGACAAGAAACGGAAAGAGAACAGCACAAGCTGCTCTTAAGATTGCATGCGATCTCGTAGATGAAAAGATGATTACAGAAAAAGAAGCTGTAGCAATGATTGAACCGAGAAATCTTGATACACTTCTTCACCCGACATTCGATGCAGCTGCTCTTAAGAAGGCAACTCCTATCGGAAAGGGCCTTGGAGCTTCTCCGGGAGCTGCTTTTGGTAAGATTGTATTCTCTGCAGAAGATGCAAAAGCTGCAGTTGCAAAAGATAAGAAAGCAAAGGTTATTCTTGTTAGACTTGAAACATCACCTGAAGACATTGAAGGTATGAAGGCTGCACAAGGTATCTTAACAGTTCGTGGCGGTATGACATCACACGCTGCAGTAGTTGCACGTGGCATGGGTGAATGCTGCGTATCTGGCTGTGGTGAAATCAAGATGAACGAAGCTAAAAAGCAGTTTGAACTTGGTGGCAAGCTTTACAAAGAGGGGGATGTAATTTCTATTGATGGTACAACCGGTAATATTTATGCTGGTGAAATCAAAACTCAGGATGCAACAATCTCCGGAAACTTCAAGCGCATTATGACATGGGCTGACAAGTATAGAAAGCTTAAAGTAAGAACAAATGCTGATACACCAAAGGATGCCGCAAAGGCTGTTGAACTTGGAGCTCAAGGTATTGGTCTTACAAGAACAGAGCATATGTTCTTTGATCCAGATAGAATCGGTCCATTTAGAGAAATGATTTGTTCTGATACTGTTGAAGAACGTAAAGCTGCTCTTAAGAAAATTGAAAAGTATCAACAGAAAGACTTTGAAGGTATCTATGAAGCTATGAAGGGCTTCCCAGTTACAATAAGATTCTTAGATCCACCTCTTCACGAATTTGTTCCAACAGATGAAGCTGACATCAAGGCTCTTGCAAAAGCTCAAGGAAAATCTGTTAAAGACATTAAGAATATTATTGATGGACTTCACGAATTTAACCCTATGATGGGCCACCGTGGATGCAGACTCTCAGTAACATATCCGGAAATTGCTGAAATGCAAACATCTGCTGTTATAAAGGCTGCTCTTGCTATTAAGAAGAAACATCCAAGCTGGACAATGGTTCCGGAAATCATGATTCCTCTTGTTGGCGAATTGAAAGAATTTAAATATGTTAAGGAAATCGTTTGCAAGACTGCAGATGAAATTCTTGCAAAGAATAAATCAAAGATGAAATATCTTGTTGGTACTATGATTGAGATTCCAAGAGCTGCTCTTACAGCTGGCGATATTGCCAAAGAAGCAGAATTCTTCTCATTTGGTACAAACGATCTTACACAGATGACATTTGGATTCAGTCGTGATGATGCCGGAAAATTCTTGAATGCATATTATGACAAGAAGATTTATGAAAATGATCCATTTGCTAAACTTGATCAGACCGGTGTTGGTCAGTTAGTAGATATGGCTTGCAAGAATGGTAGAGCAACTCGTCCTTCACTTCATTTAGGTGTTTGTGGAGAAACAGGCGGAGATCCAAGCTCTGTAGAATTCTTTAACAAAGTTGGTCTTGATTATGTTTCTTGCAGCCCATTTAGAGTTCCTATCGCTCGTCTTGCAGCAGCACAGGCAGCAATCAAAGAGGAAGCTGCAACAAAGTCTGCAAAAAAGACTCCGGCAAAGAAAACTGTAACTAAAAAAGCTGCAGCAAAGAAAGGTAAAAAATAATGGAAAACCTTGTTGTACATCTTAAAACAATCGGAGCATTAGTAATTTTTATAGGCAGTATAGTAGGATTGTTTTGGTTTCGCGGTGTAAAAGCCGGAGTGCCATGGATATGCAAACTTATTAAAAGGCCAGATTTAATAAAGAGTGATTATTATGGGCCAATGTTTGAGATGGATGAAAATCATAAGTTCCATTTTAGGGATGACGAAGAAGACGAGGAAGACAATGAAGAATTGTCAAAGTACTAATTTTTAAAGCCATTACCCGGCAGATAATTCTGCCGGGTTTTAATTTGTTTCAGTTCTTTTTCAGTTTTCAATTATAATATGTTAATATATTAGTAATGAAGGTGAAGATATATGAAAATTCTAATTGTTGAAGATGATAAATTATTAGCAGATTCATTAAAGGATATGCTTTCAAAAAAAGGCTTTGATGTTGAGGCAGTTTATGATGGCGAAGACGGAGCAGAGTATGCTGAACTTGGTGTTTACGATCTTTTGATTTTAGATGTAATGATGCCAAAGATGAATGGATACGAAGTTGCCAGGCATGTTCGGGCTAAAAGATGTTCAACTCCAATTTTGATGTTAACTGCTCGTTCAGGACTTGAAGATAGAATTGAAGGTTTGAATGCCGGAGCGGATTACTATTTAACAAAACCGTTTGATAGTCGTGAACTGTTAGCTTGCATTAATGCTCTGTTACGAAGACAGGGTAGTGAGGTTGACGAATTAGTATTTGGAAATACAGAACTTGACTTATCGACAAGTACTTTGATTTGTGGCGAAAAAACTATCAGACTATCTGCAAAAGAATTTGATGTTATGCGTTTTCTTATGCAAAGTAAAGAAAAAAATCTTTCAAAAGAAGTTATACTTGCGCGTGTTTGGGGTTATGATTCTGATGCTGTAGAAAATCATGTTGAAGTTTATGTTGGCTTTTTAAGAAAAAAATTAGCAAGTATAGGTTCAAATATAAAAATAGAAGCCATTAGAAAATTAGGGTATCACCTTGAAGAAATAAAATAATGCAGCGAGATATTAAGTTATTAAGAATTAGATTTGTAATAGTTTTAATACTAATAGTAACAGTGGTAATGGGCTGTATCTTTGGTGTCATATGCAATCTTCTTCAAGACACAATTGAACATGCGTTTCTTGATCCTTATACAAAGCATTTAATGATACGCAATCTGCGTATAAATGCAACGCTAATTTGTGTTGCGGCTATTGCAGTCTTTGCTGTTATCGGGATATTTACTTCAAAATGGATTGTAAATCCGGTAGAAACAAGTTGGAAAGAACAAAAACAATTCGTTTCAGATGCATCACATGAATTAAACACGCCTCTTACTGTGATTACTACAAATGCCGAAATGCTTCAGCAAGAGGATATAAGTGTTGATGATCGTATAAAGTATTCCAATAATATTGTTACTGTTTCCCACCAAATGAGAGAACTTGTTGAAGATTTACTTAATCTTGCAAGAATAGAGAAGGGCGAGGAAGCTGGTTTTGCTAAATTTAATTTAAGTGAAGCATATAATGAAGCATTACTTCAGTTTGAACCTGTTATGTATGAGCTTGGTTTGGAATTGATTGAAAATATTTCTCCAAATATTTTTGTTAACGGAAGCTCCCATAGACTTAGTCAGCTATTAATAATTTTACTTGATAATGCCGGTAAATATTCAAATAAAGGAAATGTATCTGTGAGCTTAAATATTCAAGGTAAGAATGCTGTATTGACTGTTTCAAATCCATCAAGCTACTTATCACCTGCACAATTAAAAAATATTTTTAAAAGATTTTATCGCGCAGATGAGTCACATAATGAGAAGGGTAGTTTTGGACTTGGCCTTTCAATAGCACAAGGAATATGTGAAGCCCATAAAGGAAAAATCAAAGCTGAATATAGTGCAGGACTCATTTCATTTATTGTAAGTATTCCAATAGCATAAAATAAAAATACCAATCCTCGCGGATTGGTATTTTCTTTAAGAAATAAATTAAAGTACGCTTTCCTTAAGTGCTTTCTTAGCTGTGAACTTAAGTTTCTTAGAAGCCTTAATCTTAATCTTTTCGCCTGTAGCCGGGTTTCTACCTTCACGAGCTGGACGTTTTTTAACTTCTAATTTTGCAAAACCAGCAACATCGATAACGTTACCCTTTTTGAGGTTTTTAGCTACATAATCAAGCATAGTTTCTAAAGTTGCTTTGCTGTCCTTCTTTGAAAGACCTGTTACTTCTGCAAGCTTTTCAATAAGATCTGCTTTCTTAATTGTGTTAGTTTCCATGTGTTTTCCTTTCTGTTTTTAAAACAATTATATTATTGCACTTAGAACCTAAATAATAAATAATACATATATATTATACGATATTTACTTAATAATTGTTAGGGCTTTATTCAAATTTTTTATAATAATTTCAGAGGCCCCAATTCCTTTTTCTCCATCAAGAGTCCATGTTATATTTTTAGCAAGCTTAAAGCGTACTTCTTCAACTTGCATAAATTCAAACATCTTGCTTGAATAATCTTGGAATGTAATCCCATTAATTATTTCACCTAATTGGAGCAAGTCTTTTGGCATGTGAATCATCATTAATTCAAATTTGCCATCCTGAAAGTTTACAAGACCTTTTTTCTTAAGCTTAATAATTCCGCCTGCGACGGCTGTTGAATTCGAAACTCCACCAAAAATATATTTCCCATCATATTCTTGTCCATTGGCAGTATAGCTTACTTTATATGATTTAATTTCAGCTAAATCTTTTGCCCCTTCAAGCATATATGCCAAATATCCAAGCCTGTTCTTTAAATCTTGCGGGGCAGAGTAGGCAATATTGGTAAATGCGCCAAAGCTTGCAATATAACTAAAGTATTGATCTTCGCCAAAGGTACCAACATCTAATTGAACTTCTTTGCCGTTTACAATATTAAGTGCAGCATTTTTTGGAATTCCAGAAATTCCCAATGCATCAGCAAAATCATTAGTTGTACCGGCAGGAATATAACCAACAGGTATTTTTGAACCGCTTTTTACAACTCCGGAGACCATTTCGTGAAGGGTCCCATCTCCGCCTGTGCAACAAACTAAATCAAAACCATCTTTTGCGGCATTTTCGGCTAATTCTATAGCGTGCCCACTATATTGTGTGGTTTGAGTTGTAACTTTATATCCTGCTTCGCAAAATGTGTTTACGATATCAAACAAAGCAGCTTTTGCTTTTAATCTTCCAGCTACGGGATTGATTATTAATAATACATTCTTCATAATAGCTTAATTATACGGCAATTTTATTGATTTTTAAAGAGATATGTCTAAAGGATAGTCTAAAAGCCAATTTTACCTTAATTATTTTTGTGGAATTGTCAATAACAGGAATATATTCTGATTGTATACGATATAAGCTATTGAATACAAAAACTTTTAGCTTTTTTACTTGAAAAAACGATAGTGATATACTAAAATACAAAATGTAGATAATTAAAAACAGATTATTTTTTAAGGAGAAATATAAAATGAAAAAATTACTTGCAGTTTTATTATCATTAGCAATGCTTGTCAGTTTTGCAGCTTGCGGAAATTCTTTAACATTTGCAACAGGCGGAGAAGCTGGTACATACTACGCATACGGAACAGTTCTTGCTCAATATGTATCTAATAACACCGAAATGAGCGTTACAGCAATTGCCGGTAACGGTTCTCAGTCAAATGTTGAAGACCTTGATGCAGGTACAGTTCAGCTTGCATTTTGTCAATCAGATATTATGTCCTATGCTTACAACGGAACAAATGGATTTGATTCTAAGGTTGATAGCTTCTCAGCAGTTTGCGCATTATATATGGAAGATGTACAAATTGTAACTTGCGATCCGGATATCAAGACAGTTGAAGATCTTAAAGGTAAGACAATTTCTGTTGGTGCTGTAGGTTCAGGTACTTATTTCAATGCACTTGATGTACTTAAAGTATATGGCATGACACTTGAAGATGTAGATCCTGTATATCAATCATTTGGTGATTCAACAGATAGTTTAAAGGATAATAAGATTCAGGCAGCATTTGTAGTTGCCGGAGCTCCTACAACTTCAATTGTAGACTTATCAACTGCAAAACAGGCTTATATAGTATCTATTGATGATGAACACATTGATAAACTTATTGAAATGAGCCCATACTATAGCAAACACATTATTCCTGCCGGAACATATGGTGATGCTGCTGAAGCTCAAACAGTTGCTATTGCAGCTATGGTTTTAGCAAGAGATGATGTTGAAGAAGATAAAATCTATGATTTTATTTCAACAATATTTAACAATAAAAAGGATATAACTGATGCTCATGCAAAGGGCAACGATCTTGACCCTGTATTTGCTTCCAGTGTAAATTCAGTTCCATATCATGCCGGAGCTGCAAAGTTCTTTAATGAAAAAGGTATAACAGTAGACGTTAAGTAATTTTAAAAATATTTAGTAATAGATTTTTTAACTATGGATTTAAAAGAAAAACAAAACACAATTCCAAGTGGCGCCGATGGCGCCACTTTGGATGCTGAAGAGATAATGAAAAAATATGACAGGGAGTCCAATACTCGTATATGGGAAGGAGCTCCGGCTGTAGTCATTCGCATTATAAAAGTATTTTTCTCTTTATTTTGCATTTTTTCAACATTATTCAGCACAGCAGGCCTGGAAATAAGACTTACTACATTTATAAGTTTTATTATTTTGATTGGATATCTTTCATTTCCGGCAAATAAAAAACATGTACGTGTAAATTACATGCCTTGGTACGATATAGTATTAATGGTAGTCGGATCAGCATGCTTTTTATGGTATGCATTATCTTACAACAAATTAATTCTTATACTTACCAGTGCATCAAAGATGAATGCAACATATACGATTATTGCACTTGTTGGCATTTTAATTATTATGGAGCTGTGCCGCAGATGTGTTGGTCTTCCAATTCTCTGTGTAGCCGGTGCACTATTAATTTATTCATTTGCTATCGGAACAAATTTCTCAAGAGTTTTATATACATTGTTCTATAGCACATCGGGTGTTTTAAATACTCCGCTCCAAGTTTGTGCAAAATATATTGTAGTATTTATCATATTTGGTGCTTTTCTTGAAAAAACAGGAATAGCAGCATTCTTTATTTCACTTGCTAATGGACTTGTAGGAAGATTCTCCGGTGGCCCTGCAAAAGTTGCAGTAATTTCTTCCGCTTTATGTGGTATGGTTAGTGGTTCTTCTGTAGGAAATACAGTAACTACAGGTTCGGTCACTATTCCTATGATGAAAGAAACTGGTTATAAACCGGAATTTGCCGGAGCAGTTGAAGCATCAGCATCAACCGGTGGTCAGATAATGCCTCCGATTATGGGAGCTGCTGCATTCCTTATGGCAGAATATATGAGCATTTCATATGCTGAGGTTGCTGTAAAGGCTATACTACCGGCATTCTTATATTTCCTTGGTATATTTATTGCTGTTCATCTTGAAGCAAAGAAATTGAATTTGAAAGGTATACCAAAGAATCAACTTCCAAATATAGGAAAGCTATTAAAAAAGATTTATCTTATCATTCCGCTTGTACTTTTAGTGTGGATGGTAACAAAGGGAATAAGAACTATGCAAACTGCTGCCGCAATCTCAATTGGGGTAACAATTATAGTTAATCTCTTTGACAAGGATAATAGAATTACATTTAAAAAGATTTTGGAAGCATTGGAAGCGGGCGGTACCGGAACTGTAACTGTTGCAGTAGCATGCTGCATGGCAGGTGTTGTTTCTGGTTGTATTACAGCAACCGGACTTGCGAGCAAGTTAATTTCTGCGGTTGTTTCAATAAGCAAAATGATACCGCCAATTGGGCCTTTTAATCCTGCTACTTTTGTTGCATTATTCTTAACAATGATTTGTTGTATTGTTCTTGGAATGGGTGTTCCAACAACAGCAAATTATTGTATTATGGCAAGTACATGTGCCCCAATCCTTATTGCTATTGGAGTTCCAAAGGTTGCAGCTCATTTCTTTGTATTTTACTTTGGTATTGTAGCAGACATTACACCTCCTGTTGCACTTGCTGCTTATGCAGGATCAGCCATAGCAAAATCAAATCCTATGAAGACCGGAATTCAGGCTACAAAATTAGCAATTGCGGCGTTTATAGTTCCGTTTGTATTTGCGTTAAACCCAGCAATGCTATTTGTTGATACCACTGTCGTTGATGTCATACTCATAGTTGTTACTTCAATTATTGGGCTGTTTTGCGTTTCTATGGCATTGGAAGGATACTTTTTAACAGATGTACCAACATGGCTTAGAATGATCGGTGCGATAGGTGGATTGGCACTTATTATACCTGGCACGGTAACTGATTTGATAGGTTTATGTATACTAGCATTAATTGTAGTTCAGCAACTTATTGCAAAGAAAAAAACTGCTATTTAATTAGGTATATTGACAATTTTTCAACAAAGTATGATAAAATATAAGGTGAAAGAATTTCACCTTATATTTTTATATGTTGAAATTATAGTAATGCTATTTTAGGAGGATACGATGGCTAAACTTAATGATGCATCTGTTAAGCAAATTGAAGCAATTTGCGACAGATACGTAGGCGAAAAAACACCGCTCATTATGATTCTTAGCGACATCCAAAAGGAATATGGTTATGTTCCAATTGAGGTTCAGGAGATTGTTTCTGCAAAGACAGGAATCTCCGTTGCTGAAATCTATGGTGTTGTAACATTCTATTCATTCTTCTCTTTAACTCCAAAGGGAAAGTATGTAATTGGATGTTGCTTAGGCACAGCTTGTTATGTTAAGGGGTCTCAAAAAATTATTGATCAATTTTGTGAGATTCTTGGCATTAAACCAGGCGAAACAACTGAAGATGGACTCTTTACAATTGATGCACTTAGATGTATTGGTGCGTGTGCCGCAGCTCCAGCTGTAAGCATAAACGGACAGGTGTATGCACGCGTAGATGTAAAAGATGTTCCGGAAATTATCGCAGAGTACAGACAAAAGGAGGCTAATGCATAATGTATAAATCATGTGAAGAACTCCGTTCGGCTATTACTCAATTTACCAAGGATCTTAACTCTAAATTTGATGCATCGACATCCAAAAGATATGTTATGCTTTGCGGCGGTACAGGTTGCCGTGCTGCAGGCACAATGGATATTAAGGGTGAATTTGAAAAACTTATTGCAGAAAAGAAACTTGAAGATAAAGTTGAGATTAGAGTTGTTGGTTGCTTTGGAATGTGTTCCGAAGGGCCTTTTGTAAGAATTTTCCCTGAAGATAGACTTTATAGACTTGTAAAGGTCTCTGATATTGCTGAAATTGTTCAATCTGACTTAATTGACGGAAAATGCGTAGAGCGTCTTATTTATGAAGACCCTAAATCCGGCAAAAAGATTGAAAAAATGAACGAAATTCCATTCTATATTAAGCAGAAGAGAATTGCTCTTCATGGCTGCGGAATTATTGACCCAACAAAGATTGAAGAAGCTCTCGGATGTGGCGGATACCAAGGCTTAATGAATGCACTTTCTATGTCAAGAGAAGATGTAATTCAAATGATACTTGATTCCGGACTTCGTGGCCGCGGTGGCGGTGGATTCCCAACAGGCCAGAAATGGAAATTTGCATATCAGCAAGATAGTAAAGAAAAATATGTTGTATGCAATGGTGATGAGGGTGACCCAGGTGCATTCATGGATCGTAGCGTGCTCGAAGATAATCCACTTTCAGTTATTGAAGGTATGGCAATTGCAGGTTATGCAATTGGTGCGAGCGAAGGATACTTCTATATCAGAGCAGAATATCCTGTAGCTGTAAAGAGAATCCAAGAAACAATTAAGAAATGCGAAGAACTTGGACTTTTAGGAGATAACATTCTTGGTACAGGATTCTCATTCCATGCACATGTTAGACTTGGTGCTGGTGCATTTGTTTGCGGAGAAGAAACTGCACTGCTTAACTCAATTATGGGACTTCGCGGTATGCCAAGACCACGTCCACCTTTCCCTGCAATAAAGGGCCTTTGGGATAAGCCTTCCATTGTTAACAATGTAGAAACATTGGCAACTGTACCATATATTCTTCGTGAAGGTCTTGATAAGTTTGTTTGCTATGGTACTGAAAAGTCAAAAGGTACTAAAGTATTCTGTCTTGGTGGTAAGGTAAACAACGTAGGTCTTGTTGAAATTCCTATGGGTGTTACACTTCGTGAACTTATCTATGATATTGGCGGAGGAATTAAAGACGGAAAGAAATTCAAAGCTATTCAAACCGGTGGCCCATCAGGTGGATGCTTAACAGAGGCTCAACTTGATACTCCAATTGATTTTGATAACATGGTTGCACAGGGCTCAATGATGGGTTCCGGCGGTGCAATTGTTATGGATGAAGACAACTGCATGGTAGACGTAGCAAAATTCTATATGGGATTCATTTGTGATGAGTCTTGCGGAAAGTGCTCGCCATGCCGTATAGGTACAAAGAGAATGATGGAAATTCTCGAAAGAATTACCAGCGGCATAGGAACAATGAAAGATTTAGATGAACTTGCATTGATTTCCGAGGCTTGCAAAAATAATTCACTTTGTGCTCTTGGACAAACTGCAGCAAATCCTATCAATTCAACATTAAAACAGTTTAAGGATGAATACCTTGCTCACATTAATGATAAGAAATGCCCTGCAGGTGTTTGCAAAGATCTTATTCAATATCAGATTAATCCTGATAAATGTAAAAAGTGTTCGCTTTGTTCCAGAGCATGTCCGGTTGAAGCAATTTCCGGAATTCCTGGAAAAACAGTATTCACAATTGATACATCACGTTGTATTAAATGTGGTATGTGCTATTCAACATGTCAGTTTGGCGCAGTAGAAAAGAAGTAAGGAGGAATAGAAATGAGCAACGTAAATATTAAAATCGAAGGCCAGAACTATTCCGTAGATTCAAGCCTTACTGTTCTTGAAGCTGCAAGAGCTTGCGGATACGAAATCCCATCTCTTTGTACATTCAATCATGGTGAATGCAATCAGGGTTCTTGTCGTGTTTGCCTTGTTGAAGTAAAAGGTGCAAGAGGATTAGTTGCTTCTTGTGTATATCCTG
This sequence comes from Anaerovoracaceae bacterium, assembly GCA_045642565.1. Taxonomy (GTDB): domain Bacteria; phylum Bacillota; class Clostridia; order Peptostreptococcales; family Anaerovoracaceae; genus UBA1764. The sequence continues at coordinate 6,095 of JAZUJE010000017.1, read as the reverse complement.
TAAATGAAGGAATGGAGATTACTATTTCTTCTCCAAAGGCAATAAAAGCAAGAAGAACATCAGTAGAACTTTTACTTTCAAATCACTCACAAAATTGCCAGCAGTGTCATAAGAATGGCAAATGTGAACTTCTTGATGTTGCTAAAAAGGTAGGGGCAAGAGAGAATATGTTCCTTGGAGCTAAAACTCCAACAACCTTTGATAATATCTCACCATCAATTGTAAGAGATACATCTAAGTGTATTCTTTGCGGACGTTGTATTGCACGCTGCAAAGCAGCTCATGGTAATGGAGTTTTAGGATTTGAAAACAGAGGCTTTAATGTTGTTGTTGGCCCTGCAGGTAATATTCCACTTACAGAATCTCCATGCTTAATGTGCGGACAATGTGTATCTGTTTGTCCAACAGGAGCTCTCGTTGAAAAGAGCGATTTACCACTTATTGATAAAGCATTTGAAGAGGGTAAACATGTCATTGTTCAGACTGCTCCGGCAGTTAGAGCTGGTCTTGGTGAAGAATTTGGAATGCCTATCGGAACTCCTGTAACAGGAAAGATGGTTGCAGCTCTTCGAAGACTCGGTTTCGAAAAAGTTTATGATACAGATTTCGCGGCAGACCTTACAATCATGGAAGAGGCTACAGAACTTCTTGGACGAATCAAGAATGGTGGAAAACTTCCGATGATTACATCATGTTCTCCGGGATGGATTAACTATGCAGAAACATACTATGGCGATTTACTCGATCATGTTTCATCATGTAAATCTCCTCACGAAATGCAAGGAGCTATTTTAAAGAGCTATTATGCACAGGTTAATAATCTTGATCCAAAAGATATCTTTGTTGTATCTATTATGCCTTGCACAGCTAAAAAGTTTGAAAAGGATAGAGATCAACTTCAAAAAGATGGTATTAAGGATGTTGATGCTGTACTTACAGTTCGCGAATTAGGTGACATGATTAAACGTACCGGAATGCTCTTTACTAAACTTCCTGATGAAGATTATGATCAGGATATTATGGGTACATATACCGGTGCCGGAGTCATCTTTGGAGTAACTGGTGGTGTAATGGAAGCCGCTCTTCGTACAGCTTATTTCGTACTCGAAGGTAAAGAATATGGACCAATCGAGTTCCACGAAGTAAGAGGATTTAAAGATATTAAAGAAGCAACTCTCCACATCGGTGGAATGGATGTAAATGTTGCTGTTACAAGTGGAATGAAGAATGCTAAAGTTTTACTTGATGATATCAGAGAAGGAAAGAGTAAGTATCACTTCATAGAAGTTATGTGTTGCCCTGGTGGCTGTATTAATGGCGGCGGTATGCCTTATGTTCGTCATTCATTCTTACCAAATGAAGATATTAACATTTTGGATACATATCGTGAAAAAAGAGCAGCAGCGTTATATAGCGAAGATGAAAGAAATACAATTCGTCAATCGCATAATAACCCTCAGGTAAAAGAGCTTTATGATAAATTCCTTAGCGAACCAAATTCACATCTCGCTCATGAATTGCTTCATACAAGCTATAAGGCAAGAGAACCATTCAGAATCACTAAGAAATAGCTATTTTGCCGAAATAATTCAAGTTTTAGGCCTCGCAATGCTGCGAGGCCTTTAATTTTCTTGAGAATATATTAAAAAAGTTGTAAAATATTATGGTTATTAGTATGGAGGCGTACTGTGAAATCATATAACGAATTTTCAAAAGAAGAATTAAATATAGAAAAGAAGTCTTTAGAAGCTGAATATAAAAAATATCAAGACATGGGATTAAAACTTACTATGGCTCGCGGCATCCCAAATGTTGACCAGCTAGCTTTTAGTATGCCAATGCTTAATATCTTAAATGAAAATGATAATTTCATTTCTTCTGATGGAACTGATGCAAGAAGCTATGGGTGCTTGCTTGGAATTCCAGAAGCAAGAAAGCTGTTTGCTGATTATTTAGGGATTAAACCTGAAGAAACTATAGTTATGGGTAATGCCTCGTTAAGCATAATGTATGAATGTATGAGCTTAGCAATGCTTAAAGGTGTTTTAGGCTCAGATAAAGCTTGGGGAAAATATGATGAAATTAAATTTATTTGTCCTGTACCTGGGTATGATAGACATTTCAGCATTTGTGAATTTTTAGGTATAAAAATGATACCTGTTACTTTAACAGAATGGGGCCCTGATATGGATAAAATTGAAGAGCTTGTTAAAGATGAAACTGTTAAAGGTATCTGGTGTGTTCCAAAATATACAAATCCTTATGGTGGTTGTTATAGCGATGAGGCAGTTAAGAGGCTTGCTTCAATGAAAACTGCGGCAAAAGATTTCAGAATATTTTGGGATAATGCATATGCTTACCATTATGTATATAAAAATATTGAAATTTTAAATATTCTTGATGAGTGTAAAAAAGCCGGCAATCCAAATAGATGTTATATATTTGGTTCAACATCTAAAATTACATTCCCTGGCGCCGGAGTTTCTTTCTTTGGCGCATCCGAGGATAATGTAAAATACATACAAAATATGTTAAAATATCAAAGTATCAGTTGGGATAAAGTTAATATGCTTAGGCATGTTAAATTCCTTAAAAATGTCGATGGAATTAAAGCAATGATGGATAAACATGCATCTGTTTTAAGACCTAAGTTCGATGCAGTGCTTAATGCTCTTGAAAAAGACCTTACCGGTTTAGATGCAGGAAGCTGGGTAAAACCTGATGGCGGATATTTTATAACATTCATGGCAAGAAAAGGGTGCGCAAAGCGTATTTATGAGCTTTGCAAGGAAGCAGGCGTTACACTTACAGATGCCGGAGCAACCCATCCGTATCATCAAGACCCTGATGATAGTTATTTAAGAATTTGTCCGTCTTATCCTTCACCTGAAGAATTAAGCAAAGCAATTAAAATCTTTATAGTAGCTGCAAAACTTGCTACAGTTGAAAAATTATTAGCATAAAATGAGTAAAGTAATTGTTCCAAAAAATTATCATACAAGGCTGTCTATATACGACATGCAAAAAGCAATTGGTATGGTGCATACCATTTTTGAAAGAAATCTTAGTAATGCACTTCATATCAGCAGAGTTTCTGCGCCTCTTTTTCTGGAAGCATCAACAGGTTTAAACGATGATTTGTCCGGCATTGAAAAGAAAGTTAGTTTTGATATAAAAGAAGATGGCAGAGAGTGCGAAGTTGTTCAATCATTAGCAAAGTGGAAAAGACAAGCTTTAAAAGATTACAATTTCTATGCAGGTCATGGCCTTTATACAGATATGAATGCTATACGCAGAGAGGAAACTCTTGACAATCTTCATTCTGTATATGTAGATCAATGGGATTGGGAAAAAGTAATTAGAGGAGATCAACGCAATATTGATTTTCTTAAAGAGACAGTTGTAGATATTGTTGGCGCAATTTGTGATACAGAAGATGAACTTCGTCAGCGTTTTCATGAATTAAAAGAACTTACGCCAAAAAGCAGAATAGTCAGTTTTATTACATCCCAAGAGCTTGAGGATATGTTTCCAAGTCTTGATGGAAAAGATAGAGAAAATGCTTATGTTAAAGATCATCCTACGACATGCTTACTTAAGATAGGCGGAAATTTAAAGAGCGGAAAGCCTCATGACATGAGAGCTCCTGACTATGATGACTGGGAACTCAATTGTGATATATTATTCTGGAATGAGATTTTGGAAAGTGCAATCGAGATTTCGAGTATGGGAATTCGTGTTGATGCCGAATCAATGGATAGACAACTTACAATTTCCGGTCATAACGAAAGACGCGAGTTGCCATTCCATAAATCATTACTTGCCGGAGAAATGCCTGATACGATAGGCGGAGGTATTGGCCAAAGCAGACTTTGTATGTTATTATTAGGTGCTGCACATATTGGCGAAGTTCAATCGGCAGTATGGGACGAAGCAACAAGAAAAATTTGTAAGGAAAACGGTATATTTATTCTCTAATGATACAGATAGGAAGACAAGAATACGGAATAAGCAATTTTGCAATTAGGCTACTTGGTATAATATCAATGGTAGTTGCAGGGATTGGATACTTAAAAGGATACGGTTATGATTGGCTTGAAGCCTTTAGCTGGACATCCTTTACTTTCTTTGCGTTTTTGCTTGCAGAAGGTGTAGTCCATACTACAAATAAAAAGCTTTATTTCAGAAGATTCCTCGTATTTACTATAATTGGTCAACTGGCATATTCATATTATAGGACTAAAGCATTTTGGCCGCAAAAGTATTTTTCTGCAATGACCACATTGTTTATGGGCTTTTGCATCATACTTTTTGCATCATATCTTAGGAAAAAATTTGATAACATTGTTCTTGATATGATTTTCCTTGCTGCGGCAGGATATGCAGCTTATTGGGTGGCTAATACATATAAATTTGATTTCGGTGGATATGGAATTATTATCATTATTGGATTTTATGTGGCAAGAATGGTTACATATACAAAGATTACTCAAACTGCTGTATTGCTATATATAAGCTTTTTCCTTACATCAAATGTTTTAACATATATTACAGTTGCCGGAATTCAGTATCCAATTGCTCCTGAGTTGTTCTCAGTGGCAGCTTTGCCATTTATTTGGTTATATTCTGATAACAGAGGCCCAAATTCTGTTTCATTACAGTTTTTGCAGTACATGTCATACCCGATTTTTGTCGGAGTATTGATTTTTATAAAGTACTTTTTATAGGAAAAGCCCTTTACAATATAGGCTTATTGTGCTAATATATCTACTGTTGATTTGCGGTATTGGCGGAATTGGCAGACGCGTACGGTTGAGGGCCGTATGGATAACTCCGTGGTGGTTCAAGTCCACTATACCGCACCAATAAAAAATCCCGAAGCGATGCTTCGGGATTTTTCTTTTCCGCTTTATCTGCAGCGCATCAAAGGGACCGGAATAATCCGGTCCCTTTTTCGTTTCACTTTATCTTCTGTTCTTTAAAACTTCCTGACGCTTGATCTTTTTGGAAGTGGTATGGGGGAATTCTTCCTTCCGGATCACAATGGTGGAAACGTTCTTATATGACGGCAGCGGCTTGCAGGCCTCGTTGAAAGCGGTCTTAAAGTACTTCTGCAGCTCTTCCTCCGTCTTTCCTGCCGCAAAGTCCGCCGCAGGATAAACCTCGGCACAAAGGCTTACCTCGTCTCCGTTTTCGTCGATATTGGAGTATACGATCAGTTCCTCCACGCCTTCGATGCCGGAGATATAGTCTTCGATCTCCTCCGGATAAACGTTCTTGCCGTTTTTCAGAACAATCAGATTCTTCTTTCTTCCGGTAATATACAGCCGGTCGCCCACCATCTTGCCGTAGTCTCCGGTGGCAAACCATCCGTCCTCTGTCAGCACTTCCTTCGTGGCTTCCTCATTCTTGTAGTAGCCCATCATGACGATGTCGCCCTTTACCACAATTTCGCCCTCGCCTTCCGGATTCGGGTCATCGATTTTTACCTCTACGCAGGGCAGCGGAACGCCCACGGAACGATAATCGTTGTAAAATTGACGATTTGCGGAAAGAAGCGGTGAGCATTCGGTAATTCCATAGCCGTTGATCAAATCGATGCCGATAGCGTCGAAAAAGCCTGCCAGTTCCGGCCGAATGGGTGCCCCGCCGCAGACAATCATCTTCAGATTGCCGCCGAACACGTCCCGCACCTGGGCAAACATCTTTTTCCGCAGGTCGATACCCACTTTCCGCAGATTGTTGGAAAGCTTCATGGCCTTGCGCAGCTTGTCCGCCTGACCGGCCTTCTCCAGGGTCTTCCAGATCTTTTTATAGAAGGTTTCCACAAACAGCGGCACCAGCATCACGTATTCCGGTTTATACTTTTTGAAATTGCTTTCCACGGTCCGCAGGTTTTCGTTAATGCACAGAGTTGCCCCTTTGTGCTGAGAAACCAGCAGGCTGCAGGTAGCCTCGTAGGTATGATTGTACGGCAGCACGGAGAGACCCACATCAAACACCGTCATGGTCTGCATGCCGTAGTAGATGGAAGAAACCAGATTGTGCCGGGACAGCATGACCCCTTTGGGTGCGCCGGTGGTTCCGGAGGTATA
>JAZUJE010000016.1:0-8451 GCA_045642565.1 Anaerovoracaceae bacterium | reverse complement strand
CTAAGAGCGTAAAAAGATCTGAAAGCGTTCAAAGAGCTGTAACAAGAGCAAAGGCTGCAAGAGCCAAAGCATCTATGGAAGACTTTGTAGAAAATCCAAATCTTATCATTGGGCGCAATCCTGTTATGGAAGCAATCAAATCTGGTAGAAGCATAGACAAGCTTTTAATGCAAAAGGATGCCGAAGGTTCTGCTAAAAAAATTGCAAGTATAGCTCGTGAAAAGAAAATCGTTGTCCAGTATGTAGACAAAATTGCTCTCGATAGAATGGCTCCGGGCCGTCCTCATCAAGGCGTTGCTGCATATGTTGCGGCAAAAGAATATGTAAGTATAGATGTAATTTTAAAAAATGCTAAAAAGAAAAATGAAGATCCTCTTATTGTAATTCTTGACGGATTAGAAGATCCTCACAACCTTGGAGCAATTTTAAGAAGTTGCGATGGCGTCGGTGCGCATGGTGTTATTATTCCGGCGCGAAGAGCCGTAGGGCTTACAGAGACAGTCGCAAAAGCATCTGCCGGAGCGATAGAATATATTCCTGTTGCAAAAGTGACAAATCTTGCTCAGACTATAGATGAATTAAAAGAAAAAGGGCTTTGGGTTGCGGCTGTGGATATGGATGGCGAAAATTACAGCGATGCAAAACTTACAGGCCCATTAGCCTTAGTAATAGGCGGAGAAGGACAAGGCGTTTCTGAAATAGTAAGAAAGAAAGCTGACTATATTGTATCAATGCCGATGAGAGGCAAAGTTAATAGTCTTAATGCAAGCAATGCCGCAGCAATAATGCTATATGAAGTTGATAGACAAAGAAACAAAAACTGAAGAGCTGTTAGAAGAATATAAAGATTTAGTTAAGGCTAAAGCCGGTCTTTATTTCATGCTTGGCGCAGATAAAGAAGATATTGTACAAGAAGGTATGATAGGCCTTTATAAAGCTATACAAAACTATGATGACAGCAAAGACGCGAGCTTTAAAACCTTTGCAGACCTTTGTATCAGCAGACAAATTATTACTGCAATAAAAGCAGCTAATAGAAAAAAATATTCACCACTTAATAAGGCTGTTAGCTTAGACAAAAATGTATCCGACGATTCTAATTCTCCAACTCTTGGAGAAAGCTTGGTTTCCGGATCAGATACCAACCCGGAAACTATAGCAATTTTAAATGAGATGGTAGAACTTTTGCTTGCTCCGGATGCTAAAATACTTTCAGAATTTGAAAGAAAGGTTTTAAGCTTATTGATAAATGGTGAAGATTATCAAAGCATTGCAAAATCACTTGGAAAAACTCCAAAACAAATCGATAATACTATTCAGCGCATACGCGCTAAGTTAAAGAAATTTTTTATTTAATTATGAAAGCACTTGCAGTTGTAGACAAAAACCTTGCATTAGGTTATAAGAATGATTTACTTTTTCATCTTCCGACAGATTTAGCACATTTTAAAAAGCATACAATCGGACAGACTGTTGTAATGGGGCAAAAGACTCTAGAATCTATGCCATCAGGAAGAGCTCTTCCCGGCAGAAATACTTTGGTGTTAAACATTGATGCTCCGACTGCAAAACTTTATGATGTCTCGGGTGGAAAAGATAGTGATAAAACTTATGTTTGCTATAGTTTTAATAACCTTGATGATTTTCATGACTATATTAATAAGCACAAAGATGAGCTTGGAGAAATCGTTTTAAGCGGCGGCGCAACTATATATAAATTACTGCTCGACGAATGTGATGAACTTGTTATTACAGAAGTTGAGACCGAAGCTCAAAATGTTGATGTTTGGTTTCCAAAGTTTAGAGATAAATTTTATATGGTTTGTGAAGAAGGCCCGTATTTTGACGGGATGCTTCTATATATGATTAGAACATACAAGAAAAATGATTGATATTGCATTTATTATTACAAATGTTTTGCTTGGCGTTGGGTTGGCAATGGATGCGTTTTCAGTATCTATAGCTGATGGGCTGGGCGAGCCAAATATGAAAACGAGTAAGACCTGGCTTATCGCCGGGACTTTCGCTTTTTATCAATATTTAATGCCAATAATTGGTTGGGCTTGTGTTCATTACTTAGTAGAACGCTTTAAGAACTTTCAAAAATTTATTCCATGGATAGCACTTATATTACTTGGATACATTGGCGGAAAAATGTTGGTAGAGGGCATCAAAGCTAAAGGCGAAGATGTAAAACAAGGTCTCAGCTTTGGTATGCTTATGATTCAAGGTGTTGCTACGGCGATAGATGCTCTTTCGGTGGGTTTTACTATTGCAAAATACAATGCTTTGGCGGCAAATATTGCGAGCATAATTATTGCCATTGTCACTTTAGTAATTTGCTTAATAGGCCTCAAGCTTGGTAGGACAGTAGGCAACAAATTATCAAATAAGGCATCAATCTTGGGCGGAATTATCCTGATAGGCATCGGTATCGAGGTCTTTATAACTAATATGTTTGTATGATAAAATGCACTCAAGTTTAGATGAGCGCATTTTTAATAAACTTTAACTTTTGTTCTTTACCTGGTAGAATTATTGTAGAGGTACAAAAAAATGATCACAGATAAAGCAAATATGTTATGCATTCTTCGTATATTGAAAGAATATTCAGACGAAGCGCATATACTGACAATGAAAGAAATAAAAGAACTTCTTGAATCAGAGTATGATATTAAACCTGACAGACGAACAGTATATGGTGCAGTTGAAATGCTCAATGACATGGGATATGACATTTCCGTGTACGAAGAAAACGGTATCGGATACTATTTGCGTGAAAGGGAATTTGACCCCGGTGAAATAAGACTTCTTTTAGATGCTGTTTATAACTGCAATTATATTACTTCTAAGCAGACAGAAGAACTTCTAACTAAAATCAGACAATTTCTTTCCGTATACGATAGAAAAAAATACAATTATACCAATATTGTAAATCCTGAAAAGAAATCGCATAACCCCGAAGTTTTCTTAAATGTAGAAGTTATAGATCAGGCAATCAACGAAAGAAAACAGATAGAGTTTACATATCTTAAATATGATGCCAATAAAGAGTTGGTTCCAAGAAGAGAAAAAAGATATGTTGCAAATCCGTATGCGATGGTATGCGAAAATGAACACTACTATTTGGTTTTAATTCTTGATGGGCACAAAGAATTAGCATTCTATAGAATAGATATGATGAAGGATATTGAAATACTTGACTCAAAAATTTCAATATCGAAAAAAGAAGCTAATCTTGATTCTGTGAAAAAAGTTGTTTATGCCTATAGCGGAGAGCCAAAACAAATTAAACTTAATTGTGATGATGTAGGGCTTCGCTATTGCATTGAAAAATTCGGAAGCGAAATTATTATTACGCCAAAAGAAGATAGATATGAAGTGCTGCTTAATGCTCCGGTCGAAGGAATGCTTTATTGGGCATTGCAGTATATGCAACATATAGAAGTTGTGACTCCGGCCGAACTTCGCAACAAAATTGTAAAAGCTATAAAGGAGAGCAATTATTAATGAGCTTATCATTTAGAAAAAGTATACAAATCCTGCCCGGAGTTAAAATTAATGCAAGCAGAAGCGGGCTCAGTTTATCTGCCGGGGTTCCGGGTTTTCACGCAAGTGTTAATACAAAAGGGCAAGTTCGTGGTACGGCAGGCATTCCGGGCACAGGTTTAAGATATACTAAAAGCAAAAATATTAAAGACCTTATTCCCGGCGCAGGAGCACAAAAAAATACTAAATCGGCAAAGGCTAAAGAAGATAAAAATGATAAGAAAGTTCAAGCTAAAAAGGGCGAGCTTTCAAAGGCAATCATGGACATCTATGCAATCTCCGATAAGCAGATAGAATGGATTGCTATTAAAAACAGTAGTTCCAATTTGGGATATGATAACTGGGATTATCTTAAAAATCGTGCAGACAAAGTTCTTGATGGCGATATAGATAGTTATTTGGAAATTATAAATGATGTTAATCCATTTAGTGAATTGATAGAACTTGGAAGCGAGTTTTCCTGTGGAACTGACAACCCTATGAAGATGTTTGTTGAATGCAAACTTAATCTTGATAAGGTGATGGACGAATACAAAGATAATAAAGATTTGCTCGAGGACTATGTTGCCGCAGTCGCACTAAAGTCTGCTCGAGATATATTTGCACTTCTTCCGCTGTGGCAAGTTGAAATTACCGCATTGGAAAAAGAGCAAACAGTTCTTAATGTTAAATTTTCAAGGGATCAATTTGAAACTTTGAATTTTGATAAACTTGATGCATCAGATACTATAAAGAAATTAGGGGGAATAATAGCGGTATAAGGGATATGAATATTGAACCATTAATTAGAGTGAGAAATCTTCGCAAGGTTTACCGCATGGGTGAAGAAAGAGTTATCGCCCTCGATGATGTTACGCTTGATGTTTATAAAGGCGAATTTGTATGTTTGCTTGGTACATCGGGATGCGGAAAGTCTACTTTCTTAAATATGATTGCGGGCCTTGAGAAACCTACAAAAGGTGAAGTGTGGATAGGTAAAGTTCCCGTTCACAGATTAAATGAAAAAGATGTTACCATCTTTAGACAAAAGAATATAGGGTTTATTTTTCAGGCATATCATTTAATTCCTACGATGACAGCATTAGAAAATATCAGCTTGCCTTTGGCTCTGAGGGGAGTTCCAAAGGCGAAAAGAGACGCTGTTTCAAGAAAGACTCTCGAACTTGTAGGACTTAAAGGATACGACCAAAGAAAACCGAGTCAGATGTCAGGTGGTCAACAACAAAGAGTCGGTATTGCAAGAGCTTTGGTTGGAAAACCAAAAATACTATTTGCCGACGAGCCTACAGGAAATCTCGATTCACATACCACAAAAGATGTTATGGATTTGATTTCCAAACAAATAAGGACAAACGGACAAACATTAATTCTTGTGACACATGACAGAAGCATAGCAGAATATGCTGACAAAATAGTGACAATTTCCGATGGAAACATCTTAAGCGTTGAAGAAAATAAGAGGAACTAGAGATGAAAAAAATATTAACAATTTTAATTAGCTTGCTACTTATCATAAGTATTCTGCCTATGGAAGCTTTGGCAGTTAGCGCATCAGATTTTGATGATTTAGAGCGCTACTTTAAAGACTATGATATTAATGTAGATTATATACTTGCAAGTGGTAATGATGTCCTTGATGCAGGTGCAAGTGATACTCTTATTGTTATGCTTTACAATCGTACAGGCGAAACAATTAGAAACGCATCACTTTCACTTGAACTGCCTTCGGGAGTAAGCATTGCATACGGTGCTGAAAATCAAATAATAGGTACTTTTAAAAGTCGCAAAGCAATTTGCGTTGAATTTCCTATTGTTGTTGATAAAGATATCACAGGCCAGAGTGCAAAAATCACTGCCAATGTCGCAGGTTATGTAAGTGGAGATTATAATGAAGAAACCGGCGAGCGGGAGGATATTTTTAACAGCAGAGTTATCAATGAATCTTTCTTTATTCCGGTAAAGAGTGGAAGCGGTAGCGGCAGTGATGCCACAAACCCGGTTTTACTTCTTTCAAATTATAGCTGTGGCGGCAGCGTAATTGCCGGATCAACTTTCGGTTTAGGACTAACACTTCTTAATACAAGTAATATTGACTTGCATAATATTAAAGTGACAGTATCCGGAGCAGCCTTTGTTCCTGTAGGGTCATCAAACAGCTTTTATATTGATACTATTTTGGCAGGACAAAGCGTAAACAAAACAATGACTATGTCTTGTGCAAAAGACACTTTGCAAGGCGCACAATCTATTACAGTAAGTTCTGTATTTAACGAAGGAGATTCTACAGATACAATTTCAATTCCTGTTGTGCAAGAAACAAGACTTGTTATTGATGATATCTTGGATCCTGGCTGGCTTACAATGAGCGATCAGGCTTATGCAAGTGTAAGCTATAGAAATATGGGTAATAACCAGATTAATAATCTTACTATTACCGTAGATGGAGATTTCGATTTAGATGGGAATCCACTTTATTATGTAGGTAATGTTGCCAGCGGAAGACAGGATAATTACAGCTTTAACTTTTATCCAAGACAGGAAGGCGAATGCAAAGGCTCTGTAACATTTACTTATGAAGATGCTGATGGTAATGAACATCACATTGAAAAAACCTTTGTCTTTAATATCGGCCCTGCATATAACTATGATGATGAAGGCGATTACGATATTCCGATTGAAGAACCTGGCTTTGTAATGCCTATTTGGGGATGGGCTATAGTCGGCGTTGTTGCTATCGTTCTTATTATAGTAATTATAAAATTAATCAAGAAGCGTAAAGCAAAGAAGCAGGAGGCTTTTGATCTCGATGTGTAATAAAGATATTCTGTCACTATGTGCCAGCAATCTTTTGAGACGAAAGACAAGAACGATACTTGCTGTTATTGGTGTAATTGTCGGAGTTTGTGCGATAGTAGTAATGGTTTCAATCGGTGTTGGTTTAAAGGTGGGTTTCCAAAGCCAGCTCGAAGGATTCGGAAATTTGCACACTGTTGAAATCTATAACTACGGCGGTGGCAACGGCCAGCAGTCACAGCTTGATGACACAACAATACAAAGGATGTCGCAAATTCCCGGAATGACAGCTATAACTCCGGTAGAAGATACATATCTTACTATCGGTGTTGGAAAGATGAAGGCCGAAGCTTCAATAAGGGGAGTGGACCCGACTTTCGTTTCAAAGATGAATTATGATTTAGAAGATGGAAGGCTTCTTACAGGAGCTGATGCTGATTCTAATGTATTATTATTTGGCCGCAATATTGCTTGTCAGTTTTACGATCCGAGAAAATCTCAAGGTGCTGATTGGAACAATACAGAACCGACAGTAAACGTAATTTCAAAAGATGTAATTTTGACAGGAGATTGGTCGTGGGGAACCAATGATCAAGGCAATGGCGAAATTAAATATGAAACATTTGAATGTGAAGGCGTTGGACTTTTATCAAGCATGGACGACGAAACATCGTATGTTGTTTATATGCCGATAAAAGCCTTAGATAAAATTATCAATGCTAACATAAAAGCTGAAGGCGGTACAGTAAGTACTCAAAAGAAAACATATAACTATGCTTTGGCGTATGTTGATGATATTAATTTGGTTTCCTCGGTTAGTAAAACTATAAAAGAAGATTATGGTTTTCAAACTTATAGTTTGAATGATATGCTCGAGGAACTTCAACAAACTGCAAGTATGATAGAAATGGTTCTTGGCGGAATCGGTGCTGTGTCACTTTTGGTTGCTGCAATAGGTATTGCTAATACAATGATAATGTCTGTATATGAGAGAACTCGTGAGATAAGCGTAATGAAAGTTATCGGAGCATCTCTTAGAGATATTCAAAAGATGTTTTTGGTCGAAGCCGGAATGATAGGTTTTGGCGGAGGTGTTATTGGTGTTGGATTAAGCTTTGGTATTTCAGTGTTAATGAATACTGTGTTATCCAGTTCAATATCAGGTCTTATAGGCGGCGGAAACGGACCGACATCGGTTATTCCTTGGTGGCTTGCAGTAGGTGCATTACTGTTTGCTACTATGGTTGGCGTTTTATCAGGATGGGCTCCGGCAAGAAGAGCTATGAATCTTTCAGTTCTTGAAGGACTTAAGAACGAATAATGAAAAGAATATTTTTACTCACAAGCTTAATATTTTTATTCTCTGTTAGTTTTTGCTTCGCAGATAAAACTGTAGATTGCGATGACGAAGTGACCGCAGTTTATATGATTTATGATGAAGCTCCGGGCGATTATACTGTCAACGGAAAAGCAGTAGAAAATCCTTATTTTCTTCATCAATACATAGAGATTGATGCGGCAAAAACTGTTGAGGTTAAGGGCGCAACTCCCAAGGAACTTTACACTTTTGATAAAAATAATGTTCCGGAATGGGTTCAAAAATGGCAAGCTCCTTGTGAAAAGGCTGATTTACTTTTAATATCTTCGCATGCAGATGATGAACAACTTTTCTTTGCAGGTATTTTACCTTATTATACACAGGTAAAAGGATACGAAGTGCAAGTAGCATATGCTACCGATCATCTTGGCCAGCTTTCAAGACATCACGAAAGATTAAACGGTCTTTGGGCTGTCGGGGTCAGACATTATCCTGTATCAAGCGGGTATAACGATATGTATTCTGAGAGCTATGAACAGGCTTTGAATAATTTAGCTCCATACGGAATAAGCGAAGAGGATATTATAAATTGGGAAAAATCTTTAATAAAAGATTTTGAGCCGCAGATTATCGTTACACATGATGTAAACGGTGAATATGGCCATGGTATGCATATGCTTGTAAATGAAAGTTTGCAAAAAGCTTTGGCCGGCGCGAATTCAGAATTTTCATTTTTGAAAAAAGTTTATTTTCATTTATATGATCAAAACCAAATAGTTCTGGATTGGATG
>JAZUJE010000015.1:0-18394 GCA_045642565.1 Anaerovoracaceae bacterium | reverse complement strand
GAATTAGAATTCGATTGTATCATCTCGGGTAAAACCCTCCTTTTCTTTTACTTCGACTGTCTGTTTATCAGATTGGTGCGTCTTTAACTCTTCAACAAACTTCACACATAATTCAGCACCACGATGCATAGACTGTTCAATTGTTAGTCGCTTCTCGCGACCAGTTAATATTGCATCCATATCCACATGATGGACTAAATGCATTTGATCTCTACTTGAGAGTTCAAGTATTTCATTTTTAGTTAAATATTTAAGTCGTTTAAATTTTTGATATTCACCAGTAGCATCATCTTTATCGGCTTCTATATCAGAAAGGGATTTCGTCATCCGAATCACCTCTTTCTAAAACAGGTTCCTGCTCAAAAGAATTACCGATGTCATCTAAGATATAAATTGCCGGTTCAGGTCTTAGGATCTTTTGTTTTGTCACATATTCAGGGACAGGATTATAGCGAGCTTGACTACAAACAAATTTTCCAAGTTTCTCATCAAATACATGAACAACAACCTTGTCATCAAGAACTTCCCATTGCTGAGAAAAACGCCTGTAAAACTGTTTAGGATCCTCGTTAAAATTCTGATTAGGAATAAGTCTGCAAAATTCTTCAAGAGGATATGGATTCGTTACCAAAATATATTGAGCAAATATATCTTTATTGTGATAACGAGAAGCAACTGGAGAATCGATGTTTGGATCAAACATCTTAAGAAACTGAGAAAAGCTATATGAATCATCAGGCCTAATATCATCGATAATTAGAACATCTTCATCATAATAATCTGAGACAGGATCTTTGCCGCTTGCAGTGATGCAATATGAAAGATTTCTTTCTTCGGCAAATAGCATCGCTAAAGTAGATTTGCCAGTTCCGGTCTTGCCATAAATCCAGATACATTCCATAGATCTATGACCACCAAGTTCGTTTTTTCGTTTAAGCCGTCCATATTCCCAAGCAGCTTCAATACGAGCTTTATGTTTGACATATGTTTTAGAATCAATATGCTCATGAAGGTTACGCCGGGTTATTGTGCCATTAGCACACAGTTCAATAATCTCATCTATATTGACTTTAGAAGATTCTTGATTAACAAACTCTTCGACATCAAAGTTGGCGATTATATCATCATATGAGTACTGATGCTTTTCAGGTTTCTTTTCATGAGTGTAATATCGAATTACATCAACCATATGGCCTTTAACTTTTTCGACATAATTGGGAGCTACACCAAACCAAGTTGCAGCGCTAGAAAAATCTATAGCACTATTACCGAAGTTTAAGTAAACATGGTAGTGAGGTTTAATATCACCTTGCTTTGCAATTAAATTGCCTTCTTCGTCGAACTCATCTTCATCAGACCTATCTTGGTCATGAAGAATGATGCAATATTTTTTAATTGACTTGTACTTTGAGATAACTGATAAGATACCTTGAACGTCATAACCAGACTCTGGGTATAACATGATTTCTAGATGCTTTACTTTCAATAAGATCACTCCTTTCTGTAAGCAACCTAGACACTTGGAGCTTAGGACGTAGCCCCTAGCTCCAAGTGGTTGGAATACTAAGAGTTACCGAGCTTATAAGCTATATGAGACACCTAATAGCAGGAAAATGTTATTAGGCTTTGTTAGATTTGGGAACACAACGTGCGTTTTGTGTTCCCTGATAAGAATTCTTATTACACGCATTATACATAAATCGCGAAATTTGTAAATAGCAAAATCACTGTTTAGCGGAAAATTCGCTAAGACTTTTTAAATTGCACACTGCACAATATTAGTTTTGTGCAATGTGTGCAATTTTGAGCATAATAAAACCGGCTTTGTTGGGTTGCAGTTTTAGCTGTAGCACTACAAAGCCGGTCAGTTTTTATTTGTAGCAGTATAATATTATTTCTGAATCTTTACTAAAATAATCTTTGTTTGTAAATTCTTTTTCTCCGTTTATTGTTATATGCTCTACCGTGTTTTCTTTATGAAAGAAACTTGATTCCTCTAAAGATTCCTTTTTGATAATGTTTAAAAATCCATTTTCTGTTAGCTTTTCTACTGCTTTTTCATAGTTCATTCCTTCTATTTGCTTTGAAGAGTAGTCTATTTTGATTTTGCTTGGATCATTTTTGTCTGCATTAAGTCTAGCTTCTTCTATAATTTCAATATATGCTTTTCTTTTTTTATCCCACGTTTCTTTTTCGTCTTTTATTATATCGTCTGCATACAATTGATTTGCTTTAAATAAGGCTCCATCATAATCTTGTTCATTAATACATATTTCTATTTCCGATTCTAGATTTTCAAGCTTACTTATTGCATTTTCTTTTTGTTTTTCATATTTTCTCGCATCAATTCCCAAATATGTAAAACAAACAATAATTAGTAAAAGCAAAATTAACATTGTTGTCTTGAAGCTTTTGTTTTCTTTTTCTATCTTATAGCGTTCCTGAGCATACTCTTTATCTTTTAGGCGTTCAGTGTGTTCCATTTCTTTAACTTTGACTTTTGCCTTATAAGCTTCTTTGCTCATTCCATCAATTAAAATTTTTCCACCACAATGTGAACAGAAAAATTGATCTATTCCATCTTCGGCTTCTAATGTTGCCTTACAATAAGGGCAGGTTAGCTGAAATTTTTCCATCTATATTCCCATTATTTCTTTTTTCTTTATATTAAATTCTTCTTCTGTTAGTATCCCTGCATCAAATAATTCTTTTAATTTCTTTACTTGTTCAATCTGTTGATCAAATGACGAAGCTGATTGAGAAGGGGTTGCTTGCGCTGTCTGCGGATTTAATCCCTGAGCCATATTCATTCCAAAGAGCATTCCACCACCTGTGCCTAATCCATTTTCTTTTATTCCTTCTGCAATCTTTTGCTGTGCCGAAATATTTGCTGCCTTTTGTGAAACATTATCATAAACTTGCCAACTCATCTTACTTGCAGAATATTGTTTTACTAACTCGCGAGAGTCATCAGAGAATTCAATATTTTCAATTACAACTTTAGCTATTTTAAATCCAAATCTATTCTCCCAAGATCCAGCATTGTACGCATCTTCTGCAATGCTCTGGGCGATATCATTTGATTGTGCAGGCAATTGAGATATTCTGTATTTACTTGACAATGAATTTACAGCAACAGCAAATGATTGTAAGAATTCTGCTATCATTTGCTCTCTTACTGTTGCATCTGCAAAACTATAATATGTTGTGTTGGCCGGAACAAAATTGCGTATAAATCTTTCCGGATTTGTAATCTGTATTGAAAATGTTCCATATGCGAATATTTCTAAATCTACGCCATAAAATAAATCGTTATACACTTGTGGGCCATGTGTTCCGAATTTTATTCCGCGAATCTCACGCAAATTTATAAATGCTATGGTTTTACTATCTGCAGTAATTCCACCATACCCAATTCTTTCTTTGGCTTGTTTTAAGATTGCATTCTTTATTCCGCTACCGTTAAATACACTTTCTTGACCATTAGTATATTCATATCCACCCGGCTCGGTAATTATATCCTCTATTCCTGATTGGCTAAAAATAAAAGCTGCTGTATTTTCAGGAACATAGATTTTTGATCCATTAGTAATTACATTGGATGATCCATAGTTATTTGTTCCTCTGCCGTTGTCCATTGACTTTCTTACGCCTGGAACTACTGCAGAAAGCTCATTAAATCCATCCGCCGTAATTATATCTTTCCATTGGTCTGCCAATGTTCCTGCTATAGCTCCGGAAAAAGCTTTGATTATTCCCATCTTTATCCTCCAATCTATAATACTTGTTCAGTATCACAATACTTACATTTAACTCTTTGACCTCTTCTTCCAGACAGTGGAGCTGAACAAGATAAACATTTTTTAGTTACTTGTTCATTTTCATTAGAAGCACCCTTGCTTTTAATCCCGAAAGAATTTTTAAATACATCTACAGTTCCTTTTAATGTATCCGCCACAAATGCGGCACCAGGAATTGCGCCTACAATATTTGAATTCGGCTCGTCTTCTGGTTCATATCCAGTCAAATGTTTATATACGGCATTTCTAAATTTTACAGCTTCTTTTTTTGATACAGAATTATATAACGTAAATGATTCCTGACCATTTAGTAAATAAATATCAATTGTTATTTGCAGACTTTTTGAGTCTCGCCCCACCATAACTTGAGGCTCTCCGTTATACATTTTTATCTGTGATAAAGGATATCTTGTTATATCTTTTATGCCACCAAACGATCCTTTTGTCACAAATATAATATCTGTATTTGTTAAAACAAGTTCACCCGTATTGTTAAGTAATCGTCCACCATTTTGAGAAACATAATCAAGCTTATATAACTGTACTTCACTTGGATTTAATTTTAAATGTTCCATCTTATTTCACCATATTACAAATCATTCAATTATTATCCGATATTTAATTACACTAAAACAATTATATTATAACAAACTTAAAAGAAAGCATAAATCCAAATTAAAAAAATAGTACAAATACAGGCAATAGCAGCCCCTTACAGATGCTTCGCATCCGACAGGAGCTGCCATTTTTATCTTGCAGAGTGCTGCGCACACTGCGCCTCGTGACCGCCTGAAAATTTACATGATATTTTATCACAAATGACCAAAATTCATCGCTCTGGCGAGATCATTGCCTTACAATCGGCCGTCACGACTGATGCTGCTTATAAGGGAGTTGCTATTTCTGGCCCAAAAGTCCTATTAGTGATTGCTAAAAGTACAAATACATGGTAGAATATGCGTAAGAAAAGTAAGGAATGTAAGGATAATTGAGAGGGATTCTTATGGAAATTGCAACAGTAACATCTAAAGGCCAGATTACGATTCCGGCATCTATTAGAAAATTATTAAGTCTTGATAAAGGCGATAAAGTAATACTTGAAGAAGATCATGGTAAAGTTATCATGATTAACGCTTCTGCAAGGCATCTTGATATGAGCAAATTGGTGTTCGCTTCAAATCCAATTTCTTCTAAAGAAGCTTTGGCTGATGAAGAACCTTTTGAATGGGCTGATGATGTACTCAACGGAGATAGGAAGATAAGTTTATAAAATGGAAGATATTAAAATTGGCGACATTATTGTAATTGATAGTTTTGTTTCTCAAGGAACGCCTATTGCAAGGCATTCTTTTGTTGTAATCGAAGATCAAAATGGTGAAGTATGCAGTCTAAATTATGACTTCATTGCTTTGCTTATGTCTTCGTTTAAAACTGATGATCAAAAAGAGTCAAAGCTAAAGTTCCCAGGCAACTTCCCTATTACCAGTTCCGCAGAAGATGTAGCAAATGGAAATAAGAAGGAAGGATTTATTAAAGCCGAACAATTCTATTATTTCAACAAAGAGAAGACTTCTTATAAAGTCATAGGACAGTTAAAGCAAGAGACGCTAAATGCATTGATGGATTTTATTGAAGCATTGCCAAGCAAACATGTTTCAATAGAACAGATAATTGATAATTTATAGCAGCGTTACACATAACATTGCCATAAAAGCAGAACCGGCCAGGCAACATCAAGCCTGGCTTTTTAATTTATCACAAATCATCCTACGAAAATATCAAGGGTGCAAATTTCTCACATCTCCCTGCCATTTTCTTTGTATAAACATTCGGTAGAGTAATCAATAAAATAGCAAGGGTGCAAATCTCTCGCACTTCCTTGCCAAAGGATTACCATAAACATTCGGTTAAATTGATATCATGAGCTCCAAACCGTATTTTGCACCCTTTGCACCCTTTTTGCATGGGATTATAACAATTTATAACGATTTTTGTAAAAGCAGCTTTTCTTGAATATTTTGAAATATCAAGCATTATGAGGTTTTATAGAATTTCATGAAATAGGCGATTTCTTTCGATACCTAATTTCATTTATTTTTAACCTCCTTGAAATTTCAAGGGTTTATGGTGCTAATCCTTTTGATTTACACCATTTTTACACCATTATTTATAATCAATTATTATACCAAAAAACAGACTTTTCCACAAGAAAAAGCAGGCCCCGCCCGTCACAGAAGAATCAAAAAATCGCATATACGGTGCCATCTTATAAACTTGTTGTATATTTCAGCCCTCGTCCGTTACCAACGGTATGGACAAAGCCTTCTTTAACAAGCTTATTCAGTATATTTACAACTTTTGACTTTCCAAATCCAGTTGCCTCTACAATCGCAGAGCTAGCTACCATCCGTCCCGTTACAAGATTTAATACTTTGTTTTCATCCGGAGTCAACGAACTCTGGATTTGAATTACCGGAAGAACAATATGTATGCTGTTTTCGTGAATATCAAAGATTGGTTTTTTGACACTTTGCTGATAAGATTCGATTATTCTTCTAATCCCTGTTCCAAATCGTTCAATCAATCTAAGACGTAAAAACAGATTCCCAATTATTCTATTCCGCAATACTGAAATTCCTCCAGAATAGTAATCATCTTCACTCATTCCATCAGGAAGCCCACCCGGAGAAGTGATTTCAATTTTATCCGAAAACATTGCAACATTTATATGGGAATCTATATCCCATGTCCTATGAACAATTGCGTTTGCTATGGCCTCGCGGAAAGCTTCTTCCGGAATCAATGAAATAGTCTCTCTCTGCGATCCGTTTATCTGATCATATTGATAATACTTTCTATACATCAATATGGACTGGTCATATTGCTTTAGTATAGATTCTTTCTCATATGTTTCACGATCCAATATTGTGTTAATGGAATCTCCAAAACGGACAATATCTACACCGCAAAAGCTATTACTATCTGCCAAAAGCTCTCCGGCAACATTAATACCGGATTCAGGCTTATACAATTCAAGTGTCTTAAGGACATCTTCTGTCACGTTTTTTACTTTAAGCGCATCTTTTAATTTTTCTTCCAAAATGCCAAATTGAAGATCTTGTAATTTTGAAGGAAGTTCCTCGAAAGTAGTATTCTCTCCTTCCAAAATCAAACGAGTCAATTCTGTTCTGCTTACTTCTATTGTGGCAGAATCATTTCTTCGATAAGCTTTTGATTTATAAAGATACGGCTTATGCAAACCTTTACTAACAATTAATGTAATTACCGATGTCTTATCATCAATTTTTAATGAAAATTCAGGAACCGGACTTATGCTGTCATTAATTTTGTTTTCAATATCAAGACTTGCTTTGATTGGATCCTTAATTCCTTTTACAGTTCCATCATCGGCAACACCGAAAAGAATTTCGCCAGTCCCATAATTGGCATATGCGCTTACTGTTTTTAAAAAGGAATTCGAAACGGATTCTTTAAATTCAAGGTTTCTTGTTTCTCTCATAACTATCTACCTCTTATCTTTAAGCTATGCTAATTATACCACGATTCACACGCAAAACCAAACGTATTTTTTTACGTCTGATTTTTCGTTTGATTTCAGCATCTTAACCGACAGAACTTATATTGCAACGCCCCAAAATGTCACTATAAATAGCCATAAATAATATTATTTTGCATATTCAACAACAAAGCTGCGAGGCTGCGGGATTTCAAGCGGAATCACTTCTTCCCAAAGCTTGACAGTTTTAAGCTTTGCACAAGTAAGTAAATTCTCCAAGCTTTTGACTTGACCTGATCTTATGCTCAAAACTTGCAAATTCGGGAAGTATTGCATTAAGCTAAGTAATTCGTCATTTGCATCTTCCAGCCACAATTCTTTTGCATCATTGTTTACTAAATCTTGATATGTAATATTGCGGTCATCGCCCCAATCATAAAAACCTATTGCGCGGTAGAGCAAATCGCGGGTTTTTTCTGATTCAAATTCAATTTCCTCAAGCAATTCATCATTCGTAAGTTTTGTAATCGCATTTGTTAAAATGTTATTCCTAGTTACGACTATTTCTTCCGAAGCTTCATCTACTGTCTCGAGCTGATTTAATCCAGGCAGCATGCTATCAAACCAACCAGCATTAAGCCCGTATAGTCCGGCGGCAAGTGCAGGTACAAGCATAATTGCAAGTACTATTAAAGCCGTCCAATAATTGCCACGCTTTGCCTTTCCAAAATTGCGGGCGTATCCAGTTTTACCATCGCCAATTAAATTATCACTTAAACATGACTTTAAATCGCCATAACTTGATACTCTTTCACAAGCGTCAAGCTTTTCGTGCAGCTTTCCATCTATACTGAATTGGTAAACGCTTCTTTTTTTAGGTTTACTGTTCGCAACTTCGTTTTCGCAGTTTGGAGAAGCAAGAGATTCATCCGAAACAAATACTAAAACTGCAGCAGCTTCTCTTAAATGATCTTCTATATTCTTAGGCCACTCGCTGCCCGGAGCAATTCCTTCGTCGTACCAAACTCTATATTTATCAGCAAATAGTGATTCGATAACAGGCATTACGCTATCTGAATTTTTATGTGCATAGCTTACAAAGATGTAAGGCTCGCGTCCTTCATAAGCAGGAATACGTTCGTTCATAATATATCCCTCCTTAATGCACTATTTCGATTAGAAGCCCTGCATCAAATAAATCCCCGGCATATTCTACTTGATCCTGGCTAATCTTAACCGTCTCAAGTCCTTCAACCTGTCTTAAAGGCCTTAATGCAAGTTCCCCTATATCCGAAACGTTAATTGTTTTAACTTTTATATCTTTTATGGCTGCAAGATTTGAATACTTGCCACCTGATAAATCAAGCTCTCCTATGCTTTTACCTGCCAGAGCAGCTATTCCTTCATCACCATATTTAGAAATGCTTAGATACTCATATCCATCAACATCCTTAAGCAAATATTCCGGAGAAGTCCTTTTATCGATAATTGTAAATGCGCTCACTGTAAAAATTAACGCCGCGATGGCGATCATGCCCGCCATAATGAAATTTCTCTTGCGATTAATTACGCGCCTTTCCATTCCTTCACCAATCATATCTTGGGTAAGTACATCTGTATTTAAAACTTCATTTACAGTTTCTTCTGCTACTGTGTAAGGAATAGTTTTAATATTTGCAAGCTGCATGTCAAGACCGTGTGAAAGTTTAAAATCACCAAGCTTAATGCAAACAAGCTTTTTGCGCATACTAAGTAAATAGTTTATAGCATTTCTAAATGCCAAGTTCTCTACACTTTTTTCTGACAACAAAACAATTGCACTATCAGCTGAATTAAGTGCGTTTGCAATTTCTTCTGCGGAATTTTTATATTTGCTGCCGCACGAATCGAGGTAAAGTCTAAAGCCTTCAGACACCAAGGCATCAGCAAGTTCTGATGCAACTGCTTCATCTTCTTTGCAGCACCCAAAGTATGCAAAGCTGTTTATTCCTTTATATGGTATGTATGAAAAGTATTTTGTCATTGCTTCCTAGCCCCACTTATAATGAATTTCAAAATGTGCATCTTTTAGCTGCTTTTCGGCCATATCTTTCATATCAGGAGAAAGATCAAGATGCTTTAAACTTTTAATTCTAAGTATAGGTGTTAAATCTGTTAAATAAGTTGGCATGTTATTTGTGTGAAATAACTGCAATGCCTCGATGCCTTCGAAACGCTCTATACCTTCAAGACTTGTAAGGTAATTATTCGCGAGCCCAAGGCCGCAGCCTTCTGGTATGTATAAGCCTTTTATATCTTCTAATGAATACACACCGCACCAACCAATAGCATCAATCGGCGTTCCTGTAATGTATGGCATTATGTCCTGAGGCCGCATAGAGTCACCCATAGAATCAATTTTTAAATCTTTAAAACTTTTAATATCTTTAATGCCTGACATATCATAAATTTTTAAGCCTCGAAGATCTAATTCAAAATGCTCTCTTTCGCCTAAATACGGCAGTTTATTCACACGTGTATCTCTTATTAATAGCTTAATAAGAGACGGCATCTCTCCAACCCCACTGATATCTGAAACATAGCAATTATCAATCTGCAGCATCTCAAGATGCTCGAGTGAATAAACAGGGCTGATATCTATTACATCTGTATCATTTAATATAAGCTCTTTAAGCTGAGTCATTTTTTCTATGCCTTCAATAGAAGTAATTGGATTGCAATTAAGACGCAGCACTTCAACATTAGTTTCAAATATAGGTGAAATATCAGTTATCTGCTGACCTTCAAGCTCTAGCCATGTTAAATTTGGCATGTACTTTAAAATCTCAAGGTCTTCTGATGTCAAACTGCCAACAGGAATTGGTGACATCTCATGCTCTTGTCCATCAGGCATGCTTTGCATATACGCAACGCTTTTGCCGCCATCTACATACCAAGCATGAACTTTTGAATCAAAGCTTTGGTTCCCAACAATATGAAGCTCTGTAATACTTTCTAAATCAGATGCAGTAAGCCCCCATCTTGTCGCCATAGCATTTGCTGCTCTTGCCGGAGCAATCAACAAAGGATTTATAACAGTAAAGAATAGAATCGACGCTGCAAGAATAGGAATTGCCACAAATGATACTGCTTTATTTCTCTGAAATTTTTTTTGAGCATCTGTTACTTTCATATCTTTAAATATGAAAGCTTCTTTAAGCTTTTGCGCAAAAGTTTCATCCAAAACTTTAGTGCCAAGTGATTGCTGGGAGCCAAGCTGTAGCTGCATCCAAGAATCCATTTCGAATTCTTCTAAATAAACACATAATACGTTTTTGCCGCAATTAACCGCTTCATTTACTATCGCATGGAAATCATCGCTATTTGCATATGCCTTGTTTACAAAAAGCAAAATGCTAAACGCGCCTTGCACGCGCCTTGGTTCTTTGCTCGTAAACTTGTCGGCATACCAAAAATCAATGCCGTCTTTTGAAAGCAGCTCAAGAATAGCAAGAGCTGAATCTCTTACTTCATTTGGAAACGCTGTATAAATATATGGCTTGTCATTCTTTGAATATCGTTGCATTTATTTCCTCATTTAATCCTGAAATCATTGAGAGGCATTCGTCTATTTCTTCAAAGCCGGAAATTTTATTCATATCTTTTATGGAATCAATTACACTACGTTCTTTATTGGTAACGCGAATTCCTCCACTAAAAGCTACATCTTCTATAAAAAGGAGATGTATTACCTAAAAAGGCTTAACATCTCCTGCTATTTCTGATGGGTTTATTTATCTAAGATTTTCCGGAATTTCTTGATTATTATACTCTTCCCATTTGCCAGTCTTTATTAATTCTCTAAAGATTTTATCTTTCATCCCATCCAATGCGCAGGTAACACATGTGTATTCTCTAAAAGCTTTATCTGTTTTAATTTTTGCAAATTCTTCGGGAATGATAGGGATAACAGCAATTTTCTTATCCATTCTTTTTTGAGCAAGATATATAAATTTATTTTTTACTGATTGCTCTTTTTTACTGAATACGCTAACGTAACTAAATTCCTTTTTAGGGATCTCTACATTTAAGCATTCATTACATATTCCATATTGCGTAGTATATGAGCAAAGTTTATTACTCAAGTCCCAACCATACTCACCATAATCATTAAAATCTGTTATTATGTCAATACAGTCGTAAACTACATCTACATGTGGCTTTTCGCATATGTAGCACTTATTTGATTTAATAATTGGCATTATTATCCTCCTAATGCATTATCAGAGGCTTGTCTTTGAATTCGCTTTTAAAAGTCTTGCTCTATTTTTTGTTAGAATTATGATAAATATAATAATCTAATAATGCAGAATTTTCTTATATACTTTATTTTATTATATCACAAATAACCAAAATTCACCGCTCCGGCAAAGCCCTAGCCTTGCAACCGGCCGTCACAACAAATGCTGCCTATAAGGGAGTTGCTATATTGACAGTCTGATTTTATTGGATTATAATACAACCAACAAATCATATATTTTATAAATATGTTAGTTGTAAGGAAAAGTTATGTCTGTTATAGAAGAAGTTCTCTTAGAAGAATATGACAGATCCATGCGGATAAAGGCTGCGATTGAGAAAGAGCAGGAATCTCTGCCAAAAGGATCTATTCAAAAGAAGCTCATTCATGGCGTGGAATGTTACTATCTTCAATTTAGAGAGAATGACAAAGTTAAAAGTAAATATATAAACGCTAATGATTTAGATGCCTATAAAGAAAAGATTTCGAAGCGTAAAGAAAATGCGGCAAGATTGAAAGAACTAAAACAATCTATAAAGCAGATTGAAAAGGCTTTAGGAAAGCGCGTCTTGGAAAGAAATCCTGATTATACTAAGCTGTAAGCATTTCTTTAATATATTCTTTAACAAGATTATAAACTTCATCAAATGATGGTTTGTTTATATCTCCGGCAAAACGGAACTTTTCATATGAATGCTGTAGCTCATCTTGCCTATTAAGAAAAGCTTCAAAATCACCTAAAACGCGTCCGCCATTAGCTAAAGCTTTCATGATGCCCTCTTTATCAAATTCAAATACTTTAGAAAAATAGTAAAGGTCTACAAGGTCTTTAATTCTTCTAAACACTTTATCTGTCGAAACAACAAATAATTTATCGGCTATCATCTGAATTGCTGACAATCCGCAAAAACGAATGTCTTCAACCTCGTATATTTTTGTTGCAGCAATCGGTCTATTAACATCTATATCCATAGAAAATAGAACTTCGCCTGTCGCGTGATCTGCAAGTTCAAAACCAGCAGAACGGCCTTCTCCATACATTCTGTAAAGGCTTACATCAAGATCAATGTTCTTTCTTTTAAGCGCATTCTGAATAGATTCGAGCATCTGTTCTCCGGTAGGAGCAACATCAGAATACCAGTTGCCATCAATATCAACAGTATGACGAATATCTTCTAAATACCCTGCTTCGGCAAGGCAAGCTTTTAATACCATTGAGCCTTTAAAATTCATTGGTATACCGCTGTCGTATATTGCAGTCATTACTTCATACATTATTTTTTCTTCAGCTGTTAAGTTCATTTATTAACCTCTAATTGTCATAATACTCGATTGCATCGTGTGCAAGTCTTTCAAATCTTTCCTGATATTCTGGCGAAACTGAGATGCCATCAAAGCTGTTCCCTTGCCTATAGTAATACTTGCTGACAGCTTCGGTAATGCCTTGCATATCTAAAATGTTTTCATTTGCAAAAGCATCAGATAAAGTCCTATTAAAGTCAGTAAACTTAAGGCCGTTCTTTTCATTGATGCTATATGGACTGATTTGATTTCCAAGGACTACTACTCCGTTATATCTTAATGCAGAGTCATCGCCATAGATCCAGACAATATATTCATCGCTGCGGCCGCCAAAGTTTCCTTGACACATTAAAGCTTCATCTAGTGCAAAGACTACTGATTCACCAAGGCATTCCTGAACAGCCTTGAGCCAAGAAATTGATCCGACATAATCGCTCCTTTTTGGGAGATTCTTCTTTTGTGCATCATACTTTGGAAGCAAAGCTGTCTTTCTGTTAATCAAATCAGCCATAATGCGAGCTTCTAATAACTGCGTAATATATTCAGGTGGCTTTCTAACGCCAGCTTCCCAGTTTTGAATAGTACGAAATGGGATGTTATATCTTTGCGCAAATTCGCTCTGTGTATCGCCTAATTGTATTCTTAATTCTCTGATATTCATTCAAATTACCTCAAGTAAATAATACACTCATTGGGTGTATATGTCAACATGGCACTTGTAAAGACCTGCCGCATTCTCATCAAAAAATAAAAAAAGTGATCCCACGTTTTTTAAGCCTTATGGCCCGTACACCCAGCTACAGACCGGCAGGAGGTCACTTTCATACTAAGAATATCATTAAATTAAATTTTTCGATTTTTTATTTGCCAGGTGACATCGAGAAACCCCTCGCAATTTTTTCAGTTTTTTATTATCCGGGCACATCTGAGAAACGCCCCTAAAGTAATCTTGCGATTACATGATTATGATATCTTAAATCAGAACATCTGTCAATAAATATTTTCCATTTTTATCCATTAAGAATGATATCACTATTAAGGAATGGTGCATACTATATCATCCCCGCTTTTAATCGTAGGAGCTTCAATAATTAATCCGATACACTCACAAAGAATTTCGACTGATTCCATACCGCACGGCAAATGCCAATAGGTACGTTTCGGAATAAGTATCTGTCCGCCACGATGAATCTTTGAGGAAAGATAAAAAAAGTGCTCGATAATGCTTTCTATATCTTCATTTTCACGGTAATCAATATCCAGAATACCGAAATTGAATTTTCCTTTAACTTCGTGTTTTTCTTCCACATTTACAATCAATGCATTGACATCCAATGTTTCATCATTTGTCAGCACAAGCATACTTCTGCCGCAGCCGAAGCGTTTTAAAACTTCTTCCACGCTTTCAAGATTTTTCGGCACAACAGGACGATCCGCACCATCTTTTACAAAAAGCATATCAAAATATCTATCCTCAACCTTACGCAAAAATTTCACATCTTTTTGCAGTGTCAACGGATTTTCATGTTTCATATATAACGTACCGCCCTGAGTTTCAAAGTCAACAGTACGTTTCAGATGGCCGGAAGCGATTGAGCCAATATTGCCGGAATGATAACTTCTCAGATTTCGTATAAGTTGAACAACCGGTGAGAGCGCAACTTTCATATCCTCCGGTATAATAAAGTGCGTCAGGTAAGCCTTTTTGAACGGACGGTACGGAGTTTCCATCATCTTCTCGTGCCATACAGGATCAAGATAAGAATCAAGAGCATTGTCGGTTTCGTGATGCCCAAGCACATCGTCAAGGAATTCATCCGTCATGTTTCCGCCCATCGGACGACAGTTAATTTCTATGAGCACAGGCCCTTTTTCGTCTACCATAAATTCCCCGTGAATCGGTCCGTAACGATAATCCACGGCATCTGCTACATCATAAGCATACTTAATCAGTCGCACATCTCCAGCTTCAAGTTGTGTGATAAGCTCGGTATATGCATATACATTACCGCCACCTTCAACACGCTTTTTCTTATATCGCCAAATCGAAGAAAGACGATGCTTTCCGGCACAGCTAACGGTGTTCACGATATATTCAGTGCCGAAAATCCTCTCTTGCATAAGGACCTCACTCTTTTTACCAAATACATTTACCCCGTTCAATTCCGTTTTAACGGCCTCAATCATATCCTGCTCATTATTGCAAAGATGTACCCCGGTTGATCCTGCACCGGACGCCGGCTTGATTACACAGCCTTTCATCTTTTCTCTACGATAAAACTCAAGTGCTTCATCAACATTATGAAC
This sequence comes from Anaerovoracaceae bacterium, assembly GCA_045642565.1. Taxonomy (GTDB): domain Bacteria; phylum Bacillota; class Clostridia; order Peptostreptococcales; family Anaerovoracaceae; genus UBA1764. The sequence continues at coordinate 3,189 of JAZUJE010000015.1, read as the reverse complement.
AATTTGTCCCTTTATATATCGGATACCATATGCTTTCAGTGCCTCTTGCATAGCGCGCTTGCTGACATACTTTTCAATATTTGCATATGGATTTCCAGGCAAATGCAAATCATCTGCCAAACGTGTTGCCAAAACAACGCCTGATTCCGAGCCCGGAATAACTAAAACCGGATCAAGTTCACGAATCATCTCCAGCGTTTCTTCATAGCTTTCCTTTTCACTCAAATATTTTGCGATTGATGAAAAACGACGGTGAAGAGGTTCACGTTCATTGAACAGTGCCGGATCTGCATCTACCTCCAGTGTAGTTTCCAAAACATAAGGATAATAATTTCTTTTGACTATATCGGATATATAGTTCTTTCCTGTCGATACTGCATCAACGATTACAATATTACGCATGGTGATTCCTCCGAACATATTTTATTAATGGTAAACTGTGTGCTGTTCATACCAAGAATATAGTCATAGGATATATCAGATGGAAGATTGCTGATTAGCAGGAAATTCGACTCGTCATCCTCATCTGATTTTGCCAGTGGATTAAACGGCGTCCCTTCACTACGAAAATCTACTTTGATATTTTCCTCTGATATACGTGTTATTATATCAATCAAATCACTCTTTTTGCGGTGGCGACGCGTATAAACCGCCATCTCCTCGGCAAGCAATCCAATTCGTGCGGCAACACTCTTTTCCACGCCGTTTTCCTCACAGAAAGCAGTCAATTTCTCGCTCAAACCGGAAATAGATTCATCTTCTTCACCGATTGTCATATCACATACCTTAACCTCTTCTTCACGTTCAATCAAAAACAGTCCTTCCAGACTTCCGTTTGATCGACGTACAAGAATGCGGTTATAAATGATAATGCCAAACAGTATCACAAAACTGGTGACTGGGAATGATAACCAAACGCCGGTCATTTCAAACAAAGATGTGCACAAAAGTGCTACCGGCAAGAGCAAAACAAAACCATCCAGCATACTTATCAACATGGCATATCCCTTGCGTCCCGATATTCTTGTATATGACATAAAGATTATGTATGCCCCACGCACCACAAACATCAACAAGAAAATCCGAACGCCCGCGTTTGCCATATCGATAACCGCCTGATTAGTAACATTGAACATCTTATACAACAATTCCGGGAAACATTCGAACAATACCACCAGCGCAGTAGAAATAACTGTCACATAAATGATGCCGGAACGCAATACATATTTGATACCGCTTGTATCTTTTTGGCCCTTTAGTGTCGATAAAAACGGTGCAACCGCATCCGCAATACCGGCAAGTCCTATACTCATGATAGAGAGTAACTGTTTGGCAACGGCAAACGCTCCCAAACCTACAGTGCCGCCAAGTGATAATACAAGCCTGTTATAAAATGTAAACTTGATTGTATATCCAAGTTGACCAATCGCATTAGCGCCGCCCTGCAGGATAATCTCCTTCAGCATACGGAAATCTTTCCACGATGGAACCGCTGTGTAAAGTCGAATCTTCCTGCACAGAATCATTACAATCAAAATCACCAAACAGATACTGTAGCCGGTCAGTGTCGCATACGCTGCACCGCTGACTCCCATATCAAAGTAGTTAATATAGACGTAATCGAAAACCAAATTGACAACATTCGCAATAATGCAAATCAAGGTAGCGATATTCGGAACACCCGCTGCCGGTAAAAAGGCGGAAAGCGTCTGAATACCTACGATAAATGGCGCTGTCAACAGAAGGACCCGTACATAATGCATGAGATCTTCATACAAAGATTTGTCTGCACAGAGGAATCTGCAAAACGGCCCGGAAAATATCGTTCCGAGTACGCAAAAAATTATCACCGCAAACAATGCGGTTGAGAGAGCAACGGAAAAGGCTTTGCCCGCCGCCTTGGTGTCGCGGGATCCAATGTTTATCGCATACAAAGTCGACCCGCCAACACCGAAAAGCATATATATTGATGCTATGACCAATACAATCGGTGATCCTACGCTTATGACAGTCATTGCTTTCAAATCTAACAGGTTTGCAACGATGATACTGTCCACGAATTCATCAAGCGACATTGCGAGTGCCGTTGCAATCGTAGGAACTAAATATTTTCGCAATTTGTTGTTTAAAATATGTCCAGTTCGATTCATAGGCCTACATTTTTACCATTGTTTTTAATGAAGCTATCATATCAGAAACAAAACGTTCTCTTATATCCTCGGGAAGCAAATCTAAAGAAAGATATGGATCCAGATCTTCAAGTTCCATCAAGAGAAGCTCTCCTGTTTTATTTCTGCAAGCATCGATTCTTTGAATACCCTTTTTTATCGGGCTGCGCTTAATAAACTCTTTCGCATAGCTTATATCTTCTTCGCTGCAATCATAAACCTGAAGCTCCCAGCGCTTTGTTTTATCAGGTGTATACATAGCATATTCAAACTTATCATCAATAAAATAAAACGAAACTTCATAAAGAAAATCAATCCAAGGTTGAATTACATATTCACCATCTATCGATTTCTTCTGCAAAAGTTCTTCTCTTGTAAGATATTCAAGTCCATTTGAATCTGCTCCGTTTTTAGGTTTAATACAATATTTATTAACATCACCTAAACATACAATATTGGATATACGATCTACTGTTGGAATTACACCATATCCTTCATTATACAAATCAAGAAGATACTGCTTACCACTTTGATCCCCGATGCCATTAAATTGATTGAATATATTCAAATGTTTTTCATTAACACGTCTTTTAAAGTCTTCATATTCGTCTCTAAAGAATGATATTGCACCGATATTTCTAACGACTATGATATCTGCATTATCTTCAAAGCTTTTTGCACTCGGCAAGTCACAAATAGCAACATCAAATTCCTTACGAAGCTGCTCACTAAGGAACACATCTTCTGCGCCATAAAATGCACGAGCCTTAGCTTTATAATTCAAATCTGTTAACAATAGTAATTTCTTTTTTCCTGCCATAATATTCACCTATATGTCAAAATCAACTAATATAATATGTTTTCAAGCAAGCCTTCACAACCCATTAGAATTTCATTATACGAAGTTTCAAAATCACCGGTATACCAAGGATCATCGATATCGCCTTTTTCATCAGTATAGTCAAGCAATAGCGAATATTTAGATGAATCACCAAGTCTTCGCTTAAGGTTTGTGATATTG
>JAZUJE010000014.1:0-24700 GCA_045642565.1 Anaerovoracaceae bacterium | reverse complement strand
ATTTGATTGCTTCCATAACAGGATTGCGCCCAATGATAAGATTTGGATTTTCTACAAAGTCTTCCATAGATGCTTTGGCTCTTGCAGCCTTTGCTCTTGTTACAGCTCTTTGAACGCTTTCAGATCTTTTTACGCTCTTAGTTTTTGAACTTGAGCTTGGTTTACGAGCGCTAACATTTCTTTTATGCCCGCTTGAAGATTTCTTTTCAGGTGCAAGCTTTCCATCTTTTCCTATTTTATGTGCAGCTCTTTTATTCTTGCCACTTTTTTCAGCCGCTGCTTTTAAACGCGGATTATCTCGTTTAGACATATAAACCTCTTGTAATATTTTGTAAATAATAGTAAAATATTCCTGCCATTATACATCCTTCCTTTAGAAAGGAGGTGAGCCATGGACCTAATAGACTTGATTATTTCTATTCTGGCTAATGTAATCGGCAATTGCATTAGCAAATGGTTTGATAGAAAATAAATGGCAAAAACCTGGTATAACTCGCCCAAGTAGCAAGAAAAACCCTGAAGTTGGCGCTTCAGGGTTTTTCATTTGAACCTAATCGACACTAATTTCATCAATTAGCATGTTTAGTTTATCATAGCTGGTATTTTTTGTCAATAACCCTGGCAGAAATATTTTATAATTAAACAGCAACCGGAATTCCTTTAATTTGTTCTCCGTGCTGGTAATCGTCCAATCTAAAATCATCTACTGTAAAATCGTAGAAATTTTTAATTTCAGGATTCATCCAAAACTTTGGAGCAGGATATGCAGGTCTTTTGATAAGTTCTTCTATAACCGGAAGATGTCTATCATAAATATGCGCATCAGCAATCACATGAACCAACTCTCCTGGAACAAGTCCGCTAACCTGAGCAAGCATATAAACAAGTACTGCATACTGACAAACATTCCATGCATTTGCAGCTAAAATATCTTGTGAGCGCTGATTCAAAATTGCATTCAGCTTTCCATCAACTACATTAAATGTCATAGAGTAAGCGCATGGTTCAAGCCCCATTTCATGCAAATCTTCGAAGTTGAAAATATTTGTCATGATTCGTCTTGAATAAGGATCGTTTTTCAAACACCAAAGTACATTATCAACTTGGTCCATTTCGCCCTGCTTAAAGATATACTTCTTTTGCATTTGATAACCATAGGCTTTACCAATGCTGCCATTTTCATCTGCCCAACTATCCCAGATGTGTCCTTTTAAATCTTTGATGTTATTAGATTTCTTTTGCCAAATCCAAAGGAGTTCATCAATACAAGTTTTAAAAGGAACCGGACGAAGTGTAAGTGCAGGAAATTCTTCTTGCAAATTATAACGGTTTACAACACCGAAAATTTTCTTTGTATATGCCGGAGTCTTCGTATCATCCCACATAGCTCTAACTTGTTGTCCTTCGGTTGAAAAACCTTCATCAAGCACTCTCTGGCACATGTTAATAAATAAAGTATCAGCTTTACTCATATGTAGCCTCCATAATTTCTTTTAATCTTTCCTCTTGTTTTGACAAATATAAATATCCAATTAAAGCTTCAAATGCCGTAGCCCACTTGTATTCAACCATGGAAGCATTTTTTGCTTTTGTTGCAACTTTGTGATTGCGAGCGCGCTTTACCAAAGCAAGCTCTTCTTCTGTAAGAAGATTTTCTTTTATCAAGCGCTTAACAGCTTCACATTGTGCAGAAGCTTTCACAAACTTAACGGCTGCTCTATGCATTTGATCAGGGCGCTGTTTGCTGATTTTATCAAACAATTGACCGCGAATATAAAGTTCGTATACTGCATCTCCGATAAATGCTAATGCAATTGTATTTTCGTTTTTATATTCCATTAATTTCTGATAATCTGAATACCATCTTTTGTATCTTTGATTGTAATACCCATTGCGGCAAGCTGATCACGAATAGCATCAGCTGTTGCCCAATCTTTTGCAGCTCTTGCGGCTTGGCGCTTATCAATCAAAGATTGAAGTTCACTATCAATTTGCATTTCATCATCTTTTCTGAGAAGCCCAAGAACTTCTGTAAGTTCGTCAAGCATATTTAATGCCGCATCAATATATTCTTTTGATACCGCATCACGAAGTGCAGAGTTAATTTCACGAACAAGTTCAAAGATTGCGCCGATAGCTCCGGCAGTATTAAGATCATCGTCCATACATTCAATATATTTATCCTTATACTGTTTAAGAACAGCTATCTTTTCTGTGCAATCTGTTTCTGAAGCTTTTGCTGCTTTCAGATTACGTTTGCATTCTCTGATTCTTTCAAGTGAAGTTTTAGCTTCTTCCATCAATTCGTGACTAAAATTAATTGGTCCGCGATATTGAGCTGAAAGTAAGAAATAACGAAGAACTTCACCATCATATTCTTTTAATATGTCACGAACAGTAAAGAAATTGTTAAGCGACTTGCTCATTTTTTCATTATTTACTGTTATGAAGCCATTATGCATCCAGTAATTAGAAAACTTCTTTCCTGTAAGACCTTCTGATTGAGCAATTTCATTTTCGTGGTGTGGGAATTGTAAATCTTGACCGCCGCAGTGAAGATCGATTGTTTCGCCAAGGTATTTTTTTGACATTGTTGAACATTCAATATGCCAACCAGGTCTTCCAAGGCCCCATGGACTTTCCCATGCTATTTCATCTTCAGATTTTCTTGCCTTCCAAAGAGCGAAATCTAAAGGATCTTTTTTCTTCTCGCCTTCAGGAATTCTTGCACCAACCTCGAGATCTTCTATATAGTTTCCGGAAAGTTGACCGTAGTTTTTAAATTTTCTTGTTGAATAGTAAACGTCGCCATCAATCTCGTATGCCATACCTTTATCAATAAGGCCTTGCACAAAATTGATTATATCGGGCATAGTTTCTGTTACTCTTGGATGAACATCTGCAGCTTTAATATTAAGTGCTTGAACATCCTTAAAATATTCATCAATATATTTTTGTCCTACTTCAAGAGCTGAAATGCCCTCTTCTCTTGCACGATTAATAATCTTGTCATCGACATCAGTAAAATTTTGAACATATTTTACTTTTTGTCCACGATATTCAAGATATTTTCTCATGGTATCAAAGACAACAAAAGGACGAGCATTACCGATATGAATATAATTGTAAACAGTAGGACCACAAACGTACATACGAAGTTCGTTTTTGTCCATTGGAACCAACTCTTCTTTTCTTCTTGTAAGAGTGTTGTAAATTTTCATAATTATTCCTCTATCATTTCTACTGTTTTCATAATCTGTGGTTCGTTTGGCTTGTCCATCATGTTGCGAGGAACTCTCACAATCATCTTTGCAACATCTAAACCTTCAATGAGCTTACCAAATGCTGCGTATTCACCATCAAGATGAGGAGCATCAGCAACCATAATAAAAAATTGTGAACCTGCAGAATTCGGATCCATAGCTCTTGCCATAGAAAGAACTCCTTCTGTATGTTTTAGATTGTTCTCAAACCCATTGCTTGAAAATTCTCCGAAAATTGTATGTCCAGGGCCACCCATACCACTGCCGGTTGGATCTCCGCCTTGAATCATAAATCCCGGAATAACTCTGTGAAATATTGTTCCGTTATAGAAACCTTTCTTTACTAAGTCGATAAAATTTTCTACTGTTTTCGGAGCGATTTCTGGATAAAGTTCTGCCTTCATCACATCTCCGTTTTCCATTGTTATTTTTACTATCTTTGCCATAATATTTCGTTAAGGTATATCTAACCTTACTAACCTCTCTTTTCTGAATTTACTAATTCTACTGTACGTGATATCGCTTCATCATAAGTAAGCTCTACTTTATCGGCATCACGACGAAGCTTATATTCTACCTTACCTTCTGATGCAAGTTTTCCGACAACAATTCTAATTGGAATACCAATTAAATCTGCATCTTTAAACTTTACTCCAGGGCGTTCATCTCTATCATCGAGAATAACTTCTATGCCTTTAGCAATGAGTTCATCATGCATTTTGTTTGCAAGTGCAATTTGAACTTCATCTTTAACATTAACTAAATCAATGATTACATGATATGGGGCAACTGACATAGGCCAAATAATTCCATTTTCATCATGATGTTGTTCTACAACAGCTGCAAGCGTTCTTGAAACACCAATGCCATAGCATCCCATAACTACTAATTGATCTTTTTGATCAGCATCTTTGTATGTAAGGTTCATCTTTTCACTGTATTTTGTATGAAGCTTAAATACTTGACCAACTTCAATTGAACGAGCAGTCTTTACAGGTTTTCCGCAGCATGGACATGGGTCGCCTTCTTGCAAAAGCTTAAGATCTTTAATCATATCTGCTTTATAATCACGGCCGTAGTTTACATTGATAAGATGATGATCTTCTTTGCAAGCTCCGGCAACCATATTCTTTGCATTGACTAATTCTGTATCAACAATAATTTTACAATTATGAAGACCTACCGGACCCGTGAATCCTGCGACGCAACCTGTTGCAGGTCCCATTTTACTTTCGTCTGCCATTTTAATTGCAAACTCAGGAACATCAAGAGCGTTAATTAACTTTGTTTCATTGAGTTGTCTATCGCCTCTTATAAAGCAACAAACGAATTCCGGATCTGGATTTTCTTCTTTATATACTTCGTACATAATAGCCTTAATGCTCTTCTTTTGATCGAGCTTTAAGAAATTACATACTTCTTCAATAGTTTTTGTTCCAGGGGTATGAACTTCTTCCATAGGAAGCTCTGCTTCTGCCGGCATAACTTCGTCTTTAAAATCTGCTTTTTCTGCTGTCGCAGCCATATCACAATTTTCACAATAAAGAATTTCTTCTTCGCCGGTTTCTGAAAGAGCACAAAATTCGTGAGAACCGCTTCCACCGATAGCTCCTGTATCAGCTTCTACCGGACGGAAGAACAATCCGCATCTTGTAAACACTTTTGAATAAGCGTCGTACATTATGTCGTAACTTTTCTGAAGTCCATCTTCATCAAGATCAAATGAATATGCATCCTTCATAAGAAATTCTCTTGAACGAATAAGTCCGAAACGTGGACGAGCTTCATCTCTGTATTTTGTTTGAATCTGATAAAGATTCATTGGAAGCTGACGCCATGATGTTATATTTGCTCTGGCCACATTTGTGAATACTTCTTCGGCAGTTGGACCAAGAACGAAATCTCTTTCATTTCTATCTTTTGTTCTCCAAAGTTCTGGACCATATGCATACCAACGTCCTGATTCTTGCCAAAGTTCGGCAGGTTGAACTGCAGAAGTTAAAATTTCCTGAGCTCCGGCAGCATCCATTTCTTCACGAACTATGTTCTCAACTTTATGAAGCGCACGCATACCAAGAGGCATATAACTGTAAAATCCAGAAACCTCTTTCCTAATCATTCCTGCTCGGAGCAAGAATATATGAGAAGGAATTTCAGCTTCTGCCGGAACCTCTCTTAATGTGTTAAAAAACATTTTTGAAACTTTCATGATTTATCCTTTCAGTGTACATGTAGCAATTGCAGCCATACCTTCGCGACTGACATCGCTCATATTTTCTTCTGTAGTTGCTTTTATACTTATTCTATCAACATCAACGCCAAGAGCCTTGGCAGTGTTTTCTCTCATAACTTGGATATGCGGTGCAAGTTTTGGATTTTCAGCTATCACCGTTCCATCAAGCATCATAATCTCATACCCTTTTTCTCGAACGAGTTTCGCGGTGCGAGATAAAATTGTTTCTCCTGACATCCCTTCGGTTTCATCACTTCCGGGCCCGCTATCTGGGAAAATGTGACCAATATCTCCAAGAGATGCAGCACCAAGCAATGCATCAGCCATAGCATGCGCAAGCACATCTGCATCAGAATGTCCCAGCAAACCTTTCTCATAAGGAATCTTAGTGCATCCCAGCATCAATGGCCGTCCATCAACTAATCTATGAACATCATACCCATTGCCGAATCTAACTTCCTTAGGCATATCTTCCTTTGTTGTTATTTTATAATTTGTATAGTCGCCTTCTGTTATTGCAAGTTTTTCAGGCATAGCTTTTGCTTTCCAAAATTCTTCAAGCACGCTGATATCATCTGTGCCGTAAAAATTATTTTCATAAGCAAATTTATAAGCCTGTTTTAATAAATCGGTTTTAAAACCTTGCGGCGTTTGAACTTCATAAAGTTCGTCTCGATTTAAAGTTTCTGTTTTTGTTCTGATTGTATTTTTAGGTTTAACGCAAGGGATTGCGGCATCATTTGTCTTTAGAGCCTCGAGCACATCATCAATAATTTTCTTGCTTACAAATGGTCTTGCGGCATCATGTATTAGAACATAATCTCCACTAACTTTATCGAGAGCATTTTTAATTGAATCTTGCCTTTCTTTTCCACCTAAAACTTTGATACATCCATCGGGAATTTTTGACAAATCATCGCCCACAACAATAATCTCATTAAAACCGCAAAAAGCGTTAAGTGCTTTTTCAAGCACTGTAACGCCGCTGATTTTTAAATATTGTTTTGGAGTACTGCTACCGAAGCGTTTTCCGGCTCCGGCAGCAGCAATAATCACTGATACTTTCATTATTTTGCTTTAACAAATATCATTCTACCCGCAGATGTTTGAAGCACGCTTGTGACTACAGTTGTTATAGTTTTACCTATAAGCTTGCGACCGTTTTCTACAACTATCATCGTGCCATCATCTAAATATGCAACGCCTTGATTGTTTTCTTTTCCTTCTTTGACTACAAATACTTCCATATCTTCGCCAGGAATTACAACAGGCTTAATTGCATTAGCCAGTTCGTTAATATTCAAAACCGGCACTTTCTGAATTGATGCGACTTTATTCAGGTTAAAATCATTGGTTACAACAACGCCCTTCATAATTTGAGCGAGTTTAAGTAGTTTAACATCTACTTCCGGAATTTCATTCAACACCTTTTCAGATCCTGTATTGTAAATTGCTATACCGAAATCTGTTTGAATTTTGTTTAAGATATCGAGTCCTCGTCTTCCGCGATTTCGTTTAAGCGAATCGCCGGAATCTGCAATATGTCTCAACTCGACAAGAACAAATTCAGGAATAACAATTTCGCCTTCCAAAAATCCTGTTTTCAGAATATCTAAAATTCTTCCGTCAATAATAACAGAAGTGTCAAGAATCTTTGGAGCAGCTGTATTTGCTTTTGTTTTTGACTTTGCTATTTGGGGCATGTTCAGTATAGATCCGGCTTGAATATCATCAAATTTACTAACAAGTCGTCTTGAAAGTGCTGAGCATGTATAAGCGAACAAAACATACATAACCGCGCAAATTGCTGTTGATATATATGCCGTTTGTATTACTCCCATAATAATTTGTGAGAATAAATAAGCAATTATCAAACCAACAATTAAACCTATTACGCCGGCAAAAAGTTCTTTTGCAGGAATCTTAGAAAGAATTCCTTCAATTGATGTAACAGTTTTGTTTGTAAGCTTACGAAGTCGAGAAAATAAATAAAAGAAAATAATACCAAATAAACCAACGAAGAAAATGGTCGCCAACATAATTTCCCCAGAGTTGAACTCCCAAAATCTTCCAAGCACTTCTTCACTAATGAGAAGTGTTGAGACTCCGTATCCAAACAGCATTCCGGCCAAAGTAAAAAGCGCACGGAATACTCTGCTTAACATTTTGTCCTCCTTAATATTAAGTTGTGATTTTTAATCTATATTAAATGGCAGCATCAATCACAGCATCAGCCTGGGTTTCTGTGATGCCGTTTACCAAAACCATTTCCGAAGATAGAATTTGCTTTGCTGTACCGAGAAGTTTTTTCTCTCCGGCAGAAAGCTTCTTTTCACGTTCTACACGAACGAGATTTCTTATTACTTCTGCAACAAGTTTAGGATCTCCGCTTTTTAACTTTTCGTTATTATCGCGAAGCCTTCTGTTCCAGTTTTCATCCATAGGGGTAGATTTACCACCAAGAACTTTAACAACAGCTTCCATCTCTATTTTTGAGATAATACTGCGAAGACCTGCTTCATGGCATTTATCTACAGGAACCATAACCTGCATACGCCCATAAGGAATTTGTAGGATATAATAAGATTTCTTTTCTCCCAGAATTTCTTTTTCTTCAATTTTTTCAATAATGCCGGCCCCGTGCATCGGGTAAACGACTTTATCTCCAATTTTAAACATTCTTTTTCTCGTTTCTGTCTGAATCTACAAAATTGCAAATTTCCCCTGACAGTATTATACACTTCCTAATTATTATAGTCAAAATCTGGATTTTAAGACTCTTGTGAACTGAGCCGAACAGACGGTTTTAAATCAAAAAACTGTAAGCAAATTTGCTTACAGCTAAATTATTGGAAATTATTGACAAGAGAACAATTGTTCGGTATAATAATACCAGATTACCGCTTCGCGGTGGTTACCTCATTTCTAAGGAAAGGAGGTAAAAGTCATGGTAACATATAACGCGTTATTTGAATATACACTTGTGTTACTCGGGGTTTTGGCAGCTATCGCAGCCTGGATAAACCGCAAAAAATAGACCAACCACCGAATAATCGGTGGTTCAATTAAGTAATCACCGCTGACCAAAGCGGTAATCCTTTAAAGTCATTATATACTATTTTTGGTAAAAATCAATGAAGAAAGCAAAAACAATATTTGTCTGCAATGAATGCGGATCTGAAAATTCAAAATGGATGGGGCAATGCCCTGTTTGCGGAGCTTGGAACAGTTTTTTCGAACAAAAAGTCGTTGATGTTGATGAAAAAGATTCTCGTCGCCGCAGTGTTTCTCAAAACAAAACGGTTAAAGCTCATAAATTACTTGATATCACTGCCAATACTAATCAACGAATAGACACGGGTATTTCCGAATTCAATCGTGTTCTTGGCGGAGGTTTGGTTCTTGGCAGCTTAAGTTTAATCACCGGCGAACCAGGTATAGGAAAATCAACGCTGATTATTCAAGCTGCTTCAAATATTGCGAAGACAGGTCCTGTTCTTTACGTTTCAGGTGAAGAGTCCGAAGAACAAATAAAAATGCGCGCAGACAGAGTTTGTCCGGATTTTGGTGAACTATACATTCTTGCCGAAACAAATATCGAAGCAATTATAGAAGCTGCTAAAAATATGCAACCAAAACTTTTGATAATAGATTCTATTCAAACAATGTATTCAGAAGAATTGGAATCAGCTCCGGGAAGTGTATCACAAGTACGCCAAGTGGGAAACCTTCTGATGACACTTGCAAAGACAACTAATGTTCCGGTTTTTATCGTTGCACATGTTACAAAAACCGGCGAACTGGCCGGCCCGAAAATTGTCGAACATCTGGTTGATACTGTACTTGAATTCACAGGAGAACGAAGCGGAGATTTAAGAATCCTTCGGGCAATCAAAAATCGTTTTGGAACAACATCAGAAATCGGTGCTTTTGATATGCAAGAAGAAGGCCTTGTAGAAATTGAAAATATTTCCGGAGTTTTTCTTGATGGTATGGAATCTTCCGAAGGCTCTGTAGCAACAGCAGTTTATGAAGGCACTCGTCCTTTATTACTCGAACTACAAGCTTTGACAAGCCCTTGCAGCGCAGGTTTTCCGATGAGAAGGTCGGTAGGTATTGATAACAATCGTCTATCAATGATAATTGCAGTATTAGAAAAGAAAGCAAAACTGAATTTGTTTGCGACTGATGTGTATATAAATATTGTAAGTGGTTTTAAGCCACAAGGAACAAGCACAGATCTTGCAGTAGCTCTCGCTATTTGGTCTGAAAAACAATCAAAGGTAATACCTAAAGATTTGCTTGCTGTGGGTGAGCTTGGTTTAACAGGAGAACTCAGGCCAATTCAAAATTGCGAGAAGATACTCAAAGAAGCCGAGCGTATGGGATTCAAAGAAGCAATTGTTCCAAAACGTAATGCGGAAAAATTGCGCGGACAATTCAAAATCAAAATTCACGGAATAAGCAACATAAAAGAAGCTCTCAACTAAGAGAGCTTCTTTTAATACTACTGAATATAAATTATTTATTCTCAGCTTCTTCTTCAGCCTTGTGTGCTGCGATAATCTTTTCAGCATTAGCTTGTGGAACCTGCTGATATTTGCTGAATTCCATTGTGAAGGAACCTTTAGCCTGAGTCATTGAACGAAGTGCTGTTGCATAATCAAGACATTCAGCCTGTGGAACTTCTGCATGAAGAACTTGTCCGCCACCTTGTGCAGGGTCCATACCCATTACAACGCCACGTCTATTTGGAAGATCGCCCATAATTGCACCTACGAAATCATCAGGAACAGTAATTTCAAGTTTCATAATAGGTTCAAGTAAGCAAGGCTTAGCTTCTACAACGCCCTTCTTGAATGCTAATGATGCAGCAATCTTAAATGACATTTCATCTGAGTCTACAGCGTGATAAGAACCAAAGTGAAGTGTGGCTTTAATATTCTGGCACTTGCAACCTGCAAGAGGACCTTTCTCCATACATTCACGAAGACCTTTTTCTACTGCCGGAATAAACTGACGAGGAACAACTCCGCCTACTACAGCATCAACAAATTCGAATTCTTCTTCAGATGGTTCGAACTTAATAGTAACATCACCATACTGGCCTGCACCACCGGACTGTTTCTTATGCTTACCCTGAACATCGGATACGCCCTTAATTGTTTCTCTATATGCAACCTTTGTTGGAACTACTTCGATATCTGCGCCATATCTATCCTTTAATTTAGCAAGGATTGTTCCGGACTGAATATCACCAACTGTTCCAAGAAGTGATTGTCTTGTTTCTACATTTCTTTCAAATACGAATGATGGATCTTCTTCTCTAAGTTTTGCAATACCCGTTGCAAGCTTAGCATCATCACCCTTATTCTTTGATTCAATAGCTGTGAAAAGTGTTGGCTGTGCAAACTCGATCTTTTCAAGTTTCACCTGATTTGCTTTATCACAAAGTGTATCACCTGTTTGTGTAAACTGAAGTTTACCAAGAGCTACAATATCACCAGGTTGAACTTCACCTGAGTCTGCCTGTGTCTTTCCTCTAAGGAAGAACATTGAACCAAGCTTTTCTTCTTTTTCAGCATTTGTATTATATAACATACTTGCTGGTGTAAGTTTTCCACGAATAACCTTTGCAAGAGAAATCTTACCAAGGAATGGGTCTGCTATTGTTTTAAATACATAAGCAACTGTTGCACCTGCTCCGTATGTAACATCGCCACCATCGACAGCTTTAACTGTTCCGCCAGCCTTTGGTACATAGTTAATGCAAGCCTGAAGTATTTCCTTGATGCCTTCGCCCTTAAGAGCAGAACATGTAAATACAGGAGCAATGCTTCCTTCTTTAATGCCGTTCATAAGACCTCTATTGAACTCTTCTTCTGTGAATTCTTGTCCATCAAAGAATTTTTCCATTAAAGCTTCATCTGTTTCTGCGATTGCTTCGTTAAGAGAATCTTTGTCATCGAGTGTAACTACTGATGTTCCGAACTTTTCTTTAAGGTCTGCAATAACTTTATCAAGGTTTACATTTTCTTTATCTGTCTTGTTAATGATAAAGAATCTTGGTGCACCGGCTTTCTTGCAAGCGGTCCATGCTTTTTCTGTACCAACCTGAATTCCGGAAGAAGCATCTACGAAAATTGCAGCAGCTTCTGCAGCACGAAGTGCAGAATTAACTTCGCCGGCAAAATCGAATACGCCCGGAGTATCAAGGAAATTAAGTTTTACTTTGTTAAATTCAACAGGAACAATTGAAAGGCCTATGGAATAACCTTTTTCAATTTCCATCTTATCAAAGTCTGATACGGTATTTCCGTCTTCGACTTTTCCAAGTCTGCTGATTACTCCTGTAGCAAGCAGGGCAGCCTCAAGGAATGTTGTCTTACCTGTGCTACCATGTCCTACCAGAGCGATGTTTCTAATTGTTTCGCTTGTGTAGCCCTTCATTAATTTATCCTCCTAAAAAATTTTGCAAAATTTTTATTAACTTATTTTAAATTAAAAGTCTGCTGTTCTTGGTGTGCGTGGGAATGGAAGAACATCTCTGATGTTACCGACTCCGGTAAGATACATAATCATTCTTTCAAATCCAAGGCCAAAGCCTGCATGCTTTACGCCACCATATTTACGAAGTTCAAGATACCACCAGTATGTTTTTTCATCCATGCCAAGTTTCTTAATCTTGTTAAGAAGAACATCATATCTTTCTTCACGCTGTGATCCACCAACGATTTCGCCAACGCCAGGAACAAGAAGGTCACATGCGGCAACTGTCTTTCCATCTTCGTTTTCACGCATATAAAATGCTTTAATTTCTGATGGATAATCAATTAAGAAAACCGGAGCATTAAATACCTGTTCTGTAATATATCTTTCATGTTCAGATTGAAGATCCATACCCCAACCTGTAACTTCATATTCAAATTTATGTCCTTCTTTTACAGCCTTCTCTAAAATTTCAATAGCCTCGGTGTATGTAAGACGCTTAAACTCGCTATTAACTACATGATTGAGTCTTTCTATTAAGCCCTTATCTACGAAGCTATTAAAGAAAGTCATTTCCTCTGGGCAATGGTCCATTGTATAAGTGATAATGTACTTAACCATATCTTCAATTAAGTTCATATCATCTGTAAGATCTGCAAAAGCAATTTCAG
The DNA here is from genome assembly GCA_045642565.1 of Anaerovoracaceae bacterium. Classification (GTDB taxonomy): domain Bacteria; phylum Bacillota; class Clostridia; order Peptostreptococcales; family Anaerovoracaceae; genus UBA1764. The sequence continues at coordinate 12,044 of JAZUJE010000014.1, read as the reverse complement.
GCTCTATCATCCAAAACTCAGAAGCATGTCTTGTTGTACTTGAGTTTTCTGCTCTGAATGTCGGACCAAATGTATAAGTGTTTTTAAATGCTAATGCAAAAATTTCTGCCTCGAGCTGTCCGCTTACTGTTAAGTTAGCACGCTTTCCAAAGAAATCTTTATCATAATCAACATCACCTTTATCTGTGAGAGGAACACTTTCCAAAGGAAGAGTTGTTACCTGGAACATTTCTCCGGCACCCTCGGCATCACTTGCAGTGATAAGAGGTGGATGTGCATAAATGAATCCTCTTTCCTGGAAGAATTTATGGATTGCATATGCAGCAACACTACGAACTCTAAACACAGCACTAAACATATTTGTTCTTGGTCTCAGATGAGCCTGTGTGCGCAAATATTCCATTGTATGTCTTTTGTTTTGAATTGGATAATCTGCGTCAGAACTTGCCTCTACTACAATTTCTTTTGCTTTAATTTCGAAAGCTTGTTTTGCATCTGGAGTCAAAACCAATTCACCTTTTACACTTAAAGCTGTAGAAAGTGGAAGATGTGCAATTTCATCATAGTTTGAAATTATATCGCGTTCATATACAATCTGAACCGATTTGAAGAAGGTTCCATCGTTTAATTCGATAAAACCAAACTGCTTAGAATCTCTATTGTTTCTAATCCAACCTTCAACTTCGATTGGGCCTTCATATTTTTTTGGATCAGCGAATACTAATCTTAAATCTGTCATAATATGTCCTTCTTTTTAGAATTATCGGCCTAAAGCCGCACTTAATATAATATCATAAAAATAAGGCTTGGTGAATACACCAAGCCTTGATTTTTTAACTATTTTTCGCTTTTTTGCCTCTTATTAAAAGGAAATAAGCCTTTTTTATCGCATATCCCTATTTTGCAAGGGAAACAGCTACTGCAACTGCTACTGTTGCGCCTACCATTGGGTTATTTCCCATGCCAAGGAATCCCATCATTTCTACATGAGCAGGTACTGATGAAGAGCCGGCGAACTGAGCGTCCGAGTGCATTCTTCCCATTGTATCTGTCATTCCATAGCTTGCAGGACCTGCGGCCATATTATCAGGATGAAGTGTTCTTCCTGTACCGCCACCGGATGCTACTGAGAAATATTTCTTTCCTTGTTCAATACATTCCTTTTTATATGTACCTGCAACAGGATGCTGGAATCTTGTAGGATTTGTTGAGTTTCCTGTAATTGAAACATCTACTCCTTCGTGATGCATAATTGCAACACCTTCGCGAACATCATCAGCGCCAAAGCACTTAACGAGAGCTCTCTCTCCCTTTGAATAAGGAATTTCTTTTACAATCTTAAGATCGCCGGTAAAATAGTCAAACTGTGTTTGAACATATGTAAATCCATTAATTCTTGAAATGATCTGAGCTGCATCTTTACCAAGTCCGTTTAAGATAACGCGAAGAGGTTCTTTACGAGCTTTATTAGCATTCTTTACAATACCAATAGCTCCTTCGGCAGCAGCAAAGCTTTCGTGACCGGCAAGAAATGCAAAGCATTTTGTTTCGTCTCTTAAAAGCATAGCACCCAGGTTACCATGACCAAGGCCTACCTTTCTATCTTCGGCTACAGAACCAGGAATGCAAAATGCCTGAAGACCTTCACCTATTGCTTCTGCAGCTTCTGCGGCAGTCTTTACATTCTTTTTAAGTGCGATAGCTGCGCCAACGCAATATGCCCAAGCAGCGTTTTCGAAGCAGATTGGCTGAATTCCTTTTACGATTTCGTAAGGATCAAAGCCCTTAGCTTTACATATTTCACGGCATTCCTCTACGCTCTTAATTCCATACTGAGCAAGAACTCCGTTAATCTTATCTATTCTTCTTTCATAACTTTCAAATAATGCCATAATGCTGCCTCCTATTCCTTTCTTGGATCGATGTACTTAGCAGCATCATCGAACTGGCCATAGTGGCCCTTATTCTTTTCAAATGCCTCGTTAGCATCCATACCACCCTTGATAGCATCCATCATCTTACCAAGGTTAATGAATTCGTAACCAACAATTTCATCAGCTTCATTAAGAGCAAGTTTTGTAATATATCCTTCTGCAAGTTCAAGATATCTTGGGCCTTTAGCTAAAGTACCGTATGTTGTACCAACCTGGCTTCTAATTCCCTTGCCGAGATCTTCAAGGCCTCCGCCAATTGGAAGCCCGCCTTCAGAGAATGCAGTCTGTGATCTGCCATATACAATCTGAAGGAAAAGTTCTCTCATAGCTGTGTTGATAGCATCACATACAAGGTCTGTATTTAATGCTTCGAGAATAGTCTTTCCGATAAGAATTTCACTGCACATAGCTGCGGAATGGCTCATACCACTGCAACCGAGTGTTTCAATAAGAGCTTCTTGAATAACGCCATCTTTTACATTTAATGTAAGTTTGCAAGCACCCTGCTGTGGTGCACACCAACCAATGCCGTGTGTAAGCCCGCTAATATCTTTAATTTCTTTTGCCTGAACCCATTTTCCTTCTTCCGGAATTGGAGCAGGTCCATGATATGCGCCCTTAGCGACCGGACACATATGCTCTACTTCTGTTGTGTAAATCATTTATTTGCACGTCCTTTCTTCTATACGTTTTGTATCAAATTTTTGTCTGAAAATCTATGACTATTTATTTTACCAAAAAAAATGCAATTTCTCAATGTTTTAACACTGAGAAATTGCATTCTCCATCCGTTTTATCTATGCTTTCTTTGACTTTTTCTTAGTAATCCATGGAAGCAAGAACCCGCTTAGCACTAATATAACCGGTGTAACAACATTCATAATAAGTTCAAATTTATTCTCTGAATACATGCCGATTATGCAAGATACGGCTGTAATAATAAAGCACCACAAACCAAGCGTTATTCCCAAAGCTTTAGACTTTACAAATATATAATCAGCCTTTCCAAATTGTCCTTCTTTTCTCTTAAGCATAATGTATGCAAAAAATACCCAAAGATATCTTAAAGGCATGCAAATCGAATTAAGCTTTACAAGCCATTTTACAAGTTGGTTAAGATCATTGATCCCCAGAATCGGAAGCAGGATTAATATACTGACTATAATTCCGACAATCTTCATTCCGTTAACATAAGCTCCATGCTTATTTTGTTTGTAGAACCATTCAGGAATATTTTCTTTATCAGCATTACCAAGCAACATATTAAGCGGAGCATCAATCGAAAGAATAATGACAGCAACCTGGCTGGCCAACACCGAGATGGAATAAATAATCAACAATAAATTGCCTAAATGATAATAGTCATCAAGCTTTTGGAATGCATAGTAAGCACCATTAGCCATAAGATCTTCAGGAATATTGTTTGAATCGAACATCATGCCCATTGCAAATGTGCCAAGCATTGCACAAATTACAACCATTATTGCCAATACTATCATTCCTCGAGGGAAATCTTTCTCCGGCTTATCTAACTTATTTACATATGGTGAAATCTTTTCACATCCACCAACAGCAAAAATTAAAACTGAAATATTTAAAAATGTTTCTAAAGAAAGATTTGGTTTACAATCTGCAAGTGAAACCGTTACAGTATTTGTCCCCGGGATTGCCGGAGCAAGAATCATCATCACAATATACAACAGCGACATTACAAATATTGCAAAGCCCGCTACCGATGCAATTTTCTTTAGGAATGACAAGCCTTTGCTTGCAAGAAAGAGCGCAACAAGAAAGATTGCTAAACCTGCTAATTGAACAAAGGTAATGCTCATTTCAGAAACATATGATTTACCGAAAATCGCCCAGCTTGCAGCAATCATAATTGAAGATGGTTTTTGCGAAATATATGGAAGATGCACTACAAAATATGTCCATCCAGCAAAATAGGCAAGCTTCTTTCCGGAGGTCTTATCAATCCATAAGCTTACCCCGCCGCTTTCCTTTGAAAATGTGGCCCCAAGTTCACCTACCATCAACGAATAAGGAACAAAATATAAAAGCAAAACAACAAACCAGAACAGGGAAACCCCCACACCGTTGAAATTTGCAAAGCCATTGATAATGTTGCCAAAGCTCCATACGGTTGTGAATCCCATTAGGGCTAAATTGTACCAGTTAAACTTTTTCTTAGTAGTCATAGCCTATAAACTCTTTTCATAATACTCATCAAGTAGTTCGTAAATTCTTGATGCTAACTCTACATAATCTTCTTTATCTAAATTGGCAAGCGAAACCCTTACGGTATCTTCCGGAGCATCAAAGCCCGGGCCATACATCAATACAACACCCTTTTCTTTCGCAAGATCATTAAGGAAATCAAGATTGCTGACATTTGTGTTCATCCATTCAGCAAACTTATCATCGTAATGCTTTTTAATAAGCTCTTGCATATCAATTACAGCATAATACTTTGCGTTTTCTTCTGCAGCATCAGATGGTAAACCGATAGCATTCATAAAGGTTTCATAACGCTCATTGACAATTTCATTTGCCAATTCAATATACGGATCTTCACTTTCACATATAAGATGTGTTAGTGCAAGAAAATCCATAAATATCTGCTGTGGAGTACTTAAACCACTTGTGTGGTAAAGCCCAATAGATCTGCTATCAGCAACTATCCTGTCAATAAACTTCAAATTTTCAGGGCTTGTTGTCACAATTGAATATTCGCTATGAAGAAAATCTTTATCTTCTTTAGGAAGTTCGCCTAAAAGCTTATCAACAACATTTTCTTTGTTCATGGCAATAAGCCCTATGCGCCATCCTGTAACCCCATACAATTTAGAGAACGAATAAACAAGAATCGTATTATAAGGCAATACGCTGTAAACGGTTTGAAAATTATTTACAAAAGTTCCATAGACATCATCTGTCAATATAATAAGGTTAGGATTTTTCTTTACAAGTTCTTTAAGACTGTCTAAAGTTTTTGTCGACAAAGCATGTGATGCAGGATTAGATGGATTAACCAAGAAAAATGCTTTCACAGAAGGATCTTCAAGCTTCTTTAGTTCTTCTGCATTTATATCCCAGTTATCTTCATCAGTGCTGGTGACATCAATAGAAACCAACCCGTAGTTATTCACTCCGGGTATTTGCAAATACGGAGTAAATATTGGTGTCGCAATAGCAATCTTATCTCCGCTCTTTAACACTCTGTTATGATTAAGAGCATTAAAGATATAGCATATTGCTGCAGAACCGCCTTCTACAGGAAAAACTTCTGTCTGATCTGCAAGAATCTCACCATTATATAATGTTGATTCTAAATATGCATTTAATATATTTTCTGTACAGCTTAAGCATCTGCTTGGCGAAGGATAATAATCTCCGATAATGCCATCAACTAATTCCTTTAATAAATCAGCTTTGTTTAAACCCAAGTCTTTAACACAATAATCTATTGCTTTAAGAATAAATGCATCTGTTTCATCTTCTGGATTCATAGCAGCTTCAAAGCGTTGCGCTATACCATCTTGTGATGCCTGCCCTGCCATATCATCTTGTGACATAGTCAGAGAACATTCATCAACAGCATATTCCATAAAGCGCGCAAAAGCTAAACGGGCCTGAGTATTAATCCAATTCGGATTACCTCGTCCGGCATCAAGAACACTGTATCCTGCAGTGTTTGTTTTAGCCAGCTCTCTTTGATGGGCTGTAATTTCAAATGCCCCTATTTCACGGTCAAGCTGTTGGTGAGTCTCAGAAAATGTTTCATCAGTCTTAGTATCTTTGCAAGCAGCCATCGAAACAAGCATAGCAAATACTAAAAATAGAGCGCATATACGTTTAAATGCTTTCATACTAAACCTTTCGTGATTTACTATTTGTCCTTTTTAGAACAATCGAAGCATGGTGATTTGCTTGGGTCATAATTTTTTAAAGACTCTTCAGTTAATTTTTGAGTATTATAAAGCTTTTCATTTACCATATCCCACAAACAATATGGGAGATGGTCGCGATGTCCACGATGTATTAAAACGCACTCCCAACACTTTCCATGGTGAGGACATTCACTTGGGCAAGAACAATAATCTATGCCACTGTCTTTTATCTCTTGCAATGCTTCCATTTTTATAGCATATTGCTCTTCGGGAGTCATTTTACCCTCAACCCCTTGTAAATGTTGATATAGCATTTTCTCGTTAGCATCAACTTTTACTTTAGACATTTTTCACCTCATAAACTAAGCTTGATTACTTTCTCATCATTTTCAAAGAACCTTACTAATATAGTTCTTTCATTACAGTTAACAACCTCTGTAAATGATGATTCCCAATAAGAATTTGCATTCTGCTGTTCTTCTCTGGTTAAGCTAATAACTTCATGTCCGTTTAGTGCGCTGCATGTAAGTACAAAATCTTTATTTGCTTCATCCATAGTAAAAGCATATGTAGCATAAGGAAGAATACCTACATTTTCACTTCTGGTATCAAACTTACAACTATAAGGATCATATACTTGATAATATGTTACCTGATCCATTAAATTAAACATCTCTTCTTCATTGGAAACTTCGTCGATTCCGGCCATAAGCACATTATATCTTCCAACACCACATTTAAGTTCTTCAAATGAATTCATAAATGCATCTACATAGAAGTTAGTTTGTGCCGGAGCATAATCGTTCCAAAACATCTCATCCATAGCAAACTCAAGAACGCCGTAGTGGCCTGTTGCATCTGCTAAAAGGAAACAATAATTCCAATAACCTTGTTTAGAATAAACATCTAATGTTTTTACATATTCAATGGCTTCGTCAACAGTTGCACAATGCTCGCCTATATAACGACCAACTGAGAACATATAAACTTTTGTATCTGAGTTAGGATCTGTACCCTGGCAAGAATACTTATCTTCTCCTGTTGCCCAAGATTCTCCATTACGCATATTTACTTCTACATATAAGCCTTCGGAATTAAGAACATCATCAGCTAAGAATGGAAGAATCTTTTCGAAGTCTCCGGAAATCTTACAATCTGTAAGTTCACTGCAATCAGGAGAAATATCACGGAAGGTATAAGCCAGGCCTATTGTTTCATAGCACCCCTCAACCTTTGTACGCATAATATATGCAGCCTTATTACTGATATTTAAGTCCATATTTCTACCGACAATGGTTTCTCCATTCTCCAAAGTTTTGGCAATAGCAGAACATCCACCACCCCAGTTGTTATATTCTTTATTGAAATATTCTTCTGCAAATTTGTAGTCGAGATCTGTATAAGTGCCAGCATCATAAACATACTCAAATACCGGGCTTATATCTCGCGTATTATCTGCAAATTTCTCTCCTTGCCCGCAAGCAACACTTGTGAGTAAAATTGTTAGCAGAATGAATCCTGCAATTAATTTTTTAGTCATAGCTCTTTTCATACTGAACCTCTTTAATAATATTTATACTTTCTTCTGCAATGAAATTTACTTCTCTATATTTTTTGGCTCGTATAAATTATATACGAGCACAAAATCCACCAGTTTACATAAACATTATACTATATATAATGGTTAAAAACATAGTATAATATAGATGATAATATAACTTTATGGAGGTTTTGATGGTACTTTTTATTAACTGTTGCCCGAGAAAAGAATCTCGAACAAAAAGATTGGCAGATGCTCTATTGAAAAAACTGGGAGAATATGAAGAAATAAAGTTATATGAAAATTCACTTTCCCCCGTAGACGAAAACAGGTTAAGCAAAAGATATGCTTTGCTTGAAGCCGGTAAACTTGATGATGCAGAGTTTGCTCTTGCAAGACAATTTGCCAGTGCTGATAAAATCGTTATTGCAGCTCCATTTTGGGATTTATCTTTCCCTTCAAAACTGAAAATATATGTAGAAAACATATATATTACAGGTATTGTTTCCAGCTACAACGAAGAAGGTATGCCAAAGGGCCTTTGTAATGCTAAAAAGCTCTATTATGTGACCACCTCCGGCGGACCTTTCGATGGCCGATATAGTTTTGATTATTTTAGCACGCTTTGTACAGATTACTTTGGCATACCAGAAGTCTGCCTAATCAAAGCAGAAATGTTAGATATCGTTGGCAACAATGCCGAAGAAATATTAAACTCTGCAATTCAGAACATCTGTCTATAGTACCTATTTAATACTGTCACAACATTTTGAGCAACGTTTTAGACAAAGAATACATGTTACGATTATTGCTGTCATTCCTACCCCGGTAATAACACATAATATTGGATACATTTTGTTATATCCACTGCCCATATGACTGATGAAAATTCCAAGCATAGACCACGCCATAGTAATTCCGTATAAAAAATCACCTTTCTTTATAAGTCTATACAAACTGATAATCAGTAGAGCAAGAAGAACTGCCACACTAATCAAAACTGCGACTAATCTTACATGTAACCCCGGGAACACTTTTGCAAAGTAAATAAACAGTTGAATAATGCTCGCTACAGTAATCCAAGCATAGTAAATTGAAAATCCGGTTTTCACCATCCAGTTTTCGCCATCAGTACTTTTGCTTATCATATAAAGACATATCCATAATAAAATTATACTAATGGTAGCGAATAGCATCAGTTGATAATGCCAGAAAAATATCCACGCAATATTCAATCCGCAGCTCAATGCAAATAATATGCCTATTTTTCTTGTTGCTTTATCATCTTTAGTAAAAAATTGTTCACCTACAAATAGTGCAAGAAGCAGATATATTACAATCCATATCATAAATGTTATTCCTGCCGGAGTTATAAGCGTTGGATAAAGCGCTGATATCTGCTGTGTGTTTAATCCACCAATAGGCAAACTTTGTGCTAAGGCATTAATAGCAACCATAGCAATCAATGCAAATAAATTTAAAATTTTTAAAATAGAAATTTGGTTTTTCATATTGATCCCTCCTTTTATCCCTTTTGTAATTCAAAAATAGCATACATAAAAAAGAAAACAAGGTATCAAATATGCAAGTATTCTCAATCAAAAATGAAGGAAGCACCATTTATGATACTTCCTTCAAATCAACGTTTTTGATAAGTAAAACTTGCTTTTCTGCAATGTTTTTAAAGGCAAAATAAAAGGCTCCCATTCAGCAGAATAAAGAACCTTTTGGAAAATGTATGACCCTTCCAGGGATCAATTTAATTATGCAATAAGAATGACTATTTTGTCAAGTATAAGTCTATTTATCTAATGCGTATTCTTTTACTGCATGTCCAATCAATGCATAGTAAACTATCCTTGCCGTTATTCCCCAAATCACTTTGTCATCATATTCATAAAACAATTCAGTGTGGTGGTTGTTGCGCCATTTATAATTTTTCCCACCGACAATCTTGTCATAGGGAAAATCTTCAGACATTTTTCGAACCCATTCGACATTATGTTTTTCCGGATTTGTTTTAATGAAAAATTCAAGAGGCACTGTAAACACTTCTCCGGTTTCGTCCTGACTAAATGTGCCTTTATAGTCTTCTAAATAGGCTACATAAGGAAAAATAGTTAGTCCGAATTGACTTAAAACATAGCTTGGGCCAAGCATTTTAACCTGATTTTTACTAATTAAAAGCTCTTCGCAAGTCTCTCTAACGGCAGCATCTTCTGCTGTTTCTCCCGATTCAATTACCCCTCCCGGAAAACAAATATCGCCCGGATGGTCGGGTAAATCAGAAGCTCTGCGTTCAAATAAAATGTGGTTTTTGCCATCTACCTTTATAACAGGTATCACCACCGCCGAACAAATGCTTGCATCATCAATAATGACACCCGGAATTGATTTTTTATTAGTAAATTTTTTAGCAATCATCTTTTTTATCTTTTCTTATCCCTACCAAATCAATGCACTTACATATCATTTAAGTTCGCCTGTATTATACAACATAAAATAGCATCACTAAAGCTATTATTCACAACTTTCTCCTTGCAAAAATGATCAATATGTGGTGTAATATTGTTTTCAATAAATAAGGAGGTATAAAAATGGGAGGATTAGTTACCAGTTGTTTAATATTATTCTTTGGAAGAATAGCTGATGTATCCTTAGGAACTATCAGAACAGTTCTAACCGTAAAAGAAAAATCCGGATTGGCCGCTTGCGTAGGCTTTATAGAAGTTTTTATCTGGTTTGTAGTAGTGCGCGATGCATTAAATTCAGATTATCCACTCGTTTACCTGGCTTTAGCCTATGCTTTGGGGTATGCTTGCGGAACCTTTATTGGTGGCAAACTTGCTAAGCTTCTTGTTCCGGGACATGTAACAGTCGAAGTTATTACATCTAACAGATCTGATGTAATACCAAACAGAATGAGAGAAAAAGGCTATCCATTAACTGTCATTAATGTTAATGAGTCAGAATTCGGAGAACCAAAATATATGATTATCTGCGATGTTGACAAAAAGAAGGTAGAAAAGTTTAAGAATAAAATCAAAGAACTTGACCCAAAATCTTTTATTATCATACGCGATACCAAGGCATATGCCGGAGGATATAGCGGCGCAAGAAAATAATACCGCGCCAACCGCAGCTCAAAAAGAATACATCATTACAAATTCAATGGCTGCAAACTTAGAGATAATAGAAAATTCCGGCTATAAGAAATATAAGCTTGATTGCAAATGAAGCAATACGTAGCTTTTTATCCTTCAGAAGATACAATGTATAAAATGCTGATGATGCCAAAATAAAGCAGAGGGCTATAAGCTGATGCGGAAAATGGTGTATTAAGCTTAGAAGATGCATCGGAAATTCCATAAACATCAACAGCCCATCTGCCACTGCAAGTATCAGCATGCTCAAAACATTGCCCTTTTTCGTAAACCAGGCAATAAACCCGCCAGGCAAAGTCAGCAAAGTGAAAATGAACCAGCGTTTGTAATACATAAAAATCTGCCAATGAAGCCAACTGAACGGAACTTGCACCAGATATATGATAGGCTGGCTCACAAGAAAAAAGACAAAGGTCTTTAATGCAGCCTCCAACGGTTTTTCGGAGTTCAAAATGATTATTAGGGCTAAGAAAATCCACCCTTCAAAGCAAACTCCTATATTTTCTAAAGAAGTCCCTTCTAAAAATGGTATGCATAATAAAAGGCCCGAAACCACACCACATACCACTGCCATAAGAATAAGCTTCTTCCAGCTAATATTCACTTTCCCAAACAGATTATTTAGTAAAGTCATTTAAAAACGCTCCATAATATTCATTATATAAATAGTATACTATAAAAATCTCTTTTGTACATTTCTTTACAAAATTAGTATAATAAGATATACTGTGGAGACTTAAAAAGTCAAGTTTAGTACATTGTTACAAAGTAAATAGAATATGGATAACAGACTTAAGACATTTGAAAAATATGTTGCCGAAGGAATGACAACAGAAAATATGGAAAGAGCCCTCGAACTCATTGGCGCAAGGGTATATGACGAAGAAACACTAGAGAACATGAAAATCTATAGTGACTATCTTCCGATGATGAAAGAGGACCCATATACCCAAGAACAACGATATCTTCATATTTTATGGGAGGCAATAGATGTAGTTCCTCTTGGAATCAGCTGCAGATTTTCAATCCCATATAGAAGAATGATTGCAGAAAAGCTCTTTAAAAAATGTGGTACCGGATTTGTCGCATCTCCACATTGCACTTTCAATTTTGGGCACAGGATTTCTGTCGGAGACTTTGTAGCATGGAATATGGGTTGCTTCATTGATAGCAAGGGAACGGTTACTTTTGGAAACAATGTAATGCTTGCAGAAAAAGTTACAATCTTTTCCCATGGTCACAGTGAAGAGAACCATATGGATAGAGTTTACAAACCGGTTTATATAAAGGACCGCTCAACCATTTTCTGCGGAGCTACCATTTTGGGTGGTGTAACCATTGGAGAAGGATCTGAGGTTGGCGTTGGTTCTGTAGTGACAAAGGATGTCCCTGCAAACTGCATAGCTGTTGGCAGCCCTGCAAAAGTAATAAGAGAATGCCATGCTGACGAATCAGACAACTCGCACTTCTTTTTTAACAAAAGAGCCTTCCAGCAAGATTTAGAAGAATATCAATC
>JAZUJE010000013.1:0-141229 GCA_045642565.1 Anaerovoracaceae bacterium | reverse complement strand
CAACAATTCCATTCCCGTCGTTAGAAAAGCAAGCTGAAATTGCAGATGTGCTTGATAGAGTGTCCTTGATTATTGCTGCTCGTCAGCAGGAACTTCAAAAGCTGGATGAACTCATCAAAGCCCGATTTGTCGAGATGTTTGAAAACGAAAAAACAAAATCAGTAGAAGAAGTATGCGATTCTTTTAAAATTGGTCCATTTGGGAGTGCTTTACATAAACACGAAATATCAAATGAGGGATTTGCTTTTGTATTAGGCACTGACAACGCAGTAAAAAACGAATTTGATTTTAAAGAAATCAGATATGTTGATGAAACTAAATATCACGAATTAGAAAAATATAAAGTTGAACCAAAAGATATTATTATGTCTATGATGGGTACTGTAGGAAGAGTTGCTGTTATTCCTGAAAGCCTTGGAACAGCCATAATTTCGAGCCATTTATGTATTTTAAAGGTTAACAAAGAGGTTATGTGTCCTGAATTCTTTCATTTAGCATTCTGCAAAGATGATGGAATTCAATATCAGATAGATGGAATTCATAACGGTTCAATTATGAAGGGATTCAATTTAAAAATAGTGAAAGCATTTGAAATAAAATGTCCTTCATTAGATAAACAAAAAGAGTTTTTGGTATTTGCCAAACAGCTCGACAAATCAAAAGTTGTAGATATAATAAGTGCGATATAAAGAACAAACATTATTTGTTAGCTGAATGTAAAAAAATCTTTGGATAAAGGAGCGTATTATGGAAAAACAAGAAAATACCGAACCTAAGAAAAAAATATTTGATAGTTCTATCAATTCACTTGAACAGTATTTGGCAATCGTAAAGGAATTAAGTAAGCAATATCCTAGTAATATAGCTCCATACAACCCTACTCAACCTCGTTTTCTTTTTCGTGGACAGGCAAATACTGAATATAAACTTTTACCTAACTTGTTTAGAAAAAATAATGATGAGATACATTCTTCAAAATATTTTAATAGCGAGATAGACATTTTACAAGATTTTATTAATGAGACTTTAGCGTACAATACCGCTGTTAGACCTGATGATTTAGTGCAGTGGGCTGAGATTGCACAGCACTATGGTGTTCCAACACGATTCTTAGATTGGACGTCAAACTCTTTAGTTGCTTTATATTTTGCATGTATAAACGATGATAATTGCGATGGTGCTATATGGGTATTTAATACGGAGAATTATTACAGTAGCCACTATATAAAAGAAAATAGTGAAAAAATTAAAAATTTATCCGCCACTACAATTACCAAGTTGATCATAAATAGTAAGGAGCCTGATTTGCCACAATATCCTTTCGTTTTTACTCCTCGCTATATTGATAGTAGAATGTCGGCACAGTCAAGTTGGTTTATGACGTGGGGATTAGATAGACGGCCTTTAGATGAAATGATTAACAAAGATGATTATATGCAATTAAATTTAGAGCCTAAAATTTTTGCCGGTAAGCGCGTGAGAGAAAATTATCGTTCATTAGCATTTTTATTTAAGGTAAATATTACTTCATCTCAAAAGCGATTTATTTTGCGAGATCTTGAACATATTGGTATAAATGCGAAAACTTTATTTCCTGGAATGGATGGCGTCGGTAAATATATTGAGCGAAAATATCGTAGCGATTTGTTAGAGCAGTTTCTGTGGGAGAAAAACCAATAATGACAAATTTTGATTTTTTAAAACAGAATAGTTGCTTTGATACTTTTTCTGATGCAGCAATTGCTGCAGAAAAGATTTTTAGTATTGATGCAGGGGAATGCACACTTAGTTGTCGTCGTGCTATGGAATTTGCTGTTAAATGGATGTATTCTGTTGACAGTGAACTTGAGATGCCTTATCAAGATTCATTAATTAGTTTAATTAGTGATGAATCATTTAGAGATATAGTTGGCATCGATATCTGGCGCAGAATGGATTTTATCCGAAAGACTGCTAATAATGCTGCGCATACAAATAAAAAGATTTCTAAAGAGCAGGCAGAACTTTGTTTAGAAAACTTATATGTCTTCCTTGATTTTGTTGCATATTGCTATGGTGATAATTATCAGCCTGGTTCTTTTGATGCATCTCTTTTGGGTAAAGATGAAAATAAGAATGTTGAGATATCTGAACTCGATTTCAAAAAGCTACTTCAAGAGAATGAGGCTTTAAAGAATGAGCTTACAGTTAAGAGAAACGAAAAACAGCCAAGCTATGTTCCTAAGCCACTTGACCTTACAGAATATAATACTAGGAAGCTTTATATAGATACTATGCTGGTTGATGCTGGTTGGGTTGAATCGAAAGATTGGTTTAACGAAGTTGAATTAAACGGCATGCCTAATGAAAGTGGCATTGGCTATGCTGATTATGTTTTATACAGTGATGATGGTAGACCTTTGGCTGTTGTTGAGGCAAAGAAAACTTGCGTTGATGTAGCAAAGGGTAGACAACAAGCTAAATTGTATGCGGATCTACTTGAAAAATATTGTCATAGAAGACCTGTCGTCTTCTTGACTAATGGTTTTGAAACAAGAATTATTGATAATGTTTATCCTGAGCGCAAATGTGCTGCTGTTTGGTCAAAACGAGATTTAGAAAAGTTCTTTAATCTTCAGACCCTAAGAACAAGCTTAAAAAATATTACAATAAACAAAGAAATTGCTGGCCGTTATTATCAGGAGGCCGCTATTAAGGCAACTTGTGATGCTTTAGATAACAAAAATAGACGTAAGGCTTTACTTGTTATGGCTACAGGTTCTGGTAAAACAAGAACTGTTATTGAACTTTGTGATGTTTTATTAAATCACGGTTGGATTAAGAATATTTTATTCCTGGCAGATAGGAATGCCCTTGTTACACAAGCTAAACGAAGCTTTGTTAATTTACTTCCTGACTTGTCAGTGACTAATCTTTGTGAGGACAAGAGTGATTATAATGCACACTGCGTTTTTTCTACTTATCAGACTATGTACAATATCATTGACTCTGTACATGATGAAGAAGGCAAGCTGTTTACTTGTGGTCATTTTGATTTAGTTATTTGCGATGAAGCGCATAGATCTGTATATAACAAGTATAGAGATATTTTCAATTACTTTGACGCTCCATTAATTGGTCTTACAGCAACCCCAAAAGATGAAATTGACAAGAATACTTATGATATTTTTGAGCTTGAAAATGGAGTGCCAACCTATGGTTATGACCTTGCTCAGGCAGTTCAAGATGGATATTTAGTTGATTTTCTTTCAGTGGAAACAAGACTTAAATTTATTGAAGAAGGTATTGTTTACGACGATTTATCGGAAGAAGACAAGGCAGAATACGAAGCAACGTTTACTGATGAAAACGGAAAGCTTCCTGAATCAATTAGTTCTTCTGCTATTAACGAGTGGATTTTTAATGAAGACACTATTAAGGAAGTATTAAATACTGTGATGAATCACGGCCTTCATATTGACTATGGTAATAAACTTGGCAAGACAATTATTTTTGCTAAGAACCATGCACATGCTGAGAAAATATTCCAAGTTTTCAACAAAGAATATCCAAATTTAAATGGCTATGCAAAGGTGATTGATAATCAAATCAAATTTGCACAGAATGCTATTGATGAATTTTCTGAAGCAAATAAGCTGCCTCAAATTGCTATATCTGTCGACATGCTTGATACTGGTATTGATGTTCCTGAAATTCTTAATTTGGTATTCTTTAAGAAAGTCATGAGCAAAGCAAAGTTCTGGCAAATGATAGGCCGCGGAACAAGATTATGCCCGACTTTGATTGATGGAAAAGATAAAACAAAATTCTTTATTTTTGACTTTTGTGGAAACTTTGAATTCTTTAGACTCAATAAAGGCAAAGCTACAGCTAATGTTATTGCATTGCAGGGTGCTTTGTTTAATCTTAAAGCGCAAATTATTTATAAGCTTCAAGATATTGCATACCAAACGGAAGAGTTAATCGAATTTAGAAAAACTTTAGTCAATGATATGGTATCAAAGGTTAGAGCTTTAAATAGGGAAAATTTTGCAGTAAAGCAGCATTTAAAATATGTTGATCTTTATTCAAACTATGAAACTTATCAAACTCTAACTTATGAAGATACATTAAAGATTTCTGATGAGCTTGCACCTTTAATCTTGCCTGAAGAAGATGATGCTAAAGCTCTTCGTTTTGATGCTTTGATATATGGAATAGAATTAGCATATTTATCAGGGCAGAAATACAATAAAGCCCGGAAGGATTTAATGAATAAGGTTCAGGGTGTAGCCTCTGTTGCAAACATCCCTGAAATTATGGCGCAATCTGTGTTGATTAATAAATTGCTTCATAGCAATTATATTGATGATGCTGATATAAACGATTTTGAAGATATTAGGGAAAATCTTAGAGATCTAATTAAATATATTCCTGTTTCAAGACTTACCTATGACACTAATTTTGACGATGAAATTTTATCAATGGCTTGGAATGAATCAGAGCTTGATAATGATGATTTGCAAAATTACAAAGCTAAGGCAGAGTTCTATGTCCGTCAGCATGCGGATAATGCTGTTATTGCAAAATTAAAGAAGAATATTCCTTTAACTACAAATGACCTAAAGGCTTTAGAAGATGTCTTATGGCATGAGATAGGATCTCAGCAAGATTATGAAACCGAATATGGAACAAAGCCGCTCGGTGAATTTGTTCGCGAGATTGTAGGCCTTGATATGGCTGCTGCAAAAGAGGCGTTCGCTGAGTATTTAAGTGATGCTTCTTTAGATAGCAGACAAATCTATTTTGTTAATCAGATTGTTGAATATATTGTTCATAACGGAATCATGAAAGATCTGTCAGTTCTTCAGGAATCGCCTTTTACTGATCGTGGTAGTATTGCTGAAATCTTTACTGATATGAAAGTATGGCTTGGCATTCGTCATGCTATTGAACAAGTTAATGCAAATGCTATTGCGGCGTAATTATAGGAGTAAAAATGAAAACAGTTTTATGTTACGGAGATTCCAATACTTTCGGATATGAACCTATTAGCGGAACACGCTATCCGAAAGAACAAAGGTGGACGACAATTTTACAAAAGAATTTAGGGGATGGCTATGAAGTCGTGCCAGAAGGTTTAAATGGAAGAACAACTGCATATGATAGAATCGAATGTGCATGGAAAAACGGTTTTCCGTATCTCGCTCCATGCATGGGATCAAATAAACCAGTTGATTTCATTATCTTTATGCTTGGTACAAATGACTGCAACGCAGATTTGCATTTAAGCCCGGAAGATATTGCCGCAGGTATGGAAAGATTAGTTAAAGAGGTTGAACTTCAAATTCCTGATATGCAAGATTACGTCCCGAAGATGATAATTGTGGCTCCGGCCGCAATATTGGATGATTATCATAACTCTCCGTTTGCAGATCAACTTGATGACGATTCTATTAAAAAATCACATGCAATAGCTCCTCTTTATAAAAATATTGCTGACAAGCATAATTGTATGTTTTTAGATTGCACAAATAAGCTCGAAGTATCAACTTTTGATGCAGAACATTTGACTGCCGCAGGACATGCGAGATTGGCAGAATTACTAACTGATATGATTTTGAAATAGCCAAAATAATATAAAAAATCCCGAGGCTTTGAGATTTCAATAGCTTCGGGATTTTTAATTTCTCTATCTAATCAGCAAAACCGAAATGTCATTAACATTTGTTCCTGTTGGTCCTGTGATGATTAAACCATCGGTCTTTTTGAGCGCATTATATGCATCATTAATTTGAAGAACATCAAAAATATCAATACCTATTTCTTTAAGCTTTGTTGCTGTTGTTCCATCAACGAAACCGCCGGCTGCATCAGTTGGTCCATCTGTACCATCCGACCCAAGTGAGAAGACTGCAACATTATCCATTCCTTCGATTCCTATGGCCGCAGAAAGTGCAATCTCCTGATTCCTGCCGCCTTTACCATGGCCTGTAAGGTGAACTACCGTTTCGCCTCCTGCGATATAGGCAAGTGATTTTCCATCGTTGTGATGATATTGAGCAATGTTTGCAAGGAAGGTTCCTGCATCTCTTGCTTCACAGGAAAGGTTGGCTGTAAGAATAATTGGTTCATACCCAAGTTCTTTACAAGTCTTTTCTGCTGCTAAACAAAGCTGACGTACACTTCCTGTAATATGTGTTTCAACATTTGAAAGTTTCTTTGGAGTTTCAACTTCAAGCAGCTCTTTCATTTGAGCTGTAAGTGTGATGTTGTATTTTGCGGCTATAGCTTTTGCCTGATCTGCTGTTGTTGAATCTGGGCATGCTGGACCAGATGCTATCATGTCGAGTGAATCGCCTATAATATCTGAAAGGATAACTGCAAATACTGTAGCAGGTGAGCAAATTTGTGCGAACTTTCCGCCTTTAACTGCCGAGAAGCGTTTTCTAAGCGTGTTCATTTCTGTGATTTCAGCGCCACAGGCAAGAAGTTCGTTTGTAAGTTTATTAAGATTTGATTCCGGAATTAAAGGTTTTTCGAAGAGAGCTGAACCTCCTCCGGAAAGAAGAAAGAGAACTGTATCATTTTCAGTTAAACCTGATACTGCTTCGATAGCAGCATTTGTTGCATTATATGAATTTTGATCTGGTACCGGATGTCCTGCTTCAAACAATTTAAAGTTTCCAATAGGGCCTTGAAGGTGATCATATTTTGTAATTACAACACCTTGATTTATTTTTTCACCAAGTTCATCGTATGCGGCCTTAGCCATCTTCCATGCAGCTTTGCCCGCAGCTACAAGTATGAGCTTCCCATTTGAAAAATGTGCTTCTTTTAAAGCTTTTTTAACAGCTGTATCAGGTTGTGCAGCTTCTAATGAAGCGGCAATGATACGATTCACATCGTTTTGAAGAGTCATAATAATCCTCCCGGTAATTCTCTAAATTATTGATATAGTATGCCCTAAATAAACGCTTGTCAAGTAAGCCGTCTAGCTGTGTTTGTCTTATTTTTTCTTGCAAAATATGCTTATATAGTGATACCATAGTAAAGAATTAGTAATGAATTAAAGCATTCAAAGTGGAGGCTATAATGAACGCAATTGTTACTGTCGTAGGAAACGACCGTGTTGGAATTATCGCAGCAGTTTGCAATAAATTATCAGAAAGAAATGTAAACGTACTTGATATTTCACAGACTATTTTAAATAACAACTTTACCATGGTAATGGCTATTGATGCAGAAAAATCTAATGTTCCATTTAGTCAATTGCAGGAAGACCTTGCAGAGCTTGGTAAAGAAATAGGTCTATCTATTCATATCCAACGTGAAGAAATTTTTAATGCTATGCATACAATCTAATTTGAACAGGAGAAGAAATGCTTAATCAAAAAGATATTCTTGCTACTGTAGAAATGATTCAGCAGCAGCATTTAGATATAAGAACAGTTACAATGGGCATATCTTTATTATCATGCGCAGACGAAAACCCTAAAGTCGCTTGCAATAAAATCTATGATAAGATTTGTTCTTATGCAAGCAATTTGGTGAATGTTTGCGAATCCATTGAGACAGAATATGGTATCCCTATTGTTAATAAAAGAATTTCAGTCAGCCCGATAGCATTGGTTGCGGCTGCATCAAAAACAGATGATTATGTTCCGTTTGCTTTGGCATTGGATAAAGCTGCAAAAGCATGTGGTGTAAATTTTATCGGTGGCTTTTCCGCACTCGTTCAAAAAGGAATGACAGATGCCGATGAAAAACTTATTCGCGCTATTCCGGAAGCATTGGCAAGTACAGAATTAGTATGTTCTTCTGTAAATGTTGGTTCAACAAAAGCTGGAATCAATATGAATGCTGTGCAAAAAATGGGATATATCGTAAAACAGACTGCCGAGCTTACAGCTGATAGGGAAGGCATAGGTGCCGCAAAATTAGTTGTATTTTGTAATGCTGTTGAAGATAATCCTTTTATGGCCGGAGCTTTCCACGGCGTCGGCGAAGATGAAAAAGTTATTAATGTAGGGGTTTCTGGACCGGGGGTTGTATATCATGCACTGCAATCTGTAAAGGGCGCAAGCTTTGATGTTGTTGCGGAAACAATTAAGAAAACAGCTTTTAGAATTACGAGAATGGGCCAGCTTGTTGCTTTAGAAGCAAGCAGGCGATTAAATACCCCGTTCGGAATAGTTGACCTTTCTTTAGCTCCTACACCGGCTCAAGGCGATTCTGTTGCCAGAATTCTTGAAGAATTGGGCCTTGAGACTTGTGGCACTCACGGTACAACAGCTGCGCTCGCACTTCTTAATGATGCAGTTAAAAAAGGCGGCGTTATGGCATCATCTTCAGTAGGCGGTTTATCAGGTGCTTTCATACCTGTTTCCGAAGATGAAGGAATGATTCATGCTGCCAAAGAGGGCACACTTACTATTGATAAACTTGAAGCAATGACTTGCGTTTGTTCGGTAGGGCTTGATATGATTGCTGTTCCTGGAGATACTTCTGCTGAAACAATATCAGCTATTATTGCTGATGAAGCAGCAATCGGAATGATTAATAATAAAACAACTGCTGTTAGAATTTTGCCTGCGCCAGGCAAAAAGGTCGGTGACTTTGTCGAAATGGGCGGTTTGCTTGGAAGTGCTCCTGTTATGCCTGTTCATAACGAATCTTCTAAAAAGTTTATTGATCGTGGAGGCCGAATTCCGGCACCGCTTCACAGCTTGAGAAATTAAATATAAAACTATGTACAGCCGACTTGTTCAAGAACAAGTCGGCTTTTATACAATGTGATATAATTAAGTAGTGTAAATTGACTGCTATGGAAAAGGAACACTTAGTTTTAAGCTATAACAATCAACAGCTCGAGAGATGAAGAAATTTTTTAGCGAATTGAAAAATGAAAACGGAAATTTAATCATAATAGCGATAACTGAATTTATCGTTTATTTTTGTTCGTCCTTTGGCTTTTCTGATTATGTTTTTAATACTGCAATATACAAGAAAACCGGCTGGGTTGAAGATGGCCTTATTCCGGGGACTCTTGTCACAGCATATTCAATTCCCGGAATTTTTATCGCTATAGCTTACTTTTCCAATGGCTTGCAATGCGATCTGTTGACTTTAATTTTGATTGTAATAGTTTTTACTATTGGCGCAATCATTGGTTCGCGAATGGCTGCGACAATTGATGTTACTAAACTTAAAAAAGTAATAGGATATGCAATGATCTTCTCAATGATTGCTTTGATTGTGAAGCTTATTGTTGCATCCGGAGCATCCGGAACTTCGCTTGGATTAAAACCTTGGCAATTTGCTATAGTGCTTCCTTGTTCCTTTGGAATGGGAATTTTAAATATGATGGGCGTTCCTATGAAACCGCCACTTATGTCATTATTCTTGCTTTTGGGACTTTCTCCGATTGCGACATTAACTATATTGATGACCATGTCAGTTCCCGGTCCGATTTCCGGAAGCATCACATTTTTTAAAACAGGAAAATATAAAAAGAAAGTTTTTGTGTGCGCTGCAACTTTTGGAAGTATAGCTGCAATTATCGGTGGCAAATTTGCACTAAGTGCTAATACTTATGTGTTGACAATAATAATGCTTATTGCTATGGGATATGTATCATATACAATGTTAAAAGGAAGTAGATAAAACTTCTGCAAAGCTGCAAAATTGGGGCTTGATGTAACTAATATAGAGTGGAAATGAGCGTATTTATAGCTAAATTAGTCACATTTGGGGGCCAAAAATGATATAATATTTAGATATAGGAGGCGAGAAAATGAAGCCCTTAGTGTTTCAAACAGATTTCGGCTTAGCTGACGGGGCAGTTAGCGCTATGTACGGCGTTGCGCTCAAGCTTAATCCGGAATTAAAGATTTATGATTTAACTCATGAAATTGAGCCATATAATATTTGGGAAGCCGGATACAGGCTTCTTCAGACAGTAGATTATTGGCCTAATGGATCGGTATTTGTATCAGTTATTGATCCTGGTGTAGGGTCGGCGCGTCGCAGTGTTTGTGCAAAATTATTGAACGGACAACTTATTGTTACTCCGGATAATGGAACATTAACTTTTTTAAAGAGGCGCAATATGATTGCAGAGCTTAAAGTTATTGATGAAACAAAAAATAGATTAGAAGGCTCTTCAGAATCATATACATTTTATGGGCGCGATGTGTATGCATATACAGGCGCAAGACTTGCATCAGAAGAAATTTCATTTGATGATCTTGGTGAATCAGTAGATGTTAGCACGGCAGTAGAGTTTTCTATTAATGATGCTACATATAATAATGGTTCTATCGTTGGGACAATAGATGTCCTTGATATCAGATTTGGGAGTCTTTGGACAAACATCCCAAAAGAACTGTTTAATAAATTAGGTGTTACATATGGCGATAGTGTAGAAGTGAGAGTTTCCAATGCTACCAGATTCGTATATAGCAACACAATGCAGTACCAAAAATCATTTGCGAGCGTATATGTAGGCGAGGCATTAGTATATGTTAACTCGCTTAATTGCATGGCTGTTGCTATTAACCAAGGCAATTTTGCAAAGGCATATAATATTGGTACCGGAAATAATTGGCGGATTGAAATTAAAAAGAAATAAATTTTCAGGAGGAGAAAAATGAAAAAATTTTCAGTAAAGACTGTTGTCGCAATAGGTATTGGCGCAGCATTATTCTTTGTTTGCGGACGCTTTATTGCTATTCCTAGTCCAGTTCCAAATACAAGCATTACTATTCAGTATGGTGTACTTGCATTTATCGCAACATTATTCGGACCAATCGCCGGCGTTTTTGTTGGCTTAATAGGACACACTGTAATTGATTTATCCTATGGTTGGGGTGTATGGTGGAGCTGGGTTATTGCTTCTGGCGTATTCGGTATTCTCATGGGTATCGCATGCAAAAAGATTGATCTCACAACTGGCAATTTTGGCGGAAAAGAAATCGCAAGATTTAACATTTCACAAGTTATTTGCCATATCATTTGCTGGGGTGGCGTAGCACCTGCACTTGATATTCTTATTTACCAAGAACCAATCGAAAAACTCTTTGCTCAAGGACTTGTATCCGGTATTTCTAATGCAGTTACAACAGCTATTATCGGAACTCTTCTTTGCATCGCATATGCAAAAGCAAAACCAAAGGCAGGAAGCCTTAAGAAAGAAGACTAATGCAAGAAACTATAATTCGTTTTTCGAATTTTACATGGCAATATGAATCTCAAGCCGAGCCCACCCTGCGTGGGCTCAGTTTTGATATTAAAAAAGGTGAGAAGGTATTAATTTGCGGTCCGTCCGGATGTGGCAAGAGTACTATCTCGCATTGTTTGAATGGTCTGATTCCTTTTTCATACCGTGGAAAAATGACAGGCTCACTTAGTATTTGCGGTAAGGAAACTAAAGACTTAAGCATTTTTGATATATCAAAAATGGTTGGTACAGTATTACAAGATTCTGACGGACAATTTGTAGGTCTTACTGTTGCCGAAGATATAGCTTTCGCTCTCGAAAATGATTGTGTGCCGCAAAAAGATTTGTTAGCACGTGTTAGAGCTACTGCAAATCAGGTAGATACTGAAAAATTATTATCTGCCGCTCCGCATGAGCTTTCAGGCGGACAGAAACAAAGAGTTTCTCTGGCAGGCGTTATGGTTGATAATGTCCCTATTTTGCTATTTGATGAGCCTCTGGCAAATCTTGACCCTGCTACAGGAAAGCACTCAATTGAATTAATAGATGAAATTCAAAAACAAACCGGAGCAACAGTAATCATCATAGAACATAGACTTGAAGATGTTCTATGGAGAAATGTTGATCGAATCTTATTAATGGGCGAAGGAGTTATCCTTGCCGATATGAAGCCTGAAGAATTGCTTTGTACAGATTTATTAAAGGTAAACGGCATACGCGAACCTTTATATATCACTGCGCTTAAATATGCAGGTGTAAAAATAACTGAAGCAATGAGACCACAAAGCATTAATACTTTGTGCTTGAATCAGGAAGAAAAAGATAAAGTAAGAAACTGGTTTAATAAAATTAATCCTGTAAACAATGATAATGACAATCCTGTTCAATTGTCATTAGATAACATAAATTTCTCATATGAGAAACGTGGAAGAGTTCTTAGTGATATTTCATTTACTGTAAGGCGTGGTGAAATGCTTTCCATTGTCGGAAAGAATGGCGCCGGGAAAAGTACTCTTTCTAAACTTATTTGTGGATTCCTTAAGCCTGAATCAGGCTCGATGAATTTACTGATTGATGATAAAAATTGCAGTCTTTTTGATTATTCAATAAAGGAACGCGCCGATCATATTGGTTATGTAATGCAAAACCCAAATCAGATGATTTCAAAAGTTATGATATCTGATGAAGTCGCTTTGGGTTTGATTACAAGAAATGTTGATGAAAAAACAGTTGCGCGCAGAGTTGAAGATACTTTAAAGATTTGCGGACTTTATAAATTTAGAAATTGGCCGATTTCCGCACTTAGCTATGGTCAAAAGAAGAGAGTTACTATTGCATCTATTTTGGCATTAAATCCGGAAATTGTTATACTTGATGAGCCTACAGCAGGACAAGATTATAGACATTATACCGATATCATGGAATTTTTAAGAGAATTAAATGAATCAGGTGTGACTGTAATATTGATTACTCATGACATGCATCTAATGATGGAATATTGCAAGCGAAGTATAGTAATTACAGATGGAAAAATTATTGCTGACACGAGTCCTGCTAATGTTCTTACTAACAAAGAATTAGTTAATAAGGCATATTTAAAAGAAACAAGTTTATATGAATTGTCTCATATTTGTGGTATTGATGATGGGTGCTCTTTTACCCAACGTTTCATAGATTATGAAAGACAACAAAGAGGAGGACAAAATGATTAATATATTTAATTATATTGATAGACCTTCTCCGATACATCAGCTAACCGGAGCAACTAAACTTGTATGTACAATACTCTGGACGTTAGCTGCAATGATTACATATGACACAAGAATATTGGTAGCTATGCCTATCGTTGCTTTAATATTATTTAAAATATCAAAAATTAAATTATCAGATATCAAGGTAATGCTAATTGCAACTATGGTATTCATGATATTAAATAATGTTATGGTATTTGTATTTTCTCCGCAGCATGGTGTAAGTGTTTATGGAACTCAGCATGTAATATTTGGTGGAGATGCAAGATATGCTTTAACACAGGAACAACTGTTTTACCATTTTAATCTTATTCTTAAATATCTTGCGCAAGTTCCTATGATTATTCTGTTTGTTAGTACAACAGATCCAAGTGAATTTGCTGCATCGATGAATAAGATCGGCGTTAGCTACAAAATATCATATGCTGTTGCATTAGCGCTCAGATACATTCCTGATATTCAGCGCGAATATGTTGATATATCTCAAGCTCAGCAGGCGCGTGGAATTGAAATGAGTAAAAAGGAATCTCTTTTAAAAAGATTAAAAGCGGCTGCGACAATACTTATCCCGCTTATCTTATCTTCTATGGATAGAATTGAAATCATTTCTAATGCTATGGAACTAAGAGGCTTTGGCAAAAACAAAAAGCGTACATGGTATGTGGCCCGCAGGTTTGCGATATTGGACTATTTAGCTATGATTTTATCTTTGCTTTTGCTGATTGTTGCGATACTCGGAATCATTCTTATGGGAAGTAGGTTTTATAATCCTTTTGTTTAAGTTGTAGTAAAGTGCGGAGGTCAACTATGAAACAGAAAAAACATTTGGCGGTTCGAATACCGGTGACGATTATTCTTGTTATTTTAGCTGTCTGGCTTGTGCTTATTGCTGCTAATTTCTTAGTAAATCTTGGACTTAGGTCTTATATTAAAAAATTTAATCCTGTAGATTATTCATCAAAACCTGCTATAGAGGCTCAGATAAATAACAAGGCTGACGAAAGATCATATAAATATTTTTATGCTCTTAGTGATGAAGAAGAAATGAAGATTCTTGTTCTTACAGACATTCACCTTGGCGGCGGTATTTGGAATATTAAAAAGGATCTTAAATCTATTTATGAAGTTATTTCAATGCTTCAGGTAGAAAAGCCTGATCTTGTAATTTTGGATGGCGATAATGTGTTTGCTGTTCCGGGACCTATTTATAATGGCGGGGGAACACTCAACAATAGAATGGTTGCAAAAACAGTGATGAGCATATTTGAACATGAAGGTGTTCAGTTTACAACTGTTTTAGGAAATCATGATACTGAGGTTTTTGACTATAGCAATAGATGCCAAATTGGAGATTTGTACGAGAACAGTAAATCTAAATTCGCGATTTTCCATCAGGATTATACCGATGAAGGAAAGGATGACGTAAAACTTCCGACTGTTACAAATCAGATTATTCCAATTTTTAATAAAGATACCGAAAATCTTGCAAAGCTTCTTTTATTGGTCGATACGAATTCCTATGTTGATAATACTATTAAGGCAGTCCTTGATTGGAATTATGACACCATAAGAGATGGACAGGTTGAATGGGCTAAGGAAAGTATCAATTCACTTTTTACCACTTATGCTGATGATACTGAAGATGAAAACCCTGGAGTGTTAGCATTCTTCCATATTCCTACAGGCGAATACGAAGTAGGGTATAGAAATCTTAAAGCAAATAATTTTGAAAATACCGAAGATACAGAATATATAGGTGGTGTCTGGGATGAAATTCCGGGAGAGCATGCTTCAGGAAGAATTATGTTTGGCGGATACGCTCGCTATCAGGATAATCCTCAAGATGCCGATAAGTTTTTCGAAACTCTTGGGCCGGATGGGATGAATTGCTTAGAAGCTTGTTTCTGCGGACACGACCATGTCAATACCGCAGATATAAAATATAAAGGCGTGCTTCTCAGTTATTGCCACTCTATTGATAATATTGCATATACGGGCATTCATGAATCCGGAACCCAGCGAGGATGCGTAAGAATTATGCTTAAAGCCGACGGAAGCTGGACTTATAAACAGTTAAATGCTTATACAGATCTTGGGGTTGATGCTTCTAAATACTACGATACCTTCTTTGACCATACTCTTTATCCAGATCCGGAGCCTGTAAAGTAATTATCATACAGCTATTGACAAAAATAGCTAAAATTGTAATTACTCATTTAATGTTATAGAGGTATATAATATATATTTGTTGAAGATAGAGAGCTTGGAGAATTTTACTAAAATTTTCTAAAAGAAAGGATGATATAAAATGATTATTGGAACAACAAGAGAATTAATGAATAAAGAGTGCAGGGTTGGCCTTACACCTGACGGAGTATCAATGCTTGTATCAGCAGGACATCAGGTTTTTGTAGAAACAAATGCGGGCCTTGCTGCCGGATTTGAAGATAAAATGTACGAAGCTGCCGGAGCAAAAATTTTAAAGACTCCAAAGGAAGTTTATGATATAGCCGACATGATTGTAAAGGTAAAAGAACTTGATCCATCTGAATATGATTTAATCAGAGATGGTCAGATACTCTATACATATCTTCACTTAGCTTCAAATGAAAAATTTACTGATGTGCTCTTGAAGAAACATGTTAAAGCAGTTGCATTTGAAACAATAAAAGATTCTCAAGGCAATCTTCCATGTCTTCGTCCAATGAGCCAAATCGCCGGAAGACTTTCAGTACAAGAAGGCGCAAAATATCTTGAAAAAACTTATGGCGGAAAAGGAATTCTTTTAGGTGGTGTTCCTGGAGTAAGACGTGGTAATATTGTTATCCTTGGTGGCGGAACAGCAGGAACTTATGCCGCAAAAGCTGCAGTCGGAATTGATGCTCATGTTACACTGCTTGATATAAATGCAAATAGACTTGCATATATTGAAGATGTCTTTGGCGCATCTGTTACTACACTTTTCAGCAGTGAAGAAAATATTAAGAGAGCTTTAGCAGATGCAGATCTTATTATCGGATCTGTGTTGATTCCGGGCGGAAAAACTCCACATCTTGTAAAGCGAGAATATCTCAAACTGATGAAGAAAGGCGCTGTTATAGTAGATATAGCTATAGACCAAGGCGGTTGCTGTGAATCTTCACATGTAACTACACATGACAATCCTATCTTTATTGAAGAGGGTATTGTACATTATTGTGTAGGTAATATGCCTGGCGCTGTTCCTTATACATCAACCATTGCATTAGCAAATTCAACAATCTCTTATGCTGTAAAGATAGCATCAAATGGTCTTGAAAAAGCATTAAAAGAGGATGCTGGTTTGATGCTTGGTTTAAATACATATGATGGAAAATGCACTAATGAAAATGTAGCTAAGGCTTTGGATTTAGAATATACAAATCCAAATGCTTTATTCTAAGCTTCGATAATTAAAAGAAAGGAATTATATGAATAAGTATAGAGATTACGACAATTATTTAAAAGAGTTTCCAGATGAAAATGGTTACTTTGGTAAATATGGCGGAAACTATCTTGAGAATCCGGCACTTGTTGCCGCTTTTAAAGAGTTTGCCGAAGGGTATAACACTATTGCTCAAAGTGCTCAGTTTATTGCAGAGCTTAGACGTATTAGAAAAGAATTCCAGGGTAGACCTACACCGTTATATCATTGCCAAAGATTATCCAATCTTCTTGGAAAGACACAGATTTATCTGAAGAGAGAAGATTTAAACCATACCGGAGCTCATAAGCTCAATCACTGCATGGGGCAGGGTCTTTTAGCAAAATATATGGGCAAGAAAAAACTTATTGCCGAAACAGGTGCTGGTCAGCATGGCGTTGCTCTTGCAACAGCCGCAGCATACTTTGGCCTTGAATGTGATATTTACATGGGAGAAGTTGATATCGCAAAACAGGCTCCAAACGTTACGAGAATGAAGCTTCTTGGTGCCAGAGTAATTCCTGTAAAAGAAGGATTAAAGACATTAAAAGAAGCCGTTGATGCAGCATTTGTTGCTTATGGAAAAGAATATAAAGATGCTATTTACTGTATTGGTACTGCCGCAGGCCCACATCCATTCCCATTAATGGTTAGAGATTTTCAGCAAATTGTTGGTGAGGAAGCCCGCAGTCAGTTTATTGAAATGACAGGACATCTTCCAGACAAAGTTGTTGCTTGCGTTGGTGGTGGTTCAAACTCTATTGGTATGTTTGTACCTTTCCTTGCTGATCCTGTTGAAATCTTTGGTGTAGAGCCACTCGGAAAAGGACCGGAACTTGGAAATCATGCAGCTTCCGTAACCTATGGAAAAGAAGGCATAATGCATGGATTTAATTCTATTATGCTTGCCGATGCAGATGGTAAGCCGGCACCGGTTTATTCTAATGCCAGCGGTCTTGATTATCCTGCTGTTGGTCCGGAGCATGCAAACCTTCACGATATGGGAAGAGTCAACTATGTAACTGTAGGCGATGAAGAAGCTATCAAAGCACTTTATATGCTTTCAAGGTATGAAGGAATTATTCCTGCAATCGAAAGTTCTCACGCACTCGCTTATGCTATTCGTGTAGCAAAAGAACTTGGCAAGCCTGAATCAATCATTGTAAATCTTTCAGGCCGTGGAGATAAGGATCTTGATTATGTAGTTGAAAACTACGGATATGGTGAACAATATTTTAAGTAACGATAATGCAAAAGAAAAATTAGTCCATGTAAAAGGTAATACATGGTATATTAATGCAACAGTAACTATCCCTGTTTATTTTTTGAATAACAGGGATATTATTATAGTTGACTCCGGATATAAAGATAAAGATGGAGAAGTATTAGCGGCTGTAATTAAAGAAAACAATTTATGCGTAAAAGCCGCTATAGCATCTCATTCTCATATAGATCATATTGGGAACTTTGCATGGCTTAGAGAAGAATTTGGCACTGAATTGATTATGAATGATATTGAAGCTTGTATTGTCTATGATGTTGCTTTGATATCATATTTGTATAGGCCTATTCATACCAGTGTTTTAGAAGAAGCTTATAAACATATTTATTTAAAGCCCGACAGAACTTTTACTAAGGAAGATACCGAAATTGATATTTGCGGAGCTAAATTTAAACTGATTTTTGCTCCGGGACATACATTGGGACATACAGTAATCGTCACTCCTGATGATGTGTGCTATCTTGGAGATGCAATTGTCAGCAGAAATGTTTTAGAGCATTCAAAGCTTTTAACATCATCTGATTGGGTCGCTGATATTGAAACAAAACAGAAATTGCATAAAATAAAGTTTGATAAATATATATTGGCTCATAGTGGGGTATATGAAGATATTGAATCTTTAATTGATGATAATATCAATCGCAGACTTGAAATTATTTCTAATGTTGAAAATCTTTTGAAGACTCAATCTGAATGGACAATTACCGAAATCGAGAAAGCTGTATATAAAGCTTTTGATATGCATACATGTAATCCGCAAATCATGAGTATTTATAGAAGAAATCTCACATGCTTACTTGAATATTTAATTTCTAAAGATTTCCTTTCATATAAGTTTGAGGATGGTACATTTATATATTGCGTTAAAGCATAACTGATAGGATAGTATAATGAAAATAACAAATTTGTATTTTAGCCCTTGCGGCTCAACTGAAAAATGTTCTGCACATGTAGCGAAAACTCTCGCCGTGCGGTTTGATGCTGAATATCAAGATGATTGTTTTACTCTTCCACAAGATAGAGAAAATCTCAGAATCTTTGGGCCTGATGATTTAGTTGTTGTATCATCTCCGACATATGCCGGAAAATTACCAAACAAAATTATGCCGGATTTCAAAGAAAAGATTAAGGCTAAAGGATCAAAAGCTATAGCACTTACAACTTTTGGTAATAGGTCATATGATAATTCTTTAGCAGAACTTGTCAGTATCTTGAGAGAAAACGGCTTTCAAATTGTGGCTGCAGCGGCTATTGTAAATGAGCATAGCTTTGCCCACATTGCAAAAGGGGAGCCTTCTGAAGAAGAAATGGCAAGGCTCGAGGCTTTTGCTAATAGTATAAATCTTGAACAAAATGTAAATGTTCCGGGAGATGCTGATGCACCTTATTATGTTCCAAAAAGAGAAGATGGACAGCCTGCTAAATTTTTAAAGGCTGTTTCTAAAACAGATGATGAGAAGTGCACAAATTGCGGGCTTTGTGCAAAGCGTTGCCCGATGGGCTCGATAAGCTTTGAAAACACATCTGAAATTACAGGGGTTTGCATTAAGTGCCAGGCATGTATTCTTTCTTGTAAAACCGGGGCAAAATATTTCGATGATGAAGACTTTAAATCTCATGCAAAAATGCTTCAAAGAGATTTTAAAGAATTAAAGAAAAGTGAATATTTTGTATAAATGAAAATTAATAAAAAAATCCGGCTGCAAAATGCAGCCGGATTTAAAATGCTTAAAATTTATTTTTCAACCATTTCTGTAATGTCAGCATCTGAATATCCAAGTCCCTTTAAGATTTCATTTGTATGATATCCTTCAGGATAACCTGCATGTTTATATTCTGCTGGGCATTCGCTAAGCTTGAACGGGCAACCAAGTTGTGTAACCTTAACGCCATCAGATACAGGAACTTCAACCTGTGGGAACATTCCTCTTGAGAGTAAGTGTTCATCATGTGAGCATTCTTCAAGGGTCATAACCGGTTCTATGCAAGAGTCGAGTGGAGCACAAATTGCCGTCCATTCATCTCTTGTCTTTGTCTTAAAGATTTTCTTAAATTCAGCTTTAACCATAGCGCAGTCTGTCTTTAAGATCTTGCCATCAGCCCATTCTTCATGTCCCATAGCTTTGCAAAGACCTGCAAAGAACTTTGGTTCGAGTGATCCAACTGACATAAACTTTCCATCGCTTGTTTCGTAGAAATCATAGATTTCTCCGCCATTGAGCTGTCCGTTTTCTCTTTCAGGCATTGGGCCGCCTGCGAAGAAGCTTGCACCATCCATTGAATTGAATGGGATTACACTATCTTGCATTGATACATCAATAAACTGGCCCTTGCCGGTCTTTTCTCTATAGATAATAGCTGCACAAATTGAAGCAACTGCATTCATTGAACCACCAGCTACATCGGCAATCTGGAAGTTATAAAGAGATGGACCACCAACTTTTCTGCCTGCCGCATATGAGATACCTGCACGGGAGAGATAGTTAATATCATGACCAGCTTTCATTGAGAAAGCACCATTTTGGCCATATCCTGTAATAGCACAGTAAATAACTCTTGGGTTAACAGCCTTTAATGCTTCATAACCGATTCCGAGTTTGTCCATAACGCCTGGACGGAACTGTTCAACAACGATATCGTATTCCTGAACAAGTTTCTTTACTGCTTCTACTGATTTTTCCTTTTTCATGTTAAGGAAGATTGTTTTTTTGTTTCTTCCGAGCCATCCCTGAGCTCCGGTAACCTTTGCACCTTTAATTACAGGTGGCCAGTTAACAACGAGGTCATATTTGTCCTTGCTGCTTACCTTAAGAACTTCAGCACCCATATCTGCAAGTGTCATTGTTGCATATGGTCCTGGAAGAAGTGTTGAGAAATCTAATACCTTATAACCGTCTAATGCTCCCATTATTTAACCTCCTAAATGTTGCTTGAAATAATGCGATTAACAAAAAATTATTAAATAATTTGATATTATTATACCCCATAAGCTTGCTATTGTTCAATATATGCCGAGCCCATATTTTATTAGAATTTCAAAAAATGTTGGGAAGATTGCATAAAAATAGTTTATAATAATAGTGGTATATTTTAACGCTATTTATATATGGAGGAAAAGTATGAATAATACAAAGCCACTTGCAGGAATTCATGTCCTTGATTTAGGGCAGTATATCTCAGTTCCTGCTGCAACAGTAATTCTTGCCAGCTGGGGTGCTGAGGTAATCAAGGTCGAATCAACAATTGGAGACCCAATGAGATTAATAGGCGCAACTCTTGGTATGACATGTAATGATGAACACAATTCGTTCTTTGGTCATTACAATGTTAACAAAAAAATTATTAACCTGAATCTTAAAGATCCTAAAGGAAAAGAAGTTATGGATAAGCTTCTTGCTTGGGCTGATGTATTTGCTACAAACTGGCGTCCAAAGGCTCTTGAAAAGAACGGTCTTGATTTTGCAACACTTCATGCAAAATATCCAAGACTTGTTTGGGCTGCTATTAATGGATTTGGAAATTACGGACCTGAAAAAGATGATGCAGGCTATGATACAGTTGCATATTGGTCACATACCGGAATGCAGATTGACCAGTCAGAAGGAGGCGGTGCAGAAGGTGCTTCTCCTGCAATTCCTTTCTATGGCATTGGAGACAACTCAACAGCATCAACACTTGCTGGCGCAATAGGCACAGCACTTTATCAAAGAGAAAAGACTGGCGAAGGTTGCCAAGTATTTGCATCTCTTTACGGACAGGGCGTTTGGGCTGCAGGTTGCGACTTAATGTCTTGCCAGTATAACAATAATTATCCAAAGACAAGAACAAAGCCAGCTTCACCTGTATGCAACACATATAAAACAAAAGATGGCGCATGGATTAATACAAGTATCTTTGATACAAAGATTTATCCAAAGTATTTAAGAGCTGTTGGTCGTGAAGATTTAATGGACGACCCGCGTTTCAATAATCCTGATGGCGCAACAGAAAACAGAGATGAAATGTTCAAGATTCTTGAGGCAGGTTTCGCTCAATACACAGAAGAAGAAATGTGCAAGAGACTT
Source organism: Anaerovoracaceae bacterium (assembly GCA_045642565.1). Classification (GTDB taxonomy): domain Bacteria; phylum Bacillota; class Clostridia; order Peptostreptococcales; family Anaerovoracaceae; genus UBA1764. The sequence goes on along the minus strand of JAZUJE010000013.1, from coordinate 119,490 downwards.
CAGGAAAACGATGTTGCATTTTCTAAAATTTTCCATGTTCACGATGTAGTAAGTGATGAACAGGCTATCGCAAATAATATGGTTTATCCTGTAACACATAGAGACGGAACAACAACAATGTTCCCGGCTCCACCGGCAACATTTGGAGATAAGGCAGAACCAAAGATTGAGATTCCTTATGGCCGTGTTGGTGAACATTCAGTAGAAGTTCTTAAGATGATGGGCTACACAGATGCAGAAGTTGAAGAAATGCTTGCAAACGGTGTTGCTGTTCAGTGGAAAGACAAATAATTACAGCTATAAATTATTAAGGAGAAAGAAATGAAGATTATCACAGCAAAAGAAGCTGCCGAGCTTATTAAAGACGGCGACAGAGTCGGATGCCAAGGTATTATCGCAACCTCTATTCCTCAGGGATTGTTAAATGCAATTCGTGACAGATTCCTCGAAACAGGAAGTCCAAAGGGACTTCGCCTTTTCTATGAATCTGGTATTGGTGATAATGGTGAATGGGGAATGAATGCTCTTGCTCATGAAGGACTCGTTGGAGAACTCCATACAGCACATGTTGGAACAACCCCAAAAATGAAGGCTCTTGTTGATGCTAACAAATTCCCTTGCTATATGGTTCCGCAGGGTGTTAATGCTCAGATTCTTCGTGCACTTGCAGGAAAGAAACCTGGAGTATTCACAACTATAGGTCTTAAGACATATGCAGATCCTCGTGTTGAAGCTTGTAAAGCTAACCAGGCTGCAAAAGATGCAGGCAAGGATATTGTAGAATTAGTAAATCTTGATGGTAAGGAATATCTTCGCTACAAAACAGAACCTATTGATGTAGCTCTTGTTCGTGGAACATGCTCCGATTCAATCGGAAACATTTCAATGACAAAAGAAGCAATCATTATGGATGCTTTCGAAATGGCATGTGCTACACATAACTCTGGCGGAATCGTAATCTGCCAGGTAGAATCTGTTGTAGAAAGAGGAAACCTCAAGGCTCACGATATCGTTATCCCATCATCACTTATTGACTATGTTGTAGTAGCTGATAAGAATGATCATAGACAGTGCCTTGCTGATGCTGAATATTTCCCTGAAAGATCAGGCGAAATCAGAGTTCCTGCAGGTTCATATACTCCGGAACCTCTTTCAGAAAGAAAGGTTTGCGGAAGAAGAGCTGCTGCTGTTATTCCTAAGGGAGCACATGTAAACCTCGGTATCGGAATGCCTGAAATGGTATCCGATGTTGCCGCAGAAGAAGGCTTCTCCGGCGATATTACACTTTCAATCGAGGCTGGTATTTTCGGCGGCGTTCCTCTTGGTGGAATGAGAATTTGTAATGCTATTAACCCAGATGCAATCATCAGCCATATTAATACATTTGATATTTATGATGGTGGCGGAATTGATGTAGCTGTACTTGGTGCCGCAGAAGTTGATAGTCACGGTAATGTAAATGTTTCTAAATTTAATGGCAAAATCACAGGCCCTGGCGGATTCATCAATATTACACAACCAACAGATGTTGTTTGCTTCGTAGGTACATTTATGGCCGGAGGCAACAAGTTCAAGATTGGCGATGGAAAGATTGAAATCCTTCAGCAGGGAAAAGCAATTAAATACAGAAAAGATGTTGAACAGATAACCTTCTCCGGTGAATATGCTCAAGATACAGGAAAGACAGTTTACTATATTTCCGAGCGTGCAGTATTCAAGCTTGAAAAAGAAGGTATGACACTTATCGAAATCGCTCCTGGCGTAGATCTTCAGAAAGACATTTTAGATTGTATGGAATTCACCCCTATAATCAGCAAGGATTTAAAGGAAATGGATCCTGCTATGTTCAAAGAAGGCCCAATGGGCATGAAGAAATAGTCAGTTCAGCAAAAGCTTATAATGATAAGAACTTAGCACTATTGCATCCAACACACCTGGCCCAAACGGTCAGGTGTGTTGTTTTTATAACAATTATTGAATAGCTTTTTGCTAAATGATAAAATTACGGTATATGTTTAATGTGATTAAAATTAGTTTTTCCATACTAAGGTAGACATTTAAATCTTGTAGATTGCAGTAGTGCAGCGACTTAGTGCCGCTGTCCTTATAATTCAATTCGGAGTACTAATCAATATGCTTGATATTAAAGAAAAAATTAAACTTGGAGATTTTCCCCAAAAAGTTCATGTAAAAAGTCTGAATGAAAAGAATCCCGTTTTGCTATTTCTTCATGGCGGGCCGGGAGTATGTAATAGACATACAATATTTTCAGACCACTCAGATTTGCTTGACACATTTACTATGGCTACATGGGATCAGAGAGGTAGTGGCGGCTCTTATAAAGGTGTAGATATTTCTACACTTACTATAAATCAACTCGTCCAAGATGCAAAAGAATTAGTTGAATGGCTTTGCAATCGATTTCATAAAGATAAAATTTTCGTCATTGGCGGAAGCTGGGGCTCTGAACTTGGTACATATCTTTGTAACCGTTATCCCGAGCATATAGCAGCATTTGTCGGGTTTGGCCAGGTTGTCGATGGGGCTTTAAATGAAAGCCTAAGCTGGGAATTTTGTATGAATGAAGCTAAAAAGGCCAATGACCAAAAATCCATTAAAATTTTGGAAAAATGCGGGCCTCCGGTTAATGGAATCTACAAAGGCGGAAATTATGATGGCATGATGATGCAACGTGAGGTCATGATGAAGTATGGTGGTTATTCTCCTAACGAGAAAAAACAGGGATATCTTACATCTACAGTTATTCCTATGCTGACTGCAAAAGAATACAGCATAGGTGATATTTGGGGAATAGCAAAGGGACATAAAATAGTTTTAGAAAAGATGTGGCCCGAGTGCGGAAGAACATGTTTTCCAAAGACTTGCACAAAATTCGAGATTCCGTTTTACATATTCGATGGAAGGCTTGATCAAAACACACCATCGTCTCTTGTAGAAGATTGGTTTAATACTATCAAAGCACCTGACAAATCTTTGATTTGGTTTGATAATTCGGGTCATAACCCTATGAATGACGAGGGCGAAAAATTTAAAAAGCTTCTTCGTGAAAAGTTACTGAATGTTAAAAGCAGAGAGGATTGTATTATCTAATGGAAGGAAGAATTAAGCTTTCTGAAAAAATAGGATTTGGCAGTTTTTCAGCCGCATCCAATATTGTTTATCAATTTAAAAGTTTATACTATCTGTTTTTCTTAACAGAAGTTTTAAGAATCTCTATGGGGACCGCCGGGACGATTTTATCTCTCGGTATTGTTTGGGATGCTATAAATGATCCTTTAGTAGGATATTTTGCTGTAAATCATCGCTTCAAAAATGGAGAAAGGGTTCGTCCGTTTGCTTTATATAGTGCAATTCCATGGGCAATTACAGTAATACTTATTTTTACTAATTTTCATGCATCAAATACAGTGACAATTATTATTGCTTCATTGGGGTATTTTCTTTTTGAACTTTTGTATACTGCAACAGACATCCCGTATAATTGCATGGCAGCTTTGGCAACAAATTCAGATTCCGACAGACGTTCAATTAATGTGCATAGAAACATAGGAAGCTGCGTTGGAACAGCCATTGGCGCTGTAGCATGTTTCCCACTATTAAATCTTTTTGGAGCTTTGGATGATAACGGAAATTTGAATCCTGAAACAGGAAGCAGAGGATTCTTCCTTACAGCTTGTGTTATGGCTGCAGTTTGCATTTTAGGATGCATTATTCACTATGCAACAACAAAAGAAAGAGTTGCTGCTCAAAAAGAGGAAGAAGAACATGTAGGTCTTCTTCATATCTTTAAAGTACTTTATAGCTATAAACCATTTGTTTTAAATACGATTTACATTTTATTCTACGGAATAATTAATCTTTCACTTTTAACATGTCTCACATATTATTGTACTTACGTTCGCGGTTCATCAGATGATGTAACTATGATAGAGGCTGTTTATTTAGTAGCATCTCTTGTGACAACAATCTTTGTATCGCAAATAGATGAGAAACTCGGAAGAAAGAAGACTATGGTGCTTGGTGGTATTTTCTTCGCACTTGGCAAATTGTGGTTTATTATTGATCCTAATTCACTTGCTGCGTTATATGTAAATTGTGTGACAACAGGTGTTGGTGTTGCCATTACCTTTGTAATGTTTAATACTAATAGAAACAATCTTTCCGATTTAATTGAATGGCGTGAGGGTAGGCGCTTAGATGGTATGATTGGGACTGCCGATAATCTATCGACAAAACTTGGCGAAGCCCTGGCCGCAAAACTGCTTACAGGAGCTTTAGATATGGCAGGATATGATGCAAACCTTAGCGTGCAACCGGAATCAGCTATTAGGGCTATTAATGCTATGCTGGGCTGGGTTCCGGCAATATTCGGGCTCGCAATAATAGTGATAGTGCTATTCTTAAATATAGATAAAGAAATGCAAAAAATGGAAAAATCTAAAGTTTAGAAATAATTAATTTTGCGAGTTAGTCTATGGAGTAATGTAATATGAAATTACTAATTGATAATGCAAATATCGAAACGATTCGCCGTTTATATGAATATTATCCTGTTGATGGAGTGACTACCAATCCAAGCATTCTGGCAAAGGAAGGTCGCAATCCATTTGAAGTACTAAAAGAAATAAGGGCTGTTATCGGCGCTGATGCGCAGCTTCATGCACAGGCTGTACTTCCAACAGCGGAAGGGATGATTGATGAAGCGCATAGAATTGTTGATGTGCTTGGAGATAAAACATATGTGAAAATTCCGGCGATAGAAGAGGGCTTTAAAGCCATGAAGCTTCTTCATAAGGAAGGAATAAGAGTGACAGCTACAGTTGTTTACAATGAAATGCAGGCATGCATGTCTGCTATGTGTGGGGCTGATTATGCCGCACCTTATGTAAACAGGGTTACTGTACTTGGAGGGGATGGTATTAAGCTTGCTTGCAATATTCATGATATGTTTGTAAAGAATAATTTTCATTGCCAAGTTCTTGGCGCAAGTTTTAAACAAACAAACCAGATTCTGGAGCTCTGTAAGCATAGCGTAGCTGCCGTAACCGTAGCGCCCGATTTATTGATATCGCTTTGCAAAGTTTCAAATGTTGATTTGGCTGTAAATGATTTTGCTTCAGATTTCGCAAAACTTGCGGGATTTGGCAAGTCAATGAAAGATTGTAAATAGGAGAAAAGTATGCAAAGAACAATGAGGCAAATGATTATGGCAGGTCCTGGAAAGACCGAAATTATTGAAGTTCCGGTTCCTGAAATTACGGATGATGAGATGTTGGTAAAAGTTACGCTTACCGGTATGTGTCATTCAGAATGGTATCCATGGAAGACTGCAAAGGCCGGAGACCTTCTCGGGCATGAGTCTATTGGTGTTGTAGAAAAAGTAGGGGCTAATGTTAAGGGCTTTAATGTTGGAGATAGAGTTACAGGTCTTGGCGGCGGAGCTTACAAAGAATATATCGCTGTTGAACCTGCAAAAATGGCCCATGTTCCTGATAGCTTAAAGGATGAAGATGCAATTTCAGAGCCTTTAGCATGTTTGCTTTCTGCGGCTATGAAACTTCCGATTCAAACTTTGGGAGATACGGTCGCAGTTGTAGGCTGCGGATATATGGGACTTGGAACAATTTCTCTTTTCAAAGCTATGGGGTATGGAAATATTATTGCAATCGATAAACGCCCTGAAGCCTTGGTAAATGCTAAAAAATTTGGAGCAACAGAAACATATCTACCTGAAGAAATTCCGCATAATTATATCTCCGATTTTGATACTATGGGTTTTGTAGACTTGACAAGAAACGGAGATAATTCCGCATTGTTTGCGCTTGGTATTCCTACGGTTATGGAATTCACCGGTACGGAAGATGGACTTCAGCTTGCCGGAAGACTGGTGAAGGCTCATGGTAGGCTTGGCATCGGTGGATATCACAATGATGGATTGAGAACTATTGATTATAAACTTTGGAACTTTAAAGCTATCACAACGATAAATTGTCACGAACGAAGAATTGATTATGAAGCAGATTTATGTCGTCGCTGCATGGAGCTTCTTGATAAGAAAATCTGGCAATTCACAGGCGTTACTAAAATCTACAACATAAAAGATTTTGATAAAGTTAGTGATATGATGATTAACCATACAGATGGATTTATAAAAGCGGCATTTGAATTTTAATTAAAAAATAGCTTCCATTTTCTAAATGGAAGCTATTTTTATTATAACTTTTTAGTTGCTTTTTCTAACGCTATATTAATCGGAACTATTAGAATTATACTAAGTAATCCCGAATAAAGCTGCAGTGTAGAGAAGACTTTGGTTACTACTGCGGTTAGCTTGCCAAGAGAGTCTGCAAAGACAGAAAGAAGTATTAAATCTCCGCAACCCCACATGAATAACCATTTAAGAACAGCTCCTATGATTAGTGAGACAGTAAAAATTAGCTGAGTTTTTTTGCTTCCGAGTTTAGCGCATACAATAAAAATTATATTTCCTATGATAATAATCGGTAGTGTGCAAAAACTGGTTGCATATGTAATGGCAGTCATAGCTGATGCCGGAGCAAATACTATTGACATAAACGGGACTATAATTGAAAATCCCAATCCCCATAATGTGCCAAGTTTTAGCATTGCAATTGCAAGGACAGTATTAATAATCGGCCCGGAGATATATGCAGAGGTATTTTTTACCAGTTGCATAACTATGATAATTGCAAGTAAAAGGGCCGCAGTTGTGAGCTTTATTGTAGATTCCTTTTTCATTTATTAGCACCTCATATACATTTTATCACATTTTTAGTGGCTTTTCGGTTGTAAATGTTACATAATGAAATCAGTACATTTAAAAATGGTAAAGAAAAATGATTAAGAATGATGAAATAATAAAAGCATATGGAAAAGATTTCAAGGCAATGACCAAAAGGTTACTCGAAAGGGCAGAGCTTGCCACTGAGATTCCCGGAGGTTCCACTATTGGCATAAAACCAAATTTGGTCGTTTCATCTCCGGCAAAGTTTGGTGCAACAACACATCCTGAAATTGTAGTCGGAATAATCGAATACCTTAAAGAAAATGGTTTTAATGATATTGTCATAACTGAGGGCTCGTGGGTCGGTGATAAAACCGCCGATGCCTTTGAATACTGTGGATACAACAGCTTAGCTTCGGAATATGATGTAAAAATTATTGATACTCAGCTTGATACTTATCATGAAGTAGATGCTGCCGGAATTAAGCTGAACATTTGTGACTGTGTTGATCATATTGATTACTTAATTAATGTTCCTGTCCTTAAGGGCCATTGCCAAACAAAAATGACCTGTGCACTTAAGAATATGAAAGGCCTGATTCCGAATGTGGAAAAAAGAAGGTTTCATAAATTGGGTTTGCACAAGCCAATTGGGCATCTATCGCAGCTAATTAAACCGAACTTTATCGTTATAGATCATATTTGCGGTGACCCCGATTTTGAAGAGGGCGGCAGTCCGCTTGTCAGAAATTGTATTATGGTTGCAAAAGATCCTGTACTGGTTGATTCGTATGCAGCAAGCATTTTGGGATATGAAAAAGAAGAAATCCCATATATATCAGTAGCAGAAAAGCTTGGGACTGGTATTTCAGATTTATCCAAATTGCATATAATTACTTTGGAAGGTGAAAATACAGAAGATCTTCCTGATAGACATAAAATACTTGATGTTAATTATGCAGTAGAAGAAGTTGAGTCTTGCAGTGCATGCTATGGTATGTTGATTTCGGCTTTAACTCAGCTAAAAGAAGAGGGCCTTATTGATAAACTTGATAAGAAAATTGCTATAGGCCAGGGCTGGAGAGAAAAAAGTGGTGAACTTGGAATAGGTAGCTGCACTAAAAACTTTAAATGTTCACTACAAGGATGTCCACCAAAGGCAGAAGAAATATATGAATTTTTAAAAAAGCAAATCAAACTTTAATTAATGATTATAATAAAAGAGCCAGTAGCTTATTGCTACTGGCTCTTTGTTTTTGAGTATTAATAATTAGAAGCTTTAATCTCGAAATAAGCTTGTGGATGTCCGCATACCGGGCAAACTGTCGGAGCCTCAGTACCATATTCAAGATGTCCGCAGTTTCTGCAATACCATACATAAACTGTTCCGTCATTTTTCTTGAATACTTCGTTGTTCTCTAAATTCTCATAGAGTTTAAGATATCTTTCTTCGTGGCTCTTTTCGATTTTAGCTACTGCATTGAAAAGATCTGATAAAGCAACGAATCCTTCTTCCTTTGCTGTCTCGGCCATTTCTTTATACATTTGTGTCCATTCTTCATGTTCGCCTTCAGCAGCATCAAGTAAGTTCTCTTTTGTTGAACCGATACCATGTGCGGCTTTAAACCACATTTTAGCATGTTCTTTTTCATTGCTTGCAGCTTCTTCGAAAATTGCAGCTATTTGTTCATAACCTTCTTTACGTGCTTTGCTTGCATAATATGTGTATTTATTTCTTGCCTGGCTTTCTCCGGCAAAAGCTTTCCACAAATTAGCTTCTGTTTTACTACCTTTAAGTTCCATTATTTTTCCCTCCTTTTGATTTAGCTTATAGTTCTGCAATGACTTCACACTCAAGGAGTACATCCTTTGGAAGTCTTGCAACTTCTACACAGCTTCTTGCTGGAAATGGCTCTGTAAAGTATTGTGCGTAAATGCTGTTAATCTTTGCAAAGTCATCCATGTTTTTTATAAACACTGTTGTTTTCACAACCTTGCTCATATCTGTTCCTGCTGCTTTTAAGATTTCACCGATGTTTTTAAAAACTTGATTTGCCTGAGCCTCAAGGCCCTGAGCAATTTCACCTGTTTCCGGAATGATAGGAACCTGTCCTGATGCAAATACTAAATTGCCACAAATTTGTCCTTGTGAATAAGGTCCTATTGCTGCCGGTGCTTTTGTTGTTGATACGGTTTTCATAATTTATTCCTCTTTTGTTACTTCGCAACCTTCTGCCTTAATAGCTTCTATAAGCTCATTTTCATGCTCTTTTCCTTTTACCTCGCAAGCTACATGAACGATAGTTTCATTTGGATTTAATCCGGATTTAAGCTTATCGTGTTCAATCTTTAGAACATTTGCACCTGTTTGTGCAAGTATTACTAATAGCTTAGCTAAGCTGCCAGGTTTATCAAGTAATTTAACTGCAAGTTGAATTCTTCTATGTCTTGCAACCATGCCTCGTTCTATTAAACTGTTAATTAGGCTTACATCAATATTACCACCTGAAAGGACACATACTACTCGCTTACCTTTAACATCAAGCTTATTGTTAAGGACTGCGGCAACCGGAGTTGCTCCGGCAGGCTCAACAATCATCTTGCAACGCTCCATCAAGAGCAAAATGGCGTCTGCTATTTGAGTGTCGGAAACAGTTACCATTTCATCGACATATTGATTAATTAAGTCTACTGTTATTTCTCCAGGAGCTTTAACGGCAATACCATCGGCAATAGTTGATGCTGTTTCTGTGCAAGTGCGTTTTTTGTTTTGGAAGCTTTGACAAACAGCATTTGCTGTTTCAGCTTGCACTCCAACAACCTTAATTCTTGGATTTATCTGCTTTACTGCACAAGCAATTCCTGAAAGCAGACCGCCGCCTCCGGCTGGGGCGATAATTATATCTGCTGTTGGTAAATCGCTAAGTATTTCAAGACCTAATGTCCCTTGTCCTGCAATTACATCAATATCATCGTATGGATGCAAAAATTTTGCGCCTTCGGTTTTGCAAATTTCGCAAGCCTTGGCATAAGCATCATCATAACAAGAACCTGCTAATACGACTTTTGCACCGTAATTTTCGGTAGCTTGAATCTTTGCAATCGGAGCTGCTTCCGGCATAACGATAGTTGCCGGAATTCCATATTTGTGTGCAGCATATGCAACGCCTTGAGCATGGTTTCCTGCTGAAGATGCAACAACAGGGCTCTTATCGTTTGCTTCTATCATAGATGCAATTTTATTGCTTGCTCCTCTGATTTTAAAAGAACCGGTTTTTTGTCTGTTCTCGCATTTGAGATAAATTTCTCCACCTGTCATTTTTGAAAATGTAGAGGAGAGGTCGAGCTCTGTGTGGTGCAATATAGGTTTTAATCTTTCTGCAGCTTTTTCAATATCAGATAGTTTTAATTCCATATCAATTCCCTCTATAAATATTCGGTGAATCTTAAATATTGGTATGTATATAAGTGATTAGATTTTCCAAGATCCGATTTCGTCGTACATCAACGACATCTCTGCCATTGGCTTGCTCAATGAATCTGAAAGAGCTTTGACCGCAAGCGGAATTTCTTTATCAAAATCCATGTACCAGTCGAGAGATTCAAGAATATATTTTCTTCTGAAGTTCTCATCAGCAGAGAAGGCGCATCTCAAGTTGTGTAGTCTGTCAGCAGCTTTAACAGCTTTTGCGATTTCATTTTTCTTGATTCTATCTATGTAATTTTCCATAACATAGTTATCTTCTTTTGTGAGAAGTTTAACTGCTTCTAAGACTTTTTCTCCGCCATATTCGAGAATTTCTTCTTCTGTAGCATCAGTGTCTTCGAGCAAATCATGGAATAATCCGGCTATTCTATAATCTATACCGTACCCCTTGGCTCTAAGCATTTCAGAAACGCTTAAAGGGTGGGTTACATATGGTAATCCGCCTTTTCTATACTGGCTATCATGTTTAATAATTGTAAATTCAAGTGCTTTTATAAATCTGTCATCTTCAGTCATTGTAATACCTCGTAATCACATATATATAATTAATTTTATCACTAAATCACTACCTTTTCTATTCTTAAAGCTGATATAATAATATGTAAAATAGTGGAAATTATAGTCTGCCAAAAGCCTATGATTTATGATATACTAAAATTTAAGGTCAAAATGGTGAAATAATGGATAATGATTTTAGAGTCCTTCTGTTTGCAGGGGATATAAACGTATATAGTGTTTCAAGAGCTTTTCATGAAGCCTATGGAATTAAACCGGATGTTTACGGTAAATTTGAGACTATGCCATGCTATGGGTCGGCTATTATGAATTATAGGGCAAATCCAAAAGCAGATGAGCAAGATGTCTTTTTTGACTTAGTATTATCATATGCTAAGAAGTATAGCAATAAAAGGGTATTGCTAGTTGGGTGCGGAGATAGCTATGTTCGTTTAATCTCTGTAAATAAAGACAAATTTCCGGCAAATATAGAGGCTCCATATATCAATATAGATTTAATGGATTCTTTGATAAATAAAGAACGTTTTTACGAGCTTTGTGAAAAAAACGGAATCGATTATCCTGACACTTTTGTTTATCGCAAAGAAATGGGCGATGATTTTACGCTCCCATTTGGAGGACCTTTTATTTTAAAACCATCCAATGGTATAGAATATTGGAGACATCCATATGCCAGTCAAAAAAAGGTTTATTGTGAGAACTCAATAGAAGATGTACATCGAGTGCTTCATGATATTTACGGCGCCGGTTATCCTGATACGGTGATAATACAAAATTGTATTCCGGGTGACGATTCATATATGAGAGTCCTTACGAATTATTCTGATAGAAATGGCAGAGTAAAAATGATGTGTCTTGGGCATGTGTTGCTCGAGGAACATACGCCACATGGGCTTGGAAATCATGCGATAATTATTACTGAACATAACGAAGAATTAGAGCTTAAGTTCAAGAACTTATTGGAAGATTTACATTTTATAGGTTTCTCTAATTTTGATATAAAATACGATCAGCGTGACGGAAAGTTTAAAGCTTTTGAGATTAATACCCGTCAGGGCCGCAGTAATTATTATGTAACCGGTGCTGGCGCAAATCTCGCAGAACTTCTTGTTAGAGATAGAATATATAAAGAAGATCTTCCAATGAATATAGTAACGAAAGAATCTTTATGGATGGTTGTTCCAAAGGGCGTTGCATTTAAATATGTTCATGATGAGAAGTATAAGGCTCAAATGAAGAAACTTATTGCAGAAGGAAATGTTGTAAACCCATTACTTTATGCTCCGGATTCTGCATTTATTCGCCGTTTAAAGTTAAAAAAATCACTTCTGGGACATTTTTATAAGTTTAAGAAATATTATTATTAATTATGTACACTAAGGAAAATAAAGCTCTCGGAGTTATAGGGGGCATGGGTCCAGAGGCCACACAACTTTTTTATAAAATGATTATTGATTATACTGATGCATCTAAAGATCAGGATCATCTTAATATGGTCATTTTAAATCATGCCAGTATGCCAGATAGAACGGCTTCAATTTTATCAAGCGATGTAAATTCTAAGCAGCTTGTAAAAAAGAATCTTATAGAAGATGCCACAGCTTTAGAACAAATGGGATGTGCATGTATTGCTATTCCTTGTAATACATCGCACTATTTTGCAGAGGATCTTTCACGGGAAATAAATATTCCTATCATACATATGTTACGTGAAACGGCAAAATATATATCAGAAAATTCGAAAGCAAAAAAGGTGGGAATTTTAGCTACGGATGGGACAGTTCAAACAGGCTTATATCAAAAAGAACTTAAAGAATATGGAATAGAAAGCTGCATTCCTTCTAAAGATTCTCAAAAAGAAATAATGGATATTATATATGATATAAAGCGTGGTATAAGCATAGAACTTTCAAGAATAAATTCCGTTGAGATGGAAATGAAGGCATTGGGATGTGACAAATTGATTCTTGGATGCACAGAACTTTCTATACTTAAAAGAGAGTGCAATTTATCTGATTATTATGTAGATGCTATGGAGATGCTTGCTAAAGCTGCTATAGTATTTTGCGGAAAAAAGTTAAAGTAATTTAAGGGTTTGTGTGATGCAAGTAGTAAAGTTGAGTGAATGCACAATAGTAAGTAAACGCCATAATTCTAATACCTATCTTAGTGCAGATGAAAAAATTTTATATAAGTTTCCTTCTGAAGAAAAACAAGCTTCAGAGAGTGTTTATTTGAATGAAATGCGTTTGGCAGATTTGTTGCATAAAGTTGGAATTTCCACCCCTCAGGTTTTAGGAATGGTAAAGGCAGAGGAAACTGGCTGGCTTGGGCTTGCATTTGTACATATAGCCGGTAAAGAATCGGTAAGTAGATGTATAAGTCGGGACCCAGGCAACATGGAAAAATATGTAAAGTATTATGCTGATATGGCTAAGCTAATTCATACAAGTTCTTGCGATAACGGCTATTTGCTTTCGACAAAAGATTCAATACTTGTTTCATTGGATTTGTCGCCTTATTATTCAGATGCCGAAAAACAAGCTGTAAAACGCTTTCTTGATACTGTTGATGATGGTAATGCTATTTTGCATGGCGATTATAATATGACTAATTTGATTCTGGCAGATGGCAAGAGCTACCTGATTGATATAGGGCTTCTTACTGCCGGAAACCCACTGTTTGACCTTGGAATTTCATATATTTTCGGAAATTACGACCCCGCAAATACTTGCGAAAGTTTTTTCCATATGCCTATGGATACTGTCAGAGCGGCTTGGCGCATATTTGTTAAGATGTACTTTGAAACCGATAGTGAGGCCGAAGTTGACAGAATTAACGAAATGCTTAAGCCTTATGGTGTGGCAGGGTTCTTCATACATGCTTTAGATTATCCAAACAATCAATTTGTAAAAATGATAAAGGATAAATATTTTGAAGAAGCTTTTGCTCAATATATGCAAAAATAGGCTTAAATATAGTCAAAAAGTGCTATAATATGTAGGTTGAAATAATAAATTCAAAGGAATTTTAGGAGGATATAATATGCCATTAGTAACAACAAAGGAAATGTTTGAAAAAGCATACAATGGCGGCTATGCTATTGGAGCTTTCAATGTTAACAACATGGAAATTATTCAGGGTATTACAGAAGCTGCTAAAGAATGTAATGCACCGGTAATTCTTCAAGTATCAAGAGGCGCAAGAAATTATGCTAACAGAACATATCTTGTAAAGCTTGTTGAAGCTGCAGAAAAAGAAACTGGGCTTCCAATTGCTCTTCACCTTGACCATGGTGATTCATTTGAAACATGCAAGGAATGTGTAGACGATGGTTTCACATCAATTATGATTGATGCATCAAGCAAGCCATTAGATGAGAATATTGCAATCACAAAGAAGGTTGTTGAATACGCTCATGCTCACGGCGTTGTAGTAGAAGCAGAACTTGGTACACTTGCAGGTGTTGAAGATGAAGTTAAGGTTGCTGCTGAAGATTCTTCATATACAAGACCTGAAGATGTAGAAAGATTTGTAAAAGAAACAGGTTGTGATTCTCTTGCAATTGCAATTGGTACATCACACGGTGCATATAAATTTAAACCGGCACAGTGCACAAGAAATGAAAAGGGTGTCTTAGTACCACCTCCACTTCGTTTTGATATTCTTGAAGAAGTATCAAAGAGACTGCCTGGTTTCCCAATTGTTCTTCACGGATCATCATCTGTTCCACAGGAATATGTAAAGATGGTTAATGAGAATGGCGGAAATATGCCTGATGCAGTAGGTATTCCGGAAGAACAGCTCAGAGAAGCAGCAAAACTCTCTGTTTGCAAAATTAACATTGACTCAGATCTTAGACTTGCTATGACCGGTACAATTCGTCAGTTTATGGCTGAACATCCTGATAAGTTTGACCCAAGAGAATATCTTAAACCGGCAAGAGAAAACATTAAACAGCTTGTAAAACACAAGATTATTGATGTTCTTGGTTGCAACGACAAGGCATAAAAATAACAGCTTTTTAGGGCTCCTTGAGATTTCAAGGAGCCTTTTTATATGCAATAATCGCCTCTCTCGTGGTATAATATTAAGAAGAATATAAAATGGGGGAAAGTATGAAATTTAAGTTTAAAGACATTGACAAAAAGTGGAAAGAATATGCTCTTGCAGGCTGCGTTTGCGTACTGTTTTTCGTTTGCCTGACTCATTTGAGCGCACTTTGGGCTGTTGTTGCAGGATTTTTTGAAATAATAAGCCCTGTAATTATAGGTGTAATTATTGCGTATATTGTCAACCTTGTTGCTAGATTTTTCCAGAACAGAGTATTTAAAAAAATCGCCAAAGACTCTGTTAAATGGAAACTATCTGCTGCAATTTCAATTATAGTGGTACTTTTAATTATTGCACTCTTAGTAATATCACTGATTCCGCAAATTGCAGATAGCATAACCAGTTTAGTGGGGAATTATAAGGTATATGTATTGCGTTTAAAGCATTTTGTCGAAAATTCAAGTTTGCCATTTAAGGATATGGCTATAGTTACAAACTTTATTAATTCATTGGCTTCTGAAGATGGTTTAGTTACTAAGCTGTGGTCAATACTGACTAACAATTTCGAAACCATTATAGATAAAACTACAAGCATTGGCGGAACTGCCATGAACTGGTTCATTGGGGTTATTTTTGCTATTTATTTCTTGTTCGAAAAAGCAAAGATAGTATCATTTATGGCTAAATTCTTTAAACTTACTTTACCATTGGATAAATATCAAGACGGAGCAAATTTGTTTGCAAAGTTTAACAGCATCTTTTCAAGATATTGCGCTTGCGAATTAGTAGATTCTTGCATAGTAGGTGTTGCTAATTACATATTTATGATTATCTTAAAAATGCCGAATGCTATATTTGTTTCCTTTGTAGTTGGAATTACAAATTTGGCTCCGACATTTGGTCCTATTGTCGGAGGTGCGATTGGCGCATTTATCCTTTTATTAGTAAAACCTACTGCAGTTATTCCATTTATAATTTTTACACTTGTACTGCAATCTATAGATGGTTATGTAATCAAACCAAAGCTGTTTGGCGATGCTTTAAATGTTCCGGGCGTGCTGATTTTAATGGGTATAATTGTATTTGGGAAGCTGTTTGGCGTTATTGGAATCCTCGTATCAATTCCTTTAGTTGCTATACTCGTTTACATTTATTCCGAATTATTCATTCCTTGGCTGGAAGCTAAAAAAGGATCGCATATTGTTGGTGAATAGCTGGGCTTAGCTTTATATACAAGGAATCGTTATGAGAAAAGGAAACTTAAAAGCTTTATTACCGATTTTAGTATTCTTGGTTTTGTATTTAGGCCTGGGAATTTTATTTGAGTATGTATTAAAAATTCCTATGGGGTTTTACAATATTCCGATTGTTGTCGTTTTTATGGTTGCACTTATCGTCGCTTGCGTGCAAACTAAGCAATTCGATTATGCTAAGAAATTTGAGATTATGGGAAAAGGAATTAGCGACCCTAATATAATTACCATGGTGCTCATTTTTATGCTTGCTGGAATTTTTGTTGGCGTCGTTGGAAGATCTGCTGCTAATAGCGTGGCATACTTCATTCTGTCGCTTATTCCTGCAAAATTTTTTGTAGCAGTACTTTTTCTTATAAGTTGTTTTGTATCAATTGCGATGGGAACATCTGTCGGAACTGTTACATTGATTACCCCAATAGCCTTTGCTATCTCAAATGCATCTGGATTCAGTCTGCCTTTATGTGTTGCATCGGTAATTGGAGGTGCGATGTTTGGGGATAATCTTTCATTTATTTCTGATACAACTATAGCTGCTTGTAACGGTCAGGGCTGTGCAATGAAAGACAAGTTTAGATCAAATTTTGCAATTGCTCTTCCTGCCGCAGTAGTGACTGTAATATTGATTTGTATTGTGTCGATGAAAGAGTATTCAGGAGATGTGGCACTTGAAGATTACAACTTAATTCAAATTATCCCATATGTATTGGTTCTTATTGGCGGCATTGTCGGTATAGATGTTTTTTTAGTGCTTATCATAGGAATAGTTTCCGGAATAATTATTATGCTGACAACCGGAGCTTCTACTCCGATAGAGCTTTTTGCCAATATGGGGACTGGTGTAAGCAGCATGTTTGAAACAACAGTAATTACCATCCTTGTTGCAGCAATGTGTGCTTTAGTTCGCGAAAATGGGGGTTTTGATGCGCTTCTTTCTTTGATTAGATTTATATTTAAAGGACAAAAAGCAGGCCAACTTGGTATTGGGCTTCTTGTTGGACTTATTGACGTTGCAACAGCAAGTAATACCGTTGCAATTGTTATAGCAAATCCGATTGCCAAACAGATTGCTACAGAATATCAGATATCTCCTAAGAGAACGGCAAGCTTACTTGATACATTCTCATGTATTGTTCAAGGCATCATTCCTTATGGAGCTCAAATGCTTGTTGCAATTTCTGCTATAAGCGGACTTGGAGGAATAATCAGTTCATTTGATATTATCCCGTATTTGTTTTATCCGTTCTTATTGCTTATAAGTTCAATTGTCTTTATGTTCTTTGGCAGAGCAAAAGAGTGAAAATAGTAGTTTGCATCGATTTATTAACAAGAGGTAAAAATGGATTATAAAGAGTTCTTTCTAAAAACAATTGCCCCAGCTATAGCAATATTGATTATCGGCTTAGTTGTAATAAAAATTGTAACCATAGCATTGAAAACGGGAATGAAAAAGAGTAAGCATGTAGATAATATGATGCTCAAATTTGTTACCAATGCTGTTAAGATTGTCCTCTTAGTCATTCTTTTTATCATAGTTGCAAACAAGTTTGGAGTTGATACAACATCAATTATCACTATGTTTGCTGCTGCTGGTGCTGCTGTTGCATTAGCATTACAGGGGAGTTTATCAAATTTAGCTTCTGGTATTTTAATTATATTTACAAAACCGTTCTCCCAAGGTGATTACATTTCTTCCGGGGCGATAGAAGGAAAAGTTGATAGCATTGATTTGCTTTTCACAACAATCATAACGGCAGATAATAAAATTGTGAACGTGCCTAATTCCTCTTTGACATCCGATTCAATTATCAACTGGACAAAAAGTGGAGCAAGAAGGCTTGATATAAATATTGGGATTTCCTATAACTCAGATCTTGAAAAAGCAAAATCGACTTTAATTAGTGTTGCTAACTCAACAGGGTATTATCTTAATGATAAAGAACTTGTTTGCCATGTTGATAGCTATGCTGATAGCTCAATAGTTTTAATCTTAAGAGGGTGGGTAAAGGCTAAAGATTTTTGGCCTGCAACATACGCTGTTAACGACGCAATTAAACCAGCTCTTGATAACGCTGGTATAGAGATCCCATACCCACAAATGGATATACATCAAAAATAATATGAAACTTGGAATCATAGGAACTGGAAAAATTGCAAAGATAGTTTCTTCGACATTAGCACAAATGCCGAAGCTTGAATTGCATGCTGTTGCCTCTCGAGATATTAACAGAGCTATAGAATTTGCACAAAAATACGGTTATAAAAAGGCCTACGGCAAATATGAAGATTTATATAATGACAAAGATGTTGAACTTGTGTATATATGTACCCCGCATCCTGAGCATATTAGGAATATTACAGATGCAATAAATGCCGGAAAGCATGTTATCTGTGAAAAGCCAATTACAATAAATGCTCATGAAGCTGAGTACGTTTTTAATTTGGCTAAAGAAAAGGGTGTGTATTTAACCGAAGCAATGTGGATTAGATATATGCCTTTTAAACAAATTGTGAAAGACATATTGGATAGCGATATTATCGGAAATCCAAGAATGATTACAGCTTGTGATTCATTTGCCATGTCTCATATTAAAAGAATTATGGATAAATCTATGGCTGGGGGAGCTTTGCTCGACATAGGTGTTTATGGAATTAATTTTGCGCTCATGTTTTTAGGTGATGATATTAAAAAAGTTACCTCGAGTGTCAATTTTGCAAATACCGGCATAGATGCTTCTGAAAATATTACTATCCGTTATACAGATGGAAAACTTGCAAGTCTATCATTTTGCATTGACTGTGATGGTGGGCATGAAGGGATTATTCATTGTGAAAGAGGACATATTCTTATTGATGATATCAATTGTCCGACAAGTTATGAAGTATTTGATGCTAACAGAAAGTTAATTAAACATGATAAATTCCCTATTAAAATTAGTGGATATGAATATGAATTTGAAGAAAGTATTAATTGTATAAACAAAGGAAAGCTAGAAAGTGATTCAATGCCTCACTCTGAAAGCGTTAAGGTTATGAATCTTTGTGATCAAATTAAATCGGAGTGGATTTTGTAGGAGCAAATTATGAATTACATTGAACTGTTTAAAAAATCTGTTGAAAAATATCCGAAAAGAATTGCTATTGTTGATAGAAATGGTGAAAGAAGTACAAGCTATGAGGAGCTTGATGAACTCAGTTCTAAAATGGCAGGAAAACTTCATTCGCTTGGCTATGTTAAGGGCGATTTTGTTGTTCTTAACATGGGAAGAAATTTAGAATATATCGCTTCATATTTGGGATCATTAAAGGCTGGATGTATATTTGCTCCAGTAGTTCCGGAATATCCTCAAGAAAGAATCTCATATATTATTTCCGATTGTAACGCAAAATGTGTAATTACCGAACAGTTTTTTGAAGATATAGACCAGTATGATTTGTACTGCAAACCAAATGATGGTACAGAAGCTGCGTATATGGTTTATACATCTGGTTCGACAGGAAACCCAAAAGGAATTTTACATAGTGCGGCTGATTTGTATCGTGGCGCTGAAAGGCTATTCGAGACAGTAGAAGATGTTGATCCTCTTAGAGTTGCCGCAATAAGCTCCTTGGCATTTGCTGTTCAGATTTTTGAAAGCTTTTCAATGCTTGGCATGGGAGCAACTATTTTTATTACTCCTGAGGAAGTAAGAAAATCGAACGCTGCTTTAGCAGATTTCGTTAGAGATAATGAAATATCTGTAATATGGATGTCTCCTCAATTGTTAAAGTTGTTTAATAATACATCAAAGTCGCTTAAGAAAATTCTTTCCGGCGGTGAACGTGTTTCAAATATCTATACAGATGACTACAAGCTCGAAGTATCTTATGGTATGAGCGAAGAATTTATTGTATCTCGCTTTATTATTGATAAGGCTTATGAGAATACTCCGATTGGCAAAGCTCTTAAGGATGTTGAGCTTCGAATTATTGACGATGCCGGAGTAGAACTTCCTCAAGGAAAGGAAGGCGAAATTTGTGCTGTAGGGTATTTTGACACGTGCTATTTTAAGAACCCTGAAAAGACAAAAGAAACTTTCGAAAAGCTTAATGATGGCAGGACTCTTATCCATTCTGGCGATTTAGGTTACAAGACAGAAAAAGGGGATGTTGTCTATGTAAATAGAAAAGACTGGATGGTAAAGATAAATGGACAAAGAGTAGAGACTCTTGAAATTGAAAGTTTGTTAAAAATGAACAAAGAGCTTTTAGATGCTGCTGTTCATTTCTTTGTAGATAAAAACGGACAGAATTATCTTGTTGCATATTACATTCCACAGAATTCTGGTGACAATAATTTAGGGTTAGAGCTTAGAAAGTATCTCGAAAAGAAGCTTCCTGGATATATGATTCCGAGATATTTTGTTGAACTTGCAGAACTTCCTAAAAATATCAATGGTAAGCTTGATAGAAAAGCCTTGAAAGAGCCACAAACTTCTGATTTTAGAACAAAATATATTGCTCCAACAAATCAATTTGAAGAAAAGATTTGTGCTGCATTTACAAAGATACTTAATTGTGGAAAAGTTGGAATAAAAGATGATTTCTTTATGCTCGGTGGCGATTCTATAAAAACCATCATGCTTGTTTCTGAAATTGATATTGATGGTTTGACGCGCGAGATGATTCTTCTCGGAAGGACTCCGGAAGGTATTGCGAAGCAATACAATAAACGCACTAATGTTATTGAACATAACGAAGAAATCTTTGATGAATATCCTCTCTCGGGCGCGCAGAGGGGTGTATATTTGGAATGCATAAATAATCCGGAATCAGTCATGTACAATATTCCGTTTTATATGGCTCTTCCTAAAAATATCGATGTCAAAAAATTCGAGCAGGCGGTTAAGACTGTTGCGGCTTCTCATAAAGTTTTTAATACAAGATTTGCTATTGTATCCGGCGAAGCAAGAATGTTTTATAAACCAGCTGACATTTTAGTAGAGCACAAGACAATTAAATCAGTCGCAAGTGCATGTTCTGAATTTGTCAGACCGTTTGATTATGAAAATGGTCCGTTATACAGATTTGAAATTTGGAGTGATGGATCAAGTTCATATTTTGCATACGATGTTCACCATTTAATTTTTGATGGAACATCAACAAATGTATTTTTAAATCAAATTACAAATGCTTATTGCGGGAAAGAAATAAAAGCCGAACAACTTAGCTTGTTTGATATTGCTGTGCATGATGCAGTAGTAAAAGATACTGATGGATATAAGGATGCTGAAAAGTTCTTTGCTGAAAATCTTAATGGCATAGAAACGGATTCTGTTTTAATTCCAGATGTGATTAGTGAAAATTCACAGCCGGGCTCTGATAAGCTGGTTATTGGTACTGAAGAGTATCTTGACACATCAACAGTTGAGGCCTTTGTACAGAAGCATGGCATTACGGAGAACACTTTGTTTATGTCTGCATTTGCTTATACTTTAGCAAAATTTAACGGGGCAAAGGATGCTTTGTTCTGCACTGTTAATAATGGTAGGCATGATGCAAGATTAAATGATTCGATTGGTATGTTTGTAAGAACACTGCCGATATATTTTGATATAGATGAAAATTCTAAAGTTGGTGAGTTTTTACTTACTTCACAGAACTATTTCTTCAATATGATGAACCATGATTGTATGGATATGAGTGAATTGGTTCACAAATTTGGTATAAATACAAGTATTCAATTTGTATATCAGGCAGAAATGTTGACTGGAGTTGAGCTTTTGGGTACTAAGCTTAGCAATACCGAAATCCCATTAGGCCAGCTTGCAGGTGATATGCAGATGATGGTTCATAAGCTCACATCTGGGTATAAAGCTGTTCTCAATTTTTCAACAGAAAAGTACAGTAAGGAACTTATGAGAAGCTTTGCAAATATGTATTTCAAGGTAGTATCTGACATGCTGAGCGCTGAAAAGCTATCGGATATAAGTCTTGTTTCAAGCGAAGCCATTAGCATCATAGATAGATTTAATGATACAAAAGAGCCTTATAATACAGAAAAGACTGTTGTTGATTTGTTTAAAGATATGGCTCAAAAATATCCTGATGCTGAATGCGTTGTATGTGAGGATCGTAAATACTGTTATAGCGAAGTCGATGAACTTTCTGATAAGCTTGCAAAATATTTAGTAAGTTGTGGTGTCAAGGCTGAAACTATTACAGGAATTTTAATTCCGAGAAATGAATATATGGTTATTGCATCGTTAGCAGTACTAAAAGCTGGCGGAGCATATATGCCTCTTGATCCAAGTTATCCACCTGAAAGACTGAATCTTATGATGCATGATGCAGGCGCAATGATGTTGATAACTACTCCGGACTTAAATTCTATCATCACATCTGAATATGAAGGGCAAAGATTGATGACTTTTGAAATTGCCGGGCTTAATGATTCTTGTGTAGATCTTGCAAGCATCGCACCGAAGCCTCAGGATGCTTTTATTGTGCTGTATACTTCAGGTACAACCGGCGTCCCGAAGGGCGTTGTATATGATCATGCTAATGTGATGTGTCTTGCTGCTTGGATGCGTAGTTTCTTTGAATATGATGTCAATACAAAGCGTGCGGCATACGCAAGCTTTGGTTTTGATGCAAATGTATTTGATATTTACGGAATCCTTACTTCTGGGGGATCACTTCATATTATTTCCGAAAACATCAGACTTGATTTAGTAGCTATTCAAAAGTACTTTAATGAAAATAAAATAACAGACTGTGTTATGACAACGCAAGTCGGCAGACAGTTTGCTTTAATGGAAGGCACAACTACTTTAAAAGAACTTTCTGTTGCCGGCGAAGCGTTAACGCCTCTCAATCCTGTCGGTCCATATAAACTTTATAATTTGTATGGTCCAAGCGAAGGAACTGTTTTGGTGTCACAATTTTTGGTTGATAAGAAATATAAAAATAACCCAATTGGCAAAGCAATAGATAATGTAAAACTTTATGTTGTTGATGAAAAGCAAAGATTGCTTCCTGTCGGGGCAAGCGGAGAACTCGTCATAGCGGGCCCGCATGTAACAAGAGGATATCTTAATAAGCCTGATAAGACTGCCCAAAGCTATACTTCAAATCTATTCTCCACAGAAGTTGGCTATGAGCGTTTGTATCACACAGGGGATATCGTTAGATATATGCCTGACGGGAATATCCAATTTGTTGGCAGACGCGATATGCAGGTAAAGATTAGGGGATTTAGAGTTGAACTTACAGAAGTTGAAGAAGTAATAAGGAGATATGAGGGCATTAAAGATGCAACAGTGGTTGCATTTGATAATAATGCGGGCGGCAAGTTTATGGCAGCTTATGTTGTTGCAGACGAACCATTGAATGAAAAAGATATTAAAGCATTTATTAAATCAGAAAAGCCACCTTATATGGTCCCTTCTGTTATTATGCAGTTGGATAGAATTCCACTCAATCAAAACCAGAAGGTTGATAAGAGAGCTTTGCCTGTTCCTGAATATAAAATGGATGACATTGTTGCTCCTGAAAATGAATTACAGCAAAAGATATTTGATATCATTGCTGCCGCTATCGGGCACAATGCTTTCGGAGTTGACACTGATATATACGAAGCCGGTTTAACATCCATTGGTGCTGTTAAGCTTAATTATGACTTAGCAAAAGCTTTTGATGTTACAGTTAAAACAAGTGATATTTCTGAAAATAGCACGGTTCGTAAGCTTGAAAGCTTCTTGTCTCGTTCTGAAAAGAAGCAAAGCTATGATATGTTGGAAGAATATCCGATTTCCCAAACGCAAAATGGCATATTTGTAGAATCAATCAGTAATGTGAATTCGACGGTTTATAATATTCCGGTTTTATTTAAGCTATCAGAATGCTTAGAAACAGAAAAGCTAAAAGCGGCAATAAGCACTGCTGTAGATGCACATCCATATATCAAGATGCAACTCCATATGGATGATAATGGAGATATTAAGGCTTTAAGGAAAGATTCAGATGAAGTTGTAATCTTATTTGAAACACAGGAAAAGCTTCCTGAAATGAGTGAGCTTGTTAAGCCTTTTGAGATGTTGGATTCTAATCTATATAGATTTGTTATATATCAAACATCTAATGGCAATTATCTATTTATGGATTTGCATCATATTGTTTCAGATGGAACGTCAGAGCTTATTTTACTTTCTGATATTCAAGCTGCAATTGAGGGTAGACCTATTGAAAAAGAGAGCTACACGGGCTTTGAGTTTGCGCTTGACGAGGAAAATGAAAGAAAGTCTCAGCATTATGCAGATGCAAAACAATATTATGATTCATTGCTTTCCGGCTGCGATCCGGATTGCCTACCTGCAAAGAATGTAGATGCAACAGTTTCAGGCTCGGCAGAACTGACAAAAACTCTTAGCATAGATCCAAAATTTGTTTCGGAATATTGCGAGAAAAATGCATTAACCGATAATGCTTTCTTTAACGCTGTATTTAGCATATTGCTTAGTGCGTTTATTCATAAAGAGCAAGTGGTATATACAACAATTTATAATGGCAGAAGTGACTCGAGGTTATCTAATTCGGTAGCAATGCTTGTTAAGACGCTTCCGATTATAGCTACCATCGATGGAAAACAGAAGCCTTTTGAATTTGTTCAAGCCATACAAAAACAGCTGATTAAGAATATGAATAATGACATATTCTCATTCGCTGAAATCGCTAATGCATATGATATTAAATCAGATATTATATTTGCTTACCAAGGATCTGAGTTTGGCGCAGATGTCATTGACAATGATTATATGAAGATGGCTGCAATTTTATCAGCTGACGCTAAGGCTCCGATAAGTGTAGAACTAAGTATATCTGATGGTAAATATATCGCTAAATTTGGATATAAGACAGATATCTATAATGTGGAATTTATTAAGAGCTTTGCGGATAGCTTTGATGTGGCAATTAACAATTTCATTAATGCTGATGCAATAGAAGGCATTTCAATACTGTCTGAAAATGGAAGAAAGGTATTGGATCAATCTAACGCTACAGATTTCCCTATAGAGAATGTTCCTGCTTATAAGTTTATAGAAAGAAATGCTGCAAAGATTCCAGATAAGACTGCAATTATTTCAAACGGAGAATCTGACAGCTTTAAAGAGTTTAATAATAGAATAAACAAGATAGCACATGCTCTTATCGAGCTTGGCTTAAATTGCAATGATATAGTCGGCATAGTCCTGGATAGATCTATTAATGTTATAGCTACTGAAATAGCCATTATGAAAATCGGGGCAGCTTTTTTGCCAATGCTTCCAAATTACCCTGATGATAGGATAAACTATTGCCTTAAAGACTCTGCAAGTAAACTTGTGATTACGAGCGATAAGATTAAAGCTGAAAGGCCGGATCTCTTTAGCGATTCAAAATCTTTTATAACAAAGACAATCGAAGACTTACTTTTAAATAATGATATTTCAAATCCAAACATTGATGTGCCAATGGATGCGTTGGCTTATTGTATTTACACTTCCGGATCGACAGGAAATCCAAAGGGTGTAATGATAGAAGAGAGAAATCTCACAAACTTTGTTCAAAGTTATAACGGTGAGATTATGGCATGCGAATATGAGAAGGTTACAGGGGCAGGGCTTGGTATGGCTTCTGTTTCATTTGATATGTCTATTTCTGAAATATATTCAACTCTTTGCCGTGGAATAACTTTCGTTATGGCAACCGAAGAAGAAATTCATAATCCGCTGGCTTTATCTAAGCTTATTGTTGATAATGATGTTCAAATAATTAAATGTACGCCTTCGTTTATCACTAATATGATAGATATTCCTGAATTTTATAAGGCAATATCAAATATTAAAGCTGTTTTGCTCGCAGCTGAAGCGCTTCCTGAAAATGTAGCAGATAGGTTGAGACAACTTTCTCCGGAAATTAGAATTATAAACGGATATGGTCCAACAGAAACAACGGTTGGCTGTACTGCAAAAATTGTTGACAATCCAAAACATATTACTATTGGGCTTCCAAGCGGAAATACTAAGCTTTTCCCAATTGATAGATTTGGTAATATTTTACCGCCGTATGCTGCCGGAGAATTAATTATTTGCGGATCAGGTGTAAGCCGTGGATATATTAATTTGCCAGAGAAAACAAAGGCTTCATTTTATACATTAGAAGGATTGCCAGCATATCATAGTGGTGATATTGTTCGCTTAGATAAAAACGGAGAATATGAATTCTTTGGAAGAAGCGATAATCAAGTTAAGGTTCGTGGCTTTAGAGTAGAACTTGATGAAATAGAGAAAACGTTCTGTTCTTATAACGGAATTAAACAAAGTAAGGTAGTTATAAGAAACAACGGAAAAGAAGACTATTTAGCAGGCTTCTTTACAGCAGATCATCAAGTTGATTTGCCATCGCTTCGAGCTCATTTAAAATCTACTTTGGCATACTATATGGTTCCTACTGCGATTATGCAACTGGATGTAATGCCATTAACTGCTAATGGGAAAATTGATAAAAAGGCACTTCCTGAAATTTCTGTTACCAAGAAACAGAGAGGCGGCAAGCGTGTTGCGAAGAAATCGATAGAAGAACAACTTTGTGAAGTATTTAAAGATGTTCTTGGCCTAGAAGATTATTACATTGATGATGATTTCTTTGAAATGGGTGGCACTTCGCTTTCTGCTTCAAAGGTAACAATGCTCTTAATGTCAAAGGGCATTGAGATTCAATATCAAGATATATTTGATAATCCGACCCCAGAAATGCTTGCAGATTTAATTAATGCTAAAGGCAATGTTGCAAAAGATACATCTGATTTGCCAAATAACAATTATGCATCAGAGTTTGATGATGTGCTTAAATATAATAGTTTGCCGTATGCATCAGAAGTGACTAGAAAGCCTCTTGGTGACGTATTCTTATGCGGTGCAAGTGGATTTTTGGGAATACATATCTTATCCGAGTTATTGCAAAGTGAGAGTGGCCATATTTACTGTTTGGTTAGAAAAGGAAAATACAAATCACCAGAGGATAGGCTGAAGAAACTTATGGCTTATTACTTTGATGATTTTGATGATGAACTTTTTGATAGCCGAATCTCTATTATTAATGCTGATGTTACAAATGAAGATTTAGCAGAAAAAATTAAAGATATTGCTTTTGACACAATTATAAATTGTGCGGCAATAGTAAAGCATTATTCAGCAGATGATAGCCTTGAAAATGTAAATATACATGGTGTTGAAAACTTGATTGCAATTGCGAAAGATAGAAAAGTAAAACTAATTCAAATTTCAACAACATCTATTCCTGGAGCCCATACTGAAGAAACATATAAACAAAATGTTAAAATGTATGAAAATAATCATTTCATCATTGACTCTATGGATAACAAATATGTATTATCTAAGTTTAGTGCTGAGTGCAAGATGTTTGAGGCAATTAGGAATGGTTTAAGAGGAAAAGTAATCAGAGTTGGTAATTTGATGGGAAGGTTCTCAGACGGTGAATTCCAGTTTAACATGACCACCAATGCATTCCTTAATGCATTAAGGGGATTCGTAACTCTTGGCATATGTCCTGTAGGTCATTCTACCGACCCTATGAGTTTCTCTCCAATTGATTATACTGCGAAAGCCGTTGTTGTACTTGCTGGAACAGATGACAAATTTACGGCGTTCCATGCTGATAGTAGATATAGCTTTGATGAATATATGCTAATTGAAGCCGCCAATAGATGTGGCTTAAGGATTGACCGAATAGCGGACGACGATTATTATAAAGAGTATTACCAGAAGCTGGGGGATGAAAAACTCAATTCAAGATTATCGGCGCTTGTAACTAATGACAGGCCTGACATTCACCTTGTAGAAACCGATAATAAATTTACAAATAATATCTTATATCGCTTAGGATTTGCATGGCCATTTGTTGATAATGCTTATCTCGATCGAACAATCGAAAGTATTCAAACTTTAGGCTTCTTTGATTATGAATAATGGAGTTTAGTTGTGCGTAAATTACTTAGTTTATTTAGAATTAAATTTTCAGACAACATTTTTATTGATAATGAAATAAAGACAAACTATGCGGGATGCACTTATTCAATTATGTTAGCTCTTGTGTTGTTTTTCTTTGCTTCTACTTATGATTGGACGCATTACAATTTGGCCGAATTTATAAAAACAGGTTTTTATATTACTATTGCCTTTTCATTGCTTTGCGTTTTGTTATGTAACTTGCTTAAAGGTAGACCCTGGTGGCTTAAATACATGATGGTCTTTGAATTTGTTTTAGCAGATGCTTTCATTGCAATGTTTTCCACATCAGGTTTTATCACAATTATGATGGTAATTCCTACAGTAATGTCTTGTAGATACTATTCTGTAAAATTTACAGCTACTGTAGCAGTTGTAACTAATATAGTTTTAATGACAATGGCTGTTTGTGGATCATACTATGGATTCGCTGATATGGAGGATTTAAACTTTATACAAATTCTACCGGGAATGTCGGTAACTATTTCTGGAAGTATATATCGAACCTTTAAAGAGATCTCCTCACATGTGATTGACAGGGTTGTTTATACAAAACGAATAATAATATATGAACTGATTCCAATCGAATTTATATATACACTGTTTACTATACTTTGTGTTACTATTACAAAGCGTGGAAGACGTCTTGTAGTGGAACAGGCCGAAATTTCTTCTAATAATGCGAAGATTAAAAGTGAGCTTGATACAGCATCCGCAATACAGAATAATATGCTGGCATCCGAATTTCCTGTATCAGATAAATATGATTTATATGCATTAATGAAACCGGCTAAAGAAGTTGGTGGCGATTTTTATGACTTTTTCACATTGGATGATAATCATATCGCAATTATAGTAGGGGATGTTTCCGATAAAGGAGTTCCTGCAGCTTTATTCATGGCTCAATGCGGGTCTTTAATCCATACTTATGCAGAGCTGCACTATTCACCAAGTGATATATTTAAAGAAACAAACAGACGCCTATGTGTTGGAAATGACGAAGGAATGTTTGTAACAGCTTTCCTTGGTATCATTGATTTGAGGACAGGGTCTATGACATATGCTAATGCAGGCCATTGTGCACCTGTTATAAAAAGAGCTAACGGCAAGGCATCATTTTTACAGATGCAAACCAATTTATTCTTGGGCAGTATTGATAATATTCCATATGTAGATCAACATATGCAATTATTCAAAGGTGATAGGATCCTTCTTTATACCGATGGCGTAACAGAGGCTATGAATAATTCAGAAGAGCAATATGGATCCAAGAGATTGCTTGAATACATAAATTCCGCCGCATACAATGGTGCAAGCGAATCTTTGGGCAATTTGATATTAGATGTTAAACGCTTTACAGAAGAAGCTGAACAAAACGATGATATAACAGTACTGTTGTTCGAATATAAGGAGGGACAAAATGTTTAATGTAGAAAAATACGGTGATGACAAAGCATTAGTGCTTAAACTGTCTGGAAAACTTAATTCTGCAACAGCGCAGGAATTTAAAGATGTAGCATTTGGCGCAACTGATAGTTGTGAGCAAATGACTTTAGATTTTTCTGATTTGCAGTATGTAGCCAGCGCCGGATTAAGAGTAATCCTTGAAATTCATAAGACTATGTCAGCAAAAGGGAAATCTCTAATTTTAATCAATGTTGATGAAGGAACAAAAGAAATTTTCCAAGCAACAGGCTTGTCAAGATTTTTAACAATTAAGTAATGAAGAATAGGGCTATTCTATTATCAGATAAAATAGAGAATCTTAAAAGTGTTGATTTCTCGTTGTCAGATGATAGAAAAAAGAAAATCGAATCATTCCTTTTTGATGGTGATAAAAAACGGTGTGCTTTGGCAGAAGTTTTAATTATGCGCGGCCTAAAGGAATTCGGCTATAATATTAGTGATGTAAAGTATACATATAATGAATATGGCAAGCCGTATTTTAGAGATTTGCCCGATATTTATTTTAATATATCACATTCAGCTGATTACGTAGTTTGTGTTTTGGCAAATTGTGAGATAGGAATTGACATTGAGCTAATTGCTCCGATAAGTTTAGATATTGCCAAACATTTCTTCTCGCCAAATGAATATGAACTTGTAGCAAACTGTAGCTCAAAGGACGAACGCATCGATAATTTTTATAAGCTTTGGACAAAGAAAGAGGCATATGTAAAAGCAACCGGCAAAGGCATGGTTTGTCCTTTTAATTCGTTTGATATAACAAAAGATTTTCAATACAATTTTATTGAGATAGACAAATTTGAAGGGTACAAATGTGCTGTTTGCACTAAAGATCCGTTAAATGAACTTATTATAAGATAAAAATATGATTAGAATTGAATTGTTAAAAGCGAGCGTTGTTTTCGCAAATGCAGATGCTATAGTAAATGCTGCCAATTCTTCTTTACTTGGTGGCGGCGGAGTAGATGGGGCTATTCATGCTGCTGCGGGACCTAAGTTGCTTGAAGAATGTTATACTCTCCATGGTTGTAAAACCGGCGAGGCAAAAATAACAGGAGCATATAACATACAAAATGCGAAATATATTATACATACAGTAGGACCAATTTATGGAGCAAATTCGAATGATGAAGAGCTTCTTTTTAATTGCTATATAAATTCATTAAGTTTAGCAAAAAAATATAAATGCAAAAGTATAGCATTCCCGTGTATCTCTACAGGAGTTTATGGATATCCTTTGATGGATGCTTGCAGAATTGCTGTTAAAGCCATAAAACTTTGGGAAAACGAAAATAAAGACACTGACATGAATGTTTTATTATGTTGCTTTACAGAGAGGGAATATCAGTCTTTTGATTCGTTAAGAAAAAACGAAAGCATATTTTGATAAGCAATAAAGAATTCTGATTGTTGTTTTGATCTTACATTTTTAGCATAAGTCTTTGCTATCTAATATTATTGTAAATGGGCCATCATTAAGTAATTCTACTTTCATATCGGCCCCAAATTCACCAGTTTCAACCGTTTTAACGCTTTTTTTACATTCACCTATAATATATTCGTATAACTCATTTGCTATTTCCGGAGAAGCTGCATCAGTAAATCCCGGTCTGTTGCCGTGTTTACAATCGGCATATAAAGTGAATTGCGAAACCAATAATAGTTGTCCATCTACATCAGCTAGTGATAGATTGGTTTTGCCGGCTTCATCTTCAAATATTCTTAAACCTATCAGCTTTTTTATAAGTTTATCAGCTACATCTTTTGAATCATTATGTCCGATGCCAATCAAAACTAAGAGGCCTTGTTTAATTTCGCCTATTACATTCTTATCAACTGTCACCGAGGCATGTTTTACTCTTTGTATTAAAAACTTCATATTAGTTAAATTCCTGTTCAATTTGACAAACTAATTTCGCCTTAAGATCGTCACTGGCAAAAGAAACTTTTGCAGCGTTCAACAGAAACTGTTTAATGTCTTCTTTTGAGAAATTGAATGTCTTTATAAGCTTGTCATATTCTTTTTTTATTGTCGTAGCTTCAATTGCCGGGTCATCAGTGTTGATTGTTAGTAATAAACCTTCAGCAAGTAGTTTTTTTATTGGATATTCAGCGATTGATGGATATATAGCTGTTTTTAAATTACTGGTTGGGCATAACTCGAGCGGAACCTGCTTTGAAGACAATTCTCTCATTAAATCTCGATCTTCTACCGATCTAACTCCGTGCCCAATGCGCATAGGTTCGAAAGCCAAAGCTGCTTTTACACTTTCAGGGCCAGCGGCTTCGCCAGCATGAATAGTGTATTGAATATTATGGGTTTTAGCATATTTAAATTCTTCTGAAAACTTTTCAGTTGCGAAAAGAGCTTCTGCTCCTGCTAAGTCTAAAGCAACAACACCTTTGTTGTAATACTTAACGGCGAGCTTTGCGGTTTCCATGTTTTCTGCATGATTGTTTTCACCTCTCATGCAACATAAAATCAGATTGATTGGGATACATGCTTGATGTGCTGCTTCTATTGAAGCGATAACAACCTCTTCTTGTGTTAAAGCTTTTTGCGTAAGGAGCTGAGGTGCAAATTTAACTTCAGCATACATAACGCCTTGTTCTTTTAATTCTTGAGCGAGATTTATGATTGACATTTGTACGCCTTCTTTGGTTTGAAGAAGGGAACAAGGGAAATCAAAACGCTCGAGAAATTCATTCAAGTCATTGCAATCATCTGAAACTTGAATTAAATTTGCAAGTTCCTCATCATTTTCAGGTATATTAATCTTTTGTAATCTTGCAAGTTTTTTGGCAGAATCAATTGATATAGCTCCGTCTAAATGTAAGTGCAAGTCAATCATGCATTTTAAGTTTTCTACAGAAAAAAAAGTCTCCATAATTACTATCCTCTCTATATATTGCATGTACATTTTAACATAGATAGAGTGTATTGTATCTTTTATATTCAAATTGTTTGGGTGTTGATATATAATATAAAGGTATTGATTGATATTATAAGGAGTTTGAGATGTTTTTAAGAAAGATAATAGCAATAATAATTTGCTTATCTATGGTCTTAGGACTTGTAGTTATTTCTGTGGCAGAAAATGGAAATCAAGTAAACAAAATACTGAATTCATTAACACTTGAAGAGAAAATTGCTCAAATGATTATGCCGGCGTTCAGAACCTGGACTCAAGATGATGGAACAAGTGTGAAATTAACTGAGCTAAATGCCAATATCAGAGGAGCAATTTCAAAATATGGTTTTGGTGGGATTATTCTGTTTAGTGAGAACACTCAAGGAACAGCGCAAACTGCAAAATTAATTTGTGATATGCAAGAGGCTGCTTTATCTTCGCGTGCTGGAATCCCTTTGCTGATGTCTGTAGACCAAGAGGGCGGATATGTTTATAGATTAAATACAGGAACAGCAGGTTGCGGAAATATGGCTCTTGGAGCTGCAAACGATACAGAACTTACAAAAGCAGCTGCAAGTATCATCGCGCAAGAATTGTCCGCAGAGGGCTTTAATGTTGATTTTGCTCCGGATTGTGATGTGAATAATAATCCGGCAAATCCTGTTATTGGAGTCCGTTCATTCTCTGATAATCCAAATGTCGTTTCGAATATGTGCACTGCATATGTTGCTGCTTTAAATGAAGCTAATGTGATTAGTGCTTTAAAACATTTTCCTGGACATGGCGATACTGTAACAGATAGCCATAGTGGTTTGCCAAGTATAAATAAATCTTCAGCAGAACTTCAATCCTGTGAACTTATACCTTTCACTGCAGGAATTAAAGCAGGTGCAGACGTGGTTATGACTGCACATATTCAGTATCCGCAAATTGAAAAGACTACTTATACATCAAAATTAACAGGTGAAGAAATCACTTTGCCTGCAACTTTATCAAAAACAATTATAAATGGGATATTGAGAAATAAGCTTGGCTTTAAAGGCGTTGTATGTACAGATGCAATGAATATGGGCGCAATTGCACAACATTTTGATAGGATGGATGCTGCTCGCTTGGCAATTAATGCCGGTGTTGATATTTTACTTATGCCTGTTGAAGCAAGTTCTCAGGAAGGTTTAGATGCATATTCTGAATATATTAATGGTATCGCAAGCATGGTTCGCAGCGGAAAGATTTCAGAATCAACGATTAATGCAGCTGTTAGCAGAATATTAAAGCTTAAGATTTCAAGATCAATAATTGATTTAAAGCTTGATAAGGATGTTCAGATTTCAAAAGCATTGGAAGTAGTTGGATCAAAAGCAAATCATGATAAGGAATGGCAGATTACACAAAAAACTATTACTTTAGTAAAAAACAATCATATGCTTCCAATCCAGACAAATAAGAATAGCAACATTCTCTTTTTCGCAGCATATAGCAATGAGGCCACTTCAATGCAATATGCGGTTTCTAAATTAAAAGAAGAGGGCGTTATCAACGCTAATGCAAAATGTGAATTTATTTCATATACAAAATTAACAAGCCTTGACTCAAAATTGCAAGCTAAAATCAATAAGGCTGATGCTATTATCATAGATACTGAAACATCAGGTTCGACAAGTTATGATCCTGCTTCGGCATCCGGATGGCAAGCTGCTTTTGTTGATAGCTTGCTTAAGTACAGTCATGAAAAGAACAAGAAGGTTGCAGTAATCAGCATTTTGCTTCCTTATGACATTGCTCGTTATCAAGCTGCGGATGCGATAGTTGTTGCTTATAATTGTAAAGGTATGAATGTTGCTCCGACAAATTACAATGGTGAGACTGCGGCATATGGTCCGAATTTACCGGTAGCAGTTGCTGCTTTATTTGGAGAATTTATTCCATCTGCAAAGCTCCCGGTAAATATCTATAAGATTGATTCAAGCTATAAGTATACAAACGAACTTTTATATCCAAGCGGATATGGAATGTCAGCATGGAATGCTTCATCATACTTTACAGATATTGCGGCAGATTCTTCTTATAGCACTGCATTAGATTGGGCTTTAGAAAATAACATAACAACGGGAACGTCGATGTTGACATTTGGACCTGATATTTGTTGCAGTCGTGCTCAAATAATCACATTTTTATGGAGGGCTGCGGGCTGTCCGAAAGTTGAATATAATGCAAAGTTCTCTGATGTTTCAAATGACATGTATTATGCTCAAGCAGTTTCATGGGCTGCGTCTAAGGGGATAGCTTTAGGAACTTCGGCAACAACATTTAGTCCTAATACCTTGTGTAAAGTAAATGAAATTGTGAAGTTTATTGAAAGATATAAAGGAACAGCTATTGAATATAGTAGTTTAGACAGTGCATCTCCATGTACAAGAGCTCAGGCTGTTCAAATGCTTTATGAAAACAGATAAATCAGCTATGGAAGAAGTTAAGTTTCCTATTGATAATACATATATTCACTGTGTGAAATTTGGTGAAGGCTCAAAAAATTTAGTTGTTGTTTCAGGAATTTCTCTACGCGGCTTTGAAGGTTTTGGTGCCGCCATTGCCGCAAGATATAGAGAGAATTTTGCAGATTATAGCTGCTATGTTTTTGATCGCAAGATTAAACTTAAAAGAGATTGTACAATAGAAGATCTTGCAGAAGATTTATATAGAGTATTAAAAAGCATATCTATAAGCAGTGCGAAATTTCTAGGAGTATCACAAGGTGGAATGATAACTCTAGCCTTGGCTCTTAGGCATCCGGAAATGGTAGAGGCAATGGTGATAGGCTCGAGCGCAGCATGGTCGACCCCTATATCCAGAGCAACCTGGGTTGAAAGTAGGGGCTACTTAAATTCAGGAGACATTTATAACTTTAACAAAAATTTGTATAAACATATTTATTCGGATAAATTTTTGAATGATAATGCGGGTGCTCTTGAAAGGATATATGGTCTTGGAAACCAAGAGCAAGCTGAACGTTTTATTGCTCTTATTGATGCTATTGATATGTTTGATGTTCGAGAAACAGTTTATAATATTCAATGCCCATCTTTGATTATGGGAGCAG
This sequence comes from Anaerovoracaceae bacterium, assembly GCA_045642565.1. Taxonomy (GTDB): domain Bacteria; phylum Bacillota; class Clostridia; order Peptostreptococcales; family Anaerovoracaceae; genus UBA1764. The sequence continues at coordinate 83,889 of JAZUJE010000013.1, read as the reverse complement.
AAAATGATAAAATCTTTGGGCTTGAGGCTTCCGTTGAGCTTTCTCATCTTTTGAATTGCAAGCTTCATGTGTGTAAAGCTCAAGCTCATTCGGCTTATGATGAAGATGAAACATACCTTGAGATAGTAAGAGACTTCTTTGATAAACATGAATAAATATAAACTTATAGCGTTCGACATGGATGGGACGCTGCTTGATTCAAATAAACAAATAAGGCAAGACAGTATAGATGCTATGAAACTTGCTGCTGATAATGGTAAATATATTTGCATTGCAACAGGAAGAAATTTAAGAGAACTTGCCAGATATCGTAGTTTGGTACCAATGGTTGAATATCTTATGTCTATAAGCGGGGCATTAATAATCAACAATCAAACTGATGAAATTATTTTTGAAAAGCCTTTGAATTATGCTGATATAGTAAAAATTTTCGAGTTGGGAAAAAACTATGATGCTGCGATTCATTTGCATGGTACAGAATCTCATATGCAAACAAATCATTATGATAATATATGGGATTATGGCATGGGCGTATATAAAGGTTTGTTCAAAGATGTCTGCACTTTTCATGATGATATCTATGAAGATTTTTTAAAGAATCCATATAAGGTGTATAAGTTTAACTTCTATTGCAGGGATATCGATGTAAGGGCGCGACTTGATAAGGTCTTAGATTGTATGCCTATTACAAAATGCTATGCAGAAGAAAAATCGTTGGAATGTTCTCCTTTGGGAATTTCTAAAGCGAGTGGTTTAAAGGTTTTGTGTGATCATTTGGGGATAAATATTTCGGAAACTATTGCTGTTGGGGACGCTGATAATGATGAGGAAATGTTAAGAGCTGCAGGGCTTAGCGTAGCGATGGGAAATGCAAATAGCCATATTAAGACATTGTCTGATGTGGTGGTCTCTGATTGTGACCATGGAGGTATAGTAGAAGTAATAAAAAAATATTTATTATAAAAAAGACTTGGCAAAAGCCAAGTCTTTTTACTATTTAATTCCTGCTATATCTTTTGCGAATTGTTTTTTCTCTTCAATATCGCTTTGTCTTTGTATCATGATGCGCTGAGCTTGCGGGGAACCAGCTCCGTGCATAGATTCTGTTCTGTATCCAACAGCGGCCGAGCCAAGGCAAAGATTCTCTAAGAATCTTAATAGTTTGCGTTTATCTTCTGTTGATACGCTATCTTTTGCCATATAGTATTTGTTGCAAATATCGCTGAGTGTTTCTCCACTCTTTCCAACTACTGTGTCAGATTTAAAATCTTTATCAGAAGGCATAGTTACAAGAAGCCCTCCGGCAAGGTCTTCTGCTAACCTTACAATTTCATATGGGAATCTTGTAACATTTTGTTTGCAAATGTTTGCAAGCAGCATATCAATTTGATAATTCCCGGCTTCGGTTTGTTTGCCTTCTGCAGAGCAAGCAATACCACAAGCATACAATGTTTCGTTAAGATGCGTCATTTCGATAATCTTATCTTTAACAATTGCATTCTTATTAACTCCGTTATATTCAGCTATTAAAGCTGCTGCGCCAATCAAAACATCACCAACTCCAACTTTGCATCCGCCGTAGCTCTGGCGGTGGTAACCTGCAAATCTTTCAACCAATATTCCGGAGAAATCATATTCGCCATTCATAAATATATATTCGTTAGGGATAAATACATGATCTAATACAACAAGAGCTTCTTGTCCGCCAAAACATGGATTTCCTGTATCTCCTGCCTGTTCAAGTTTTCTTGTATCGCAGGATTGACGTCCATAGACCATATATAATCCATCGGCATCACTTGGGCAAGCAAAGCTTACAGCATAATCTTTATCGGCTTCACTCATTGTTTGGGTTGGCATTATTAAATGCCAATGAGAGTTTATTGAGCCTGTTTGATGGGCCTTAGCTCCGCAAACTACAATTCCATCATTTCTGCGTTCTACAACATGGACAAACACATCGGGATCTGTTTGCTCATGAGGAGCTTTTGAACGATCGCCTTTAGGGTCTGTCATTGCTCCGTCTACAGTTAAATCATTGTCTTGGACATATATTAAGAATTTTTTAAAATTTTCAAAATATGGAGTTCCGTATTTTTGGTCTATCTCAAAAGTAGTGGAGTATACGGCATTAAAAGCATCCATACCAACACATCTTTGGAAACATGAAGCGGTTTTTTGCCCTAAAAGACGCTGCATCTTAACCTTGTTTTTTAGATCCTCTGTGGATTGGTGCAGATGTGAAAAACGATTTACTGTTCTTCCGGTTAAATTGGATTTTGCAGTCATAATATCTGCATATTCTGGCATTTGTGCTAAATCATAAGTCATTGCCACGCTGTTTATCGAAGGCCTGATCATTGGATGATCTACCCAGTTTTCGATTTTTTCGCCAAACATATATACTCTGGTGTTTAGTTTTCTTAAGGAATCTATATATTCCTTTCCTGTCATAAGTGCCATAATTTACCTCCATATTTATTATTTATTCGATTATTTTCATTATATCAGTTGCTTAGTAGATGTGGGCAAAAAATACTAATTTTGTGGTATAATAATGAAGGAAATTGTCGCTAGCGTCAATGCGCTAGTGTTTTTGCTTTTGCATAAATAGTGAAGGAATAATTATGAGAGATAGGAAAGACGGATACCTAATAAGAGATATAGATCCAATGCACTTTATTACGCCGCTCATTTATCCCGGCAGATGTAACAATGAAGCATATATCAGTGAACGGATAGATTTGACCGCTATAAATGAATGGCTCGAAAAAGAAAATGCAAAGCCTGAAAATGCAAAGTTTAAATATACCATGTTTCATGTTTTGGTAACATGCCTTATGAAAGCAGTTTGTCTTAGACCTAAGATGAATCGTTTTATTGCCAACGATACCATGTATCAGCGTAAATGGATGAGTGCATCATTTGTAGTCAAAAAACTGTTTTCGGATGAAGGTACCGAAGGTTTGGCTATTTTGAAATGTGAAGAAGATGATACGATTTATACTTTACATAATAAGTTGTATGAACAGATTAGCTCAGTAAGAACTGAAAAGCTTGATACATCTTCTGATGCGATGGATACATTTAATAAATTGCCAAGGTGGATATCTCGTCCGGCAGTAAAATTCATTTGCTTTTTAGATAAACATGGATGGGTTCCTAATTCGTTAATAGGATCTGACCCATATTATACAACAGTACTTTTTTCTAATGTTGGTTCTATTGGACTTAAATCAGGATATCACCATCTTACCAATTGGGGAACGAATTCTATATTCTGTTTAATTGGAGAAATCAAAGATAATAAGGTAGACTTAGGCTTAACAATAGATGAACGCTTAGCTGATGGTTATTACTATTCAAAGACCGTGAAGCTTTTGAAATATTTAACACAACATCCTGAATTACTGGAAAGGGAATTAAAAGAGACTGTAAATTATGAATAGCACTAATTATATTAATGGAACTAAAGAGTGGAGTGTAGATTGGAAAAATGTTAAAGGCATAAGCACACCTTGGGCTTCAAGCTCTAAGGTGTCTGATATTCCTATGCATTTAGATTACTTTCAAGGATCATTGTTCGAAGCTGTAGATAAAATTGCCAGAACATATCCAAACAATATTGCATTTGACTTTATGGGCAAATCAACAAAATATAAAGATTTAGCTAAAAATATCAGACAATGCGCAAAATCTTTAAAAACAATAGGAATCAGACCTGGTGATGTGGTTACCATTGCTATGCCAAATTGTCCTCAGGCAATATATATGTTCTACGCTGTAAACATGATAGGTGGAATAGCTAATATGGTGCATCCTCTTTCATCAGAAAAGGAAATAGAATTTTATTTAAATGAATCTAATAGTGTCAGCTGCATTACACTTGACCAGTTTTACCACAAAATTGAAGCTATCAGAAAAAATACAAAGCTGGTTAATTTAATTATTGCAAGTATTAAAGATGCTCTTTCAAAACCGGTTAGGGCAGGATATATGCTTACAGAAGGCCGCAAGATAGAACGTATTCCATCAGATGCTCCGGTTATCCGTTGGGAAAAATTTATTTCTCTTGGCAGATCTTGTTTTTGGAATTATGAAGTGTCACGTTCAAGTGATGACCCGGCGGTAATTTTGTATTCCGGTGGTACAACAGGCACTACAAAAGGGATAGTCCTTACAAATGGCAACTTTAATGCTCTTGGGCAACAAATTATTGCAACCAATCCAATGTTTAAGCCTGGTGACAGGATGCTCGCAGCAATGCCTATTTTCCACGGTTTTGGCCTTGGAGTATGTATACATTCAATGTTATCACAAGGTGGCCGTTGCATACTTGTTCCTAGATTTACGGCTGAATCTTATGCAAAGCTTATTACAAAATATAATTGTAATTTTATTGCCGGAGTCCCTACATTATTTGAGGCTTTGCTTAGACTGAAAAAATTCAGTACAGCAGACTTATCATCCCTTAAAGGTGTTTTCTCTGGTGGCGATAGCTTATCAATTGAGCTTAAGAAAAAAATGGATAGCTTCCTTGCTCAGCATAATGCAAAAATTCAAATTCGCGAAGGCTATGGGACAACGGAATGCGTTACAGCAAGTTGCTTAACACCACCACTATTTTCAAAAGAGGGAAGTATAGGAATTCCTTTCCCTGATACTTATTATAAAATTGTAAAACTTGGTACAGAAGAAGAACTTCCTTATGGAGAGGAAGGCGAAATTATACTTGCAGGTCCGACAGTAATGCGTGGATATATGAATCATCAAGAGGAAACTGAGGCGACATTAGTAACTCATAATGATGGTCTTACATGGGTTCATACCGGAGACCTTGGGTTTATGGATACAGATGGATTCATTTACTTTAAGGGTAGAGCGAAACGTATGATAGTAAGTTCGGGATATAACATCTATCCTGCACAACTTGAAAACATAATTGACGCACATCCACTTGTTGAAATGTCATGTGTAATAGGTGTCCCTGATACATATAAAATGACTGCTGTAAAAGCTTTTGTTATGTTAAAGCCCGGGGTTCCAAAAAACGAAAAAACCAAGGATTCTATTCTTAGATATTGTGCAAAACATGTAGCTAAATATTCTATGCCTAAAGATATCGAATTTAAGGATGAACTCCCAAAGACTTTGGTAGGTAAAGTAGCCTATAGAGTTTTGGAAGAAGAGGAAGCTGCAAAGAGAGGTTAATTATGAAAAGTATTAAGAGCGTCTATAAGATTGGTAACGGTCCGTCCAGTTCGCATACTGTAGGTCCATACAGAGCTGCAAAATTAGCTCAGGAACGATTTCCTATGGCAGATAAGTTTGATGTGACATTATATGGATCATTGGCTTTTACAGGTGCTGGGCATGGAACAGGTAAGTCTATTTTAAGCGCACTTCCTAATGCAGAAGTTAATACTGATATTGAAAAAACTGATTTGCCTCATCCAAATACAATGAAATTTGTTGCAAAAAAAGCAGGCGAAACTATTGGAGAAATAACAATATTAAGTATAGGTGGCGGATCTATTCAAGTTCTTGGCGAAGACCCTGAAGAATCTGCAGAAGTTTATCCTCAGAAAAATCTATCAGAAATAATTGATGAGTGCATGGATAAAGACATCAGCATGAGTGAATTTATCTACTCTATTGAAGGTTATGCGTTAAAAGACTATTTGGCTGAAATGTGGAAGGCTATGCAAAACTGCGTTGAATCAGGGTTGAAAGCTGAAGGCATTTTACCAGGTGGGCTTGAAATAAAACGCAAAGCAAAAATGCTTTATGAAATGCGCTGCTATAATGAAAGTTCTGATATTGAAATGGATAGACTCTTGTCGGCATATGCTTATGCAGTTAGTGAAGAAAATGCAGATGAGCATTTGGTTGTAACAGCTCCAACATGTGGAAGTTGTGGAGTTATTCCTGCAGTTATGTACTACATGAGTCGTTCGAAAGGCTTTCCTGATTCAGAAATCATTGATGCTCTTGCCGTGGCTGCTATGCTTGGTAATGTAATAAGAACTAACGCATCTATTTCCGGAGCTGAATGTGGATGCCAGGCAGAAATAGGAAGTGCTTGCTCAATGGCTGCTGCCGGAATTGCTACGCTTTATAAGATGAATCTTAAACAGGTTGAATATGCAGCAGAAGTTGCAATGGAACATCATCTTGGTCTTACCTGTGACCCTGTAAACGGACTTGTTCAAATTCCTTGTATTGAAAGAAATGCGGTTGCTGCAATGAGAGCAATTAATGCAGTAAACCTTTCGAGATTTTTATATAAAACAAGAAGAATTTCATTTGATGATGTTGTAGCAACAATGTATAAGACAGGACTTGATTTATCTGAGAAATACAGAGAGACTGCAAATGGCGGTCTTGCTGCCCTCTATAGTAAAAAGTAAGGAGATCTTATGGCTAAATATATCATGGCATTAGATGCCGGTACTACAAGCAGCAGATGTATACTTTTTAATCACAATAGTGAAATTGTTTCTGTCGCACAAAAGCAATTTAAGCAATATTTTCCTAAGGCAGGATGGGTAGAACATGATCCTTCTGAGATTTGGGAAACACAGCTTGAGGTTGCGAAAAATGCCATGAAACAAGCCAATGCTACTGCAGAAGATATTGCAGCCATTGGTATAACCAACCAAAGAGAAACAACAATTGTTTGGGATAAAAATACAGGCGAAGCTATTTGCCATGCGATAGTGTGGCAATGTCGTCGCACTTCTGAATACTGTGATAGCTTAAAAAACAAAGGCTTAGTTGATTCAATAAGAGAAAAGACGGGACTTGTAATTGATGCTTATTTTTCGGCTACAAAAGTTCGTTGGATATTAGAAAATGTTCCGGGAGCTCGTGCGAAAGCAGAGGCCGGAGATTTACTATTTGGAACGGTGGAGACTTGGCTTATTTGGAAATTAACATCGGGGAAAGTCCATGTGACAGACTATACTAATGCATCGCGCACTATGTTATTTAATATTAATACGCTTGAATGGGATGATGAAATTTTACAAGAACTTGGCATCCCTAAATCAATGCTTCCAGAAGTGCGTCCATCAAGTGGTCTTTTTGCAGAGACGGATGCATCAATTTTTGGGGCTCCTATTAAAATCTCCGGCGCTGCTGGTGACCAACAATGTGCATTGTTTGGCCAAACATGTTTTGAAACCGGAGATGTTAAAAATACTTATGGAACAGGATGCTTCATGCTAATTAATACAGGAGAAAAGCCTGTATTTTCAAAAAATGGACTTTTGACTACAATTGCATGGGGCGAAGGAAATAAAGTTTACTATGCGTTAGAGGGATCGGTATTTATCGCGAGCGCTGCAATAAATTGGGTGAAAGATGCTCTCGAGCTCTTTGATGATCCTTCTGAGACAGAAACAATGGCAAGACAAGTTAAAGATACAGATGGAGTATATTTTGTTCCGGCATTTACCGGAATGGGTGCTCCATATTGGAATCAGTATGCTCGAGGCATTATTACAGGTTTAACGCGAGGAACAACAAAAAATCATATTGTTCGTGCAACAATAGAATCGCTTGCATATCAAAGCTATGATGTTCTAAAAGCTATGCAAGATGATATAGCTAAAGAAATTAAATCTTTAAAAGTTGACGGTGGTGCAAGTCATAATAATTTAATTATGCAGCTTCAAGCAGATTTAATTAAAGCTCCGGTTTATAGAGCTGCTAATGTAGAAGCAACAGCGCAGGGTGCCGCATATTTAGCAGGACTTGCCGTTGGTTTTTGGAAGAATAAAGAAGAACTAAAAATGCAACGAGGTGAAGAGACTGTCTTTACTCCTAACATGAAACAAGAAGAAAGAGAACAACGTTTAGCCGGTTGGAATGATGCAGTAAAGAGAGCCTTGCTGTAATGAATACAAAAGATTTTCAAACAAAAACAAGTTTACAAATTTTTGTTCACTACTTAAAAAATCACAAGGGCCTATTTATTCTTGATATGTGCTGCGCATTTTGTGTTGCCATAATAGATTTGATCTATCCTTTTGTGTCAAGAATTGCAATGTATACTTGGCTACCTAATCAAGCTTATAAAGCTTTCTTTTCAGTTATGGCTATAATTGCAATTGCATATGTGATTCGCTCATTATTGTATTATATAGTAATGTTTTGGGGCCATAGATTCGGAGTTTTAGTAGAAGCAGATATCAGACTTGATTTGTTTAAGCATATACAAGATTTAGATTTTAGTTTCTTTGACCATAATAGAACAGGCCAGCTTATGAGCAGAATAACCAATGATTTGTTTGAAATTGTTGAACTTGCACATCATGGTCCAGAGGATGTCTTAATATCAACTGTTACTATTATTGGGTCATTAATATTAGTCGCAACAATCGATTGGCGATTGGCTATTATTTTGGCTATAGTTCTGCCGATATTCTTTTTAGTTCTGGTTAAAATGAGGGCCTGGAGAAGAAGAGTTGCTACTGATGTAAAAGTAAACCAAGGCAATATCAATAGCCAAATAGAGTCTACTTTATCAGGCATGCGCACAGGCAAGGCGTTTTCAAACGAAGCTCTTGAGTATAAGAAATTTGAAAAAACCGTTGAGGAATATAAAGAATCTAAACGAGAATTCTATAAATGTCTAGGAGTTTTTAACAGCTCAATGGAGTTCTTCTGTTGCATAATTTCTGTAATTGTAATGGCCTTTGGTGGATGGATGATTATGCGAAAAGAACTTAATTATATAGACTTAATTACTTTTTGTTTATATATTAGTGCTTTTATAACACCGATTAGGACCTTGGTGAATTTCACCGAAACATTTGCCTCCGGTACGGCTGGATTAAATCGCTTTATAGAAATTATGCGGATAGAACCAAAGATTCAGGATAGTTCTGATGCTATTGATCTTTCGGTCAAAGGTGGCGAAATAGATTTTGAGAATGTTTCATTTGAGTACGGTAAAGATGTCGGAATATTAAAAAACGTGAGTTTTCATGTTAATGCAGGTGAAACTATTGCTGTGGTTGGATCTTCCGGCGGTGGCAAAACAACTATGTGCCAATTGATACCACGCTTTTATGAAGTTACAAATGGCAGCATTAAAATAGACGGACAAAATATTAAAGATATTAAACAAAGCTCCTTGCATAATTGTATAGGAATCGTCCAACAGGATGTATTTCTTTTTGCCGATACAGTACTGGAAAATATAAGATATGGAAATCCTCTTGCAAGTGATGAAGAAGTATATGAGGCTGCAAAACGAGCCGAGATATTTGATGATATCATGGCTATGCCTAATCAATTTTCAACATATGTAGGAGAAAGGGGAACATTATTATCAGGAGGCCAGAAGCAAAGAATTGCTATTGCAAGAATCTTTTTAAAAAATCCTCCTATCTTAATTCTTGATGAAGCAACATCTGCGCTTGATAGTGTGACAGAAGCTCATATTCAAAATGCTTTTGATGAATTAGCGAAAGGAAGGACATGTATGATAATAGCGCATAGACTTTCCACTATCAGAAAAGCAAGCAGGATTATTGTTGTGGACGAAGGACAGATAAAAGAAGAGGGTACGCATAACGAGCTTCTCGCAAAAGATGGTATATATGCCAATTTATATAGAACACAATTGTTAGTTTAGAATTATTTAGTTATGAAGAAGATTTCTTTAAAACCCGGAACATTGTTAGCGCCATTGCCAAGTGTTATGGTGAGTTGCAGCGATGGAAACGAAGATAACATTATAACTATAGGTTGGACAGGCATTATTAATTCAGAGCCGCCTATGACTTATATTAGTGTTAGACCGAGCAGACATTCTTATGCGATGCTAAAGAAGAGCCGCGAATTTGTTATTAATCTTGTTGGCAAAGATTTAGTTTTTGCTATGGATTATTGCGGTTGCCGGAGTGGGGAGAAAGAAAATAAATTTGAAACTATGCATCTTACAAAGATTGCAGCAGAAAAGGTATCATGCCCTATGATTGCGGAATCTCCGGTAAATTTAGAATGTAAGGTGACTGGTATAAAAAAGTTGGGAAGCCATGATATGTTTATGGCTGAAATAGTTGCTGTTCATGTTGACTCAAACTTAATGCAAAAAAGTGGAAGAGTGGCATTTGAAAAAGCAGATTTGGTAAGTTATATTCACGGAGAATACTACGGTATGGATCCAAAGCGCTTAGGTATTCATGGTTATTCTGTTATGAAACCAAAGACGATTAAAAAGCGCAAAGCAGAAGGAAAACCTACTCGCGGTAAGAAAGCACATTTTGAGAGATAGTTATGGGAATTGTTGTAATAGGACCGGTTTTTGTTGATATCAAAGGTTATCCATTAAGTACTTATATTCCGGATGGAAGAAACATGGGCAAGGTGGAAATCGTTCACGGTGGCGTTTCAAGAAACATTGTGGAAGATTTGGCAAATTTAGAGCTTCGTCCAACATTTTTAAGTTTGGTAGATGACAGTGGCACCGGGCAAGATGTAATTAGCAAACTTAATCATCACAAAGTAAACACAAATTATATCAAAGAGGTTAAAGACGGCCTCGGAGAGTGGCTTGCGATATTTGACAATTCTGGAGATGTTGTTGCATCTATATCAAAGAGACCGGATTTTACTCCGATTTTAAGCGTTATAGAAAAATATGGCGATGAAATCTTCAGTCAATGCGATAGCATTTCGCTTGAAATTGACATGGATAAAGATATAGTAAAAAAAGTGCTTGAGTATGCTAAAAAATACAACAAAGATGTATATGCGGTAATCTCAAATATGAGTATTGCAATCGAGCGTAGAGACTTTTTTAAAGATGTAAAATGTCTTGTTTGCAATAGAGAGGAAGCAGGAATACTTTTTTCTGAAGACTACGAAGGTAAAACATCAGATGAACTTCAAGATATATTACTTGAAAAAATCGAAGCTGCAAAAATTCCTAACATGGTTGTTACATTAGGTGCAAATGGCGCAGTTTATGCGAGTACGGAAGGATTCTCGGGATTTTGTCCGGCACTAAAAGTTGATGTAGTTGATACTACTGGCGCCGGAGATTCATTTTTTGCCGGAGTTTGCGCCGGAATGACTTATGGGCGCACTCTTGCAGAATCATGTAGTATAGGCGCACGACTTGCTGCGGCTGTAATACCAACAGTCGAAAATGTATGTCCGAGGTTCCTGCCAGAAGAACTTGGACTTGATTATAAATAGAGGTTTTTATGTATCAGAAAAAGTTGTTAAAGATTATATTAACTATAGGTTTAGTATGTACTATGAGCATCTCTTTTTGCTCATGCAAAAAAGCTGTTGAAGATGATAAAACATCTGAGATTGAGGAAGAACTTATTGAAGAACCAAGTAGGGCGGAACTTATTGCTGCCGACAGAATTTCCGATGCTTCTATAGCAATATATTCAGCAGAAGAACTTATGGCAATCCCAGAAGGGACCTCTAATAGCTACTATTTGGCTAATGATATAGACATGGGCGGGTTGATATGGACACCAAAAGATTTTAATGGCCATTTTGATGGATATTCACATACTATCAGTAATTTAAGTATTGATGGATGCGGAAGCGGAATTGCCCAAACCTATGATGGAAACATGAAAGTTTATGACACAAGTTTTTGTGGATTATTTGGAATACTTGATGGCGCAACAGTTGAAAATTTCACGCTTGAAAGTGTTTCATTGAAATGTGCAACCGAATATGAAAATGTCTTTGCCGGCATTGTGGCAGGCTTTATGAATGATGCTACTGTTAAAAATATAAATATTAGTGGCACTGGATATTTAGAAACCAGCTCAAAATGTTTTGGCATAGGCGGAATAGCTGGCTATGGCAATGGATTAATTGAAAATTGCAATGCAGACATTACTTTAGTTTGCATTGATAATAATGCAGAAGAAAAAGATGAACAATTTATGGGCGGAGCTTACGCTGCAGGTTATATTGATATTGTATCCAATATAATCAATATTGATGGATATGATTCAGACCATGGTTATGTTCATAACGGAGGTCTTGTAGGTATGTATATGCAGTATGACGTAGATACTACAGGCCATATAGATAATAATAGTGTTAATGGAAGAATTAAATTCTTTGAAGATAACCGCGATAGAAGAGCATATTGTGCTCCATATGTCGGGGAAATAGTGACTTGGACTTTGACTATGGATGGAAACCATGAAAGTTTTACTCGTGATGAGGTCTTTGAATATACTAAGAATCTATTGCCGGAATGATGTTTTGGCAATAACTAATTTATTATAAAAAATGCTTGTTAAAGAGGTGAAAGCATGACAAAAATTGATATTTTTTCAGGTTTTTTGGGCGCAGGAAAAACAACATTAATTAAAAAACTAATCAATGAAGCTTATTCCGGGCAAAGAATTGTGCTTATTGAAAATGAGTTTGGCGAAATTGGTATAGATGGTGGCTTCTTGGCGGATGCCGGTGTTGAAATTAAAGAAATGAATTCCGGATGTATCTGTTGCAGCCTTACAGGAGATTTTCGAAAAGCTCTTAAACAAGTAGTAGATACTTATAACCCTGAACGAATAATCATTGAGCCAAGTGGAGTTGGTAAGCTTTCGGATGTTGCAGCTGCTGTTATGTCAACTGAAGGGGTTGAGTTTGAATTAAACGGGCTCGTTGCAGTTGTTGATGCAACAAAATGCAAAATGTATATGAAGAATTTCGGCGAATTCTTCGATGATCAAGTTAGCTTTGCTCATACTATTATACTTAGCAGGACTCAAAAAGTAAGTTCTGAAAAACTTGAAGAAGCTGAAAAATTGCTTAGAGAAAAGAACGAAAAAGCGGTTATAATGACAGTTGATTGGGATGCATTAGATGGCAAGGAAATGCTTCTTACTATTGATGGAAGGGATGCTCTTTCTGAAGAGCTTGAGCATATGATTCATGAACATATGGAAGAAGATGAATGTGACGATCCTGAGTGTGAATGTCATCATCACCATGATCATGATGAACACGAGCATTGTCACCACGAAGAAGGTGAGCATGAACATCATCATGAGCATGAACATCATCACCACCATCACCATCATCATGGTGATCATGATGCGGATGAAGTATTTACAAGTTGGGGCGTAGAGACCGCAAAAAGGTATTCGGAATCTGAAATTAAGGCTGTATTAAATGAATTCTCACAATCTGATAAATATGGAATGATTCTTCGTGCTAAAGGTATCGTTGAATCTGAAGAAGGCACATGGATTCATTTTGATTACACTCCTGGAGAGGCCGATATCAGAAAGGGTAGTGCTGCTCCTACAGGTATGCTTTGTGTAATTGGAGCAGAACTTAAAGAAGATTTGGTAAAAGAGGCATTTGGATTGTAATGGAAAAAGAAATTCCTGTATATTTATTTACCGGATTTTTAGAGTCTGGAAAAACAAAATTTATTCAAGGTACTTTAGAGGACCCTCGTTTTTGTGAAGGTGAAAACACACTGCTTCTTGTATGTGAAGAGGGCGAAATAGAGTATGATCCAAAGAAATTTTGTGATAAGAACACTTATATAGAATATATTGATGATGCATCTAATCTCGGAGTTAAAGATTTATCAAACTTAGTTAAAAAGTATGATGCTCAAAGAGTTTTGATTGAATATAATGGCATGTGGGATATGGAAGAATTGTTCTATGGAATGCCTGACAATTGGACGGTTTATCAGGAATTTATGTTTGCTGATGCCGGTACGTTTATTCAATATAATGCTAATATGCGCCAACAAGCATTTAATAAACTCAAGACTTGCGATTGCATTGTATTTAATCGATATGACGATAGAATCAGTATGGATGATTTGCATAAGATTGTTCGTGGCGCAAACAGAAGATGTGACATCGTTTATGAAAAGAAAGATGGCACTGTTATACCTGATGAGATTGTAGATCCACTTCCATTTGATTTGAATGCAGATATCGTAGAAATTGCCGATAGAGATTATGCTATTTGGTATCGCGATATGGATGAGGAACTTGATAAGTACGATGGAAAGACAGTTAAAGTAAAGGGTATTTGTGCTAATTCAAGTCGTCTTCCTGCCGGAATATTTGTTATAGGTCGTGAGGTTATGACATGTTGCGAGGCTGATATCCAACCCGCAGGACTTGCATGTGAGTTTAATGGGCCTAAACCAACTCCGAAATCATGGGTTATGATAACAGCGAAAATTGCTATAAAGAAATCAAAAGCCTATGGCGATAAAGAAGGCCCTGTTTTAATAGTACAAAAGATAGAGCCTGCTGAAGTTCCCGAAGAAATCGTTACAACGTTTTATTAATAAAAAGCCTTTTGTATTTGAAGTGAACCCCTTTCGTTAGACAAAAACTCTAATGAAAGGGTTTTTTGTTATGCAGGAGAATCTGCACATTCTCTTAATTCGAAGTTTTGTCCCCACAATATAGCGGGCAATTTATATTTAGACTTTTTTAATATAAGCACTATTTATTTGGAGGTAGATACAATGAAAAGACATATTTTAACAATCAAAGAAATCGAAAAGTTTCGTAATTATCTAAAGGAAGAAGAAAAGAGTGAGAATACCTTGGAAAAATATATTCATGACGTGAAAGTGTTTTCTGCGTTTTGCGAGGGTCCAATAACAAAAGATACAGTTATCGCTTATAAGCAGAGCCTGATTGATAAAGGTTATGCGGTGCGAAGCATCAATTCGATGTTGGCAAGCATAAACAGCCTATTTTCTTTTCTTTGTTGGTATGAACTGAGGGTAAAATCGCTAAAAGTTCAGCAACAGGTATTTTGCCCAGAGGAAAAAGAACTGACGAGGGCGGAATATGAGCGACTGTGCCGCACAGCAGAAAGAAAACAGAATAAGCGCCTTGGTCTGATTTTGCAAACAATCTGCGGAACGGGCATTCGTGTGAGTGAATTGCAATTTATTACAGTGGAAGCGGTCAGAAAGGGAGAGGCAATCGTCTCTCTCAAAGGCAAAACGAGAAATATTTTCATTGTTCGTGATTTGCAAAGGAAACTGCTTCGCTACGCATTTGAGAGGAAGATAACAACGGGAACGATTTTTATTACACGCACGGGCAAACCAATGAGCCGCACGAACATTTGGCGAGAAATGAAAAACCTCTGTGTTGAGGCAGAGGTTAATCCCGAAAAAGTATTTCCGCATAATTTGCGTCATTTGTTTGCTCGTGTTTTCTATAGTATTGAAAAAGATATTGCCAAACTTGCCGATATTCTTGGTCATAGCAACATAAACACGACACGAATCTATATTATTTCGACTGGAATAGAACATCGTCAGCGTATGGAGTGTATGCGGCTGATTACATAAAAGGTCGCGATTGGTGGAAAAATACATAATCCACATTATGTTATACATAGTTAATTGAAATTTGTGTATGGTTATAATTAATACACCACATTAGTAAATTTTAACATATCATTGCCAAAAAAACAGCCATTATCGAATGAAAAGCACGAATTTACTCAGATTTTCATCAAAACTTGCCATGCCAAAAACACCCTTGTATAGCGGATTTAACCGTTGAACATACAAAGGGTGTGTTTTCATAAACTTTTTATTGTTTTTTAAGCAATTGTTCTAACTCAACTGCAACATAATGTGGATTATGTCGCAAAGATGACAGGAGGAATATATATGGCACAGATAGCAGAAATTATCAAATATGAAGGTGATAATAGTACATTTATCTGGAAGCACCCGTGCGAGGATTTCAATTCATTGACTCAACTTATTGTGCATGAAAGCCAAGAAGCAATATTTTTTATGAATGGACAGGCACTGGATTTGTTTGGGGCCGGGCGCTATACTCTTGAAACGCAAAATATTCCTAAAATTGGCAAAGCCTTAAATCGTACAACTGGCGATCAGACTCCGTTTCATTGTGAAGTTTATTTCATCAACAAAACGGAACAAATGTCAATCAAATGGGGTACTGACAGCAAAGTAACTTATGTTGAACCAATCTACGGTTTTCCTATTGCAATTGGAGCTTCCGGTGAAATGTCGCTTCGAGCTGAAGACAGTCGTAAGTTGCTTCTGAAATTGGTTGGGACTGAAAACTTTCTTGGTCAGGAGAAGTTGATTTCGTTTTTCCGTGCGTTTCTTATGACTCGCGTTAAAACATATATGGCACAATATATGAAAAACAATGCAGTTAGCATTTTTGAGATTGATGAACATTTAACTGCATTTTCCGAATCTTTACACAAGCAGTTAATACCTGATTTTGCTGATTATGGTATATCACTTGAGCGCTTTTTTGTTACGCAAGTTGTAAAGCCTGACGGAGACAGACAATATGAAAAATTTAAAGAACTACATTTCCGCCAGTATGCCGATATTGCCGAAGCAAAACTTCGTCAGCAAACCGATCTCATCTATGCGCAAACCGAAGCACAAAAAGTTGTTATTGACTCTCAAGCACAGGCAACCAAGCGTGCTCAAGAGGGATATACCTATGCCCAAGAACGCGGATTTGATGTTGCTGAAAAGGTTGCACAAAATGAGGCTGTCGGGCAGTTTACCAATATGGGTGTAGGACTTGGCACGATGGCGGGTGTCGGTGGTGCTGTTGGTGGGGTTGTTGGAAATGCCGTAAATGGAGCAATGAACGCAGCAACGGAAACCCCTGCTTCAAACCCAAACGCTCCAACGGAAGATTTGGCGAATTTCAAAGCAAAAGTCGAAAAATTAACTATGATGAAAGATGCAGGGCTGATTAACGAAGAAGATTTTAATAATATGAAATCTGAACTTTTAAAAAGTATTCTGTAATAAGGTAATCGCAAATGGCAGTATTTAAATGTAAAATGTGCGGAGGCACTATTGAATTTAATCAAGGCGACACTGTAGGCATATGTGATTCTTGCGGTACAAAGCAAACCTTGCCTACAGCTAATGATGAAGTTATTACAAACCTGCATAATAGAGCTAATACGCTTCGACTTAGATGTGAATTTGATAAAGCAGAAGATATTTATAATAAGATTCTTATTAATAATCCGAATGATGCTGAGGCCCATTGGGGAATTATTCTTTGCAAGTATGGAATTGAATATGTAGAAGATCCAAAAACATATAAACGCGTACCAACTTGTCATCGCACATCCTTTGATGCAATTCTTGCCGATGAGGACTATAAGGCGACGATGGAAAATGGCGATGGGGCGCAGCGCGAACTGTATGAAGCCGAGGCAAAAGAAATTGACCATATACAAAAGGATATTCTTTCTATTGTTAAAAATGAAAAGCCGTTTGATGTGTTCATCTGCTACAAAGAAACAGATGAGAATGGCAAGCGCACACAGGATAGTGTTATTGCAAATGATATTTATTATCAGCTGACTCAGGACGGATTCAAAGTTTTTTATTCTGCCATCACTCTTGAAGATAAACTTGGGCAAGAATATGAACCATATATATTTGCGGCGCTCAATTCCGCAAAAGTTATGCTTGTTGTAGGCTCAAAGCCTGAATATTTCACAGCTGTTTGGGTAAAGAATGAATGGTCAAGATTTTTAAAACTGATGAAAACCGACCGTTCAAAGCTTCTTATACCGTGCTATAAAGACATAGATGTTTATGAACTGCCGGAAGAATTTACTCATCTGCAAGCGCAGGATATGAGCAAAATCGGTTTTATTAACGATTTAGTAAGAGGCATTAAAAAAGTTGTTGCCGATTCTGCTTCAGAAGCTGCTACTTTGGAAACCGTTGTGGTAAACGGTGTGAACACGAATGTTGCTCCACTTCTCAAGCGAGCATTTATGTTTCTTGAAGATGGTGATTGGCAAGGTGCAGATGAGTATTGTGAAAAAGTGCTCGATCAGAATCCTGAAAATGCTATGGCATATCTCGGTAAACTGATGGTTGAATTACAGGCGAGGAATCGCAAACAGTTAGCAGATTGTGCTGAGCCGTTTGATGACAGAAATAATTACAGCAAAATCCTTCGCTTTGGTGATGAGGCGCTTGAAAAGGAAATGCGTGGATATATTACTCACATCAATGAGCGTAATGAACATGCTCGTTTGGTCGGAATTTATAATAATGCGAAAAATGCCTTGAATGTAGCGAATACGGAGAGTGCTTTTAAAGCTGCTGCTGATAAATTCGCTACGATTCGTGGCTTTGAGGATGCAGATTTCCTTGCCGAGAAGTGTCTTGACAAAGCAGAGATTTGCCGTAAGGATGCGATATACGCTTCTGCGAAAACGAGCATGACCGAAGAAAAAATCGCCGCATACGAAGCTGCTATCAAGACTTTTCAAACGATTTCCGGTTGGAAGGATGCTGACGAACAGATTTACGCTTGCCAAAAGAAAATCGAAGAAATCAAAGTAAAGGAAGAAGCCGACCGACTGGAAGCAGAACGTAAAGCCGAAGAATGTCGTATTAAGGCTGAAAAGGCAGCAAAAAAGCGTAAAAAGGCATTTGCCATCGGCACGCCTATTGTTGCGGCATGCATAGCGTTTGTAATTGTTCTGACAACGGTAATCATCCCGAACAGCAAATACAACGCTGTCGTTTCGTTACTCAATAACGGAAAAATTGTAGAAGCATATGATAGCCTTATTGCGTTGAACGGATATAAAGATAGTGCCACAAAAGCAAGTAAAATTTTCGCTCAGTATAAAATTGAGAAATTGAAAATCGCTGAAGTTGGAGATATCGTATATTTCGGTTCATACGAGTGGGATAACAACACATCAAACGGAAAAGAAGACATCGAGTGGCTTGTCCTTGCAAAAGAAAACGGGAAAGTACTTGTCATCAGCAAGCAAGCTCTTGATTGTCAAAAATACAATTCTATTTATACGGCTGTAACTTGGGAAAACTGTTCACTCCGCACATGGATGAACGGAACATTCTTAAATAATGCTTTTTCAGCTGATGAACAGGCAAAAATAGCAACGATGAATGTCAGTGCGGATAAGAATCTCGAGTACAGTACAAATCCCGGGAATGCTACCAAGGATAAGATATTTTTGCTTAGTATCACAGAAGTAGAAAAGTATTTCACGACTGATGAATCACGCAAGTGTTTACCGACAGCGTATGCAAAGGCACAAGGAGCATATACGAGTGATAGTTATAAAACAGCAAGTGGCGAAGCCACGTGCTGGTGGTGGCTCCGGTCGCCCGGCAGTGATCATTACCTTGCCGCCTATGTCTACTATGACGGCTCGGTCAATTACATTGGTTGCAGTGTCCGCAATGCTATTGGCGCTGTTCGCCCCGCTTTGTGGATCGATCTGGACTCTTAACTTTTCAAACTTCCACGGTTTTTAAAATTTTAAATTATGGAGAATTTATCATGAACAAAAAAATTAAATGTTATGCATTGATTTGGGCTATATTGCTCGCGGTTTTCAATCTTATCTGCTTTGTAATACCGAGTGAAGCTATAGGTATGTCAAAATTTGCCGGAGCTTTCTGGGCAGGGTACATATTTATCACGATTGCTTTTATTGGACAACTCGTATGTGCTTTTGTTGCATTAAAAACGGATGATAAAACAAAACTTTTCTATAACATTCCAGTGATAAGCGTTAGTTATACCGGTTTGATTCTTACACTTATTTTTGGTGCACTTTGCATGGCGATCCCGAACCTGCCCAACTGGGTGGGGATCATTGTTTGCCTACTTATTCTTGCATTTACAGCCATCGCCGTCATTAAGGCAAAGGGGGCATCCGATATCGTAGATAACGTTGACAAAAAGATTAAAGCACAGACACTTTTTATAAAATCTCTTACAGTTGATGCGGAAAGTCTGCTCGCACGTGCCGCAACACCCGAAGCAAAGGATGCCTGCAAAAAGGTTTACGAAACAGTTCGCTATTCCGACCCGATGTCGAATGATGCACTTGCCGGCGTTGAAAGTCAGATTACGCTCAAATTCAACGAGTTTGCTACCGCAGTAACAAGTGGTGCGGAAAATATTGAGGTTCTTGCTAACGAGGTTGTTATCCTTGTTGGAGATAGAAATAGAAAGTGTAAATTAGTGAAATGATGAATAGCAATGGTTTTGTGGATTTGTCAAAATCGAATGATCGTCTATATAAATACACTTCTATAGAGTATATTCCATCCACTATAGAAAATGGGATTTATGCCGGAAGAATTGAAGATTTAAATGATCCATACGAATCTAAGGACATAATTGATTGCGACACATATCGTATTTGTGCATTATCCCGAAGCCAAAATGCAAATCTTATGTGGTCTCATTATGCAAGATCTCATAAGGGATGCAGTTTGCAAATACAATACGAGGAATATGGTTCAATTGATTCGGTGTTAAAACGCGTTAATTATAAAAGTAAATACATAAATAGACGTGGGTTGTCTTCGGAAAAAGAAATAATCGAATCGTTATATTGTAAAGATGACAAATGGAAAGATGAATTGGAAGTTAGAGCGGTATTTTGTAGCAGGTATTATGATTCGGCTGCTTGGAATATATTACAAGATGGATCTGTCTTTTTGAAAGTACGAATATCCACAATAAATATTGGTTGTATGGCAGATTTGGATTCTAAAGATTATTATAAATCTATGTTGGCAATATATCAATATAATCTAAAACATTCAAGCAAGCATAGAATAAAGGTCCAAAAAATGTCGATGAAAGATGATAAGTATCGTTTTGTGATTGATCACAATTATTCCTATAATTGCGAATTAGAACGATTAGGTATTAGTAATAAGTTAATAATAGAGGAATGAGAAGAATAAAAAATGTCAGTATTCAAATGTAAAATGTGCGGAGGCACGATAGAATTTGAGCAAGGCGCAACCGTCGGTGTATGCGACTCCTGCGGAACGAAGCAGACCTTGCCTCGTCTTGACGACGATAAAAAAGCAAATCTTTATGACAGAGCCAATCATTTCCGTCGGAACAACGATTTCGACAAGGCAATGGGTATTTACGAGCAGATTTTGAACGAGGACAACACAGATGCAGAAGCATATTGGTCTCTTGTTCTCTGTCGTTATGGCATTGAATATGTTGAAGATCCTTTATCTCATAAACGTATCCCAACTGTAAACCGTGCACAGTTTACATCTGTTTTTGCCGATGAAGATTACAAATCCGCTTTGCAATATGCCGATGGATATCAGAAAACTATCTACGAGGATGAAGCTAAAGCTATAGATGAAATTCAGAAGGGTATTTTAGCAATTTCACAAAAGGAAGAACCATTTGACATCTTTATCTGTTATAAGGAAACAGATGCAAGTGGGCGCCGCACTCAAGATAGTGTACTTGCTAATGATCTTTATCACCAACTCACGCAGGAAGGCTTCAAGGTCTTTTTCTCGCGCATCACGCTCGAGGATAAGCTTGGGACCGCTTACGAGCCGTACATATTTGCGGCATTGAACTCTTCTAAAGTGATGGTTGTTCTCGGCACAAAGCCGGAATATTTTAATGCCGTATGGGTAAAGAACGAGTGGAGCCGTTACCTTGCATTAATTAAAAGTGGTGCAAAAAAGATGCTTATTCCTGCTTACCGTGATATGGATCCTTATGATTTGCCAGAAGAATTTTCTCACCTACAGGCACAGGATATGGGTAAACTTGGTTTTGTTCAAGATCTCATACGTGGTATCAAAAAAATCATTGAAGCCGATAAGTCTAAACAGTCGGTTAAAGAAACTGTAATTGTAGACGCCAACAATGCTGCGGTTGCACCACTGCTCGAACGTGTTTATCTTTTCCTTGAGGATGAAAAATGGGAGGATGCCAATATTTACTGTGAGAAGGTTTTAGATATCGACCCTAAAAATGCTGAAGCTTACCTCGGCAAGCTGATGGTCGAATTACAGGTAAGAAATCGTAAACAGTTAGCAGACTGTGATGTACCTTTTGATAACAGTGACAATTATAGTAAAGTTCTTCGTTTTGGTGACGAAGCTCTTGAAGCGGAAATGCGCGGATATATTATGACTATAATATATAATAGCGCGAGAAAAGCTATGGATTCAGCAAATTCAGAAGAATCTTTTAAAGAAGCTGCTGATGCGTTTGCTGTGGTTTCAGGATTCGAAGATGCTGATGCATTAGCACAGCAGTGCATAGATAAAGCAGAGGTCTGCCGAAAGGATGCTATATATTCATCTGCTATAACAAAAATGAGTAGCGAAAAGGTTGATTCTTACGAAGAAGCAATTGAAATGTTCCAAAAGATTCCTAGCTGGAAAAATTCAGAAGAGTGTATTTATGCTTGCCAGAGAAAGATTGAGGAAATCAAGCGCAAAGTCGAAGAACGTCGTATTAAGGCTGAAAAGGCAGCAAAAAAGCGTAAAAAGGCATTTGCCATCGGCACGCCTATTGTTGCGGTATGTATAGCTTTTGCAATTGCGTTAACAACAGTGATTATTCCTACGATAAAATATAATAATGCCGTCAAAAAATATGGAAAAGAATGGGCTGATACTGTTAAAAATGCTTCTATTGGCGATACTATAGTATTCGGTGCATATGAACAAGATAACAATGCTTCTAATGGAAAAGAAGATATTGAATGGATGGTGCTTGATAAAAAAGATATGATGTTACTTCTTATCAGCAAAAAAGTTCTTGATTTTCAGCAGTACAACACATCATGGACCGATGTGACTTGGGAAACCTGCTCACTTCGTAAATGGATGAACGGAACATTCTTAAATAATGCTTTTTCAACTGATGAACAGGCAAAAATAGCAACGACGAATGTCAGTGTGGATAAGAATCCCGAGTACAGTACAAATCCTGGTAATGCTACCAAGGATAAGGTATTTTTGCTTAGTATCAAGGAAGCAGAGAAATATTTTTCTTCTGACTCTGCAAGACAATGCTCGGCTACGGCATACGCCAAAGAGCAAAGGGCTTATACCACCAACAGCAATGATAATTGCTGTTGGTGGCTCCGGTCGCCCGGCTATAATCAGAGCGATGCCGCCTATGTCGACATTGACGGCTCGGTCGGTTACGGTGGTGACTATGTCGACTCTGATTATTTCGATGTTCGCCCCGCTTTGTGGATCGATCTGGACTCTTAACTCTTCAAATCCGGAATCATCCAATGCGAGCGTAAGCGAGCTAATCTGCGGCGCCAGCCGCAATTTGCTAACCGCCGTAAGGAGGGCGCGCGATTTTTTGAAAAACGGCAGGTGCGGGAATTGGGACAAAAACAAAGTGAATTAACCGTAATTACAAAAGCAAAAGATCTGGGTTCCTACGTAATGACCGTTACACAAAAATCGCCGAAGCATTTTCGCTACACTTTTGTAAGCAAATTGCAGAACCTTGCACTCAGCGTAATAGAAAATTTGTTCCGTGCAAATGACGTATATGTTTCAAAGCAGAATATTCCGGCTCAAAAGGAACGACTCGATTTTCAACGTGCCGCTATGACGGATCTGAAACTGCTCGGATATATGGCTATGCTTTCTATGGAGCAGGAATGTATTCTTCCAAAGCAATACGAGCAAATCGCAAGACAAGTGACAGACTGTCAGAGTCTGCTCGGTGCGTGGATGAATAGGGACAGAAGACGATTACAGCCGTGATTAGGCTATAATCTGGGGATTCGATTGAATGGGCTGTGCTGGTGGTGGCTCCGGTCGCCCGGCAATAATCAGAACAATGCCGCCAATGTCAACAATGACGGCTCGGTCAATTACAATGGTAACAATGTCAACAATGATAATGACGCTGTTCGCCCCGCTTTGTGGATCGATCTGGACTCTTAACTCCTCAAAATTAAATCGTTACAACATTTTATTAATAAAAAAAGTGTTTGGCATTTGCCAAACACTTTTTAATTTCTTCTGTTTATTCTGTCTTGCAGCCTGTTAATTGTGACCAGTTTTCCCAAATGTTATCTACCATCATTGATGCACATGCGGCAAGTGACAGGAAGGATTGTTCTGGCTCGTCAGATCTTGAGCTGATTGCTACTGGGACTTTTGTTCCACATAATACGCCATAACCTACAGCATCTGCATTATGTTCAAGAACCTTAATAAGAAGGTTGCCTGCAAGTAATGTAGGAACAACGATACCATCAAAGTCTCCGCAAAATTCACAATCATATCCCTTAAGTTCTGCTGCTTTCTTGCTTACGATAAGGTCATAAGGAATAGGTCCAACAAGTTCACAATCTGCGATAGGTGTTTGCTTATGTTCTTTTACAAGGTTGCCTGCTTCAACAGTATCTCTCATTTGGAAGCTTGGAGTTTCAACAAGAGAGAGAAGAGCAATCTTTGGATGCTTTGTTCCGGCAACATTTAATACTCTGACAATATTTCTTGCGATACATCTTCTTTGTGAGATGTTTGGCTCAACAATTAATGTTACATCAGAAATTGCAAGATTTTTCTTATATTGAGGAACGTGAAGTACTGCTACATGAGAAACAGTTGAACCTTCTCTAATGAGGTTGTTTGCTTTGTGGAGTACAGGCATCAAGAAATCTCTTGTTTGTGTGTTTCCACGCATTAAGCAATCTGCCTTTCCAGAGTTAATCATATCAATGGCAAACTGAACAGGGTTGTCGCCATCGTTTATAGGCTGTATGTCATAATGTCTTTCTTCGACACCGAGTTTTTTAAGTAAAGCTTTAATTTTTTCGAAATTTCCAATCAAAATAGGCTCTACAAAACCGGCTGCTTCTGCTTCGAAAGCGCCTTTTACAATATTTTCTGCATCTGCGCCAGCAATAGCAACACGCATTGGTTTTTCAATTTTTTTTGCTTTTTCGATTATGCTACTAAAAGCGGATAAATATTTTTCTTCCATGATTTGTTATCTCCTAAAAAATCACTAACTTTAACCACCTAATATTTTATCATATTGTAATCAAGTTTACTATTATTTCTGTCATTTTGTGCATGGCATCTATAGATACAAATTCGTGAATTCCGTGGAAATTTTCGCCGCCTGTGGACAAATTCGGGCAAGGAAGCCCTTTAAATGAAAGCATTGCCCCATCTGTACCTCCGCGTATAGGCTTTATTATTGGCTTTACTTTGGCCTCTTTCATGGCTTTTTTAGCTTTTTCCACTATAAACATGTTAGGCTCAATCTTTTTCTTCATATTGTAGTAGCTGTCCTTCATGCTTAATTCAATAGTATTTTGCCCATACTTCTTGTTGAGCTTTTTAACAATGCTTTCTACGAATTGTTTACGTTGCTTAAATTTTTTCATGTCATGATCTCTGATGAGCATAGAAATATTTGTTTCACTTTCGTTTCCGGAGATTGTTTGAACATGATAAAAGCCTTCATAATTTGCTGTTTTTGCAGGAATTTCTGCCGGAGGGAGCATTGCAAGCAGTTCGTTGGCAATAAGGATAGCGTTTTTCATAATATTTTTTGCAGAACCCGGATGGACATTTAATCCATTGATTTTAAGTTTTATCCCAGCTGCATTAAAATTTTCATATTGGAGTTCGCCTAATCTTCCTCCGTCAATAGTATATGCATAATCAGCGTCAAATAGCTTAAGATTAAAGAAATCTGTACCGCGTCCTATTTCTTCATCAGGAGTGATTCCTATACAAATTTTTCCATGCTTTATTTCAGGATGCGCTATAAGATATTCCATTGCAGTTAATATTTCTGCTATTCCGGCTTTGTCATCTGCACCAAGCAATGTTTTACCATCAGTCACAATCAGTTTTTGTCCAATATAGTTTTTAAGAAAAGGATATGATTTCACATCTGTGACGATGTCTTTATTGAGCTGAATATCTCCACCATTATACTTAATAATTTTAGTTTTAATATTTTGCGAAGGAGCAGAAGGAGAGACATCCATATGAGAAATTAGGCCTATTGACTGGGAATTTTTAACATTTGCTGGTAAAAACCCATATACATAGCCATGTTTATCTTGTTTAACATTTTTTAATCCAATCTGCTTCATTTCATTCGCAATGAACGCTCCGATTTCAAGCTGTTCTGAGGTAGACGGAGAAGTTTTGCTATTTTCATCGGATGCAGAAGCGAATTTTACATATTTAAGAAATCGATCTTCAACTTTCATTCAAATAACCTCTCTTGCTAATCTTTATATTATTAATTATAAACATTATAAAATGTTTTACACCATTAAACTATGGTAAAATAGATGAATGAATATCAGTGTAATATGTATTGGAAAACTTAAAGAACAATTTTGGAAAGATGCCTGTGCTGAATACATAAAGCGTCTTGGAAGATTTTGTAAATTCGATATTTTAGAACTGGCAGAGAGCAAATCTGATGATATCAATGAGGAAAGTTCTGAAATAATAGAGCATTTGCCTAAGAGCGCATATGTTATAGCTTTAGATGTAAAAGGAAAGGCTTTTAGTTCTGAAGCTTTTGCCGGCAAACTCAGTGAATTGGCAATTTTAGGTAAGAGCCGCATTGTTTTTGTAATTGGCGGGTCAAACGGCTATAATGATGCTGTTAGGGAAATTGCAGATTTACGTCTAAGTTTTTCAGAATTTACTTTTCCGCATCAATTGATGCGTGTGATTTTACTTGAGCAAATATACCGTGCATTTAAAATTAATGCCGGAGAAAAATATCATAAATAGAAAGACGGAGGTTTTGGAATGAAACCAATCTCAAATGAAGAATATCAAAAGATGCAAGCTAAATCTTGGGAGTGGGCTAAAGATTTAATTCAAAAACAAATCGATGACCCTCGTCCAGGCGTTCAGCATTTAACAAATAGGCCTATTATCAGTCTTAAACAAATGCTCGAAAGCAGCCATGATTTATATAAGGATAATATTGCTTTTTATACAAAATTTGAAAAAGGGCCTTATACACAGATAAGCTATGATCGTTTTTATAATGATGTTAATGCTTTGGGTACTGCATTTATTAACATGGGCTTAAAGGATAAACGAATTGCTATTATTGGGGAGACTCAATATATGTGGGGTGCAGCATATTTTGCAACAGTCTGTGGAACGGGTATAGTTGTGCCTTTAGATAAAGAATTAGCTTATGACGATCTGAAAAATCTTATCAAAGAATCAGAAGCTTCTGCTGTAGTTTTTGACAAAAAAAGAGAAGCCACATTTGTTAAAATGATGGAAGAAGGGGATACTGGGCTTGAACTGTTAATAGCTCAAGATAGACGCGAAGATGAAGCTAATATTAAATCTGAGTGGACTCTTATTGAAGAAGGGAAAAAGCTTATTGCAGAAGGTCATAGAGAATTTTTAGATGCTCAAATTGATCCGGAAGAAATGTCTATCATTATATTTACTTCTGGAACGACGGGAATGGCAAAAGGTATAATGCTTTCTCATAAAAATATTTGTGCAGATTTGATGGTTTCACCTACATTAGTTGACTTCCTTACTGATGATATATTCTTTAGTGTATTGCCAATTCATCATACATTTGAATGTACATGTAATTTCATTATGCCTTTATATAAAGGTGGCGCAATTGCACATTGTGAAGGCCTTAAATATATTGTTAAGAATATACAGGAGGTTCATCCTACATTTCTTTTGGCTGTTCCGGCAATATTTGAAGCTTTACATAAAGCAATATGGAAGGGCATCAGATCAAAAGGAAAAGAGGAAACTGTACGCAAACTAATGAAATTGTCAAATGCAGCAAAGAAAGTGCATGTAGATTTGACCAATGTATTCTTTAAGGAAATCAAAAAAACTCTTGGAGGAAGAATGAGGATGATGATTTGCGGTGGTGCTGCAATTAACCCTCAAATACTTGAAGATTTGCAATCATTTGGTATTATGGCACTTCAAGGATACGGTCTTTCTGAGGCTGCACCTATGGGGGCTTTGAATCCTGAAAATAAGCCAAAATCTATTTCATGCGGAATTGCTTTCCCTGGTTTTGATGCAAAGATTTCTGAGCCTGGCCCTGATGGAATAGGCGAAATCTGCTTAAAGGGTGACAATATTATGCTTGGATATTATAAGAATCCTGAAGCTACATCTGAAGTAATAAAAGATGGTTGGTTTTATACCGGAGATATTGGCTACATTGATGATGAGGGCTATATTGTTATTACCGGACGCAAGAAAAACGTTATTATAACAAAGAATGGCAAGAATGTTTTCCCGGAAGAAATTGAATATCAGCTTTCTCTCTTTGATGAAATAGTAGAATCTATGGTATTCCAATCTGATTCGGACAATAAGGATGATGATGTCATAGTTGCCGGAATTTATCCTGACTGGAATATGCTTAAAGAGATTCTTGGAGATAAAGTGAATGATGACGAAGAAGTGGTTAAATATTTATGGACTTTGGTAAACCAGGTCAATGAAAAAAATCCACCATACAAAATGATAAAACGAATTAATCTTCGCCACACAGAATTTGAAAAGAACACATCAAAGAAGATAAGACGATTTATTGAGAATAATAAGAAATCAATGTAATGATAAAAAATAAAGACCGAAGCAATGCTTCGGTCTTTTTCTCTGTCAACGGTGTTATGATGCATAAATGATGACAGGATTTGCAATAAAAAAATTAATTTAAAGATTTTAGAATAATATTTCAGATGAGAGAGTCTTCTACAGCCTCTTCAAATTGGCTTGGCGCAAGCTTACCTCTGTTAAACAATGCTATAGTCCTTTCAACTTGCCTTTTATCAGTTGAGATGTCATCAATCCTAGCAATTTCTTTTCCGTTTTCTTGGCACATGATTCCATATGTCATATATTCATCATCTTCAACGACTACTTTTGTAATTGTCAACTTATATGTTGCCATAATTACCTCCCTTCATAACACCCGTAAGGCGTATAACGGCATTTTTTTTAGGTCAAAAAAGTGATATACTGAATAATATGGAAATAACAAGAAAATCAAGAACTAAAAAAACGCCTGGTACATTTGTCGCCAGAGTAGGAATTGTGCTCTTAACAACGATAATTGCTATTATACTTGCATTAGTCATAATAATCGCAACTATTATTAACGGGCCATCTTTGAATGCCAGAAATACATTTGTCAGCACTGTATTGGAATCTGGAAATCTTAAATTTTTGGCGTCAGTATTTTTAAGTGAGGAAGAAATTACAGAAATAGTAAATTCAACTTCTATGAGTGATATGGATACTGATATTGATTCAGAGTTGATTAATACTGATTTGGATGTTTCTGGTAATTTTGATGAAAATGGAATTGAAATCGTAGAGATTAACGGTCGTGGATTTTTTGCAACATTAATGATTGTTAAAGACCCATCTAAGGTTTGTGTTGGTAGTACATATCCTTGGAGCGAATACGGCAAAGAACTAGATAAAATTGTCAAAGAATCCGGAGCAGTAGCAGGTGTAAATGGCGGTCTGTATGCGGCAGATGCCAATAAGGGAGGCTCTCCTTACGGCGTTTGTGTTTCAAACGGAGAAATTCAATATAATAATCCATCAGGATGGACAGGTTTATATTTAATAGGTTTAGATAATAAAAATATATTAAGGATAGAACCAATATCAGGATGGTCTGCTAAGCAGTTTGAAGAGTATGTTCATAATGAGGGCATCAGAGATGCTGTGGCTTTTCAGGACGAAGCTACAGATGCAAACAATCATTTTGTTCCTCTCATTATTAATGGAGAGGCTCGCGAACTTAAAGGCGCCGGATCCGGATCAAATCCGAGAACAGCTATTGGGCAAAGGGCAGATGGAGCGATATTACTTCTTGTAACTGATGGACGTGGCTCTGCTGGACACCTTGGAGCAACGGCATCGGATTTAATTGATATTATGCTTGAATATGATGCAGTGAATGCAGCTAATTTAGATGGTGGTAGTTCTTCTTGCATGTACTATAACGATGAGTATTTAATGACTAGCGTTACATTATATTATGCCAATGCCTCATGGAGACTTCCGACTGCATTTGTAGTAAAAGGATGTGAGCAATAATGTCAAGAATGGACAGATACACAAAGAAAAACAAAAAATTTAAGAAGTTCTATCTTGCATATGTGGCTGTTTTATTACTGCTCATAGGCATCCTCTTTTTATATGTAAGAGGCTTGATGGTTAAATACGAAAGAAATAGCCCTGAGAATTATGTAATCTGGCTTACAGAGAATGTAAGCGATTCATCTCCTCTCGGGAAATATTTAAAAGAAAAGAACTTTAGTGATAATAGATTTAGTGATGGCTCACAGAGAAAGGATAACTTCTATGCGAGGGCTAAATCGGGAACACTTGAAGTAAAACCGGTAAAAGGGGCTTATCGTTCAACATGCCCGGTATATGACGTAAGTTCTGATGGCAAAGCTTTAATGATGATTGCTATTGAAGAACTTTCAAGCAAGACAAAGCTTGGTATTATGACGCTGTCTGATTGGGAGATTAAATATTGCATTGTCAAAGATGAAAATTCGGATTCAAAATTAGAAATTTCTGAGAATGATAGTATAAATATAAAAGCTATAGTTCCGGATAATTTCGATTTAATAATTGATGGCAAGCCTGATTCCGCTCTTAATGCAAGTTCTGAGATGGTTCTTCCGGATTTTGAATATATTTCACAATTTGTCGAAGCGCCAAAGGGAAGAGTATATGAAATAAATGACTTATATTATGAGCCACATTTAAGCGTGCAAAATAATGTTGGCGAAATAGTTGATCTTAGTTTAGATTCTGATGGTTTTTATACTGTATTGTCAGGATATAAAGAAAGTGCCGGAGCAAAAACACTGATAAATAGTTTTTGTGATCCGCTTGAGCTTGGAAAACTTTGGTCAAAATATATGACCGATGATGTCCCTGGGGATATGCACGGCCGAAATACCGTTATTAGCGGATGTAAACTTCTAAAGGGTACCGATCTTTATAAGTTGGCGGTAAACTGGGCGAGTAGCATAGATATTACATTCGTTAGTGGGCATACTATTACAAGCTGGACCAACGAAAGCGTAAGCAATTACATACAATACAATGACAATTTTTTATCATGCGATGTCACATTTGATAAAAATATGAATGTAAGAGGCAGCTCGAGAGTGGATTCTTTTAGAAATCGTATGTACTTTGGCAAAATAAATGGTGCATGGTACCTGCTTGATATGGTAACATTAGATAGTAAATAGTTTATATAGTAAAGGAGACTAAAATGGAACTTCAAATTAATGATTTAGTTTCTGCAATCAAAAAAGATGGATTGGAGGCGGCTCAAAAAGAGGCTGATGCAATTCTTGCTGATGCAAAAAAACAGGCTGAAACAATCATCGAAAATGCCAATGCCGAAGCTCTTAGAATTAAAGAGACTTCGGAAAAAGAAATTAAAGTTTTCGAGGATAGTGCCAAAATTAGTGCCGAGCAGGCAAAACGAGACGCAGTACTTTCTTTCAAAGCAGAACTCCAGACCGAATATGAGAAGCTTCTTGCCTCTGATATCAAAACGGCCTTGGATAACAAACTTTTAGCAAAACTGATTCTTGCTGCGGCAGGTGGAGAAGATATTTCCAAATATGCCGTAGAAGTAAAAGAAGTTAGTGATGCTTTAAAGGCAGAACTCGCTGAACAAATTAAACAAGGTCTTGAAATAAGACCTGCAAAGAATGTTAATGCAGGCTTTAGACTCGCTGCAAAGGATGGCTCGGGATATTTTGATTGTACAGATGAAGAAATCACAAATATGTTAATGCCTTTCTTTCGTGAAATAACATTATAGGAGTTTGTTATGGCTTCGTATTATTATCTGATTTCAAGCTTGCCTATGTTAAAAAGTGACGGATCTATTCCAATAGATTCCCAGAGCTTTTTACAGCAGTGCAAATCTTGCGTCAGTGACAGTATGTATTATGCACTATGCAATCTCTCTGATACTAATAATTCCCATCCAATGCTCAAATCATGGGCAAAGTTTTATAACTCTTTGATGGATGAGCTGAACTACCAGCGGAAAATAAAACTTGGGAAATCATGCGCAGTTCCTGAAAACAGAGATGCAGAAGTGGTAAATACAATAGCATCTGCGCTGGCTGCAAAAAACCCACTCATTTCTGAGCAAATGCTTTTAGAACTTGAATTTAATAGAATAGATTCTATGATGGGACTTCATAGCTTTGATGAATATTATTTGTATGGATATGCAATAAAGCTTAAGCTTTTAGAAAGACAAACAATATTTAAACATGATGATGGCAATGAAGAATTTAGAACTTTATTTACTGAACTTAAAAATCAAATTCTAAGCATGTAAATTATTGGAGAACTATTTATGGATAAAATTACCGGTTATGTAATAGGAGTCAATGGAAACCTGGTTCAGGTGAATTTTAATGGCTCTATTAGAAAGAATGAAGTAGCTTTCGTACTTTGCGGAGAAACGCGTTTAAAAGGCGAAGTAATTCGTGTTAATGGCGATACTGCAAGTATGCAAATCTATGAAATGACAAACGGTGTAAAGGTTGGAGATCCTGTTGAGTTTACAGGGGAACTGATGAGTGTTGAGCTTGGCCCTGGATTGTTGACACAGGTTTTCGATGGACTTCAGAATCCTCTTCCAAATCTTGCGGAGCAATGTGGATTCTTCTTGGAAAGAGGCGTTTATCTTAATCCTATTCCTGATAAAGATTGGGAATTTACACCAATAGCAAAAATAGGTGATGTTGTTACTCCGGGCGATGCAATAGGCAGTGTTCCTGAAGGACTTTTTGATCATATCATAATGGTTCCATTTGGATTAAAAGGTGAATGGACCGTAAAAGATATTAAAGCAAAGGGTGTCTATAATGTTCGTTCAACTGTTGCAACCATCACAAATAGCAAGGGCGAAAGCAAAGATTTAAGCATGGTTTTCAGCTGGCCTGTTAAAGAGGCTGTTAAATGCTATCAAGAGCGTTTGCGCCCAGACGAGACACTTGTAACAAAGATTCGTTGTATCGATACTTTCCTTCCGGTTGCAAAAGGAGGAACATTCTGTGTTCCTGGACCATTTGGTGCAGGCAAGACTGTTCTTCAGCACATGGAAGCAAAGAATGCAGCGGTAGATATTGTAATCGTAGCAGCTTGCGGAGAACGTGCCGGCGAAGTTGTTGAAATATTAAAAGAGTTCCCAGAGCTAGAGGACCCAAAAACAGGTCGTTCACTTATGGAACGTACAATTATTATTTGTAATACATCTTCGATGCCTGTTGCTGCCAGAGAAGCTTCTGTATATACAGCAGTAACTATGGCTGAATATTATCGTCAGATGGGTCTTGATGTTCTGCTTCTTGCAGATTCAACTTCCAGATGGGCACAGGCTATGAGAGAAATGTCCGGTCGTCTTGAAGAGATTCCTGGTGATGAAGCGTTCCCAGCTTATCTTGAATCTGTTATCGCAGCATTCTATGAAAGAGCCGGAAAGGTTAAGCTAAAGAATGGTAAAGTTGCTTCAGTAACAATAGGCGGAACAGTATCTCCGGCTGGTGGTAACTTTGAAGAACCTGTAACACAAGCAACACTTAAGGTTGTAGGTGCATTCCATGGACTCTCAAGAGAACGTTCTGATGCGCGTAAATATCCATCAATTCATCCAATTGATTCTTGGTCAAAGTATCAGGGTGTAGTAGAGATGGATAAAGTAGAGAGTGCCAGAGCAATCCTTAGAAAGAGTAACGAGATTAACCAGATGATGAAGGTAATTGGTGAAGAAGGAACTTCTGCTGAAGATTACATCATTTATCAAAAAGGTGAACTTTTAGATGCAGTATACCTGCAACAGAACTCTTTTGACCCAATTGATGCAGCTTGCTCGCCAGAGAGGCAGGTTCATATATTCAACGTTTTATATGATATATTGAACACTAAATATGGTATTACAGAAAAAAGAGATATCCGTGCTTTCTTTAACCAGATAAGACAAGAGTATCTCGATTGGCATAACACAGTTTGGGGCAGCCCTGAATTTGAAGCTCAGGAAAAGAGATTAACCGAGCTTTACAAATCAAAGGCAGTAAAGTAAGGAGGCTGTGATGCAGAAAGTTTACACGAAAATTGAAACAATTGTAGGTAATGTTGTTACCGTAAGAGCCGAAGGTGTTAGAAATAGCGATTTAGCCCTTGTTGGTGATAGTTATGCTACAGTTATAAAACTTGATAAAGATTTAGTATCTCTTCAAGTATTTGCTGGTGCTCAGGGCGTAAGCACAAATGACACTGTTAAATTTCTTGGTAGACCTATGATGGTATCATTCTCTAATCATTTGCTTGGCAGAGTTTTTACAGGCTCCGGTGTTCCTCGTGATAATGGCCCGGCACTTACAGAAAATATGATTCCTATTGGTGGCCCATCAGTTAATCCTGCAAAGCGTATTGTTCCTAAGAAAATGATTAGAACAGGTATTCCGATGATTGATGTTTTTAACACTCTCGTTGAAAGCCAGAAGCTTCCTATTTTCTCTGTTTCAGGTGAACCATATAATCAGCTTCTTTCAAGAATTGCTATGCAGGCTGAAGTAGATGTTATTATTCTCGGCGGTATGGGTCTTAAATACGATGACTATTTAGCTTTTAGAGATACTCTTGAAAAGGGTGGAGCTATGAGTCGTACTGTAATGTTTATCCACACTGCTGCTGACCCTATTGTAGAGTGTACACTTGTTCCTGATATGTCACTTGCAGTTGCAGAACAGTTTGCACTTACAGGAAAGAGGGTTCTTGTTCTTCTTACTGACATGACAAACTTTGCCGATGCTCAAAAAGAAATGGCAATTACCATGGAACAGGTTCCATCAAATCGTGGTTATCCGGGAGACCTTTACAGCTGTCTTGCTTCCAGATATGAAAAGGCTGTTGACTTTGAAGGCTCTGGTTCCATTACAATTCTTGGTGTTACAACAATGCCTGGTGATGACGTAACTCACCCTGTACCAGATAATACAGGATATATTACAGAAGGCCAGTACTATTTGAAAAACGGACGTATTGAGCCGTTTGGTTCACTGTCCCGTTTAAAGCAGAATGTTAATGATGCTACAAGAAGCGATCATAGAAGCCTTATGGACGGAATGATTCGTCTTTACAGTTCATATAAAGAAAGCCTTGAAAAGAAATCAATGGGTTTCTTAATGACAGAATGGGATGAAAAGCTTCTTAAGTATGGTGAACTCTTTGAATCAAAGTTGATGGATCTTAGTGTTAATATTCCACTTGAAGCGGCTTTGGATCTTGGCTGGGAAATCTTAGCTGAATGTTTCGAACCAAATGAGACAGGTCTTAAGTCAAACCTCTTGAGTGAAAGATGGCCTAAGAAAATTGATTAACGGAAGGTAATATTATGGCTGTTAAACTTACAAAAAATGAACTGAAGGTTCAAAAAGATAAGCTTAAGCAGTTTGAACGATATCTTCCTACGCTTCAACTCAAAAAGCAACAGCTGCAATCAGTTATTTCAAAGGTTGTAGAAGAACTTAAATATACTGAAGATGCTCGTCAGAATATGATTGGCGATCTCGATGACTGGGTTGCAGTTTTCGCAGAAAACCGGCTATTTGATGATAAAAAGAAGTTATCTAATTTGGTAAAGCCTGATAAGGTAATTTGCGATATGGATAATGTCGCAGGTGTAAGTATACCTGTTTTTAGAGAACTAAGCTTTTTAGATATTGAATATGAAGTATCAGATTATCCTTTATGGGTTGATACGGCTGTTGTAAAACTTAGAGAAATAGCAAGACTTGATGCTTTAGCTAATACACTTAGAAAACAAGTAGAATTGCTTGAAAAGGAATTACGTTCTACTGCTCAAAGGGTTAACCTTTTTGAAAAGGTTAAAATCCCGGAAGCGAAAGAAAATATCAGAGTGATTGGTATTTATCTTGGAGATCAGCAAACAGCTGCTGTTGTTCGAGGTAAAATGGCTAAGAAGAAATTGCAGGGGGTAAACGTATGATAGAAAAAATGAAAGTCCTTCATATTGTTTCAAGTGCCTCAAAAAAAGATGAACTTCTTGACCAGTTGAGAGATTTAGGAGTTGTGCACTTTGCTGAAAAGCAAAATGCGGACAAAGCTTGTTTGGACAGATTTAATAATTTGTCCAAAGCGGTTTTAGCTCTTAAAGATTATGCACCAAAGACCCTTTCTTCTGATATCCTTGATGATGAAAAATTTGAATTGCTCTTTGAAAAAGTATTAGAAGCAATTGAATTAAAGAAGGAACTAATTTCCAAGAGAGGAAATGCTGTTGCTTCAAGGGATAAGTTGGCTTCATGGGGCGATTTTGTTCCTGCCGAGGTAAAAGAATTAAAAGAAGATGGATTTAATCTTCATTTCTATAAACTTGACAAGAAAGCTTTAGATATATTGGCTATGGATCAAGATGTTCAATATGTAAATCTTGCTCCGGTTGACAAAACCCCGGCGATAGCAGTTTTAGGAGAGCTTGGTGTTGAATTTGCCTCAAGTGAATTTGCACTTCCGGAAAAAGGAATTGGTGAACTTGATGCCGAGATCGAAAGCTGCGATGTGAAGCTAAAAGAATGCGAAGATATTTTGACAAATGCTGCATTCGAAATTCCAAGCTTTAACAATCAAATATTAAAAGCTCAAAATGTTGAAGAATATTCTTCAATGAGCAATACTGCAAAATGTGAAGATAGTCTTGTGTGGCTCTCCGGTTATATTCCGGAATCAGATGTCGATGGCTTTAAGAATTTAGCATCGAAAGAGGGTTTTGCTTATGCAATATGTGATCCTGATGAAGATGATGAAAAAGTCCCAACTAAAGTTAAGTATACTAAGTTGACAAGACTTATGACGCCTGTGTTTGACATCTTGGGTACGGTGCCAGGATATAAAGAATATGACATTTCTTTCTGGTTCCTGGGATTCTTTACATTGTTCTTTGCCATGATTATAGGCGACGCAGGTTATGGACTCATTTTCCTTATTGTGGCAATTGCACTTCATGTAAAAGGTAAAAAACTGTCAGATGCTGTAATGCTACTTTATGTCCTGTCCCTTGGCACGATAGTGTGGGGCGGGCTTACAGGAACATGGTTCGGCTTAGAAGGCGCAATGAAGATTCCGCTTTTAAAGAGTTTGGTAATACCATCTTTTGCAAATTATCCGGAATACTTTGGCGTTTCTACTACAGATCAGCAGAATGCAATCATGAAGTTCTGTTTTATAATCGGAACTGTCCAGTTGACCTTAGCATGTATAATGAATATTAGAAGAAAGCTAAAAGAAAAAGACCTTAGCCTTATGGCTGATGTTGGATGGCTGCTTGCAATTGATGCATTATACTTTGTTGTACTGTTCCTGGTAATTGGAGAAAAGGTAAATCTTGTTCCAGTTGCTATAGTCGTAATAGTAGGTTTTCTTATGGTTGTTGTATTTGGCGGTATGGCTCCTGGAAAGAGCTTTGCTGAAGGTCTAAAAGCAGGCCTCGGCGATGCGTTTACATGCTTTCTTAATACAATTAGCGCATTCGGAAATATCATGAGTTATATAAGACTGTTTGCGGTAGGAATGGCATCACTTGCGATTGCACAAAGCTTTAACAATATGGCATTAGGATTCAATGGCCCGCTTGTTATTGTAGGAGTGGCAATTATGATTATTGGCCATGCGCTTAATCTTGTTATGGGACTTCTTTCAGTAGTTGTTCATGGCGTAAGATTAAATCTGTTAGAATTCTCCGGACAACTTGGAATGGAATGGTCCGGAATCGCATATAATCCGTTTAAAAAGTTAGATAAAATAAAGAAGTAAAGGAGATTGAAATGATTGGTACAGAATTTATCGGAATGGCATGTGCTCTTGGTCTTTCCGCAATGGGATCAGCATTTGGTGCTGGATTTGCAGCACAGTCCTCTGTAGGTGCATGGAAAAAGTGTTATGCAAACGGTAAGCCGGCTCCATTCATCATGGTAGCATTTTCCGGCGCACCACTTACGCAGACAATTTACGGATTCCTTCTTATGAACTTCATCAGCTCAGCTGTTGCTTCCGGAGCATCAGGAACTCTGGCAATGTTTACAGGTATTATGGGAGGACTTGCAATTGGTCTTTCTGCTTTCTTCCAAGGTAAAGTTGCAGCTGCATCTGCAGATGCGCTTGGAGAGACAGGGAAAGGTACGGCAAACTTTTTCATTGTAATTGGTATTATTGAAACAGTAGCTTTGTTTACATTAGTATTCTCACTGCTACTTCTTCAGTAAATAATGGCATTAAAAACCCGGCTTTTTAGCCGGGTTTTAATTTACAGATCTTCGTCGGTTATTACTTTATAGCCGGCTTCTTTTAATTTTTCGCTTGCGACTCCGTCGCCCGGAATCTTTTTTCCTGTGAAACTTCCATCGTATATAAGTCCACAACCACAAGCCGGACTTCCTGCTTTCATAATGCAATAATCTGCGTGTGAAAGATTTGCAATTTTAACAGCAGTTTCGGCTCCAAGCATGTATTCTTTTGTTACATCAACACCATCATCTCTAATTACTTTATTCTCAACTCTTTCGGATGGGTGTCTTGGTGTAGGAAGCCCACCTAATTGTTCCGGACAAACAGGGATTAATGTGTTATCCTTTGCAAGATCTAATACTTTTTCTGAAGTTTTGAGTTTTGCATCATATCTGCAAGTACAACCAACTAAACAAGCGCTTACTAATATATTCGCCATTATTACTCCTTTTCGTAAAGTTCAACATTTGTAAATCCATCTATTTCTTCAATATTAACTTTTATTAGCTCTTTTTGTGAAGTAGGAATATTTTTACCTATGTAGTCTGGTCTAATAGGAAGTTCTCTATGTCCACGATCAATTAATACTGCCAAGCCGATTTTACTTGGGCGCCCTTGGGCGAATATTGCTTCGATTGCGGCTCTTGCCGTACGCCCGGTGTATAAAACATCATCGGCAACAATAATTTCTTTGCCATCAATATCAATATCAAACTTTTCTGTCTTTACTTCGGGAATTTCACTAAGTTTAGTCAAATCATCCCTGTAAAAAGTTATATCTAAATTACAAATTGGCGGGTGAACGCCTGTATGCTGGCTAATATTATCAGCTAAGATATTAGCAATAGGAATACCTCTGGTTTTTATACCAACCAGTACAACATTGTTTAAATCTGAACTTTTTTCAACTATCTCGAATGATAGTCTTGTGAGAGCTCGTTTAACAGCGAGCTCATCCATTAATTGAACTTTTCTCTTCATACTATTATTGTAATTGCCTTTTGATAATTTCGCAAGTATACTTAATATAAAGAAAGTCGAGGTAGACAAAATGGAAGATTTCTTAAAAAATGTAACTATATTTAATCATCCCCTTATTGCACATAAGGTTAGTCATATGTGTGATGTAAATACAGGCTCAAAAGAATTTTGTGAACTTGTTAATGAGATTGCAATGCTTATGGGCTATGAAGCTTTAAAAGACTTAAAATTGAAAGATGTTGAAGTGCAGGCTCCGCTTCAAAAAATCATCACTCCGGTAGTTGCAGAAGATTTTACCATTGTTCCAATTCTGCGAGCAGGTCTTGGAATGGTTGATGGTTTAAGAAGCTTGTTCCCAACTGCAAAAGTCGGCCATGTAGGGCTTTATAGGGATGAGAAGACCTTACAGCCTGTAACATATTATTTTAAGCTGCCTGTTGATGTTACAGAAGGCCAGGTTATAGTTGTCGATCCGGCTTTGGCAACAGGTGTTAGCGTTGATGCCGCACTTAAATATCTTAAAGACGCCGGTTGCAAGAGAATTAAGGTTATGTGTATCTTTGCTGCAAGGCAAGGATTGGAATTACTTTACAAAA
Organism: Anaerovoracaceae bacterium; assembly: GCA_045642565.1. Lineage (GTDB taxonomy): Bacteria > Bacillota > Clostridia > Peptostreptococcales > Anaerovoracaceae > UBA1764. Next base: position 44,097 of record JAZUJE010000013.1, on the reverse strand, counting down.
ACCATCCGGATATTCAGATTTATGTTGCCAGATATTCCCCAGACCCTTTAAATGAGCAGGGTTATATACTTACAGCAGCCGGAGACGCCGGGGACCGTGTATGTGGAACCTGCAGCTATAAACCGATAAAATCTGAACTTCAATTTAAAAAATAATAGTAGTATATATTGACTATCAGCCATGCTGGTGGTACCATATGTAGTAGCAAAATACATTAAATCTTTAATCCAATACAGAGATATTGGCAAGGTGCGAGTGTATCATACTTTAGCGAAGATTTTTTACCTTGTCATATTGATATGGCAAGGTATTTTTATGTGTTTTGTGAGCAATTATAACTATCTTAATTTTAAGGAGAAATCTCATGAAACTAATTTATGATGTCGATCAAAGACCTGGAAAGAAAGAGAATTTGCTGTTCGCTTTTCAGCAGATGATTGCTATTATGGCAGCAACTTTACTCGTTCCAATTATTATGACAGCATATGGACTTCCTTCAGACCCGGCAGCTGCACTTTTCGGTGCCGGATTAGGAACACTGGTCTATATTTTCTTTACAAAAAGAAAGAGTCCTGTTTTCCTCGGAAGTACATTTACTTTCCTTGGTGCATATGAAGCTTCAATAGGCTATGGCTATGGTTACTGGGGAGTAATCGTAGGCGTTCTTATTGCAGGACTTGTTTATGTAGTATTCGCATTAATTATTAAAGCTGTAGGATCTTCCTGGGTTAATAAATTGATGCCTGCTGTAATTGCCGGCCCAATCGTTACATTGATTGGACTTTCACTTTCCGGCACAGCAACAAGTTGGCTTCAGACAAATGGTGGCGATAATTATAGCTTAATTACAATTGTTGTTGGTCTCGTAACATTCTTTGCAATTGTTTGGTCAACAGTTAGAGGTAATAAGAATATGAAGCTCTTCCCATTCATTTATGGTGTAGGAGCAGGATATGTTGTAGCTTTAATTCTCACATTGATTGGAAGAGCTTGCGGTGTTGAAGCTCTCCAGATTTTAAGCTTCCAGTCATTTGTTGATGCATTCGGAGAATTTTCAATTAAGTCGATCGTTAGTATTCCTGGTCTTTATCTTATTAGAGCCGTTGAAACTAATGGTGAATATCTTCCACTTAATGGAACTGCAATTGTAAACTTAATTCTGATCTATGCTCCAATTGCAGTGGTTGAACTTGCACAGCATGTTGGTGACCACAAGAATTTAAGCAACATTATTGGAAAAGATTTAATTACAGAACCTGGTCTTGATAAAACTCTTCTTGGCGATGGTGTTGGTTCAATCGTTGGTACAGTATTTGGTTCTTGCGCAAACACAACTTATGGAGAATCAATAGGTTGCCTCGCAATTACAGGAAATGCTTCAACTCATACAATTAGCACAGCAGCTATTGGATGCATGATACTTTCATTCTTTACACCATTTGTAGCACTTATCAATTCAATTCCTAAGTGCGTAATGGGTGGCGCATGTGTTGCATTATATGGACTCATCGCAGTTTCCGGACTCCAACTTCTTTCGAAAGTTGACCTCGGTGATAATAGAAACTTGTATGTAGTAAGTGCAATTTTAGTTTGCGGTATTGGTGGATTGTCTTTGAACTTCGGCCATAATGCTGCAACAGGCGGAGCTCTTATTTCTCTTACATCACTTGCAGCTTCATTGATTGTTGGTATTATTACCAGAAAGATAACAGGAGCAAGCGATGAAAATCGTTCTGAAGATACATTCTCAGGTCATGTTGAAGGCATGAAGGATGTAGATATGGATAAATAATTCCAAAATCTTACAAAAAACTATAGCCCTGGCGCAAAGCCGGGGCTTTTATTGTGGTATAATTAAATAAGTATGAAAGAACCTGTTATTACAAAAGAATGCGCGAAAGTGCTTTCAGAAACAAAATTTTTAAATACTTATGATTTGCAGTACGCTCCTGGCGCACATTATTATATTGCGACAAGAAGAAATTTAGATAATTTAACTGCAGCAAAAAATCTTGATGAAGTCGATAAAATGCTTCCGGATGCAGTTACATGTTATATCATCATAAAGCTTCCGGGAGAGGAAGAAAAACTTCTTATGCAATATGAGTATAGATTTCCAATAGGGCAATATGTGTTATGTCCGCCTGCCGGAATTTTAGATCCGAAGGATAAAGAAAGTGACAATCCTCTTGTGACAGCTGCGAAGCGTGAGATAAAAGAAGAAACAGGGCTTACTGTAAAGGATACAGACAAAATCGAAGTAATTAATGAGTTGGTTTTTAGCACCCCTGGTTTTACAGATGAAAGTAATGCTTTGGTCGTTGCAGAAATAGAATTGGATGATTTATCAAGCTTGAGTCACAACTATTGTGAAGCAACTGAATTGTTCGGTGAGTTCGTATTGCTAAATAAGAAAGAAGCTAAACAATTGCTTAGCACGGGATATGATCCAAAAGGGCATCATTATCCGTTATATGCTTATGCGGCTATGGCTTATTTCGTAATGAGAGAATAATTGGAAAAATTTAAAGCTTTTTTAAAAAGAAAAGATATTGAAATATCTGCACAAAGATATTTTATAGAAGCCTTAGGTGCAATGGCACAAGGTTTGTTTTGCTCGCTTTTAATAGGCACCATAATAAATACTTTAGGTCAACGTTTTGGTATAGTTTGGCTTAATACGACTATAGCAACAGTTGCCGGAACAGAATATACTGTGGGGTCTATGGCATCTGCTATGAGCGGACCTGCAATGGCATGTGCAATAGGTTATGCATTGCATTGTCCTCCAATGGTTCTGTTTTCACTAATCACTGTAGGTTTTTCTGCCAATGCTCTTGGTGGTGCCGGAGGACCTCTTGCTGTTTTATTTGTTGCGATTATTGCGGCGGAGATTGGCAAAGCAGTATCTAAAGAAACAAAAATCGATATTCTCGTAACCCCTTTAGTAACGATAGTAGTAGGAGTTGCATTGTCAGCCTTGATTGCTCCGGGCTTAGGAAAATTAGCAATGAAGCTTGGTTCACTTGTTATGTGGGCAACCGAATTAAGACCTTTCTTAATGGGCATTTTAGTATCTGTTATTGTAGGAATGGCTTTAACTCTTCCGATATCATCAGCCGCAATTTGCCAGGTATTAGGGCTTACTGGTCTTGCCGGTGGCGCTGCTGTTGCGGGTTGTTGTGCACAGATGATAGGCTTCGCAGTTATTTCCTTTAGGGAAAATAAATGGGGTGGTCTCATTTCACAAGGACTTGGGACATCCATGCTTCAAATGGGTAACATAGTAAAGAATCCAAAGATTTGGATTGCTCCAACTCTTGCATCTGCAATTACGGGACCTATCGCCACATGTGTCTTTAAATTGGAAATGAATGGCGCACCTGTTTCTTCCGGAATGGGCACATGCGGATTAGTTGGGCCTATTGGAGTTTATACCGGTTGGATTTCTGAAATAGATGCAGGCATAAGAACAGCTATTATGCCTTATGATTGGATTAAATTAATTTTAATCACCGTAGTACTTCCTGCAATTTTATCATTGATATTTGATTTAATTGCCAGAAAACTTGATTGGGTAAAAGAAGGAGATATGAAATTATAATGTTCGATCCTGTAAAGGTAAAAGATGAATGCGTTCAATGGATTAGAGAATTCTTTGATAATAACGGTAAAGATTGTAATGCCGTAGTTGGCATATCAGGCGGTAAAGACAGCTCGATAGTAGCTGCTTTGTGCGTTGAAGCTCTTGGCAAGGATAGGGTAATCGGTGTATTGATGCCTTGTGGCGAGCAGCATGATATCGATATGGCAAAATTGCTTGTTAATCATTTAGGAATTAAATATCATATTATTAATATAAAAGATGCAATTGACGGAATTAATTCAAGCTTTGATTTCGAGCTTTCAGAACAAGCTAAAGTAAATCTTCCTCCGCGTATTCGAATGACAACACTTTATGCTGTATCTCAATCTTATAATGGGAGGGTTGCTAACACATGTAACTTGTCAGAAGATTGGGTTGGATATTCAACGCGTTATGGAGATTCTGTTGGTGACTTTAGCCCATGTTCGCATCTAACAGTTACAGAAATGAAGCAAATCGGGCGTGTGCTTGGACTCCCTGATGTTTTAGTTGATAAAGTGCCTATTGATGGCCTTTGCGGAAAAACAGATGAGCAAAATCTTGGTTTTAGTTATGCAGAATTAGATATATATATTAGAACCGGAAAGATAGACGACTCTGAAAAGAAGGCTAATATTGACAGACGACATAAAAATAATTTGTTTAAATTACAGCTAATGCCAAGCTTTGATCCTAGCATTGAAACAGCTATTAAATAAGATGAGCGAGAATAAACCATATTCATTAGGTATAATTGTTGGAAGATTTCAGGTATTGCATATAGGTCATGAAGAAATGATTAATAAAGCAATTGAGCTTTGTGATACTGTTGGAATTTTTGTGGGTTCTTCTCAAGAGTCAAATACATTAAAAAATCCTTTTTCATATGACAAGAGAAAAGAAATCCTTCAGACTTTATTTGGAAATAAAATTGAAGTATATCCATTACCGGATATAGGAGTTGGGAATGTTGAAGCCTGGGGTGAGTATGTATTGAGTAATGTTCAAGAGAAGTTCGGCAGATATCCAGATTTGTTCATTTCGGGTAAAGAAACAAGACGTAATAGTTGGCTTGATGAGTCTTATAATATCGCAGAACTATTTGTCCCAAAAACAATAAATATTTCTGCTACAAATATGATTCAGTTTTTATTAAATGATGAAGAGTCTTTATGGAAACAATACGTAGATCCTCGTTTGCATTCACAATATAGTGAATTACAGGAAATCGCACGAAAATCAAAAGATAATCAGCAAACAAGCAGTTTGTAAAGAGGTATAGTGCCATGAAATTTGATCCTATAGTTATTTCTCTGTTAGATACAGACTTGTACAAATTTAATATGAATCAGGTAATATTCCATAAGCACACTAATCTTATGGGAGAGTATCATTTCAAGTGCCGCAACAGCAATGTTAAATTTACGCAAGAAATGCTTGATGAAATCAATGAGCAAATTGATCATCTATGTTCATTGAGGTTTACTCATGATGAATTGACATACCTAAAAAGTATTCGTTTTATCAAAGAGGACTATGTTGAGTTTTTAAGACTCTGGCATCCAATGCGAGATTATATCAACATAGAATTGTTGGATAGCGGAGAACTTAATATCATTATTAAGGGTCCTTTATTCTCATGTATGCAATTTGAGATTTATGTTCTTGAAATTGTTAATGAAGTATATTTCAGAATGCAATATGACTATGAAAAGCTGAAAGATTCAGCAGAAGAAAAACTTAACCAAAAAATCAAAGACTTAAATAATGGAAAATACAATTTTAAATTTGCTGAATTTGGTTGCAGGCGCCGTCTTTCAAGAGAATGGGAAGATGAAGTCGTAAGACGATTTGCTACAGAAACTAAAAGTTGCATTGGTACATCATGCGTCTATTTGGCAAAGAAGTATAATTTGATTCCTATTGGTACTTACGCTCATGAATTCGTTCAAATGTATCAAGGTATAGATTCAATTCCACTTGCATATACTAATTATTATGCAATGAAAGACTGGTATGCCGAATACCGCGGGGATAATGGTACTGCATTAGCTGATACATTGACTACAGATTTGTTCTTACTTGATTTTGATCGTTCAATGTCAAACAATTATTCCGGAGTTCGCCATGACAGCGGAGATCCATATGCTTGGGGCGAAAAGATTATTAAGCATTACGAAAAATACGGAATTGATCCTAAAACAAAAACGCTATTGTTTAGTAATAGTCTTAATTTTGATGAGGCAGAAAAACTTTATCAATATTTTAAAGATAAAACAAAGGTTGCTTTCGGTATAGGTACTTTCTGTTCAAATGATACTTGCGAAGAAGCATTAAATATTGTAATAAAGCTTCAGTTTGTAAATGGAAGACCTGTTGCTAAACTTTCGGACAGCCCTGATAAGATTATGTGTTCAGATGATGAATATTTAGCATATCTTAAGAGGTCGGTTGAGTTCAGGATTAAGAGAGAAGAGAAAAAATAAAACCATTTAATGATTTGATACAAAAAAGCACGCGATTAACATTAAATCACGTGCTTTTCATATTTATTCTTAATAGTTGATTTTAACAGGTTTTCCGGTTCTGAAGCTTTCTGTGATAGCATATGCAACAATTGTAGCTTTGGTCCCATCATAGACTGTTAGTTCAGGTTTTCGGTCTTCTTTAATGCATGAAATAAATTCTTGCATTTCTGTAAGGTAGGCTTCGGCAAACCTTTGAGGAAAATCTTCTATTATTGGTTGGATTGCTCCGGCAGTATCAAATATAGCAAGACGGTTTTTCCAAGGTATGCCCGAAATTCTTAAATGTGCATCTGTACAAACAATTTCTGTTTCTGTGTGATATCCGTGCGGAGCGGTCCTTCCAACATGAAGGAATCCTAATTTCCCGTTATCAAATTTAAGCATTGCAATACCCGATTCTGTGTCATTATATTGTTCGAATTCTTTGTGCTTAAAATTTGTTCCTGCGGCGTCAACTTCTACAACTTCTCCGCCAAGAAACCATCTCATTAAATCTATATCATGCGAAGATGCATCAATAAATATCCCGCCGGAATTTGCCGAATATTTAATACATGATTCTATAACAGCTTCAGGATCAAGACTGGTAGCTTTTACAAGGTATGGAATTCCGTATTTGCCGGAGTCAATCTTTTCCTTAGCATCCGCATATGATGGATCATAGCGTCTCATGAAGCCGAGAAAGAAGATTCTATCAGAATTAGCTTCGACGGCTTTTTCGGCACGTTTACATTCTTCTATAGAGCAACCAAGTGGCTTTTCTGAAAATACATGTTTCTTAGCATTTAAGGCGTATTCAATCATCCATGTATGCTCTGGGGAAGGGGAATTTATGATAACTGCATCAGCATCTACTTCGTTAATCATTTTTTTGTAATCTGTATAGAGCTTGTCTGTACCAAGCATCTCGAGCCCCCATTCTTTTGTTCTTGGGGTCTTCGAGCAAGCAGCTACAAGCTGTGCATCTGGAATTTTTCTTGCAACATTTTGGGCATGAACAAGACCAAGTCTACCAAGCCCGACAGCAGCAACCTTTATTTTTCCCATAGTTTCCTCCATAAATAGTTAAATTAGCAGCAGTTTTCTTTATTTTATCATAAAATTTAAAAATCGCCCAAATGCACGTTAGGGCGGTTTTCAATTAAACCATAACTAATGCCAACCGCTTACTGCGGTGCTTTTGTTATTTATAGTCTACATAATTGTAAAATAATGTCAAGATTTAAAGCATGTCTATCGAATAGTACACGGTATAATTGGCCATCCGAAACGCCCGATTTTGCACAATATGTGGTATAATTAACTGTTATGGACGGGATTATTAGACATTTACCTACAATTGTATATGCCGTCAATTTTGTTATTGCATTAAGCATTATATTTGTTGACAGAAGAAGAACATCTTCCGCTACTTTAGCATGGATTATGGTTCTATTTTTGCTGCCGGTAATTGGGCAGATATTATTCTTCTTGTTTTCACAAAATATTGCAAAATACAAAGTGTCTAAGCTAAGCAATTATGAGCAATTAATTGCTGACGATGAGCTTTCGACACAAATGCAAGAGATAAAAACAGGCGAGTTTAAATTTAAAAATATCAGCGCAGAAAATTGGAAAGATTTGATTTTGCTTAATCAAAAATATGCGAAATCTTATTTAACACAATACAATGATGTAGATATTTATACATCAGGCAATGATAAGTTTGACGCCTTAATGGCAGATATTAAAGATGCTAAAAAGTGTATCAATTTAGAGTATTTCATTATTAAGCCCGACCGGGTTGCTTCTCAATTGATAAAGCTTTTAACCGAGAAGGCTCGTGAAGGTGTCGAGGTGAGACTTTTGCTTGATGCGATAGGGTGTAATAAGCTAAAGCCGCATCATTACAAGCGTCTTATCAATGCAGGTGGAAAGGTTGCATTGTTTTTCCCTCCGAAGATTTTTAAATTTAATTGGAAGCTAAATTATCGTAATCACAGAAAGATAGTTACCATTGATAATTGTATTGGTTATGTTGGCGGATATAATGTTGGCTTGGAATATCTTGGCATCTCTAAGAAATTTACCGGATGGAGGGATACTCATATTCGTGTGTCGGGAATGAGTGTTGAAGATTTGAATAATCGCTTCGTTTTAGATTGGCGTTTTGCAAGTGGCGAAAATATGCAATTGTCTCAGTATGATTACTCGGATGATACATTGCATGGAAATACTGCTATTCAAATTGTATCATCTGGGCCTGACAGCAATGAAACTGAAGTTAAGCAAGCATATTTAAAAATGATTTCTTCGGCCAAAAGGAGTGTCTTTATACAGACTCCGTATTTTGTTCCGGATGAGAGTATCTTCGAAGCAATTAAGAGCGCTGCATTATCAGGGGTTGATGTTCGAATTATGATTCCAAATCAACCGGATCATCCTTTTGTATATTGGACTACATATCAGAATGTCGGGATGTTATTGCAGTATGGAGTTAAAGTTTACATTTATGATAGTGGTTTCTTACATGCAAAAACTATCGTTGTGGATGATGAGTTGGCATCAATAGGATCTGCGAATTTTGATGTTAGAAGCTTTAAATTAAGTTTTGAAACTAACGCTGTTATATATGATCAGGGGTTTGCAAGGCATATGAGTGAAATATTTAATAATGATATTTCTCATTCACGAGAACTCACAAAAGTGGTATATGAGCATCGTTCAAATTTAGTTAAATTAAAAGAGGCAATTGGGCATTTAGGATCGGACATTTTTTAAATGGTTTTTTATTCGTTATTTTATATTGTTCAAATACTGGTTTCTGAATGTGCGTTTAGAATCAGTGTATATGGCAACCCGAACTTTACCATTTGGATTATTTTATTTTCTATTTTCCTGGGTATTGTAGCAGGGGTAATAGTATCAATATTTGAAACTAAAGCAAGAAAGGTTTTATCGTTTGTTGTTAGCGGTATTATTGCATTGTATTTTGCAGTAAATTTGGTATATCAACATATTTTTATATCAATCTTATCAGTGGCCCAGATTGGTATGGGCGGAGCTGCAATAACAAAGTTCTTTAGAGAAACATTGATTGGAATTAAAGAATCTGCAGTCTTTATCATAGCTCTTTTGATTCCGATATCTGTTTTGGGATTGATAACAGCGATGAACAAGTTGAAAACTCGCGATAAGACAAAAAATATTGCTTATGGCTTTGCTTTTTCCATCTTACTGTTTGTTGGAATTGTTGGTTCTATTGAAGCACAAGATGATGTTATATATGGCGCAAAAGATCTTTTCTTTAATGATTTTTTACTCACACAATCAGAAGGTCTTTTTGGGGCGATTCCAACAACCATACTTGAAATTAAAAATATAATATCAGGAGAAAATTTGCAGCTTGCCACAGTAGCTAACTTAGATGGAAGCACGGATAATAGTAATGATTCTGAAGAAAATGCATATGGCTATAATGCTTTAGATATAGATTTCGATGCCCTAATTAAAAGCACGAATGATTCAAAGCTTAAGGAGCTTGATGAGTATTTTAAAACACAAACTCCAAGCTTGAAGAATGAATATACGGGAAAATACAAGGATTATAATGTTATAACCATACTTTGCGAGTCGTTTTCTCCTTATCTGATTGATGAAAAGTTAACTCCGACCTTGTATAAACTTGCAAGTGAAGGAATACAATTCACTGATTACTATAGCTGCAATAATAACAATACATCAAATTCGGAATATGCTTTTTTGACGAGCCTTATTCCTGATGAGACGTTGTTTGCTCCGACAGGATCTGGGTTCAATCATTTTAGAGAATATAACAGCTGCACAGCTTCGCAAAAGAATTATGAGCCTTTTACACTTGCAAATGAGCTGAAAAAGAAGGGCGTCAGAACTGTATTTTATCACAATTATTTAGCATCATATTACAATAGAAATTTAACCCATGGTAATTTCGGTTTTGAAATGGTGACAATGAATGATGGTTTGGAATATAGTCCGTATTGGCCTACATCTGATTTGGAATTAATGCAGCAAGCTATGCCTGATTTGCTTAAACGAAATAGTGCTGGAAGGATAGGTCAATTTTATGCCTACTTTTTAACATTTAGCGGACACATGGCGTACAATTTTGAAACTAATCAAATAGCAATTAAAAATAAAGATGTCGTAAAAGATTTAAATTATTCATACCCAACAAAAGCCTATGTTGCTTGCAATTATGAACTTGAAGCGGCTTTGAATTATATGATTGATTCTTTGGATGATGCTGGGGTTTTAGACAATACATTAATTGTGATAGCTCCGGATCATTATCCTTACGGTTTAGGCATAAATACATTGTCAGAGCTGGCAGGGAAGAATCTCGCTCCTAATAATGATATGCGGGAAGTTAATACACATAAAGGGTGTCTTATTATGTGGACTCCGTCAATGCGCGATGAAGACCAAATTGTAGTTAACGATACAATCTCTGAACTTGACATTTTGCCTACATTGCTCAATTTAATGGGTATAGATTATGATTCACGACTGCTTATGGGTGTAGATGCTTTTTCAAACTCAAAACACATAGCTGTCTTTGAAGATAGAAGTTTTGCAACAAAAGATTTTTATTATAACATAAACACCGGAAAGCTATTTCACAGAACCGGTGCACAAATGTCAGATGAAGAACTTGAATCTTATTTGTATTATGTAAAAAATAAGTTTGTTCTTTCAAATAATATACTTTATTTAGATTATTATAGACATGTTATGGGGAAATAATGAAAGATATTGTTTTACTGATTCCGTCATTGAATCCAAATGAAAAATTAATACGCACGGTTAACGGAATGCTTGCGGCCGGTTTTACTAATATTTTATTAGTAAACGATGGGTCAGATTTAGCATATATGGAACCGTTTGAGCAGTTATCCAAATTAGATGGAGTAACAGTTATTGGATATGATAATAACCAAGGAAAAGGTTATGCCTTAAAGTATGGCTTTAAGTACATTATTGATCATTTTCCAGATGCAATAGGTGTTGTTACTGCTGATGGAGATGGACAACATTTACCGGAAGACTGTGTAAAAACTGCTCTTGCAATGCGCACCCGCAATGAAATTGTTCTTGGGTGCAGGGATTTTAGTGATAAAAGTGTTCCGGCTCGCAATAAGGCGGGTAATAAAATAAGCATTTTTGTTTATAACTTTTTATGTGGAATAAAACTATCAGATACACAAACCGGCCTTAGAGCAATTCCGATGAGATATTTAAATGAATTGGTTGATGTTGAAGGGGCTCGTTTTGAATATGAGACGAATGTTTTGCTTTATATGAAAGCACATGATATTCATTTTAGCGAACAAGCTATCTCAACAGTATATGAAGCAGATAGTAATAAAGGATCACATTATAAGGTAGTTTCTGATTCTATAAAAATTTACAAACCTTTGTTTAAATTCGGAGGCCCAAGATTACTGAAATTCATAATCGGATCCTTGTTGTCAACAGTGATTGACTTAGGGTTGTTTACGCTATTTAATTGGATTGTTACAAAAGTCTTTGAGCGAAAGCAAGATGCCGATTTCCTGGTAATTATAGGTTCTGTGTTTATCGCAACTTTTGTGGCTCGCGTTTGTTCATCGCTATTCAATTATTTTTATAATAGAAAAGCTGTATTTGGCGATAGAAAAACATCTAAGCTTTCGATTGTTAAGTACTATGCATTGGCTGTGTGCTTGTTAGGAGCTTCAACATTGGCAGTCTCGGGTATAAGCTTTTTGTTTGGAACGGAAGGAATCGGAAGAACTGTGATTAAGTTGTTTGTAGATGTTATTTTATTTATGATTAGCTATAAAGTGCAAAGAGAGTGGGTTTTTAAATAATGCTTGCGGGAAATGTATTTTACTTTGAATGGGAAATTGCATTAATAAGATTAATTCAATCTCACTTTGGTGCGTTTGGAATACTTTTATCTAAATTTTTGTCTTTACTTGGGCAGGAATATCCTTTAGTTGCAATAGTTATGATCTTTTATTTTTCAGGAAATAAAACTCTTGGAAAAAGATTATGCATTAATTTAATGTCGGTCTTAATCTGGGCTCCTATGATTAAAAATGTATTTTTCAGAATTAGACCATATTTCGCACATAAAGACATTGAGATACTTATTCCTCCTTCACCAACAGAAGATGCATATGATATGTTAGCGCAAGGGTACTCTTTTCCTAGTGCGCATTCGGCATGTAGCACTGCTGCATATCCGTTTGTTGGTAAAGTGTTAAATAAAAAGTGGACTAAAATACTTGGACTTGCACTCCCTATATTGATAGGCGTTTCTAGATTTTGTGTCGGAGCTCATTATCCTACAGATGTTCTTGCGGGCTGGGCAATTGGAGCAATAGTTTTAATGCTATTACCATTTTTGTATTCTAAAATTAAAAATGAAAATGTAGTAAACTTTATTATTTTAGCTACGGGAATACCAGGACTTTTTTACTGCCAAACTGAAGATTTCTTCAGTGGCTTTGCACTTCTTCTTGGAGCTTGCTTTGGTTTTTGGTTTGAACAAAAATATGTAAAATTTTCTGAAACCAGAAATATAAAATATATTATTGTAAGGATTGTACTTGGAATAGGGGTGTTCTTGTTATTTGCACAAGGCCTAAAATTTGTTCTTGGTACAAGTATACTTGTTAGAGTTATCAGGTATTCGATAGGAAGCTTTATCACATTGGGTTTGTATCCTATGTTATTTAAGCGTATTGAAAAAAGCGAGGATAAGTAAATGGGATTAAAAGAAGTTCAGGACTATTTTAAGCTTAAAGGAATTAAAAATGAAATAATCTTATTATCTGAGAGCAGTGCTACTGTTGAACTTGCTGCGCAAGCTTTGAATCGCCAACCAGGTGAAATCGCCAAGACGATCGCTTTGCAGCTTAAGGATGGTACTAATATTGTTATTGTTATCATGGGGACAGCTCGAATTGATAATCATAAATATAAAGAATATTTCGGATGCAAAGCAAAAATGCTTGGCTTTGAAGAAGCTCATGAAATAACAGGGCATCCTGTTGGTGGTGTATGTCCGTTTGGATTGCCTGCCGGAGTTAAAGTCTTTTTAGATATAAGCTTGAAAAAGTATGAAACTGTTTTCCCGGCCGCCGGCACTCCAAATTCAGCAGTTGGTTTTACAATTGATGAACTTGTAGCTGCAACAAATGGCGTATGGATTGATGTTTGCAAGGAAGAAGAACAATGAATATTTTAATTTCTAATGATGATGGAATTGATGCACAGGGTATACATACTTTAGCTGACGCTATTGCTCAACTTGAAGATGTTAATATTTATGTAGTTGCTCCGGACACCCAGCGCTCATGTTGCGGGCACGCATTAACATTAAATAATTCTGTACGTATCAAAGCTATGATTCCAACAGGATTTAACGAAAAGGTAAAATGGGCATATTCGTGTTCCGGTGTTCCTGCTGACTGTATTCGTATAGGGCTTTATCTTCTTAGAGAAGCCGGAACTCCGGCAGATTTGGTATGCACTGGCATAAATCATGGCTCGAATTGGGGAAGCGACATTTTTTATAGTGGAACTTTAGCTGCCGCAAGAGAAGCAAGCGTATGTTTTACTCAATCTATAGCATTTAGTTTGTGTAATGAGGATGCGGTACATTTTGAACATTTCAAAGAAGTTGTTCCTGCCGTTATAAAGAAAGCATATAAAAAGCTCCCATACACAACAGTTTTAAATGTAAATATTCCAGATCTTCCTGCTGAAGAAATTAAAGGGACAAAAGTTTGCAAGCAGGGGCCAATGGATTATGGCCTGGGATATAAAACGACTATCAATGCTGATGGCAGCATTGATTTGAAATTTGATGGTGGCGTTGAAAACAATAACAAAGCTGATGAAAATTGGGATTCTGTATGTGGAAATGATGGATATGTTACATTAACACCATGCGACTTATTCCCGTATAATGAATCTTCATTGCAGAGCATTCGTGATTTAGGCATAAAGTTTTATGAATAGAATTAAAGAAACTATAGTAGTCGAAGGACGAGATGATAAAAGTGCAGTATTGGCTGCGGTTGATGCAAATGTTATTTGCACACATGGCTATGGTATAAGTCAAGATACTATAGATGAGATTTCAACAGCATACAATAAATGTGGAATAATAATCTTTACAGATCCGGATCATGCAGGGTTAAAAATCAGAGAAAAACTCTTGTCTTTATTTCCTGATGCAAAGCAGGCATTTTTAACAAAGGCTCAGGCGCAAAAGGATGACGACATAGGGATTGAAAATGCTACTACTCAAAATATAGTTGCTGCTCTTACGGCTGCATCCGCAAGTATTGGCGGTATAAATAAATATACTATGGCTGATATGGATAGGCTTGGTTTGGTTGGCAAATCTGATAGTGCAAAGAAAAGAGAAGAACTTGGAGCAAAACTTGGTATAGGTTTTGGTAATGCCAAAGCATTTTTAAAGAAAATAAATTATATGAATGTAGATGAAAAATTATTGAAGTAATATGGAAAGATCAAGTGGAATACTTCTTCCTGTGTTTTCTTTACCATCAAAGTATGGTTGCGGAAGCTTAGGACAAGAGGCATACAATTTTATAGATTTCTTGGTAGATGCTAAGCAAAGCTATTGGCAAATGCTACCTATTAATCACACAGGATACGGGAATTCACCATACTGTTGTTTCTCTTCGTTTGCGGGAAATCCTGCTTTTATAGACCTTGATATCCTGGCCGAAGAAGGCTTGCTCGCAGGATTAGATTTAGATGCTATTGATTTTGGAAATAATCCATCGCAAATAGATTATGGTAAGTTGTTCGATGCAAAACATAAAGTTCTAAAATATGCTTTTGAACATAATACAGAGGATTATTCGTTTGATGCAGCATGGCTCGACAGTTATTCAGAATTTATGAGTAATAAAGAGGGCGAATGTAAGGAATATTATAAATTTGTTCAATACCATTTTTATAAGCAATGGGCAAAACTTAAGAAATATGCAAACGAAAAGGGAATTAAGCTTATAGGTGATGTGCCGGTATATGTTCCTTTAGACTCAGCTGATGTATATGCGGAGCCTCACTTTTTTATGCTTGATGAAAAAAATCTTCCAACAGAGGTTGCCGGAGTTCCACCTGATTATTTTAATGAAGATGGACAATTGTGGGGAAACCCTTTATATAATTGGGAAAAAATGAAGAACGATGGCTTTGGCTGGTGGATAAGACGAATTGATGGCACTCTTCGTTTGTTTGATATGGTGCGTATTGATCATTTCCGCGGTTTTGATAGTTATTGGGCAGTTCCATATCAAGAAACCACTGCAAAGAATGGACGTTGGATTCAAGGTCCCGGAATAGATTTTGTTGGTGTAATTTGCAATTGGTTTGGCAAAGAGCATTTTATAGCTGAAGACCTTGGCATACTTACAGATAGCGTAAGGACTTTATTAAAAGATTCCGGGCTTCCGGGAATGAAAGTTCTCGAATTTGCATTTGATCCAAGAGCAAAGAGCTCGTATTTGCCACATAATTATACCGACCCAAATTGCGTGTGCTATGTCGGGACTCATGATAATGCTCCGGTAATGCAATGGAAAGATGAAGCTACAAAAGAAGAATTAAATTTTGCTATGGAATATTGCAACTGCGGAACGCAAGATTTTAATTGGGGCGTTATAAAACTTGGAATGGCTTCAAGAGCGAATTTGTTCGTTGCTCAATTACAAGATTATTTAGGACTTGGCAAGGAAGCAAGAATTAATGTTCCAGGAGTAGCTCTTGGCAACTGGACATTTAGGATAACAAAGAATCAAATAACAAAGGATCTTGCAGAAAAGATAGCTTATTTAACAGATATGTACGGAAGGGCAAAGTGAGAAAGTTAGAACCAAAAACAGTCGGAATACTGGAGATGCTTGTATGCGCAAGTTTATGGAGTATTGCCGGTCTGTTTATAAAGTTAATAGACGCTAACGGGTTCGTAATTGCCGGCTTTCGAGGATTGTTTGCAGGTCTTACAACCGCAATCTATATGCTTGTTGCAAAAATAAGATTTTGCATAAACAAGACAGTTATTTTGAATGCGTTGTTTATGTGCGTCCTTTTCTTAGCATTTGTAGTTTCAAATAAATTAACCACTGCTGCAAATGCGATAGTACTTCAATTTACAACACCTGTGTGGATAATGCTACTTTCGGTGTTTGTTTATAAAGAAAAGATTAAAAAAATTGATGCAATTGCTGCTTTAGTCACGCTGTTTGGCATAGCGTTGTGTTTTCTTAGCGGCATGGAGGCCGGAAGTTTGCTTGGAAATTGTGTCGCAATTTTTGCAGGCTTTATGATGGGTCTTATGTATATTTGTATGGGTAATAGTGGTGATGTTGATAGAATTAACGGAACACTGTTTGGACATTTGTTTACTGCTATAATTGGAATTCCGTTTCTGAGCTTTACAGAAAATACTATCAATGGAAAAGCTGTATTGTTTATGATTGTGCTTGGAGTTGTTCAACTTGGGATACCATACATTTTACTGAATTTGTCATCAAAAACATGTCCACCTTTTGCTTGTTCTTTGTTGGGCGCTGTTGAGCCATTACTGAATCCTGTGTGGGTTGCACTATTTGCCCATGAGATGCCCGGAATATTAACTGTTATTGGTGGAGTTATTGTTATAGCGACTGTAACTATTTGGTGTTTGTTGGGTTTGAAAGATGAAAAATAATCCTATTGGTGTCTTTGACAGTGGTGTTGGCGGTCTATCATGTGTGCCATCAATTTCAAGGGCATTGCCAAACGAAAAAATAATATATTTTGGGGATACGGGACGTGCTCCATATGGAAGCAGAAATCCTGAACAGATTATTGAGTTCTCAAAAGAAATAGCGGCTAAGCTTATCGACATGGGGTGCAAATCGTTGTCTATAGCTTGCAATACAATTTCGGCTGTGGCATTAGAAAGTTTAAAGGCTGAATTTAATGTCCCGATTATAGGAATAATAGAGCCTGCGATAGAAATTGTAAATAAAAAGTATGCTAACAAGAAAATTGGAGTAATCGCTACTGAAGCCACAGTAAATTCTAAAGCGTATCCATTCATTGCGAAAGCGACTCCGGATTTTGTCCCATATATAGAGGATGCTGGAAAAGTTCCTGATACTGTTATAAAAGAAAACCTTGACGGCTTTGTAGATAGTTTAGATGTGCTGATACTTGGCTGTACACACTATCCGTTTATAAAGGATGATATTAAACGTTTGTATCCACGTCTTGCTATTGTTGATCCGGCAGAAGCATTGGCACAAAAGACTAAAGAAATATTAGAAGCTTCTAATTTAATTTCTGATGTTAAATCCGAAGATAATATATATATATCAAGTTCAAAAAGCGCAATGTTTGATGATATAGTAAGGAGAGTTAAATGTACAATTTAGAAAAGCTAACAAAAAATCTGCTTGATAATGGGTTTGCTGTTTCACATTTCACTACCGGAAAAGAAGCTGCTGAATACTTGAATAAAAAAATCGATGGAAAAAGTGTAGGCTTTGGTGGGTCAATTACTGTTGAACAAATAGGACTGATTGATTTGTTAAACAGCCATAATAATATTCACCATCATTGGCACGAAGGTGAGCTTGCAGATGCTGCAAGAACTGATGTCTATATTTCATCTGCTAATGCAATTGCAGAGACGGGAGAAATTATTAACATCGATGGTACCGGTAACAGAGTAGCATCTATGTCCTTTGGACATGACGAATATTTTATGATAGTTGGATCGAATAAGATTGCTGAAGACTATGATAAAGCTCTTTACAGAGCAAGAAATATTGCGGCTCCGAAAAATGCGCAAAGACTTAACAGAAATACTCCTTGCGCAAAAAAGGCTGATAAGTGTTATAACTGTAATAGCCCGGAACGTATTTGCAAATCATTATCAGTGCTTTGGAAAAAGCCGACATCATTTAAAAATTTTGAAATTGTTATTGTTGACGAAGAATTAGGTTATTAGTTAATTTACGCTAAATGCACCTTAGGTCTGAGGTTGAAAGTCCAAGCCAGCTATGGGCAAAGGGATCCACGTAAGCGCATAGCAAGAGGCATGCGTGATCATGGCATAGCTTAGAAGTAAGTCCTCGGGAAATCCGGTAAAGGCGAGTGTGGGGTCAAAGACCTGGTCAGCTAAGGTGTGTTTTATTAAATGTTAGAATCAAAATATAGTACAAAAGAAATATTTGAAGAGCTTCCTATTGGAAAATCATTAACTGAACTGGCGCTTCCTGCAATTGCCGGTCAACTTATAACATTGATTTACAATATTGCGGATACATTTTTTATTGGAAGAGTAAATAATCCTTTGATGATTACAGCGACATCACTTACTTTTCCTATTTTTGCTATGTCTGCTCCGGTGGCTATTGTTTCCGGAACAGGTGGCGGAACTCTTGTGTCGCGTCTATTGGGAGTCAAAAATGAACGGGAAGCTAAAAAGGTTGCAGCTATAAGCTTTTATATAGCGTTGGTAATGGGTGCTTTGTATTCATTGCTGATTTTTGCATTTATGAATCCGCTTTTAAGATTTCTTGGTGCAAGTGATGAAGCATTCCTCTTTACAAAGCAATATATGACATGTGTCGTTGTACTTGGTGGAATTCCAACAGTATTGACAAGCACCATGTCAAATTTACTAAGAAGTGTCGGACATTCTAAAGAGGCTGGGTTTGGCATTTCTATGGGCGGAATAATTAATATTATCTTAGATCCGGTTTTAATGTTTGTTATTCTTCCAAAAGGGTTTGAAGTGGTTGGCGCCGGAATTGCAACAATGTTTTCAAATTTTGTTGTAGTCGTTTATTACATTTTTGTTTTTCTTAAACTAAAAGATTCAACTCCTCTCGGATTTTCACTTGCAAGTGGATTGCCGACAAGGATGAATATAAAAAACATATTTGCTGTTGGTTTCCCATCGGCAGCAACAACATTATTATTCGATGTTAATAATATGATTTTAAATAAGTTGATGGCTGTATATGGTGATAAAGCTGTTGCGGCTATCGGTATGACTATAAAAATCGAAAGGTTTTCACTTAATACTTGCGTTGGCTTGTGCATGGGAATGACACCTCTTGTTGCATACAATTATTCTGCACATAAATATGATAGAATGCTTGATTATGTAAAATGTACAAGGCGTCGTGGAGTAATTATTAGTTTGATAAGCATAGTTCTTTATGAAATTTTTGCTCCGCAGCTTACAAAGTTTTTCATTAATGATGCAGAAACTGTTGCCCTTGGAGCAGCGTTCCTAAGGAGAAGGGCTATTGCATCAATATTTATGTTTTTAAGCTTTTATATGATTCACTTTTTCCAGGGAGTCGGGTCTGGTAAGCATACATTCTGGATGTCTATTGTCAGATATTGCGGACTTTGCATACCGGCTTTATACTTATTAAACGAGGTGCTTGGAATGAATGGTTTGGCATGGGCTCAGGCTGCCGGAGATTGTGCAAACTCGATTATAACAGCCATAGTATTTATGTTATATGTTAAAAAGAATATTCAACATGGTGAATAATATGCGAAAGAAAATAGTTTTAATATTAACTGTTATATTGCTATTGCTTTCGGTAGTACCTGTTAGCGCAGAAGGAACATCATTGTCAGATTCTTGTTTTACACAATATGGATTTGAAGATGATGAAATTATTGCGCATAGCAGCTTTGATTTTATTTCTCTTAATAACTTGTATTTAACATGCCAAGAATACCCTATAGGTAATTTGGTGGCAGATTCATATATATACGAAACCAGAAAAAATGGTATTAATGATATAGATGTTGCACTTGTTTCCCTTGAAACAATACAAGATACATTCTCTAAGGGTGATATTACTGCAGAGGATGTATTTGATATTTGCTCTTTAGACGAAAGTGATGATGCAGAGCAGACTTTGATTTGCATATATATTACAGGTAAAGAGCTTAGATTTTTAGTTGAATCAGATGCTTCTTTGGGGCCAACGACTCCAGATCTTAAGCTGAGTTATAGCGGTTTAAGATATAGTTACAATGAGAAGCGCGTTGTGATGGATAAAGTCGTTGATATTAAACTCCATGATGAATTTGGCATTAAAACTGATTCTGAGATTGAAGATAATAAATTATACAAAATCTGTTGTAATGTTTATGTAGCAAATATACTCGGGCGTTTAAACGAATTAACAAAAGGGGTAATATCTATTATTCCTAAGAATGCTGATGGAAGCGTTGTGGAAAATTTGCACGACTGTGAAATTTTAACTCGCGATGGACTTGAAATGAAAGAGTGGTATGCAATTGCAGATTATTTGCGTTCACTTGACGAGATTCCAAGAGTGTACGAAAAGATTCAGGGCCGTAAGCAAAAGTTAGAGCTTAATGGCATTGTTTCAATATTCGGAGATCCAGGGCTTGCAACATATATTGCAATTGGTTTGGGTATTCTTTTTGTAATTATATTGTTTTTATTCATTAAATTGATAAAAGCGTTGTTGGAGGCGTTTTTTAAAGAAGGTAAGCACTCAAAGAAGAATAAACATGATTAAAAACGACCTCACCCAAGGCAATGTTTGGAAAAAATTAATTTTATATTTTGTGCCACTTGCGATAGGTACGTTTTTTCAGCAACTTTACAATGCTATTGATGGTTTGGTTGTTGGAAAATATGTAGGAACTATTGCGCTTGCAGCTGTCGGGGGATCGGCCTCCTTGGTTAGCATGGCATTAGTTAACTTTTTTGTTGGCCTTACTTCCGGAGGTTCAATATTAATTGCTCAATTTTTTGGAGCAAGAGATTCTGATAGATTATCAAAGTCGGTGCATACATCTTTACTATTTGCCACCTTGTGCGGAGTAGTAATCAGCATTATCGGATATATTTTTACTGCAAATATCTTATATGTAATGAAGACTCCGGCTGAAACAATGGAAGATTCTATTGTGTATCTTCGCATCATATTTGTTGGCGTGTTGTTTCAGGTTTTATATAATATGGGCGCAGGTATATTGCGTGCTGTTGGCGATTCAAAAAGTCCTTTTATATATTTAGCGATTAGTTCTATCGTAAATATTGTTGTGGATATTTGGTTTGTATGTGGCTTAAATCTCGGAGTTTCAGGCGCTGCATATGCTACAATTTTAGCTCAAGGTATTAGCTGTGTACTTGTAATTACAAAACTTATGAGAGTTAAAGGTGAAAGCTATGCTTTAGACTTGAATAAGCTTCGTATTGATTTTATTCTTTTGAAAAGAATACTAAAAATAGGTATTCCTCTTGGCTTGCAAAGCTTGATGTATAGCTTTACAAATATTCTTGTACAAGTAGGTATTAATACGCTGGGAACAGTTGTGGTAGCCGCATGGACTATCGAAGAAAAAATTGATGCATTTTTCTGGGGCTTAATGGCCTCGGTGAATACAACTATCAGTAATTTTGTCGGCCAAAATTATGGCAAGGGCGATTTTACAAGAATGAAGAAGGGCGTAAAGGCTTCTTTTGTAATTTTCGGCGGAATGAGTGTGGCATTTTGCGCATTTATGTTGTTGACGCAAAATATAATAGTACCATTATTTAATGATGACCCCGAGGTTATAGAAACTGGTATTTGGTTAGTTAGATTCTTTGGTCCTATTTATTGGATTTGGGTCATTAACGAAATTTTTTCCGGTGCATTGCGTGGGGAAGGGAAAACTATTGTTCCTTTTATAATAATTGCTGTCAGTGTATGCTTATTCAGGTTAATTTGGCTTAAGTTTGTATTCTCTGCTTATCCAACTCTTAAATGCCTGTCAAGTTGTTATCCTGTGTCGTGGACTTTGACAAGTTCCGGGATGGCAGTGTATTATTTAATACATATGAAACACAAAACTGTGGTAAAATAAATTGTTTTAATAAGAAAGAGGTGATTTTGTCCATATGGACACTGGAAGTATTTCCGCTATTCCGTTATCATATCTAATTGCGATTGTGCTGCTATTATTAGGCGGTGCGTATTTTGCTGCTGCAGAGACAAGCTTTGCATCAGTCAATAGGATACGTATGATTTCAGATGCAGATGATGGTGATAAGCGCGCAGAAAAGGTTTTATACATATTAGATAACTTTGATAGTGCTCTTACAACATTACTTATCGGAAACAATATTATGCATATTGCATGTTCTTCATTAGCAACACTTTTAGCATCAAAGCTTTGGGGTAATGCCGGAGTAACTATTACTACTTTTGTCATAACCTTCATTGTCTTTATCTTTGCAGAAATGATTCCAAAATCATATGCAAAGGCTTGCAGCGAAAAACTTGCGCCTGTTATCGCTCCATCTCTGATATTTTTTATGAAATTGCTTAAGCCTATTAGCTTTATTTTTACAGCAATTACGTCTTTGATTGCAAAAATTTTCCCTGCGGCGAAAGATGAAGATTTAACAGTAACAGAAGAAGAGTTTAACGATATTATCGAAAACATAGATGAAGAAGATAGAATAGACGAAGATACTACGGAATTATTGCAATCTGCATTGGAATTTACCGAAACTACGGCCAAAGATATATTAATGCCTTGGGCTATGGTCGTTACTATCAGCGATCAGATGAGCGAGGAAGAAATATATAAAATTATTGAGGAAAATCATTTTTCAAGATTCCCTGTTCTCGATGCTAATGGCAATATTAAGGGTGTATTGCATATTCGCAAATATCTTAAGGCAAAGATTCGCGGCCGCAAAGTTCTTAAATCGAATTCGATGCTTGATAAAGCATATTACATACCGGCAACATTACCAATTGATGATATCCTGCCTGATTTATCTGCGCATAGAACCCACATGGCTTTTGTAAAAAATGGTTCAGGCCAGGTTATAGGTTTGATAACTGTTGAGGATATATTAGAAGAACTTGTCGGAGATATCAAAGATGAAGAGGAGGTAGTTGAATGAAAATACTTCCTTATATTGCAATATTATGTTGCCTTATTTTGTCAGCACTGTTCTCGGGATCTGAAATTGCCTTTGCATCTGCAAGTGAAATTAAATTAAGAAAAACAAATGCAAAGCGTGCACATAAGATTTATTTAAAGTATGAAGTTGCTTTAATAAGCATCTTAGTAGGTAATAATCTTGTAAATATCGGAGCATCTGCATTAGCTACAGTCATAGCAATTTCGCTTTTTGGTGATAATGGGGCATGGCTTGCAACTATTGTAATGACATTACTAATTATTACATTTGGAGAGATTCTCCCTAAAGTCGTTGCAAGCAAAAATCCTGAAGGCTTTGCAAAATTATCTGCAATACCAATTGATGTATGGATGTTTATAACAAAGCCAATAGTGACTGTTGCGAATGCATTTGTGTCCTTTGTGGCAAAACTTTGGAAAAAGAGCGTCATAGATGATGCTGTGACTGAAGATGACCTTGAGACTATGTTTGATACTGCCGAAGAAGAGGGCGTTGTAGATGAAGATAAGGCTGAACTTTTGCAGCACACATTAGATTTTGATGATACGCCAATATATGAAATCATAACTCCTCGTGTAGATATGGTGGCCTTAGATATTGAAGATGATAATACAAAACTATTAAATCTAATTTTGAAATCTAAATACTCAAGGCTTCCGGTTTATAGAGAAACTCCTGATCATATTGTCGGTATATTGCATACGACACAGGTTTTACGAGACTTAGCAAGTGGAGCAGAGTTGAACCTTCAGGAAATGATGATAGATGCTCAATTTGTTTATAAAACAACGCCGCTTGACGAAGTCTTCGATTTAATGCAGAAGACATCAACTCATATGGTTGTTGTTACCGATGAATATGGCGGAACTATGGGAATCGCTACCATGGAAGATGTTTTAGAGCAACTTGTCGGAGAAATATTCGACGAAAAAGACATAGTCGATGAAGAGTTTGTTGAATTATCAGATGATAAGTTTGAAGTAGACGGAGATATGCGTCTTGAAGATTTCTTTGAGGAGTTAGATATGGATGATGAGGAATCTGAACTTGGCGATGATAATGCCACGATAGGTGGATGGGCTATAGAAAAGATTGAAAAGTACCCTGAAGTGGGAGACAGATTTAATTATAAGAATTTGAGCTTCACGATTAGTGAATGCGAAGAGATGAGAGTTTTAAGTCTTGATGTCGTGAAAAAATAAGTAAATGCAGGCTTTGTTCAATGGCCTGCATTTATTTTAGCTACATCGCTAAGTTTTATATTGCTTTTGTTTGTTTCTTTGAGTAAATAGTCTATTTCTTTTAGAGCCTGCATAAGTTCATATTGAAGCTCTCTGCTTGATAGTCTAATGACACCGGATCTTAAAGCCGCAAGCTGTATAAGCCCGTCAGATGTGGCGACGCGCACAGAATAGTTTTTACCTATTTCATGTATTAGTGACTCTATATATGAGTCTGCGCTTTCTCCTTCCTTAGTGTATGCTATATGTATGCCGTGAAGGTCTTGCTTGGTTCCAAGATTATCTTTAAGCTTATATCCGTCAAATATTAGACAAACCTCATTACCTTTATAGGCTTTATAGTTTGCAAGCATATTAATTAGCTTTGATCTGGCATATTCTATATTGTCTTTTGCCAGTTCTTTTAGTTCATCCCAGCCGAAGATAATATTATATCCATCGATAATTAAATAGTCTTTTTTGATTTCTTTGTTTTTCTTTTTCTCGTGATTTCCAAAATCAACTGTAACGCTTGCGATTTGAGGCCGTTTGATCTCGCCGAATTCTTTTTGCATTATAGCTTCGAGCTCTTTTTCATCAAAGCTAATATTTCCGGTTCTTACTTTTGGTGCATGTATGACTTCTATAGTATCATCATTAAGCTTTATTCCGCTATCGAGGTGAACAAATTCAGAAACCTTATTCCACTTAACATTAACTCCAGCCCCATGAGAGCAGAAAACGGAATCTGCAGAGTTCTCTATATCTCTTTCTGCTTCATATCCTATTCCGCACACTACTTTTTCGGCATTGTGGCAAGGGAAGTGCCCTGCGAACTTGCATGACAAGCGTCCTTTACCTCTGGTATAGGATAAAAGTTCAACAAGATAATTTTGGAGTTCTGATACAGGACCTTTTCCTTCAAGTACTATTGTTTCACCTAAATCAATCGGAGCTCCAAAGCTGCAAGACATTGCTTTTAAATCGCTGATGGCGTGTCCGATGTATTCTGATGGAAGCTCTAAACTATAGTCATAATAAGGCTCAAGCAAAACATTTTTTGCAGACATAAGACCTTGTCTTACGGCACGGTAAACGGCTTGTCTAAAATCTCCGCCTTCGGTATGCTTTAAATGAGCTCGTCCTGCAATTAGACTTATTTTCATATCTGTAATCGGAGATCCTGTCAAAACTCCAACATGTGGTTTTTCCATCAAGTTGGTTAGAATAAGTCTTTGCCAATTTAAATCAAGGTCATCAGTACTGCAAGCTGAAGTAAAGATAAGTCCTGTACCGGCAGGAAGAGGTTCCATAAGAAGATGAACTTCAGCATAGTGCCTGAGTGGTTCAAAGTGGCCCATGCCGATGACAGGTTGCTGAATTGTTTCTTTATAAACAATTTTGCCTGTATCTATATCAACATCCATATTGTATCTTTCTGATATTAGTTCTTTTAGTACTTCGATTTGTACTTCACCCATGAGCTGGGCTTGTATCTCTTTTAGCTGGCTATTCCAAACAATACGAAGCATCGGGTCTTCTTCTGAAAGAATACTTAGTTTTTGCATTGCCGTTATACTGTCAATGTTTGGCGGTGGGGTGATACGGTACGAGAGCACAGGTTCTAATATAGGCAATTCTGCATTAATTTCTGCACCCAAACCTTGTCCTGCATAAGTATTATTTAAACCGCAGAGAGCATAAATATTCCCCGGGAGGGCTTCGTTTACAGTTGTGAATTTCATTCCGCTGTAAGATCGGATTTGAGTGACTTTTTCATCGGCAATTATATCCCGTGGATGTAAACATGCGCCTGCAAGTTTAATCCATGTTAGTCTTTGACCGTCTTCGTCATGTGTAATTTTATAAACGCGTGCTTTGAATTCGTCAGGATATTCGGAAGCCTTGATATAAGTGGATAGACCATTCAAAAATTCATCAATCCCTTGAAGCTTTAATGCCGATCCAAAATAACAAGGAAATAGTTTTCTTTGTGAAATAAGTTTTTGAATTGTTTCTTTTGATATGGATCCTGCGATGTATTCTTCTATGGCATCTTCATCAAGCTCTGCAATCTTCTCATAATCAATATTGTTAAAGTTTACAAAACCGGTCCCAAAATGATTTAATAAATCGGATAATACATCTCTATCTGTAAGATCCATTTTGTTAATCCAGATGAATGTTGGGACATGATAGCGTTTTAATAAATCCCAAAGTGTTTGCGTATGTGCCTGAACTCCATCAGGGCCACTAATTACTAATATTGCATAATCAAGCACGGATAAGGTTCTTTCCATTTCCGAAGAAAAGTCCATATGCCCTGGTGTGTCCAAAAGATTTATGTGTAAATCGTCAATATCAAAAATAGCTTGCTTAGAAAAAATAGTGATTCCTCGCTGTCTTTCTATCAAGAAATTGTCTAAATAGCTGTCTTTATGGTCTACGCGGCCAAGATTTCTTATCTTTCCGCTCTTGTAAAGCATTGCCTCGGACATGGTGGTTTTTCCTGCGTCAACATGCGCGAGTATGCCCAATACGGTATTTTTCATGTTATAATTATTATAACAAAGGAGATGGCTCTTATGTTCAATAATTATAATGAAGTCCAAAATAATGCTAAAAAGGTTCTTAGTGGCATATGCAATGTGTGCCCGGTTTGTGATGGGAAAGCATGTGTAGGCAAAGTTCCGGGGTGCGGATCAAAAGGCCGCGGAGCTGGATTTATTGATTGCAGAGCGTTCTTTGATTCTATTAAAATTAACATGGATGCAGTCCATGAACATTTTGAACCTGATACGAGCGTTGAATTGTTTGGGCATAAGTTTAGCAATCCGTTTTGCGCGGCTCCAACAGGAGGGATGAAACTTAATTATGGCGGAAAGCTTAGTGAACTTGATTTTGCAAATGCTGTTGTTTTAGCTTGTAAGAATAACGGAACTTTTGCATGGACTGGCGATGGCCCTGATGAAACAATTTTTCACGAGCCGTTACAAGCTGTTAAGAACGCCGGAGGTTTTGCGGTTACTGCTATAAAGCCATGGGAACAAGAAAAAGTTTTTTCAAGAATAAAAGAGCTCGAGGCAGTTTCTTCTATGGCCTTTGGTATGGATGTCGATGCTGCGGCGCTTATTAATCTTAAGCTTGCAGGAAAGCCTGTATATACAAAATCCGAGTCGGAAATTAGAGATATTGTTCAGTCTACTAAAATTCCATTTATTGTAAAAGGAATCCTTACTCCACGTGCTGCTGAAAGATGTGCTAACGCAGGATGTTATGGTATTGTTGTCTCTAATCATGGAGGCAGAATAATTGAAGATGCTGCTGTTCCGGCAAGTGTTTTAAAAGATATAAAAAAGGCTGTTGGAAATGATTTAAAGATATTTGTTGATGGCGGAATCAGAAGCGGTGCAGATATATTTAAATGTCTTGCACTTGGAGCTGATGAAGTAATGATAGCACGGCCTTTTGTTACGGCTGTCCATGGAGGCGGTGAAGAGGGCGTCAAGCTGTTGATTGAGAAGTATTCATCAGAACTCAAAGAAATAATGTTAATGACCGATTGCAAAACAATCGATGATATTAAAGAAGATAAGATTATATTATAGGAGGTATTCTTATGTTTTTTATGAAGGATGAACATGAACATGTTATCAAGTCTAATCTTTGCGGTGGTGTTGGTGATCTTGACTTTGAATTTATTTTCCCACCAGAACACATGTATGGTGCAGGCAAGCAAGTATGTAAAGTAACATTTAAGCCTGGTGAATCCATCGCGGTTCACAACCATGTAGATAATGCTGAAAGTTATTATATCCTTGAAGGTGAAGCTACAGTAACTGATGATGACGATGAAAGAATTTTGAGACCTGGAGATACAGAGCTTTGCGCTAATGGACATTTCCACTCAATTAAGAATAATACAGATAAGCCAATGGTTATGCTTGCTATTATTCTTAATAATTTTGAAAAGAAATAAAAAGAAATTGAAAATATGCAAAAAAACAGCCCCAAAAGGGGCTGTTTTTATGATAAAATTATTAGGTTATATAAATTTTATATGGGTGCTCTTGTATGGCTACCCAAGAAAGGAAGAAAAGATATGTCAGAAGACAACAAATACACTTTCGAAAACGAGGAATATCGCCAGACGTATTGGCATACTTGTTCACACATTATGGCTCAGGCTGTAAAGAGACTTTGGCCTGAAGTAAAGCTTGCTATCGGACCTTCAATTAAAGAAGGTTGGTATTATGATATGCTTGCTCCATTCGCATTTACTCCGGAGCATATGGAGAAAATCGAAGCTGAAATGAAAAAAATCTGCAAAGAAGGAATTAAACTTGAACGTTTTGAACTTCCAAGAGCAGAAGCAATAAAGTTTATGGAAGAAAGGGAAGAGCCTTTTAAAGTTGAACTTATCAATGATCTTCCTGAGGATGCAACTATTTCTTTCTATAAACAGGGAGATTTCACAGATCTTTGTGCGGGCCCACATCTTGATTCAACAAGCAGAGTAAAGGGCAACGCTATCAAACTTCTTACTTGCAATGCTGCATATTGGAGAGGTGATTCCAATCGTGAAACTCTTCAAAGAATTTATGGTATAGCTTTCCCTAAGAAGGAAGAACTTGATGCATATCTCGAAAGAATTGAAGAGGCAAAAAGAAGAGACCATAGAAAACTTGGTAAAGAATTAGGGCTCTTTGCATTCAGAGATGAAGCTCCGGGATTCCCATTCTATCTTCCAAATGGGATGGTGCTCCAGAATACGTTGTTAGACTATTGGCACCAGGTTCATAAAAAGTGGGATTATCTTGAAATTTCGACTCCGCAGATTATGAAGAGAACTCTTTGGGAAACATCAGGACACTGGGATCATTACAAAGAAAATATGTATACCACAGTAATAGATGATGAAGATTACGCTATTAAACCTATGAATTGCCCGGGTTCTATTCTCGTGTATCAGTTAGAACCACATAGCTATAAAGATCTTCCTTTAAGATATGGTGAGCTTGGTCATGTACATAGACATGAACTTAGCGGAGCTCTTCATGGTATGTTCCGTGTAAGATGCTTCACCCAGGATGACGCTCATATTCTTCTCGCTAAAGAACAGATTCAAAGTGAAGTTGTTCGCATCACAAAATTAATTGATGAAGTTTACGGAGTGTTTGGACTTCCTTATAGAATTCTTCTTTCTACAATGCCGGAAGATCACATTGGTACTCGTGCGGATTGGGAAAAGGCCGAAAGCGCTTTGTCAGATGCAATAACATCCATTGGTAAGACTTACGAAGTTAACCCTGGTGATGGCGCATTCTATGGTCCGAAGCTTGATTTTGAGATTGAAGATTGCCTTGGCCGTAAATGGCAATGTGGAACAATTCAGCTTGATTATCAGCTCCCTGGCAGATTTAATCTTGAATATACAGATACAAATTCTGAAAAGCAAACTCCGGTAATGATTCACCGAGTTGTATTTGGTTCTGTTGAAAGATTTATTGGTATTATTACTGAACACTTTGCCGGAGCTTTCCCAACTTGGCTTGCTCCTGTACAGGTTAAGGTTTTACCTGTAACCGATAGAGCTTTTGATTATGCTGATAATATCAAGGAACATCTTGAAGCCCTCGGGTTCAGAGTTCAGGTTGATAAGAGAAATGAAAAAACAAGCAGAAAGATTCGTGATGCACAGATGGAGAAGGTTCCATACATGTTGGTTGTAGGCGACAGAGATATCGAATCTGCTACTGTTTCCCCAAGACATAGGGTCGATGGTGATTTAGGAGCTATGGGCTTAGATGACTTTATAAAGATTATCAAAAAAGCTGTTGATTCTAAATCTATTAAATAAGATTAAGTTGATAAAGATGTAGACATTGAGGCACATTTTAGCCTATAATAGTCCTAATATAGCTAATTGAAAGATATTTTGGATAGTACAGATTTGAGCACGCTTCTGTACTAGATTGGCTCTTAACAGAGCAAACCAATCCAAAGGAGAGTAAGTTTTCTCTCTCAGGGGCGCACGACCGATTAAGGCGCCGATACCTGAAATAAGACGAGGTTCCCGTGACACTCGCGGGGGTACCGTTTTGGAGTTGATAGTTCCAAGATGATCACAATCAAATACGTCATTGCCGCATTGGAATTGAGGAATTCCATTAGCAAAGCTGTATGTGTAACAGCAGAGCATTTTAAGACGGTGTGGGTTGGGTCTGTATTTTGCAGACACAAATGTTTTGAGAAAAAGAATTCTCATCCGTATTTTCCATATAATAATTTCACAAGCTCGTCTAATTTAGCCGGGCTTGTTTTCGTGCATGAAACAAATTTAGGAGTGATATTATGATTGAAATTAGGCATTTGTGTAAAAAGTTTGAGGATATCACTCCTCTTAAGGATATCAATTTAACCATTAATGATGGGGATGTCATTGCTATTATTGGTCCTTCCGGAACCGGAAAATCGACCTTGCTTCGTTGCATCAATCTTTTAAATGAACCGACTTCGGGGGATATTATTGTTGATGGGCAAAATATTACAGATGGAAGCTGTGATATTAATGAGGTAAGAAAGAAAATGGGTATGGTATTCCAAAACTTTAATCTTTTTGGACATATGACTATACTTGAAAATGTTATGAAGCCTCAGATGACATTGCTTGGAAGAAGTAGACAGGAAGCATATGACAAAGCTATGGATTTGTTATATACTGTCGGCCTTGCTGCAAAAGCTTTGAATTATCCGGATGATTTGTCCGGAGGACAGCAGCAACGAATTGCTATTGCCAGAACTTTGGCAATGGACCCTGACATTATTCTTTTCGACGAACCAACTTCAGCCCTTGACCCAAGTATGATAGGAGAAGTTCAGTCTGTAATCAGAATGCTTGCAAAGTCTGGCCGTACTATGGTGATAGTTACTCACGAGATGGATTTTGCTAAGAAAATTGCCAATAGAGTTATTTTCTTAAATGATGGTTATGTTTATGATGATGGTACTCCAAAGGAAATCTTTGAGCATCCAACAAAGCCTTTAACTCGTAAATTCGTACAAAGACTTACAGTACTTTCATACAAAATTGATAGTATAGATTTTGATTTTGAAGAGTTTGCCGATGATTTACAGTCTTATTCTGAAAAGCTGTTAATTGAAAATGATCGTACAAGTAAATTGCAGATTTGCTTGGAAGAATTGTGTGTCAATAATTTGTTTGTTATGAATGATGACTTAAACATTTTGTTTAATGTTGAATATTCAGAAAAAGCAGATGAACTTAGTTTGATTGTTCAATATAGCGGAGAACATTTTAATCCATATGATTCTGATAATGAACTTTTTAATTCAATATTAAATGAAAAAACTACTATAGTTCATGATACTGCAAATAATCAGGAAAATACTGATTATGCTAATAAACTCGAGATTGTATTTAAGTGGGAGGAAGCATAGATATGAAAAAAGTTTTATGTTTAGTTCTCGCTTTATTGATGCTTGTTGGAAGTTTGACATTTGTTTATGCTGATTCTATTCCTACGACAGCAAATACTGAAACAAAATCTGGGTTTACATCTATTGATGAACTCAACGGTGAATTGGTCGGAGTGCAAACATCTGTATTATATGAGGAGCTTATTCGAGATAGAATTCCAAAAACAGAATGGCAGTATTTTACAATGCCAAATGATATGATTTTGGCTTTGGAATCGAATAAAATAAGTGCTTATCTTATTGAAGAGGTGGGCTTTATTGCTCAATATGATAAGCATCCCGAACTAGTTAGAATGGATGAAGTTGCCGGGGTTTGCAATTATTCGATAGTTGTCGGCAATAATGAAAGGCAGGCTCAGTTACTTTCTGAAATTAACGCTTATATTGCAAAGTGCTCTGCCAATGGTTTCCTTGATGACTTATATGATTATTGGGTTATGAATTTTGATGCTGATACAAGTGTTATTAGAACTAATCCAGTATATACCGGAGATAACGGGGTAGTGAAAATTGCTATAGAAGGCGGGTATGAACCATTTTCCTTTGAAAGCAACGGTAATTTTTCCGGATTTGATGTAGAGTTCATGGAAAACTTTTGTGCTGAATATGGCTATATCCCGGAATTTAATTCTGTACCATTCGAAGCAATTGCCCCAGGTACCGAAACGGGGAAATATGATTTTGGAATGAACATAGTTGTCAGCGATGAGAGGGAGGAGACGGCATTGCTGTCTGAACCTTATTATCGTTGTAACATTGTTTTTGTACTTGAAGGATATACTGAATCTAACGATGGATTTTTTGCGCAAATTGTTGAAAGCTTTAAGAGAACTTTCATTAAGGAAGACAGATGGCTGCTTTTCGCAGAGGGAACATTAACCAGTATAGAGATTTCGTTTTTCTCAATAGTGTGTGGTACATTGCTCGGTTTTGCTGTTTATATGGCTTATAGAAAAGGTAATAAGTTTATCAATAGGTGCACGAGTGTAATATCCTGGATTATAGATGGAATGCCTACGGTACTGCTTTTGATGATACTTTATTATTTAGTTCTTAATGCTGTTAAAATGAACGGAATAGGCGTTTCTATAGTCGGCTTCTCTTTGATTTTTGCTTGCGCTATGTTTGATATGCTAAATGTTGGATGCAATGCAGTTGGCAAAGGACAATATGAAGCATCAAGGGCAATGGGGTATACAGACAAGCAGGCATTTTTCAGAGTTATACTACCTCAGGCTGCTAAGCATTTTATTCCTATCTATGGCAATGAAGTTGTCACTTTATTAAAAGAAACTGCCATTGTGGGATATATAGCAGTGCTTGATTTGACAAAAATCTCTGACCTTGTAAGATCACGTACATATGAAGCTTTCTTCCCGCTTATTGCAACTGCAATTATTTATTATTTGCTCGAGGCATTATTAACATTTATTGTTAATAGGGTTCAATATAGATGTGATAATGAGCATCGCAATAAGAAAAAGATCTTAAAGGGCGTAAAAACAGACGAAGAATTTCTTTAATGAGTAGTTAGCGGTTTGCATCTTTTGCAAGCCGCTTTTTATTTAATAATATTTTGATTTTTGATATAATTTGTAAGATGAAAAGAAAAAACTATTTTACAACTTATGAAAAAATATGGTTTTGCAGTATAGGCATACTGGCAATTTTATGTGCAATACTTTTCCCCGAGGAAGATATTAATGGCATAAATGGGACATTGATAATGTTATTGTATTTAGCAGATACAATATTAAATGTTGCATGTGAGCTATTAATTGCAAAACAGAGTAAATGGAATTTTATTGTATCTTTGGCGGTCGAGGCTGCGGAAATTGCTATATGTATAGTTATGGCTGAGCGCTGGACTACTTTTGCTGTTACTATTCTCTTTTGGATTCCTATTGATGTAATTAGTTTCATAAGTTGGAATAAACATGCTGACAAAGATATAAAAAATGTGACAGAGGTAAGATGTTTAACAGGTAAACAACTTGTAATAGTTCTCTTTTCTATAGCAGTATGGACAATTCTTGCGGGTTTTGTAACTTGTTATATTACTGATAGTATTTTGCCCAGTGATTTCTTTAAGGGTAATAGAAATCTCGAAATGATTACATGTTATTTGGATGCATGCGCTGCAGCGCTTGGAGTGGCGAATGGTGTATTCATTTTGCTTAGATATAGAGAGCAATGGATTGCGTGGTATGTTTATTCCATATTGGAAATTGCACTTAATATCATTGCTATTATCGCAGGGCATCCAGGGCAGGGAGTTCTATTGATTTTAAAGTTGGGTTATTTAACGAATACTACATATGGGTATATCCAGTGGACGAGATATATTAAGGCTCATGATTTATTGACAAATAATGGTAATTAATTTATAATAAGATTATGAAAGAGTTTTATATTAACAATTTAAAAGTTGAAGAAGAAATCATTGATTTTTTTCTTGTGAAAGCTATTGCTATTCGTGTTGGTTCAAACAGGAAACAGTATCTTGATGTAACTCTTGGTGATTGCAGCGGAGAAATAAACGGTAAAAAATGGGATCTTGCTGATGAAGAGGTATATGGTCTTGCTAACATTAATGAAGGTGACTGTGTAAAAATCAAGGCTTCTGTTTCGGAATGGAATGGAACTAAGCAACTTCGTATAGTTAAGGTTCGTAAGGCGCAAAAAGAAGATAAGCTTGATATGACAGACTATATCAAAGCTGCTCCGGAGAATCCTGAGGAAATGTATAATTTCATTTTCGAGAAGGCTGAAGAAATTTCTGATAATGATTTGAAGAAATTAGCCATCAGATTTTTGCAGGAAAACAAAGAAAAACTTCTATACTATCCCGGCGCAATGCGAAATCATCATGCAGAGATGGCAGGGCTTTTATATCACATGAAACGAATGCTTATGCTTGGCGAAAAAGCGTGCAGCGTTTATACAAATCTTGATAAAGATTGGGTTGTGTGTGGCGTAATTTTGCATGACATGGAAAAGCTGACGGAAATTTTATCTAATGAGCTTGGCATTTCTTCGGGATATAGCTTTGAAGGTAAAATGTTAGGACATATTATTCTTGGCGTCAGAAAGCTTTCAGAAATGACAAAAGAAGAAAATATACCTGAAGAAAAGGCTGTTATGCTTGAACATATGATATTGTCTCATCATTATGAACCGGAATATGGCAGCCCGATAAAGCCTCTTTTCCCGGAAGCTGAGCTTTTGCATTATCTTGATATGCTTGATGCAAAAATGTTCGACTTTGAAGACTCTCTTGCCGGAGTTCAGCCTGGAGATTTTTCAGAAAGAGTTAGAACTCTTGATGGTCGAATGCTTTACAAGCCAAGCTTTAAGTAATTTCCATGAAAGAAGAAAAAAGCGCCAAGCTAACAGAGCTTATCTTTTATAACAACGAGAATTTCTATACTATTGCGACCTTTGAATCATTGGAAGAACAGTTTGTCGCAACCGGCAATATACCAAATCCCAAACTCGGTCGCGAGTATCTTCTTATAGGCGAATGGACCATACATCCAAAGTATGGCGAGCAGTTCGTTTTCTCAAGTTTTGTAGAACAACAACCAACTACAGAGGAAGGAATATTATCCTTCCTCTCTTCTGGTGCAATAAAAGGCGTGGGAATATCTACAGCTACTGAGATAGTTAAAAAATTTGGTGAAGATGCTCTTAAAATCATAAGGGAAACTCCGGAAAGATTAAAAGAAGTTAAGGGAATAGGAGAGGCTAAGTCGCAGCAAATTGCAGAAAGCTATTCATCGCAGCAGGAATTTGCCGAAACGATGATGCAACTTTCAGCTTTTGATATAAATGCAAATGCTTGCATGAAATTATATAAGGTTTATGGTTCGAAAACTGTTGAGACGGTAAAAGAAAATCCATACAGGCTTATTAACGATGTTAATTCTATAGGCTTTGCAAAAGCTGATTCTATTGCCTCTAAAATGGGCTTTGATTCAAATTCTGAATATCGAATAGAAAGTGGCTTGATATATGCAATGAATCAGGCTGCTTTATCCGGCAATACTTTTCTCACCAAAAACGCTTTACTTGATATGACAGCAGAATTGCTTGATGTACCAAGAGACTTAATCCTGGATAGTTTATACAAGCTTGTTATAGATAACAGATTATGCACGGAAAATATCGATGGGCAAGATGTTATTATGCTTAAACGTTACTATTTTGCAGAACGTCATGTCGCATCATTATTGTTTAAGCTGTGCAATTATGCACTTAATCCAATTGCAGTAAACTACGAACGCTTAATTAAGGCAAGCGAAAAAGAGTCTGAGATTTGTTTGTCAGATACTCAAAAAGAAGCTGTAATATCGTCTCTTCAAAACGGAGTGTCTATTATTACAGGAGGCCCGGGTACAGGAAAGACAACAATTCTAAATACTATTCTTTCGATTTTGAATACTGCGGCGGTAAAAACCGCATTAGCAGCTCCTACGGGACGGGCTGCTAAGCGAATGGAAGAAACGACAGGTCAGACTGCATGCACTATTCATCGCTTGTTAGAATATCAGTATGATGAAAACGGGGAAAGTTTACGCTTTAATAAAAACGAAGAAAACCAATTAGATTATGAATGCATAATAATAGACGAAATGTCTATGGTTGATATATTACTGATGGATGGTTTGCTTAGTGCTATCAAACCGGGCTGTCGTTTGATATTGGTTGGTGATTCGGATCAGCTTCCGCCTGTCGGAGCCGGCAATGTGTTAAAGGATATGTTGTCATGTCCCGATATTCCTGCTGTGAGATTGCATGATATATTTAGACAAGCAGAGGAAAGCTTAATCGTAGTTAATGCGCATTTAATAAACAAAGGAGAGTATCCAAGCTTTAATGAAAAAGATAAAGATTTCTTTATGTTGCAACGAAGCTCGGAAACAGATATTCTCGAAACTATTAAAGATTTGTGTATAAGAAGACTACCAGCTTATCTTAATAGTGATGATTGTATATCAAAGATTCAAGTTTTGACACCAACAAGAAAGGGGCTTCTTGGAAGTGTTGAATTGAACAAAGCATTACAATCTGTATTGAATCCTGCAAGTGAAGATAAAAATGAAAAAAGTTTTGCCGGTAGAATATATCGAGTTGGAGACAAAGTTATGCAAAACAAAAATGACTATGAACTTGCATGGAAAGATTTGAATGATTTTGAAACGCGATATGGGGTATTCAATGGAGATATTGGAATAATAAAATCTGTTGATAATGATGCGGGTACTGTAAGTGTTCTTTTTGACAATGAACGTTTTGTTACATATGATTATTCAAACCTTGATGAAATAGAGACGGCTTTTGCTATGACGGTTCACAAAAGTCAGGGCTCGGAATTCCCTGTTGTTATTTTGCCTCAAACACGTTTTCCGGCAATGTTAGCAACACGAAACTTGTTATATACTGCGGTGACAAGGGCTAAACAGATGGTTGTTTTAGTTGGAAATCCGCAGGTCGTAAATGCCATGGTCGATAATAATACAATTGAAGGACGAAATTCTGCATTGGCGTTTCGTCTAAACAGACTGTGGGGATTTGCTGATGAACAAGATATTATATAAGACTCTTGATTTACTTTTTCCGGAAAATATTTATTGCTCGTGTTGTGGCGATGTAATTAATAAAAGCAGAGTTCATGGATTATGCGACAACTGCGTCGCTAATTTGGCATGGATAATAAAGAATCCTTTTCAAAATAAGTTAGAAGGATTCTTTTTTGATGATGTAATCAGTTTAACTAAATATGATGGCTATGCGCAAATGATTATGCATAATTTAAAATTGCATTCCAAACCTTATATAGCTCGAGGAATAGGCAAGCTGATGGGCGAATTGCTGAATTCATATTTTGATGATAAATTAATTTTAACGCCTGTTCCTATGTACAATGGAAAGAAGCTGCTTCGAGGCTACAATCAGGCTGCATTGCTGGCGAAATATGCAAGTGTGGAATCTGATAATGTTTTATATGAAGATTTGCTAATTAAGGATAAATCAACAGATTCTATGCGAATGGCTAAGGGCGATGAACGCTATACAACATTGGACAGCAGTATAATTATTAATCCCGCCAGAGTTCATTTAGTAGAAAACAGGGATATTGTATTGGTTGATGATGTAATTACAACCGGTAATACTGCGAATTGTTGCACAAAAATTCTCAAAGATGCCGGGGCAAATCATGTATATATTTTAACTTTTGCCGCTGTAGATTATAAAGGAAAAATCGAAGAAACGTAGTATAATATTTATATACGGAAGGAGGCCTTTCTATGAGAATAAATGTTACAAGTAAAAATTTTAATCCTAATGATAAGCTAAAGGCAACCATTGATAATAAGCTTGCAAAACTTGATAAATACTTTAACAGCGATGTTGAGGCTACAGTTATGTGCAGCGAAGTTAAAACAGGTTTGTGTAAACTTGAGGCTACTATTCATGCCAGCGGAATGATATTCCGTGCAGAAGAATCAAGTAATGATATATATTTTTGCTTGGATAAGGTTATTGACAAGCTGTCAAAGCAGATGTCAAAGTATAAGACTAAATTGATAAAGAAGCACCGCGATCAAAAGGATATCCTCTTTGAAGAAATCCCAGAAGTTGCAGATTCTGCTGATGAGCCGATTGGTATTGTCAGAACAAAGAAGTTTAAGATGAACCCAATGACCCCAGATGAAGCTATTTTACAAATGGAGCTTTTGGAGCACAACTTCTTTGTATTCAAAGATGGTGAAACCGGCCAGATTTGTGTGGTTTATAAACGTGCGGCAGAGGGAACTTATGGACTTCTTGAAACAGAATAACAAAAACATTACAAAGCGAGCCTATGGCTCGCTTTTTTTATGTAAATATTGTAAAATAAAGGCATAGGTTAGTAAGGAGGCAAGATGAGCCAGTTTTTACATGCAATCCCAAGCATAATGGGTTTTGCGGACATTATTGATATAGTTATAATATCGTTCATAGTGTATAAAGTTTTAGGTTTCTTTCAGAGCTCTCGGGCAGAGCAGCTTGCAAAAGGAATTTTTATTCTTGTTGCAATATACTTTGTGTCA
This sequence comes from Anaerovoracaceae bacterium, assembly GCA_045642565.1. Classification (GTDB taxonomy): domain Bacteria; phylum Bacillota; class Clostridia; order Peptostreptococcales; family Anaerovoracaceae; genus UBA1764. Next base: position 5,101 of record JAZUJE010000013.1, on the reverse strand, counting down.
GGTTGGCTTCATCTGTATGCGTTAAATTGGGTGCTTGAGAAGATTCTGAATATCGGACTGATAGCATTAATTATTGTATTTCAGCCGGAACTTAGGCGAGGGCTTGAATATTTGGGTCGCGGAACTTTTTCATTGAAAAAAATCGGGGCACAGCGTTCTGAAAATCCAGACCTTATTGCCGATGCCATTTCAAAATCTATTGCTTACTTTTCATCGATTTCAGAAGGTGCGTTGATTGTTCTTGAAAGAAAAACCGCACTTTCGGATATTGCCGACAGTGGTACGGTGTTAAATGCTGAAATCAGTGAAGAGTTGCTTGAAAATATATTTTATGTGGGATCACCATTACATGATGGTGCAGTGATTATTCGTAATGATAGGATATATGCTGCAGGATGTATGCTTCCACTGACTGAAAATCCAAATTTGAGTAAAGATTTGGGAACACGCCATAGAGCCGGTATAGGTATAACCGAGCAATCTGATGCATTAGTTTTTGTTGTGTCAGAAGAGACCGGAATTATTTCCATGATTGAAGATGGAAGAATCTCCAGATTTTTAGATGTGAAAACCGTAGAAAAAACATTGTTAGCGCATTATATGTCTGCCCAAAATCGTGAAAGCCGCAGATTCGCAAGCGTTTTTGCAAACAAGCAGAAGAAGGAGGAAACAAATGAAAAAGATTAAGATTCTTGATATTATTGTTTCCGTTGTTATTGGCGTTGCAATTTGGGCTTATGTTGTTGGCGTAAAAGACCCTGTGACTACGGCTACAGTACGACTTGTACCTGTACAGCTTACTAATGTCAGTGAAATGGAAAAATCGAATTTAGCTATTGCTGGTTCGGGAGAATATACAGTCGATGTTGTTGTTGGCGGAGCCAGATCTGTTGTTAATGATGCTAAAGTTGAGGATTTGATTGCTACAGCTGATGTGTCGGGGCTCCATGTTGGGCAAAACTATATTACTGTGGAAGTTGAAGCTCCGAGTAATATGACTGTTAATGAAATCAGAACTCAAAAGATACAGGTTTATGTTGACAATGCAGTTTCTGTTGAGAAAGAGCTTAAAATTTTTACTGCTAATTTGCCTGAAGGACAAGAACTTGGATCGATTGAAGCTCAGGTGGACACAATTCTTGTCAATGGAGCGCAAAGCTTAGTTAATAATGTAGTAGATGTTCAGGCTACAATTGATGCGAGCGACAGAGTAGTTGATGAAGCTTTAACAGAAAATATTAGTTTGATTCCTGTTGATGCGGATGGTAATAAGGTTGTCGGAGTCAAGCTTTCACAAGACTCAATTACAATTAAATCGAGTCTGTATAATACAAAAGAAGTTGCACTGAATATTCCGCTCGAGGGTGAATTTGCAGAAGATGTCGTGGTAAGGTCGGAAATCATACCGGCATCTGTTGTGATAAAAGGACCGAGCGAAATTCTGGCTGACATTTGGCAAATTGATGCTCGGGCTATAGATAAGAGTGTCGTTACAGAGACATGTTCTATACCATTGGAGTTAAATCTTCCTGATGGAATTGAAGCAGCACATGCGTATAGAAATCTTACTGTAGACTATGAAATTAAGGGCATGGAAGAGAAAGCAATAAGCTTTAATAATGATAACGTAAGGTTCTCTAACATCCCTGCCGGAAAGACAGTGACATTGATTGATGATTTTGTTTTGAATTTCAAACTTTTCTCTGATGATGTTTCAGATTTTTCTGCTGATGATATAAGTATCGCAATAAACTTGCAAAACCTGCCAGCAGGACAGCATGAGGTTTCTATAACATCGGTAGATATTCTTACAAAGGACGTTACACTTTTGGATAACTTGGAAGGTGTAAAACTAAAGGTTGAAATTATGTAAAATATTGTAAAAACCTAACTTACAAAAATTGTATTGTAGCATTTTACAAAAAATGCTACAATTTTTTTGTAAAAAAAGGAGAGTTATTTACATGGGAAAATATTTTGGAACAGATGGCTTTAGAGGGGAATCTAATGTCGATTTGACTGCGGAACATGCATTTCAAATTGGCTTATTTTTGGGTTGGTATTACGCAAAAAATCCTGAATTTGGCAGATCAAAAGATTATAAAGCCAGAATCGTTATGGGTAAAGATACAAGACGTTCGAGCTATATGTTTGAGGATGCGCTGTCTGCAGGGCTTGTTGCTTCCGGAGCGGATGTTTATCTTCTGCATGTAACTTCTACACCTTCTGTTGCATATTGTGCGAGAACAGAAAACTTCGATTGTGGCGTGATGATTTCTGCAAGCCATAATCCATTTTATGATAATGGAATTAAACTTATAAACGGCGCCGGTGAGAAAATGCAGGATGCTGTTATTGCTGATATTGAAGCTTATCTTGATGGTGAATATAAACCTGAAGGATTTAAAGGTGAAAATTGGCAAGTGCCTTTAGCTGTCGGCGAAGAAATAGGCAGCGTAATAGATCATGCTGCCGGAAGAAACAGATACATAGGATATCTTATGTCTTTAGCTACCTGTTCATATAAAGGCTTTAGGGTTGGTCTTGATTGCGCAAACGGGAGTACTTGGCAGATTGCACAAAATGTATTCAATGCTTTGGGCGCTCAAACTTTTGTTATAAATAATCAGCCAAATGGTCTCAATGTAAATCTTGATTGTGGATCTACACATCTTGATGGCTTGAAAAAATTTGTCAGAGAAAATCATTTGCACGTAGGCTTTGCTTTTGATGGTGATGCTGATAGATGTCTTGCTGTTGATGAGAATGGCAAAGAAGTTAACGGCGATGAAATTATGTATGTTTGTGCAAAGTATATGCAAAAACGTGGAAGCCTTGGAGATACAAAAGTTGTTACCACAGTAATGTCTAATTTCGGATTATACAAAGCTTTAGATGAGCTTGGAATAGGTTACGAAAAAACTTCTGTTGGAGATAAGTATGTCTATGAAAATATGGCGGAAAATGATCACCTTCTTGGTGGTGAACAGTCTGGGCATATCATTTTCAGAAAATATGCTACGGCGGGTGATGGACTCATCACAGCAATTAAGCTGATGCAATGCATAGTTGAACAGAAAACGAGTTTATCAAAGTTGACCGAAGACATAACAATGTATCCACAAGTATTAAAGAATGTTATAGTTAATGATAAAGAAGAAACGCTCAATGATGGCACGGTAAAAACTGCTGTTGCTGATGCTGAAAAAAAGCTTGGCGACGAAGGCAGAGTGCTTCTTAGAGCATCGGGAACAGAACCGGTTCTGAGAGTTATGGCAGAAGCATCAACGAAAGAGCTTGCAGAAAAAGCGGTTGATGAAATTATCGCAGCTATGAAAACTGCAGGTAGATTGGTGAGGATAAAGTAAATGAAAACATGTATTCAAACTGCGAATGAGCTTTTTAATTTTACTCATACCATTGCTGCAGATTTGTTTAAAAATAAAACTTATGCGTGGGAAGTGCTTGCAGATATTAAAGATTTCATTTTAAAAGTAGGGCCTACACTTCCGAAAGATGAATATGACAATCCAAAAGATGGTGTATGGATTGCAAAGGATGCAGTAATATTTGAAAGCGCATATATTGGAACTCCGTGCATTATTGATCATAATGCAACCGTTCGTCACTGCGCATTTATCAGAGAATCTGCTATCGTTGGAAAAGGTGCTGTAGTGGGAAATTCTGTTGAACTTAAGAATGTGATTCTGTTTGATGATGTAGAGGTTCCGCATTATAATTATGTAGGAGATAGCATTCTTGGTTGGCATGCACATATGGGGGCAGGTTCAATAACAAGTAATGTTAAAGCTGATAGAAAAAATGTTATCATTCACGGTGATAACGAGATAGAGACAGGCTTGCGAAAATTCGGTGCAATACTTGGTGACTATGCTGAGATTGGTTGCAATGCAGTATTGAATCCGGGAACTATTGTTGGTGCATATTCTAATGTATATCCAACGACCGGAGTTAGGGGTGTGATTCCCAATAACTGTATTGTGAAGGATAGTAAAACTATTGTTGAAAAGAAATAGAGGAAAATCATTATGAAAGTTTATGTGGCTTCGGAAAAAGAAATTGCTAAAATGGCAGCGCAGCGTTATGTTCAATTGATTAACACAAAACCAAATGCAATTATAGGTGGCGCAACAGGGTCAACTCCGATTCCTCTTTATAAAGAGCTTGCTAAACAATGTAAGGCCGGTAATGTAAGCTTTAAAAATGTTAAAAGCTTTAATCTGGATGAATATGTTGGACTTGATGGTAATCATAATCAGAGCTATCGCTATTTTATGAATAAGCAATTATTCAATCATATCGATATTGATATAAATAACACTTTTGTTCCATCCGGAATCGATACAAAAAATCCATCCAGATATGATGATATGATTAAAGCCGCAGGCGGAGTTGATCTTCAGCTTTTAGGAATAGGTGTTGATGGACATATAGGATTTAATGAGCCTGGTACAAAATTTGATAGTTTAACTCATGTTGTAAAGCTTGAACAAAATACAAGAGAAGTAAACAGCAGATTTTTTAAATCAATTAATGATGTGCCAACACATGCAGTAACTATGGGTATTAAAACTGTTATGAATGCACGTTCAATCATTTTGATTGCTACAGGAAAGAATAAGGCAAAAATTGTAAAAGAATTTATTGAAGGTCCTGTGACAACAAAATGTCCTGCAAGCATCCTTCAGCTGCATCCATTTGTGGAAGTTTATTTGGATGAAGAAGCAGCATCATTATTAAAAAAATAAGATGTAAATTAATAGTAGTTGTTTGTTCAACCCCCCCCCAATATATTGGGGGCTTTTTTGTGCATTGAAAAATGCTTAAAAAATATAGGAAATATGCTAAAAAAGTTGAAAATACTTGTTGACAAAGAGCCTTTATGCCCCTATAATAATAAAGCACGCTCGAAAAGAGCGAGCAGGGGTAAAATGCCCCATGAACATTGAAAACAACATAGTGTAGAAATTGAGTCATAGAGAAAATTAAGTTTTTCTCAGACTGAATTTACAAGAAACAATCTGCAAATTGGTAAGATTGATTCTCTGTACAATTCCTAAAAACAGTAATTTCGAAGAAA
>JAZUJE010000012.1:0-31396 GCA_045642565.1 Anaerovoracaceae bacterium | reverse complement strand
GATTATATGCTGCAGGTGATGCCATCCTTGTTCCATCAAGATTTGAACCTTGCGGATTAACACAAATGATGGCTATGCGCTATGGAAATCTTCCTATTGTCAGAGAAACAGGAGGATTAAAAGACAGCGTGATTCCATATAATGAATATACAGGCGAAGGAACAGGTTTTTCATTTGCAAACTTCAATGCAGATGAATTACTTGCGACAATAGACAATTCTCTTACCGTATGGTATGAAAATCCAAAAGCATGGCAAAGAATGCAAAAACAAGCAATGAAAAAAGATTACTCCTGGCATTCTTCCGCAAAAAAATATAGAAAATTGTATAGAACATTAGCAGGTAAATAAAATGATTTATCACAATTCTTATGACCAAGATTGCAGGCTTCCTTTTGGCGCTGCAGAAATATCATCAAAGGTAAAATTAACTGTCACAGCAGACTATGCGTGTGGTGCAGTTTTACGTACTTGGACAGAAGAAAACGGCGAATCTCTAATTGAGATGCATCATACCACAGGAGATGATTTTTCAGTTGAAATTACTATGCCAAGTTATGGCACATTACTTTGGTATTACTTTATAATTTATTATCCTAGTGGGGATACCTGCCTTTATGGAGCTCCTTCAGACCATCAAGGAGGAATCGGTCAAGAATACACAAATAACCCGGAGTCTTATCAAATAACTGTATATAAGCCAATACAAACTCCGGAATGGTTTAAAAATGGAATAATGTACCAGATTTTCCCTGACAGATTCTATAGAGGGTCTGATTTCGAACAACGCGTGAAAGAATCACAAAAACATATAGTTGAAGACTGGTACGAAAAACCTTCTTACATAAAAAACGAGCATGGGGATGTTGTAGATTGGACTTTCTATGGCGGAACACTGATTGGAATTAAAGAAAAGCTTCCATATCTAAAATCTCTGGGGGTTAATACTATTTATTTAAATCCTATATTCAAAGCAAAATCAAATCACCGATATGATACTGCTGACTATATGAAAATTGATCCTTTGCTTGGCGATGAAGATAGTTTCAAATTATTATGCAAAGAAGCTCAAAATCTTGATATGCATATTGTTTTGGATGGAGTATTTTCACATACAGGTAAAGACAGTATCTACTTTGAAGAAGGCTCCCCTTATAGGGAATGGTTTAAATTCAATGATGATGGAAGTTATGCCTGCTGGTGGGGAGTAAAAGATCTTCCTGAAGTAGAAGAAACCACCCCATCATTCAATGAATATATATGCGGTGAAGATGGTGTAATTAAAAAATGGATAACTAATGGCGCAAGTGGTTTTAGACTGGATGTTGCCGATGAATTGCCTGATTCGTTTATAAAAAATGTACGAACCAGAATTAAACATGAAAACAATAATAGCATATTAATTGGCGAAGTGTGGGAAGATGCATCTAATAAAGTGAGCCACGGAGAAAAGAGAAAGTATCTTATGGGCGACGAGCTGGATAGCACAATGAACTACCCTATTAGAGATTTGCTCATAGATTTTGCGTTAAATAAATGTGATAGCTTTTTTACTGCGAGAAGAGTTATGCATCTGATGGAAAATTATCCAAAAGAGATTCTTTATTCTACAATGAATTTACTCGGAAGCCACGATCGTGAAAGAATCTTAACCGTTTTAGATTCAAATAAAGAAATGGTTAAAATGCTTTATTCACTTATGTTTTTCCTCCCTGGCGTACCATGTATATATTATGGAGATGAAACCGGCTTAGAAGGAGAATTGGATCCAACAAATAGAGCTACATATCCTTGGAACAAAGAGAATTCCGATATGATAGATTTCTTTAAAGATTTAAGTAAAACATATAACGAACACAGTGCACTCAAGAATGGTAATTTTATACCGTGCTTTTTAAACAATGATGTGTTTGCATTTACAAGATCTAATGATTTAGAAAAAATATTAGTACTTGCAAACAGATCTGATGAAGATATAACAGTATTTTTAGAAGGAAAAGAATATGAAATCCCTGCCTTTAGAACAATATGTGAAGTGCTTTAAGCCGGAAAACCTGGCAAATATTAAAAGCTATTTGTTTCCACCTGAGATATGGCCAACCAATACAGAAATAGTTGCAATGGATATGGGCGGAACGAATTTCAGAATTGGAAGAGTGGTATTCAATTCTACCGGTGAATCTACAATTAAAGATTTTAAAAAAATTCCAATGCCGGGCGTAAACGCAGCTATCACATCTGATGACTTTTTCGACTTTTTCGAAAAAATGAAAAAAGAATATAATGCAGACAAAGTTGGCCTTTGTTTCTCATACCCTGCTGAAATTTTAGCAGATGGAAGAGCAAAAATAATTGCCTTCACAAAAGAAGTTAAAATTTCCGGAGCAGAAAATAAAATTTTAGATGCAAAAGTATTAAATGACACGACTGCCGCTCAACTGGGAACCAGAGGCGCAAATATGGGAATGATTCTCGGAACAGGATTTAATCTTTGCTATATTAAAAATGGCATGATTATTAATGCAGAAGCCGGCCGTTGCGAAGATTTCCCAAGAGAAGAATTTGACTTTGGACCATTATCAGAAATGCAATTAAGTGGCGCATATCTTAATCCGCTTATTGCTAAAAATGTAGCTACAAAAGAAGAAATATACGAACGAGGCGCTAAAATAGCTGCTGCGGAAATATACGGTGTAGCTAAATATGCCGGTTTGGATGAAATTAAAATTGCCGTTGAAGGTTCTGTATTCTACAATGTAGAACCATTACAGCAGCAAATTAAAGAAAATCTTAAGAAGCTTGGAATTAAATATACATTCCTTGACGGAAGAGATAAAACATTGATTGGAGCTGCTGTAGCAGCATTATTATAGGAAGAAGGTATTCAAATTGATAAAAGTAAATCTTGAAGGATGTAAAAATCTTAACTTAGAAACAACACAAGCTAATAATGCCATAGATATGCTTAACAAGGGAACAGGCAAAGGCAATGATTTTATCGGTTGGACTACCCTACCATTTGATTACGACAAAAATGAATTTGATCGTATAAAAGTTGCGGCAAAAAGAATTCGTGACAATGCAGATGCATTGGTTGTAATTGGGATCGGTGGATCTTACCTTGGCGCACGTGCCGCAATTGAGCTAATAAAAACAGCTCGCCATAACGAAATTGAAAAGCCTGCTATTTATTTTATTGGGAACGGCATTGACGGAGCCGATATATCTCAGGTGTTAGACCTAGTCAAAGGTAAAAATCTTTACTTAAACGTAATTTCAAAATCAGGGACCACTCTTGAACCTGCATTAGCATTTAGAATTTTCCGTGAATATATGGAAAAAACATATGGCAAGAACGAAGCTGCAAAAAGAATCTTTGCAACAACGGATAAATCAAGAGGAGCTCTTAAATCATTAGCAACAGCCGAAGGATATGAAACCTTTGTAGTTCCTGATAACATCGGAGGACGTTATAGTGTACTTACCGCTGTCGGACTTCTTCCTATCGCAGCAGCCGGAATTAATATTGATGATCTTATGGCCGGTGCAGCAATTGGAATCAAAGAGGCTTTATCCGGAGACTTAAACGCATCCGCTGTAAAGTATGCTTGCGCCAGACAAGCTTTGTATAAACAAGGAAAGAAGGTTGAAATACTTTCATATCCAGGAGAGAATTTCAGATTTATGGCTGAATGGTATAAACAGCTATATGGTGAGAGCGAAGGTAAAGATCATCTTGGAATCTATCCAAGTTCTTGTGAATTAACAGCCGACCTCCACTCTCTCGGACAATATATTCAAGATGGTGAAAGAATGCTATTTGAATCAATTTTCCGTTTTGAAAAAGAAGCTGTTGAAGTTGAGGTTCCTTTTGACGAAAATAATGGTGATGGATTAAATTATGTTGCAGGTAAAAGATACAGTGAAGTATTCAAAGCTGCAGCCGCAGGAGTAAAACAAGCACATATAACCGGAGGCGTCCCAGTTATAGAAATTGTTGCAAGTGACACAAGTGCAAAGAGCTTAGGAGAGCTCATCACATTTTTTGAAGCAGCATGCGGAATTTCGGGATATATGCAAGGTGTAAATCCATTTGATCAACCTGGCGTCGAAGAATATAAGAAGAATATGTTTGCTTTATTAGGTAAAAAATAAGGAGTAATTATGGGATATAAAGAAATTTATAAACTTTGGATGACAAACCCTTTCTTTGATGAAAGTGATCGCAAAGAAATTGCAAACCTTACAGATGAAAAAGAAATCGAAGATAGGTTTTATAAAGATTTAGAGTTTGGAACTGCCGGTCTTCGTGGAATACTTGGTGCCGGATCAAACCGCATGAACAAGTATAATATCAGACGAGCTACAACTGGTTTTGCTAAGTATCTTTTAGACACATTCGGTGAAGATGCAAAAAAACGTGGTGTTGCAATTGCTTATGATTGCAGAAATTTTTCTAAAGAATTTGCAAAAGAAACAGCTCTCACAATGTGTAAGCATGGAATTCCGGCTCATCTTTATAGTATGATTTCTGCTACCCCACTCCTTTCTTGGACAGTTCGCGCACTTAATTGTGTAGGTGGTGTTGTAGTTACTGCAAGTCACAATCCTGCTATTTATAATGGCTACAAAGTTTATGATGAAACAGGATGCCAAATTGGAGAAGAAACTGCTGCAATCATTACAAAAAATATTCAAGAGTTGGACATAACCACTCTAAAAGCAGCAGACGAGAATGAAATTGCTCAAAAAGGGCTGTTGCATATGCTTGGAGAAGAAGAGCAAACTCGTTTCATTCACGATGTAGAAAAACAAGCTCGCGAATTACCGGCAGAAGTGAAAAAGGCGCTTAAAATTGTATATACACCTTTGCATGGCGCTGGAAAATTTCCTGTCCAGCAGATGTTCAAAGAACAAGGCTTCACAAATTACAGCGTTGTAGAAGCACAATGCGTACAGGATGGAAACTTCCCTACTGTTAAATCTCCAAACCCTGAGGAAGCATCAGCTCTGGTTATGGCAATTGAACAAGCAAAAGCCGAAAATGCCGATATCGTTATTGCAACAGATCCAGATTCTGACCGTGTTGGAATTGCGGTAAATCATAAAGGTGAATTTGTCCTCTTTAACGGAAATCAAACAGGTGCAATGATGACAAATTATGTTCTTGAAAGCCGTGAAAAAGAGCTCGATAGCAATTCATTTATGATAAAAACTATTGTAACAAGTGAAATGGCCGCAGATATAGCAAGAAAAAAAGGCTATAAGACATTTGACTGCTTAACTGGTTTTAAGAATATCTGCTCTGTTATGAATAGAGAACTTGCGCTTGGTCATAAGTTTATCATTGGCTATGAAGAAAGCTACGGTTACCTTGTCGGGGAACATGCCAGAGATAAAGATGCAGTTCTTGCAAGTATGATTATTGCGGAAATGGCTGCTTATTATAAAGCAAAAGGGAAAGATTTAGTAGAAGTAAAAGAAGATTTATATAAAGAATATGGTTTCTACTTCGATAAATGTGATTCATATTATCTTACCGGAAAAGAAGGCGCAGAAAAGATTAAATTAATTATGGATACATTAAGAAAACTTGGGAAAGATTTCGCCCCAAAGATAGTTAATATTAAAGATTACTCTCTTGGTATTGAAGGAATTCCAAAATCGAATGTTCTTAAATACTACTTTGAAAGTGGATCATGGCTTGCTTGCAGACCTTCCGGAACAGAACCTAAAATAAAGTTCTATTATGCAATCAATGAAGCCGATGAAAAAACAGCTATGAATTCTTATAAAGAACTCAAAGCTGTTGTAGATAAAATTGTTAACGAGTAATCACTTCTAATAATTTTTGCATTACAGGGTTGGTATAATCCAACCCTTTTTTAGTGAATTTAATCTTACTATTCTCTTCATATAGCAAGTTGTCAGTAACTAATTTATTGTAAACATCAGCAAATTCTTTTTCAAATTCAATTCCAAAGCGATCAAAATATTCTTTTTTATCAAAACCTTCAATCATTCTGAGCCTTGTAAAAATAAAATCACCCTTAGGGTCGGGATTTGTATCTCCTGTGCGTTTTCCGGAAATATATGAATGAGCAGATACTCCAAAGCCAAGATATTCCGCCATAGTCCAATATTTTATATTATGTTTACATTCAAAACCCGGAAGAGCTGCATTAGAAATCTCATAATGCTTATAGCCGAATTTATTTAAAATTTCCAAAGCTCCATGATACATAGCTCTATTTTCTTCCCAGCCTGGAAGTTCTAAATCGCCGTATCTATAGTTTTGATAAAGCTCCGTACCCTCTTCTAATTGCAAACTGTAAAATGAGATATGATTTGGGTGAAGCTTCACAGCTTTTATTAAAGTCTCTTCCCAAATTTCAAGCGTTTGATTAGGAATGCCAAACATCAAATCTAAATTAGTATTAAAACCTGCTGAAATAGCCGATTTTACAGCTTCCTCGGCCTCTTGCGCATTATGTATGCGGCCAAGAATCTGCAAAATGCTGTCATCGAAACTTTGAACTCCAATGCTAATTCTATTAAAACCATACTCCTTTAATTTATCAAGCTTCTGACTTGTGATAGTCCCCGGATTAGCTTCAACACTAATTTCCAAATTGTCAGTATGGTCTAAAACAAAATTTTCTTTAATTTTAGATAAAATTTTATTTAAATCTTCAGGCTCTAATATACTTGGAGTTCCGCCGCCAAAGAAAATAGTATCAATGTAATACCTATCTTTGTACAAGTTAGACTTTTCTTCAATTTCATTACAAAGATTATCAACATATTCCTTTTGATCAGCTTTTGTTTTCCCTGCAAATGAAACAAAGTCGCAGTATTTACACTTGCGAATACAAAATGGAATATGCACATAAATACCTAATGGGGCATATTCTGCCCCATTAGTTTTATTTATCTTCATCATATTTTAAAACAGCCGTAAATGCTTCCTGCGGAACCTCTACAGTTCCAAATTGGCGCATTCTCTTTTTACCTTCTTTTTGTTTTTCAAGAAGTTTCTTCTTTCTTGAAATATCTCCGCCATAACACTTTGCAAGAACATCTTTTCTATATGCTTTAACTGTTTCACGTGCAATTACCTTTTGCCCAATAGCTGCTTGTATTGGCACTTCAAACTGGTGCATAGGTATAACCTCTTTTAGTTTTTGGCAAACAAATCTTGCACGATAATAAGCTTTAGACTCATGCACAATCATTGAAAATGCATCAACAATTTCATGGTTTAGCATAATATCAATTTTCTGCAAATTAGATTTTTCGTAATGATCAAACTCATAATCTAATGAACCATATCCTCTTGTCTTTGATTTTAAAGCATCAAAGAAATCATAAATTACTTCATTAAGCGGAAGTGTGTAATGTAGTGCAACTCTTTGCTCTGTAATATATTCCATATGATTCATAATGCCACGTCTATCCTGACACAGTTCCATAATAGAACCAACATATTCTTTAGGAAGCATAATAGTAGCCTTAACCATAGGCTCCTCTAAATGATCATATTGTGTAGGGTTCGGAAGGTTTGAAGGATTTTCAATATATTCTTCGGTCCCGTCAAAATTAACAAGCTTATATATTACAGATGGCGACGTTGTAATAATTTCAAGATCAAATTCTCTTTCGAGCCTCTCAACTATAATTTCCATATGAAGAAGCCCTAAGAAACCACATCTAAAACCATATCCCAATGCCTGGGAAGTTTCCGGTTCAAATATAAAAGCAGCATCATTAACCTGCAGCTTTTCCAGGCAGTCCTTTACATTCTCGTATTTTTCATCAGGCGTTGGATATATGCCACAATAAACCATAGGCTGGACTTTTTTATATCCAGGTAAATGATCTTTTGTTGGATTGTTTGCGAGAGTAATTGTATCTCCGACGCGAGCATCTCTAACCTGCTTAATGCTTGCACAAATGTAACCTACACTTCCGGCAGAAAGCTCTTGGACAGGAGTTTGATATGGAGTGTTTACCCCAACCTCTGTTACATCATAACTTGCTCCGGTATTCATCATAAGAATCTTATCTCCGGCCTTAACACTACCATCAATAATTCTTGTGTAAATTACAACTCCTTTATAATTGTCATAATACGAATCAAAAATTAAAGCCTTAAGTGGCGCATCAGGCTTTCCATTAGGAGCCGGGACTTTAGCAACTATATCTTCAAGAACCCCATCAATATTGATTCCTTCTTTTGCAGAAATTAATGGGGCATCCTGCGCTTCAATTCCTATTACCTCTTCAATCTCATCTTTGCATTCTTGAGGTCTTGCCGATGCAAGATCGATTTTATTAATAACTGGAACTATTTCCAGGTCTTCGTCCAGTGCCAAATAGACATTTGCCAAGGTCTGGGCTTCAACGCCCTGAGTAGCATCAACAACTAAGACTGCTCCTTCGCAAGCAGCCAAACTTCTTGAAACTTCATAATTAAAGTCAACATGGCCCGGAGTATCAATCAAGTTTAAAATATATTCATTGCCATCCTTCGCCTTGTATATAAGACGACTTGTTTGCAGCTTAATAGTAATGCCACGTTCACGCTCAAGATCCATGTTATCAAGGAATTGTTCCTTCATATCACGATGAGCAACAGAACCCGTATTCTCAAGCAAACGATCGGCAAGCGTTGATTTGCCGTGATCAATATGCGCAATAATGCTAAAATTTCTTATATATTTCTGATAATCTTCCATAATTAAATATTATATATTAATAGTTTTATTAAGTAAATTGTTTGTTAACAAAGTAAAAAACCAGGTGAGACTGCCTGGTTTTTCAATATGCATTTAACTTATGCAATTGTGGGGACGGGTGAGATTATTCGGCTTTGTTAGCTGCTACAGCCTTATTATAAGCCTTTGTTAATCTGGAAACTTTTCTTGAAGCTGTGTTCTTATGGATAGTACCCTTTGCACCAGCCTTCATAAGTTTCTTTTCTGCGAGAGCAAGCTTTTCCTTTGCGGTAGCAAGATCACCTGTTTCAAGAGCCTTGTCAAAAGCCTTAAGGATTGCCTTGAGGTTGTTCTTAACACGTCTGTTAACAATAGTCTTCTTGTTGATTACACTTATTCTCTTTTTTGCAGACTTGATATTTGCCATATTAGTTACCCCACTTTCTTTTAAATATCAACTCCATTAATTTATCACGATTTTCCAATATTTTCAAGCTATTTCATCAATTCTTTAAAATCTTTACAGCGTTTGGCAACATCTTCTGCCCCAAAACAAGCACTTCCGGCGACCATAATGTCGACTCCGGCGTCTTTAAGCATCTTGCAATTATCAAGGCTTACGCCACCGTCAATTTCAATAACAAATGACAAATCGTCTGCTTTCCTGATTTCATCAAGCTCACAGACCTTTAAAACAGTGCTTGGAATAAATTTTTGCCCGGAAAAGCCCGGATTTACAGACATTATGAGTACCAAGTCTATATCGCCTAAAATAGGCTTTATTGAGCATACCGGAGTTGCAGGATTAATTGCTACACCAGCCTTGATTCCTAAATCATGAATCTGCTGAATAACTCTATGAAGATGCTTGCAAGCCTCCTGATGGACAACAATAAATTCGGTTTGCGGTGTAACAAAATCCTGAATACGCTGTTCCGGATTTTCAATCATAAGATGAACATCAAAAGGAAGCTTTGTCTTCCCTACAAGAGATTTTACAACCGGAGCTCCAAATGAAATATTAGGAACAAAGGCTCCGTCCATAACGTCACAATGTACATAATCTGCTCCGCCGGCTTCTATTAAAGAAACATCTCGCCCAAGATTTGCGAAGTCTGCAGATAAAATTGATGGTGCTAATTTTGCCATAATCAATACCTTCTATTTTCAATAATTATTTTATATAAATCTTTATATGAATTATAACGAGACTTAGATATTTTCCCATCTGACATAGCTTTCCTTATTGCGCAATCAGGTTCTGCAAGATGTCTACAATCATCAAAGCGGCAAGTTCCCAAATAATTCACAAATTCGGGAAAGAGCTTTTCCAATTGATTTTCATCTTCAATCTTTGCATCAAAGCTTGTGAAACCCGGAGTATCGAACACTTGATAATCTTCATTTTCAAACAGTTCGGTATGTCTTGTTGTATTCTTTCCTCTAAGACTTTTTTTACTAATTTCCCCAATTTCAGTTTCAGTTCGACCAAGGAAAATATTTGTTAAGCTTGATTTGCCGACCCCGGAAGGACCTGCTAATGCAAACTTTTTATTTTTCATAGCATTCTTAAATTCAGGAATACCCTCACCGGAATTGGCACTTACAAAATATATTGGATAAATTCCCGAGTAGATATCCTTAAATTCTTTCAAAATGCCACTGTCTGCAATGTCGCATTTATTTATGCATAAAACCACTTCAACTTTTAAAGCTTCAGCCGTTACAATAAATTTATCAAGGATTTCAAAGCTTGGTGCAGGATCTGCCGCTGCCATTACAATTACTAAAGTTTCAAGATTAGCAAGCGGAGGTCTGTCAAAACTATTTATTCTTGGAAAAACATCAGTAACAAGACCTTCTTCAAATTCTACAAAATCGCCAACCAGTGGTGTAATATTTTGGTTTTTAAATATGCCACGAGCTTTGCATTCGTATACTATATTTTCAGACTTAACATAATAAAAGCCTGAAATTGCTTTTACTATAATCCCACGCACTCGTATAATCCCTCAGCAAAGTTAACATCTGTGAGTTGGGCAATGAGTTGATTGCCCACCATAATGGTAACTTCTGCATCAGCTCCAGAGCCACCAATATATAAAGTCTTGCTCTTTTCTTCTACTATGCATGTCTCATTAACAGTTCGGCTACCGTTGTCATCAACAATAATAATCTTTACAGTAAATGCATCGGTGGCAAATTCCATACCTTCATAGTTAAAGATATATTGTACATAACCATCAATCTGAGTATCACCGGTTCCGGAACCACCTTTACCACTGCTTACCCAGAGGTCAACTTTATCGCCGTTAATTGCATATTTTATTATGCAACCTTCCTCTATATCGCTGCTTGCCTGGTTAGTTCTAACACCGACTGTATATTCAGCAGAATTAATAACTTCCAAAGCTTCTGCATAAGTTTTTCCAACTATATCAAGTGTATCTGTCTCTGCCGGCCCGGAGCTCATAATTAAAGTAACTGTCTGTCCTTGATCTAAAGTAGTACCAGCTGCAGGATTCTGACTGATTACATAATCTTTATCAATAGAATCGCTTTGCTGATATCCACCAACTATGACTTTATATCCATAACTTTCAAGAACAGTTTTTGCATTGCTTAAATTTTTCCCTGCTACGTTAGGCACGTCGCCAGGAGCATATCCTTTACTTACATTTACATGAACTGTCTGGTCTGTTTTTACCGTTGATCCTTCGATAGGAGTTTGGCTGAGAATCAATCCCTCATCAACAGTTTTACTTACAAGTTCAAGATCGACTTCAAGCTTCAAACCAAACTTGCTTAATTCTTTTGTAGCCTCATCAACAGTCTTGTTAACAATGCTTGGTACTGTCACCTCGGTAATTTCAACAGGTTTTTCTCTTGTGGCAAATTTAAATATTATTGCACTAACAGGTATAGCTAAAACTATAGCTAAAATAATTGCAATATATCTTTGCGGACTAAGGAAAAACTTCTTTTTACCTTTTTGAGCATCAGCCTGCGGAGCTTCTGAAACTTTTTCTCTCTTAGCTCTCTTTTCTTTTAATTCTTTTTTCTTTTCACGTTTAGAAAGCTTTGGTTGTTTCTCTTCGCTTTCATCTTTCTCATTTAGTATCTCTTCAATTTTTGCTTCTTGATCAATAAGTACATTATCACTGGTGCCTACAGGTGGGATCTCTAATTTATCAGCATCTTCATCAGAAACAGTCTCTGCATGATGTTTCCCATATGAAACAAAATTAAGAGCCGTTATCATTTCATCCATGTTTTTAAAACGATTAGCAGGGTTCTTATCTGTAGCCTTCATTACAATATCTTCCAAATCCTGTGGGATATTTGGATTACGCTTTGTAGGTGGAACCATCTGCTCATTCATATGTTTAACAGCAACTTCTACTGCCGTTGTCCCATCAAATGGGACCTTCCCTGTAAGCATTTCATATAAACAAATACCTAAAGAATATATATCAGATTTTGCATCAACATATGCTCCACGAGCCTGCTCAGGGCTAAAATAATGTACCGAACCCATAACATTTTCTTTTTTCTGTTCAGTAACAAGAGTCTCCCCTGTAACCTTTTTTGCTATGCCAAAATCTGCAATTTTTGCCGTTCCATCCGGAGCAAACATTATGTTATGCGGTTTAACATCTCTGTGAATAAGGTGGTTCTTATGAGCCACAGATAAAGCCATTGCAATTTGTCTTGCTATTGTTGCAGCCTTTTGAGGATCAAGAGGCCCTTCCTTTTTGATTAGTTCTGAGAGTGGAGTTCCCTCCATCAGTTCCATAACGATATAGTATATATTGCCCTCTTTGCCGACATCAAATATATTTACAATATTAGGATGTGAAAGCCCTGCAGCCATTTGAGACTCACGCCTAAAACTCTCAATAAAAACAGCATCCTTTGTAAATTCAGGTCTTAAAATTTTAATTGCAACAAAACGATTAAGCAGTCTATCTCTTGATTTGAATACAACTGCCATTCCGCCTTCGCCTATCTTTTCCAGAAGTTCATATCTTCCAGCTAGAATTCTGCTTGCCATTTTTATCTCCTACAGTACCTTAATACAAATTACTGAAATATTATCTTTTCCGCCGTTCTTATTTGCTTCGTCAACCAATGTCTTTGCTAAGCCGTGCATTGATTTTGTATTATCTACGATGAAACCCATTTTTGCATCAGGAATTTCACCATATAAGCCATCACTACATAAAATAATTATGTCTTCAGGACAAACTTCAAACGAAAAGAAATCTGGTCTAATATCTTTCTCGCCACCAATAGCTCTGGTAATCATGTTTTTGTCTGGACGATTTTTCGCTTCTTCTTCTGACAAAATTCCGGAATGAAGCATTTCATTAACATATGTGTGGTCTTCAGTTACCTGTCTTACTACACCATCACGAACTAAATATGCTCTGCTGTCACCGACATTTACAACATAAGCCCATCCATCACGAATATGACAAATAACCGCCGTTGTTGCCATGCCACGATTTTCTTGCTCCTCGTTTGACTTTCTAAAAACAAGTTCGTTAGCCCCTTCAAAACAAGTTTTGAAATACTTTTTCAAATCTTTTTTTGATTTAACATCAGCTATTGGATGCAAAGCAACATACTGAGCCATATATCCAACAGCCATACGACTTGCAAGTTCACCAGAATTATGGCCACCAACACCGTCAGCAACAATATAAAGATTTTGCTCGGGCATTATGAAAATCGAATCTTCATTTCCGCCTCGAAGCATCCCCTTGTCTGTCTTAAATCCTACACTGCTAATCATTACTATTCCTTTTTATTATTGATATATAAAAACCATCGAATTCATCATGAGGAAAAATCTGTTCCTCAAAAACTAATGAATATCCATTGTTATTATTAACAAAATTTAAAACTTGTTCATTATTTTCTTTTGGGTTTAATGTACAAGTGCTATATAAAATACGTCCGCCTCGCTTCACATATTTGCCGGCATTCTCTAAGATTTTATATTGAATGTCATATAAATCAGGAAGCTGGGAACTAATTCCCTTTAATTTGATTTCCGGCTTTTTTGCAATTGTTCCAAAACCACTGCACGGAACATCACAAATAATTGCATCCGCAGTTTCGATTAAACTTTCATCAAATACTGTAGAATCTTTAACCGCAGTTTTTATTATATTAAATCCAAGCCTATTAGCCTCATTATCGATTAGCTTTACGCGATGTTCATATAAATCAAAAGCTACTATCTCGCCTTGATTTTCCATCAGGTCTGCGGCATATAAACTTTTACCTCCCGGAGCGGCACACATATCGATTAGCTTCTCCCCCGGTTTTGGATTCAATACTTCAACTGCTTTTTGGCTTGATTTACCTTGTATTGAAATCAATCCACTCTTATTCACTCTGCTCGTTAAAACTGGTGTCTGAAGTGAGTGTCTCAAAATCTCAACAGTTTTTTCTTCGCCATAAGCTTTTGTAAATAACCCTACTATGCTTTCATGACATGAGTATTGCGTAGACAAAGAATCATATTTAAGTTCTTTACCATCTCTTATAAAATTACGTAAGACTGCATTGATAAAGCTTTTAGATCCACGCGCCAAATTCACAGTTTCATTAACCGCAGCATAATCTGATACAGAATTCATAAAACAAAGCTGGTAAAAACCGAGCCTTAAAAGAATTCTGTCGCTTAGCTTGCACTTTTTAACATATCTATCAATGTTGTAATCAAGTAAAAGCTGATTGCGAAGAACTCCATAAACAAGTTCTCTTATAAATGGAGGATTACACTCAGGATTTTCTGAAATGAAACAATTGAGGGCAAGATTTGAGTATGCTTGCTCTCTTTGCACATCCAGCAAAACCTGGTACGCTATTTGTCTATCATTATATTTTACTGCAAAACGCATCCTTCTTCAATCTTGTTCCCTAACAGAAAAGCATCAATTTCCATAGCTTTTTTGCCTGGAAGTTGTATGTTTTTTAGAAGAATGCTACCTTTTCCACAGGCAATTTCAACATTCTTCTTGTCAACATGTATTACTGTGCCCGGCTTTCCTGTGCCATCAGACTCTTTTGCTAAATGAATCTTCATAATTTGACCATTCCAACTCGTCTGACATTCAGTTCCCCTGATTAAACACGCTATCTCATGGGCAGATTTAGTCCAATCAATATTTTCTTTAAATACCATAGGCGCAATGGTGGCTTCGGCATCATTTTGTTTTTCTCGTGGAGCCGTGCCATCAGCTATTTTAGGTAAATATTCTAATAAAAGCTTTGCCCCCATATCTGACAGCTCAACGAAAAGCTCAGCGGCAGTTTTTTCACCAACAAATGTTTCTGCCTTAGCTATCATATCACCGGTATCCATCCCTTCGGCCATATACATAAGAGTAATTCCGGTTTTTTCGGCACCTTCAATAACAGCCCTTTGTATAGGAGCTGCACCCCTATATTTTGGAAGAAGAGAGCCATGAATATTTACACATCCAAGGCGTGGAATGTTAAGCAATTCTACAGGCAAAATCTTGCCGTATGCAGCCACAATTATCAAGTCAGGGTTGATATCCTTTAACTTGTTAATAAACTCTTCATTTCCTTTAATTTTTTCAGGAGTTTCTACAGGGATTCCAAGTTCAATAGCCTTTAGTTTTACCGGACAACTTTGAACTTTCTTTCCACGATCTTTAGCTCTATCAGCTTTAGAAACCACCAGCTGAACATCATAGCCCGATTTAACTAATAATTCCAATGGCTTAACCGCAAAATCCGGAGTTCCCATGAAAACAATCTTCATTAATCAAATTCCTCTATTTCTTCTGCTTTATCAATATATAAAATCCCATCAAGGTGATCAATTTCATGACAAAATGCTCTTGCAAGAAGTTCTTCTCCTTCATAGAAAACTTTATTGCCATTGCGATCAAGTGCTTCAACTTTTACATACGCTGGTCTATGAACAGTTCCCTGTTTGCCAGGGCACGATAAGCAAGCTTCTTCTTCAAATTGGTCCCCATCTTTTTCTACAACTACAGGATTAACCAATTCGTATAATTGTTCACCAACTTCTACAACCACAACTCTTCTTAATATTCCAACTTGAGGAGCGGCCAGCCCTACACCTTTTACGCTTCTCATTGTTTCAGTTAAATCATCTAACAATTCTCTTATACGATCATTTACTTCTGTAACTTCTCTGCACTTTTTTCTTAGAACAGGGTCGCCCTCTTTTCTAATTTGTCTAAGTCCCATGTTTTCACCTACAATAAAGAATATGGATTAATATCAACTGTCAGGAGTACATCATCCTTCCAATTCTTTTTAATATTATTAATTAAACTACTTAATATCTGTCTTTGTCCTGCCGGAGATTTTACTATAAGCTGATACCTAAATTGTTTGCCGCTTCTATGGATAGGAGCATTGCTCGGGCCCAGTATTAAGTAACTATTGTCTAAATTTTTTTGTAATACAGCAAGGCAAGTCTCAGCAGCTTTTATAGCTTTAGTTTCTATCTCGTGACTAAATACTATTTGATATATATCAGTAAACGGCGGATAGGCCGCAAGCTCTCTTAATCTAATTTCTTGTTTATAAAAGCTTGCATAATCTTGTTTTGCCGCACATTGTATTGCCGGATGCTCTGGCGAATAAGTTTGAATAATCACTTTGCCCTGTTCGTTTCCTCGTCCAGCCCGACCTGCAGCTTGCGTAACAAGTTGGAAGCTTCTTTCTGAAGAACGATAATCAGGAATATTAAGTGTAACATCTGCGCTGATGATTCCTACAAGCCCTACATTTGCAAAATCAAGACCTTTTGCAACGAGTTGCGTCCCAATAAGTATATCTGTCTTGCCTTTCTCAAAACGCTTTAAAATACTTTGTACAGAGCCTTTCTTTTGCACTGTATCAAAATCAAGCCGCTCAATATTTTTATCAGGGAAAAGTTCTTTTGCTTTTTCTTCGACTTGTTCAGTCCCGGCACCAAATCGACCTATCAATTTACTTCCGCATTCAGGACAAGTTTTTGGAACCGGAACCCTTCGCCCACAATAATGACAAAGCATTGCGCCAGAGCTTTTGTGATATGTCATAGTAATACCACAATCTTGGCATCTCATAGTATAACCACATTCTCTGCAGCTCACATAACTTGAATATCCACGCCTATTTAAGAACAGGATAATCTGCTTATCATCATCAAAGCAAGCTTGCATTTCTTTAGTAAGCAGTCCTGAAAACAAGCTTCTGTTTCCGGCTTTTACCTCTTCACGCATATCTACAATCGAAACTTTTGGTAAAGGGTTTTCATTATAGCGCTTCTTTAAAACAAGCTCTGTGAATATATTTTTCTTGCTTCGATAATAATCCTGTACTGCCGGAGTCGCACTACCCAAGACAAGACAAGCATTATGAGCAATGGCTCTTTTGGTTGCAATCTCTATTGCATCATATTTTGGACTTTTATCAGACTTGTAACTTGTTTCATGTTCTTCATCGATCACAATAAGCCCTATATCTGTAAACGGTGCAAATATTGCCGAGCGAACGCCAACAACGAGTTTAACTTGCTTTTCTTGAATTTTTTTATATTCGATAAAACGCTGTTGCGGAGTCAATTTGCTATGAAGTATTGCAATATTCTCTTTGCCAAATCTATCAACAAATCTTGAAACAATTTGCGGAGTTAAAGATATCTCCGGCACAAGAATTATACCCTGCCTATCTTCATCAATACATTTTTGCATTGCCTGAAGATAAATTTCTGTTTTGCCAGATCCGGTCACGCCATTTAAAAGAAATATTTTATGCTCTTTTGCCGAAATACTTCTACTGATTTCATTAAAGGCCTGCTGCTGCTCGATATTTAAATTCAAAGCCTCACTATGTTGCTCTTCAATACCCTCAAATGGATCTTTTGTTTTGCGCTTTGTCTGAGTATTACTCGGAAGAAAACAACGAACAGCTTCTATATATCTGCAAACATATCTTTGATGCATCCACAAAGCAGTCTTCATTGCTTCTTCACTTAGTGAAAATTCAGAATCTATGGTTCTTATCTTTTTAAATCCGTATTTTGTATCAGGCATACTGTCAGAAACAGTTGCTACATATCCATCAACAATACGATTTGATTTCGCGAACGGAACAGTCACCTTATTGCCAACTTTTATGTCACTGAATTCAGAAATGTATGTATACAATTCATCAGTGGCATTAGTATTATTATCAACAACTACAGAAACATACTTCATGATTCTGCACCTCTTGACTCCAAACTATGCTTTGAAAAATCACATCCACAATAATGTTGACGATATAAACCATATTCCTTAGATAATTCTATCGATCTTTGATATCCGTTTTGCTTTTTATAATTTCCGGATAAGTATTCAACAGCATACTCATCTGCAAGTTTGCTTGCAATGACGCTGATATTATCATAATTCTTATATGGGCTTACTGTTAATGTGGTATCAAAACAATCAAAGTTTAATTTTTTTGCAAGTTCTGCGGTTTTAGCGAGTCTAAGCTCAAAACATTTCTTGCAACGCATTCCACCTTCCGGCTCATTTTCAAGGCCTTTGACATATTCCAAATATTCAGCAGGACAGTATTCTCCATCAATATAATCAATATGTCTGCCTGTATTAGCACAATATTCTCTAATAAAGCGTTCTTCTTCTGATTTACGATGTAAATATTCATCAGAATCTGTAATATTCGGATTATAATAAAACACTGTTACGTCAAAATCTTCTACCAAACGCTCTATAACGGCAGTAGAACAAGGGCCACAACAACTATGTAAAAGCAATTTTTTCCTATTTTCAGACATACACTATATTTTACCACAAAAAAGCCTTATTAAGTTCTAACATTGAGCATAAATTTCGTGCTACAATATATAGCAAGGAGAATAAATATGGCACAATTATATTACAGATACAGCACTATGAATGCTGGCAAATCTATAGACTTAATAAAAGTAGCCCACAATTATGAGGAGCGTGGCAAAAACATACTTACTTTAGCTCCATCCATTGACGATAGATATGGGGTTGGAAAAATTACAAGTAGAATTGGTATTAGCAGAGATGCACTAATAATTGACAGTCAAACAGATATAGAGAAGTTATTCATAAGCAAAAACTCTGAACAACATATCGATTGTATTTTAATAGATGAAGCGCAATTCTTAAAAAAGCACCAAGTAATAGAACTTGCAAGAATTGTTGATATACATTCCTGCCCTGTTCTATGCTATGGATTAAAAAATGACTTCCAAAATGAATTGTTTGAAGGCTCTCATTATTTACTTGTATATGCAGACAAAATAGAAGAAATCAAAACCATTTGCCATTGCGGACGAAAAGCCACTATGGTAGCCAGAGTTGTAGATGGTAAAATGGTAACAGAAGGAGAACAAGTCGTAATCGGCGGAAATGATATGTATGTTTCTCTTTGTAGAAAGCATTATATGGCACACGACTTGGGTCCCGAATTTAGCAAGAAAAAAGAGTAGCAAAAGCTACTCTTTTAATTTGCCTTGATATGAGTTCCTAACAGAAAACTCATGCTGAATTGAATTTAATACTTTATGTTTATCTTTCGACCATTCCGGCGCAATTAACTTATCTTTAGGAGCATCACCCGTAAGGCGATGTATCGTTATATCTTTTGGAAGTCTTTCAAGTATATCAACTATAGAACTGACATATTCTGCTTCAGTTAACAATTGCCATGGATGCTGCTTAAATTCGTCACCCATTGTTGTTCCCTTAAGTATGTGCAACATATGTAACTTTATCCCAAATGGATTAAATTTTGCAACGTACTCTGCAGAAGATAGATACTGTTGTTTATCTTCGCCCGGAAGCCCTAAAATCAAGTGTATAACGGTTTTTATTCCGCAATTAGATAGAATACTCATAGCGTTTTCAAATGCGGCATTTTGATAGCATCTGTTAAATTTATACGCCGTTTGTTCATTTGCCGTTTGAAGCCCTAATTCAACCCACAAAAAACAGCGTTTATTAAAATCACATAAAGCATCTAATACTTCCCCGTCAATACAATCCGGCCTGGTGGCAATAGCCAACCCTATTACATCTTCATGCGATAAAGCTTCATCCCAAATCATCCGCAAATATTCGGCATTAGCATAAGTATTGGTATAGCTTTGAAAATAGGCTATAAATTTTACCGGCTCGTTCCATTTTTCTCTGGCAGATTTAATTTGATCATCAATATTTGAGGTAAACTCACCGCTTCCTCCAAGACAAAAACTGCAACCGCCATAAGCTAATGTACCGTCTCTATTTGGACAAGTTAAACCGGCATCTAAAGAGAGTTTTACTATGCGTTGCCCAAAATTATTTTTCAAATAATTAGATATTGAATTGTAATGTAAATCTCTAAAATTATCCATAAGACTATACTAACATAGATAAAATAAAAAACACAGCCATGCTGTGCTTTTTATGGTGCCCAGAGCCGGAATCGAACCAGCCACACGAAAATTTTCAGTCTACTGCTCTACCGACTGAGCTATCTGGGCATATTAAATATGGTGGGCCTTCAGGGACTTGAACCCGGGACACGCCGGTTATGAGCCGGATGCTCTGACCAACTGAGCTAAAGGCCCTTAAGATGACCAAAAATATGGTCGGGGTGACACGATTTGAACGTGCGGCCTACTGGTCCCAAACCAGTTGCGCTACCAAACTGCGCTACACCCCGATATATTTTTATTGGCAGGGGCAGAAGGGCTCGAACCCTCGGCACGCGGTTTTGGAGACCGCTGCTCTACCAACTGAGCTATACCCCTAAAAATGATAAAGCGTATGGCGGGAAAGGCGAGATTCGAACTCGCGCGGCCCTTGCGAACCCTAACGGTTTAGCAAACCGTCCTCTTCAGCCTCTTGAGTACTTCCCCAAGTAGAAAAAATGGCGGAGATAGTAGGATTTGAACCCACGCATGCTTTCACATGTCCGGTTTTCAAGACCGGTGCCTTCAGCCGCTCGGCCATATCTCCGCAAGCCTGTCCTAAAAAATTGGTGACCCATCCGAGACTCGAACTCGGGACACCATGATTAAAAGTCATGTGCTCTACCGCCTGAGCTAATGGGTCACAAGCTTTGGCTGGGGTAGCAGGATTTGAACCTACGAATGCCAGGATCAAAACCTGGTGCCTTACCGCTTGGCTATACCCCAGAATTGGTGAGCCCAAAGGGATTCGAACCCCCGACACGCGGCTTAGAAGGCCGCTGCTCTATCCAGCTGAGCTATGAGCCCGTATACATTTATAACCGGCGGTAAGGCCGGTCTTTTTTTGTGGAGCGGATGATGAGAATCGAACTCACGCCATCAGCTTGGAAGGCTGAGGTTCTACCATTGAACTACATCCGCAAAAAATTTGGAGCGGAAGACGAGATTCGAACTCGCGACCCTCGCCTTGGCAAGGCGATGCTCTACCCCTGAGCCACTTCCGCTTACAATTGGTGGAGGGAGATGGATTTGAACCATCGAAAGCTTAGCTAGCGGATTTACAGTCCGTCCCCTTTGGCCACTCGGGAATCCCTCCAATTTGGAGCTGGCGATCGGAATCGAACCAACAACCTGCTGATTACAAATCAGCTGCTCTACCGTTGAGCCACGCCAGCGTATCCAAGCATATTTAATTAAAAAAAATTGGCGATCGGAACGAGGCTCGAACTCGTGACCTCCAGCGTGACAGGCTGGCATTCTAACCAACTGAACTACCCGACCGCAGAAACTGGTGGGAGTTACAGGGCTCGAACCTGTGACCCCCTGCTTGTAAGGCAGATGCTCTCCCAGCTGAGCTAAACTCCCACACCAGCAAACGCGCGCTTTTACCGCGTGCCTTATTATATTAAGGCAAAATCAAAGCTTTGTCAACTATTTATTCGTACTTTTTTGAAATTTCCCCTTGGTAAAATCTGTAAGAAATAGCATGATTTTTTCTTCGTGTTCAGCCTCAAATGAAAGTGTTATTTTAAGATCTTCTGCATATTCGATAGAAAGAATTGTAAATGGCATTTCTTTTTCGGAATTTTGAAGTTTTGCCAATAAATTATACGGAATTTGCAGGTCAATTTGCTTAAAATCTCTAACTTCAAATACTCCGGCGGCGTCTATTGCCAATTTTGCAGTTGAAGTATATGCACGAACCAATCCGCCAGTGCCAAGCTTAACTCCGCCAAAATAACGTGTAACCACTACACAAACATTTGTAAGGCCTTCACCCACGAGCATTTGAACCATAGGCGCGCCAGATGTTCCTTGCGGTTCCCCATCATCTGAGGCCCATTGAATTTGCATCTTATCACCTATTACATATGCAGGCACATTATGCGTTGCATCTTTATATTGTTTGCGTATTTCGGCAACAAAATTATCAGCATCCTCTTTAGAAGATACAGATTTTATATGCGCAATAAAACGCGACTTTTCAATTATTTGAGTAGCTTCTGCCGGTTTCGCTACCGTTTTATAAAGTATTGACATAATCTGTTTCTGTCCGCTTCATTAAGCTCGACTCTAATAAAGGTGCCTTCTGATTCATATTTTGTTATCAAAGGCTTTGTTCTATCATTAATGTATGAAACAATCTCCCCTTTGTCATATGGAATTAGTAATTCACAAATTTCAAAATCAGAAAAAAGTTTAGAAACAATAGCATCTTTTAATGCATCGATTCCAACGCCCGTTTTAGCCGAAATATTATACGAATTTTTACCAAGCGCATTAAAATCAACTAATTTGTCAATTTTATTAAATACTAAAAGTGACTCTTTTGAATCTGCTTTTAATTCTTTTAAAACCTTCTCTGTAACTTCAATTTGAAAATCATGATTATCAAATGAAGCGTCAACAACATGGATAAGTAAATCTGCATTCACAACTTCTTCAAGAGTTGCCTTAAAAGCATCAACAAGTGCATGCGGCAACTTACTTACAAAGCCAACAGTATCAATTAATATAAACTTTTTACCATCTTCAAGTTCAATTAATCTGCTTGCCGTATCAAGAGTAGCAAAAAGCATGTCCTTTTCAAATACTTGTTTTTCTTTAACAAGGCAATTCATAATAGATGATTTGCCTGCATTGGTATATCCAACAAGAGCTGCAACAGGAAGTGCTGACTTTTCCCTTTTTGCACGCTGCACAGATCTATTAGCTTTAAGCTCTTCTATTTCTTTTTTGATTTCATCCATACGCCTTTGTATATGGCGTCTATCAGTTTCAAGTTTCTTTTCACCTGGGCCTCTTGTTCCTATTCCACCGCCAAGTCTCGAAAGTGATTTACCAAAGCCTAAAAGTCTTGGCATTCGATATTGTAATTGCGCAAGTTCAACTTGAAGTTTACCCTCTCTGGAGATAGCACGTGATGCAAATATATCAAGAATCAGCATAGTTCTGTCAATAACACGAACATCAACAGCATCTTCGATATTTCTGATTTGCATTCCAGAAAGTTCATCATTAAAAATCACTAAATCGGCCTCCATGTTTTTACACATTTCAGCCAACTCTTCAAGCTTTCCACTACCAATAAAGGTTCCTGCATTAATCTTGTCAACATTTTGAACCATTTCTGCAAGCACCTGTGTATCAGCAGCTTCTGCAAGAGATTTTAACTCTTCCATTGAATAGCTAATATCCTCGCCGGTGCTAACGCCAACGAGGATAGCTTTATATTCTTCTTTTTCTATAACATTATTGTTTTCGTCAATATTAATCATTACAGAATAAACTTATCAATATCTTCTTCTCTAATAGTTTCATCAAACTTATTTTTTACATATTCAGCATTAATAACAATTTCAGATTTACTCGAATCAGGTAATTCAAATGCAACTTCTTCAAGTAATTTTTCCATGATAGTATGAAGCCTTCTTGCCCCAATATTTTCTGTTTGCTCATTCATTAAAAATGCCATGTTAGCAATCTCTGCCGCAGCATCATCAGTAAATGTAACAGTTACATTTTCAGTTTCAAGTAAAGCTTTATGTTGTTTTAATAACGCATTATCAGGCTCTGTTAAAATTCGTTTAAAATCTTCTTTGCTTAAATTTTCAAGCTCTACACGAATTGGAAAACGACCCTGAAGTTCAGGTATTAAATCTGTTGGTTTTGCAACATGGAAAGCCCCTGCTCCAATAAAGAGAATATGATCTGTCTTCACCGGACCATACTTGGTATTAACAACGCTTCCCTCTACGATAGGAAGGATGTCTCTTTGGACACCTTCTCGAGAAACATCTGCTCCACCATGATAGCTTCCATCATTAGCAATTTTATCAATTTCATCAATAAAAATAATTCCATTCTGTTCGCAAGTTTCAAGAGCTTCTGCATTAACCTGATCCATATCAATCATATTAGCAGCTTCCTGCTCGATAAGAATCTTTCTTGCATCCTTAACCTTCATCTTGCGATGTTTGGTTTTCTTTGGCATAGCATCACCAAATATGCTGCCAAGATTAATCGTACCACCTTGAGATATATCAAGATTGTTTTCTTTTGGAGTTTCGACAACATCAATTTCAATATACTGTTCCTCAAGAAGTCCATCTTTAAGCTGCTGGCGAACCTGTTCACGAGCTAAATCAGTTTCACTTTCAGTTTTATCATCCTCTTTTGATTCAATCTTTTCGTTTGACTGATTATATGTGGCATAAGTATTGCCACCAAGCAAAATAGCAAAAGGACTCGATGGTGCAGTATTTGTTTTTTGTTTCTTCTTGCCAGGTATAATAGCTTCAATGATTTTTTCTTCGGCCAAGTCTTTTGCAACAGAATATTTTTCATCAATATGCTTTTGCTTTGTGATACGCATAGAAGCTTCCATAAGGTCTCTAACCATGGTTTCAACATCACGGCCAACATATCCAACTTCTGTGAATTTTGTTGCTTCCACCTTAACAAAAGGAGCATCCATAAGCTTGGCAAGTCTCCTTGCTATTTCTGTCTTACCTACACCTGTAGGCCCCATCATTAAAATATTCTTCGGTGTAATTTCCTCTTTCATTTCATCTGAAAGAAGATTTCTGCGATATCTGTTTCTAAGAGCAACAGCCACAGATTTTTTCGCTGATTCCTGACCAATAATATATTTATCAAGTTCGGCGACTATTTCTTTAGGAGTCATATCATAAAATTTACTCATGTCATCCTCCTTATAACTTTTCTACAGAAATATGGCTATTAGTATAAACACAAATGTCAGATGCAATCTTCAAAGCTTCTTTTGCAATAGATTCAGCATCCATATTTGTATGGTCATAGAGTGCATGTGCAGCCGCATATGCATAGTTTCCTCCGCTACCAATAGCAATATAATTTTCATCAGGCTCTATTACTTCTCCATTACCGGAAATCAGCAGAATGCTTTCTTTGTCAGCAACAAGCATTAAAGCCTCTAAATTTCTAGCGCCCTGATCGCCTCTCCACATTTCAGCCAGAGCAACAGCTGCACGTTTGAGATTGCCACCATGCTCTTCAAGTTTCTTTTCGAATTTTTCTGTCAAAGAAAATGCATCAGAAACAGATCCAGCAAAACCAGAAATTACAGTATTGTGATAAATCTTTCTAACCTTTTTTGCATTATTTTTCATGATGGAGGTTTCACCCATTGTAACCTGGCCATCTCCGGCAATAGCGATATCATCGCTACTACGCTTTACTAAACAAATTGTTGTTGCATGAAATTGTTGCATAACGATACCCCTTATTCATTCGATTTACTATACCTACATTCAGGATTTGAACAATTTAATTTTTTACCTTTAATTACAAGTAAGCTGCCGCAGTCAGGACATTTTTCTTCAGTTGGTCTATCCCAAAATACTTGTTTACAATTTGGATATCCAGAGCATCCGTAAAACAGCTTGCCTTTTCTGCTTCTTCTGACAATAATATCATTCCCGCAGCTTGGGCATTTTACGCCTACAGATTGAATAATAGATTTAGTATACTTGCACTCCGGATATGCTGTGCATGCAATAAACTCACCAAATCTTGATTGTTTAATTGCAAGTGGTTTTCCGCATTCAGGGCACATTTCTCCAGTAAGTACAGGCTCTGTTTCAGCTTTTTCAAGTTCTTCCATTGCGGTATCTATTTCTTTTTTCAGATATCCACTATAGCATTCATCTACTACTTTTCTCCAGTTGTAAGATCCCTCTTCTACCTTATCAAGATCAAGCTCCATCTTTGCTGTGAATCCAATATCAACAACCTCTTTAAAATAAGGAACCATGATATCATAAATAACTTTTTCTCCGAGGGCTGTTGAGCCAATAGACTTCCCTATTTTTTTAATATATCTCTTTTCACTTAAATTAGAAACAATTGGAGCGTAAGTCGATGGTCTTCCAATACCATTTTCTTCAAGTTCTTTAATTAAGCTAGCCTCTGTAAATCTTGCAGGAGGTTCTGTAAATTTTTGTTCTCCTTTAAGCTCAAGTAATTTCAGTTTTTCACCAACAGCAAGATTTGGTAATGCTTTGTTTTTATCATCTTTGTCGGTTTCATTATATACTTTTAAGAAGCCCTCATAAACTATACGAGAACCGCTGGCTTTAAAGTCATATCCATTAGCGGAAATAGTTGCACTTACAGTATCATAAACTGCAGGTTTCATTCTGCTTGCTACAAATCTTGACCATATCAGCTTATATATCTTTAATTCATCTGTCGACAATGATGATGAGACTACATCCGGAGTTAATTCAATATTACTTGGTCTGATTGCCTCGTGAGCATCTTGTGTGCCTTTATTTTTATTAACAAAGACATTGTTGCCCACATCATCCTGGCCAAAGTTTTCTTTGATGTATTCTTTACAAGCTAAATCAGCCTCTTCTGAAATTCTTACAGAGTCTGTTCTGATATAACTTACAAGACCCACAGTTCCGTGCCCTTTGATTTCGCAACCTTCGTACAATTTCTGAGCTATACTCATTGTCTTTTTGGAAGCAAAACCAAGCTTTGATGATGCATCCTGTTGCAAAGTCGATGTTGTATATGGAGCATACGGATTTCTCTTACGTTGTTTTGCTTCAAGTTGTTTTACAACAAAATCAGCGTTCTTTAAATCTCCCAAGACTTTGTCACTATCGGTTTTATTTGAAAGCTTAATCTTTTTCCCGTTATATTCAGAAAGTTTTGCACTAAATTTTGCTTTCTTTTCGGCCGATGCGGAAAGTCCATCCTTGGTCAAATCTGCTCCGACAATCCAATATTCTTCCGGAACAAATGCATTAATTTCTTTTTCTCTATCGCAAATAATCTTGAGCGCAGAACTTTGTACACGTCCTGCAGAAAGGCCTCTTTGGACCTTTTTCCATAGTACAGGACTTATACTGTAACCTACAATTCTGTCCATGATA
Organism: Anaerovoracaceae bacterium; assembly: GCA_045642565.1. Lineage (GTDB taxonomy): Bacteria > Bacillota > Clostridia > Peptostreptococcales > Anaerovoracaceae > UBA1764. The sequence goes on along the minus strand of JAZUJE010000012.1, from coordinate 4,251 downwards.
CGTCTTCCTTGTTGTGCATCAACAAGATTAAGATTAATCGGACGAGAACTTGCAAGCCCCGTTTTCACGCCACCTTTTGTAATTTCCATAAACTCAATTCGATTTGCCTTATTTGGATCGATATCAAGTATATGGCAAATGTGCCATGCAATAGCTTCGCCTTCGCGGTCAGGGTCTGTTGCTATATAAACCTTGTCGGCTTTTTTAGCTTCACTTTTTATAACTTTAATGATGTCCCCTTTTCCGCGGACATTTATATATTCAGGCTCGTATGTATTTGTAAAGTCAACACCCATACGACTCTTTGGCAAATCTCTAATATGCCCTGCCGACGCTATAACTTTATAGCGAGAGCCTAAGAATTTAGAAATAGTCTTTGCCTTTGATGGAGACTCTACAATAATTAAATGTTTTTTAGCTGTAGCCATATTTTTCCTCTCTTCGAATAGATTTCCTACATTATATTAATAATAAAGAAAGTTTTGTCAAGTGTAAGCCGACAAAACTTTCTCTTTTATAGGTGAACTATACTTCCATCAATATTCAAAAACCCTTGAAGTTCCAACATTGTTAGCTCTGCTAAAATTTTTTCAATGCTCGAATTCAGGCAATTTACTATATCTTCAACACTAATTGAGCCACTAACTGACACTAATTCATATATTTCTTTTTGTAAACCGCAAAGTTCCGACTCCGCTCTAAGCTTTGGAAAGCTTCCAATTCCAAGCGTTTCAGCGATTTCTGTCGGATTTACGATAGGGATCGCGCCATCTTCAATAAGGCAATTTGGCCCTATGCTATTCGGCTGATTTATATTACCGGGAACTGCATACAAATCTTTTCCTTGATTTAAGGCTATTTTTGCGGTAATCAATGACCCACTTCTTAGTGCCCCTTCAACTACAACAAGCTTTTCCGCCAATGCGCTTATAATTCTATTTCTGGCAGGAAAATTCCAAGGCCTGCCCACCGTTCCCGGGGAATATTCTGAAATAATAAGTCCATTTTGTTTTAATTCATCATAAATAAGTTTAGAACTTTTGGGAAAACATACATCTATCCCTGTACCCAAAACTGCAATACTTTTTCCGCCAGCCTCTAAAACTGCTTTATGGCCGGCAGAATCAATTCCTTCAGCCATACCACTAACATGAGTTGCCCCACATCGAACAAGAGCTTTTGCAATTTCCGCAGTAACCCATTTCCCATATGGAGAAGCTCTTCTTGTTCCTACAATACCTATACACAAATCTTTTAAAAGATTTATATTTCCATAACAATATAAAACCAATGGAGGTTTATCTATCATTCGCAACGAATCAGGGTATTCTGAAGATTCAATATTAAGTACTTGCATTCCGCTATCAATTGCCTTGTTGTAAATTTTTTCAGCTTCAATTTCTGAAATATCATTCCCATTATTCTGTTCAGAAACCCATATATAATATACTTGTTTATTCATTGCTTAAATATTTCTCCGGCATTCTATAATTTAATGCCTCCAACACATGTTTAGTTTGAATGCTTTGAGAATCGTCCAAATCAGCAATCGTCCTTGAAAGCTTAATAATTCTGTGATAAGAGCGTGCGGATAAATGCCATTTGCTAAAAGCATTTTCTAAAATCTGTTGAGCTTCACATCCAAGAATACAAAATTCTTTTATCAAGCTCGGCGTTAGTTCGGAATTATAATTAATACTCAAATTTTTATATCTTTCAGCCTGTATTTCAGTAGCCCTTATAACCCCATCCCGCAATGATTTTGAATCTATAGATTTTTCTTCACTATGCAAATCTTCATAGCTCGGTCTTTGCGTGATAATATGCAAGTCTATCCTGTCTAAAAGCGGCCCGGAAACACGACCGATATATTTTTGTCTATCTGTATCAGTGCAAACACATCTATGAAGAGGATCGCCGTAATAACCACATCGACATGGATTCATTGCAGCAACAAGCATGAACTTCGCCGGATATATCAAACTTCCATTCGCTCTTGAAATCGCAATTTTTCCAGATTCTAAAGGTTGCCTCAATGTATCCAAAACGCCCGCATGAAATTCAGGAAGCTCATCTAAAAACAAAACTCCATAATGTGCTAAAGAAACTTCGCCAGGCCTTAAATTTGGCCCTCCACCCACCATAGCAGCCCCGGTTATACTGTGATGCGGATTTCTAAAAGGTCTATTTAAAATAATAGGATTATCATCATTTAATAAACCGGCAATGCTGTATATTTGTGTCACTTCCAGCTGTTGATCATAAGCAAGTGGCGGCATAATGCTTGGGATTCTTTTCCCTATCATAGATTTGCCAACTCCCGGAGGCCCGACAAGAAGCATACCGTGGAATCCGGCTGCTGCAATTTGAGCAGCACGCTTTACATATTCCTGCCCTTTAATATCAGAAAAATCTTCTTCTAAATGATTTTCAATATCGACTTCCATTGTTTGCGGATAAAAATCTAAATTGTCCAAACCTTTTACAAACTCAATCGCATCAATTAAATTTTCAACAGGAAGCAACTGAACATCTTTTACAAGGCTTGCCTCTTTCAGGTTTTGTATAGGCAAAACAATTTGTCTAACGCCTTTATCCCGCAAGCCTATTACCATAGGCAAAACGCCTTCGACAGGATTAATTTTTCCATTAAGGCTGAGCTCACCAAGAAAAGCGACATTATCTATCTCTCGGCCCTTTGCTATTTCTCCGGAACTTAGTAAAACACCTAAAGCCACCGCTAAATCAAAATGACTTCCGTCTTTTTTAATACCTGCCGGAGTTAAATTTACGGTGATTCTTGTATCAGGAAATTCATATCCGCAATTAGTAATAGCAGCTCTAACTCTTTCTTTAGATTCTTTGATTGATAAATTTGCCAGTCCCACAATAGAAAAAGACATAAGCCCTTGTTCAACATTTGCCTCTGCCCAAACCTTTTCACTCTCTAACCCAAACAGACTGGCAGTCATTATTCTTGCATACATCAATAACCCCTTGTACGCGCTAAAACGCCGATTTAATATAATTTATATATTTTCTATCACCACTAAGAAACAACAACTCAATAACATCAATTCTTGGGCTTCTGGAGCCATATTCAGGATGATATTTACAATAGATTTCAGCTAATTGTCTGATAGTCCTTTGCTTTTTATAATTTACAGCCAAAGAAGGTCTCCCATATTCTAAACTACTTCTCGTTTTAACCTCTATAAAACAAATTCTATTTCCATCTAAAGCTACAATATCTATCTCTCCTAATTTAAAACGAACATTTCTATCGATTACGCGAATATCTTGCGCTTTGAGATATGCACAGGCGATATCTTCCCCCTGCACTCCTAAACGTTTTCTTGAATCAGAACTGTCATGCCAGTCCTTTTTTACATAATGTGAATTTCTTCTGCTTTGCATGGAAATATTTTACAATACTATTTTTATACTGTCAATCCATATTTTTCCATTATTGACAAGCATATTCTTCAATGCGATAATAAATACACATTCCACGGCCCGAGAGCTTTGGATTTTTTATTAGGAGATACCAAGAATGTTAAAAGCAGTATTATTATTTGCAATCGGATTAGTTTTATTGATAAAAGGCGGAGACTGGTTTGTAGATGGAGCAACCGGAATAGCACACAGCTTTCAAGTTCCGGAGCTTTTGATTGGAGCAACAGTAGTTTCAATCGGCACTACCCTTCCTGAAGTCATGGTTTCTGCAACTTCGGCCGTCAGCGGACACGGAGAAATCGCTTACGGAAATGCTATAGGATCAATTATTTGTAACACTGCACTTATCGCAGCATTAACAATTGCTATTAAACCTTCTGATGTGAACAAGAAAACATTAAAAACTCCTTTGGCATTCTTCTTTGGGGCTGCAATTTTCTATTGTCTCGTTGCATATGTTTTCCATGAATATACGAGAACAATAGGAATTATTCTTTTGGCAATATTTGTTGCATATATGATAATTCTTATTATCTCAGCAATAAAACAACAACCGGAAGAAAATCCTAATGCAGAAGAAATTGATATCAAGCCTCTTTGGCAATATCTTTTACCATTAATAATCGGTGCGGCCATCATAGCAATAGGCGCAGATCTATTAGTCGATAACGGCACTATCATAGCAACCGAGCTTGGCGTTCCTGAAAGCGTAATAGCACTTACCTTTGTAGCTCTTGGAACGTCTCTTCCGGAATTAGTTACTGCCATTACTTCACTTATCAAAGGACACGGAGC
>JAZUJE010000011.1:0-8495 GCA_045642565.1 Anaerovoracaceae bacterium | reverse complement strand
TGTAGCTGCAGGTCTTGGCATCGTTGCTGGTATTGGCAATGGTAAGTTTGATCCTAACGGAACACTTACCGGATTCCAGTGGGCAAAGATCTTACTTTGCGCAATGGGATATGATGCTGAAATCGAAGGTATGCTTGGTGCAGGCTGGGAAGCAAAGGTTGCTAAAGTTGCTAAGGCTGAAGGCTTAGTAAAGGGCATCACAGGCTTCGATGGATCAAAGCCAGTTGCAAGAGAAGTAGCTGCAAAGATGGCATTCAACGTACTTGATAATGGTTTCGTTGGATATCCAGAAACAGGTAAGGCTGCAGTAGTACTCGGTTCAGAATACTACACACAGACAGCTAAGTATGGTAAAGCTGATAGCTTCGCAGATAGACTTGGAATCAAGGTTACATATCCAGATGATGATATGTTCAAGAGACCAGTTAAGAAGTACACAGTTGCTAAGGAAAGTGTTGAATTCTTAGTTGACGCTGATGCTTACTACACAGTAGCAACACCAGAAGAAGACATCTTTGATGATCTTGACCTTGCAGAAGTACTCGCTGCTGCAGAAGAAGCTGACAAGAAGCCAGAACCAAAGGCTAAGGAAGAAGTAGAATTCGTTACATATGTTAATGGAACTGAAGCAAAGGGCAAGGAAAAGCTTGTTATTGCTGACAAGGAAGACAACGAAGAATACACAGCTCAGGGTAGACTCGTTGCATTCTATGAAGAAGGAACAGCTAAGCTTAAGGCAGCAAGAGCAGTAGTTATCGATACATATCTTGCAAAGGTAGAAAAGGTAACAGAACTCAAACTTAAGGACAACGGCAAAGTTGACAAAGCTGCTACACTTAAGTTCTCAACACTCACATGGGATGATGTAGACAAGTCAGTTACAATCAGTAGCGAAACAGCTGATTATGACTATGCAGTAGGCGATTACATTCTCGTTAATATAAAGAATAATAAGAATGCAGAAATCGTTGGTCTTGCAACAACAGAAGCTGGCGAACTTGGTAAGTATGGCTTAACAAAGCTCGTTCCAACAACTGTAACAGTAGATGACGAAGAAAAATATCTTGCTTGCACAGCATATGCAGATTATCTTGAGGATATCTTCACAGCTGCAAAGGCACTTCTTAACAAGCTTTACCTCGGTTCAACATGCAACTTCTACTATGATCAGTATGGTAATGTAATTGGTATCTTCGCAGAAGGCGTTGATACAGATTACTATGTAGTTGATTGCCTCTTTATGGATAGAAAAGATGGCGGAAGAAGAGCAGACCTTAAGGCTGACATTGTTGACCTTGAAGGAAACAAAGAAGAAACATCTATCAGCTTAGATAGAATTGAGAACACATTTAACTTTGCATCAGAACTTGTTGATTTAGTTATAGATGCAATATTAGATGGCAACTATCCCGATCCTTCAGAAGAGCCTACAGCTAGCCTTGAAGTAGCTAATGCTCTCGGCGTAAATAAAGTAGGACAAAAAATTGTTACTACAGCTGCTATCGCCGCTATGCTCGAAGAAATGGGACAGATTCCAGTTATCGAGACAAGTGCTATGAGCGGAAAGTTGCTTGGACTTGTATCATTCTCTGAAAATGCTGACGGAGAAAAGGTATTCGAATTTAGCGAAGACTTGATAAAAGTAATAGCAGAAGCTTTAATTGAAGGCCTTGAACCTGCAGGACCAGGAGAATTTACCTTCGATGAAGACGAAGCTTTAAAAGCATTTGGCGAATTATGGATTGCAGCTGGTTGCCCATGGCTCTTTGGCGATGTTAAGATTGCAACTGGAACAGAAACAATCAACATTGACAAATTCAGCGAAAGGGCTATCAGCAAAGCGCTTGCCGGTTTCCATACATCATTCAAAGCTGGTGATGATGAAGTCTATGGCCTTGATGGAACAAAATTTGGTCTTGATGTAACAGACGAAACAGTATTCTTATTTAAAGAAGGCAATTTCAGTGGTAATACAGACGCTGAATATACAGTTTATACAGCTGATACATGCCCAAGCTTCACTGCACGTTCATTGAATGTTTGGTATGTAGAAAATGATGGAGATCTTAAAGTTGTTTATGTAGACAATGGCGATGTATACGAAAACATGGTCCAGATTGCACTTGATAAAAATTCATTTGCAAATGCTACATATCTTACGAAAAATAGCTTCACAATCAGTGCGATTACAGCAGACGGCAGAGATGATATTGAAATTAGCGATCCTCTTGGCTTAATCACTGCCGCTATGGGCGGAAACTATATACTTACTGCATATGTTGATGAAGACGGTGTATACGAGATAACCAACGTAAATTTAATCGACAACAAATTCGAGTCTCAGTGTAAATTGCCTAGCTTCTTAATTGAATCAAACGGTTATGGAAAGCTTAGTGTTGGTCCTTATGATTGCAAGAAGAGCAATGTCGAAATTTACGTACTTGATAAAGATGGTTTATGGACACCGGTTGATGATAAGGATGCATACTTTGCAGCAATCGTTGATGAAAACACATCAATCTTCCAATTTGGCTTCATGTTAGACGAAGATTTCGAGAAGATTGAAGCAATCTTTATTGAAGAACCTATCGTAAATGCGGGACTTGTAACTGTTGAGGCTAATAATGCGTCTATAATACCAGGTTATCCAAAAACTGTTGATGAAGGTGTATTTGAAATTGCATTTAGAAGTGCACAGCCTTTCTTCAGCACAGAGCCAACTGAAGAGCTTGACGTTTTAGAAGGCCCTGCAGAAGAAAAAGTTACATTTACTCTTACCTCTGTAGCAGGAGAAACATTGGTTATTGAGGATAGCCCGGAAGGTTTCAAGGTTGTAAATGTAGAGGATAAGGATCCAAAAACAAAAGCTACATTCTTAGGACAGCCTTTAGAGTCTCTTGACGTTGACTGTAGCTCTGAACCTTATGAAAAATCGCCAAAAGGTGATTTAAGCGAAGATGTTAATTCGCTTGAAGGTGTAACAGGAGTTGGGGTAATGTATTTAGTTATTTACTTTATCCCACAATAATCAGTTCTAAAAATGATTTGGTAATGTGTAGTTACCAGTGGTTTTCATAAAGCCTATTGTGGGCAACCATGGTGGGCAGAATGAAAATTCATCTCCCAAAGGAGATAAAATTAATCTATACTTGGTTTAAATACTAAGCAGAGAAACAATTCCAGGAGACCCGAGGGTCTCCTGGAATTGCCTTTAGTTTTAGGCCTCCCAAAATGGGATAAGACACCTAATTATCTAAAAATCATATACATAGGAGTATATATGGCTAATAAAAAATATAAGAATGTTAAAGGCTCAGGCAATTTAAAGGATGATAATTGTGGATCATGGAAGCAACATTGGATGAAAATTTCTGGCGAAAAGTGGCCTACAACTTGTTGCGTTAAAGGATGCACGAACGAGGCTACAGATGGAGCGCATATTCATGAAGTTGGGGATAAAAAGACCTATATTATCCCAATGTGTAAGGAACATAATAATCCTGATAATGAAGATGAGTTCGAAATTAATGCAATTACACCCGTTCCTGCTAATATAGAAGAAACTTGCGGAGCGAACAAAAAAGTAAATACTAAGTAACAAAGTGTAATTAGCAATCGTAATAAAATGGAGGTTATATATTGGCTAACGATAGTGAAATATTGTTAAAGCTGGCACAAGCAGCACACAATACAGAGTGTGAACGCAGGAATGTAGTTGACACGAAGGCTGGAATTGCATTACCTATTGCGATAAGCTATGAGTTAATCTTACTATCATCTTTTAACTTGCATGATATACTTCTTATTGAATTTGAATCTTTTAAAGAGTTTCTACTTCCATGCGGGCTTTTTACATTCTATGTTGCAGCCCTGTTTTTAGGGTTTACTGCAATAGTGTTTGGAAGCATAGTGCTAAAACCAACTAAATATCAAGTAGTATTGCAAAACGAAAACTCTGATTTTTATAAGGGAAACCAGAATGAGCCCCTGATTTATTCGAAATTGTGCAACGACTATTATCGTGCGGCAGAATACAACAAATTTAAGAATGATAGGAAATTTAAATTATTTAATGCAGTGTGGACTTTAATAATAATTTCACTTGCATGTTATATTATTTATATAGCATTGCAGAATATATATTGTTAAGGAGGATATATGGGAATAATTCAAGTTGCGATTGACATGTTAAAAGATACCGATCCAGAAAATATGCCAGGCGATTACGGTTGTAGTACGGAAACAACATCCAATCCAAACGATCCATTTGTGATTAAAACTATTAGTGAAGGATTTAGCTATCATAATTCTGACAAAAAAAATAATGGTGAAAAGTAAGAGTAAGATCCTTATCTCAAAAACTAATCACTTTAAAGGCTTACATTAAGTCTGCTTATACTTCAGTTGCATAGGAATTCCAAAATTTAGCGAAAGCCTATATTGATGAGAATAATTCTTTATGTTAATTAGAATTATACTTACACATAAATATATCATCTAAAGGAGGTACCTATGAACGCACTCTATCATTCACACGAGCACTTGACTCCAATGGCTATACTTGAACAGAAACCAATTCCAACACTGCGCAAGGCGATGCCTTTTGTCTTGTGAATCTACTTTTTCAATCTTTATATTCAAGCCCAAAATAGTCCATATATGTTTTAAACTTGTCTTGCGCTGCTAAGCATGTTTCAATTAAATAGCCAGGCTCATTTTTATATTCTTTCAAACCGCGATAATAGAATTCTTTAATGTTGTCCTCTATGATAAATGGTGTTATGCCATTGCGAAGACATTCCTTAAACATAAGTAATCTTCCTATGCGTCCATTACCATCTTGAAAAGGATGAATGTTTTCAAATTCATAATGAAATTCTATTATTTCTCTTAGAGATTTATTTTTTTTCGAATTGTACTTTTTAAGTAATTTCTTCATTTCTAAAGAAACATTCTCCGGCTTTGTGGTTTCTTTTCCGCCTACTTCATTGGGAAGTCTTTTATAATCTCCCACTGCAAACCACGATTCTCTGCTGTCTGTCGTTCCCGATTTCAAAATATAATGGAGCTGTTTAATGAAAGATTCACTCAATTTGTAATTAGCCAAATCAATGATCTTGTCAATGCATCTAAAGTGATTGGCAGTTTCTACAATATCGTCAACATTTAAAGTTTCTTCTTGCCCCTTGATAGTATTTGTTTCATAAATATATCTTGTTTGATCATGTGTAAGGCGGCTTCCTTCAATATGATTTGAATTATATGTAAGCTCGATTTGAATTTTATGATATATTCCGCCACTGATGCCGGAGTCTTTTTCCTGTATTAGTCGTGTGAGAATATCAGTAGAAATTTTCCCTGAGCGTTTTTTCCTTTTGGGCTTTTCAGCGTCTTCAGGGATTTTCCATGTCTTGCCATCGAGCATCGCCCCGGGAACTTTCCCTTCAGCGCAATAATTCCTTACACTTCTTTCTGATACTTTCCAATTAGAAGCTATTTCACTGACATTTTTATATTTCACAATAAAATCTCCTTGCTTGCGGAATAATTATAACATTATCGGCAATATATATCAATATTATATATGTTAAAATGCTGATATATTTTGCCGATAAGCTCTTTATAAATTTTATGATTGTTATTTCTTCACTATTTCATCGTAGCTAACGAGAGTGACATTTCCAATCTCGGCAGCCTTGGCAATGCAACCTTTTGTAAATCCCGTCTTGGCGAAGAGATAGAAGTACGTATTCTTGTAGCTGAACAGATTGCTACGCTCAATGAGAGTCTCCAACACTCCGAGATCTATTTTTTCATTCGTCCATTTGCATTCGGCAAAGATTGCGGCATTTTTATCAGCGCCCATAATGTCGATTTCTTCCTGCGATTTGGTTTTCGCATTTGTGCCCCACCAACGTTTGAGCTCACGAAAATCAACCGGAGATTTGCCATCTACAAGCTGCTTCCAAAGATACTGTGTACAGATATCTTCGAATACACCGCCCATATAAGATGACAGTTCGGGCTCAATGCGCTTGTACACAATGTTAGCGGCGCCACGGGTTATGGCCGATGCATTTTCCGGAACAAAGCGATACCAGAAACGGAACATATTATCCGAGATGGAATAGATTGCCTTCTTGGATTTCTTTTCGCCGTATGGGGATTCCTTTTGAATGATGTCGAGTGCAACAAGATTTTTAATGTAGGTGGAAACGGTATTCGTTTCTTCGCCCACCTTGGTGCAAATTTCGGACATTCGAGACGATCCCGTAGCGATTGCCGTAATAATTGCCGTATATATCGCCGGTTCCCTAACTTCTTGCTTCAAGAGATTGACAGGTTCTTCAAAAATGGCACTTGCGGGATTCAAGAAGGTATTTTTCACATTGGCCGCAACGCTCAATTTATCGCTAACCTGCAGCAAGTATTGAGGCGTGCCACCGAACATTCCATAAAGGAGAGCTTTTTCTTCACTCTTGAACTTACCAAATAATTGGCAAGTCTCTTCAAACGTGAAAGGCAACAGTTTCAACTGTGCTGTACGCCTGCCGTAGAGCGGTGCTTTGTAAGCAAGCACTTGATCTTCCATATACGACATCGATGATCCACAAAGAATCAGCATCATTTTGGAAGTGTCCTTATATTTATCAATCAGCAACTGCAGAGTCGAAGAAAGACTCTTTGAACCGCGGGCAATGTAGGGATATTCGTCGATAGCGAGAATGATTCGTTCTTTTTCGGAAAGACGGAAAACATATTCCAATGCGGCCTGATAAGAAGTAAAAGAAGATTCAGCTTCGATGCCGCCGACATACTCAATAATGCTTTTTGAAAAGTTTTCAATATTTTGTTTGGCGTTACTTTCAACACCCATAAAATAGACTGCTTTTTTATTGTTGATGAACTCGTTGATCAAAGCCGTTTTTCCGACACGGCGGCGGCCATAGATTACGACAAATTCAAAGTGTTTGGATTTATAAAGCTTATTCAGCGTGCCTAATTCACTTTCTCTACCGATAAACATTACATCACCTCCATTTTAGATTACTGCGATTATAACCCTCTTTTTATAAAAAGTCAAGTATGATTCGGTAAATCGTACTTGACTTTTTTAGAAACACTAAACAATTTTTTCCGCCAAGCCATCAAAGTCTTTTACTATTTTAGCTTCGCTAACTTCGGCATAAATATTCATTGTGGTCTCAAAATCGCTGTGGCCCATTACAGATTGAATAACTTTTATGTTCACATCCTGTTCGCAAAGTCTTTGGCAAAACGCGTGACGAATCTGGTGCACAGAAAACTCCCGTATCGGATTATCAAGATGTTCGCTATTGTAAGCATGAACTATATTTTTTATTGCCTGATTTACGGTAATCGGATTGTGAATTTTTCCTTTAGAGTTTACAAAGACATAACCTGTTTTTCCCGGCACACATCTATCCTTTGGAACTTTCGTAAGCCTTGCTAACTGATTTTCTCTAAGTAAAGCTTCTCTAACGGCCGGAATCATCGGAATCATTCGCAAGCCTGCGGCAGACTTTGGAGGCCCTACATGATACTGTTTGTCTCTATATGAAATTGCCCGGCTCACTTTTATCGTTTTGTTTTTAAAACTGATGTCTTCCCAGCGAAGACCTACGGCTTCACCAATTCTTAGACCGGTGCCAAACAAAAGTATAAAAAAGTTTTCCCATTTTTTATACATTCCACTGTGGTGAATATAGGTAAGAAATGCTGCCTGAGTTTCTGCACTGACTGCTTGCCGGGGAGCAGTTTTCCAAGCATCACCTCTTGCAATCTCACGATATGCGCCTATCGCCGGATTCTTAATCAGGATATCGTCACGAACAGCAAGGTTTAATGTAGGGACAATTAAATTGTTAAGTAATTCTATGGAGGCTGGTTTGTATCCCTTATCGTACCTTAGATATGCATATTGGTGTTTGAAATCTGAAAACCGCAGTTCGTCAATGGGAACATCTAAAAGCGTACCCGCTCTTAAAAATGCTTGTTTGTAAGAAATAATCGTTCCTGGTCTAAGATCTTGCCGATCTGAAAGATAGGTCTCAAATTCTTCCATCAAACTTGGAATATGTTTAGTCTTTTGTTTGCTCTTTAAAGCCATGAAAATTTTCCTCCTTAAGAATTTTAACTTTTCCGTATTCACCCATCTTCAATGCAAATACAAAAAAGCGTGAACTTTGAAAAACTCTTCGTCAAGAAAAAAATTTTATTGTAAAAGATTTGTAACAAAACAAGAAATGCTAAATCTTTATGAAAAAAGTTTTGTCAACATTGGAAGAAAAAGAAATCTATTAGATTTTAATAGTAGTTTAAAACTGGAGGAGTTTTCAAAATGAAAACACTGAAAAAAGTCCTCTCATTAGTACTTGCACTTGCAATGGTACTTGGTATGGTTGTAACAGCATCTGCTGCAACACCAAAGTATACAGATGAAACTGCAATTACTTACGAAGAGGCAGTAAAGG
>JAZUJE010000010.1:0-12403 GCA_045642565.1 Anaerovoracaceae bacterium | reverse complement strand
AATGAACCGTCTGGATATCCACCAAGGACACCAGCAAGGCTCATAACCTTTACTGCCTCTTCGTAAGTAATTGCAGTTTCATCTGTATACTTTGGTGTTGCAGCAGATGCTGTTACAACCATACCAAGTACCATTGCAAGTGCAAGTACTATTGAGAGGACTTTTTTAAGTGTTTTCATTTTGAAAACTCCTCCTTTAAAAAAGTTTTAGAAATACGTATCTCCAAAATTTCTATAAAAGAAATCTTAGAACGAATTAAAATATTGAAGTCATAGAACTTCAAGTAGTATTTTAGCAAAAAGCAAGCTATTTATAAATTTTTTTATAGCGTGTGTAACATAGATGTAAATATTATGTATACCGGTATACAATCTGTATTTTACAAGATTCTTCCCGTATATCCGCTTATTTCTTGTTATTCTTTAATTGCATCTAGCCACTGTTGCGTTAGAGATATAACCTTCTCAATTTCATCATGGTCTGATTTAAAATTAGCATTATATCTAATAGTTGTTGCCCATGATGAAATGTCATCATCTTTGTCATGTATCCACTCTGGATATGCGATTCCTTTTTCATCTAAATCTTTTGATAATTGTGTTATATTGTGAGAAACTCCGGCTTCTCCGCCAGCATTCACAATCAAAGCTTTCATTATCTTCTCGACAGCTTGTTCACAGTTGTATGCAGCACTGTTTTGCATTAATTCATCATTTGCAGAATTTAAAATTAGACTTGCAACTTTTAAATCATTTGCCGCAAGTTTTAAAAAGTCTTTATACTTTCCCATTTACAATACCAATACCTTTCTTATATATTAATAATCCCTTGGTTTTAATCTCATTATATATGGAACCCTTTTCCTTACTTTCTTTTTCAAAATCACTATGTGTAACATTGATTAAATCCATTCCATATCTTGGAGCATGAGCTAAAGTTTTGCGATCTTCTTTTGTTATATTGTCTCCGATTATGCAAACATCTAAATCACTGTCGGGTCTGCAATACTTTGTAACAGCACTACCAAACACCCAAAGTTCATCAACGCTTTCAGGTATAACGTTTAAAACTTTTTCAAGATCTTCGCGTTTATATTCACTTACTCGTTCAAAGTTATTACGAGGAGTTTTATCTGCGGTCAACTCAAAAGGAATACCATTTTTTATAGCAAGTTGCCTGAAATATATAGTGATTGCATCGGCTACACTAATACCAAGGTTTTCTAAAACCTCAACCGCTTCTTTTTTTATTTTTTCATCCATCCTTACATGAACTGTCGCTGTTTTTGCCATTTTCATTCACCTCGAAGATATTGTAGCACATTTGTGCTACAATATCAAGAATCTTTATTATGCATTGCACAAGAAAACACCTGCGGCTTTCGCCACAGGTATCTTCAATATATATAAACAGGTCTTTTTCCTGGATTTGTATTATCTGCCTTTAAGCTTTGTCATAGCATCGGCAATTGCGGCAAAGGCACCCTCGCTTGTGTAGGTAGCTCCGGAAACAACATCCACCCCGTTAGTTGTTCCTTTATCCAAAATCTCAAGCTCAAGCTGCTCAAGCGCGGCGCCTCCTATCTCTTTAGTCTCGTCAAGTCCGACAAGCTTCAGATCTATTATTTTCCCAAGTTCATAACTTACGGTAGCGTTAATGTCGCCCTTAAAACCATCAGCCTTACCACTTACAACTTGTACACTCTCTGTGCCGTTGTTGCTGATCTGATTTTCCCGACCGTTTTGCCAGATTACATAAAAGGCCAATGCAGTAAATGCCGCCACCAAGGCAATTATTGCAACCATCTTTTTATTAATCCTTCTCATTTTATTTTCCCCCTTTTTAAGCTTTTACAATTTCCCAAAACTTATGCCATCCCCAAGAACTCAAGCATAGCACCACGACTTTTTGCGCCGCTTGTGCGCCTGATTTCTCTTCCGTCTTCCATTAGAATTAATGTTGGCACAGATTTAATCTTGTAAAGTCCGGCAAGATTTGGAGATGCTTCTGTATTCACTTTTTTAACTTTTAATTTATCGCCAAATTCTTTTGATAACGATTCCACTACCGGATTAATTTGATCACAAAACCTGCATCCCGGTTTCCAAAATTCTATTAACATCATCTCTAATCACCTCATCATTTCTTAGCAAAGGCTTTCCCCTCTTAGCCTGCCAAAGTTTATGCCTCACTCATCCACAGTCCATGTAAATTGCAATGTTCGTATGCTGCGATTACGTGTTCACCTTTTTGGAGTGTGAATCCTGCAGAAGCTCCACCAAACAGAGTAAGATAGGTAACATGCATTCCTTTATTTGTTTCGAGCACTATCCAATCAATGTGATGTTCTTCCATCATAGGATGAGCAACTTCCCCTACAGATACAATTACTCGATCCTTATTTACAGTTATCACTGGCAGATGCTTTTCTCCTGTCCCTTCTGATGTATTACATGTCATCAGACTCATCTCTTCTCCACAGCAGCTTGGAATCAATCCGCTGCTCTTAAGAAACATTACTATGTTTCCACAATGTTTACATTCATAAAAACTAATCATATTTTTCACCTCTTTTGAAACTTTATCTCTTTTACTTAGACACTGGGCTTAGATGCGGTGTCTGTTTGTGATATAAATATAGCAAGGCGAAACAATTTTGAATAGGGTTCATAAACGATATTTTGGTATGCAAATTCGATGTAATTTTTTATTCACAATAGGGGCTTAAACAGCCTCAAATATGGTGCCAAATACATCGTTATTGGGGTGATAAATTTCACAATTAGTTGTTGCAAAGCCGAGGCGGATAACTCATAATATTAGTAAATTTAGTAAAGCTAAAAAAATTGTAAGGAGGCTTCATATGGACAAAAATGTAATGACCTTAAATCCACACGAGCTTATTGATTGGTGCAACTCCCGTCGCAAAGAAATGGGAATCTCAAAAGCGAAGCTTTCTGAAATGACCAATGTACCAGAGAGCACTCTTGACAGAATTCTTTCAGGCAAGAATCCGGAATTTCGTTACAGTACTGTTCAACCGATAATTCATTTATTACTTCAAGTTAACGAAGATATTCCTCAGCCCGACCTCGATGATAAAGAACAACCTGAATTTTACTATAATACTATAGAAGGTTATAAGCTTGTACTTGAGAACAAAAATCATATCATCGAAGAGATTAACCGAGTTATGGAAGGTAAGCTTAAAGAAGTAGCTTTTTTGCAAGAGCAAAATACCAAGAAAGATATGATAATCGATTCTCTTCAAGAACATCTTCGTTGGATGGAAAGATTAGTAGATCAACAAAATCAAAAGTTAGCCGAAAAGAAATAAAACGCGATGCAAATGCATCGCGTTTTGCTTTCTTATATTATTTCAAGAAGCCATCTACAATCGCAGCTTCTGCTTCTTCTTCACTAAGGCCGAGTGTTCTCAATTTTAAGATTTGGTCTCCGGCGATTTTACCTATAGCCGCTTCGTGGATTAATGCGGCATCTTTACTGTTTGCAACAAGCATAGGAATAGCATCAACTCTTCCGTTGTCTGCAAGTATTGCATCGCACTCGCTATGTCCCGAACATTCTACATTACCAATAATATTACTCTGGAATTTTTGATAGCTGTCGCCTCTTGCAACAGATCGAGACATAAGATTTACGCCACTGCCCTTTCCGGCCATTTCAACTTCAAAATAACTTTCCGCAGTTTCATCGTGATCGGTTAAAAGTCTTTCACGAATAACAAGCTTAGCATTTTCTTCGATTTTGCCGGTTGTTTTGCGAATAGATTTTTTTACACCGCCAAGTTGAACTGTATCCATCTCAAGATATGAATTAGGGCCTAAAAATATTTCAGTCTGAGGGTCGATAATTTTATCTGTCTCTTGTGCACCTGTTCCGATATGTTTTTCTTCATACAAAACACGCGCCCCGTCTTCTAAAAAGAATCTATGGATTCCGCTATGTCTTGCAGGCTCGCCCGTGCTTGTATGTATACCACATCCGGCAACAATGGTGACATCGGATCCTGCACCTACATAAAAGTCGTTATAAACAAGATCGTTAAGTCCCGGTTCTGTCACGCATGCCGGAATAAAACAAGTCTCTCCTTTTGTTCCCGGTTTAATATGTATATCAAGCCCAGGATTATCTGTCTTAGAATCTATAATAATGTTTTCACTTGATTGTCTTCCAAGGCAACCGGAGTTCGATCTGATATTAAATGCGCCTTTAAACTTGTCAAGGTCGATTCCCTCGGCAACAACATTCAGTAATTCTTTTGTATCTTTATCTATATTCATCAAATTTACCTTTCGATTTTTGTATCGATCTAAAACGCATTACAATTATCGCAATCTTTATCACAAAGAAGACTTGGGAAAATTTTATTTTTATTTCCGCGAAGCCCAAGCTTTCCGGCTTGAATCATTATTATTTCATCTGCAATCTTCAAGATTCTTTCCTGATGTGAAATTATGATGATGCTACATTTTCTGCTTTCACGAAGTTCTTCGAATACACGAATTAAATTGTTAAAAGACCAAAGGTCGATTCCGGCTTCCGGTTCATCAAATACGGCAAGCTTGCTATCGCGAAGTAAAACTCCGGCAATTTCGATTCTCTTGATTTCTCCTCCTGAAAGTTTTGAGTCTATCGGACGATTGATATATGCATCAGCGGCAAGGCCTACATTTTCGAGCGCTGCTTTGCATTCATCATCGCTAAGCTTTGTACCTTTTGCCATATTTAACATATCGCGAACTGTGATTCCTTTAAATCTAACCGGTTGCTGAAATGCATAAGATACCCCGCGCTTTGCCCTTTCTGTAGGATTCATAAGAGCTATGTCTTCACCATTCAAATATATATGGCCTGCTGTCGGAAGCTCAACCCCGGCAATTGTTTTTGCCAATGTTGTTTTTCCGCCGCCATTTGGACCTGTCAAACAAACAACTTGTCCGTCATTAACATTAAAACTTATATCGTCTAATATTTTTCGGCCATCTACTTCAAATGTAATATTTTTTATTTCTAACATCGTCGTTCCTTTCGATATGAATATTATACATCGCTTTTTTGTTAAAAGTTTACACTCTCTTAAACAAATCTTTAATTAGTGAAAGCTCTTCAAATTTAGCGACAACAAGTAATCCCAAATATGCCAAGACTGCGGCAATAGCAGAAAGCCCGAAACGAATTATAAGTGAACCAACGCCTGCCAGCAGTAAGAATACACCGTAACTGAATGCAATTGATATTACGCTGAAAAGCCCGATAAGAACAAGCTTACGTTTTGAACTAAGAAGCACAATATCTTTATGCTTTCTTCTGAATGTGAAATATTGCAAGGACATGTTAACAAACTCTGCAACGGAAGTTGCAATGGCAAGCCCCGCCAAGCCAATCTGCCCGACCAAAATTAAATTTAAGCCCACATTTACGGCAAGTGAAACGATCGAGCATAACACCGGGGTTTTCATATCATGCATAGAATAGAAAACTTTTATAACCAATTGGTTTACAGCATAAAATGGAATTCTAATCGCATAAAATAGCAATGCTATACCTGCCATATCTGCAGCGGCAACTGTAAAAGCTCCACGCATATATATAAGTTGAACAATTTCTTTTGAATAAAGCATTGCGCCCAGCGCGCAAGGAATTGCAATAAGTGAAAGCAGATTGATTCCGCGTTCTGACAAACGACTTATGCTATTAATATCACCGGTAGCAAAGGCTTTATTAAGACGTGGATATACTATAGTTACAAAGATGGTAACTACAAATGACAAAATTACATTGATAATCGTAGATCCATAGTTTAATGCTGATACACTGCCTTCAGGCAAATCGCTTGCAAGCATTTTATCAACAAAAGTGTTTATTTCACTGACATAGCCACCGATAAAAACAGGAAGAGCTAATTCAATAAGCTCTTTGATTGTTGATGTCATGTGAAAGTTGGCTTCATATCTAAAGCCATTCGCACGTACAAGCAAATAGTCAAAGATAAAGCGAAGCCCAAATCCTATTACAAGTCCAAAGATAAGTAAGTGATAATCTGTGAATGCAGATATTACGATAAAAACAATAATCGAAATATTCTGTAAATATCCAACCACTGTT
Source organism: Anaerovoracaceae bacterium (assembly GCA_045642565.1). Classification (GTDB taxonomy): domain Bacteria; phylum Bacillota; class Clostridia; order Peptostreptococcales; family Anaerovoracaceae; genus UBA1764. The sequence continues at coordinate 6,274 of JAZUJE010000010.1, read as the reverse complement.
TGTTTATTAAATGTTCCGCGATATTGCAAGTATGCTTCAAAAATTGTAATTCCGGCATGGAAGAATAAGCTGATAAAAGCAATCCGCATATAATAAATTGTCAGTGTTGCTTTTTCTGCTTCGTATCCCGGAGCAAATACCGAAACTAAAGGCTTAGAAAAAATTATAGCTAATACAAAAAATGCCGCAGTAATCGAAAACAGCGCATTAAGAAGCTGACTTGTAAACTTGTTAGCACTGTTTACACCTCCGCTTTCAAAACGCGAAGCTAAAATCGGCATATAAGATGTTCCGACAGCAGTGATGATTGCGGCCATTAAAGTATTCGGGATAGACTGCCCCATTACATAGGCATCGGTAACCATTCCGGCGCCAAAGTAATTTGCCAAAACCATTTCACGAATGAAACCGAGCAACTTAGATCCAAGCGTTAAAATCGCCATCATCAAAGCAATCTGTGTGGTTGTAAGCTTTAATTTTTTCATTCTTTTATTTGAATTTAATTATCAACTTATTTAATAGTGGCATCAAAGTAAAAATAAGTACAAAGTTAGATACCGAATGTATTAAATCATAAGGAATGCCTGCAATCCAGTAAGCAAATGCGGCTTTAAAACCACCGACAAATATATACGGGATTGAACACAAGGCCCCAAATAAAAAACCAGCGGCTGCTCCATAGCAAGCCCAAAATATTCTGCTTTTATGTGTTCTAAATATTATTGCACCTATCGTTATGAGTGGCCAAACATATAAGTACATAAATGACCATAAATCAAAGCCATATATTGCAATCTCAATTATGACAAAGATTGCAACCGGAAAAAGTGCTTTATAAGAATAGTTTATTGCAAGCAATATGATTATCAAGCTTACAGGATTAACATTTGGAATAAAGCTAAGCAGTTCTTTTCCGGCAACCATTATTGCGGCAAATATTGATAATTGTGTAAGCTCTTTGGTGTTAATTTTCATAATGTCTCTAACTGTTTTTTGCCGCGAGCTTCTTTCCCCAAGGAATGATTAATCCACCGGCAACATTACCAAGACTTATTACAATCAGTCTAAGAAGACTATCCCATCTGAAGAACTCTCCGGCAAGTGAATAGTAAAACATATCTGCAACACTATGCTCACTTCCGATAAGAATAAATACTGTTACGCCAAATACAATGGATAAATATTTTCCGAATATGTGCTCGTTTGTTTTATAGCCTTCTACGGCAATATAAATTAAGATGTTGCAAATAACACCCAAGAAAAACAAACTGAATAAACTGTCGGCATTCTTAGTTGCGACAAGAATCTTTGCAGAAGACTGCAAACTGTCTGCTAATCTTGTGCAAAAGATAAAGAATGCAATAATTAATGTTCCTATTGCATTGCCAAACCAAATAACTATTAAATCAATGAAGTAATATTTATCATTATCAAGCAGATAGCAAGCCTTGCCTGTAAACAAATTAAAATTTTGTGTACATATAGTAATTAATCCAATCGAAAAGAGTACTGCTCCGAGAAGTTTGTTTTTGTCCATCAAAGAAACAAATACAGCGCCTCCGATGGCAATACAAATTCCGGCAAGGATCGCTTTGATAAATACTGTTTTTAATTCTTTTTGACGAATTCTTTTGAGCATTGATTTTTATATTAAATATCAACTATGAAATAGTTGTTCCTGTCACAAATGAATAAATTATAATTGCACCGATTCCGAGTGGCGCAATATATTTAATTAAGAAGGCATAAATTTTATACCAGCCAAATTTTGTTCCGCTGCTACATACTTCATATTGAATGTTTGCAGGGCCCCAAAACCAACCTACGAATAAGCATTCTCCGAATGCAGAAATCGGAAGAATAAGTCTGTCTGTTATGATTTCTAACCAGTCTCCGGCAAGATACATATTAAAGCCTGTAAAGTCTAACCAAGGAAGCTTAATATCATATGCAACCTGGGATAATGTATAAACGCCACCGATAATAAAGCAAAGAATTGCGATGCAATATATAGTTTTCTTTCTGTCAAAGCCCCATTCCTCACATACAAAAGCCACAACGCCTTCTTCAATAGAAATAGAAGATGAAATTGCCGCAAAGAATAAAAGGCCAAAGAATAGTGCGCCGAAAACTGCTCCGGCAGGCATTTGTTTAAACACGCCTACGAGTGCGGCGAATGCGAAAGATCCACCCTTACCTACATTTTCGCTACCAAGAGTTGCGAATACTGCCGGAACAATAATGAATCCGGAAATAAATGCTACCAAGGTATCAAGTGTGCAAATGATAAATGTATTTTTTGGAAGATTAACATCTTTGCCAAGGTAAGATCCATATGTAATCATAATGGCCATACCTAATGATAAAGAATAGAAGGCTTGGCCTAAAGCAGACATAATTGTTGATCCGTCAACAGTGGACCAATTAAATGTAAGCATATATTTAAAGCCTTCTCTTGCTCCCGGAAGAGTTGCTGTTTTAACAAGCAAAACAATGAGTATACAAAATAGCAATGGCATTCCGACTTTATTAAACTTTTCAATGCCGCCGGAAACGCCCTTGAGTAAAATAAATGTATTAAGTACAATAAAAATTGCTGCGAATATAATAGCTCTTGTTGGGAAGAATGATGCTTTTGTAATCATGTTAAAGCCAAGGAATTTGTAAAAATATTCAAGGCCCCCGGTAGAGAACAACGCGTGGCTATCTGTTGCATACGCTATTATGTAATTCAAAACCCATCCGCCAACATGAGAATAGTAACAAAGAATTATGAATGCACAAAGAACGCCTGCCCAACCCGACCAGGCAAATTTTTTATTGAGCATTCTAAATGTTCCTACAGTATTCTTTTGAGTAAATCTTCCTAAGCTAAGTTCTGTAAGCATTACAGGAATGCCAAGTATAAGAAGAATTATTAAATAAATAACTAAATATGCTCCGCCGCCGCCGGCAAATGCTTTTCCCGGAAACTTCCAAATATTTCCGAGGCCTACAGCAGAGCCTGCTGCGGCTAATATAAATCCAATTTTACTGCCCCACTGGGCACGTCCACCGTTTTCCATGTCAACCATCTTTCATTCAGAAGCCTTAAATATTACTTTACATATTTTTAGACTTTAATTTATTTTATAAGCTAATGCTTAATACATTCATACCGAAAGAACTTTGATAGTTCATTTCTTTCGCAAGCTTATCTACCATACGAATACCAATATTCTTTGCAGGATCATTAGGGTCAAAAGCAGAGAAGCTCTTAAGCGGATTAAATAATGGTGTGTTGTTGCGCAAAATCATATTTACATCATTGCCGTTAATTTCAACAAACACATCTATTCTATAATCCTTCTTTTTCCCTATTATGAAACCATGTTCAACAACATTGCCTGCCATTTCTTCAAGGCAAAGCCCTGCCATTAGACTTCGTTTATTATCAATGCCATTTTCTTTGCAGAAAGCTTCGACATTTTTAGAAATATCAATAACTGCTTCCATCGAGTCAATAGAAATTGTAATGCTCTTTCCTTTATCAAAGGCATTATCAAGGCAAAGAATATCATAAAAGTTCGTAAGCTTATGCTTACTCATTATCGGAGCAGCGACAAGAATAAATACTGTTGAAACTACTTCTGAGAATAAGTAGCAAGTCCAGATTCCCCAAACTCCCATAAATTTGCAAGCGACTAGTGCAAAGAGAACCGGAGAAGCAAATGCATTGATTACATACATTAAATTTACAAAATTAACTTTTCCTCGGCTTTGATATATATTAGCCCAGGATACTGTCAATATATTCATAGGCATGTTGATTGCTAACATTACAAAAAGTTGATAGCATTCATCTAATATTTCTCCTTCGGCGCCAAATATTGTCATAATTGGTCTTCCTAAAGCCGCAATAATCACAACTTTTGCAAATGATAATATTAAACCGATTTTTAGGCCGGTCCTAAGCAAAGCTTTTAATCCTTGTGCATTTTTCTCTCCGACAAAAACGCTGGCGATAATTAATACAACTGCACCATAACCTATATTAACTGCATCAAACGGGCCTACCGCAGAGCTTACCAAAGCTATAGCTGATACTGTTTTTTCACCACCAACAGTTAAAGCCAAATAATTGATTGCTACATTACGAAGTGCATATAAAGCGGCTGCAATTGCCGTTGGTGCTCCAAGCGCAACCATTCCCGAGACCATTGCTTTTTTGATTCCGGAAATATCCCAATGCATCAAAGATTTATCTAATACAAATTTTGCAAGCAAGAAGATTACTGTAGCATACTGGCTCAAGCAAACAGCAATTCCCATGCCCAAGATTCCACCATTTATTAAAGTGACATTTGCCAAACTGAAAAGAAGGTTTGTTCCGGCAAGGACAACAGCTGATGCTAATGAGTAATTAGATTTATTACTCATTTGCAGATAAACCATCAGTGATGGATTAAGAAGTGTCGGAATAAACCCAAAAGAAAGCCCTCTTATATATAACGATGTTGCTTCAATTGATATTCCTTTAGCTCCGAATAAAACTGCTAAAGATTTTGAAAAGCAAAATCCGCAAATAGTTAGTAGGCCTCCAACTACAACTGCCATGATAATTGAAAGCGAAAAGATATAGTCGAGATTTTTCAGTTCGTTTCTTCCTATATATCTTCCCGCGAGAATTCGTGAGCCGCCTGAAATAACAGATCCTATTGCACCGATAATTGCAACTAAAGGACTTACATAGCCCAGGGCTAAAACAGCATTTTGATCAAGGAAATTACCAATCAATACGCCATTAATAATTCCGCCAAGCAAAGATACTGCAAAAGATAAAATCTGTGCAGGCAACAGCAATATAAATAGCTGTGTTATGATTTTTCCATCATATTTTTCATTATTAATCATATTTTCCATAACTTATATTGTAGCATATTTATATAGTATGCTACAATAATAATAGTGAGTTCGAGACCTTCCTCACTTAAATCAAAACTAAAGGAGTTTTTATGAATAATAAAACAAATAAGCTTGCTTTGGCCGGCATAATTGCGGCTTTATATGTAATCTTAACCATGATTACATCAATATTCGGGGCTTCATCGGGTTTAATTCAGATTAGATTATCAGAAGCATTGTGCATACTGGCAGCTTTTACCCCCGCAGCCATCCCCGGATTAAGCATTGGATGCTTAATAGCTAATATTCTATCGGGCCTCGCACTTTGGGACATTATATTTGGAAGCATAGCTACGCTGATTGGTGCTATAGGGACATGGCTTCTCAGGAAAAATCGCATTTTAGCCTGTTTACCGCCGGTTATTGCGAATACATTGATTATTCCGCCGATATTAATATTGGAATATGGAATCAGCAAGGCTTATATAGTCGTAGTTGCAAGCATCTTTTTAAGCGAATTGATTTCCTGTTTGATATTAGGACAGATTGTATACAAAACATATCAAAAAATCCGAGATAAATAATCTCGGATTTTAATTTATAAAAAAGCCTCGAAGTGACCTTTGCTTTTCCCTGTATTTAACAGGTGGGTTTCCTGCTCTAAAGCTTCTGTCTTCCACTGATATAATGAGGCCTGACATAATGAATTAGCAGACATCCGGAATCCCGTATAGCAAGTGTAGGAAAATAAATAGTCACCTCAAGGGTGCTTTTATTATAGCAAAAGCCCCTCTGCAAAGCAATGCTCCTAATGTTTAGATGGTTTATTGAAAATTTTAATCAATACAAATGTTAAAACAAAACATACTATCGATGTGATTCCAATCAAGATAAGCTTACGCCTGTGAGCCTCAGCTTCGAGCCGCTCTTTTAAAGCCTCCTCTTCTGCAATACGCTTTGCCTCGGCTTCTTTTGCTGCAACTCTTTCCGCTTCTATCCTTTGCTCTTCATAACTTAAAACATTTTCAAAGAAATCATTTTTTGCCTGGTCTTCTTTGATAGAAGAATAGTAGCAACCATAATATGACGGATTATAAGTTGTTATTTGCGAAGCTTTTGTAATTTCATTATTTGATCCGTGAATCCAACGCTTAAACCAAGTCCAATGCTGTGACTGATGTTCTTCAAAACCTTTTTGCTGAGTCACTTGAAATGGTGATAAGCCATCAAGCTCATCAAAGCTTTCATCCATCCAATCCAGAACTATTTGGTTTTGATCATATAAATGAAAATAAACTTTTTTCAAAAATGAAAATTCTGAATTCGCGCCGGCCAAAGCTTTTTGCAAACTTTCATTTACAAGCATATGCATACCATGGCCATATTCACC
>JAZUJE010000009.1:0-6766 GCA_045642565.1 Anaerovoracaceae bacterium | reverse complement strand
CTTACTACTACAGACCCAGCCTTTGTTGGCTCGATATTTTCATAATTATCATTTCCGGTTACTCTATAATAAACATCGTATGTGCCTGCATTTTTTGCAACTGTAGCGTCTGCAAATGGGCCATCTTTTGACTGCGAATATTCAATTGTACATCCTTCAGTAACAGTCGGCGCAGGTTTTACCAACATATAATTACCATTGTCAAAAACCCAGTCATCTTTAAGCACTAACCCTGTAACTTCAGGAGTAGCCTTGGCAATTGTAAAGTCGTCAAGATCCAAATCAACTTCGGCATAATTGTCGCTCGATGCTATGCTTACAATTACCTTATAAGTTCCAGCATCTGTTGGAGCAGTTGTGCTTGGATCACCATATGTATTTTCTCCAGTCTTTTTCGCATATTTAACAGTAAAACTACCTAAACCTTGCGTTACTATACTAACATCGGCTGAATGTTGCGATTTATTATATTTCGCATTCTTTGGTAATGTATATGAAATGTCGTCAGGTGTTGGGGTAGCCTTGCCAATTGTAACAGTAGTACTTGCTACTTGTGAATTGTAATCCTCGCCGTCAATTTTGCCTTCAAACATTAACTTTACAATGTATGTTCCGGCACCAGGGATAGTGTCACCATCATATGCTATTAGAGATGCATCTCCTTCTTTTTGAACATATAAAACGAAGTCATCTTGATCATCGTTATAGTTTGTATCTACAATTGCTTTATAGCCATCAACTTTAGTGATAATCTCAGACCATTTAGCACCATAAGTTGGATTTTCTGCCTTGCTAAAAGCATTAGTATCTGTAGCCGGGTCACCATCAACTTCAAATTGAACATCTACGGCAACAACATGAATCTCAACAGGGCTAATGTCCTCATAATTATCACTAGTGATTGTGACATATGCATAATCATCTTGTGCGCCCTTTTTAATTTCATCATCGCTTATAGTAGGAAGCTGCCCATGCCATCCATCGTCTGAAAATCCACGATCGGCAAGGTCTATAGTATGCTCAACGACAGCAGGCCATTCTGCTTCACCATCGCCAATTTTAGGATTTTGTAATTCCAAACCTTCCTCAAGGTCAAAGTCAAAATCGCTTGCCCAAACATAGAAGGGCTCTGTATTTTTATAATAAATATTGAGAGTTAAACTTGGAGCTGTTCCGCTATATGTTGCTTTGATAATACCTTTAGTGGCTTCTTTAGAAACAGTATTTACTGAAAGAGTGTAATTCTGATTTACAACACTTTCATCGGTTCCGGTAGTATCCGGATTATCAGCCAATTCAATATTCGAAGCAACAAGTGTATGCTCACCAACAGCAGAAGTCGCCCATGCCCAAGTTGCAGTTACATATGGTTCATATCCACTAGGGATATCGCTAAATGTTATTGCAGGAGTTCCGTTAGCACCGGTTGTATTATCCCATACATGATCTTCAACATTAGTATCATCAATTGCTGGAGTTATCTCTTTCGGGGTAATCTCGAACTTTTGAAGTTCAACAACATTATCATTGTAATTTTTAGCACCAGTTACTTTTGCAAAAAGTTTATATGTGCCAACTGTTATTGGGGTTCCTGTGAAATCTTTCCAGGTTGCATCATCCAAATACTTATATGAGAACACGAATTCTGCATCATCATCCCCAGCCTGTTTGGCTACATCAGTTAGCCAAGTTTCACCGGCTGTTGTTACTGATGGTTCTACTGCTTTACCTGAGAATTCAACATCTTCGAGACTGTCTAATGCTGTTTCATTAAGCTGTACATAATCTTTTATATCGGTTACCATTAAATCAGCCTTCCAAATCTTCCATGTAAGAGCTTTCAAAGCCCCATCAGCATATTTAAAGTTTCCAGCTTGGGAACCAGTAAGATTGCCTACTTCGGATGTAGTATATTCACCGGCATCGGTTGCACTATATCCTGAAGTAAGATCAGGAAGTTCTACCCATTTATATTTTGTTGCAAACGTCGCATCTAGTGCAGGTTTAACGGTATACTGTTTTCCACAATAAACCAATTTCGCCGGATCTGGTACATTCATTGCATATACGTACCACATGCTATCACCATCGACCTTATAAGACCAATGAAATTCTACATCTCTTTTCTTTATTTCAAAGTTAAAAGTTTGTGTTCCAATATGACCATATGGGGCATCAGTTGCCACTACATCATCTTCATATGTACATATCATCTGATACTTTCCAACATTAACAGGGACATCCGCCTTTGGGCCGTATGAGGTGCCATCTATTCCTTCGTATGTAATTTCCCATGTGCCTACGCCGTCGTCTGGCTTATAAGTTGCATCTTTCTTAAAGTTATATACAAAGCTTATGTAACTATCATACGTAAATTCTGAGTTTCCAGTGATTTCAATGTCACCTGAAACATCTTTCTTATCGACTAAAGTGATGGTAATTGGAACTACAACATCATTATAGTTACCATTTTTACACTTAAAGGTAGCATTAACTGTAGCTTCGGTATCTTTAGTTGCATCTTTAAGAGTAAATGATTTGACATCATCCCCAATAAGCAACCATGTCTCTCCTCCGTCTTTAGCAATTGAAACCAATTCAAGGTTTTCACTAAGTTCGGCGTATTCATCATTTTTATAATCTTCTGGATCTAAAGTAAAATCTTCAAAGGCTAAAGTGATAGCACTTTTATTAGCATAATAAATTTGTTTAGCGCCAGCAAGTTCAGACGTTATTTCACCCTGTGTAATTTTGAAAGTAGCTGGTGAAACATTTAAAGTATATGCTCCTTTATAAGCATCAGCTATTTCAGCATCTATTGTTATTTGATAATCGCCTACGTCTTCTTTTCCGTAAGCATTTTTCACAACATCACTACCATCAGCATTTTTTATAACGCAGAGTCCATCTAATATCTCCTGTGGGTTCTCACCTTCTGAATGGCCAGCAAGAACATTACATAACGAATCTTTTTCAAGTATATAATAAGACTCCTCACCAAGATCTTGTATTTTTGGGGTAGCTCCGTACTCATAGTCTTCAGCATCAAGATTAAACGTAATCGCTTTCGGCTCTACTGGAACATAAACTGTATGGCTCACCTTTGTGCCTGCGAAAGACCCTCCATCAGTAACCTCAAAAGTAAGGCTAACTGGTATTTCGCCTGTTTCAGGATCTGGAATCTGAATGTCATCAAGACTATCAACGGTAATCTTTCCCGTACAAGTATCTTCACCAGCAGTAGCCTCAACTGATGTCCAGTCCTTATCACTTTTTGCCTTAACAAGATCACTATTTTTTGTACCATATTTTTTATTTGCGACAGCTTCAACATAGTCATCCCACTCTACTGTAAGGAAGGTAGATTTGAAGGTGAAGCAATAAGAAGCGTCCATTTCTGGGTCAACTTCAAAGCATACCTGTGTTCCATCTCCCTCAGCTGGCACATTTGTAGGGTCAAAGCCTTCTGGATATGTTATTGTAAATGTTTCTTCTCCATCAAACTCAATCGATGACCTTAAATTCGAAGCTCCATCTTCTTCTACCGTGTCACCATCAAAGTTCTTAATTTCATATCCTGTATATTTAGACCAATTAAGTTCATCTCCAAATTGGTCTTCAGCTTTTACTGTGAATGTATATTCTGCGCCTTTTGCAGGATCTACAAAAAGCGAAAATGCCTCCGGATTAAATGTTGTAATTTTATTTGTACCATCACTAAGGTATACCGTTTTTGGTACAGAGTTGTGTTCGATGTGGAATATAGTTTTTGCCGAGTCACCTGTAGACTTATCTGTTATAGCCGAAGCTGTAACTGTATAATCGCCAGCTGGTGCGAGTTTTCCTATTACAATAACGCCATCATTTTCTCCAATTTCCACGCCTGTATCAAGAGCAACATCATTCACATTAGACTCTGGAGGAGTAATGGTCCATTCTACACAATCTGTAAGTACTGTTCCGTTCTTAGATTTAGCGCTTGCTTGAAGTTGAACACTGGCTTCTCCATCAAGGGTTACAGTCACCCCCCCCTCTGCATCAATAACAACAGGGTCTTGATCATTTATCTTTTCCAATGTAACTGGAATTGCATCGTCAATTTCTGGAGCAACGCCAGTAACACTAATTGTCTTAGTTTCAGACCAGTTAACAGATTCTATAGGCTGATCATTTTCATCAGATATTATATTCGTTTTTGCTAAATTAATACCAAGGTCTAAATTAAATTCTCCTTCTGCCTCCGGATCAATTCTATAAGCAACCGACAATATATCTATTGTTTCCTCAGCACTCATAGTAATATAAGGAGGAGTATCCGAATGATATGCTGCACAAGCCCCTGAGCTTGCGGTAAAAGTACAGCTATTCCAATAATCACCTGCTAAAATCTTTGAACATTTATTTTTAAAATCACTACTTGTAGCTTCAGAATCAATAAATTGTGTAAGCACATCTGGTTGTGCTACAAAAAATTGGAAGCCCTTAACATTAATTGATGTGCTCGTCCCATTTTTTATACTATATGTTACGACTATTACATCTCCTGCGTTTGCTTCAGATATCTCTTCTGAATGGGTAGCTGTTGATGTATCATATTTTTCAATTTTTGAAACAAAAACAGTTAAATCATAAGAAGAATCTGCAAAGGCTGCAAGATTACAACATCCAAGCATCATTGCAACCACTAAAATCACTGATAGAATTCGTTTACACATATCACTTATCTCCATATTGCATCTAATCTACGTTAACAAATGTAGTCTGTTCTGTTATTAAACTTATAATCCTTGTTACATCAAGTATATTAACACTCTGATCTTGATTAATATCTGCAGCTTTAAAAGTATCACTACCAGTTTGAATAATAGAAGTCTCGACAATATGACTTATAATCATAGTAACATCAAGAATATTAATTGCACGATCACCTGTCGCGCTTCCAATATTGAAAGTACACAATCTTTTCTCAGCTGGCATATATCCAAGTTTTACTTTTTTCTTAACAAAATCTTCAGCGTTGCTAGTGATTAAGATTGTAAGCTCGGTTTCATCATTCATATCACTTGGGTAAACAATAAATGTGTCTCCTGAATGATACTGGTTAATATATGTAATTGTATTTTCTACTGTTGGCACATCGCCATCACCGGCATACATAATTACTAAATATTCTGCATTTTCTTCTGTACCTATTGTAAGTGTAAGCTTTACTGCCCCTTCGAAGACTCTGGCATACTTTCCACTTTTAAGCTGTACTGTAGGGCTTGTTCCATATTCTACGGAAGTAGAATCTGTTTTTTTCAATTCTACTTTTACGCCTGTATCTGCAGATTTCATATAAAACCCGCCCTCTGCAAGTTTCGAATCTGCGCCAAATGCTACTGCAGTAAAACAAGCAAGCGATAGGCACATGCTTAGTGTTAAACAAATTATTTTCTTCATAGTATTTTTTCCTTTCTACTTGCTATAGTTTTCTAAGTAGTCTACTAAGATTTTTGCTATTTGGGCTCTTGTTGCATTGCCTTCCGGGCCAAGTGTCGTTGCGGTGGTTCCGCTGATAATCTTGTTGTAATAGCCCCAGTACATTGCCGGCTTTGCCCACGAAGCAATCTTTGCACTATCGGTAAATGAACTGTCGTATACTTGAGTAAGTATAAGTTCTTGTCCGCTTTGCCCTCCGGAATATCCAAAGAGCATCTTCATTGCTTCTTGCCTTGTTATATATTTTTCCGGACTAAATGTCGTCTGACTTGTTCCGTTAATATACTTGTTTGCATATCCCCAAGAAATTGCTTTTTTAAATTCAAGGGATTGTGAATCTATATCTTTAAAAGGAGTATTTATTTCTGTTTCAGGCGAGCCTGCTATTCTGTAGAGAACAGTTATAAACTGTGCTCTTGAAATCGGCTGGTCTGGTTTAAAAAGTCCGTTGCCATAGCCTCCGAATATTCCGAGTTGTACAGCGCGCTCGACATAGCTTGCTGCCCAGTGTCCAACTGTATCTGTGAAGCTTATTTCGGTTGGCTCGATTACTATAACGCCCGGAGTATCTTCACCGCCTGTCGGAGTCGTTGGCTCTGTCGGGGTAGTCGGTTCGGTTGGAGTAGTCGGCTCGGCCGGTGTCGTTGGGTCTGTCGGAGTTACTGGTGTAACTTTCTTTTCTGTAGCGCCGACAACAGCGTAGCTTACTTTCTGCCCACTGGCATCAGATAAAACAATTTCTGATAAGGTAAAATCAAATTTTGTAATATCTTTATTTGCTTTAAATGTGAATGTACCCAAAATACCATCAGATGAGATGTTGCTTACATTCGCAGCCGCTATAATTGCACCAGTACTTGCGTTTGGATTTGAGGCTGACAATGTTTGATTTAACAAAGCTCCTACGTCCGCTCCAGTACATGATAAGCCCTCTTTATCAAACCCAAGTGTAAATTGAACTGCGCAAAATCCCGGGTTGCCAGATATGTTTACCGTGACAGTAAATGTATCTCCGGCTTTTGGCATGGTTGTCGGAGCTTTAACTTCGATTACTGTTCCTGCGGCAAGGGCCGAACAAGGAATCAAAGTTAAAAGCAAGCATGCAACCAAAAGCAGCACTATTTTCTTTTTGTGCGTTTGCATATTTTCTCCTTTTAAGTATCTTTATATAGCAAAATAATACCAAAACCGCGCGCCGAGTTATTCAGCACGCCTTTGGTTCCATATATATTATAGTATATAGTTCTCGGGGTAGCAAGGGAAAAAGGCAAGTTTATAAGCAAAA
>JAZUJE010000008.1:0-275459 GCA_045642565.1 Anaerovoracaceae bacterium | reverse complement strand
AAAAGCCCTTTACAATATAGGCTTATTGTGCTAATATATCTACTGTTGATTTGCGGTATTGGCGGAATTGGCAGACGCGTACGGTTGAGGGCCGTATGGGTAACACCGTGATGGTTCAAGTCCATTATACCGCACCATATTAAACAGGTCAGAAATGACCTGTTTTTAGTTTTTTGCTTCTTAATTTAATATGTTGTATAATATCAAAAATAGATTAATTTTTTTGAGGTAAACAATATGAAGAAGAGAATTTTAGGTATTTTATTAGTTATTGCTATGCTGCTTTGCATGGTTCCGGCAGCTTCTTTCGCTGAAACAAAATATGTGGCTTGCATTGGAGAAGATGCCGAGGCTGTTAAATATGAAACACTCGAAGATGCTTTAAATGCAGCTGAAGAATTTGACTTTGTCTATTTATTAGATAATGTTGATCTTGGTTCAAATGATTTAATCATTCCGGATTTTGTTATGCTTGATCTTAATCATTTCACAATAAAGACAACTGGAAAAACTGTTAATAATGGAAGTATTGTTTTCCATAAAGAAAATGTAGATCAGATTGAGTACTGGATGAAAAATGTTCAGGGTGCATATGGTACAGCAGAAGAAGTTAAAACTGATGACTATGTATTTCCACAAGCAACATTCTTTACTAACGAAATTAGTAATGATGTTCCTTTTGGCCTGGAATTTGATTTTGTAGTTGAAAACGGATTCACATGGAATAAAGATGTTGCAGCCGGAACAAATCTTAGGGTAACAGATAATTTAATTCTTTGTGGCGATATAATTTCCGGACAGAGTGCTGTTAATAAAGAAACTGTTGTAAATACTCGTCATTTTACTTTAGGACAAAATATTACTATAGGTACAAATAATATTGGCTATGCTGATGCGACTTTGTTTGTTGAAAGCTTACATGATGATTTTATTGGCGATGAAATTGGTACATTTAAAGCTAATGGTAAGAAGATTACACTTAATGCATCCGGTAAATTTGTAATATCATCAGATATTAAATTTGATGAAAAAGTTCTTGTCTCCGGAGTTTCCGGCAAAGAAGTACAAAAGAAAGTAGACACAGAAGAAAATACAGTTACTTACTATGTGGAGAGCAACTTACTTTCATTTACTCCGGCTATAGAAGGCACAACATATGATAAATGCGAGAAGGGAATTGCTTGCCCGTTGTCAAAGTTTAGTGATCTCAGTTCACTTGCATGGTATCATGATGGTATTCATTTTTGCATTGATAATGGTTATATGAATGGTGTTAATGAAATGAAGTTTAATCCAACTGGTTCTACAACACGTGCGCAAGTAGTAGCTATGATTTATAGAATCGATGGAGAGCCTGCGTTTATGAATGATAATATCTTCCCTGATGTTGTTGCTGACAGTTGGTATGAAAAAGCTGTAGTTTGGGCTAATGGAAAAGATATTGTTTCCGGTTATGAAGACGGAAACTTTGGTCCGAATGATCCAATAACAAGAGAACAGTTCGCAACTATGCTTTATAAATATGCTCAAAATCAAGGCGAAGGGTTCCAGGGTGCATGGATGTTCTTATTGTCATTTAATGATAGAGCTGAAATTAGTTCATGGGCTGATGAAGCAGTTCATTGGTGTGTCATGAAGGGCATCTTAACAGGAAAGGGCGGAAATGTTCTTGATCCTAAGGGATATCTAACAAGAGCTGAAGCAGCTGCTATGATTCAGAGATTCTGCGAAAGATAACTAAATATCAAAATGAGAGAGACCTGTAAAATTGCAGGTCTCTTTTTATTTAAAAATTTTCATTCTTGTTAAGAAATATAGACATGATATACTAATAATATGATTAAGATTTCCAATGAATATTTTGATATTAAAAAGATTGCAGATTCGGGGCAATGTTTTAGAATTAATAAAGAGGGTAATCATTGGCTTAATGTTGCCGGTGATAAGGCCATTCGTATATATGACAACGATTTAGATTGTTCAAAAGACGATTTTAATGCCTTCTGGAAGCCTTATTTTGACCTTGAGACAGATTATTCGGTGTTTCGCGATAAAATCCCCAAGAAAGACAAATTTCTATCAAAAGCGGCCGATTTTAGCAAAGGAATCAGAATATTGAGGCAAGATCCTTGGGAAATGCTGATTAGTTTTATAATTTCGCAAAGGAAGAATATTCCTGCAATAAAGTCAAGTATTGAGGCTATATGTTCAATATACGGAAAGCCATTAGATATATCTGATGGAAAAACTGTATTTTCTTTCCCCTCGGTATCGAGCTTAGCGTCTGCCACTGAGGAAAAACTAAAATCGTGTGGGCTTGGCTATAGAGTTCCTTATATTATTTCAGCTGCAAGAATGGTAGATAATGGTGAGTTAGATTTAGAGAAAATTGCTAGCTATTCTGATGATAACCTTCTAAAAGAATTAATGAGTGTTAAAGGTGTCGGAACTAAAGTTGCAAACTGTGTTTCGCTGTTCGGTTATCACAGAATAAATGCTTTCCCAATTGATGTTTGGATTTCACGAGTTTTAGAAAAACAGTACAATAATGAATTTCCTTTAGCAAGATATAATGGTTTTGCTGGTGTGATTCAACAATACATGTTTTATTACGCAAGATATAATGCCTAATCCTTATTGTAAAAATTTAAGAACAATTATTTTTGATATTGAAACTATGGGCCTTATGCCATATAAAGATATGGTTATTAATGCCGGATTTTGTGATCCTGAAAACGGCGATGTGTTTCAACTTTTTTCAGAGTCTAAAGAAGATGAAGAGCGATTAATAATTGATACGCTTAATATTCTTTCTCAATACGAAGTAGTTGTTACTTATAATGGTGATAGGTTTGATATACCATTTATTAAAACAAGAGCAAAAAAATATGGAATAACTGACTTTCCGTTTTTCTGGTCAATCGATATGTATAGATATCTAAAAAAGTATTGGCCAATGGCAAAAAAACTATCACACCTAAATCAAAAATCTGTAGAAGTGGCATTGGGTTTATCAGATAAACGTGATGATGAAATAGGTGGGGGCGAATGTATTTCATTTTACGAGCATTATCTTGGTTATAAAGATGATAAATCAAAACAATTAATTTTGCTTCACAACTCTGATGATGTTAAGCAGCTCGCGAATATTTATAATTCAGCTGTATTTTTACCTTATGATAAGATTTCGTTTGAATGTGGCTTCGGAATTGTAGCAAAAAAATATGTGATTTGCAATTCAATTCGTTCTGATAAAAATTGTATTTATGTGGAAGCTGTTACTCGGGCTGGCGGTATCCCGAGTTCAATATATGAAGATTCATATGAATTAGAATACGATTGTTCTACAGGAAAAATAAACCTAAAGATTCTTTTAAATAGTACTGATAAATTATCATATGTCGACTTAAATTCTTTACCTGTAAACAAAACGGAGTTAAATCAACTTAAAGGTTATCATTCTGATTTTTTAGTATTAATTGACAATTCAAATGTGCAGTATCAAGAGATAAATACTTTAATTTCAAGTATATTATCTTCGGAGGGATTATTCTGATGTACTTTAATGGAACGCATATTTCAAAAACATCGGCGATGCATTTTTCTAAATTGATTTTCAGATCATTTCTTTTTGTGCTGTGTACAATACTGTATATTGTTCATCGAGTTCGATATGGAACAGGTGGTTTTGGTATATTAGAGAGCGATGAATACTTTGTATGGGGCGTTTCTACGATTTTTATAATTGAAATGTGTTTTAGATTTTTCCCATCTCAGATGGAAAGTAAAGGATGCCAAAAACAATTTTCAGAAAATTACATTCCAACTACAACTGAAGAGAAACCTAAAATTGATAGTGCTATAAGAACGGTGATAGTTATTCTTTCATGGGTAGTTCTTAATGCTATAATTGCCGCATTATATTTTATTGGTATTATTGATCAGGAAATATTGATTTTAGTTTGTCTTATATATTCTATATGCGATATGATTTGTATTTTGTTTTTCTGTCCATTTCAAACTTGGATGATGAAAAACAAATGTTGTGGAACTTGCAGAATATATAATTGGGATTTTATTATGATGTTTACGCCATGCATTCTGATTGATCATGTTATGGCAAAGATTCTATTTATACTTGCCGCTTTATTATTAGTACAGTGGGAAGTAATCTATAAACTTCATCCTGAACGTTTTGCAGAAAATACAAATGCATTTTTGCAGTGTGATAATTGCACTGAAAAACTATGCTCTCATAAAAAACAGCTTCAGAAATTTTTAGTAGATTTCCGTAACAAATTAAAAGAAGATAAAGAAAAGATTGAAGAAAAGTTGTAAATATTGTATAATATCTTTTGCTTGCGCCACTAGCTCAACGGATAGAGTGCCTGACTACGAATCAGTAGGTTGGGAGTTCGAATCTCCCGTGACGCACCAAATAAATCCCTTATACCCAAAAAGTTAAGGGATTTTTTGTTTTATTTAATTAATTTTATGCACAAAAAAACAAAATACCCTGCAGGGGAGCAGAGCATTTTGTTTCAAAAGGGGTATTGGGATTAGAGATCTATGAGGTTATCAGGGGGATAAACCTCATAAAAATATTACCAAAAAACAGGGATTTAAGCAATAAAAAAGCTTAAAAAAACTTAAAATATGGGTTTTGCTTTACTAAGTGCTTTATGAATAATATAATAAAATAAAAAGTTTATTGTAAACCGAGGGCGCTATGTATAAGGAAAAAGAATTTAAAGAATATCTTGTCAGTGATAAAAATATAACTCCGGCAAGTGTCAATGCATATGTGGCAGATATTAAAGACTACTGCTTATATTTAGATTCGAAAAAATATAATCCTTTGGCCTGCAGTGCGGATACTATTAAAGCTTTTCTTACGACTTTAAAGAATCTTGGCCGCAGCCGCTCTACAATTAATCGAAAGATGGTCTCTATTCGTAAATACTATGATTTTTTACGTTTTAACGGAGAAATAAGTTTTAATCCATGTTCAAAAGTCATTGTCCCTAAAGTTGAAGCCAAAGATTTCCAATATCTTAGTATTGAACAAGTTGACAATTTATTAAAACAACCATCAGATGATGAAAAAGGTTTAAGGGATAAAGCTCTTTTAGAGTTGCTATATGCTTGTGGCTTAAAAGTCAGCGAGCTAACCGCATTAAATGTTCAGGATATCGATTTAAGGATTGGTTTTGTCTCTTGCCATGGAGAAAATACAAAAAATAGAATAATTCCTATCGGGAAGATGGCCAGAATAGCTATTCTTAAATATATGAAAGATATCAGAACTAATCTTTTAGCCGGAAAAGAGGACGTTGGAGCATTGTTTTTGAATTATAATGGCGAAAGAATTACAAGACAGGGCGTTTGGAAAATAGTTAAATTCTATGGAAAAAAGGCTGGAATATCAGATAATTTAAGCCCTCAATTGATCAGAAACTCATTTGCGGCACATATGATTGAAAATGGAGCAGATTTAAAGAGCCTACAGGAGCTTTTAGGTAGTGAAGACATGGCTTTAACTAAGCTCTACTTTTCATTATCAAAAGCCAGGGTTATGGATGTCTATGATAAATCGCATCCAAGAGCATAAAATACTTGCATTTTTACTAATATTTTGTTAATATATTTAGTGCTTATTGCGTGCGCTCCGCTGGTAGAGCTTGATAACAAAAGGTTATTAAGTGTTTTATTTAAGAACGTAATGGTTGATAAGGAGAATAAAATGGATTTAATTAAATCAATTACACAGGAATATGAAAGAACCGATCTTCCTAAATTTAACGTTGGTGATACTGTAAAGGTATCTCTGAAGATTAAAGAAGGAAATAGAGAAAGAATTCAGGTTTTCGAAGGATTCGTTCTTAAAAAGCAGAATGGCGGCGTAAGTGAGACTTTCACAGTAAGAAAGCTTTCATCTGGTGTCGGTGTTGAAAAGACATTCCCTGTTAACAGCCCTATGATTGAAAAGATTGAGGTTGTTCGTGAAGCTAATGTAAGAAGAGCTAAGCTCAATTACATGAGAGAAAGAACAGGAAAATCTGCTAAGATCAAATCAAAGGAAATGTAATAAATCCATATGCGGAGAACCGAAAGGCTCTCCGTTTTTACTATTTAAAAATGAGTAATTTAGAAAATATCAATTGGTATCCCGGTCATATGAAAAAGACCAGAGAGCTAATACAGGAAAATCTTAAACTCGTTGATCTTGTCTGCGAGATTATTGACGCGCGCATTCCTATTTCCAGCAGGAATCCAATTATTAATGACTTGGTTTCTAATAAGTCAAGAATTATCATTTTAAATAAATGTGATTTAGCTGCATCAGATCGTACAAAACTTTGGGCAGAAAAATTAAGGGATAAAGATACTCAAGTTCTTGTTTTGAATGCAAATTCAGGGGAAGGCGTTAGTACTTTAAAAAATTTATTATCAAAAATAAGAGATGAAAAAAATGAAGCTCGTACTGTAAAAAGAGCTTTAAGGCTGATGATTGTGGGTATTCCGAATGTCGGTAAGTCTTCATTAATTAATCGTCTGACAGGTACTAAAGCAGCTAAAGCAGGGAACAAACCCGGAGTCACCAAGGGCAAACAATGGATTAAACTTGGAGAAGATATTATGCTTCTTGATACGCCTGGAATATTGTGGCCAAAATTTGAAGATCCTAAAGTAGGGTTAAATCTTGCTTTTTGCGGTTCAATAAAAGATGAAATTATGGACATATCAGAACTTGGCTTAGAATTAATAGCAAAGCTTTGCAATGATTATCCTGAGTTAATGATTCAAAGATATAAACTTGATGAAATTCAAGAAACCCCATTGGAAAATATGGAGTCTATTGCTTTAAAAAGAGGATTCATTCTTCCGGGAAAAAGGATTGATTATGAAAGAACAGCGCGGACTGTCATAGACGAATTCCGCGCTGGAAAAATTGGACAAATTAGCCTTGAATAAGTTTTTTTGCTTGGGCTCTGGCCGCATCTGTGATTTCAGTTCCGGACAAAAGTCGTGCCAACTCTTCAATACTTTGTTCTTTATTGAGTGGTGTAATGCTCGTGTATGTAGCATTTGCATCGCTCTTTTTTTCAATTTTGTAGTGATAATCTCCAAGTGCTGCAATTTGCGGTAAATGGGTTATGCAAATTATTTGATGTTTACTTGCAATACTTTTCAGCTTTTCTCCGACTATTCCGGCTGTTGCACCAGAGATTCCTGTATCTATTTCATCGAATATCATTGTTGGAATGTTATCTAAATCCCCGAGAATTCGTTTTAATGCGAGCATAATTCTTGAAAGTTCGCCGCCACTGACTATTTTAGCTAAAGGTTTTGGCAGTTCGCCTTTATTTGTAGCAATCATAAATTCAGCCTTAGTGATCCCGGATTCTGAAGCAGGGCAATCAACTAAATTAACTTTAAATAAAGCATTGGCGAAATTTAATTCTGTTAGTTCTTTTGTTACATTTTTTTCTAAATCTTTTATTGTATTTGTTCTCAGCACATTAAGTCTTTTAGCTGCGGTATCAAAAGCTTCTTTATATAGTTTTTGTTTTGATTCTAATTCATCTATTTTGCTATCAGCATCATCCATTAGGGCAAGACTGTTTGCTGCTTTTTCTTTATATTCAAAAATTTCTTCGATGCTATTACCGTATTTTCTCTTTAATTTTTCAATCAATTCTGAACGTTCAATTTTTTCCTCTAAAAGTTCAGGAGAAAAGTTGATACTGTCTCTGAAAGTTCTCATATCAGAATTAATTTCATCTATTGCATAATAGGCATCGGATATTACCGTTGCAAACTGGCCTAATTCTTCAGAAAATTCAGAGATTGACTCGATTTCAGACATTGCTTTGCCTAAAGCATTGACAGCGGATAAATCATTATTATATAAAGCATCGGAAATATTACAAAGCGTGGAAAAAATGTTTTCACTGTTTTGCATTAATTTAATTTCTTCTTCAAGTTCATGATCTTCATCATAATGTAGATTTGCAGCATTAATTTCATTAATTTCGTAAGAATATATATCTTTTTGCCTTTGTGCATTTGAAATTTTGGTTTTAATGCTTTTTAATTCGGAAGATATTAACGCATAGTTTTTATATGTATCAGTGCATATATTTTTAACTTTAAGTAATTCTTCTCCACCATATATATCTAAAATATCTGTATGATTATCAGGATTTAAAAGCGATTGATGATCATATTGTCCGTGTATATCAACAAGTGTTTTGCAAAGATTTGAGAGCTCTGAAAGACTTACAATTTCGCCGTTGATTTTGCATAAGTTTTTTCCTTGAGAGCTAATTTCGCGTTTTAATACATAATCATCAATAACTAAAGTTATTTCTGCTTTATCAGTGCCTGTGCGGATATAATCAGCATCTGCACGTGACCCAAGGGCCATACTAATTGCTTCTATAATTATAGATTTTCCTGCGCCGGTTTCACCGGTTAAGATATTTAAACCTTGATTGAAGTCTAAATCTAAATCTTTAATTATTGCAAAATTTTTAATATTAACATGGGAAATCATATTAAGCTAACACCTTTTTAATTTCATTTATAATAGATTCAACAGAATCTTTTGTTTGTGCAACTACAAAAATTGTGTTATCGCCAGCCAAAGTTCCAAGTATATTTTTATCGTGTTGCATATCAATTGCTTCTGCTGCAGGTCCGGCACAGCCCGGCAAAGTTTTAATTACAATTATATTTTCCGCAGAATCAATAGAAACGATAATGTCCTTCATAAATTTTTGGAACTTATCATTTTGATCCAATACGGGTAGGGCGTAACAAGATTTGCCACCACGTGATTGTTTTATAAGCATTAAGCTTTTGATATCTCTCGAAACTGTAGCTTGAGTCACATTAAAGCCTTCTTGATTAAGAATGTTTGCAAGTTGTTGCTGAGTTTCGATATCATTGTTTTTAATTATTTCTAAAATTCTATTTTGACGAGAATATTGCATAAATAATCACCTCATGAATAATTATACATTATTTTACAATTTTTTCAAGTAGAAAAGAACATTTGTGCGACACCATATTTGTGGTATAATAATGCCATGAGAATACTAGGTATAGATCCAGGCTATGCCATTATGGGCTATGGAATTGTTGAAAAACACAATAGTCAGATTTTTCCTATTGCATATGGCTCGCTTGAGACGAAAAAGGATTTACCTATGCCAGACAGGTTAAAGCACTTATATTCCGGTCTTATGGAGATAATTGCCGAATATCAACCTGATGAGACAAGTATTGAACAGCTTTTCTTTCAAAACAATGCGAAAACTGCAATTTTTGTAGGGCAGGCAAGGGGCATTGCAATTTTAGCTTGCATTAACTCTGGTTTGAAAATTTATGAATATACTCCTATGGAAATTAAAACTTCGGTTACTGGAT
This sequence comes from Anaerovoracaceae bacterium, assembly GCA_045642565.1. GTDB lineage: Bacteria > Bacillota > Clostridia > Peptostreptococcales > Anaerovoracaceae > UBA1764. The sequence goes on along the minus strand of JAZUJE010000008.1, from coordinate 266,024 downwards.
ATGGAAAAGCTGACAAAAGGCAAGTTCAAGAAATGGTAAAAACGATACTTGGATTTGATGAAATAGTTAAACCAGATGATACCTCTGATGCATTAGCTGCGGCTATTTGCCATTCTTATCAAGGTGAAATTAAAAAGCAAAATTTCGAGATGAAATAATGATTCATTATATTAAAGGTTTTATTGTTGATACGATGCCCGGAGCTGTTGCCATTGAAAATAATGGTATAGCTTATTATGTTAATGTTCCGGAAAACTCTTATGCACTTATTGCTTCAAAAACAGAAGAAATAATCCTGTACACAGCAATGATTGTTAGAGAAGATGATATCAGTTTATACGGATTTACTGAAAAAGCAAGTTTAGCATTATTCAAAATGCTTCTTTCAATTTCGGGAATAGGCGCAAAGGCTGCATTAGCCATTTTAAGTGTCGGAAGTGTTTCCGCAATTAAGCAGGCAATTATATGTGAAGATGTTGATACCATTCAACGTGCCAACGGAATTGGTAAAAAAACTGCACAAAGAGTTGTTCTTGAATTAAAAGATAAATTAGATAAAAATATCGATCTTTCAAATATTGGTGATGAGCCTCAAACTAAAGTATCTGATATTGATGATAAAGAAAAGTCAAATGCAATTGAAGCTCTTATGGCTTTAGGATATTCAAAATCAGAAGCGAATGCAGCCTTAGTTGGAATTAAAGCTGAATCTACAGAAGAATATATAGCGAAGGCTTTAAGGAATAGATAATGGAATATGAAAAAAGAGTTGTTGGCGCAGGACTTCAAAGTGATGAAGAAATGATAGAAAAATCTATCAGACCTAAAAAATTTGAAGATTATGTTGGCCAAACAAATGTAACTGAAAACTTAAAAGTGTATATAGAAGCAAGTAAGATGAGATCTGAACCTTTAGATCATGTTTTATTTTATGGTCCTCCGGGACTTGGAAAGACTACTCTTGCCGGTATTATCGCATCTGAAATGGGCGTAGATTTAAGAGTTACATCTGGGCCTGCTATTTCACGTGCTGCAGATTTAGCTGCAATACTTTCAAATCTTAATAAAGGTGATGTTTTGTTCATCGATGAAATTCATCGTCTTAATAGAAGTGTTGAAGAAGTATTATATTCTGCTATGGAAGATTTTGCTTTGGATATTGTTACAGGAAAAGGCCCTGCAGCTCACAGTATAAGAATACCTCTTCCGAAATTTACTTTAGTTGGCGCAACAACAAGAGCAGGTTCGTTATCAGCTCCTCTTAGAGATCGCTTCGGAGTATTAGCAAAATTTGAATTATATAATGAGCAAGAACTCGCTCAAATTATTAATAGAACCGCCGGAATATTAAATATTAAAATTGATCCGGATGCTGCAAAATTAATAGCTTTAAGGTCAAGAGGAACCCCTCGTGTTGCCAATAGGTTATTAAAAAGAATTAGAGATTTTGCGCAGGTTCAAGGTTTCACTTCTATTAATACATCGATAGTTAATACCTCGTTAAAAGCTTTGAGTATTGATGAGCTTGGACTTGAAGAACTTGACCGTAAAATTCTTGATTTGTTGATTACAAAATTTAACGGCGGTCCTGTTGGTATTGATACAATAGCAGCTTCTATAGGAGAAGAAAGAGTAACTATAGAAGATGCATATGAGCCATATTTGATGCAAGAAGGTTTATTAGCCAGAACTCCAAAAGGGCGAATTGTTACTGATGCGGCATATAAGCATTTGGGATTAAAGATTTCGGAAAAGTAGGTTTTTATGAAAATTAAAAAATTAATTTCAATTATAGCAATTTTTTCAATAGTATTATCTTCATTTACTTTTTCTTTTGCTAAAAGAAAAAGTACTGATTTAGATGAAAACAGATATATCTCTTTAGGATTGTATTTTGGAAGTAATTATGCATCATATATTACTATGGAATCAGAAGATGGCTTCTTAGTATATGATAAAGAAAGTGGAGAATTAATAGACACAATCGACGATACCGAAATTTCTTTTACTAAAGATGACTATGAGTGCAGTGGTAACATTTATATGTCTGCTGCCGAGGATGAAGATGAAAGATTCATCACTGTAACAACTGATAAACCTTTAGTTATTAAGAATTGTAATGTATACAGGGATGGTATTTATCTAGTAAATAATAGTGGGCTTAGAGTTATTAACTACATTACTTTAGAACATTATGTTTGGGGCGTAGTTAATAAAGAAATGAGTTCAAAAAATCCGTATGAAGCATTAAAGGCTCAAGCAGTTGCTTCTCGTACATATGCACTTACTAAGCATCATGAATCCTATGATATAAATGTTTGTGCTACAACAGATTGCCAGGCCTATGGTGGCGTAAATTCTGAATCAGATATTACAACCCAAGCTTGTATTGATACAGAGGGAGAGGTATTGGTTTATGATGGAGAGCCAATAATTGCATATTTTTCTTCTAGCAATGGTGGTGGATACACTTTAAGTTTATCTGATGCATGGGGTAGTAAAGATGTTCCTTATCTACAATCTAAAATCGATGAATTTACACCAAGTGAAACTCCGGCATCCCCATGGAAATTTACTGATACATTTGATGAAATTCGAACAAAACTGATAAAGGCAGGCTATCCTGATGTTGGCAAAGTTAAGTCTTTTGAAATTCTGGAGGAAACAGATTTCGGAGCTGTAACTATGATTGCTATTAAAGGTACTGATGCTAATGTCCTTGTTCCTCGCAATAGAATTATGTCAACATTTAATTTAAGATCTACTTATTTTACTGTTGGCGACTATGAGTTTAATGTCATTGAACACAGTGATGCTACTCCGGAATACTATTATGTTTTATCCGAATCAGGTGTAGATAGAGTTAATACGGATAGTATTTATGTTTACAATGGTTTTACAACAGAAAAACTTAAAATTAGCTCTACAGCTTCCGGATATACAAAGAAAAGTGACATTTGTAAAAATGGAACAGTTTATTGGTATGGTTTAGGTTTTGGACATGGAATTGGTATGTCTCAATACGGTGCATTTGCAATGGCCGAAGCCGGCTATGATTATGATGATATTTTGAAATACTATTATATTGATGTTGATCTTATTAATTGGTACGACTGATGAATGTCTCAGATTTTGATTATAATCTTCCAAAAGAATTAATTGCACAAGAACCAAGCGATGTTCGTGATGAATGTCGCCTTTTAGTTATTGATAGAAAAACTGGAAAGATTGAGCACAAGTTATTTTATGAAATACTTGATTATATTAATCCGGGGGATTGTTTAGTATTTAATGATTCAAAGGTAATCCCTGCAAGAATATTTGGAATAAAAGAAAAAACAGGTGCTAACATAGAGTTTTTATTATCAAAACGAATTGATGGTGATACTTGGGAAACTCTTGTCAGACCGGGGAAAAGATTGCACCTTGGTGATACGGTTAATTTTGGTAATGGAAAATTAATAGCTGAAATTATTGGCTCTGGCGAAGAAGGAACGCGATTGGTAAAGTTTAAATATTCCGGAATATTCATGGAAGTTCTTGATGAACTTGGATCAATGCCGCTTCCTCCATATATTGAACGCGCTGCAGATGAACATGATAAAGATAGATATCAAAATGTATATGCAAAAAACGAAGGTTCTGTTGCATGTGCAACTGCAGGGCTTCATTGGACTCCGGAATTAATTAAAAAGGCTGAAGAAAAAGGAATTAAAATTGCATATGTCACTTTACATGTTGGAATTGGAACATTCCGACCTGTTAAGGTTGATAGAGTTGAAGATCATCATATGCATTTTGAAGAATATACGATTTCAGAGGAAGCCGCTCAAATTATTAATAGCGCAAGGGAAAACGGTGGAAGGATTATTTCTGTCGGAACTACAGCTTGCAGAACAATGGAAAGCAGCTCTACGCCTGATGGAAAGATAATTCCAAGATCAGAATCTACTGGGATTTTTATATATCCAGGATATAAATTTAAAATGGTAGATTGTTTAACAACAAATTTCCATTTGCCAAAATCGACATTATTGATGTTAGTATCTGCACTTTATAATAGAGAAGCGGTACTTGCTGCTTATAAAGAGGCTGTAGATATGAAGTATAAATTTTTTTCTTATGGCGATGCCATGCTAATTATTTAATATGAAAGACGCTGTTACTTTTGAACTAAAAAAAACTGATATAAAGACTAAAGCCAGACGCGGTATAGTACATACTTTGCATGGCTCTTTTGAGACTCCTGTATTTATGCCAGTAGGAACTCAAGCTACAGTTAAAGCAATGAAGCCGGAGTCAGTGGCTACTTTAGGAGATGAAGGAGCTAATATTATTTTAGCAAATACATATCATTTGTATTTAAGGCCCGGTCATGAACTTATTAAAAAAGCGGGTGGCTTGCATAAATTTATGAATTGGAATGGAGCGATTCTAACAGATTCCGGAGGGTTTCAAGTATTTTCATTAGGAAATATGAGAAAAATAACTGAAGAAGGCGTTAAGTTTCAAAGTTATATTGATGGAAGCTTCCATATGTTTACTCCGGAAAAATCAATGGAAGTACAGGAGGCTTTAGGCTCAGATATCATTATGGCTTTTGACGAATGTGCTCCATATCCTTCTGACAGAAAATATGTTGAGGACAGTTTAGAGCTTACTACCAGATGGTTAAAACGCTGTAAAGAATATCATAAAAATATCGAAGAACAAAGCCTGTTTGGTATCATGCAGGGCGGTATATATAAAGATTTACGAAAGCGTTCTGCAGAAGAAATCGTAGAATTAGATTTGCCAGGTTATGCTATCGGAGGGTTATCTGTGGGCGAACCAAAAGAACTTATGTATGAAGTTCTTGATGACTGCGTAGATTATTTACCAAAAGAAAAACCTCGCTATTTGATGGGGGTTGGCAGTCCTGATTGTCTTTTTGAAGGTGTAGAACGCGGCATAGATATGTTCGATTGCGTTTTGCCTACAAGAGTTGCAAGGCATGGTTTAGCGTTTACCAGCCATGGCAAGGTTAATATTAAAAATTCAAAATATGCCGAGGACTTTTCACCTCTTGATTCAGAATGCAATTGCTATGTATGTAAACATTATAGTAAAGCCTATTTAAGAAGTATTTTTATGAATGAAGAAATACTATCATCAATGCTTTTGTCTGAGCATAATTTACATTTTCTTGTTCACACCATGGAGAATATCAGACATGCCATTGATGAAGATAGGTTTATAGAATATAAGAATCAATTTTTTAATAAATATAACGAAGAATAATATATATCACATTATGGTTTGCAAACAAAAAGATGTATGCGGGGGATGTAGCTTCCAAGGTATATCATACGAAGAACAATTAAGTTTGAAATTAGAGGCCGCAAAAATGGCTCTGATTGACAATGGAATTGATAGCAATATATTAACTGATATTGTTTCAAGCCCTGAGATTTATGCATATAGAAATAAAATGGAATATACTTTCGGCGATGAAATAATCGACGGGCCTCTTGATCTTGGCATGCATAAAAAGGGTAGCTATATTTCGATTATTGATGCAAGCTGTTGTCAGTTAGTCCCAGATGATTTTAATAAAATATTAAAAATCACTAAGGATTGGTGCGTTTCAAAGAACTATGCATTTTATCATAAAAAAAGACATTCCGGTTTACTAAGATCTTTGATTATAAGAAAAGGTTTTAGAACAAACGAATTGTTAATTAATATAGTTACAAGTAGTGATAGTGAGTTTGATGAACAAGGTTACAGTAATTTATTATTGTCAACTAAGCTGAATTCTAAAATTGTCGGCATTTTGCATACAATAAATGATAATATTGCCGATGCTTTGAAGGTCGATGATTGCAGAGTTTTATATGGGCGGGATTATTATTTTGAGGAAGTATTAGGTCTTAGATTTAAAGTCGGGGCTTTTAGTTTTTTTCAGAGCAACGTTGTCGCAGCTGAAAGGTTATACAAAGCTGCAATTGAACTTTTGCCTAATTTGTCCGAAAAAACTGCTTATGATTTATATTGCGGAACCGGTACAATTTCCCAGGCTATGGCTTTAGATGCCAAAAAGGTTTACGGCGTAGAAATAATTGAAGAGGCTGTTAATGCTGCAAAAACTAATGCGCTTTTAAATAATTTAAGTAATTGTGATTTTATTTGTGGTGATGTATTAAAAGTTTTGGATGATATTACAGAAAAGCCTGATGTAATTGTTGTAGATCCGCCCCGTGCCGGGATACATCCTAAAGCTATGCTTAAAATTTGCAGTTATAATGTGCCTGAAATCATATATATTTCATGCAATCCAAAGACTTTGGCTATTAATCTTAAAACATGCGTCGAAAATGGCTATAAACCGGAAAAAATGCAGTGTTTTGATAATTTTCCTTTTACTGCACACACCGAAGCAATATGTTTACTCAAAAAAATCTAAAAAAAGCTTGCAAATACGGCTATTTTTAGGTAGAATACTTGAGTACGAATTTTATGGGCTATGCCCGTTTACATTAATGAACCCAGCCACTGGGTAAGAAGGAGGTGCAGATAAATGTCAAAGAAATGCGCTATTTGCGGTAAAGGTCAGGTTTCCGGAAACAATGTTTCTCACTCAAATAGACATACCAGAAGAAAGTGGAACGCTAACATTCAGTCTGTAAAAGTTGAAGAAAATGGTACAGTATCTAGAATTAATGTTTGTACAAGATGCATTAGATCTGGTAAAGTTTCCCGTGCTATGTAATTTATAGCTGACAACGACTCGAGCTTATGTCTCGAGTCTTTTTTTATGTTATAATTAATATATGTTAACTCAAATTGAAAACGAAAAAGGAATAATAAGCTACGATAATGCCTTAATTAATCAAATGATTTTAGATTCCCTTAATGAATATAAGGGAAAATATAAATTAATTAAGAAAGATTTCATGATGAAAGAACAAGGGGTCGAAATTGTAATTAGTTTACACTTAAAATTTGGCATTAGTATACAAAGTTTTTGTGAGCATTGCTTTTCGTTTATTGCACAAAAAATCGAAAATTCATTAGAATTGCCTTTATATAATATTAAAATTTGCATCTTGGGTATATATTCTAAAAAACTATCAAAAAGGAATATTGTAATTGAATACAACAATAAATCTGAAATCAGCTATAACGGATATTAAAGGATTCGGGCCTAAAAAAGCTGAGGCGTTTGAACGTCTTGGCATTTTTTGCATTGAGGATGCATTAAAATACTATCCAAGAGAATATGAAGATTTAAGAAATAAAAAGTGTATTTCTCAACTTAAAAATGATGAAAAAGCTGTAGTAGAAGCCACTATTTTCGTGAATACTTTAGGTAGAGGATATGGTAGAAATAGAACGTTACATCTTACTGTAGTTGATAAAACGGGAAGAATGAATGTTTTATTTTTTATGTCTGGCTATTTAGCTAAAAACTTCAAAATAGGTGAGACTTATAGATTCTATGGAAAAGTAAAACTTGAAAATGGTTATGCAACAATGTTCCATCCTGCCTTTACATTAGCCGGTGATGATGAAGAGTCGGGGATTTTACCTGTATACCCTTTAACAAAAGGGCTTACGCAAAAAGATTTTCATCGTCTTATTAAATTTGCCCTTAGTCTTACAGAAGAATATAAAGAAACTTTACCTGAATATATTATTAAAAAAGCGAATCTTTGTCCTATTAGTTTTGCTTTTAAATATATTCATTTTCCGGAAGATGAAACAAACTATAATATAGCGAGATATCGTCTGATATTTGAAGAGTTGTTTAATTTAAGAGTAGCATTAAAGCTATCTGCAAATCGATTTGGTGTTGGCAGAATTGGCATATCTTTTAAAGATGGTTCTTACGATGGGTTCCTTAAAAAATTAAATTACAAACTGACAAATTCTCAAATAAAAGTTCTCAATGAAATTAGTTCAGATATGGATAGCCAAAGGGCTATGAATAGATTATTACAAGGAGACGTTGGATCTGGTAAGACTATTATAGCTGAAGCTATTATGTATAAAGCGGTAGATGCCGGATACCAAGCGGCTTTTATGGCTCCTACAGAAATTTTGGCTAATCAACATTTTGAGACTTTTAAAGAATTAGGTTTAAAAGTTGATTTGCTTACTTCATCTGTCAATATAGCTGAACGTAAAAATATTTTGCAAAGAATTGCAGATGGAGAAACGCAAATTGTAATTGGAACACATGCTCTTATTTCAGATTCAGTAAAGTTTCATAATTTAGGATTAGTAATAACTGATGAGCAGCATAGGTTTGGTGTATTACAAAGAAGAAAATTAACTGAAAAATCAAACAACCCGGATGTTTTAGTTATGACTGCCACTCCAATCCCAAGAACTTTGGCTGTGGTTTTGTATTCGGATATGGACATTTCGATTATAGATGAACTGCCTCCTGGCAGAAAAAAAATAGAGACAAAAATCTATAATACAAAAAACAGGGATGATGCATACAAACTTCTAATTAATGAAATAAAAAATGGTAGGCAAGCCTATATTGTAGCTCCATTTATTGAAGACTCTGACAGCATATCTGCTTATTCTGCAGAAACATTATTTAATGAATTTCAAGATAAATATAAAGATATATCTTGTTCATTGTTACATGGGAATATGAAAGCCGATGAAAAAGATAAAATCATGGAAGCTTACAATGCAGGTAAAATATCTGTTTTAATTTCAACAATAGTAATTGAAGTTGGAATTAATGTACCAAATGCTACTGTTATGTTGATTGAAAATTCCGAAAGATTTGGTTTGGCACAAATGCATCAACTTAGAGGCAGAGTAGGGAGGGGCAATTTTCAATCATATTGCCTAATTGTTCTTGGCGAGGAAAGTACTATTGCAAAAGAAAGAGCTGAAATTATGCATAAGTCTTCAGATGGATTTTATATTTCAGAAAAAGATTTGGAAATCCGTGGACCGGGAGAGTTATTTGGCTTTAGACAACATGGTCTACCTCAATTAAAACTATCTGATCCTGTAAAACACATGAAAATCGTTGAATTTTCAAGTGAATTAGCCGATGAATTGCTAAATTTAGACCCTTCTTTATCAAAAAAAGAGAACATAATGCTAAAAGAAAGCATTGATAAGTCCTATGGAAACGATAATTTCCTTGTGTTATGATATATATGTATGCGAATAATAACAGGTAGTTTCAAAGGAAGACGTTTAAATACGCCAAAAACATATAATGTGAGGCCTACAACTGATAAAGTTAAAGAGGCGATTTTTGATATTTTAATTCCTTATTTTAAAGATGATTTAGTTTGCCTTGATTTATTCGCCGGAACAGGCAATTTGGGGCTTGAAGCAATTTCCAGAGGGGCTAAAAAGTGTTATTTTTCAGATAATGCTCGTGATAGTTTAAGGCTTATAAAAGACAATATCAAAATATGTAATTCAGAAGAATATTCTGTCATTTTGGCAGGAGATTTCAGGCAAAATATTTCTAAAATTCATGATTCTGTTGATATAGTTTTTTTAGACCCTCCGTATGCAAGCAATTTCTATTTAGATGCTATGTCTGAGCTTGTAAAAGCAAATATATTAGCTAAAGGAGCTTGTGTTGTATGTGAACATTCGGATAGAGATGAGTTGCCCGAGGAATACGCCGGTTTAAAAAGAGTTAAAAATAAAAATTACGGAAGCATAGGAGTGAGTGTATATGAGTAAAGCTGTTTTTACCGGATCTTTTGATCCAGTACATCTCGGTCACATTGACATAATTAGACGAGCTGCAAAACTATATGACGAACTTACAGTTGCAGTTACTGTAAATCTTGAAAAAGAAGCAATGTTTGATTTTGATACAAGAGTTCAAATGATTAAAGAGGCTTGTTCTGATTTAAAAAATTTAAAAGTTGTCGCATGTGAAGGCTTGCGAGCAAAATTTGTTAATGATAATAATTTTGATGTTGAAGTGAAAAGTCTTCGTAATTCATCTGATTTTAATTATGAACTTCCTATCGCACAAATGCATTCAAAATTGTATAATAATACAGAAACAATTTTTATGATGACTAATCCAGATTTTTCTTATATTAGTTCAAATCAAGTAAGACAAGTTTTTTCTTTAGGCGGAGATGTTTCTATGATGGTACATCCAAGCACATTGAGGTTAATGAATAAGAAAGGTTAAAAAAATGAAAGTATTAGAACTTTTAGACGAGTTAGACGAAATTATTGAAGTTGCAAGTGGTGTTCCTCTTGTAAAGAAGGTAATGGTAGATCCTGATGAGGTCTCTGAAATTGTAAAAGAAATTAGAGAAGAATTACCTGATGAAATTCAACAGGCTCAGTGGATTAAAAATGAAAGACAGAGAATCCTTGATGAAGCCAGAAATGAATATGAGGCAATCTTAAATGATGCACGTAAGAAAGCCGAATCAATGATTGAAAATGATGAAATTACCATTATGGCAAAAGGTAAAGCTGATGAGATAATCCGTGTCGCAAAAGAGAATTCTCAGGTTATGAAAATGAGTATCCTCGATTATACCGATAACATGCTTTATAATCTCCAAGAAAAGGTCGATCAGCTTTATGCTACATATTTCACAGATATGTATGATAATCTTCAAAGTACATTTGAAAAGATTAATACAAATATTTCATCTTCAAGAAATGAAGTAAAAGACCAGATTTATAAAGCACAAGCTGAAAAGGAAAGATAATTATGAAGATTGTCGGTACTGTTGCCGAATTTAATCCATTTCATAATGGTCACAAGTATTTTATCGATGCCATCCGTGGTGAACTAAACCCGGACGGCATTGTTTGCGTTATGAGTGGAGATTTCGTTCAACGCGGATATCCGGCTATTACAGATAAATGGTCAAGGGCACGTGCCGCAGTTGCTTGTGGAGCGGATCTTGTAATAGAATTGCCATCCATTTTTGCACTAAGTGCAGCGCAAGATTTTGCATATGGCGGTATTAAAGTCTTAAATTCATTAGCTTGCGTTACAGATTTAGCATTTGGAAGTGAAACTGCTGATTTATGTGAATTGGAAAATATCGCAAAACTTGATATAAATAACAATGCTATTCTCAAAGAAGCTTTAAAAGAAGGTTTGTCATATTCAGCAGCGTTATCAAGAGCAATGGGAAGAGAACTTGAACCAAACGATATTTTAGCAGTTGAATATTTAAGGGCCAATAATAATGCTATGCATCCTCATACAATTAAACGAAAAGGCATGGGCCATTTAGCTACTGCAAGCTACATAAGAGAAAATTTAGCAGAAATTGATTCGTTTGTGCCGGAAGATGCATTATATGAACTCCAGGAATACCCATTTTGGGATGATACAGCATATTCTAAGCTCTTTGATATGATCAGATACGCGCTTTTAATGAGAACTTCAGAAGAACTGTCTGAAATTGTAGGAGTCTCTGAAGGTATGGAAAATGCCTTAAAAAAGGCTGTTTTAGGAGCTCAAAGTATTGATGATATTATTATGAATGCCAAGTCAAAAAGATATACATATGCACGAATTTCACGTGTTTTAATGTGTATAGCATTGGACTTTAATAAATCTCTACTTGAAGAAGCTAAAAATAGTAGTTTATACGCTCGAGTTTTAGCTATGAACGAAACCGGCGCAAAAATATTAAAAACAGCAAAAAAGACAGCTACTTGCGATATAATCAGTAACTTGAAAAAGGCTGAAGTCCTTATTTCTAAAAATAAAAATCTAATAGAATCAGATATTCAAGCTGCTGATTTGTATTCAATCTTGACAGGCAGAAATGTATATGACAATTCAGATTTTGTGAAAGCTCCTCGTCTTGAATTGACATAATTATAGTTATATAATTATAAATTGGTGAAGGTAATAGATAAAACAAGTTATTTTGTTTTATAACTAGTGTTTATAAGTTTAAGGAGAATTAAAATGAAGGTTTTAGTAGTAAACTGCGGAAGTTCATCACTTAAGTATCAAGTTCTTGAAATGCCAAGCGAAGAATTACTTTGCAAAGGTCTTGTAGAAAGAATTGGTATTGAAGGTGCGGTTATTAAGCATGAAAAAATTGGCATGGATAAGTTTGTACTTGAAACACCGATGGCAAATCACGAAGATGCTTTAGGTCATGTTATTGATGCAATACTCGATCCGCAGCATGGTGTCGCAAAGAGCCTTGAAGAAATAGGAGCTGTTGGTCACAGAATCGTATTTGGTGGTGAAAAATACCCAGATTCAATTTTAATTGATGATGATGTAATCAAATCAGAGGTAAATTTCACAGATCTTGCTCCATTACATATTCCAGCAAATCTTCTTGGTATTAATGCATGTAAGAAGCTTATGCCAACAACTCCAATGGTTGGTGTATTTGATACAGCATTCCATCAGACAATGCCTGCTGAATCATTCATTTATGCACTTCCTTATGAGTATTATGAAAAATATGGTGTTCGCCGCTATGGTTTCCACGGCACATCACATAAATATGTAACACTTAGAGCTGCTGAAATGCTTGGCAAAAAAGTTGAAGAAGTTAATCTTGTAACATGCCATATCGGTAGCGGTGCTTCTTGCGCAGCTATTAAGGGTGGTAAATGCTTTGATACTTCAATGGGAATGACACCTCTTGAAGGACTTGTAATGGGTACACGTTCAGGTGATATCGATCCTGCTATTTTAAAGTATCTTGCCGATAAAGAAGGTCTTACACTTGCAGAATTAGATACAATTATGAATAAAAAGTCTGGTGTTCTTGGTATCTCCGGAGTTTCTTCTGATATGAGAGATATTGATAGCGCTATAGCTGAAGGCAACAAGAGAGCAAAAGTTGCTTATGATGTATTTATTCATAGAATTAAGCATTATGTAGGTGCATATCTCGCTGAACTTGGTGGAGCTGATGCAATTGTATTTACTGCCGGAGTTGGCGAAAATAGTGCAGCTACAAGAGCTGATGTATGCAAAGGTTTGGAAATATTTGGAATTAAACTTGATGAAGCTGCAAACAATGTAAGAGGAGAAGAAAAGGTCCTCAGTACAGCAGATTCTAAGATTAAAGTATTACTTATTCCTACTAATGAAGAAGTTATGATTGCTAGGGATACTTATAAAATCGCATCCAAATAAGCTTGACAATAGCTTTTAGCTTGTTTATAATCATAAAGTCGCTTAAAAAAGACTAAAATACATTTTAAAAAGGAGGTGTTGTTCTATGGCAACCCCAAAAAGAAGAACATCCCATGCTAAGAGTATGAGCAGAAAATCTCCTAACATGAAGAAAACTGCTCCTGCATTATCAATTTGTCCACAGTGTCATGAGCCAAAACTCCCACATAGAGTTTGCCCAAACTGTAACTATTACGACGGCCAGGCTGTTGTAGCAGAGGACTAATTTACAAAGCAATACATCTTTAGCTAAGGAAAATCAAAAAGCGGACCACTGCAGAAGGTCCGCTTTTTACGTGGAATACTGTAATTTTTTAAAAAATAAAAGGTCCAAAAGGACCTTTTTTGGTGCCGGTGGCGGGGGTCGAACCCGCACGATATTTGAGTATCACAGGATTTTGAGTCCTGCGCGTCTGCCAATTCCACCACACCGGCGTACCTCAATACTATACAAAAATTGGTTGGAAAAAGCAAGGTTTTAGAGTATAATATTTCTGTTAAATACCAATAGGAGGTTAATTTTATGGGTCAAAATTCACAATCAATCATCATCATGGTGGTTTTACTCGCTGTAATGTATTTTATGCTTATTCGTCCACAGAATAAGAAAGATAAACAGGACAGGGAAATGCGTAGCAACCTTCAGGTAGGCGACGAAATTATGACAGTTGGTGGAATCTATGGTAAAGTTGTCAGAATTAGAGAAGATAGAATTACCATTGCTTCTGGAGCAGAAAAAACTAAGCTTGAAATTACTAAAACTGCTGTTGCAAGCAAAGTAGAAGAAAAGGCTGGCAAGGTAGTTGAGGAAGATAAGGATAAAAAGACTTCCCCAAAGAGAATCAGAAAACTTGGAAAGAAAGAAGATGCTCCTGTGGAAGATTCAACCCCTGTTGAAGAAGCTCCGGCAGAAACTACAGAAGAAGTTGTAGCTGATGTAGCTTCAGAGAATACTGTTGCTACCGAAGAATAACTGTGATTTTATTGCAGGGCATGTGCGCATTTCGCCACATGCCTTGTTTTCGTTTTATAGCTAATGGAAAAAATAATAGAAGAATTGCTTTCATACAACAAGAACTATAATGCAGAGTTCTTGGAAAAAGCGTATTTAAAAGCAAAAGAACTTCATAAAGACCAAAAACGCAAATCTGGGGATCCATATATAATTCATCCGATGGCTGTAGCGAAAATTCTAGCCGAATTAGGTATGGATGATGTTAGTATTGCCGCAGGCTTTTTACATGATGTTGTTGAAGATACTAATTGTACATTAGATCAGATTCGCGAAGAATTTGGTGAGGATGTTGCACTTCTTGTTGATGGTGTAACAAAATTAACATCTTTTGTTTATGGTGGAAAACGTGCTGCACAAGATGAAACCATAAGAAAGATGTTTTTAGCTATGACAAAAGACATCCGTGTCTTAATTATTAAGCTTGCTGATAGGCTTCATAACTTAAGAACAATTAATTATATGACAGAGGCAAAAATACAAGAGAAGTGTGAAGGAACTCTTGATATTTATGCTCCATTAGCTGCCCGTCTTGGCATATATGCATTTAAGTTTGAAATGGAAGACATATGCTTTAAAAATTTGGAACCTGAAGCATATGCGGACATTGATGAAAAAATGCAAAGAAGAGCTCAAAATCAAGGTGCAGATATTGATGAATATATTAGTAAGATAAAGGAAAGTATCGCACCTTTAAATATAGAGTACGAAATCTACGGAAGACATAAGCATTATTATAGTATTTACAAAAAGATGAAAGTCCAACATAAAAATTTGGATGAAATTTTTGATTTAACTGCAATAAGAGTTATCGTAGATTCTGTAAAAGATTGCTATGCAGTTTTAGGAGCAGTTCATACAATATGGAAACCAATTCCTGGAAGATTTAAAGATTATATTGCAATGCCAAAGGCGAACATGTATCAATCTTTACATACTACAGTTATTGGTACTAATGGCTATCCTTTTGAAATTCAAATCAGAACAAAAGAAATGCATAGGATTGCGGAATATGGTATTGCTGCTCATTGGAAATACAAAGAAGGTATACAAGGTCATGAAAATGATGAAGAAAAACTTGCATGGGTAAGGCAAACCCTCGAATGGCAACAAGAAGTTAGCGATTCGAGCGAATTTGTTGAAACTCTTAAAATGGACTTGTTTACTAACCAAGTTTTTGTATTTTCTCCAAAAGGAGATGTAATGGAATTACCATCGGGGTCAACTCCATTAGATTTTGCTTATAAAGTTCATACTGCTATAGGCAATAAGTGCGTTGGCGCAAGAATTAACGGAAAGATGGTTCCAATTGATTACACCTTACAAAATGGTGATTTGATTGATATTGTTACATCTGCAAATTCTAAAGGGCCAAGTGTTGATTGGTTAAAAATTGTAAAAACAAATCACGCCAAAAATAAAATCAAACAGTTTTTAAATAAGATAGATAAAAGTATTTCCGCTGAAAAAGGAAAAGAAATGCTTGAAAAAGCTGCTAAGCGTAAAGGCTATGAACCAGAGGAAATACTTATTAATAAATATATTGACAAGGCGACAAAGGCTCAAAACTTTAGTGCTGTAGCTGATTTATATACTGCAATTTCAGGTGGTGGTGTAACTTTAAACCGTACTGTGTTATTATGTGCATCATATTACCATGAAGATAAAAAGTTTGAGCTTGTTAAGCAAGAAAGAGCAGAAGCTAACAAGATTGCAGCAATTGAAAAACGACCAAAAATTGAACGTACAAAAGGAATTAAAGTTAAAGGCGTCGGTGATTTACTTATTAGGTTTGCGAAGTGCTGTAGTCCTGTTCCGGGTGATGAAATTATAGGTTACACAACGAAAGGCAGAGGTGTATCTATCCATAGAAAAGATTGTGTTAATATGCTTTCACTCCCGATTGAGGAGCAAGCTCGTTTCATTGATGTTGATTGGGATACAAACTCAGGAGTCGCTTATTTTGATTACGCAGTTACAATCAATGCAGAAGACAGAAAGGGCCTTATAGTTGATATTTCTCGAATATGTGAAGAGATGGATATTAATATTTCATGGCTGCAATCTAAGGTGGATAAAGCAGGAATATGCCAAATTGATTTAACGCTTGAAATTACTCAAAATAGTGATATAAATAAACTTCAATCAAAATTTAAACAGATAGATGGAGTTGTTGAAGTATTTAGAACTAATTCAGAAAGGTAAGAAATGAATATTGCTCAGTTTGTTTGCGGACCAATAATGAATAATTGCTATGTATTAAATACTGATGCTTCAAAAGATGTAGTTGTTATTGATCCCGGTGCACAAAATAATAAATTAGAGGACTACTTATTCTCGCATAATTTTGACGTAAAGTTCATTATTGTTACACATGGACATGGCGATCATACCGGTGGGATTGATAGGTTAAAAGAGTTATATCCAGATTTAAAACTAATCGCTTGTAAGAAAGAATCAAAATTACTTTATGACCGTCATTTAAGTTTTGGACAAGGCGGAATAGTTGCCGATATCAATGTAGTTGATAATGATGAAATGGATTTATGTGGAATACATATGAAATTCATAGAAACTCCTGGGCATACTCCTGGAGGTATGTGTATTTATATTAAATCTGAAAAGATATTGTTTAGCGGAGATACATTATTTATGTACTCTATTGGACGTACTGACCTTCCGGGAGGAAGTTATAACGAAATAATTAATTCGATAAAAAATAAACTTTTTGTTTTGCCAGATGATACGCGGGTATTATGTGGGCATGAATCAGAAACAGTATTAGGAAAAGAAAAACAGTTTAATCCATTTGTCTCTTAAATTTGAAGTTGCAACAGAAAAAGATATTTATGAACTTTCGGAGCTCGCAAAAATGTTTGATGTGGCTCCGGAGTTTTGTGTTATAGAAAAATCAGGCGTAAACAAAAATGAACAAAAGCGACAGCTATATAATATTTTATCTGAATACACAGGGAAAAATTTAGATTGGGGGATTTTAACAGGTGTAAGACCGCTTAAGCTGTATAGAGAACTTACTGAGAAAAACGGTCGCGAAGCCGCAGAACAGATTCTACAAGATGAATATTATCTTTCAAAAGAGAAGTTAAATTTACTTTCAAGAACTTATGATGTGCAGTTACAAACAAATTATGATTTAGATTCAAAAGCTGTAAGTTTGTATATAGGAATACCATTTTGTCCTACAAGATGCTTATATTGTTCTTTTACTTCAAATAAATTTAGTAAAGAAGCATCAATATTGTATATGAAAGCTCTTATGAAAGAGATTTCTGCAGTTAAAAACATTTTTAAAAAGAATGGGATGTATGCAGAATCGATTTATATAGGTGGAGGAACTCCAACAAGTCTTGATGATGAAGAATTTGAATTACTTTTAAGCCAAATAAGAGATTCTTTTAAATGTCCGAAAACACGGGAATGGACAGTTGAGGCAGGGCGGCCTGATACAATAACCATAAATAAATTAGAATTGATTCATAAGTATGGAGCTGACAGAATTAGCATAAATCCACAGACCATGAAGCAGCATACACTGGATTTAATTGGACGATCTCATACACCAGCTCAAATAATTGATGCATTTAAATTGGCTAAAGCTGCCGGAATAGAAAATATCAATGCTGATTTAATAACCGGACTTCCAGAGGAAACTCCGGAAGATTTTAGAAACAGTTTAGATCAAATCATAAATTTAGATCCAACCAACATAACAGTACATACCTTAGCGGTAAAAAGAGCATCTCGGCTTATTGACGAAGACCCGGAAATTGCTGTTAGACAAGCTGATACTGTACGAAATATGTTAAAAATAGCTCAAAATACCCTAAAAACAGCTAATTTTGAGCCATATTATCTTTATAGGCAAAAACATATGGCAGGCAACTTTGAAAACGTTGGATACTGTACTAAAGGGCATCAAAACGTGTATAATATAAGGATAATGGATGAAAATCAGAGCAATATTGCTCTTGGGGCTGGAGCTATATCGAAAATCTATTATCCTGAAGAAAACAGAATCGAAAGGGTTCCTAATGTATCAAATTATCAGATATATATAGAACGTATAGATGAAATGATTAGCAGAAAGGAAAAAGGCATTTTATGATAATCAATATTCCTAAGGGAACTAAAGATATTTTGCCAAAAGAGGTTTATAAATGGCAATATGTTGAATCCATATTTCGCAAAACTTGTGAAAAATATGGCTTTGTTGAATTTAGGACCCCTATGTTCGAACATACAGAACTATTCAAGCGTGGAATAGGTGATACTACAGATGTTGTACAAAAAGAAATGTACACATTTGAAATTGCTGAAAGAAGTTTAACATTAAAACCTGAAGGAACTTCTCCAATTGTAAGATCTTTCATTGAAAATAAACTCTATGTTGATCAGCTTCCTGCTAAATACTACTATATAACGCCTTGCTTTAGATACGAAAAGATGCAAAAAGGAAGACAGCGTGAATTTCACCAATTTGGAATTGAGATTTTTGGTGCCAATTCAATGTTAGCTGATGCTGAAGTTATTTCTATTGCAATGGATTTCTTTAAAACACTTGGCGTTAAAGGCCTGAAGTTGCATATCAATAGTATAGGATGTCCTAATTGCAGAGCAAAATACAGAGAAGCTCTCCAAGAGTTTTTAAAACCGAATCTTGATAAACTGTGTGATACTTGCAAAGAAAGATTTGATAAGAATCCTATGCGTATTTTAGATTGTAAATCTCCAGAATGTCAAAAATATGTTATAGGTGCACCAAAAATGCTTGATTATCTTTGTGAAGATTGCAAAGAGGCTTTTGAAGAATTAAAAATAAATTTAGATGCACTTAACATTGAATATGAAGTTGATCCCAGTATCGTTCGAGGCTTAGATTATTACACAAAAACAGCATTTGAAATTGTAAGTAATGATTTAGGCTCACAATCTACTGTATGCGGCGGAGGCAGATATGATAATTTAATTGCCGAAGTTGGAGGCCCAGATACTGCAGGTGTTGGCTTTGGTTTAGGTATTGAACGTTTATTGCTGATTCTTGAAGCTAATGGTATTGAGATTCCACAACCGAAGATATGCGATGTTTTTATTGCATGTCTTGGGGATAATGCCAAATTTGAGGGATTAAAAATTGCTCAGAATCTAAGAGCTAATGGATTAAAAGTTATTTCTGATGTATGTGATAGAGCATTGAAATCTCAATTTAAATATGCAGATAGATTAGATGCAAACTATACAATTGTTATAGGCGATGATGAACTTTCAAAAGGTGTTGTAAGTTTAAGAGATATGAACAATTCAACCCAGGAGGAAGTAAAAATAGATAAGCTTCTTGAGAGGATTAAATAGTATGGATAAGATTTTTAAAAGAACAAATATGTGTGGTGAACTTCGCAAAGAAGATATTGGCAAAGAAGTTGTTTTAAACGGATGGGTTCAGACTAAACGCAATCTCGGAGGTCTAACTTTTGTTGACCTTCGTGATAAAACCGGTATTACTCAGATTGCTTTCGGTGATGAAATTCAAGAAAAAGCGAATACATTGGGAAGAGAATATTGTATTGGCGTAAAAGGAATTGTAATTGAAAGAGAATCAAAGAATGATAGTATCCCAACAGGATATATTGAAGTTAAGGCATCAGACCTTATTATATATTCAGAAGCTGACACACCACCAATTTATATCAAAGATGATGACAATGTAAGTGGTGAGTTAAGGTTAAAGTATAGGTATCTTGATTTAAGAAAACCTATTATGCAAGATACTCTCGCTTTTAGATCGAAAATGTATAATGTAATCCGTAATTTTTATTACGAAAACGGTTTTACCGAAGTTGAAACTCCTGTACTTGGAAAACCTACACCTGAAGGGGCTCGCGACTATCTTGTTCCATCAAGAGTAAATCCGGGAAAGTTTTACGCTTTACCACAAAGTCCACAAATTTTCAAACAACTACTTATGGTTGCCGGAACAGATAGATATATACAAATTGCTAAGTGCTATCGCGATGAGGATTTAAGAGCTGATAGACAACCGGAATTTACACAAATTGATATGGAACTTTCGTTTGTTGAACAAGAAGATATTCTTGCTATACAAGAAAAGTTTTTAAAAACTCTCTTCAAAGAAATGAGAGGTATCGATATTCAAATTCCACTTCCAAGACTTACATGGGACGAAGCCATGAATAGATTTGGTTCAGATAAACCTGACCTTAGATTTGGTTTTGAACTTCATGACCTTGCGGATGTTGTTAAAGATTCGTCTTTTAATGTATTTACTGATGCATTAAAAGATGGCGGAAGAGTTATGGGTATTGATATTGAGGGCGCAAGTGCAAACTTTAGTCGGAAAGATATTGATAAAATGACAGAGTCCATTAAAAGCTTTGGTGCTAAAGGACTTGTTTGGATTAGATTTGAAGAGGAAGAAATCAAATCATCAGTAAACAAATTCTTCGATCAAGATCAACTTAAAAAGATTGGAGAAGTTTTCGGTGCAAAAACAGGAGATCTTATTCTTATTTGTTCAGGAAAAAAGGAAGTCGTATGGGCTTCACTTGGCTTCTTAAGAAGAGATTTGGCTGGTAAACTCGGACTTCTTGATCCAAACGAATTTAAATTGCTTTGGGTTGTAGATTTCCCAATGTTCGAATGGTCTGATGAAGAAAATAGATATATGGCAATGCATCATCCTTTCACATCTCCAAAGAAAGAAGACATTCATTATCTTGACACAGGAGAACTCGATAAAATTTACGCTGATGCATACGATATAGTTATAAATGGATATGAAGCCGGTGGTGGTTCTATAAGAATTCATGATAGAAAACTTCAAAAGAAGATTTTTGAAGTTTTACAATTAACTGAAGAAGATATTAAAACAAGATTTGGATTCTTTATTGAAGCTTTTTCATATGGAGCTCCTCCTCATGGTGGATTGGCTTATGGAATGGATAGGCTTTGTATGTTATTACTTGGAACTGATGATATCAGAAGAGTAATTGCATTCCCTAAGAACCAGAATGCTCAATGTGTTATGAGCGAAGCACCTACAGTTGTTGATAAAAAAGACCTTGAGATTTTAAGTATAAATACAACAGTATAATTTATGAAAATAGGATTTTTTGGTGGTAGTTTTGACCCAATACATTATGGACATTTGATTTTAGCAGAGCAACTTATTAACGAAGCTGCTTTAGATAAAGTTATTTTTGTTCCAAATTTTGTGTCACCGAATTCTGCACACAATATGAAAGCTTCACCAGAAGACCGTATTAATCTTATTAAATTAGCTATTGCAGATAATCCAAAATTAGATGTTTCAGATATCGAATTAAAACATAACAAGCTCTGCTATATGGATGAAGATATGAAAGAATTTAAAAAACTTTATCCTGCAGATGATTTGTATGTTATTACAGGTCAAGATGCATTTATGCGTATTGAAAAATGGCATAATTATGAACAATTTATTGTTGAAAATAAATTTTTAATCGGTAAAAGACCTGGACTGAACACTAAAGATCTTTTTGGATTATTTAAAGAATTATTTTCTCGTTTTAAAGGTTTACAATTAGATTTTTTTGATATTCCGGAAATTGATTTATCATCAGTTTTAATTCAAAACAAAATAAAAGCAGGGAAGTCGATTAAATATTTAATGCCGGATTCATGCATTGAATATATCGATAATAATAATTTATATGATGCACTTATTCCTAAATTAAGACAATTTGTTGCATCTAAAGTTAAAGATAGTAGATACAAACATACCGTTGGAGTTGTTTCGACAGCAAAAAAACTTGCTATTAGATATGATGTTGATCTTAAAAAAACAGAGATTGCTGCATGGTTTCATGATGCATTTAGAGATGCAGGAAATCTCGAGCATGGTCCAATTGCTGCAAAAAAAATTCAAGAAATATTTGGTGTGAATGATCCTGAAATAATTGAAGCGATAAAAAATCACACCACTGGACATCCAAATATGTCAAAACTTGAAAAAATAATTTATATAGCAGATAGCCTTGAACCAGGAAGAGATTTTCCTTATGTAGATGAACTACGGAAAATTATGTATGTTGATTTAGATAGATGTTTATATGAACTAATGATTCATACAAGAGAGTATGTTTTAAGTATCGGTGCAAATTTTGCAGATATATCAAATTTAGCGATAAAAGAATTAAAGGAGAAATTAGGTAGTTAATGACAAATAAAGATATCGCTCTATTTATAGCGAAAATACTAAATGAAAAGAAAGCTAATGATATAACAATCATTGATATCTCGGAAAGAAGTGGATTTGCAGATTTTTTCGTTTTAGCCACTGCTTCTTCATTGCGTCAAATGAATAGTTTAACTGATGAACTTGAAGATAAATTAGCTCAAAATAATATTTTTGTAAAAAACATTGAAGGAAAAGGTGAATCTGGATGGATTCTAATGGACTATAGAGATGTTATTATAAATATTTTTACCGAAGAGGCTAGAAATAAATATAAAATTGAAAAAGTTTGGGGAGATTGTCCTACAATAGAATTTAACGAGGAATAAAATGAAAGAAACATATGATTTTAAAAATATAGAGCCAAAATGGCAAAAAGAATGGGAAGATAACAAAATTTTTAATGTAACTGAAGATAGTACTAAAGAAAAGTTTTACTGTCTTGAGATGTTTCCTTATCCAAGTGGGAAGCTTCATATGGGACATGTCCGCAACTATTCTATTGGTGATGTACTTGCAAGATATAAAACAATGACAGGTAAAAATGTACTTCATCCAATTGGTTTTGATTCATTTGGTCTACCTGCTGAAAATGCTGCAATAAAAAATCAATCTCACCCTGCAATATGGACAAGTTCAAATATTTCTGAAATGGAAAAACAATTAAAGCAACTTGGTTTTTCTTATGATTGGGATAGAGAAGCTTGTACATATAAAGAAGATTATTATAAATGGATGCAATGGATTTTCATTCAGTTTTATAAAAAAGGTTTAGCATACAAAAAAGAAAATCCTGTAAATTGGTGTCCTTCATGCGCAACAGTTCTTGCAAACGAGCAAGTAGTTGATGGATGTTGCGAGCGTTGTGGTGCAGAAGTGACAAAGAAGAATTTGTCACAATGGTATCTCAAAATTACAGATTACGCTGATCGTTTACTTGATGACCTTGATAAACTTCCAGGATGGCCAGATAAAGTAAAAACTATGCAACGTAATTGGATTGGTAGATCATTTGGATATGAAGTAACATTTAAACTCAAAGATGGTAATTTACCTATGACTGTATTTACTACAAGAGTAGATACAGTCTATGGCGTTAGCTTTATGGTAATTTCACCAGAACATCCATATGTTGACGAATTAATAAAAGGGCAAAAAGAAGAGCTTGCGTGCAGACAATATATTGAGGCTGCAAAACGTCAATCAGATATTGAAAGAACTTCTACTACAAAAGAAAAGACCGGTCAATTTACAGGAAGATATGTAATCAATCCTATAAATGGCAAAGAGGTTCCTCTTTATCTTGCTGACTATGTTTTGATGGGCTATGGCACAGGAATTGTAATGGGCGTTCCGGCTCATGATCAAAGAGATTATGATTTCGCTGCAAAATTTAAGCTTCCTATTGTTGCTGTAGTCGATGCGGGCACCGGAGAAGATTTGTCTAATCTTACAGCCGCTGTTGAAGCTGAAGGTAAAATGATTAACTCCGGTAAATATACCGGTATGAATAACAAAGATGCAATCGCAGCAATTGGCGATGATTTTGTTGCTCAAGGTATTGGAAAAAAGACAAAGAATTTTAAACTCAGAGACTGGCTGATTTCACGTCAACGTTATTGGGGGACTCCAATCCCTATGATTAAATGCGAATCTTGCGGATGGGTTACAGAAAAAGAAGAAAATCTTCCTGTATTACTTCCAACAGATGTTCAGTTTACCGGCAAAGGCGAATCTCCAATAGTTACATCAAAAACTTTTGTGAATACTAAATGTCCTAACTGCGGCAAACCGGCAAAAAGAGAAGTAGACACCATGGATACTTTCCTTGATTCTTCATGGTACTTTTTGAGATATTGTGATGCCAAAAATACTAAAGCATGTTTTGACAAAGAAAAAGCAAAATACTGGATGTCAGTCGATCAATATATTGGTGGGGTAGAGCATGCCATTTTGCACTTAATGTATTCACGATTCTTTACAAAAGTATTATATGATTTAGGGCTTTGTGATGTTGAGGAACCATTTACAAACTTACTAACCCAAGGAATGGTTTTAAAAGATGGTTCGAAGATGAGTAAATCTGTTGGTAATATAGTTTCACCTGAGGAAATCATTGAAAAATATGGCGCAGATACCGCAAGATTATTCATATTATTTGCAGCACCTCCAGAAAGAGAGCTTGAATGGTCTGATACCGGAGTTGAAGGCTCATATAAATTCCTTAATCGTGTTTATAGGCTTGTATATGATATGGCTGAACAAACAAAAGGTATACCATGTACTTATAAGATTGAAACAAAAGATGATAAACAACTTGCGTATGCACTTAATAACACAATCAAACGTGTAACTGATGATATAAATTCAAGATTTAATTTCAATACTGCAATTTCTGCTATCATGGAACTCGTCAACGAAATGTATAGATACAAAGAGTTAGACGATATAAATATGGGATTACTTCGTGATTCAACAGAAAAATTAGTACTTTTACTTTCACCTTTTGTTCCACATATTGCTGAAGAAATGTGGCAAGGTCTTGGAAAAAATTCATATGCTTGCAAAGCTGATTGGCCAAGTTATGATAAATCCGCTCTTATTAAAGATACAATTGAGATTGTTATTCAGATTAATGGAAAAGTAAAAGAGAAATTAGATGTTCCTAATGGGTTAAGCAAAGAGCAGCTTGAAGAGCTTGCCTTAAATGATGCTAAAACAAAAATATTAACAGATGGAAAGCAGATTTTAAAAGTTATAGCAGTTCCAGGAAAGCTTGTTAATATTGTAATTAAAGGATAGGTATGACAGTTAGAAAAAAAGAACAAAACAAAAAAAATAAGTTAAAAATTATTCCTATTGGAGGTTTACATGAAATAGGTAAAAACTTAACTGTACTTGAATATGGGGATGATATCATCATCATAGATTGCGGAATGTCTTTCCCTGATGATCAGATGCTTGGAATAGATGTTGTAATACCTGATTTCACTTATTTAATAGAAAATTCAAATAAAATACGTGGGTTAATAGTCACACATGCACATGAAGACCATATCGGTGCAATTCCGTATTTGTTAAGTAAAGTTAATATTCCTATTTATGCATCAAAATTAACGATTGGATTTGTAAAACACAAGCTTGAAGAACACAAAATTAAAAAGACAAAACTTTATGAAATTATACCTGGCGATATAATCAAACTTGGATGTTTTAAAATTGAAGCAATTCACACTACACATTCTGTAGCAGATTCATTCGCTTTTGCTATTGATACTCCAATTGGTAAAGTAATACATACTGGTGATTTTAAAGTCGACTATACTCCGGTAGATGGAGAAGCGATAGATCTTTCTAGATTCGCAGAATTGGGTAAAGAAGGGGTACAACTCTTGCTTTGTGATTCAACAAATGCTTCCAGAAAAGGATATACACCTTCTGAAAAAGTCGTAGGAGAATCATTAAGAAATATTTTTAATACAATTGATGGAAGAATTGTAATTGCAACCTTTTCATCAAACGTTCATCGAGTTCAAAAAATTATAGACATTGCGGTTGAAACAGGTCGAAAAGTTGCGTTTTCCGGAAGGTCAATGGAACAGATGGTCGCAATTGCACAAGAACTAGGATATTTAACTATTCCCGCAAACACGATTGTAAATTTAAAAAAGATTAAACATGTACTTGATTCTGAATTAGTAATTATTACAACAGGATCACAAGGAGAACCAATGTCAGCCCTTTATAGGATGGCTAGTGGGGAACATAGAGATGTTAAAATTAGAAAAGGCGATACTATTATTCTCTCTTCAACTCCGGTACCTGGTAATGAAAAAAGTGTTTCGAATGTAGTTAATCAATTGTTCGAACTTGGAGCGCAAGTAATCTATAACGATATAGCAGAAACACATGTTTCCGGTCACGCTTGCCAAGAAGAATTAAAACTGCTTCATTCATTAATTAAACCAAAGTTTTTTATACCTGTTCATGGCGAGGCAAAACATTTAAAAGCTCATGAAGAACTTGCTTTAGAGCTTGGAATGAATCCTAAAAATGTAATTAATGCTGAAAACGGAAATATTATCGAACTGACAAAAGATAAAATTAAACTTTCAGCAGAAAAAGTTCCTGCAGAAGCTATTATGGTAGACGGCCTCGGAGTGGGTGATGTTGGAGCTGTAGTATTAAATGAAAGACGTAATTTATCATCTTCCGGATGTGTAATGATTGCTGCTACACTTGATAAAGAAACCGGAGAAATTTTAGCAGGGCCAAGCATTTCAACAAGAGGATTAATATATGTAAAAGAATATGGGGAACTTTTAGAGAATGCTGAAAAATATATTGAAGAAGTTTTGTATCAAGCAACGCGTGAACAATTAGACGATGAAATGGCATTAAAAAAGCTTTTACGAGACAGAATGCGTAAATTTATATATGAAAGAACTGAAAGAAGCCCTATGATCGTTTCAATAATTATGCAAATATAAGGAGAAATATATGCAGAATGTTTATGATTTAGCACATGAATTAGCAAGATCCCTTAAAGAAACCGATCAATATAAAGATATGAAAAAACTAAGAGATCAGGTTGAGTCGAATGAGGCACTAAAGAAGATGCTTGATGATTTCAATGCACAAAACATACAAGTGCAAACCGCACTAATGTCAGGACAACAGCTTGATGAAGAAACTATGCAAAAAGTTCAAGCAAGTTATGCCATTGTAATGCAAGATCCTACTTGTGCCGCATTTTTAAATGCAGAAATGGCTTTTTCTACTATTGTTACTGATATTACAAAAATCTTAAGTGATGCAATCGAAGAAAAATAAATTTACAAATAGAATTGAAAAATTAATTTCACTTTTTCCTGCGAATAAAATTGATGGCCTTTTTATTTCAAAACCAGAAGATGTGTCTTATTTTACCGGGACAAAAGGATCTGATTTATTTTTATGGATATCAGAAAGTGAACAATATTTAATTACTGATTTTAGATATAGAGAAATGGCGCAAGCCATTAGTTGGTTTTCGTTATTTGAAACAAATGCAACAACAAGAATTGTTGATTTACTTACTGATATAAAAGAAAAAAGAATTGGGGTTTGCAAAAATTCTCTACCGCTTTCTTTATATATTGAGTTTTTAGAGAACTTGAGTGAAAAAGAAATTGTAGTTACAGGGGATAATGAATACAGTATCATAAATGAATTGCGCATTATTAAAGATGCCGAAGAGATTGAATATACAAAGATTGCTGAAGAAATTGGTTCAGATGCATTTAGACATATTTTAAAGTATATAAAACCAAATATGAGCGAAAAACAAATTGCTCTTGAACTTGAATACTATATGCTTAACCATGGGGCAGACGGTTTAAGCTTTGATACTATTTGCATAGCTGGCAAAAAGACATCTATGCCACATGGAGTCCCTGATGAAAGCTTAATTAAAACTGGCAATTTTTTAACAATGGATTATGGCTGTACGTATAAAGGCTATCATTCGGATATGACACGCACTATTGCAATAGGCGAAGTCAGCACTGAAATGAGAAATATTTATAACATTGTTCTTGAAGCACAAATCAATGCCTGTAAATCTATAAAAGCGGGATTAGCCGGAGATATCTGCCATAATTTTGCCTTTAAAATCATTGAAAACGCTGGTTTTGGAGAATATTTCGGACATGGATTAGGCCATGGAACGGGTTTAGAGA
This sequence comes from Anaerovoracaceae bacterium, assembly GCA_045642565.1. Lineage (GTDB taxonomy): Bacteria > Bacillota > Clostridia > Peptostreptococcales > Anaerovoracaceae > UBA1764. The sequence goes on along the minus strand of JAZUJE010000008.1, from coordinate 237,864 downwards.
TTCATGAAGCGCCAAGATTATCACCAGTTTACAAAAAACCAATTCCTGTAAATTCAATTGTATCAATTGAACCTGGAATTTATTTGCCGGGAAAATTCGGTGTTAGGATTGAAGACTTGGCAGTAATTCAAGAAAATGGTATAATTAATCTTACGAGTGCTCCAAAAGAGTTAATAATTATTTAGTTTATATATTAAGGAGAATTATTATGACTGCAGGTGAATTCAGAAAAGGAATGACTTTCGTGCTCGATGGCGAACCACATGTAATATTAGACTTTCAGCATGTAAAACCTGGTAAAGGTGCAGCTTTTGTACGAACAAAACACAAGAATATTTTAACTGGGGCTATTAAAGAAGAAGCTTTTAACCCAAGTGACAAATTTGATGCAGCGCACATTGAAACTAAAAAAATGCAATATCTTTATAGTGATGGTGAGCTTTATTACTTCATGGATCCGGAAAGTTTTGATCAGGTTCCACTTGGTGAAGATTTGGTTGCGGATGCAATTAAATTTATTAGAGAAAATGATGTAGTTACTGTAAAATTCTATGAAGGTTCCGCATTTATCGTAGAAGCTGAAAACTTTGTAAACCTCAAAGTTATTGAAACCGAACCTGGGGTAAAAGGTAATACAGCTACTAATGTAACAAAAGCTGCAACGGTTGAAACTGGCGCTATTGTACAAGTTCCAATTTTTATTGAAGAAGGCGAGCTTATTCAAATTGATACACGTTCTGGTGAATATCTCGGAAGAGCAAAAGCAGAATAATTTTAATAGCGCAGGAATAGTTTCCTGCGCTTATTTTCTTATTTAATCTAAGATAACAGAGGGGTTTATGGCTAGAAGAAAAAGAAAAAAGAAACTTACTAAGTATTATTTGCTGATGTTGCTACTTGTATTTGGAATTTGTTTAGCCGGTGCTTTATTTATATATAATAAAACAATAAAGTATAACGAAATCTATAAACCAGAAGATACAAATACATACACAATTACTGTTGAGTCCGGCATGACAGGAAAACAAATCGCTGAACTTTTGCAAGAAAAAGGTATCATAGAGAATTCAAGCAAATTTAGAAAACGTGCAAAGATTCTTGGTATTGATAAATTATTTCAAGCTGGAGAATATCAATTATCTCCATCTATGAGCACAGATGATTTGTATTATGCACTTCAAAATGCAAAAAGAGAAACTGTCACTTTTACAATTCCGGAAGGGTATTATATCAAACAAGTAGCAGAAAAATTATATACTGAAGGCATAATTCGTTCTGTTGATGATTTTTATTCTGCATGTGAAGATGATTATGAGTATGATTTTATTCCTAATGAAGCTGATTGTACCGGTGATCCAACAGGAATATTAAATGCAAGGGCTAATAGACTTGAAGGATATCTTTTCCCAAACACATATCAGGTCTTCAAAGACGCTAGTGCTCATGACATTATAAATAAAATGCTTTCTGAATTTAATAATGTATATACTAAAGACTATGAAAATAAAGCTGAAAAATTAGGATATACTACTCAAGAAATAATAACAATAGCATCAATGATTGAACGTGAAACTATGATTGATGATGAACGAGAAAAAGTTTCTAGTGTAATCCATAATAGATTAAATTCAGGTATGAAATTACAAATTGATGCAACTATTCAATATTGTTTAGGTAAACAAAAGGATCGTGTTCTATATTCAGATTTAGAAATAGACTCCCCATACAATACTTATTTAGTTGACTCACTTCCAATTGGACCTATTGCTTCTCCTGGAAAAGCTTCAATTGAAGCCGCATTATATCCAGCAGAAACAGATTATCTATATTATGTTCTAAAACCAGACGGTAGTGGTGGACATAATTTTGCAAAAAATTCTAAAGAATTTGAAAATTACAAGAAACAATATATTAATTCATTGAATTAATAGATCTGAACAATGATAACTTAATTAAATTATGAGGGACAGGTCTATTAATATTAGTAGACCTGTTTTAAATATGACGTATAAATCAAAAAAAACAAATGCAGAAATCATTAGTGCTATCACGCGAAAAGCTATATTTTCCGTTGAAGGCGTTAGTGCGTTAGTAAATGGCCCAATACCGTTTAATCTTAGAATACATGAATTAGAAAAGGGTATTTGGGTTATGTTTGATAATCATAAAATAGATTTCTATATTTACATAAATGTTTTATATGGATCTAAAATACCTCAAATAGCTTTTTCAGTACAAGAAAGTATAAAAAAATCTATTGATCAACTGACTAATTTAAAGGTAAATAAGGTAAACATTCACATTGAAGGGATTGATTATAAATAGTTATGAGAAGATCTGATGCACGAGAGCTTTTAATGCAATTGTTATTTCAAATGGAAGCACAAAATGATTTTTCGCAAGAAGCTCAAAAAAGCTTTATGAACAAATTTAATCCAAATTATGAGCAAAAGGAATATATAGAAAAAGTTCTACTCATATATCAGTCGAATAAAGATTCAATTGATTTAGATATTGAAAACGCCTCAACAAAATGGCATATTGATAGAATTGCAAAAGTAGATCTTGCAATTCTAAGACTTGCTATTACAGAATGCAAATATTTAAAAGATACAGAAATTCCTCCCCAAGTTTCAATTAATGAGGCTATAAATTTAGCTAAAAAATTTGGTTCAGATGATTCCGGCAAATTCGTTAACGGAATTTTAGGAAAGGTTGTAAATAATTGATATCTCTTGGAATAGATACAAGTAATTATACAAGTTCTATAGCTGTTGCTGAAAATGGAGAAATATTAGTTGATAATAGAACTTTATTATCATTAAAACACGGCGCCTTAGGTTTAAGACAATCTGATGCATTATTTCAACATTGGGAAAACTTACCTAAATTATTAGAAACTGCTTTAAAATATAAATTAGATAATATTGTAGTTTCAATTAAACCAAGACCTCAGGATAATTCATATATGCCTTGTTTTAATGCCGGTTTAAATATCGCTCAAATATTAGGAAATGCTTTAAATATTCCAGTTATTCAAACTTCTCATCAGCAAGGACATATTCTGGCCGCTTGTTATAAAAATGATATTGATTTTAGTTTACCAACAGTTTTTGCACATCTGTCCGGAGGAACTCTTGAACTAGTTGATAAAGATTTTAATATATTGGCCAAAACAAAAGATATTTCTTATGGTCAGCTAATTGATAGAACGGGTCAATTTTTAGGGATTGATTTTCCGGCGGGAAAAACAATTGATAGTTTAGCATTGCAATCAAAGCCAATTGATAATCCATTGTCAAAAATACATATTGATAATACAGATTTAAATATTTCAGGAATAGAAAATCAAGTGAAAGCGCTTAAACTCAAACCTGAAGAAATTGCATATTGTGTTATGGAAAGAATTACAGAAAGTTTTATTTCTGTTATTAATAAAATAGGAATAGAACAGGTTGTTGTAACAGGCGGTGTTGCATCAAGCCAATTTATTCGAAAACGTTGTAATGATAAAAAATATATTTTCGGGCAGCCGAATTTGTGTAGTGATAATGCGGTTGGATTAGCATTATCAGGAGGAAATTTTCCTTGGGAATGAAACCAGTCAGCGTATCACAAATAAATACATATATAAAACACATATTAACATCAGATCCGATATTAATGAATGTATCTGTTATAGGCGAGTTATCAAATTTAACAAAACATTCAAGTGGGCATTGGTATTTTAGCTTAAAAGATGAAAAAAGCACAATTAGATGTTTTTTACCATTTGATAAAGTCCAGCAACTTCGATTTGATATTGAAGATGGAATGAGTATTATTGCTTACGGTAGCGTATCATTATACGAAAAAAGTGGTTCTTATTCTTTAATAATTAAAGATATTGATGTTGAGGGAGAAGGTAATTTAAAAAAAGCATTTAATTTGTTATTTGAAAAATTAGAAAAGAAAGGCTTTTTTAATGAAAATACAAAAAAAACTTTACCATCTTTTCCTAAAAAAATCGGAATAATAACTTCACCTACAGGTGCTGCTGTAAAAGATATAATTACAACTACACTGAGAAGAAATCCATTAGTAAATTTGCTTATTTATCCAAGTATGGTACAGGGTGAGAATGCAGCACAAAGTATTATTAATGGAATTCAATATTTTAATAACAAAAGAGATGACATAGATTTAATAATTCTTGGTCGTGGTGGCGGTAGTACTGAAGATTTGTGGACTTTTAATGAAGAGTCTCTTGCAACAGCTATATATAACTCTGAATTACCGGTAATTTCAGCAGTTGGACATGAAGTTGACTATGTTATAAGTGATTATGTTGCTGATGTAAGAGCTGCAACTCCAACTGCAGCGGCTGAAATTGCTGTACCAGATATTACTTATTATAAAGACATTTTACATTCATGTAAGCCAACAAATATGTTTTGCTTAATTGAAGATAATATTTTCTCTATGCAAGAACATATTAAAACAGTCCACGAAATATCAAGTTCTTTGATTAAAATGCATTTGGTTAATTGTGAACATAAACTTGAAATATTAAAATCAACTATTGATAATTATAATCCATATAATCAACTTGAGAAAGGTTATGCTATCATCAAAGATTCAAATGATAATTGGATTTACAATCAATCAAATACAAATATTAATGATAAAATTAAAGTTTTATTAAAAGATGGTGAATTAGAATGCTTAGTTTTGAAAAAGCTGTTAAAAAATTAGAAGACATTAGCGAACAAATAAGATCAGGCGAATTATCAATAGAAGAAAGCGTAAAGCTTTATCAGGAATCTGTAAAATATTTTAACATGTGTAACGATATCCTTAATAATGCTAAACAGAAAATTGAAATATATCGTCCAGAATCTGATGATGTTGAGGAGTTTGAAGAATGCTAAGTAATGAATATAATCAACTTAAAAAACTAATTGATGACCATATTCTTGATTTTATACCTGAAATTGATAGCAAAAGCAAAACATTGTATGATTCAATGAAATATTCATTAACAGCTGGGGGAAAGAGGATTCGTCCAGTATTGTTGTTAGCATTCTATCAAATTGCTTCAAATTCAAAAGATTATTCTTTTGCGTTACCTTTTGCTGAGGCAATTGAATTTATTCAAACATATTCTTTAATACATGATGATTTACCAGCATTAGATAACGATGATTATCGTCGTGGATTGTTAACAAATCACAAAGTCTTTGGAGAAGATATTGCAATATTAACTGGTGATGCATTACTTTCTTCTGCATATGAGGTAATTTTAAAAGATACATTATCATATGTAAATGACCCTGAAAATCTTCCAAAGAAAGTACTTGCCTCTTTTGAAATCAGCAAAGGTACAGGGGTTCGCGGAATGGTACAAGGACAAATTGCTGATGTCGAAAACGAAGGAAAAACATATTCAATTGATTTATTAAATTTTATTCATTCAAATAAAACTGCGGCATTTATTAAATCTGCTGTGTTAGCTGGCGCCTACCTTGGCGGGGCGTCAAATGAGCTAATAGAGGATGCCACTGTTTATGGAGAAGCATTAGGACATGCTTTTCAAATTGTTGATGATATCATGGACGTTATTAGTACCAAAGAAGAACGTGGGAAAAACGTAGGAGGGGATGCTAATCTTGGGAAATCAACATATCCTGCATTGTTCGGACTTGAAGAATCAAAAAAACAAGCTAACGAATTGCTTGATAAATCTTTAATAACTGTTAGTAAGTATAAATCAATCACAAACGTCCCTATAGATATAGCGGATTATTTAAAGGAGCAAATCAGATAAATGTTTCTTGATAAACAAGAACAAAATTTAATTAAGACAATAAAGAGTTCTTCTTATGCTGAATTAGATCTTTTGGCAGTTGAATTAAGAGAATTCTTAATTGATAATGTATCAAAAACCGGCGGACACCTTGCATCGAATTTAGGTGCAGTTGAATTAACTATTGCATTACATAAAGTATTTGATTCTCCAAAAGATAAAATAATTTTTGATGTAGGACATCAATCTTATGTACATAAAATTATTACTGGAAGAAAAGATACTTTTAATACATTAAGACAACTTGATGGTATTTCAGGTTTTCCAAAACGCTCAGAGAGTGAACATGATATGTTTGATTCTGGTCATAGCAGCACATCTATTTCTGTAGCATATGGATATGCAAAAGCTCGTGATATCAGAAAAGAAAAGTACAATTGTATAGCCGTAATCGGTGACGGTGCTTTAACAGGCGGAGTTGCATATGAAGCTTTAAATGCGGCTGGAGATAGTAAGACTCCTTTGATTGTTATTTTAAATGATAATCAAATGTCAATTACAAACTCAAAAGGTGGCATGGCTCACCATCTTCACAATTTACGTACATCCATCAAATATCAAAAATTTAAATCAAACATTAAATCTCATGTAGAAGATATGCCTAAACTTTATAAAGGCTTGCAACAAACGAGAGATATTATTAAAAACGCTTTAATTCCAACAGGTATTTTTGAAGAACTAGGATTTAAATATTTTGGACCAATTGATGGGCATAATATTAAAGCTATGTCTGACACATTATCTATAGCAAAAGATTTGAACAGACCTGTTTTAATCCATGTTATAACAACAAAAGGTAAAGGTTTTGTACCAGCAGAAAAAAATCCAACAAAATTTCATGGAATTGGTTCATTTAATCCGAATGAAATTTCAGCACAAGATAACTCAGATAAAAACACATTTTCATCTACATTTGGAAATAAATTATTAGATTTAGCAAAAAAAGATGAAAAAATTTGCGCAATTTCAGCTGCAATGATTAATGCAACTGGATTACTTGCTATGCAAAATGAATTTCCTGAAAGAGTTTTTGATGCGGGAATTGCTGAACAACATGCAGTTTCTTTTGCTGCCGGGCTAGCGCTCAATGGCATGAAACCTGTAGTTGCTATCTATTCAACATTCTTACAACGAGCTTATGATCAAATTGTTACTGAAGTTGCATTACAAAATCTTCCGGTTGTTTTCGCTATTGATAGAGCCGGTATTACCGGAAGGGATGGGGAAACTCATCAAGGTATGTTTGATATTTCATACCTTAATTGCATTCCAAATATGACTATTTTAGCCCCAAAGGATTGTAAAGAGCTTGAAGAAATGTTAGAAAGAGCATTTAAAATTGATGGACCTGTTGCTATTAGATATCCAAGAGAAAATAATGTTGATTTAAGCAAATATGAAGTTAAACAAACTTCTGACTATGCTGAACAAATTGGTGATAATACTAATACTACCAACGCACTTATTGCATATGGTTCAATGGTTAAAATTGCATTAGAAGTGCAACAAATTTTAAAAAATAGAAATATATCAATTTCTGTTTTTAACCTAAAACAAATTAAACCATTACAAAAAGAATTTTTAGACAGTTTAAAATACAACTTTACAAAAATTGTTTCAATCGAAGATGGCTGTCTAAATGGTGGAGTAGGACAAACCATAACGCATTATTTAAATACCTCAAATATAAAGCCAATGATTAAATGTATTACTTGGCCTGATAAATTTATTGAACATGGCAGCATAGAAGAACTAAGAGAAAGATACGGTCTTGATGCTAACAGCATCGCTAAAATATGTGAGGAATATTTTGAAAAATAGATTAGATGTTTTTTTAGTAGAAAATGGATACTTTAGTTCAAGAGAAAAAGCTAAATCTGCAATAATGGCAGGCTTGGTTTTTGTTGATGGCCAAATATCCGACAAAGCAGGAAATATTATTTCTGATGATTCAAAAATTGAAGTAAAAGGAAATGATTGTCCTTATGTATCAAGAGGTGGTTTTAAACTAGAAAAGGCTTTAAACGTTTTTAATATAAACGTTAAAGGTTTTCATTGTATTGATATAGGTGCATCAACCGGTGGTTTTACTGATTGCCTTTTACAACACGGAGCAGAAAAAGTTTATTCAGTCGATGTAGGTTATGGGCAACTTGATTACAAACTAAGAATTGACCCTCGCGTTGTTTGTATGGAAAAAATTAATTTTAGATATATGCAAGAATCGGATATACCAGAAAAACTTGATTTCGCTTGTGCTGATGTTAGTTTTATTTCATTAAAACACATGTTTCCTGTTATTTCAAAAATGCTAAAGAAGGATGGTCAAATTGCTTGTTTAATTAAACCTCAATTTGAATCAACAAAAGAGCAAGTGGGGAAGAATGGAATAATTCATGATCCCAAAATTCATAAAGAAGTAATAGAAAATGTAATAGAATATGCGCAGAATAATCAATTATATCCTGTTGCATTAGATTATTCTCCTGTTACTGGAGCAAAAGGGAATATTGAGTTTTTATTACATTTAGTCAATAAAGAATACATATCAAATATTAATATTGATTCAATCGTTAAAAATGCACACAAGGAGTTAATTTAATGGCTTACACTCCAATGATAGAACAATATCTAGAAATAAAAAAACAGTATCAGGATTGTATACTGTTTTTCAGGCTAGGTGATTTTTATGAAATGTTTTTTGATGATGCTTTAATCGCATCACGCGATATGGAAATTACATTAACAAAAAAAGCATGTGGAAATGGTGATTTTGCTCCAATGTGCGGAGTTCCATATCATGCTGTTGATGTATATGTGTCAAAACTAATTGAAAAAGGTCATAAAATTGCAATCTGTGAACAAATTACTGATCCAAAAGATACAAAAGGAATTGTTGAACGAGAAGTAATTAGAATTATTACTCCAGGAACAGTTTTATCTTCTGATATGCTTGATGAAACAAGCAACAATTTTTTAATGTGTATTATGGTTGGAGATACTTATGACTGCTCTTGGGTAGATATTTCAACGGGTGAATTTTTTGCCATGGAAATTGGAGGAGACTCAAAAGAAGAGCAATTACTCGCAGAAATTACAAAAATTCATCCAAAAGAAATAATCAGTAATATAGATTTTTCTGACAAGAAAATTTGTTTGTCCTCAATTTATTGCAAAGCAAACAATGCAATAGATAATATTTTAGCATATTTAAAAGAGACACAAAAAAGAGATATCAATCATCTATCAGAAATAAAAATTATTCATGTTGGTGATGTTATGTGTCTTGATAAAGCTACTGTAAAAAATCTTGAAATCACTGAAACATTATTTGAAAGACAGACCCAGGGTTCATTGTTAGGGGTATTAAACTATTGCAAAACTGCAATGGGTAGTCGAAAAATGAAATCGTGGTTAAAAGAACCTTTACTAAAACTAAACTTAATTCAAGAACGTTTAGATGCAGTAGAAAGTTTAGTTAACGATATAATTTTAAGAAATAATGTTAGAGAAGAATTAAAGCCAATCTATGATTTGGAAAGACTCACATCAAGAATTGCAACAGGGACTGCTAACGCCAGAGATTTAATTGCTTTAAAAAATTCTATTGCAAGTTTACCAGATTTAAAAATTGATTTAGAAAACAGCACAAATAAACTTTTAATATCATATAGTAAACAAATTTCAGATTTTAAAGATTTATTTAACATTCTTGATGCAGCTATTGTAGAAGATCCACCTTTTATAATTAGAGAAGGAAATATGATTAAGTCTGGATTTTCTAAAGAACTTGACGAACTTGTAAATTCAGTTTCTGATAAGACCTCTTGGATTGCTTCTCTTGAAGCTGTAGAAAAAGAAAAAACCGGTATAAGAACTCTTAAAGTTGGATACAATAAAGTCTTTGGTTATTATATTGAAATATCTAAATCATTTATCAATCAAGTTCCAGACTATTACATAAGGAAACAAACTTTGGTAAATGCCGAAAGGTTTATTACCTCTGAATTAAAAGATGCAGAATCAATTGTTTTAAATGCAAAAGAAAAGATTAATGGTTTAGAATATCAAATTTTTAAGGAGCTATGTGCAAAGATTCTGAATTTAACAAAAGAAATTCAAAAAACTTCAGCTGCAGTTGCTGCAATTGATGTATTATGCAGCTTTGCAGAAGCTTCTGTTAAACACGGTTATTGCAAGCCAAAAATCAGTAATAATGATAAAATTATTATTCGTAAAGGTAGACATCCAGTTATTGAGACTTTTGTTCAAGATGCACAATTTGTTTCAAATGATGTTTATCTTGATAAAAAGAACTCATCATTATTGCTTATAACCGGCCCAAATATGTCAGGTAAATCTACTTATATGAGGCAACTTGCTTTAATTGTGCTGATGGCACAAGCTGGTTGTTTTGTTCCGGCCGAAGAAGCAGAAATAGGTATTTGCGATAGAATATATACAAGAATTGGCGCCTCTGATAATCTTGCAATGGGGCAATCTACATTCTTTGTTGAAATGTCTGAACTTGCATTTATTTTAAATACTGCTACCGAAAAAAGCTTAGTTATTTTAGATGAAATTGGACGGGGCACATCTACATATGATGGACTTTCGATTGCGTGGGCTGTTGTAGAAAAATTGACAAAACCAGAATGTAAAGTAAGAACTTTGTTTGCTACACACTATCACGAATTAACATCATTATCGGAAGAAATTAAAGGAATCAAAAATCTTAATGTTGATGTATCCGAAGAGAATGGAAATATTATATTCTTACATAAAATTATTGATGGCAGTGCATCTAAAAGTTACGGAATTCATGTAGCAAAATTAGCCGGAGTTCCACAATCAGTTTTAGATTCTGCCAACGAGAAGCTTAATATGCTTGTATCAAGGTCGATAGATATAACTGAAAATGAAAAACAATTATCATTCTTCAAATAAAATTCAAGCTCTACCAAAAGAACTTGCAGAAAAAATTGCAGCAGGAGAGGTGATCGAAAGACCTCTTTCTATTGTCAAGGAATTAGTTGAAAATGCTATAGATGCATCTTCGACAAGTATTACTGTTGAAATAAAAAAAGGTGGCAAAGAATATATTAGAGTCACTGATAATGGAAAAGGCATCGCAAAAGAACAATTAAAAATTGCCTTCCAAAGATATGCAACATCCAAAATTTCTAATGAATATGATTTAGATCATATTAACTCACTTGGATTTAGAGGGGAAGCTTTAGCGTCTATTGCAGCTGTTGCAAAAGTAGAGTGTATATCAAAACCAACAGATTCTAAAATTGGTGCAAAAATAACTTTCGAAGGAGGGGAAGAGGGTTCTCTAACAAATGTAGCTTGCGAAGATGGTAGTACCTTTATTGTTCGTGAATTGTTTTATAATCTTCCAGCCAGAAAAAAGTTCTTAAAACCGGATAATACAGAAAGCAGCTTAATTGCAGATTTTATGCAAAAAATCGCTTTAGCATATCCAAAGCTTAAATTTAGACTAATAAACAATGGCACAATACTTTTCTCAACTTTAGGAAAAGGTGACCTGTATGAGGCGATTTTGGCCCTTTACAGCCCTCAAATTGCGCGAAGTCTTGTTAAAATTGATTTCGTCAATGAGAATTTGCACTTATATGGTTATACTTCCGGATCAGAAGCAAGTAAAACGAATAAAAGAGGGCAGGTTTTCTTTGTAAATGGTCGCTGGGTAAAGAATAAAATTTTAGATTCTGCTATCGAAGAAGCATATAGTGATAAATTGTTCGATGGAAGACATCCGATTTGTTATTTGTTTTTAGAAATTGACCCTTCAGAGATTGATGTAAATGTTCATCCGCAAAAAACCGAAATAAAGTTTTTAGATGAGTCATTAGTTAAAGATTTTATAATTTTAGGTATAAGAAATGGGCTTTTAGCACAAAATGCTGCTCCTAATATTGGAAATCTTGTAAATAAACAATCAAATTATTGCGAATTACAAGAAAAACAGGAAAAAGTATCAGTTAACGATAATATCTTTCTGTCAATCAATAAACAAGACGATTTCTTTGAAAACTTGAGAGAAGAACAGCAAAGTATTGAAATTCCAACAATTCCTATATCAAATGAAGTTAAGAAAAATCTCGGAAAAGAACATAAATTTGAATTTCACAACTTAGTACCAGTTGCCCAAATATTTTCAACTTATATAATAGCAACAGATGAAAAAAACTTATATATAGTCGATCAACACGCTGCACACGAACGCATTATGTTTGAACGCTTACTTAATAAGTTTAATAATGAGGATAATGCTTCACAAATTTTAATTGCTCCAATTTTGATAAATACAACTCCGGCGCAAACAGCTTCAGAAAATCAATGGGGTAGTTTATTAAATGAAATCGGTTTTAAGTATGAGTTATTTGGACAAAATAAATATATTATTAAAGAAATCCCAGCCGCATTAAAACTCGATGAAGCAGAGATATTTGTTCATACCATATTAGATAGTGATATTGAAAATCCACGAACTTTCCAAGAAAAAAAAGCAAGTATTGTATCAGCGAGTTGCAAAGCTGCAATAAAAGCAGGCGACAAACTTTCTGAGAAAGAAATAGAACAACTTTTTTATGATTTAGATTTATGTGAAAATCCATTTTCTTGTCCTCATGGAAGACCAACTTTTTTACGATTTTCAGAAAATGAAATTGAAAGGTTTTTTAAACGTAAATGAAACGTAAAATTTTTACTACAATATTAATATTTATTTTACTTTTTAGTGCTTTTACAACATCTTCAATAGCAGAAGAACATTACACATCAACTTCATCATATACAAATAGCAATTCAACTAAAAAGCCAAAATACGCAAATCTTAAGGAGTTAGAAAACTCAAAAGATTTGATTTTTGCTAGTGTTATAGGGTCAATTGATATTGATATTGTTAATAGTAAATACCCAGATTGTAAATGCATCAGCTATCCAACGTTAAATGATTGTGTAGCTTCAATACTTGCAGGAAAAACGAATTTCACTTTAACCGAATATCTAGCTGGACTCGAATTCATTAATTATAACGATGGAATTGCTATGTTAAATGAGTCAATATATGACCAACAAATAGGAGCAATTTTTCCTAAAGATAATGAATTTTCAAATAAGATAAAAGAAGATTTTAACGAATATATAAGAATCAATACAGAGAATAACTATATTTCAAATACAAAACAACGCTGGCTCGACAATTTAACAGATAACACGATGCCTAAGCAAGAATTCTCAGGCACTAAAATTCTTGTCGCAATAAATCCAACAACACCACCGTATTTATATATAAGTGAAGATGGTTATGCCGGATTTGAGATTGAAATATTTGAAGATTTTTGTTCAAAATACAACTATATACCTGAATATATTAACGTTGATTTTGCAGGGTTATTAACTTTTATTACTGCTGATAAAGCTGATATAGCTCTTTCTGAAATTGCTATTACTGAAGAAAGGGCAAAAAGTGTTGATTTCAGTGATCCTTATACAACAGAAGGATTATATCCATTAGTTCCTACAGAAGGGGTCGAAGATAAAACTTTATTCAGCAAAATAAAGACAAGCATTACTCGTACTTTAATAGACGAAAGTAGATGGAAAATGGTTGTGAATGGAATTTTAACAACACTTGAAATTACCATATTATCCGGAATCTTTGGAACTGTTATAGGATTTGTCATTTATTTATTATGTATTAGAAATAACAAAGTATTAACTAAGTTCTTTAATGTATTTTCAAGAATTTTTAATGGACTTCCGATGGTCGTAATACTGATGATTTTATATTACATAATATTTAGATCAAGTAAAATATCCGGAACTTTTGTAGCCATTGTTGGTTTTAGCATAAGTGTAGCTTTAAGCGTATATTCAAATTTAAAAGATTCTGTTCTCTCAATTGGCACAGAGCAAATACAAGGGGCTCGCAGTTTAGGATTTACAGATATACAAATTTTTAATGGTATAATTTTGCCACAAGCCTTACAACAATTTATTCCAAGATATAAAGGAGAAATCATTACCCTAATAAACGGGACCGCAGTCGTAGGTTTTATAGCAGTTCAAGATTTAACTAAAATGACCGACTTGATTAGAGCCAGAACTTATGAAGCATTTTTTCCATTAATTTCGACAGCTATAATTTACTTCCTGCTTGGAGTATTATTAACATATTTAGTAAATTTAATTCAGATTAAATTTGATCCTACAAGTAGATCTGAAAAAAGGGTATTGCAGAAATATAAATTATGATAGAAATTCTAAACTTAAAAAAATCATATTCAAATGTTACACCAATAAAAAACATCTCTACAAAAATTTATGATGGAGATGTAATTTCTATTATTGGCCCTTCGGGATCTGGCAAATCTACTTTCTTAAAAATGATTAATTTGTTAGAAGAACCCACATCGGGACAAATATTTTTGAACGGGGAAGAAATCACAAATGGCAAATATCCTCACAATAAACTAAGACAAACAATTGGGATGGTATTTCAAAATTTTAACTTATTTGAACATATGACTGTGATTGAAAATATAACCTATGCCCCAATTAAATTAAAAAATATGGATCCACGGCAGGCTTATGAAGAAGGAATGGAATTATTAAACTCAATTGGGTTATCAAGTTTTGCTCTTTATTATCCAAAACAGTTATCAGGTGGCCAAAAGCAGCGTGTTGCTATTGCAAGGACATTAGCTATGAAACCAGAGGTAATTCTATTTGATGAACCAACTTCTGCTTTAGATCCAACTATGGTTGGAGAAGTCAAAACTGTTATTAAACATTTGGCAAATCAAGGTTATACTATGTTATTAGTATCCCATGATATGAAATTTGCTGAGCAAATTGCTAATAGAGTATTCTACATTGATGAAGGAACAATATATGAAGAGGGGACACCACAAGAAATATTCTATACTCCTAAAAAAGATAAAACAAAAGCATTTACAAAGATATTAAAAGATTTTAACTTTGAAATTACTTCAAAACAGTGTGACTTTATTTCAATTGATACAAAGTTTGAACAATTTGCTGAAAGTATCGAGATGCCTCCGGCAGAAGCGAAAAAAGTTAATATTATACTTGAAGAGCTAATCTTTGAATTATTAGCACCGCAAGTTATTAGCAAAGATGATGCAAAATTATTAGTTAATGTAAGTTATTCAGATAAATTAAAAGATACAAGAATTTTAGCAAAATGGGAGAATATAGATATACATCTGAACATTGATTATGATATAGATAATCAAGAAGAAACAGATTCAGATGAAATGTCTATAAATCTTATTAAACTATATGCTAAAAGTATAAAACATGAAAGGAATTCAATAAGAATTAAAATTAAAAATGAATAGAGTTATTGGTTTAGATATTGGGGACAAAACAATAGGAGTAGCAGTTTCTGATCCATTATTTATTACAGCCCAAGGGATAACAACAATAATAAGAATTGGTTCTCGAAAAGACTGTGATAAAATAATAGAGTATATAAAACAATATGAGGCATCTGTTGTTGTATGCGGTTTGCCTCTAATGTTAGATGGTAGCGATTCACCCCAAACAGAAAAAGTACGCGAATTTGCTAAATTATTGTTCAATAAAATTAAATCTAGCGGTTTATCCACAAAATTAGAATTTATGGATGAGCGATTTACAACAAAAATTGCTGAAAATGTTATGCTACAAACCGGAATGAAAAGAAAAGAACGAAAAGAGTTTATTGATAAACAAGCTGCAATAATTATATTGCAATCCTACATGGATAAAATTAAATTTTCTTTAGAAAATAAATAAAGGAGGGGAGACTATGGATGAAAAGAAAGAATCAAAAATACCTGCTTGGTTACAAGATAAGAAAAAATTAATTATTTTGATTATCATAGTTATACTTATGATAGTTAATGGCATTACAAAATTAGTTTTAGGTATCACTATAGCAAACAATATTAATTCATATATAAACGGAAATGCTATACAAACAACTATTATAAATAAATTTGTAGCAAACTTAACCGGCAAAAAGTTGAGTGGAGCATATATGAATGATTATGCAGATGAAATTCTTATATTTAACAAAGATGGCAGCTTGAATTATGTTGTTTCTGGATATGAAGAAACTGGAGAGTATACGGTTGACAATAACACATTAACGTTAACCATCGGTGAAAATGTAATTATCCTAGAAATTGTATCAAAAAAAGACGATAAGCTTGAATTATCTAATGGTTTTACTACTTTTACATTTACAAAAGTTGAAAATATTGATTATTAATGGAGGAAAAATATATGAAAATTTCAGAACTTAAAAAATTAGGAAAAGAGAACATGAAATTTCAATGGGGTGCATCACTTTTATCATTAGTCATATACGCCGCATTACTTTCATGTGCAACAATTATTCCTGTAATAGGTAATATGCTTGTTTTAGGACCTTTAATGTTTGGCCTTTATTTAATTTATTTTAACGCATCAAAGAAAGAAAAAATTGAACAATGGAATATATTTAAAGGATTTGAAATTAGTTTTGGCGATACATTCCTGTCACAATTATTAGTAACTCTTTTTACAGTCCTTTGGTCATTGTTATTCATAATTCCTGGAATAATTAAAAGTTATGCATATTCCATGACAATTTATCTCCAAATGAGAGAACCTGGCCTTGATGCAATGGATGCAATAGCAAAGAGCAGGGAATACATGAATGGAAACAAAATGAAGATGTTTTTATTAGATTTATCATTCATTGGTTGGGATATTTTAGAAGTATTAACATGTGGCATTTTAGCAATATATGTAGAACCTTGGAAATTACATAGCAAAATGTCATTGTTCAATGAAATATATGATTCCAAAACACTCGATGTAAATAACATTGAAAACTCTTCTGAAAACAATGGCATGGGAGAATTGAAGGTTGATCCTGCCTATATTGTTGGTAATTCAGACGAAGAAAACTCTGAAGAGTGGGCTTCCCAGAGATAGATAACTATTCCTAAAATATAAATTTTGGGAACAATACCATATAAAATATAATAAAACGCCCTAAGCCTTGGAATTCTAAGCTCGGGGCGTTTATTTATTCTCATTAATTAATTTAAGCTTTTCAGACCTGCTCAGTTGTTTAATTTGATATTCTCTCTTACTTGCATCCGATCTATTTAAATGTTCTTCTGTAAAAACTATTTTAACCGGTTTGTGAGCTTTGGTATACTTTGCGCCGCGGCTTGTATTTTGATGCTCTTTCAGCCTTCTTTCAGGATTCGTGCTAATCCCTGTATATAAGCTACCGTCTCCACATTCTAATATATAAACGAAATACAATTTATTATACATATTATTACTTATAACCCATATTTTATGCTATTTTTATCAAAAATATATCGAATTTGATTAAAAGCCGGAAAGCATTGAAATTTCAACGTTTTTTGAACAAGGCCCAAAATCGCCGATTTAAGCGGTTTTTTTAGGGGTTGTCGATAAATTATACCACCAAAAAACAGCTCAAATTCCTGATTTTTCAATAACACTGTACATTTTTATGTATATATGATTTAATAAATTTAATTTCATATATCTCCTAAAATGTCAATAGCAAAAGATAAAATTGTCTGCAAAAATCTAAAATAATTGTAATTTTAATACAAAGAATTAAATTAGATGCAACTAAATATAACAATTAAATCATAAAATACATAAGTTTCAATAAAGCATTTTGCATATCTCGCAACATTATTCTAAAAAAAATAAAAAAAATTACGGTTTAAACACATTGGTTAACCGTAATTATATTTTGTTATACTAATAATTTTCCGCTCCCAAACAAGTCAATATTAATTCTGTAGCAAGTATTCCTGTTTTATTTCTTTCATCTAATAAAGGATTAACCTCTACTAAGTCCATTGCAATAAGATTGCTTACTTTGGATATCTGTTCACAAGCTACGAATGCTTCTCTTTGAGTTAGCCCATTTGAAACCGGAGTTCCAACCCCCGGAGCTTCAATTGGATCTAAGGCATCAATGTCAAAACTAACATGTAATCCATTAGTACCGTCAGTCGCAATTCTAATTGCTTGCTGCATAACCTCAACCATACCTAAGGTATGTATATCATCCATAGAAAAAATACTTACACCAGCAGCTTTAAGTTTTTCTTTTTCATCTATGTCTAAATCTCTAGCTCCGATGATTACTACTTTTTTTGGATTTACACGTTTTTTGGTAAAATCTACCATAGATTCTGGACCAAGTCCACAAACCGCAGATAAAGGCATTCCATGCATATTACCCGTTGGTGTAATATTTTCATCATTAAAATCGCCATGGGCATCAATCCAAATAACCCCTATATTACCAAAATTCTCACAATCTGCGGATATCGAACCTGCTGCTATGCAATGATCCCCTCCCAAAATTAACGGAAAATCGCCATTTTTATGGCTCATATCTACTAATGTGAATAATTTGCCATTGGCTTCATTTATTTCTTTTGCATAGCGCATTTTAGGGCTTCCTTCACCATGCTCAACAGCCGGTACAATATCGCCTTTATCAATAATCTTATATTTTAAATTATTCATTCTATGCAAAAGACCTGCGTGTCTAATCGCTGAAGGCCCCATATCAACGCCTTTACGAACAGCACCCAAGTCCATTTGCACACCAATTACATCAATTGTCTTAAAAATCATGTGTTATACCTCATAACACATTATATCATAACTTATATAGTTTCAGGAATAGATATATATTGTCCAGCTTGAAGCGTATCGGCAGAAACATTATTAATCTTCTGGATTTCATATATAACTTTTCGGCAATCTACATTTTTAGGACCGTATTTATTAGCTAAATCCCATAAAGTATCTCCATCTTGAACCTGTACAGTTATAAAATGTTGAACATCACTTCCAGCGACAGTTCCTAATCCAAACAATGCACTTGTACCAAATGCTGTAACAAGCATAAATACAGTTAAGAATGTTATAAATCTAAACTTATTCTTTATTCTATACCTCTTTTTAATTGTTCTCATCTTTTTCACCTCGCTGAAACAATTGTTCTTTATTAAAATATTACCAGAACAATTGTTCACTGTCAACACTTTTTAGAACAATTGTTCAAATTATTTTTATAAATAAAAAATAGGTAATGTCCTTTTTTACACTACCTATTATATGCATTTACATGTACATAAATATGTATATATGTCCTTAAATTTTAAGTACTCCTTTTATATAAGCAAGTAAATCATTATACCCCTGCTCTTCTAAATTAAACCATTTTGCTAAATCTCCATAGCGCTTAAACCAAGTAATTTGTCTTTTTGCATAATGGCGAGTATTTAACTTAATTTTATCAACAGCCTCATTTAAAGGTAAATTTTCCATGAGTTCTTTATACCCTATGCCTTTCATAGCGATATCATCTTTAGTAAATCCCATATTAATTAATTTACTAACCTCATCAACAAGTCCTTTTTCTATAAGTTTATCTACCCTTTTATCAATCCTGTTATATAAACTTTCTCTGTCACGATTTAAAATACAAATTATGGACTCAAAATCTTTACTTATCTGATTCATGTTTGCAAATTCAGCAAGCTTAGTTTCCCCTTTTTCAAGTCTTTCAATATACCTTGAAATGCGCTTCACATTATTCATATCTGCTTCATTTCCGGCTTTTGAATCTAACTCACGAAGATGGGCAAAAAGGCCTTCTGGCGTTTTATATTTAGCTATCAAAGCATCTCTATAAGCAGAATCTCCTTCCGGTGCAGAAAAGTCCATATCATATATAAGTGAATTCAAATATAAACCAGTTCCGCCACAAACTATTGGCAATTTATTTCTTGCATGAATATCATTAATATATTTTTTTGCAAGTTTTTGATAATCGGAAACATTAAAAGGATTCCTTGGATCAATTTCATCAATCAGCCAATGTTTCGCCAGGCTTCGTTCTAATGCTGTCGGTTTTGCAGAACCTATATCCATATATTTATAAATCTGCATTGAATCAGCCGAAACAATTTCGCCATTTAAATCTTGTGCTAATTTAATAGCATATTCAGTTTTTCCGGCCGCAGTTGGTCCTGCAATAAAAATAACCTTATACATTATTTTATTAATCCTTTATTTTTCATATGCTGGACAGCTTTAATTACACCAAATTTGCTATGTTCATATGTTATTCCTCCTTGGAAAAAAACATTATATGGTTCTCTCATAGGAGCATCCGCACTAAGTTCAATTGAAGAACCTCCAACAAAAGCGCCTGCGGCCATAATTATTTGATCACTATATCCAGGCATATCCCAAGGAATTGGCGTTACATACGCATCAATTGGAGCCGCAGCCTGAATACCTTCGCAAAATGCACAAACTGCTTCAGGGCTTCCAAGTTTGATAGCTTCAACAATATCATTACGATCTTCATTTGGGCCGGGACAAACTTCATATCCTAAATCTTCAAATACTTTCGCACAAAGCACAGCCCCTTTAACAGCTCCGTTTGTAACTTTTGGAGCTAAGAAAAGTCCTTGGAACATTGTTCGACTTTGTCCAAAAGTTAAACCGCATTCTCCGCCTATACCAGGACAAATGACTCTATATGAAACCTTATCAACTAAATCTTTTTTACCGACAATATATCCACCACTTAGAGCTAATCCTCCTCCTGGATTTTTAATTAAAGATCCAGCCATAATATCAACTCCAACTTCTGTAGGTTCTTTAATATCGGTAAACTCACCATAGCAGTTATCTACCATACAAATAACATCAGGTTTTATTGAATGACACACTTTTGCCCATTCCTCAATTTGTGAAATTGACATCGCATTTCTAAATGTATAACCACGAGATCTTTGAAGCGCAACAACTTTAGTTTTTGGACCAATTGCATTTTTAACTGCTTCAATATTAATTTTATTATTAGGAAGCAAATCTATCTGTTTATAAAGCACCCCATATTCTTTTAGTGAACCACTTGAACTACCTTTTAATCCAATTACTGTTTGCATGGTATCATAAGGCTCACCATTACAATAAATTAGTTCATCTCCACTTCGTAATAACCCAAGATATACAGATGCTAAAGCATGAGTTCCATTAACAATTTGAGTCCTTACTAAACCGGCTTCAGCGCCAAAAACATTTGCAAAAAGTTGTTCAAGTGCTGTTCTTCCGATATCATCATAACCATATCCGGTATTCCAGGCAAAATGTTGATCATTGATTCTGGCCTCTTGAAAGAAGTGGAGAACTTTATACTGGTTAAAACTCATAATATCATCAAATTTTGAGTAGGCCTCAACTAAAGAAGCCTCGGCTTTCTCAACTTTCTCAATGGTATCAGCATCAACACCAAATTTTTCTTTTAATAAATTAATACATTCTTTAGACATTTTTCTTCTCCATATCTTCGCCCCATTCGAAGTTTTTTATAAGCTCACGTTTTGTATTTAATTTATGCTGAGCGTATAACTGGGTAGTTGTTACATTATCATGATCTAACAATTCCTGAACATCATAAATTGAATTTCCACGACCAATTAAAGATGTTGCCGCAGTTGCCCTTAGTTTATGAGGGCTATATCCATCCCTATGGCTTGTTCCCATAGCAATTGAAGTGTATTTTTTTACAATTTCTCTAATTTGCCTATCAGTTAAACGAGTACCCCTTAAAGATAAAAGAAGTGCATCCTTATTTAAATCTGTAAGTTCATCTTCCGGAATACGCTCAAGATTTACATAATCTGAAAAAGCATCAACAATTGTATTATTTATCGGCATAATACTTTCTTTGCCACGTTTCCTGTAAATTTTAAACTCTCCCCTATCAAAATTAAAAGAAGAAATATTCAATTGTTGCAGCTCGGATAAACGCAAGCCATAAGTTACAAGCAAGAGTAAAATTAATTTGTCCCTTGCTTTTGTTTTTTCCCAATAAGATTTTTCGTGAGAGGTTAAGCCTTGACCTGTTATTACAGCATCCAACATCAACATTACTTCATCATCTTGCAATGCTTTAATCTCTCTTTCACCAGGTTTAGGCAAACGAATAGGATCAAAACCATCGGTTATATTCTTTTCTATATAACCATCACGATAAAGATATTTAAAAAGTACAGAACAAGTCGATTTTTTGTGAGATAAAGCTGCATTAGAATTAGTAAAAATCTCTTCCTTGTTATCCTTCTTTACTGAATATCTTCGACAATAATCAATAAACATATTAATATCTTGTGATCTTAATTCGTTTAAATCTTCCGGTTTAATATCTTTTATTGAAACTGCTGAAACAATTTTCTCACTAATTAAATATTTAAAAAAGAATCTAACTTCTCTTAAGTAAGAATACTTACTCATAGGAAGTACACTTCTGTTTAAATACATATAAAAACCACGGAGCCAACCTGGAAGATCATTTTTAATCTTTTCACATTCAAATTCAATGTTGTCCGTTCTTTCTACAACATTTTTTGGCTTATCTGTTTTATTGTGAACTACTATTTCTGGCATTTAATTATTCCTAAAATTTTAACTATCCTAAAAAATAAACGGCTACATAAGTAGCCGCTTATTCTATCTTATTTCTTCAGGAATTTTCTTAACAGCTCTTCTACTAAATCGTCTCGTTCAATGCGGCGGATTAAGTTTCGTGCATTGTTATGTCCTGTTATATAGGAAGGGTCCCCAGACAAAATATAACCTACCATCTGATCTATGGCATTATATCCTTTTTCATCTAAAGCATCATACACCATATTCAGAATTTCTTCAGTTGTATGTTCAACATTTTTGTCAGGACTTGTGAAAAGTATAGTGTTTCTTTCCATTTTTTCCTCCTTCTTTACTATCTCTAATCATTATAACCCTTAAATATACGTTTGGCAAACTATTACTTGAGAAGTTCTTCTGCTTTTGCAAAGGCTTCATCAAGTTTAGAAGCATCTTTTGCCCCGGCTTGGGCCATATCAGCTTTGCCACCACCACCGCCGCCACAAATTGCCGCAATTTGCTTAATCATATTGCCTGCATGAACACCTTTTTCAAGTAAATCATCAGTTACTGATACCATAAGTGTTACTTTTGGACCATTAACAGTAGCAAATACCATAACTACGTTCTTTTCGTTTTCCTTAATTTTGTCACTAATAGTCCTAAGCTGATCAATCCCAATTTCATCAAATTTCTTTGTGACAAGCCTTATTCCGGAAACATTTTTTGCTGATGCAAGAAGATCTGCAACACCTTCGCCAGCAGCTTTCGCTTTCACATCTTCAAGTTCTTTTTTAAGATTTTTAAGCTCTGCTGCGGTATCTTCAGCCTTCTTTACAAGACCAACAGAATTTGTCTTTAAGCTTGCAGCTACTTTTGCGATAACTGCTTGTTCATCGTTTAACAATTGTCTTACAGCATTACCCGTAATAGCTTCTATACGACGTGTTCCGGCAGCTACACCTGTTTCAGATAAAATCTTGAAACATCCAATTTGGCCGATATTCGTAACATGAGTACCTCCGCAGAATTCCATAGAAAAATCTGGGACATTTACTACACGAACTTCGTTACCATATTTTTCACCAAAGAGCATCATTGCTCCAAGTTTTTTTGCTTCTTCAATAGGCAGAATACTTGTCTCAACCGGAGTAAACTTAAGAATTTCTGCGTTTACAATATCTTCTACTATAGCTAAATCTTCTTTGCTAATTGCTTCAAAATGAGTAAAATCAAATCTCAAAGCTTCATCTGTTACATAAGAACCTGCCTGCTCAACATGACTACCAAGAACAAGTCTTAAAGCTTTTTGAAGTAAATGTGTTGCAGTATGATTTCTTGCGATTGAATTACGTCTTTCAATATCAATACAAGCATTAACTGTATCGCCAACATTTATTTCTCCTGCACTAATTACACATTTATGAATATAAACTCCGTTAATTTTAATTGTATCAGTTACAGCAGCATTAAATCCTTCTGATACAAGAACGCCGGTATCTCCAATTTGTCCGCCGCCTTCACCATAAAATGGAGTACTATCCAGTACGATTCTAACTTCATCACCTTCAGAAGCCGATTTAAGTGCATTCATTCCACGAACAATACCAATAATCTTGCAGTTTGATGCAAGTGATTCATAACCAATGAAGTTAGTTTGTGGCATATCTTTATACATAACCGATTCATCAAGCCAGCCTTCATTATCTTCATCTTTTCTAGCAGATCTTGCAAGATCTTTTGCCTTATCCATTGAAGATTTAAATCCGTCGGCATCGATTTCCATACCAAGATCTTCTACCATTTCTTGAGTAAGTTCTATAGGAAATCCGTATGTATCATAAAGAGTGAAACATTGTTCTCCGGAAATTAATTTAATTCCGGATTTCTTCGCTTCATTGATATATCCTTCAAGAATTTCAGACCCTTTATCAAGTGTTTGTGCAAATTTATCTTCCTCAATCTTTATAATCTTCTTTATGTAATCTTTACGTTCAATAAGATCTGGGTATGCATCACCGGAAGTTTCAAATACTTTTTCGCAAAGTTCTGCAAGGAAAGTTCCTTTAATTCCAAGAAGTTTACCATGTCTTGCTGCACGGCGAAGAAGTCGTCTTAAAATATAGCCACGTCCTTCATTAGATGGGAGTATTCCATCACAAATCATAAAAGATACCGATCTAATATGATCTGTAATAATTCTTAATGAAATATCTTCTTTTGCTTTTCCTTGTTTATATTCAACATTTGCAAGTCTGGCAACTTCTTGCAGAATTGCCTGCATAGTATCAACGTTATAAATTGAATCAACGCCTTGCATAATGCATGCCATTCTTTCAAGCCCCATACCAGTGTCAATATTCTTATTTTCAAGTTCGAGGTAAGAACCATCTTCCTGTCTATCAAACTGAGTGAATACATGGTTCCAAAACTCCATATAACGATCACAATCGCATCCTGGTTTACAATCAGGCTTACCACAACCATATTCCGGACCACGATCAAAATAAATTTCTGAGCATGGACCACAAGGACCAGTACCTATTTCCCAGAAGTTATCATCCTTACCAAGTCTAACAATTCTTTCTTCAGGCATACCTATTTCATTTTTCCAAATGTTATAAGCTTCATCATCATCTTCATATACTGTTGCCCAAATTTTTTCAGCCGGAATTCCTAACCACTCCGGGCTTGTTACAAATTCCCAGCCCCAGTTTAGTGATTCATGCTTAAAATAATCACCAAAGCTAAAATTACCGAGCATTTCAAAATAAGTAGCATGTCTTGCTGTATGTCCAACATTGTCTATATCATTAGTTCTAATACACTTTTGACATGTTGTCATTCTATGACGTGGAGGTTCTTCTACTCCGGCAAAATATGGTTTTAATGGGGCCATTCCGGCAGCAATTAATAATAAAGATTTATCGCTTGCCGGAGGAACAAGAGAATAACTTTCATGCCTAAGACATCCTTTTGACTCCCAAAAAGATAAGAATTTTTCTCTGACTTCATTTACGCCCATGTATTTCATAATTTATATCCTCTTTTCATGAAAAATTATTATATAATCTTATTATTTTACAATAAATCCGCCACCTATTACAAGTTGATTATAATATAGTACAGCAGCTTGTCCCGGAGTTGGAGCTCTTTGAGCTTCCTCAAAATATAATACAAGTTCACCTGAATCTGTATAATCGACAACACATTCTGCCTCCTTCGCAGAGTACCTTAATTTGCAAGAAAGTTTTTCTCCGCACTTTGGAGGAGAATCAATCCAAAATAGTTGATTAACAATAACTTTATTCTTGAAAAGTAATTCTTCAGGCCCGACAATTACATTATTTTCGTTAATTTCAAGAACATAGGCAGGTTTTCCATAATTTAAGCCGAGGCCTTTCCTTTGTCCAATTGTATAAGATAAAATTCCTTGATGTAGCCCTAAATTAACCCCACTATCATCGATAAAATTACCTTGCTTATTTATTGCTCCTGATTGTAAAAGGAAGCTTTTATAATCACCATCAGGAATAAAACAAATATCTTGGCTATCCTTTTCAGCATAATTTTGAATATTCTCTTTTTCTACAAGAGCTCTAATATCTGATTTATCATACGCTCCGCTTAAAGGTAAAATTAAACGTTTTAAAACCGACTGTGGTAATCTATACAACATATAGGATTGATCTTTTGCAAAATTCTTAGCTTTTTTTATATAGTATTTACCATCAAAAAGTTGAACTCCGGCATAATGTCCAGTTGCTATATATTCAATACCTTCTTCATCAGCCACATCACATAGAACCTTAAATTTTACTTCAGGGTTGCACAAAATACATGGATTCGGAGTGCGGCCATTTTCATATTCAAGGATAAATTGTTTAATTACCTTTTCTCGAAATTCTGAAGCAACGCATTTTTTTATTAGTCTAATACCAAGTTGATTAGCAACAGCTTGAATTTTTTCAGAATAATAGTCATTTATCACATTAAAACAAAGACCGACTACATCATAGCCAGCCTTTTTTAACAAAATTACTGCAGCAGTGCTATCAACACCACCCGAAAAACCTACAAGTACTTTAGTGTTTTGTGACATTTTTTATTCTTGGATCTTCTGAATCAACAAATTCAATATTTTTAAGCTGTGATTCTAAATTTGCGCGAAAAGAGGCAATGTAAATTTTGCGAAGTTCAGCTTGTTCTGCTATTTCTTCCGCTGTAAGTCCTTCTGACTTTTTCTTTGCCGCCAATTCATTTATTCTTGCTATTTGTTCTTTTGTTACAACCATAGCAGTATTTTAACACAGAAATGTTTAAAAGTCATTAAAATCCAAGGGTTAACTACTCTACTGTGTAATAATCTTTGATTTTTTCCAGTGTTTTTTCACCTATTCCGGAAATCTCAGTTAATTCTTCAACAGAAGTAAATTTACCATATTGTTCACGGTATTTTATAATAGCTTGCGCTTTTGATGGCCCTATTCCAGGAGCAACTTGAAGTTCATCTTCACTTGCAGTATTTAAGTTAACTTTTCCACTTATACTTTCAGTTTTATCTGTTTCCTCAATTTTATCGCTTTCGATATTTTCTTCCTCATTTAAAATAAAATTTGTATTGGTAGTACCCCTTTCGATTACCACGTTCCCTTTCTGAAGATACGAAATACCGCTTCCGATAGCTATAATAGCTATAATTACAGGAATCATATATTTTCTAATTTTTTCCATATACAGATATTACCATAATTTTCCATATATAGCAAGGGCATTATAAAAGAAGGATTATTCTATAATCCTTCTTTAACTTTTTACAATATGATTTAACTAATTTTTGCTTATATATGTCCAGGAATCGCGACACATATCGTCTATTCCTCTTTCGGCCCTCCAACCAAGCATATCAAATGCCTTTGAAGCATCAGCATATACACAAGCTAAATCGCCAGGTCTTCTAGGATCAATACAATATGGTACTTTTACATTATTTACTTTTTCGAAATTTTTAACCATATCAAGAACACTGTAACCTTTTCCTGTTCCAAGATTAAAGATTTCTGCGCCTTTATTTTTACTTGCAAACGCAACAGCTTTTACATGCCCTAATGCCAAGTCAACGACATGAATAAAATCGCGGACTCCGGTTCCGTCCGGAGTATCATAATCATTGCCAAATATATGAAGTTTTTCTAATTTCCCTGCTGCAACCCTCATAATATATGGCATAAGATTATTTGGTATTCCTTTTGGATTTTCTCCTATTAATCCACTTTCATGTGAGCCGACTGGATTGAAATAACGGAGCAAAACAACTGAAAGATTGTTATCTGCCTTAGCTGCATCTAACAATATTTGTTCAATCATGTATTTTGTATATCCGTATGGATTAGTACAACCTCCAATTTGCATTGTTTCAACGTAAGGACTAGGATTTTTTTCTCCATATACCGTTGCGGATGAACTAAATACAAACTGATGGCAATCATGAGTTGCCATAACTTCCAAAACACTTAAAGCTGAATCGATATTATTCCTATAATATTCAAGGGGTTTTTCTGTACTTTCCCCTACAGCTTTATATCCAGCAAAGTGTATTACGGTTTCAATTTTGTTTTCATCAAACAATTTCGTTAATGATGCTTTATTGCATACATCAATTTTATAAAACAAAGGTTTTTTCCCTGTTATTTCTGCAATTTTATTAATAGTATCTTCAGTACTATTTGAAAGATTGTCAGCAATAACAACTTCTTTACCTTCTTTAATGAGCTCTACGGCTGTATGTGATCCTATATATCCAGCACCACCGGTAAGTAAAATACTCATCTTACACCTTTCCTCACATTTATTACCAAAGTTTCTCAGGATATAATCCTTTAGCAATTTTTTCTCGCATAGCAGTTATAACCATCGGTTTATCTTCTTTGTATGTTACGCCATACCATTTATCACTCGTCGGAAGAAGTTTTACAGTGGCTTTACCATCTTCTATTAACTCACTTACAAAGGTAGGCATATATATTTCACCTTTTAATGGATTATTCTTTAAAATCTTATCTAATGCTGCAGGAAATTTCATTGAGAATTCTTGTAATACCGAACTTGTAAAACCAAACATGTTCATCGAAACCAATGTTTCTTCATTAACATAGACCCATGTTTTCCCTTCATCTTCAGTATACGCTATGCCATCTTCTTTCTTTTCTATATTTGTTCTTTCTGTAACTTTTGTCATAAAAGAATTATTGTCTTGTTCACAAATACCTCTTGCAACAGAACCATTCTCTGTAACTGTATTCTTAATTTTATAGCCAACCATACAATAACGATGTAGGCCACAATTCTTTTCATCTTCTTCTGCTTGTGAAAGATAGTTGAAAATTTGTTTAAAACCTTCAGGCCCGTAATAGTCATCAGCATTAATTACAGCAAACGGGCTATTTATATCATTTCTTGCAGAAAAAATAGCATGTGCTGTTCCCCAAGGTTTTATTCTTCCTTCAGGGACACTGTATCCTTCAGGAATATCTGTTAATTCTTGAAAAACATAGTGCACATTCATATGTTTGCCTGCGCCATTTTCAATTATTTTTTTGAAATCCTTTTCAATTTCATGTTTAATAATAAAATATACATCTTCAAATCCTGCTTTTTTTGCATCATATAAAGAGTAGTCTATTATAACCTCTCCATTTGGTCCTACAGGATCAATTTGTTTTAATCCACCATACCTGCTACCCATTCCGGCAGCTAAAATTAGTAAAACAGGTTTCATTTTTACACCTTCTTATAATTAAGTACTATTCCCTATTTATAACTTTTCCATCAATATACACAGCTTTTACATTAAGATCTTTATCAAGTATAACAAAATCTGAAGCTTTACCTTTTTCAAGTGATCCTATATATGAATCCATTTTAATTGCTTTTGCAGGGGCAAGCGTCGCTGCAAATACTGCTTTTTCTAATGGCATTCCAAAACTAACTGCTCTTCTGAGACCCTCCATAAGATGGATACAACTTCCGGCAAGTGTATCTGTACCGCTCAAGCATGCTTTTCCATCTTTCATAGTAACAGCTTGACCTGATAAATCATAAACTCCATCTGGCATTCCGGCACATCTTAAAGAATCAGATATTAGGCATAATTTTTCGCCAAAAAGTTTAGATGTTAATCTAACTACTGAAGGATGAATATGTAAACCATCTGTAATTAACTCCACGCTCGCATTACTGTCAAATGCAGCCGCAATAACCCCAGGCATTCTATGATGCAAACCGGACATTCCATTAAATAAATGTGTTGCATGACTTGCCCCAGCATTAAATGCGGACATTGCAATATCATAATCTGCTGCTGTATGCCCTATGGATACTGTTACATATTTTGATACTTCTTTAATAAATTCCATGGCTCCGTTTTCTTCTGGAGCAACCGTTACCAATTTAATAATTCCTCCGGAAGCACTGTTAAGTCGTTCAAACATTTCAATGTCTGGAGCATGTAAATTTTCTTCGTTTTGCGCACCCTTTTTCGCACGTGAAAGAAAAGGTCCTTCAAGATTTATTCCAGCAAGCTTTGCGCCATTAGCAGGTCTTTTATAAGTAGCTATAGTTTCTACTGCTTTAGTCAGCTCAGGTTCTTTTAATGTCATTGTTGTTGAGCACCAACTTGTAACACCATCTTTTGCATAATATTTACCCATTTTAAGCATAGCATCTGGGTTTCCATCACTAGAATCTTCACCTACTGCAGCATGGGTATGAATATCTACAAGCCCCGGAATAATAAAACATGTTTCTGCATCTAAATCTCCGTTGCCTGTTATGTCAGTTCCAACATTATTAATTTTTTCATTAAAGTCTATTCCGCCGTTCACAAAAATGCCATTTACAAAGACTTTTGCATTCACAATACGCATATAAATACCTCTATTCTATATTTCAGGAAGTGAAGCAGCTGTAGCTGATTGTCCAACTCTTCTAAACTTTTCATCAGGAAGACTTGCCCTAAGCTTTTTAAATATTTCAGTATATTCATCTTGAAGTACCCTATTAGCTTCAGAAAGAACAAGGTCTCCGCCTTTGCCACTCATAACACGTCCTAAAAGTAACACATTTTCACACTTGTAAAGATCATAATAATACGCAAGTGTATGACCAAGATAAGTACCAATACTTTTGTATATATCAACAGCTCTTTTATCGTCATTCTCCATTAATTCTTGGACATATTTTAATTTTTCTGCCGGAGATAATTTTTCGTCTAAAACTATATTTGCTTTTGGAGCTAATTTTATGACTGCATCTTGAGAAAAGTATTTAACTCCACAACCTATATCCAAACTCCATTCATCAATCATGGCACCAGGATTGCAATCAACGGGAACAAAAGCTAACTCATTAAGCCAGCCAGTAATACACCCATTTTTATCAACATAACCAACTGCCTCACTTGTTCCCATGGCAATTCCAATGACATTCGGGGTTCCTAAGCTTATCATTCCGGCTAACGCGGATACATCGCCATCATTTATTACAGAATATGGAATATCTCCAAAACAATCATGAATTGCGCGAATATATATATCTTTTACTTTTTCATCATATAATTTTTGAGGCACTTTAATAAATAATGATGCGCTCATTGCTCTATTATTTATATATACTCCTGCAGATGATACGCCAACAGCATCTACCCTTGGCATATGTGAAGCTGCCGATTTAAGAGCTTCAACGATTCCATCATAATGATATTGAGGATCTGCGTTGGTTTTAGGAAACCACACCACTTCTTCAGAATAGACACTTTCGCCATTTATAACAGCACTTACCTTGCGATCACTGCCACCTGCATCAAAACCAATTCTACATCCATCTAAATGACCACCTATTTTTTTAGGGCTATCTTTAGACTGAGGGATTTCATTTGTATAAATAAGTTCAAATTCATGTTCATATATTATGGACATAAAATGAGAATCAAAGCTTTGAATACCATTGTTTGAAAAAGCTGTATTCAAATATTCATACATTTCTTTGTCATTTATATATACACGAAAACCGCCTTTCATCCAAAGTATAGTTTTTACTAAACGGTTAATGTAATAACAATCCGCATCATACAGCTCCGGAGTTTTATTAATAAAAGTATCAATTCTAGCCATTTCACCATTTGCACGTTCAACAGCTATACTGATAGGACTTTTAGCATTTTTGAGAAATTCTTTGTTAAAAGTAAGAATTGGAGCAAAATTTTCATCTAATACGGGCTTATTCTTAACATTTACGCAAATTCCAAAAATATCCATAGCAATAGCCTCCATTTCCCAATTTTTTCAATTTTTTTGTTATTTTTATACAAAACCTTAATTAAAGTATAACAATATAGATAGCAATATCAATATGTATAAAGATTTTTTTACATATTTATTATTTATTATTTATTTGAGTTTTATCTATGAAACTGATAAACTAAATATGAGTATTTATACCCTAATTTTTAATCATAGTATAGGTGAAAAAATGGCAAAAGTATCAATTCGAAATTTAAAGAAAATCTACCCTAATTCAGGAGTCCGCAAGGCATCAAAAACTTCAGACAAGAAAAACTCAAATTATCAAGTAACCGATGAAGGTGTAGTTGCAGTTCAAAACTTCAATCTTGAAATAGCCGACAAAGAATTTATAGTTCTCGTTGGCCCATCAGGTTGTGGAAAATCAACAACTTTAAATATGATAGCCGGACTTGAAGATATAAGTTCCGGAGAGCTATACATTGGTGAAAAATTAATGAATGATGTGGAACCAAAAGACAGAGATATAGCTATGGTATTCCAAAACTATGCACTGTACCCTCATATGACAGTATATGACAATATGGCATTCTCTCTTAAACTTAAAAAGACTCCAAAAGACGTAATTGATGCTAAGGTACGTGAAGCAGCTGAGATACTTGATATCACACAATATTTAGATCGTAAACCAAAAGCCCTCTCTGGCGGACAACGTCAACGTGTTGCTATTGGTCGTGCCATTGTGCGTGATCCGGCTGTATTCTTAATGGATGAACCTCTATCAAATCTTGATGCAAAACTCAGAAATCAGATGAGAGCCGAGATTATTAAATTAAGAAAAAGAATTAATACTACTTTCATATATGTAACCCACGATCAAACTGAAGCTATGACTTTAGGCGATCGAATTGTTATTATGCGCAACGGGTTTATTCAGCAAATTGGTACTCCTCAAGAATTATTTGATCATCCGGCAAATCTTTTCGTTTCTGGTTTTATCGGAATGCCTCAAATGAACTATTTTGATGCAAAACTCGTTATAAAAGATAACAAATACTTTGTAGAAATCGGCAGCCTTTCAGTACTACTTTCTGATGATAAACAAGAAAGGCTTAAAAATAATAATGTTGAAGAGCAAGAAATTATATTAGGTGTCAGACCTGATCACATGCTCATTTGTGATAATGGTATTAAATCAACTGTTGATGTAAGCGAATTAATGGGAGCTTCTGTACATCTCCATTTGAATGCAGAAGGAAAAGATATTATTGTAATTGTTCCAACTAATGGACAAATAGCTCACTTCCCTATGGGTAGCGTTGTTAATCTTACATTTAACGGCAATGTTGCCCATCTATTTAACAAAACTACAGAAAAGAACTTAGAGTACTAATTTTTGATTGAAAGGATATTTATACATAAATGCATTCTGAATTGCGTGAAGTATTATCATGCTTTCCTACTGTTGGCGAAATTGCTAATTGCGAAAGATATGGAAAAGGTCATATTAATGAAACATACTTGGTTGTAGGGACCAATTCAAAAAGATATATACTTCAAAAGATCAATGAAAAAGCCTTTAATAATATACCTGCTTTAATGGAAAATATCGCCGGAGTTACAGAACATATTTCAAGAATCAGCGATGATCCCAGAGCAACGATGAGACTCGAGAAAACAGCTAACAATGAAAACTGGTTGCGACATGAATCTGGAGCATGGAGGCTGTATGATTTTGTTGAAGGCACAATTTGTCTCCAAGCTGCCGAAACTCCAAATGATTTTTACGAAAGTGCTGTTGCATTTGGACGTTTTCAAAATCAATTAACTGATTTCCCTGCAGAGACATTAACAGAAACAATAAAAAACTTTCACTACACTGCTGATAGATATCGTATTTTTAAAGAAGTTCTAAAAAACGATTCTTACAACAGAGCTAAAAATGTACAAAATGAAATAGATTTTATTCTCGATAAGGAAGAAGAAGTCACTGAGCTTTACAGACTTTATAAAAACGGAACCCTTCCGCTTCGAGTTACACATAATGATACAAAACTTAACAATGTATTATTAGATAATGTAACTCGCAAAGCAGTATGTGTCATAGATTTAGATACAGTTATGCCCGGACTTGCAGCATATGACTTTGGCGATTCAATAAGATTCGGAGCGGCAACTGCTGCAGAAGACGAAAAAGACCTTGACAAAATGACAATAAATCTTGATTTATATGAAATCTTTTCAAAAGGTTTTTTGGGACAATGTGTTGGCTTAAATAAAGAAGAAATCTTATCCCTTCCACTTGGAGCTAAAACTATGACAATGGAATGTGGCGTTCGTTTCTTAACTGACTATCTTGATGGAGACCATTATTTCGCTATTGATAGAGAAAATCATAATCTTGATAGAGCAAGAACCCAATTTAAACTTGTAAAAGAAATGGATAATAATTGGGATTCTATGAGAAAAATCATAGAAAAATACATATAAATTGATATATACATAGCACTTTAGCTATTTATATATATTTAAAACATTTTAGGAGGAAAACATGAAAAAATTTATTGCTTTACTTTTAGCTCTATGCATGCTATTCACATTAGCAGCATGCGGAGAAAAGAAGACAGCTACAGATGATATTACGCTTGATGTAATCATTTGTCAGTATGGTCCTAACACACAGGATTGGTTCCTTGGAACAGGTATGAATGGAACAAACTTTGTTGATAAGTTTGAATCAGAAAACCCAGGAGTAAAACTCAATCTTGAAGTAGTTTCTTGGAATGATGTATACACAGTAGTTGATACACGTATTGCAAGCGGTCAAGCTCCTGACATCCTCAACATTGACGTATTTGCAAACTATGCAAGTGAAGGTCTGTTGATGCCAGTATCTGACTATTGCCCAGAAGATCTTTATCAAGACTTCTTCCCATCATTCATCGATCAGTCTGTAATGGATGGCACAGTATGGGCTGTTCCAGATCTTGCTTCAGCTCGTGCACTCTACTACAACGTTGACATGTTCAATGACCTTGGAGTAGAAGTTCCAACAACATGGGCAGAACTTGAAGAAGTTTCTCAGTTAATT
Organism: Anaerovoracaceae bacterium; assembly: GCA_045642565.1. GTDB lineage: Bacteria > Bacillota > Clostridia > Peptostreptococcales > Anaerovoracaceae > UBA1764. The sequence goes on along the minus strand of JAZUJE010000008.1, from coordinate 203,087 downwards.
ATTGACAAATATAATGGTGAAGTATATCCATGGGGCGTTGATATGACAACTGACGAAGGTCAAGCTGCATTTGCTTACTACACATGGGGTAACAACGGCGGATTTGTTGATGCTAACAACGAATGGGCTGTTAACTCTGATGCAAACGTAGAAGCTATTGAATACGCTGTAAGCCTTGTTAAGAACGGATATACAAATCCTAACCCAGAAACACAAACAAGATATGATCTTCAAGATATGTTTGCTGCAGGAAAACTTGCAATGTGCATAGCTCCAAACTCAATGCCAACATACTGTGCTGATAAAGGCGGAACAGTTAATATGGCTACAGCAGGAATCCCTGCTAATGAAGGTATGACAGGATCTTCCGTAGGCGTTATGGACCGTGTAATGGCATTCAAAGATGACGCTGCTCCAGATCAGGCTGCACGTAATGAAGCTATTGGCAAATTCCTTAAGTTCTTCTATGATCCAGAAAACTATGTTGGTTGGGTATCAATGGAAGGATTCCTCCCAGCTGTAAACTCTGCAGTTGAATCACTCGTTGCAAGCGATCCATCATTCCAGGCATGGCTTGATGTACTTGCTTCTTGCCAATTCTACCCAACAGCAAAAGCTGAATGGGATGCTGTAAAGCAAGGCGTAATCAAAGCTGAACAGGCTGCACTCTCTGGTGCTGATGTTAAAACCGAACTTGATGCTCTCCAAGCTCAACTCGTAAAGTAATTTACAAAATATAGGTGGACCCTCATTGGGTCCACCTAACCTAATTAGGCTTTTAAATACTATTTTAAAAAAACGGTATTTAAAAACTTAATTTTAGCACTAACAAGGAGAGAAAATTAAATTGAATTCCAAATTTTCAAAAAGAATAGAACCATATATTTGGCTTCTACCAAGTTTGATTCTTATGGCAATTTTTGTAGTCTTCCCTATTTGTATTGTATTTAAAATTGCATTTAGTGAAGTTAGCAAGGCCGGAGTCGTCGGAGGTTTTGTTGGGTTACAGAACTTTAAAGATGCAATTGGGCTTCCTGCTTTTAAGCAAGTTATGATTAATACTTTTTGGTGGGTTGCTTCAGTTGTAATTCTTTCAACGGTTATTGGATTTATACTTGCAATGGTATTAAATACAAAGTTCAAAGGTCGCAAAATAGCAAGATCAATAATAGTTTTCCCATGGGCAACATCTCTTGTTGTTCAAGCTTCTGTTTGGAATTACATCATTAAATATGAATATGGTAATTTAAACAACCTGCTTCTAAATCTTGGAATTATTAAAGAGGCAATCAACTGGAGATCTTCTTTCCAAATTGAATTTATTTGGGAATGTTGGGTTGGTATCTTTGTTACCATTCCTTTTGTAACATTTTGCGTATTATCAGGGCTTCAATCAATTGATGGTTCATTATACAAAGCAGCGGACATTGATGGTGCAAGCTTTTGGGATAAACTGTTTAACATTACCATTCCTTTAGTAAAACCTTCTTTAACAGTAAGTACTGTATTAAATATTATTTATGTATTTAACTCTTTCCCTATCATATTTACTATGACAAAAGGAGCCCCTGCAAATCAAACGGATACATTAATAACCTATTTGTATATGTTGAATTTCTATGATAGACAAAAAGGCCCTGCAACAGCGCTTTCAGTTATAGGATTTATTATACTTTGTATTTGTGCTGGAATTTACATGATTTCTGTAATGAGAAAGGAGGATGCAGAATGATTAATGATATTTCTCCAAAATCAAAAAATAGAGCTGCCCTCTTTCTTGTTCTTATAGCTTTTATTGCATCAATTATTTTCCTTTGCCTGCCAGCATATCATTTTAATGCAACAGTATATACAAATAAAGCTTCAAATACCGTAAAAGGCGATGCAACATATAATGCAAGTTTACAAGCCACACAAGCTGAACAGAAAAGACTTGAAAACGCCGGTTATGAAGTAACTTTTTCTGAAGCTTTTGAAGAAAAAACATTATCTACAGGAAAAGTTAATAGTACATTAACAATGACTTTAAAAACAAACTTTGAAAGAAGCGGTTTTTCATTCCTCGGAGCTGGGTTAACATCCTCTTGGATTTTGCTTGCTATTCTTCTTTTGGTTTTACTATCTATTGCTTGTATAGCTGCGGGTCTTGCAGGAACAAGTGATGTATTATGGGCCGGATTATATGGCAAAGCTAAAGCTTTTAGAACTGCGGCATGTGCCCTACTTTTAATCGCAATATTGCTTGTGCCAATTTTCTTTATGTCAAACACTTATGCTTTTTCGCGTCAGGTGTTCTTATTTGAAAATAATCTAAAAGACTGTGCTAATGCCAGTGGTTTTTATGAAAAACTTGATTATTTCCTATTTGACGGATTTGCCGGAAGTAATATAAACAGTTATGCAAAAAGCCTTGAATATAGTGCAACCGGTTGGGGATGGGCGGTTCTTCCAAGCATTATTGTGATGCTACTCGGAGCACTCCAAATCAGATATGGTGCTATAAAGCATTCTTTAGTAAGGATATTACTTTACTTATTCATTTGTGTAGTTTGCATTATCACACTTTACCCGTATTATGTAATGCTTGTTACAGGGTTCAGATCCAGTGCAGAAACTAATGACATGTTCTTCTTGCATATTTTCCCAACTAAATGGATTTGGAGTAATATGAAAGATATTCTAAATAGAGGCGTACTTCGTTATCTACTCAATTCAATGCTTATTGCTGGCGGAGCTACGATAATTGCTCTTGTATGCGGAATTCCGGCGGCTTATTCCATGGCTCGTATGAGATACAAAGGCAGAAAAGTTTTCCTTGGTTTTGTAATCATGAGTCAAATGTTCTCTCCTGTAGTACTTTTAATTGGTATTTCGCAATTAATGAGAACTCTCAATCTGAATGATAGCCTATTGGGGTTAATGTTCATTAACGCTGCATTTAATCAAGCTTTTGCGATTTGGCTACTTAGAGGAACCTTCATCTCAATTTCCCCGGAAATGGAACATGCAGCACGTATTGATGGATGCACAACGTTAGGGTCATTAATTCATATTTTGTTACCTATGGCAGCTCCGGGAATTGTTACAACATTAATTTTCATTTTTATAAATGCATGGAATGAATATACAATTTCCACTGTACTTATTTCTACAGCAACAAATAGACCAATTACAGTTGGTATTACACAATTCTCTTCATTTAATATGATTGAGTGGCAATACTTATTTGCAGCATCACTCCTTGCAACAATTCCTGTAGTAATTCTATTTATGTGTATAGAAAAACACTTAGCTGATGGATTGACTTCTGGCGGTGTAAAAGGTTAAATATTTTGTGAAAAAGGAGCGTCAATAAATTGAAGCTCCTTTTATTAAATAATTATGAAAGAATATATTATAAAACATAAATCAGATTGGAAAAATATTCCCTATTTAGATGTCTCAGAGATTCTTTGGTTGGCAGATGCAAATATTAAAATGTCTCAACAGATTTGTTTTGATGACAAAGCTATATATGTTCACCAAATAGCAGAAGAAAAAAACATAAGAAAAGAGGAAAAAGAAATTACTGCTCAAGTATGTAATGATAGTTGTATGGAGTTCTTCTTTGATTTAGCTTCTGACGGAAGATATTTTAATATTGAAATAAACCCTTTAGGCAATATCTATCTCGGATTTGGAAGAGAACGATCAAAAAGATTTAGAATTCTTCTTAAAAATCCTCAAGAAAAATTTAATATACAAACAAAAGAAACAAATACCGGATGGGAAGCCTTTTATTCAATCCCAATTGATTTTATTAAAGACTTCTACCCCGATTTTTCACCTCGTACAAGCCCTAAAATCAAGGCAAATTGTTACAAATGTGGCGATAAGACTATAGTTCCCCATTATATGTCATGGAACCCTGTATTAAGCGAAAAGCCAGATTTCCACAGAAGCCAAGACTTTGGAATAATGATTTTTGAAAAATAAAAGAGTATGCATAATGCATACTCTTTTTAGTTACTACTTTCCGAAGTATCTCTTTAAAAGACCTTCAAATGCCCTACCGTGTCTTGCCTCGTCGCGAGCCATTTCGTGAACGGTATCATGAATAGCATCGAGGTTGTTAGCTTTAGCAACCTTAGCAAGTTCAAACTTTCCTGCTGTTGCACCATATTCACAATCAACTCTCCAGCGAAGATTCTTTTCTGTAGATGTTGTCATATTAGCTTCACATTCAGAACCAAGAAGCTCTGCAAATTTTGCAGCATGCTCTGCTTCTTCAAATGCAGCTTTTTCCCAGTAAAGACCAATCTCTGGATAGCCTTCTCTATGAGCAATTCTTGCCATGCAAAGGTACATACCAACTTCTGTACACTCACCATTAAAATTAGCTTTAAGTTGTTCAACGATATATTTTTTATCAGCTTCACTGCAAGCATCAAGCTGCATACCTACTCCAAATACATGTTCAGCAGCAAGAGCCCCACCTTGCTTCATTTCAGTAAATTTTGTTCCTGGACATTTACATGTTGGACATGCAAAACCTTCTGGTACATTTTCTCCTTCATAAACATAACCACATACTGGGCAAACCCATTTTTTCATTTTTTTATCCTCCCGTGATTTAATTTTCTAGCATTAAATAAATATAAAGATGTAATTTCACCATCTATACTATTTAGTATAAGCTCAAAAAAATTAATGTCAAATATATATAAAAAAACTGGCTATATAAAGCCAGTTTACAATTAGTAATCATAAATAATTATTTTGCCCTAAATAAGAATGTTACTAAATGCGCTTTGGAACAATCAATATCAGGAGCAAATAAATTGTGTCCAACCCCTAATGCAATTCCATTAAGCTTTGCCCAAGCTACAGATTCTATGCCCGGAGTATCATCGAAATTGTCAGTAGTATTAACACTTGGACTTTCTGCTTCTTTCCACATAAAGTCGATTGCATCAAGACGCGAAGCTATATCTGTAGAAGAAGATTCGGATGAGGTTTTGATAATGCCTTGTTCAAAAGCCCAATCTATAGCTTTGGATAAATCTGAATTTGGATCAGAATCTGGAACAGTTTTAGCTGAAACAACACGACCAGGAGCTCCGGCAGCTTTCCATAATGACAATATAAGCTGCGCTTTTGTTATAGAAATATCTACTCCAAACAAATCTGGTTTAGCTTCGGAAACAATTTTTTCACTAACAGCCCAAGATACAGATTCTTCATACCAGTCACCATTTTTCACATCCTGGTAAACTGCGGCAGCATCAATATTAGGTTTAGCTTCTGAAGAACTACTTCCGTTTCCGCAGGAAACCATACCTACACCCATTGCCAATATTAAAATAAGAACTAATAACTTCTTCATAGGTTTATATAGTATAGCATACTTTTTTATGAAATAATACAGTTTATCTATCAAAAAGTTTGACTAAATTACCATTTTCTGGGAAATATAGTTCTGTCCTGACTATTCGAACGTCTTCGCTTGTTTGGTTAAGAAACTTTAGCAAACTGTCACACAATTGTGCCGGATTTAAAGTTTCATTTGGAGCCGCTCTTAATATCATATTAATAACTTTAAAATCGCCCAATTGAGTTGGATTTGAAAAGGAATATATCCATTTTTTCATATCCTTTTCTACGTATTGTTTTGTCTTTTTGTCACGCTTTAATACAAAGATTTCTTTTTGATCTAAAAAATTGTTGATATCATCAACAGAAATATTCACATTGGCGATATAAACCTTAAATGCTGAATATTCACAAACCGATGAAAGGTTTTTCTTCTCGTGAGGTATTTCTTTACATTCGATAAATTTAATACCATCAGGCAAAGCACGATTAAGCTTTTCAACAATAGTTCCAACTAAAAGCTGTTCTGTGGTTTCAAATTCAAAATAGTCACGTTCTGCTTCAAAACCCAATGATAATGGTTGAACTATATTGGTAATAGGATGAGGATTAAATCCTTGAGAAAAGCTTAAAGGGATATTTGCCTTGTATAAAACTCTTCTAAAAAGCCTTTGCATATCAAGATGCGAAATAAAACGCATATTACCTTTTTTGTAAAAAGTTAAAACGTATCTACTCATGCTTAAATACCCCTCCAAAATGACAAGGTATATGTTTATTTATTCCACAGTTTTGGCATTCATATCTGCAATCTTTTGTTGTTATTCCGGCTTTAGCTTTTTCCCATTCTTTAAGATAGAAATCATGACTAACACCATTATCAATTATTTCCCAAGGCTGAGGCATGTTTGGATTTAATTCATTAACAGCAAAATATGTATCATCTATACCAGTTTCTTCTAAAGCTTCAATCCATAAATCTTTTTTAAAACTTTCACTCCATGCATCAAAACAACAACCTTTTTTATATGCAGCTAAAAGTGTCTTACAAAGTTGCCTGTCACCACGAGCGAAATATGCTTCTAAATGTGATTGATAACTTCCATGATATCTATATGTAACGCCCTTAACGCTCTTAAATTTTTCTTTTAAATAAATATGCTTCTGTTCAAATTCTTCAGTTGTATTTTGTCTAACCCATTGAAAAGCAGTTTGTGGTTTAGGTACAAAATTAGATACAGATACAGATACATTAAAACGTTTGCCTTTCTCTCGCGCAAGCTTCATAATTCTTGATGCCAAATCTACTATACCATCTAAATCTTCATATGTTTCTGTTGGAAGTCCCATCATAAAATACAATTTTACAGACTGCCATCCCATATCCATAGCCTGATCTAAAGTTTTAAAAATATCTTCTTCTGTAATATTCTTGTTAATTACATCTCTTAATCTTTGAGTACCCGCCTCGCAAGCAAAAGTAAGACCGGTTTTCCTAACGCCTTGCATCTCATCAAGAATTTTAAATGCAAAATTATCCATCCTCAAAGATGGTAAAGATATACCTATTTGCCGAGGCAGACAATAAGACATTAAATCTGTAATCAAATCTTCAAACTGTGAGTAATCAGAAGTTGAAAGTGAAAGAACAGAGATTTCCTGATGTCCACTATCTTTAAGCTGCGATTTGGCAATTTCTACAACTTGATCCTTATCGCGTTCTCTAACTGGACGATAATTCATTCCTGCTTGGCAAAATCTACACCCTCTTGTGCATCCTCTGAAAATTTCAACACTTGGTCTATCATGTACAATTTCGATTAAGGGAACAATAGTTTTGTGCGGATAATCGATGTTGTTTAAATCGGCTAAAAAAGCTCGCGTCACTTTGTCAGGGGCATTAGGGTTTAATTTATTGTGATTTTCATCATAAAACGAAGGAACATAAATTCCTTGAATTTTTACAGCCCTTTCTAAGAATTCTTTTTTTGTCCATGAATTAATTTTACGCTGCCTTGCTAATTCAAGAAGTTCTAACAGTTGTTCTTCACCATCACCTACTTGAACTACATCTATAAAATCAGCAAAAGGTTCCGGATTAAAACAGCATGGTCCTCCGGCAATAATTATTGGATCATTTTCTGTCCTATCCTTGCTTAATAACGGAATTCCCGCTTCATCAAGACACATAAGGATATTTGTATATCCTAATTCATACTGTAATGTAAAACCTACAACATCACATTCCTTGACAGGTGTTTTGCTTTCTAACGTAAAAAGAGGAACTCCGGCAGATTTCATTGCTTCCGCCATATCTTTTGCCGGAGCAAATACTCTTTCACACCATAGTTTCTCTTTTTTGTTCACAAGGTAATATAGTAACTGCAACCCAACATATGACATTCCTATTTCATATGTATCTGGAAAGCAAAATGCAAATCTAAGCATATCAGGAGAATCTTTTTTCACAACCTGATTTAGTTCACCGCCAATATACCTTGCAGGCTTTTCAACCTTGTTTAATATTTTGTCTAATTGTAACTGTACACTACTCATCGATATATTCGAAATCGTAATCAATTATTCTAATAGTATCTCCATCCTGAAGACCCATCTCTTTAAACTGCTCAATGGCTCCTCTTTCTTCAATATATCTTTGCAAATATCTCACAGAACCAGTGTCATTAAAATTCGTTGAATTAAATATTTTTTCAAGTTGCTTTCCGCGAACAACAAAGATGCCATTCTCCATTGAAAGATATAATTCTCTATAATCTTCATCTTCTTCTGTATCCCGAGCCTCATATGGAATAATTATGTCTTCTTCTGGAGCCGTTTCACACAGAAGCTGATATGTAGCCTTTAATAATTCATCAACACCTTCATGAATCGGGGCGCAAATTGGATAAAATTTTAAGCCTTTTGTTTCGATATAATCTTTAAAACGTTTCAAGTCACTTTGAGAAACCATATCTGTTTTATTTCCGGCAACTATTTGAGGCTTTGACGCTAATTTTTTCGAATACTGACTAAGTTCTGAATTAATTTTTTCAAAATCTTCAATTGGATCGCGGCCTTCACTTCCGGATACATCAACAATATGAATCAAAATTCTTGTTCTTTCTATATGTTTTAAGAAATCAAGTCCAAGGCCTTGTCCTTTAGAAGCTCCTTCAATAAGTCCCGGTATGTCTGCCATAACAAAAGAAGAATCATACATGTTTACAACGCCAAGTTTCGGAGTTAGTGTCGTAAAATGGTAGTTCGCAATTTTGGGATTGGCAGATGTTGAAACAGAAAGTAAAGTACTTTTTCCTACATTTGGATATCCAAGCAATCCTACATCGGCAATCAATTTTAACTCCAACTCAATATGCTTTTCCTTTGCAAAGCCTCCGGCTTCTGCAAAATTCGGTGCTTGACGAACGGAATTTTTAAAAAGTACATTCCCTTTTCCACCCTTGCCGCCTTTTGCAGCAACAAATTTTTGACCATTCTCAACTAAATCAGCCATTATTTCTTGGGTGTCAAAGTCTCTGACTAAAGTTCCTACAGGAACTTTAATAATCAAATCAGAACCATCTTTTCCGAACTGTTGGCGGCCACGACCGTCTTCTCCATCTTCAGCTACATATTTCGTTTTATATCTAAAATCCATTAATGTACGTAAGCTAACATCGGCTTGTAACACAATGTCACCGCCTTTGCCACCATTACCACCATCTGGACCACCTTGTGGAATGTTTGCTTCGCGTCTAAATGAAACTGCACCATTTCCACCTTTTCCGGATTTTATATAAATTTGTGCTTTATCTACAAATGAATTTGCCATAACAAATGAAAAAGGGCTCACAATCGAGCCCTTAAATCAATTAAGCTTCAGTATATACACTAACTTGCTTTCTAGTCTTGTCTTTTCTTTCGAATTTAACAACGCCATCTTGTTTTGCAAAAAGTGTGTCATCTCCACCGATACCTACATTGTTACCCGGATGAATCTTTGTTCCTCTCTGTCTAACAATAATTGTACCTGCGCTAACGAACTGACCGTCGGCTCTTTTAACTCCTAAGCGTTTAGACTCACTATCTCTACCATTCTTAGAGCTACCTACACCTTTTTTACTTGCCATGTGGTTTACCTCCGATCCTTTATTACTTTAATCCTGCTTCGATAGCAGCAATTAATTCAGCATTAGTTGCTTTTTCATCAATAGAAATGTTATTTGCTTTTGCGAATTCAATAAGCTCTGCCTTCTTCATTGACTTAAGAGAAGGTTTTTTCCCTTCAGCTTTTGGAGCTGAAGATTTTGTAGCACCACTTGCAATAATATTGGTAACTTCGAGCTGTGTATATGGCTGTCTATGACCTTGTTTTTTACGATAGTCTTTCTTTGCCTTATACTTATAGATAATAACTTTTTTGCCTTTGCCATTTTCAACTACTTTGCATTCAACTGCAGCACCATCAATAAATGGTTTACCAACAATTGTATTGCCTTCACCGCTAAGAGCGATAACTTCGTCTAAAACGACATTCTGGCCTGCTTCAACGTTTAACTTTTCAACATTGATAACGTCACCCTTGGAAACACGATATTGCTTTCCGCCGGTCTGTACAACTGCGTACATATTGTTTACCTCCATTTAATACGGGCTCGCCTTTATGGGTATGTACTTAAAACAGCACATTTGAAAAGAACCACACTTAGAGCGGCAACATACGAATAATATCAAAATTGATAAGCTTTGTCAATAAAAAATGGGCTTTTTTGCCCATTTTTTAACGTCTTGAAGACCTCGTAAGCATTATCATCCTAAGCAAGTTACCTACAGCCATAGCAAGCGCTGCAAGATATGTTAGGGCTGCCGCTGATAAAACAGCTTTAGCACCCGAAAAATCAGCATTATTAGAAAGAAATCCATATTCTTGAAGTAATTTTAAGCCTCTTTTTGAAGCATTAATTTCAACTGGCAAAGTAACCAGATGAAAAACAATTACAAGGGCAAACAGTATAATTCCAACATCAGCCAGCTTAGCAGCTCCCAAAATTAGGCCGATAATTAATAGTGGCCAAGATAATGTTGAACATATATTCACTGCCGGAACAATTGAATTTCTAAAACGAAGTAGTCCATATCCCTCATGATCTTGTATCGCATGGCCGCATTCATGGGCGGCAATACCTAATGCAGCAATAGAAGGACTATTGAACACGCCGGCACTAAGATTTAATGTCTTATTTTTAGGATTATAATTATCTGTTAAATTGCCCTGTATAAGATTAATGGGCATATTACCCATACCATTATTTTCAAGAATAATTCGAGCGACTTCGCTTCCGGAAATATTCTTAGAATTTCTTATTCCAGAATATCTGGCATATGCAGATTTAACTTTAAATTGTGCATAGAAAGTTAAAATAATTGCAGGAATTAACACTATCATTGAAGCGTAATATCCTAAACCATAATATAACATATATCACACCTCCCGATTTAAATTATACACTACCTAAACTTAAAAATAACTTAAAAATGTGAACTTCTTATCATTCTTGATAATTCCCTACCGTTTATTGTTTGAATATCATACTTTGCAGCATATTCATATGCAGGTTCTGTAAAATCACTTGTTGTAACAAATATTGCTTTATCAGCATCAGAATCTATCATTGCAGAGTGCAGTTTTTGAATTCGTTCCCGGTCAACTTTATGACTTTGTTTATAAAGCTTTACTTCAACAACATATTTATTATGAGCTTTATACATAATAATGTCTTTACCACCATCTCCACTGCCTCCGGTACACTCAGTTTTATATCCGCGATCAGTATATAAATCTGCAATAAATTGCTCAAAATCAAGAGGATTTGAAGCATAATGCTTTATTAATTTGTCAATTTGAGAATAGTAACGATTTTTTATAGCAAAAAATATTTTCTTTATCAATATTATAAAAAACATTAAAAGCAAAATGGCTAATATCAAATAATCGATATTAGCCACTACAAAATTATAAATAGATTTTACATTATTAATCGAGAATAACCCCATCTTCATCTACATCAAATACATCGTCATCATCAATATCATCTGTTTCATCATGTTTAACAATATATTTTTCTTTAATGTCCTGCTCCAATTTTTCAAGAATATCAAGGTTATCTTTGAGATATTGTTTCATATTTTCTCTACCTTGACATATCCTTGCTCCATTCAACGAATACCATGCACCGGCTTTTTCAATAAAGCCTGCCTCTACAGCACAATCTAAAACGTCACCAGCTTTTGAAATACCCTCACCGTACATAATGTCAAATTCAGTTGTTTTAAATGGAGGAGCAACCTTATTTTTAACAACTTTTACTCTTGTTCTATTACCAACAACAGCATCGCCAACTTTAATAGATTCAATTCTTCTGACATCCAACCTTACTGATGAATAAAACTTTAGAGCACGCCCGCCTGTTGTTGTCTCAGGATTGCCGAACATTACACCAACCTTTTCACGAAGTTGGTTAATAAAAATAACACATGTATTTGTTTTATTAACAACCCCTGTAAGTTTTCTAAGTGCTTGTGACATAAGTCTTGCTTGAAGACCAACATGAGAATCTCCCATGTCTCCCTGAATTTCAGCGCGTGGAACCAAGGCTGCAACAGAGTCAATTACTACAACAGAAATTGCTCCGGATCTTACGAGCATTTCACAAATCTCAAGAGCATCTTCACCAGTATCAGGTTGAGAAACTAATAAATCAGCAATTTTTACGCCTAAATTTTCAGCATAAACCGGGTCTAATGCATGCTCCGCGTCAATAAAAGCAGCTTTGCCACCTTGTTTTTGAGCTTCTGCAATAATATGGAGTGCCAAAGTGGTTTTACCAGAGGATTCCGGACCAAATATTTCAACAATTCTTCCCTTTGGTACACCGCCCACGCCACAAGCTAAGTCAAGAGATACAGACCCCGTCGAAATTGCTTCAATATTCATTCGTGCACTTTCATCGCCCAGAGTCATTATTGATCCCTTGCCAAACTTTTTGTCTATTTGCAATAATGCAGCTTCTAAAGCTTTATCTTTTTCATTAATTTCAACCTTTTTAGTTGCCATTTTTCCCTCCAAATTATTGGTATAAACAGTGTGAACATTTGTTCGTACTTATAATACCCTATTTAGACTCCCCAGTCAACTATAATTTAGAATAAATTTACAATACCATATATTTACATAAATGTAAATATTAATCTTTGAATACTTCTTTATTTTTTAAAGTGTAATTTACCCCCGAAACCACAGTCATAAATACAGAAGCGTAAAAAATAATAGTTCCGGCCATGCCAAGTGGCATTATGATTTTTAGAGGTAACTTTGAGCAAGATAATAAGATACATGGTACAGCTATCATCTGCAGAACTGTTTTAACTTTTCCAGGTAAATCAGCTGCTATTACAATCCCCTTTGAAGCCGCAACTGCTCTAACTCCGGCAACAAGAAATTCTCTGGCCAAAATAATAATAAAAGCCCATGCTGAAATTAAGTGTTTATCATCGGCAAGCATAAGACAATATGCCGAATAAACTAAAATCTTATCTGCTAAAGGATCCATTATTTTTCCAAAATTAGTTATAAGATTGTATTTGCGAGCAATTTTCCCATCCAGCAAATCTGTCACTGAAGCCAGAATAAAAATAATTGTCGATGGAATATACCAATGTAGCATATACGCTACTATAAAAAATGGAACAGCTATGACACGCCCAAGTGTAAGTTTATTTGGAAGATTCATTATACAAGTTCTCCATTCAAATCATAATCAAATGCATCTGTAATTTTTACATTAACAAATGATCCGAGTTTTAATTTTTTATTAGAAGTAAAAATTACTTCGTTGTCAATATCAGGAGCATCAAATTGTGTTCTTCCAATATACACTCCATCTGAATCTAATTCCTCAACCAAAACTTCTTGTATAGTACCTATCATTTCTTGATTGTGCCATAAAGAAATTTTCCTCTGAAGCTCCATGATTTTTTCTTGTCTCCGTAATTTTGCATCCTCTTTTACCTGCCCTGGCATTTTTGAAGCTTTTGTGCCCTCTTCTTTTGAATAAGTAAACACACCGAGTCTGTCAAACTTTGTTTTTTCAACAAAATCATACAAAAGCTTAAAATCTTGTTTTTGTTCTCCAGGATAACCAACAATAAATGTTGTTCTTATTCTGATGTCGGGAATTTCCGTTCTAAGCTTTTCAATAGTATTACTAATAGTGATAGAACGAGACCTGCGATTCATAGATTTTAAAATTTTATCAGAATAATGTTGCAAAGGAATATCGATGTATTTTACTATCTTCTTTTCAGATTTAATTACTTTAATCAAATCATCTGTAATTTCATTCTCATAGCAATACATTAGTCTAATCCAATGAATCCCATCAATTTTGCAAAGTTGCTTAAGTAAAAAAGGAAGATTTTCATACGCGGTAACATCTTGTCCAACCAAAATCAATTCCTTTACGCCTTGTTTTGCCAGAGTTTTAGCTTCATCGATAATTAATTTTGGATCACGAGACCTGTATCCACCTCTGATATATGGTATAGCACAATACGAGCATACATTCTTACAACCATCAGAAATTTTAAGTGGAGCTGACCATATACCATCAACAGCAGCTCTTTGCCCGAATTCTTTATAACATTTATTTGCTTTAGAATTATAAAACAAACGCTCATCAGAGATAATTAATTCTTCTAATTTATCATAATCATTAACGCCCAAAAATGCATCGACTTCGGGCATCTCATCAAACAATTCAGATGCATATCTTTGAGATAAACATCCGGTAACAATCAGCTTTTGCTTATTACTCTTAATATTTGCTAACTCAAAAATTGATTCGATAGATTGAATTTTAGCATCCTTAATAAACCCACAGGTATTAACAATTAGTACATCTGCATTGTATGGATTATCAGTAAATTTATAACCTTTACTAATAAGATCTCCTTTTATAAACTCACTATCGCAAGTATTTTTGTCACACCCAAGAGTTTTAATAAATATATTCATTAGAAGTCCACTTCATTTTCACCTGTATTATTTTGGATAGTATCTAAATCTGCCGGGGTAATCAAAACCTTTCTCGGATGGCTTCCATCAGCAGGTCCTACAATACCGCGAGCTTCCATATCATCTATTAATCGCGCAGCTCGATTATATCCAATTCTAAATCTTCTTTGTAATGAAGAAACTGATGCTGATTCCGAATGAGCAATAAATTCTACAGCTTCATTAAAAAGTGAATCATCCTCATCAGACTGTTTAGTTCCGGAATCAAGTCCGGTCTTTTCTAAAGCAGTATTAACCGCTTCGCTATATTCTGCAACGCCTGAATTCTTTTTTACAAAGTCGATTACTTTTTGTACTTCTTCATCAGAAACAAAACACCCTTGTACTCTAAGAGGTTTATCCATTCCTTGAGGGCTATAAAGCATATCGCCTTTGCCAAGCAGATGCTCCGCACCGGCCATATCAAGAATAGTTCTTGAGTCTATTTGTGAACCAACAGCAAATGCGATTCTTGACGGGATATTATTTTTTAATGTTCCTGTAATTACATCAACAGATGGTCGTTGTGTTGCAATAATCAAATGAATGCCCGCAGCACGAGCTTTTGCAGCAAGCCTTGTAACATATGTCTCCACTTGATTTTGAGCGGCCATCATCAAATCTGCCATTTCATCAATGATAATGACAATCTGTGGCATAATTTTCTCTTTCTCACCATTTGCAATTACTGCTTCATTATAAGACTGAATATCACGTACATTTTCACTGCTGAATCTCTTATAACGATTATCCATTTCTGTGACAGCCCATCCAAGTGCTGCAGCCGCTTTACCGGGTTCTGTAACAACAGGTACCAAAAGATGCGGTATGCCATTATAAATCGAAAGTTCAACAACCTTTGGGTCTATTAAAATCAACTTAACTTCTTCTGGTGTAGCTTTATATAAAAAGCTCATAATAATACTGTTTATACAAACAGACTTACCAGATCCCGTGCTACCAGCAATTAATAGGTGTGGCATATCTTTTAAATTAGCAATCACAGGAGACCCGGAAATTGATTTGCCAAGGCCCATGGAAATTTTTGATTTTGCTGCACCAAATTCTTTTGATTCTATAATTTCTCTTATGCCAACCATATTAATGATGTCATTGGATATTTCAATTCCTACTGCTGCTTTTCCAGGAATAGGAGCTTCAATCCTCAAACTTCTGGCTCTTAAATTTAGTGCTATATCATCATGTAAATTTGTAATCTTTGAGACTTTAACACCAGGAGCCGGAGTAACTTCAAATCTCGTTACTGCAGGCCCTTGAATTACATCACTCACACTTGCATCAACACCAAAAGATTTCAAAGTGTTTTCAAGTGCGACAGCACGCATATGCAAATCTCCTGCCTCTTTACCTGCTTTCGATTTTGAAAGTAAATTAAATGGCGGGAATCTATATTTTGCACCCTGTTTATGAACATTATAATTTTCACTAGGAAACAAATTAGCATTCATTGAATTAGCGCCCATTGGTTCCATAGGTGACAAATCAACATGAATATCTTGTCCATCAATATCAAGGCCCTTTGATCTGCTTTTAGGCATAGTTCCATCAAGTCCATAGCCTGGGTTCTTTATTCTGTCATCGCGACCAAATAAATTGTTGTCCGATACCAAATTAATTATATTTTGTTTATTTGTTAATGGCTCATTTGGAAGCTCTTCGGTCGCTAAGTCGTTTGCAATTTTTTCAAGTTCATCAAATTCCTTTTCTGCTTCAGCTTGCTTATCAAACAAATTAAGTTGCGGAAGCGTATCATCAAAGTCATCAGTATTTTTTACAGACTCAATACTTCTAACAACATCAACCCTGGATTTTTGTTCAATTTCATTTTTGATATCTTCTATCTTAACTTGTTCCGGTTCTTGATCTTCTAAAGCTGCCATAGCTTCGGCTGTAGCTTCTCTTCTTGCTTTAGCTTTAATCTTCATTTTGTCAAACAAAGCAGATATAGGCGTATTAATAATAAATAATAGACATACAATCATACCAGCACAGCAAATAATATATATTCCTATCTTCCCAACATATTTTGAAAGGAATGCTGCGATAATCGTTCCAATGACACCACCTTTAATCTTGCCTGCGCCATAGATTATTTTTATTTGATTCCAAGTAATTTTATTAAGAATTGGATATGTGCTTGCATATATTGTTGATATTAAGAAAAATAGAACTATGCAAAATAAAACAGACCGCCAAGATATATACGATGTTTTTTGAGCAAAATTTAAAATACCATACACAATTAAATAGTATGGGAAAACATATGCTACCTTGCCAAACAAGCCCATCAATACTTCTTTGACTGCAGCGCCAACTGCTCCTGTAGATGCCGTATGCAAGCTTAAGACTAAAAAGACACCTAACGCGATAATAATTACTGATATTATTTCATCATGTATCTCTTTTTTTCTTGCAATTTCGGCCTGCCTTTTTTCAGCTTCTTCTTTTATTTTGTTTTTCTGTTCCTTTGTAGGCCTTGTACTTTTCTTCTTTTTAGCTTCTGCCATTTAGTAAAACCTTTACTTTCTTAACTAAATCTTCAATACTTCCTTCATTCAAAATAACAACATCAGCTTTTTTGATTTTCTCTTCCTCGCTAAGCTGAAGTTCTATTCTTTTTTTTACCTCATCATATGGCATACCATCTCTTTGAAGTATGCGTTTGAGTCTAATATCTTCCGATGCGGTAACGACCCAAATTTCATCACATCTTTTGTCATATCCACTCTCAAATAAAAGTGGTATATCTAAAATAATATCTTTCCCGGCATTATTTGCGATTTGTTTTTCAATTTCTTCACTGATAGCCTTATGTGTAATTTCATTTAATCGAGGATTCCCTAAAGCAATTTTAGATAACTTAGCCCTATCCAACTCACCATCAGTAATAACATCTCCGAATTCATTTGCTAATTCGCGAAGCAATGGCATACCAGGTTTGGTTAAATCTTTGTAAATTAAATCCGCATCAATGACAACATAGTTTTCTTCTTTAAGAATTTTCGATACTGTGGACTTTCCGCTACCGATTCCACCTGTTAATCCAATAATCATTTGAGTTCGTACCAATTCTTTCCCTTTTCTGATGAAAGCTCTAATGGAACTGCAAGTTTTGCTGCAGATTCCATATTCTTCTCAAGAATGTCTTTTACCTTATCTACATCTGATAATTTAGCATGTATTATAAGCTCATCATGAATTTGAAGAATCAATTTACTATCCGGACACTCCTTTAACAAAGCACGATAAACTTTTATCATAGCCATCTTTATTATATCCGCAGCAGTCCCTTGAATTGGAGTATTCATAGCCAGTCTTTCCCCCAGCTGTCTCACCATATATTGCGAAGCGCTTATCTCATGGATAGCACGACGTCTTCCATATAATGTCTGAACATATCCATTTTCTTTTGCAAACAAAACCTGCTCATCAAGGAAACTTTTAACTTTTTTAAATTTATTAAAATAATCTTTTATATACTTATCAGCTTCAAATCTACTAATGGTAAGTTCATCAGCTAAACCAAAGCTCGACATTCCATAGATTACACCAAAATTTACAGCTTTTGCATTGCTACGCATTTGCGGAGTGACTTCGTCAAGAGGAACCCCAAACACCTTTGAAGCAGTTTCTGCATGAATATCATGGTGATCATTGAAAGCTTTAATCAAGCCTTTATCACCACTCATATGTGCCAATACTCTCAATTCAATTTGAGAATAATCAGCCCCAATCAAGCAATAGTTTTCATCATCGGCAACAAAAAGTTTTCTAAGTTTTCTTCCTTCTTCATCTCTAACAGGGATATTTTGAAGGTTTGGCTCGGTACATGACAAACGCCCTGTTGCAGTAACATTTTGCCTGAAATGAGGATGCACCTTGCCAGATTTATCAATTAAAGGTAACATACCATCAACGTATGTACTCTTTAATTTTGTTAAAGTTCTATATTCAAGGACTTTTTGTACAATCGGGAAATCCGGGGCTAACTTATCTAAGACATCTGCATTCGTTGCATATCCCGTTTTGGTTTTCTTTGCACCAGGAAGTTCTAAATCTTCAAACAAAACTAATCCAAGCTGTTTAGGAGAATTAATATTAAATTCTTTTCCTGCAAGTTTATAAATTTCTTTTTCAAGTTTAGTTGCTTTTTCTCCAAGGCTCTTTCCAACAGATGCCAAAGCACTTGTATCAAGTTTGATTCCGCACGCTTCCATGCTTGCTAAAATTTTAGACAGTGGAAGTTCAATATCATATAAAACAAATTCTAATTCATGTTCCTTGATAGCTGCTTTTAATTCTTCGGCAACTGAAAGATAATATGAAAACTTCTTTTTTGTTTTGTTGATAACAGTATTTTTATCAACAAACATCGTGAGTTGCTCTGCATCATCTCCGAAACTTGGCTCTTCTTGTTTGTTTTGTGGATTAATCAAATATTCAGCAAGGGCAATATCAAATTCTGTTGTAATATTAGAAGAATCAATATTATAAGCTTCAAGGATATAGTATATTTTTTGCAAATTGTAGCCTGAGAACTTCAGTGTTGCCCCATCAAATGTATGTAAGTCAAATTCTGAAAAAATATAAATCTTATCATCTTTACAAATTTGAACACTATCAATACTTGGTTTATCAGTATGGGAATTATCCGATTCAATATCAATCCAAATTGACCCATTAAAAGTAGGTCTCGATTCTTCAGAATCATAAACAACTTCAAAATCTTTTGCTTCAATTTCCCTTTTTGGTAATGTTGCAAGATATTTTTTAAATTCAAGTTTTGTATAAATTTCCCTTAATTTTTCAATATCTTGGCTTTTGATAGTTAAATCGTCAACTGTATAATCAACCGGAATGTTTGTGACAATAGTTGCAAGACGTTTAGACATCATTGCAGACATTGCGCCATCTTCGATCTTGCTACGCAAATTAACATTATCAATTTCTTCCGTATGCTGAAGCATATTCTCAATTGATCCAAATTGCTTAATCAGTTTAGTTGCTGTTTTATCCCCAACTCCGGGAATGCCAGGGATATTATCAGAGGTATCTCCTCTAAGCCCCTTATAATCAATAAACTGAATATGATCAAAACCATATTCTTCAAGCATAGCAGCATCATCATAAAGCTTAAAATCGGAAATTCCCCGCTTTGTATAAACCACCTTAGTTGTATCTGTGGCAAGCTGTAATGCATCCTTGTCACCGGTAATGATATAAGCCTCAATTCCGGCCATTTCAGCCATTTTTGCGGTAGTTCCTATAATATCATCGGCTTCCCAGCCATCCTGCTCAAAACGGAAAATCCCCATCGCATCAAGAATATCTTTTAGAACTGGCATTTCCATTGCAAGTTCAGGTGGCATCTTCTTTCTTCCGGCTTTATATTCGGCATATTCATTATGCCTAAAGGTCGGAGCTTTTCTGTCAAATGCAACCAGCATATGGCTAGGATTATAGTCATTCCTTATCTTAAAGAGCATGCTCAAAAAGCCATATATTGCCTGTGTATAAAACCCATCGGCCGTAATCATAGGCTTTTGAATAGCGTAATATGCTCTATTTATTAAACTGTTTCCATCAATAATTATAATTCTACTCATACATAATAATTATACCATATATTGTGGATAAATGTTTGAAATATACTAAAAACTACAGGTATAAAAATAGACTCAAAATTTCAAACAGAAAATTTTGAGTCTCATCAATTACGATAATCACTGTACTCGTTATACTTGGTGATATCAAGCTTTTGCTCTTTTGCTCGCTCTTCATTTAGCACTTTTTCTCGCCATAGCTTTATTTCTTCTTCTGAAGCAAAAACTTCCATAGCAAGTGCTTCTAATGATAAAAGTGTGAACATCTTTTGCTTTTTTCTCCTTTCTTTAAAAAACTGTCTTTTTAGATAAATAAAAGCAAGAGAAAATATAATCTCTTGCTTTTGATTTCTGTGGGTCACACGCCCGTAAATTATTTCTAAACCTATATTAGCATAAATACTACATTAAATAAAGTGGTTTTTGAAAAATTATTTAGTTTCTAAAAACATCACATTAAAGATTGTGCGCTCTGCACAGCTTGCGTCTTGCTCAGATTCTACATAATGAGCAATGTGAGGAAGCGCTCCAATGTACTTCATATCTCCATTAGCATCACCAAGGGTAAATACATAGTCATCAGTTTTGTTTTTTTCAAGTCCTGCGCCCCAGCTAACATTATAATCAGCAACTTTATAATGTTCCAAATTAGTTCCTATTCTTCCGGATGCCATATGCCATTTATAATCTTTCTCTGCATCTAAATATCTTTCACTATCAACATGATAAGTCACCATTTTCCCGTAGCTCATAATCATATATAAATTAGACATTTCGGAAAAATTATTGTTTGCTATAACAGTTGGCTTAACCGAAACACCATTATTCCTAAGCTGCATCTTTACAACATAACCTTTGCCAATGCATTCAACCAAAGGCAAGTTCTTTTCCTTATTTGTGAGCATAAGAGCATTCATTGACATATTTACCATATCGGCTCTTAAAAATTTAGCAGGCTCACTTGTAAAATATGTACCTCTCATCTTGTTAAAATCTTTAAGTGCTGTATCATAGCTATAATCAATTCCTTCTGTTAAGGCTAACGCACGCATCATAAATGTTGCATACTGCTGTGCTGTGATATTGCCTTTACCAAACTGGGTATCGCTTATACCTTTTGTTATTCCTTCTTCATATGCATATGCTACATATGGCTTTGCCCAACTGCTTACATCTGTAAACTTGCAATCAAGATTAAAGCTTAAAGCCTTTTCTTCTTCTCCAAGAAGTCTGATAAGCATTACCAAAGCTTCTTCTCTTGTTGGACATTTATCAAGGCTGTAATCGGGCGTTCCGTCAGCGTTTTTACCTGTTCCTTTGAACATCCCTGCAAGATAAAGCATATCGGCATTATCAACTGCTTCATACATATCTTCATATAAAAACTGAGTTGTTGCTTCATATACTTTTCCGCCATCATCGCCCGGTTCATGGGTTGTTCTTACGAACTTTCTTTCAATAGTCTTGCCGTCCCACATCTGGTAAGACCTTGCAGCAAACTTAGGGCTCCACCCTAACTCGTTAGCCTCAGCAAGCTGCTCGGCTGTTAGATTTGGCTCTTTAAGAAAATCGTTGGCGAAAGCGCTTGCACACATAGAAAGAACAACGGCAAATGTAAGGATTATGCTGAGTATTTTTTTCATAATTTGCATTTCCTCTCTTAATTACATATAACAATTACTCTAATATTTATTAATTTATTATAGCTTCCTATACTTATTTTTAACTGAGCAAAAGCTATTTGCATTCTTAAATATAAATTAGTATTCGAGGTTCACTCCGGTAGCTTTATCAAACATATGAATGAGTTTAGCAGGGAAACGATATGTGAATTTCGCTCCCGTATTAAAAACTTTACCCTCCGCAAGATCAACTGTCTGAACAATAGCAACGGAATTGGTTGACAAAGCCTTAAAATGAATGTGAACCGTGCTTCCAAGCATTTCTGAAACTGTTACTTCTGCAGAAAGTCCATCAGCTTTAAGCTCATTATCAACAATAATATGCTCCGGTCTAACTCCAAGAGTAATATCTTGAGATTTAACCCCGGCTTTATTTAAACGATTCTCTTGGTCTTCTGTCAAATTAAGTTCAAAATTGCCAAGATTTACACTGTATTTTCCGTTATAGCAATTAAGTTTAGCATCGTAGAAATTCATCTGAGGAGCTCCAATAAAGCCGGCAACAAATAAATTGCTTGGTTTATTAAATACTTCCTGCGGAGTTCCAACTTGTTGTACAACGCCGTCCTTCATTACAACAATTCTGTCGCCCAATGTCATCGCTTCAGTCTGATCATGAGTTACATAAATAAATGTAGTATTAATACGTTGACGAAGGCTGATAATTTCAGCTCGCATTTGGTTTCTTAATTTTGCATCAAGATTAGAAAGAGGTTCATCCATAAGGAACACCTTTGGATTTCTTACAATAGCACGTCCTATTGCGACTCTTTGCCTTTGACCACCGGAAAGTTCTCTCGGCTTTCTGTTTAAATATTCTGAAATACCTAAGATATCAGCAGCTTCTTTGACTCTCTTGTCAATTTCATCTTTAGGAAACTTCTTCAGGCGAAGTGAAAATGACATATTATCATAAACTGACATATGAGGATATAAAGCATAGCTTTGGAAAACCATTGCAATATCTCGATCTTGTGGTTCAATATCATTTACAAGTTTACCATCAATATAAAGTTCTCCGTCTGATATATCTTCAAGGCCGGCAATCATATTAAGAGTTGTAGATTTACCACACCCTGATGGTCCGACTAAGACTATAAACTCTTTATCTTTAATCGCAAGATTTACATCATCAACGGCAAGGACTCCATCCTCCACCAACTGTAAACTTGTATTTTCTACTTCTTTTTTTGTCTTTGCATCAAGAGCATAAACTTTTCTAATATGTTTTAATGTTACATCTGCCATAACAAACCTCTTTTGCGCTATTCAGCATTCGAGCCTAATGCTCTTTTTATATAAAGTATCGAAAGTATAAGAACAAGGACTGTCATAATCAATGCTCCCGCACTTCCAAGACCAAATTTCAAATTCTTAATTCCGTATTTGTAAATAAATTGTGTGATTGTAGTTGTACTGTTTGCAGGTCCACCACCCGTCAACAAGTTAACTTTATCAAAGATACGGAATGTATCAATTGTACGAAGTAATGCACAAAGTGCAAGACTGGTTTTTAAATTAGGTAAAGTAATATACCAGAATGTGCTTAATGTTCTGGCACCATCAATCTGAGCTGCCTTATATTGATCTGCAGATACCGTTTGTAAAGCTGCATAAAGCATCAAAAATACAAATGGTGTATTCTGCCAAATATCAATGATGACAAGCATCCAGAATGCACTTCTTATATCTGAGAACCAGTTTAAAACTGGGATGCCAAGGTTCGTCATCCATTGGCTCACAATTCCATAATTAGATGACAGCATCATTCTCCAGCTTAAAGCTACAGTTACAGCCGGTAAGAGATATGGAAATAAAACTATAGTTCTCATAGATTTTTGCATAAACTTACTTTGAATACTGTTTACAAACAATGCTAAAAGTAAGCCGAAAAGCATCTCACAAATTACAGTACAAATTGTAAATTTAACTGTAATCCAGATTGCATTTCTAAAGTACTCATTGCCAAGTAATTCTATGTAATTTTCTAAGGCAATAAAACTAATCTTCGGTTTTAATAGTTTAAAGTCTGTAAAACTATAAATCACCGTCGACAACATTGGATATATGGTCATAATGACCATAATAACCAATGTTGGAATCAGCATTAAACGCACGAAGCGTTTGCTATCATTATAATGTAATTGTAAATTTACTTTTTTCAAAATAAAACTCCTAAAATGACAGCAAACGCTTGCCATTCAATAAATATTTACTGCAAAACAGTTAAAAACTATAATGCAGCATCAAGCTGTGCCTGAGCATCAGCAAGTCCTTGATCAACTGTCTTAAGACCGTTGAATACGTTTTCAAGTTCTGCACCAAGGATTGTATAGAATTCTGGCCATGTTTCCATAACTGGTCTGTACATACCACCATCAAGAGCCTTGCATACTACATCAAATTCTGGATGTTCTTTAAGAATTTCAGCATCCTGGAGGCAGGAGAATCTGCATGGAACTCCACCAGCTGCAATTGTACCCTTCTGAACTTCTGCATCCATTAAGTATTCTACAAGCTTTTCGGTAAGTTCTTTATTTGCACTGTTTGCAGTTACACCAATTGTCCAGATACCATATACATTTGCTTTGTAAGCTTTGCTATCTGCATGAGCTTTACCTGTAAGTGCGCAATAATCTGAATTTGGTTCTTCAGCAGCTTTATGCCAACCTGGCCAACCAACTGCCATAGTAGCAGTGTCATTGTTAATAGCTGCAATAAGATCATCCTTAACTGCTGCTTCGCCTGTTGCAATGAGCTCAAGGTAATAGTTGAGAGCTTCTTTGAATTCTGGAGTATCAACTGTTGGATTATTATCCTTATCAACTACCCATCCACCATATGAAAGAAGAATTGATAAGAAATCAACTACTGCATTGTTTTCTGTGTCTCCTCTATAAACGAAGCCTACCTTGCCATTCTTTTTAGAATTCTGGCAAATTGCAAGGACATCATCTAAAGAATCAATAGTGTCAGCTGTGTAACCTGCTGCTTCAACAAGAGCTTTGTTGAATAAAAGAACTGTTACATTGCCATAGTATGGTGCAAGATAGATATCTCCATCTGGGCCATAACTAATAGCTGTTGTAGCTTCGATAACGTCATCATCGAATGAATATCCAAGTTCACTGAGGTTAGCAAGAACCCCATTAGCTGTATATTCAGCCATCCAAGAACCATCTACCATGCAAAGATCATATGCACCGGTGCTGTTTGTAGCATCAAGGGCAACCTTAGTATGAAGATCGTCTTCTGATAATTCAAGAACTTCGCATGTTACGTTGTTAGCTGCTTCGAAATCAGCGAGGCAAGACTTAATAGCGTCTGCGTAAGCGCCTGCTCTGAGAGCAAGTGTTAAGGTTACAGGACCATCACTTGCTTCTTCTTTCTTTTCGCCACAAGCGCAAAGTGAAAATACCATTGCAAGTGCGAGAAGAACTGCTAATACTTTTTTCATCTTAATTTCCCTCCATATAATTATTCCTTAACAGCACCTGAAGATAGGCCTGAAATAAGGTAATTCTGAGCAAAAGCGATAAATAATACTATTGGAACAGTGGATATAACTCCTCCTGCAGCAACCAAACCAAAATTTGTTAAATTATCTTCAGCATTTAGTGTAGCTAATTTTAGCGGAATTGTATAATTTGCCGGAGACTGTACAAAGATAATACTATAGGTATATTCATTCCACGCGTACATAAATGAAAGCATTGCCACAGCGGCAATACCCGGCGCTACTAATGGTAATACAATTTTTGTGAAAAGCTGCCACTCAGAAGCACCATCAACTCTGGCACTCTTTTCTATATCTTCTGGCAGCCCACGGAAAAACGTAACCATAAACCAAATAATAAATGGAATGTTAATTAATATGCACGCCAAAATTGCAGGCATCTTTGTATTCAATACATTAAGTTTATTAAACATTGTGTACAAAGGAATCGTAAACGCAACAGGTGGCAATATTCGAACAATTAAGACCCATGTGTTGAGAGGCTTTTTTATTCCGAATCTAAACCTCTCACGTGTTAAAACATATGCTGCACAAAGTCCGCAAATTAAAGAAACTATTACAGAAATAAAAGTAACTTCCAAACTATTAACTAATGCAATATCAAATCCCTTTTCTGTAAACAATTCGATAAAGTGTTCCAAAGTTAATGACTGAGGAAACAGTGGAATTAAACCTTTCATTTCTTCTGTTGGTCTGATAGACATTGCAATAAGCCAATAAATTGGAAACAGTGTAACAAATGCAACTATCACACCAATAATAAGTCTAAATGCTTTTTTTGATAATCTTTTTTTAGCCATTTTAAATAATAAAAATATATTTAACAAAATTTCTCTTATATAATCATAACATATAAAATGACAAATTGCACAATATTACAAATAAAAAAGCAAGCCCTTTCTTATAGGACTTGCTTAAATTAACATTTCTTGTTAGTCTTCATCATAAAGATCTAAAGTGCAGTTTGTATAAACATTCTGGACATCATCATTATCTTCAAGAGATGCAATCATCTTCTTAAGGCTCTTAATATGTCCTTCATCTGTTGGTGTAGATGTTACATTTGGCACCTGATCAATATTTGCATCAACAAATGCAATATTTGCTGCTTTAAGAGCATCCATAACAGTGTTAAATGCATCCGGAGCACAAATTACTTCAAAACTATCATCGTATGTTTTAACATCTTCAGCCCCGGCATCCAGAACCACCATCATTAAATCATCTTCTGTTAATTCATCAGTCTTTTCAATGGTAAAAACGCCTTTTCTTTCAAACATGAAAGAAACACAACCCGGTTTACCAAAGTTTCCACCAAATTTATCAAAATCATGCTGAACTGCGGATACTGCTCTATTCTTATTATCAGTTAAGCATTCAACTATAACGGCAACTCCGCCAGCACCATAACCTTCATAAGTTACTTCTTCATAGCTTTCGCCACCGAGTTCACCTGTGCCCTTCATAATAGCACGTTTAATATTATCATTAGGCATTCCAATGCCCTTAGCTTTTTCAATTGCTGTTCTTAGACTTGGGTTGTAATCAGGATCTCCGCCATCTTTTGCAGCTACAGTGATAAGTTTAGCGTACTTAGTGAAAGTTGCAGCCCTTTTTGCGTCTTGTGCAGATTTTCTACCTGCAATAGTACCATGTCTACCCATAGGTATAATTCTCCTCTCTTAACCTAACGATTTATAATATCACATAATATGTATACTAATCAAGGTATTAGATTGATTTTTTAGGAATTATGCCATACAATATATAGGTATTTTACTAAAAAGAAAGAGAGAAAAATGTCAGAAAAAATTATTGAAGGAAGTCAAACTAAATTAGGCACTTTACCAATACTTCCGCTGATTGCAAAAATGTCATTACCGGCAATGTTCTCTATGCTGGTTCAAGCCTTATATAATGTTGTAGACAGTATATATGTATCAAGACTGGGTGAATATGCTCTTTCTGCTGTATCTATTGTTTTTCCAATGCAACTTTTAAATATTTCCGTTGCCGTAGGCGCCGGAGTTGGTCTTTCTTCTCTCATCTCAAGAAGATTGGGTGAAAAACGCATTGAGGAAGCTCAGTCCGCAGCAGATCATGGGTTATACCTTTGCATTTTCCATTGGGTTTTATTTCTGTTATTTGGTATTTTTCTTTCCGGGCCATTTTGCGGACTTTTTGCTGAATCGCAAAATGTTTACAATGCAGCAAGCTCATATTGTACAATCTGCTTAACGGGATCGCTTTTTACAATTACTGCTTGTTCATTCGAAAAAATTATGCAGGCCGGCGGAAATATGATGGCACCTATGTGGGCCATGATTTCCGGAGCTGTTACAAATATAATCCTTGATCCAATTATGATTTTTGGGCATTTTGGATGCCCTGCTTTTGGAGTCGCAGGAGCAGCTTATGCAACAGTTACAGGACAAATAGTTACATTGATAATTGATACACTATTTATGCTTAAAGCTAAAAATCTTCCTGTTAGAGTTAAATTCAGATTTAGAAAAATTAATTGGAAGTCAATCAAAAGCATTTATCAGGTTGGACTTCCATCAATGATTATGCAGGCCATAGGCTCTGTTCTAACAGTCTGTATGAATGCTATACTTGCAACATTTTCAGAAACTGCAATAGCTGTTTACGGAGTATATTTTAAACTTCAGTCATTCATATTTATGCCAATTTTCGGCATGAACAATGGGCTCTTGCCGATAATGGGATATAACTTTGGTGCAAAAAACAAGAATCGATTTATGCAAACTTATAAATACGGAACCATCATAGCTTTTATAATAATGAGCATAGGTTGCATTCTATTCCAGATTTTCCCGGCTCAATTTATGGGCTTTTTCCAAGCCCAAGGAGATTTGTTAACCGTTGGTATTAAATGTCTCTCAACAATTTCCTGGTGCTTCCCTATTGCTGCTATTTGTATAATAATGGGGACAGCATTCCAAGCAACCGGACATGGTTTTTATTCTATGATTGTTTCGGTTATGAGACAATTAGTTGTTATAGTTCCATTAGCATATCTCTTTTCTAAAATTTGGGGGCTAATGGGAATATGGACTGCCTTTCCTATTGCCGAAGCAATGTCATTACTGGTAAGCATTATCTGTTTTTTAAAGCTATATAAGTCAGAAATTAAAAATATGGATAAAGATACATACAAAGAAAAAAGCGAGCTTTAAGCTCGCTTTTTTCATAAAATTAAGTTGTTCCGTAAGCCGGGTTATGTTTGGATCAATCATCTATCTAGGGCTTTTGTCACCAAAAGTCTCAAGCGACCTACCTTCCGAGAAGAAGCGGGCAACCTCCTTTCGACCAGTATACAGATGGATTATCTGCACTTAGTCCTCTACTTGGTCTTGCTCCGGATGGGGTTTACATTGACCGAATATGTTGCCATATTCGCGGTAAGCTCTTACCTCACCTTTTCACCCTTACCTATACAGGCGGTTCTTTTCTGTTGCACTTTCCCTAAGATTACTCTCGGCAGCTGTTAACTGTCATCCTTGCCCTGTGGAGCCCGGACTTTCCTCACGCTTAGAATCCCTTCTAAGCCCGCGATTGAATAAACAACTTATTTAGCAATATATCACAAATCAATATCCAATACAACTGGACAGTGATCAGATCCGAATATATCTGCCCTGATTAAGACATCATTAACACTTGGCATCAAAGCTTCACTAAGCACAAAATAATCAATTCTCCATCCAATATTTTTCTCTCTTGCTCTCATTCTGTAAGACCACCAGGAATATTCTACTTTATCAGGATATAAGCTTCTATAAGAATCTACAAAGCCCGAATTTAATAATTTATCAAAAGCTCCACGTTCTTCATTAGAAAAACCCGCATGTCCAACATTATTTTTAGGGTTCTTTAAGTCAATCTCGTTATGTGCGACATTCAAATCACCGCACATAATTACGGGTTTCTTTTTATTAAGCTTAACCATGTATTTACGACGCTTTTCTTCCCAATCAAGTCGATAATCTATTCTTGCCAATTCATCTTGAGCATTTGGGACATAATTGTTAATTAAATAGAAATTGTCATATTCAAGGCAAATAGTTCTGCCCTCATTATCGAAACCTGTCACATCAGCACTTATAGCTTCTTTTTTAGCTAATATCATTGTGCCGGAATATCCTTTACGCTCTGCGCTGTTTATATACTGAACATACCCAGGTAATTCAATTTGTATTTGATCAATTTGAGCTTTTGTTTCTTGTATGCAAATAAAATCAGCATCTTCTGCTTTAAAAAAGTCAAGTACCCCTTTATTTAAAGCTGCCCGTATTCCATTAACATTAAAACTTATTATCTTCATTTTTATACCATAAAGTTAAATGGGTCTTGATTTATTTTTGATTCAACAATTTTCACTGAAGAACCCAACTTTGTACGTAACTGTTTTGCCATATTTGGAACAAAGATTTGTTCTGTCCCCCAATGCCCGGCATCAATAATAGCAAGCCCACAATCGTTTGAAAGAGCCCCTTCATGATGTTTTACATCGCCTGTAACCAAAACATCTGCATGATTTGCTGCTTCTTTCCAAAATTCTCCGCCCGCGCCTGTACAACATGCAACAGCTTGTATTTTTTTATCAGGATCTCCGGCAAATTTTAAGCCATCAAGATTTAGCAACTTTGAGATTTTGTACGCAAAATCTGAAAGAGTGGTCGGTTTGTCCAACATTCCAACTTTTAAGAAACCATCTGTTTCAGGAACAACCTTAATCTTTTTGACACCTAAAAGTTTTAAAAGATAGTCAGTATTTCCGCCTTTACAAATATCAAATGGTGTGTGGCTTGAATATACCGCAATATTGGCTTTAATAAGCTCCATAACATATCTCGATTCTGGTTTACAGAAATGGAGGCTTTTAATAGGATTAAAAATAAGAGGATGATGAGTAATAATCATATCAGCCTTCAAATCAATAGCTTCTGTAATAACAGCATCATTAATTTCCATAGCAACAAGAATCTTCTTAATGTTCATAGGGCCAAAGCAAATTTGTACCCCAGAATTATCCCAAGATGCTTGGGTACTTAACGGAGCAATACTATCTAAGCATTTCTTAATTTCATGAATTTTCATTTTTAATCCTTTCTGCGTTCTTTAGCCTGTCTTGCCAAGGTTTAATTAATTCCTCAGTAGCATTTGAATTAGACATATTATTTATTACTACTTTTAATTTTCTTATATGCTCATCAAGGAAATCTGGAAAAAGTTCATTTTTTCTCATAAGTAAAGGTAAATAGAAATCCGGAATCTCTTCACTAAGGGAAAAACCTGGTTCGGCGACAATGATTTCACAAATTTTCTCATCCTCTTTTACTAATTTTTCATAGATAATAGAAAACTTATTTTCATAAAGCCATTGTCTTAACATCCATGAACGCTTCCTTGGTTGTAATATAAATCTTTTATATGATTTTGTTTTTTCTATGTCTGCGTCAAGAATATCAATAATTGTTTCTGCGCCCATTCCTGCGATAATTATTGATGATACTTCAGCACTTTTAATTGGTTCAAGTCCATTTCCCTGGCGAAGCTCATAGAATTGTGGTAAAATTCCGATTCTATTCAAATTTCCATCAGCTTTTTCAATAGGTCCTTTATTGATATCAGTCATTATGACAAAAGGTACAATATTTTCTACAATTAAATCTATAGGCACAAACCCATGGTCCGTGCCTATATCTGCTACTGCTTCTCCTGGTAAAACAAAACTAGCCAGGGCTTTCATTCTGTCAGAAAAATTATATTTATTCAAGATAATCTCTTAATCTCTTTGATCTATTAGGATGACGAAGCTTTCTCAATGCTTTTGCCTCAATTTGACGAATTCTTTCGCGGGTTACATTGAATTGCTGTCCAACCTCTTCTAAAGTTCTTGCTCTACCATCATCAAGCCCGAATCTAAGTCTTAAAACCTGCTGTTCTCGGTCAGTTAACGTACTAAGAACCTCCATAAGCTGTTCTTTTAACATAGAAAAAGCTGCGGCCTCTGCAGGGCTTGGAACATCATCATCAGGAATAAAATCTCCAAGATGGGAATCTTCTTCCTCGCCGATTGGAGTTTCAAGAGAAACAGGCTCTTGAGCAATTTTTGAAATCTCTCTGACTTTTTCTACCGGAATATCCATTTCAGCTGCAATTTCTTCAGGACTTGGATCTCTGCCATATTCCTGAACAAGTTGTCTTGTAACTCTAATCTGCTTATTAATAGTTTCAACCATATGTACAGGGATTCTAATTGTTCTTGCCTGGTCTGCAATGGAACGAGTAATAGCTTGCCTAATCCACCATGTCGCATATGTTGAGAACTTAAATCCCTTACGCCAATCGAATTTATCAACAGCTTTAATAAGGCCTAAATTACCTTCTTGAATCAAGTCTAAAAATAGCATTCCTCTTCCAACATATCTTTTAGCAATTGAAACTACAAGTCTTAAATTGGCTTCACACAGTTTACTTTTAGCAGCTTCACCTTTTTCAATAATTTCAGTTTTTTGTTGAAGTTTTTCAAGTCTTTGTCTGTTAGTTTTCGTCTCTTTCTTTGCAAGCCTACGTTCTAAATCGGCAATTTCATCTTTTATCTTTTTCCCAGCCTCCATTGCCTGCGCTAAATCCATTTCTTCCTCAGCAGAAAGTAATGAAACTTTTCCGATTTCCTTAAGATACATTCTTACGGGATCATCAACTGCAACCCCTTTAGGAACATCTTCAAGATTATCTTCAGCAGCCTCAGCAACTATTTCTTCAAGTTCAGCCTCATCATCTTCATTAATATCATCTATCTCTTCATTATCTTCAGACTCATTCATAGATTCTTCGGCTACATTTGGTGCAACTACATCAATCTTTGCAGCCTCAAGTGCTGCAAAGAAAGTTTCTCTGTCGGCTTGGTCGAGATCAATCTCTTCCATTACTTCTTCAATTGCACTTAAATCAACCGTCCTGTTTTTCTTTGCCTTTTCGTACAAAGGCATAAGTGGTTCAAATTTTTTCTCGGTTGTAATATCAATTTCATAGTCCACAATATTTACCTCTTCTCTTGTTTACCTTGTAAAGAATTAAACTCTTTCATTAACTTTTCTGAAATTTCCGGATTATTACTTTCAGGCAAATCCAGAATTGCTAAAATCTCTTTTCGCCTTTTGTCTTTTTTATGCTTTTCAAGTTTGTTTATACAATCTTTGAAGACTTTAGCATCATCACCTATTCTTATTTCTTTAATTATTTCATTTAGATACTGTACATCATTATCACTAAGAAGATCTTTTACTTTTTCAATATCGAAGTCTACATCTGAGTTATAAATTGAAGCAAAAGCATCATTTATGCGCACCGCTTGACTTGACATAAAGGCATCAGGAAATTCTTTTAATCTTTCGAAATATTCAGATTTTATAAGTATAAGCCGAATTAGTGTTTTTTCTAAAAGTTCCTGTGCCTGGGTAATCTCAGGAGCATATTCAGTCTTTTCTTGCGACTTATTTATCGGTATTTGAGAGCCTGAAACTCCGTTGTAAACCTCTCTTCGCAATGCTCCTTCAGAGATCCCAACCTCTTTTGAAACCTTTTTTATATACAAATCTGCTTCAACAGGAGATAACTTGCGTAGCACTTCTGCTGTCGCTTTTAAAAACTTGACACCCTGAACTGTATCATTGATATCATATTTCTTTTTGATAAGAAGTATCTTATAATCAATATCCGGAACTGATTTTTCTTTAATCAATCGTCTGAAGGCATCTTGCCCGTGCTTTTTTACAAATTCATCTGGATCCTTTCCATCATCGACATGTAAGACTTTTATCTCTAATCCGGCACTACGAAGTATATCTATACCTCTTAATGCTGCATTAACACCGGCTGAATCAGCATCATAGCACAAAACAACTTTTTCTGTATAACGTTTAAGCAATTTTGCTTGTTGCTCTGTTAGCGCTGTGCCGCAACTTGCGACAACATTTTTAATTCCTGATTGGTATAAAGCAGCAACATCCATATAGCCTTCTACAACTATGGCATATCCTTCTTTTTGTATTTCCTGTCTGCTAAGATTTAGACCAAATAAATTATATTTTTTTTGGAAAATAACAGATTCCGAAGAATTTAGATATTTTGGATCACCATCGCCAACAATACGTCCTCCAAATCCAATTACCTTTCCTCTTGTATTAATAATCGGAAAAATAACCCTATTTCTAAAACGATCATATACCTTCCCTTTATCACTTTTAGAAGCAAGGCTTAATTCTATCATCTGAGCTTCGGTGACACCATTTTTTAGCAAGAAATTTGTTAAAGATTGCCAATCAGAATCAGCCCAACCAATTCCAAATTTAGTAATTGTCTCAGCCGAAAATTGCCTTCCTAACATATATTTATATCCGGCATTTCCTGTTTTCTTAATTTCATCATAGAAAAATTTAGCTGCGAGACGATTTATAGCATATAATGGCTCTTTATCCGGCCCTTTTTGCTCGTACAAATCTGATATTTCTATTCCATATTGCTGTGCTAATTTTTCCACAGCTTCTTGGAAGGAAATATTGTAATATCTCTTTGTAAACTCAATAACATCCCCAGTCGCTCCGCAGCCAAAGCAGGTAAAAATCTGTTTCTGTTCGGAAACAATAAAAGAAGGTGTTTTTTCGTTATGAAATGGACATATCCCCTTATAATTTGTACCTGCTCGCTTCAGCGGCACAACAGAGGATATAACATCAACGATATTACACCTAGATTTGATTTCTTCAATTGCAGAACTATAGGACTTTGACATACTTACATATTCTATAGTTCTGCAAAATTTCCTTTATTTTTATAAAAATTATCTCTTAAGCTTCCATCCTGCAGGGACAAAAAGCTCTCCATATAGGTTAATTGCGTAGCGATCGGTCATCCCGGCTATATGGTCTTTGACTATCTCATTCAGTCCATCACGATCTTTAAGCTCGTAAAGCTCCTTTGGAAGCTCAGTTTCATGTTCCATATAATAATCATAAAGTGAAAAAATAAGGGTTTGAATTTTTTCAAGTTCTGCATCTTGCTTTACCCTTGGATTGCGATATACAGCTTCAAACATATAATCACGAAGGATCTTCATATATTTTGCAGCATCTTCGCTCTGAATAATTGCATTTTTACCATCAGATGCAGCAACTATATCTTTTACGAGAAAACTAATACGACTTCTGTGGTCATATCCTATATGCTCGATGCATTCCTTTGGGATATCGCTTTCAGAAATAATTCCACCGCGAATTGCATCATCAATATCATGATTTATGTATGCAATTCTATCAGAAAATTTAACAATCTGGCCTTCAAGGGTATAAGGCATTCTATCGCCACTATGATTCAATATACCATCTCTAACCTCATCTGTTAAATTCATAGGACGCCCATCATGATTTTTCTCCAGAACGTCTACGACTCTTAGACTCTGCACATTATGTTCGAATCCACCCGGATGTTTGCGATTTAGAAAATCCTCTCCGTTATGCCCAAACGGAGTGTGCCCTAAATCATGGCCCATCGCAATTGCTTCTGTCAAATCTTCATTCAGCTTTAAAGCTCTTGCTATAGTTCTTGCAATTTGGCTAACCTCTAATGTATGTGTCAGACGAGTTCTAAAATGGTCGCCTTCCGGAGCCAAAAATACTTGTGTTTTGTGCATTAACCTTCTTAATGCTTTTGAATGGATTATTCTGTCACGATCTCGCTGAAAATCGGTTCTTAACTCATCCTTTTCTTCATAGATTGCTCGACCTTTTGTTTCTGCAGACTTAGTAGCATATTTAGACAATCTTTCATATTCTTGTTTTTCTAATTCTTCTCTTAAAATCATGCGTTTGTAGACCCAAATCCTCCGAGACGCATCCCACACGCCTCATCATCAACTGTAATTCCATATGGAAGGAAAACGCCTTGAGCAAAAGCTTTTCCGGCATCAATTTCAATCGTTTTTCCTTCATGCCCATCATTGGTTATTTTTATCATAATATGCCCTTCATTTTCGGCATTATAATAATCGCTATCAATAACCCCAACAGTGTTATCAAGCTGCACCCTATACTTAAAACCAAGTCCGCTTTTAGGTAATATAAATAATACCCAGCCATCGTTGATTTTACATCTCAAACCGGTTTTAATAAGAATGGTTTCCCCCGGAGCCAAACAAATGGGATATGGGGTAAAAATATCATATCCAGCGCTTCCCGCAGTGGCTCTGATGGGCAATTTCACCAACTTTGTGTTTTCGAATTGATTTACACTAACTTTTTCAAATTTTGCTATTTTATCCATTGATTAATTCTTTTATATCCAGCTTACTATTACTGATACTAACACCACTATAATTTTTAATATTTGAAATAGATTTACAAAAGTTTTCTACATCTTCATAACTTACTGCATCTATTTCTCGCATTGTCTCTTCGGCAGTATATGTCCTGCCAAGTAGCAACTGATTTTTCCCAAGACGCATCATACGGTTATCAAGTTTTTCCAAGCCGAAAATATATCCGGCTTTTAAGCGAAGCTTAACGTTTTTAATTTCATCTTCCGTTAAACTAAGCCTAGCAAGTTCTTCCGCTATACCATCTATAGCATCCTTTTCTTTTCCAAGAGAAACTCCGGCATATATATAAAGCATCCCATTTTTTGCAAAAGAAAGTGGTGAAGAATAAATTGAATAACACAGACCTCTTTCTTCACGAATATTTTGGAAAAGTCTACTTGACATACTTCCGCCCAGGACCTCATTAACAATCGCCTGTGCATAATAATTGTCTGCGCCCATTGACATAGTAGGAATACCAAGCGCAATATGAGATTGATTTATATCTCGAACTTTATTTGTATACTTCGGTTTATAATCAAACTCTGTCACTAATTTTGACTTCTTTGTTGCTTTAAAACCTGCAAAGCTCTCATTAATCTTTTGAATTAATTTTTTCTCATCAAAATTTCCACTTACAGCAATAACAATTTTATCTCTTACGTATTGTTTTTTTATATATTCTAATATATCTTGTCTTGTTATAGATTTAAGAGATTTACGTTTACCTATAATAGAATTCGAAACACTTGCCCCTGACATCACATCTTCGATTAGCAAATCAATAATGTAATCATCCGGAGTATCCTCAACCATACTCATTTCTTCAAGAATTACGCCAAGTTCTTTTTTCATTTCTTTTGAATCAAAAAGAGAATTAGCCATCATATCAAAAAGAACGTCGCAAGTCTCTAAGAATACAGAATTTATAGCCTTTGCATGAAAACAAGTATATTCACGCCCTGTAAACGCATTAAATTGAGCTCCAAGATTATCCATATCTTCAGCTATCATTTTATAGCTTCGGGAACTTGTTCCTTTAAAAAACATATGCTCGATAAAATGCGATATACCGGAAATCTCTGGCGTTTCATATGCACTGCCGGCACCTATCCAAACGCCAATAGAGGCAGCCTGCATTTCGAGATTTTTCTCTGTTACAAGAACTATGCCATTTTCTAATTTTTTTGTCTTAATCATATGTTAATTATACACTAAAAAAGCGCTCGATTAAATAAAACGAGCGCTTAAAACTTTGCTAAATTATTTATTCAGCTTTAATAATCGGAGTATCCTCAAGTCCGATTCTTGTAAGATTAACTCTGCCCTGTTGGTCGATTTCAACAACCTTTACAGTCACTGTATCACCAATATTGAGCATATCTTCAACCTTCTCAACTCTTGCCTTGCAAATCTTTGAAATGTGAAGCAATCCATCTTTACCAGGAAGACATTCAACGAAAGCCCCAAAATTCATAAGTCTTACAACTTTTCCTGTATAAATCTTTCCAACTTCAATTTCTTCAATTAACTCTTCAATCATCTTCTTTGCAGCATCTGCAGAAGCAAGATCAGGAGAAGCGATAAATACCTGGCCTTCATCATTTATATCTACCTTAGCACCTGTATCTGAGATAATCTTATTAATTGTCTTTCCGCCAGAGCCAATGATAACTCTAATCTTATCAACTGGAACTTGCATACTTAAAATACGTGGAGCATATTTACTGAGTTCAGCACGTGGCTCTGGTATTTCTTCAAGCATCAATCCCATAATATGCATTCTGCCTTCTTTTGCTTGCTTAAGTGCAGTTTCAAGTATATCTCTTGAAAGTCCGTGAACTTTGATATCCATCTGAATAGCAGTTACACCTTTTGCTGTGCCAGCTACCTTAAAGTCCATATCCCCAAGGAAATCTTCCATTCCTTGAATATCAGAAAGAATTGCCATTTTTGAAGATCCGTCTTCTTCGACTCTTTCAATAAGGCCCATTGCGATACCTGCAACCGGAGCTTTAATTGGAACGCCTGCATCCATAAGAGCAAGCGTGCTTCCACAAACTGATGCCTGTGAAGAAGATCCATTTGAAGACATGATTTCACTTACAACTCTCATTGCATAAGGGAATTCTTCTACTGATGGAATAACCGGCAATAAAGCTCTTTCGGCAAGTGCTCCATGACCAATCTCTCTACGTCCAGGACCTCTTAAAGGCTTTGCTTCACCGGTGCAATATCCCGGGAAATTGTATTGATGCATATACCTTTTTTCAGTTTCTTCTGTAATACCATCAATAATTTGGGCATCACCTAAAGGTGCAAGTGTGCATGTTGTTAATGCCTGAGTCTGACCTCTCTTGAATAAGCCGGTTCCGTGAACTCTTGGAAGTACTCCGGTTTCACACCAAATAGGTCTAATCTCATCAAGCTTTCTGTTATCAGGACGAATTCCTTCATCCAAAATCATATTACGTACTGTTTCTTTACGAATTGCATACATAACTGATGCAACATCTTTAGCTAAATCAAATTCAACTTCCGGATATTTCTCTGCGAAATAATCCTGAGCCTCTTGATCGAGCTTTTCCATATTATCAAGTCGTTCTTGCTTGTCATAAACCTGAATTGCTTCACGATATTTTTGAGCAAATACTTCCTTGCATTCTGCTTCAATTTCTTCATTTGGATGGTATAGCTCAATCTCCATCTTTGGTTTGCCAACTTCAGCGACAACTTCTTTTATGAAGCGACAAATCTTTTTGATTTCTTCATGAGCAAACATAATAGCATCAAGCATTTCCATTTCAGGAACTTCTTGTGCCCCTGCTTCTACCATCATAATCGCTTCTTCTGTACCAGCAACATACATGCTGATATCGCTTGCCTCTCTCTCAGCAAGTGTTGGATTGATAATAAATCTACCATCAACTCTACCGACAAGAACAGCTCCTGTTGGTCCATCCCATGGAATGTCTGATATTGCAATAGCAACTGAACTTCCTACCATAGCACAAAATTCACTGCTATGATCAAGATCATTACTCATTACTGTTGCAACAATCTGTACATCATTAAAAAATCCTTTTGGGAACAGAGGTCTTAATGGTCTATCCATCAACCTAGAACGAAGGATTGCATTATCTGAAAGTTTTCCTTCTCTTCTTAAAAAGCCCCCAGGAATTCTTCCCACTGCATACATCTTTTCTTCGTAATCGCAAGATAATGGGAAAAAGTCGATTCCAGGACGCTGTGTTTTACTCATACAAGCTGTGCAGTTAACGACTGTCTCTCCATAACGAACCATTACCTGCCCATTAGCTTGTTCACATACTTTACCAATTTCAAGCTCTAAAAGCTTTCCACCAACTGCTGTTCTAAAAGTTCTATAATCTGTAAATCTACCCATCTAATTTTAACTTCCTAATTCTTTCTTCAACTACCATAACAAATACGGCGAAGCCCAAGCTTCGCCGTCAAATTTTGAATTACTTTCTTAAGTTTAAGCGAGCAATAAGATTTCTGTAACGCTCGATATCTTTTTCCTTAAGATATGCAAGCAGATTTCTTCTGTGACCAACCATCTTTAACAGACCACGACGGGAATGATTATCCTTTGCATGTGACTGTAAATGTTCATTCAGTTCATTAATTCTATATGTAAGAATTGCAACCTGAACCTCTGGTGAACCTGTATCGCCTGGTTTTGTGGCATACTCATTGATAATCTGCTGCTTTTTTTCTGTAGTAAGCATAATTATTTCTCCTTTTCATGTTATTAATACGCCGTAACTGAGTTTCGGGTGGAGATCCCGTAAACCAAGAAACGGTAAAATTTAGAACACCTTATTTTAGCAAACTGTTTCTTTTACGTCAACATTTTTCTGGGATTTTCTGTCAGAATCTACCTTGCTATATACTTGTGCTAAAGCAACTAACATCTGGCGTGCACATTTTTCTGACATAACTATAGTTTCAAGCTCTTCTGAGAGCTTTTCTTTGCCGTTTGGCCTATTTTGAAGAAAAGTGATAAAACATTCATTTCCTGCGGCATTAATAGTAAATCCATTAGTGTATTTCATGATATTTTTTAGCCTCCATACAATCTTTATCTATTTGAGATGCTAAAGCATCTATATTTTCGAACTTTTGCTCTTTTCGTTGCATTCGTATAAACTCAACTTTAAGAGGTTTACCGTAAGCATTTTCTTGAAAACCAAATATATGGGTTTCTGCATTCTTCGCAAATTCTCCTATAGTAGGCTTATTTCCAACATTGGTTATACTGTTGTAGACATTGTTATTAATATAGGTTCGTGTAGTATAAACTCCATTGGCCGGAAGTGCCATATTAGGGTCAAGATTTAAATTAACTGTGGGAAAACCCATCTTGCGCCCATTATGTTCACCTTCAATAACTTGACCTGAAATTTTATAAGCCCTCCCGGTATATGCAAAGTAGCTTTCCATATCCCCATTCTCTATACAACCACGAATTAATGTACTGGAAACAACAAGCCCATCTACCAAAACCGGCTCTATAACAGTAGTTTCAAAACCAAATTGTTTTCCAAAAGAAATTAAATCTTCATATTTACCTGCAGCTTTATAGCCAAAACTGTAATTAAAACCACAAACTGCACATTTGATTTTTAAACTATTTACTAACAAATCTTTAGCAAAATCTACAGGAGACATTAATCTATAATCTTCAAAATCAAAACTGAACAGATAGTCAACCCCAAGCTTTTCTAAAATCAAAGCCTTATCTTCAAAGCTTAAGACATTTTTAGTCACAAGATGGCCACTCATTACATTGATTGGATGCTCTGTAAATGTAAATACTGCTGATTTTAAGCCTCTACTTTTAGCCAGTTCTACTGCAGTTGTTATCAATTTTTGATGACCTTTATGAATACCATCAAAATTGCCAAGAGCACATACACAAGCTTCGCAATTATTTAATTCTGATACATTTTTATAAATTAACATTTATAACTTTATCTATTTTTGAGTCTTTTAGCACTGCAAATAATTTACCAGAGTAATATGCAGCAACAATATGACCCATAGAGCTAAGATCAGGCAAATAATTAATAAAATTTTTATTTCCATTGATTATGAGCTTCATTTGATCTCTATCCAAATTTACTCTTGGATATTCTTCCATTGCTTTCTCAATGGATAAAACATGGCTTTGCAAATTGGATTGAATCTCATTAAAATCAGCCTGAACACCATTTTTTATATTATTGTGCACTTTTATAAAATCATTAAAATCTATAGACTCTTCAATGGTAAAACCTGAGCTTTTAGTTCTCACCAAACTTGTCATTACTGCACCGCACCCAAGCGTTTTTCCTATATCGGCACAAATAGTTCTAATATATGTGCCACGACTGCAACAAATTTCTATGAGCCCATTAATTCCATCAAACTCTTTCAATTCTGCTGAATAGATATAAATTTTGTTTGGGGCCCTTTCAACTATGGCTCCACTTCTGGCAATATCATAAAGTTTTTGACCTTTGATTTTTTTTGCAGAATACATTGGAGGAATTTGCTCTATCTCACCATGAGGAAGAATATCTATGATATCTTGAGCTACAAATTTTTGACACTCATGATACTCAAGAGTACCCCAAACATCTTCAGTATCAGAATTACAGCCAAGTTTAAATCCTGCAATATATGTTTTAGGTGTATTTTCAAGATACTCAATTAACTTAGTAGCTTTTCCAAGGCATATTGGCAAAACACCAGTTGCATTTGGATCTAAAGTACCTGTATGGCCAACTTTTTTCTCATGATACAAAGATCTTAAAATTGCACAGCAATCCATTGATGTAAAAGTTTGCGGTTTATTTATAACAACTATTCCATCCATTAGAGTATTGCTTTACATTCCTCAAGGATAATTGCCTTAGCTTCTTCAAAAGGCATTTCCAAGGTGCATGCTGCAGCTTTCTTATGGCCTCCACCGCCAAGTTTTGTTGCAATATCCTGAACATTCGCATAATTTTTTGCACGCATGCTAACTTTATAAACATCAGGTGCTTTTTCCTTA
Source organism: Anaerovoracaceae bacterium (assembly GCA_045642565.1). Taxonomy (GTDB): domain Bacteria; phylum Bacillota; class Clostridia; order Peptostreptococcales; family Anaerovoracaceae; genus UBA1764. The sequence goes on along the minus strand of JAZUJE010000008.1, from coordinate 161,352 downwards.
AATAATATTGCAATCTCTACGCCTTTTATGCTTCTAACAGTATCAATCGAACTTTCTGTATAGGAATATGGAATTTGTAAAGTACTCCACAATCTATATGGTATGCATGAAATTGCCAATTTATCATCACAGAAAAACTCTGTATTTTTTAATGCAAAAGATTCTAACTTAAGTTGCTGTAATGGTTTATTATCATAAACTGCAGAGCATATTTTTGCATGGTCAATACCATAAGAATACAATTCTGCAATCATACAGTGCGTTTCAGCATCAGTATTTGAATACCTAAAGCCGCCAGTATCGGTAAGCACACCAGTATATATAGCCTCAGCAATCTCTTTAGTAATTCTAAATCCTGATTCTTTTAAGAATTTATAAACGAGAGTAGCAGCTGCAGGAGCATTAGAATCTCTAACAGTAAGATTTGCAATATCATTGCCTTTTGGATGATGATCAATGCATACAGAATCTTTTGCTCTATTCCATACATCCATTCTGTTTTGAATACGCGATTCATCACTACAATCTACTGCAAATGCTAAATCATATGTGAAACTTGGATTAATCAAATCTTCAGACATAGCTTTATAACGAAGCTCTAACAATTCCGCAATATATTTGGAATATCCGATAAATTCTACGCCTCCTAAAAAGCTGACATTTTCCGGGACTGCTTCGTCTGCAACAATTAAAACATCTTTACCAAGAGCAGTGAAAGCTAAATACAGTGCTTTTGCACACCCAACGCTATCCCCATCCATATTTGTATGAGGGAAAATAATTATTTGCTTAGCGTTTTTTACTTTTTCAGCGATTTTTTCAAACATTATTTTTTCAACCCATCTAATATTTTATCCATCTTCATACCATATTCAAAAGATTCATCAAACTTAAATCTAAGTTCTGGAATATGGCGAACTTTTACAGCCTTTCCAATCTCAGAACGGATAAATCCCTGAGATTTATCAAAAGCTTTTAAAACAGCCGCCTTTTCATCAGGTGAAATCTTTTTTGTAGGAGTATATGAAAGTATTGTAATATACAAAGTTGCATAACTTCCATCACCTGAGACATCAACGCTGTTAATACCAATCATTTTTTCTTTAAATGCAGGATCTTTTAATTCTCCACGTATAAGCATGTCAGCTAGAACTCTTTGAATTTCTGATCCCAACATTTTTGGCTTATAGGACTTACCCATTAGTCTTGCTTAACCTCTTGCATTTCAAATGCTTCTATTACATCGCCAACTTTTATATCATTAAATTTGTCTATGCCAATACCGCACTCAAATCCAGTTGCAACTTCCTTGGCATCATCTTTAAATCTCTTTAAAGAACCAACTTCGCCTTCGTGAATTACAATTCCCTCTCGAACTAATCTAAGTTTAGCATTTCTTGTAATTTTACCACTAACAACATATGCCCCGGCTATAACGCCAACGTTTGGGACTTTAAATGTATCTCTAACCTCAGCGCTTCCAAGTACAACTTCCTTAAATTCAGGATTAAGCATACCTTTCAATGCGGCTTCGATATCATCTATGATTTCATAAATGATTCTATATGTTCTAATTTCAACCTTAGCATTATCAGCTTGAGTTTGAACAGCTGCACTTGGTCTAACATTAAATCCGATGATAACTGCATTTGATGTGCTTGCAAGCATAACATCAGATTCATTGATTGCACCAACGCCAGTATGAACAATGTTAACTTTTGCATCTGCATTGCGTAATTTTTCAAGAGATTGTTCCAAAGCTCCTACTGAACCCTGTACGTCTGCTTTGATAATTAAGTTAAGTTCTTTAACATCGCCCTCTTCTAATTGACTAAACAATTTTTCAAGAGAAACTGCACTACTCTTAGCAAGAACTTCCTCTCTTAATTTTTCTTTACGACGTTCAGCAATTTCTCTTGCAGTTTTATCGTCTTTTACTGCATAAAACTCATCGCCGGCTTCAGGCACTTCAGTCAAACCTGTAATTTCAACTGCCCTACTTGGGCCAGCTTTTTTAATTTGCTCACCACGCCAGTTATTCATTACTCTTATACGACCGCTTGCAGTTCCGGCAACAACAGCTTGCCCAGCCTGAATTGTTCCTCGTGTAACAAGAAGTGTCGCAACAGGACCTCTTGCTTTATCAAGTTTAGCTTCAATAACGGTACCTTGTGCCAGTCTATTAGGATTTGCCTTGAGTTCAAGCATTTCGGCTTGCAATAGAATCATTTCAAGTAATTTATTAATTCCATCTCCGGTTTTTGCTGAAACAGGGACACAAATAACATCTCCGCCCCAATCTTCAACTAAAACTCCATTATCTGCTAAATCTTTCTTTACAAGATCAGGATTTGCAGCAGGTTTATCCATTTTGTTAATTGCAACGATAATTGGAACATTCGCAGCTTTTGCGTGAGAAATTGATTCAATTGTTTGAGGTTTTACAGAATCATCTGCCGCAACAACCAGAACTGCGATATCAGTAATGTATGCACCTCTTGCACGCATAGCAGTAAATGCTTCATGGCCAGGAGTATCTAAAAATACAATTCGTTGCCCATTAACCTCTACTTCTGATGCACCTATATGCTGCGTAATACCACCGGCTTCTCCGGCAGTAACGTTCGTACTTCTGATAGCATCAAGAATTGATGTTTTACCATGATCTACATGGCCCATAACAGTAATTACAGGCGGCCTTGGTAAAAGATCTGATTCTCTGTCTTCTGCTAAATCTAATCCTTCTTCTTTTTCTTCTTCATTAATTTTTGCTACGGCAACATTAACACCCAATTCCATACCAAGCAGAACCGCTGTCTCCTCATCAAGGTTTTGGTTGATATTTGCCATAATGCCCATCTTCATAAGGGCCATAATTGCCTCAGAAGTAGTTTTTTCAATTTGCTCACAGAATCCCGCAACAGTGATTGGAACTTGAATAATTACACTTCCAGCCTCAACAGTTGCTTCGAAAGCTTCCATTTCATCTACTTCTTCAATTTTTTCTTTATACTTGCTATGCTTATTTTTCTTTACTCTTGCAAGATCTGTAGGCATAGCATCCATATAGTCTCGCTTATCTTTCTTGTCCTTGGACTTTCTTCTCTTATCGTTATTTAATACTGGTTGTGCAGTAAATGCTACAACCTTATCGCCTTTACTTCTTTGTACGTCAACTTTCTTTCTTGGAGCTTTTTCCGGACTTTCAGTATTCTTTTTACCTACATATTCTTTTGGTTTTCTCTTTTCTTTGGTTGTAGATTTTGCATTATCTTTTGTGCTTTCTTTTTTAGAAACAGCTTCTCTTCTAACTATATTTGTTGGCTTTGCCACAGTTTGTTTTGATGCTTCGCCAGCTTTAGAAATAATCTTGATGCCAATTTCGGGAGTGTAATCAACAACAGGAGTTTCTGGTTCTGCTTGTTTTGCAGTTTCCTTTTTAGAATCTACATCATTTGATTTAGAAAGTTCTAAATCTACAGTATTTTTTTCAATGCCAACTTCATCCACTACATCAGTTTTTTGTACTGGAGTTTCTTCTACAATTGTTTCAGATTTTTTCTTCTGCGGAACGGCATTTTTAGGCATAGCTTTTCCCATTGCAGTTGCTTTTGGTAAAGCCTTCCCAATAGGAGCTTTTGTTACTGCTTTTTTTTCGGTAGTAACACTATCAGTCTTCTTCTTTGGAGTGGCAGGTTTTTTTGGGGTAGCAGCTTTCTTTGCCTTTGCAGCCTGAGCTTCGATTATAGCCTTATCAACCGCTCTAATTGTAACTTTCGAAGCGCCCTCATCCTTTTTTGTAGATTTTGTTGATGAAGCCTTTACGATTTTGGTTTCAGTCAATTCTTCTTTTTTTGGCATTAAGTAAATCCTCCCGATTTATTCTTTTCTTTTTTATTGCCAGATCTATACATTTTTCATCATTGCAAATATATTTTCCTTTTCCTGGCATGTCCGGATTAATCTTTATTAATTCACATTTTGGTTTTGACTGCATACAAGCTATGCAGCGTCTCATAGGAATAAACTTGTTCATTACTGCAGAGCTTCTTTAATTACATCGATCATCTCAGCATTTTTCATACTCGAATCAAGCTGAATTCCATTATCTTCCGCGAATTGGATTAAATCGGCTTTTTTCATTTTGCTAAATACAGGAAGCTTAATAGCTTCTGTATCTTCTGCGCGTTCAACAATTTCACTTGAGGCATCGACAGCATCAAGCCCACCCATTTCCTCAAACTGTGTGTGACTCTTGATGTCAATCTTCCACGAACAAAGCCTTGCAGCAAGACGTACATTTTGGCCTTCTTTGCCTATTGCCAATGATAATTGATAGTCCGGTACTACAACGCTTGCAGATTTTTCAGCTTCATTAATCAATACCATTTCAACCTTTGCAGGGCTAAGAGCTGATGAAATAAGCTTTCCTGGCTCTTCGCTCCATGAAATGATATCTATCTTCTCTCCACCAAGTTCATCAACAACAGCTTGCACTCTTTGTCCCCTTGGACCTACACATGCTCCAACAGGATCAACATTTTCATCATATGTGCAAACAGCTATCTTCGTTCTACTTCCGGCTTCACGAGAGATGCTTTTAATTTCTACTGTACCATCTTGAATTTCAGGAACTTCAAGCTCAAATAATCTTTTTACTAAACCAGGATGGGTGCGTGATAAAAATACCTGAGGCCCCTTTGTTGTCTTTCTTACATCCATCACATAGACCTTAAGTCTTTGCTGTGCTCTATAATGTTCGCCCGGAATTTGCTCATTAGCGGCAAGTATACCTTCAGCTCGGCCCATATTAATAAATACGACATCGTTAGATACTCTTTGAACAACACCAGTTACAACTTCAGTCTGACGTCCAACATAATCATCATAAATCATTCCACGTTCTGTTTCTCTGATTCGTTGAACAACAACCTGTTTAGCTGTTTGAGCAGCAATTCTTCCAAACTCCTTTGGTGTAACCTGGTATTCAATAACATCACCAAGCTCATATTCAGGGTCAACTGCTTGAGCCTCTTCTAAAGAACATTGTGAAAACTCATCTTCCACCTCTTCAACTATGTCACGTCTCATATAAACATTTATATCACCCGACTGACGATCGATTTCTACACGAACATTTTGAGATGTACCATAATTCTTCTTGTAAGCTGAAACCAATGCAGACTCAATTGCATCAATCAGAAGATCCTTCGAAATTGATTTTTCTCTTTCAAGTTCTTCAATGGCTTCAATAAACTCTTTATTCATTTTCTTTCTCCTTATTTAGAAAACTACTGCTAAATTTATCTTTGCTACGCTACTCATAGCGAAACTAAATTCTTTATTATCAATATTGAGCGTTAAAACATCATCTTTTACGCCAATAAGAATTCCATTAAATTCTTTTCTTCCATCCAGGGCTTTATAAAGTTTAACATCTACCAGTTGCCCAGCAAATCTTTCAAAATCCTTTTGTGAGACCAACAATCTATCCATTCCTGGGGAACTAACCTCCAGATAGTAATTCTGCTCAATAGGATCATTTTCATCAAGCTTTTCTGATAAAAACCTGCTAACATTTTCGCAGTCATCGATTCCTACCGTTTGGTACTCGCCATTTTCTAATTTTTCCACATAAACACGCAAATACCACGTGCCGGCTTCCTTTAAAAATTCAGATCTTGAAAGCTCATAGCCATCAAGCTCCTGCATCCAGGAAGCAATTAAATCATTAACTTTTGCCATTTTACTAAATAATAAAGAGTTGGCATCTCGCCAACTCCTAGAAATAACGTATACATCAATTATATTACCATTAAGATACTTGAAAATCAAGGAAAATTTTGCTATATTTAATAAGTTAAGTAAGTATTCTCAAAGGAGGAATTTACTATGAAAATAGCAATTTTGACAAGTGGCGGAGATGCCCCGGGAATGAACGCCGCAATCAGATCGGTAACCAGATGTGCTATCACACAAGGAATGCAGGTCTATGGCATTCAACGTGGTTTCCAGGGTCTTCTTGATGGAGCTTTCCATGAAATGAGCTTTAACGATGTTTCTGATAAGCTCCAACGTGGAGGGACAATGCTTCAAACAGCGAGATGTCATGAATTCAGGACTTTAGAAGGACAAAAACGAGGCTTTGATGTACTTAAAACCTTCGGAATAGATGCTATTGTAATTATTGGTGGAGATGGCTCCCTTGCTGGGGGGCTTGCACTTTCAAAGCTTGGAATGCCTGTTATGGGTATACCTGGTACTATTGATAACGATTTAGGCTATACTGATTACACAATAGGCTTTGACACAGCCGTAAATACAGTTTTGGATGCCATAAGTAAAATCCGTGATACAAGTTCATCCCATGAACGAACAACAATTATCGAGGTTATGGGTCGAAATTGTGGAGATTTAGCCCTTTATGCAGGTATTGCCGGAGGCGCCGAAAGCGTAATTATCCCAGAAATTGGCTATGATATAAACCAAATTTGCCAAAGAATTATACTTGGAAGAAATCGTGGCAAGGTTCATAACATAATTCTTAAAGCTGAAGGTGTTGATATTAGCGCGGAAGATTTAGCAAAACTTATTGAAGATAAAACTGGAGTTGAATCCAGGGCTGTAATTCTTGCCTATCTTCAAAGAGGCGGATCTCCTACAGCAAGAGACAGACTTCTTGCGACAAAATGTGGTCAAAAAGCGGTTGAACTGATTGCAGCAGGAAGCACGTCAAGAGCAATAGGCTGTTATGGAACAGAAATTATACATATGGATTTGGAAAACGCTTTAAAGATGAAGCGCGAGTTTGATAAAGACCTATACGATTTATCAGTAGTTTTATCTTAAATTTACAAATATGGAGGAAAAAATGGAACAGTTAAAAGGTGCATGCATCGTAGGACAGTCAGGCGGCCCTACCTCAGTAATTAACGCATCAATACAAGGTGTAATTCAGGCAGCATTGAATTCAGATTGCATCACTAAAGTTTATGGTGCGGCACATGGTATCAAAGGTGTTCTCGATGACATTTTATATGTTATGGATGAAGAAGACCCTGAAGAAATTAATTTATTACAGTATACCCCTTCCGCAGCTTTAGGTTCATGTCGCTATAAGCTCGCAGATCCGGAAAAAGATGATACAGATTATAAGAGAATTCTCGAAATCTTTAAAAAATATGATGTACGTTATTTCTTCTATAACGGAGGAAATGACTCAATGGATACTTGCTCTAAGATTTCCCGCTATATGCAAACTGTAGGATATCCTTGCAAAGTAATTGGTGTACCTAAAACAATTGACAACGACTTAGTTGGGACAGATCATACTCCGGGTTATCCATCAGCTGCAAAATATATTGTTACATCATGTATGGAAGTATCAAAAGACTCTCAAGTATATGATACCGGAATGGTTATCGTAATGGAAATTATGGGCAGAGATGCAGGTTGGCTTACAGGAGCATCCGGAGTCGCAACAGCTTTTGGCGACGGTCCAGACCTTATATATTTACCAGAAACAGATTTCTATATGGATAGATTTTTAGAAGATGTTCAAGAAATCTATAAAGCTAAGGGCAACTGTTTCATTGCTGTTTCAGAAGGAATTCATTATCCTGATGGAACACTTGTTGCTGATACAGGTTCAAAATTAGACAGCTTTGGTCATGCACAGCTTGGTGGTCTTGCAGGACTTCTTGGTAACGAAATCAAGAATGTTATGGATGTTAAGGTTCGTCCAATTGAACTTTCACTTCTCCAAAGATGCGCTTCCCACTGCGCTTCTTACACTGATATTTCTGAAGCAAAAAGAGCAGGCTTTGCCGCTGTTGAAGCTGCAACATCAGGTATCACTGACAAGATGGTTGCATTTAAGTGTGGAAGAAATAGAGGTTACTACTGTGGTACAGAACTTCTCGATCTCGAATTTGTTGCTAATAAGGTTAAAACCGTTCCAAGAGAATGGATAAATGAAGCTGGCAACGGCGTAAAGCAAGAAATGGTCGATTATGTTCTTCCGCTTATTAAAGGTGAACCTGACAGAGTATTCGAGCAAGGAGTTCCAAGATTCTGCAAATTTAAAAGAGTAATTGCAAAAGATATGAAATAGTAATAATAAAAATAGGAAGTAGCAAAGCTACTTCCTATTTTTATCACATTAAGATTAAGCTAAACTCAATTTACTTTTTCAAAATGCTGATAGTCCTTACTATCAAGCCAAGAACCGCCCCACTCAAATCCATGTTTTATAAACAATTTGTAACAAAGATCATTTTCATTGATTTTATGTTCAAATCTTTTTGTTCTATCTACATATTCTAATGAATTAGATGGTTCTACAATTTCCATTCCATTATTGTAAAAAATATACGGATTATATTTTGGATTAATATCAATCGCTAAACCCAAACCATGATTTGATATAGTTTTCGTATGAGAAATGTATCGAAAATTAAAGGCCGATGAATTATTATCCGACATAGATTTCTCATCATCAGCATCATATTCATCTATAAGACAAACCTTTTCAATTTCATACTTTCGCTCAAAAAGTTCTTTAAATATATCAACAAGATCGTCTGCTATTAACTTATTGCAAATAAGTTCTCCTACATGAATTCTTCTATCAAAGCCAAAATATAAAAGTTTAATATATCTTAAATCTTCCCTTGGAATTGTGCAATTTTCTTTATAGGACTTTCCTTTAATTCTTTTAAATATTTCGTCTGAAATTTCAGATGAGTAAAAAGCGCTTTTTCCATAACATAGCGGAATAGCAACAGTTCTTGTAAAGAAAGTAACAAACGGACCCATACCAAACACAGAAACAACATTTCCAATACTAACTATTGCGCCAAGAAAATATGCGCCAATTGTGGCAATTCCATCTTGAACCAATCTAACCCAATGAAATTTTAGATTAAGTTTGTTACAAACAACATGTGTTATCGAATCATATGGAGAAATTCCTTGGTCTGCGCACTGATATATGGAGGAAGAACAACTTAAGACAAGCACACCCAAAACCATAACTAAAAATCTTCCAACAAACCCTTCCGGGAAATTTATAAAACTTGTCAACCAAGATGTCCACACTTCACATGTAGTACCTATGCCGAACCAATTAACGAAAGTTCCAAGTCCAATTAAATGTCTCCCAAAAAGTATTTCAACAATGAAACACATGGTATTAAAAACTATCATACCCCCTGCAATTTCCAAGCCTAACTTCTTTCCCACGCCTATTGAAAGCGATGCTGCCGGGCTGCAACCCATTAATGATAAATTAAATAGGCAAGTCCCAAGGCCCATTATAATAATTGCAAAAACCATCATAAAGAATCTTCTATACGAGAAATTTTTTAGCATTACTGTATATTCTTCTTTCCCCTTTCCCATTGTTTAGAGCCGATAAAACATATTGGAATACCTAAAGCAGAAATTAGTGCCCAAAATACAATTAGACAAGTCCATGAACTAATTTCTAAAATAGATCCAGCAACAAGACCAGAAGCCGCTGCGGCAAAATAAGAAAAAGAATTAAATAATCCGGTTAAGAATCCACTTGCCCCTACATCTGCAAAATGTAAAGGAATAAATGTAAGCAGTTCATTATTTATACCACCCATAAGAGAGCAAACAAATGCAAACAATATTGCACTCAATATAGCATTCTTTGAAATTAAAATTAAGAATACACAAATACTTGCAAAGAAAAAGAGTATGCCCGAACAGCTAAGTTCATTATGGGTAAAATGCTTATCTATCCAGGTTGCTATGTAATTACCTGAAATATTAGTAATCGGCAGTAATGTAAGAAGCAGTGCTGAATCAGCTGATGAAATGAAATAGTTTTCACTGAGGAATGATGATATCCAATCTGTCATACCATCTTTTAGTATTCCATTACATAAAATAGCAAAGATTACTGAAATTGTCCCGCAAGTTATTATATAAAAGTATATCATTTTTAATGGATGTTTGGTTTCTTTGCTCTTTTCCAAACGAATTGGAACTGCTCTTTCATTATTACATAATAGCCATACAACGGCCATGACAATAATCATTATTCCGGCAATAGCAAAAGCAAATCTCCAGCTTAAAAATTTTAAACTAAATGAAGAAACTAAATAGCAACCGAGTGTTCCTACTGGAAGTGCTACCCCTATATTTGTACCAGCGATAGTATAATCCTCGTGCGGAATCCATAGAGCAATTGCTCGAACTGTTGGACTCCATAACATTGATTGAAAACATGCATTCAAAGACCAAAAAACAAGGAACTGAATCGGATTTGATGAAACACCTGTCAATATATTGCACAAACCGGCACCGAACAAGCCTAACGCTATAAGCTTTTTAGGTGACACATGATCAGATACAAACCCAAATACAAGTTGCCCGACTCCATAACATAATAAGTATCCGGTGCTAATATATCCCGCAAATCTTTTCGTCATACATAAAGATAAGCATATATCTTCCATGCAAGCCCCATACAGTTTGCGCCCTATATAGCTAAAAGCATATGCTAAAAATATTAATACAAATAAATTACGAGATGTTTTACTGGAAAACTTAAAGTTCATCTACAAAATACGCATTCGAATATGCTTTATTCCCATTACGACTGCTTACAACAATTCTAAACCAGTTACAATCCAAGATATCAAAATCGCACTGCATAAAATCTAATCCATCCTCATTTATCATTATAGAGTATGGTCGTCTATCTTTAATCAAAACTATACTGGAAGCTCCTTCTGCTTCGACATGGACAGTTCTATTCTCAAACCAAAGATTTACAATCTTTGGGCAAATCATATTTCCGGGATTTACACATGCACATGAATAAAAATTGCCGCTTTTAAGAGCTGAAATAACATCGGTATAACTTAAATCTTCTAATGCAAATTGAACATAACCACCATAAGAATCATTATATATGGAATCTTCGGCATGCCGATTATGGTTATCATCAGTTGCAATACAAAAAATTCTATGTCCTAATGAAATAAAATCTTCATAGACTCTACCGTTATCTTCGCTATATCCATCGCTTAATGCATTGTAATTTGCAATCTCCATTGCATCTATTCCCTTATATTGAGAATATTCCGGGTATCTTTCCATTGACCATGAAGGATGATTATATGTCACAAAGAAGCCCTCTTCTTTTGCTATAGAAATTTCTTTATTGATAAAATCAACTGAATATTGTTTCTTTTTTCTTGGTGTTTTATATAAAGCCACATCACTTGCAATATCAACTTTATCTTGGTCTTTTGCTATACAGCATATATGACATGTAGGAACCTCGATATTATTTTTATCATATTCAAGTTCAAACCCATTTAATGCAACAAAGTTTTTATCAGACATGTCGTTGTGAGTGATGAACAAATCATGATCTGTAAAAGCAACAATGCTATAACCATGAGCCATATAATCAGCTTTAATTTGTTCTGGAGTTTTTTCTCCATCTGATAATGTACTATGTGTATGTAAATTTGCTTTAAAATATTTGGAATTTAAAGGTAATAAATATTTTTTCATAATTTATAAACTTTTTGAGTATGCCTCACAAATATCTGGATAATTACTTATAACGCCTTCAACATTCCAATCCTTCATTTGTTCAAGTGTTTTCATATCATTTACTGTCCAAACATTGAGTGGAATATTGAATTTCCTGCAATCATCAATAATACTATCATTAAGCAGTTTTGCATCTGGATGATAATAATCAAAGCCACAATCCTTACAATAATAACCTGCATTTTGGATTATTTCATTACACATTAAAGCCCCTGTTTTTGCACCCGGAACTAAATTTTGAATTTTTTTAATTGACATATGGTTAAAAGAAGAATAAATAATTCTATCCTCAAGATGATATTTTGCAACCATTTCAACAGTAAGCTTTTCAATATTTTCATATGCAATAACGCCTGTTTTAAGCTCAATATTTGTAACAATATGAGTATCTTTAATGTATGAAAGATATTCATCAAGCGTTGGTATATGCTGCACAGGCAATTCCGGAAAAAGCACCGAGGCATTAAGCTTCTGCAATTCTTCTAAATTATAATCTTTAACAAAACCGGTCCCGTTAGTCGTACGATCAACTTTTTCATCATGAATAATAACTATCTGATTATTTTTAGTAAGCTGAACATCCAATTCAATACCATAGCATCCGGTTTCTACTGCTTTGCTAAAAGCAAGCATAGTATTTTCAGGATATTTCCCGCTAAATCCTCTATGTCCAAATACTTTCATTATAGCCTCCATCTATTTAAAAGTCCGACCCGCGGCTCGAAGCCTGGTGTCGGACCTTAAATTCAAAATATTAAAATGTGAAAAGATCACGCGTTCTCCCATTTTTGATCTTTCAAGTTAGTGTACAGGTATACTATAGCCGATACACTCGACAATGCAAACATTACTACAGCCGTAGCTGCCGCATTTGCATAATGCATATTTCCAAACTCTTTTCGTAGATATACACCTAAGAGCTGTGGATAGTTAGCACCAATTAAGTATGGGGTCGTAAATGAGCTGATATTGCTCATAAATACGAAGGTGGCTGCAATTAAAACATCTTTATAAGATAATGGAAGAATTATCTTAAAGAACACACGCAACCTACCTGCACCAACATCTCTTGCACTTTCAACTACAGATTCCGAGATTCCCGAAAGTGCAGCCACGATAATCATGGTCGCAAATGGAATATTGAACCAGCAGTTCATGATTAAAATACCATTTGTAGTATACAAAAGACCTGGCTTAAAATCATAAAGCATACTTGTTTCCGGTAACAATAATGATAAACGATTTATAAGACCTGAGTCACGAATAATAGTCATCATTGCATAAACCGAAACAAGGGATGGAATAAAACGTGGTAGCAAATATAAATTACCTATGCGATTTGAAATCTTTGATTTTGAAAATTTCAAGAATAACGCTAAAAGATAAGACAATGCTATTACTAGTAAAACAGTAAGTACGGCAAGTAAAATTGTATAAGAAATAGCTGCTTGCGATACTTTATTTGTAAATAAGTAAATATAGTTTTCTAGTGACCACTCACCTGCTGCATTTTTAAAGCTTAAGATTACATTATTAATAATTGGGTAAATTACAATTCCCAATGAAAGAATAAGTGCAGGTGCTAGAGCTGCAATCATTAATAATGTCTGTTTTGCTTTACCTTTGGATTTTTTCATAACATGCATCCTCAAATAAATTTGGTATGTTGGGGTGACTTAAGTCACCCCAACAAAATGTGAATAATTAGTTCAACAATCGACTATTTAAGTGTAGCGATTTCCTGAGCCCAACGATCTTTCATAACCTGGCCATTTGTACCAACGCTAAGGATGTTGAATTCTGCTGGGTTAAGTGTTGAAACAGCTTTAACAGAATCTGTCTGTTCAAGTGTAGCAGCATCAATAACTGGAACTGCTTTCATGTTTTCAACTAAAATCTGCTGAGCTTCTGTGCTGATCATGAAGTCCATAAAGTCATAGCAAGCATCTGGATTCTGTGATGTTGAGCAGATAGCCATATCAACGTCTGTACCTGTTAATGAAAGGTCAGAAAGCTGATACATCTTAACTGTTTCTGGAAGTGTTCCCTGTTCAAGAGCTGTAAGTGTACCATCAGCCCAAGCTGGAACCATCCATACTTCACCCTGTGAAAGGAGATCGAGAGCACCCTGGTTCTTTACAGCATACTGTACGTGTCCGCCAGATGTATAGAGATATGGGTGAAGGTCTGCAAGCCATTTGAAACCTTCGTCCATCATGCCAAGATACTTTTCATCAGCACCATTTGTGTAGCAATCAGGATCGTTCTGTGTAAGAGCGATTTGACGATAAATTGCATTGAATACGAATGCCTGACCTGCACCACCTGTTGAAGGATCGTTATAATCGAACTTTCCTGGGTTAGCCTTGCACCATTCTACGAGTTCATCCCATGTCTGTGGTGGGTTAGGAAGCTTAGCTGAGTCGTATGACAATACAACTGTTGTTCCTCTGTAAGGAACGAGCTTTTCTTTCATAACTGATGGTTCCATCTTTACATTTGCAAAGTTGGAAAGCTTTGATGTATCAAGATCGATGAAACAATCTTCAGAACCTGCTAACTGAACGTATTCAAGTAAATCTGATCCGTTTTCAACAATCATGTCGAAGTCTGTTGTGTTGCCTGCCTGATAAGCTGCTGCGTAACGCTGCTTAACACTGGCATCACCTGTACCTGAAAGGATGAACTGGAGTTCAACATCACAAGCACGATCTTCTTTTGCGTTATAAACACCAATTAATTCTGTGAAGATGTCGGAAACATTCTGTGAACCTGTAGCCCAAAGCTGAATCTTAGGAATTCCAGTTGTTTCTGCTTCTTCTTTCTTTCCGCAAGCTGCCATTGTTAATACCATAGCGAGTGCGAGAAGAACTGCTAAAAATTTCTTCATTTTTTCCTCCTATAAATTATGGATACGCATATTATGATGACAGGGTTTATCCCTGGATCAATCTACATTTTCAAACTCGTCTTTTCTACCGAATGAAAGCTGGACAATATCGCCTCTTTCGAACTTAGCAGCTTCTTCTGATGAAAGATAAGCTTTAACGAGTCCTTTTTCTGTCTGCATAGTCATTTCATTGTAGTGACCGAGCATCATGATAGTTCGAACTGTTCCTTCAATATCACCTTTTCCATCCTTAGAAACAGTGATATCTTCAGGACGAACTGCAGTCTGTTTTCCATCAGCAGTTTCAATAAAGTTCATTTCACCGATGAATGAAGCAACAAACTTTGTAGCTGGGTGATAGTAAATATCAAGCGGACTACCCTGCTGTTCAATATGGCCTTTACTCATAACAATGATTCTATCAGAAAGCATCATAGCTTCTTCCTGGTCATGCGTTACAAATACAACAGTGATATTTAAATCTGTTTGAATTTTTCTTAATTCTTCTCTCATCTGTAAACGAATCTTAGCGTCTAAAGCGGAGAAAGGTTCATCTAAAAGAAGTACTTGAGGTTCGAGAAGCAATGAACGAGCAATGGCAATACGCTGCTGCTGTCCACCAGACATCTGGTTTGGATACTTCTTTTCAAATCCTGTCATTTTTACTAACTCAAGGCCATGGGCGATACGTTCTTCGCGTTCTGGCTTTGGAATTTTTTTGAGTTTAAGACCAAATTCCAAATTATCATGAACCGTCATATGAGGCCACAAGTTATAACTTTGGAATACCATTGATGTTGGACGTTTTTCAGGAGGAAGAGTAATAATTGATTTTCCATCAATTGTAATATCTCCTTCTGTTAAATCGTTAAAGCCACCAATGGTTCTAAGTATTGTAGTTTTACCGCAACCTGATGGGCCCAGTAAAGTTACAAGTTCACCTTCGTGAACATCAATATTTACGTTTTTAACGCCGTCGCCGTTATCATACAGTTTTGTCATATTGATAACGCTAAGCTTTATAACATTTTCATTCATAATTCTTTCCTCTTTACCTCGCTAACCCATCTTAAATCCGTTAGCCATTGTATCAGCACTTACATATTTTCTCATAATGAAGAGCAAAATGATGTTTGGAATAATGAT
The DNA here is from genome assembly GCA_045642565.1 of Anaerovoracaceae bacterium. Lineage (GTDB taxonomy): Bacteria > Bacillota > Clostridia > Peptostreptococcales > Anaerovoracaceae > UBA1764. The sequence continues at coordinate 145,715 of JAZUJE010000008.1, read as the reverse complement.
AATGAATCCGAATACAGCACCTGCTGTTGCAGGGAAATCAAGGATTACACCATACATTTCTGTCATCATTGTCCTCCAGTGCGGAAGACCAACAAGCAATGTACCAACGTTCTCACCAAGTGAACCAATAAAGGCTTGGAGTGCGGCTACCATAATACCAGGCCAAGCAATTGGCAAGGTTACACTAAAGAAAGTTTTGAAAGGACCTGCTCCGGCATCTCGTGAAGCCTCTTCCTGATGACGAGGAACATTACGAAAAGCTCCGGCTGGCAACCAAATCATTTCCATCATGGTAGTAAGCATATGAATAAGCAATACACCAACAAAAGTCCCCATAAGTCCTATCTTATAATAAATAAGACCAATAGATGTATAAATACCAATCTTAGGGAATGCATTTCCCAGTAAGAAAGAGAACATAATAAGTTTTCTTCCTTTAAATTTGTAGCGAGCAAGCACATAAGCAGCAGGGATACAAATCAACATTGATAACGCAGTTGAAGTAATTGCAAATAAGAATGAATTTACAATTGATGTAACAATGTTATCTTGCTGTAAAACATACTGCCACCACTGGAACCCCCATTCTGTAGGGAAAACCTCCCCTTGACCATACTTATTTGCAAAAGCAAGTATGAATGTGTAAGCAAGTGGGAAATAAAAGAAAAGCATAAAAACAAAGTAAACAACAAGTTGTCCAAATTTTTTCCTGCCAAGAGCTCTTTTAACTGCCTTAACGGAGTAAGGCGATCCTACACGCTCTTTTGGTTCCAATTCCAGATTTTCCAGATTGGAATTAGCCATTAGTTAACCTCCCTTCAACAAAAGTGTTTCTAGTACTAATTATATCTTTAATTGAACGAGTAGTAATATTTGCAACGTTCATCTCTAAAAGATGAAGTGCCAAATCTCGGTCATTCACTGTCCATACTGAAAATAAAACATTAGCATCATTAAGTCTTTTAGCAAATTCTTCTGTTAAAACTTGGTATGGAAGATTTACGCCATAAACCTTAAGAAGTTTGCAATAAGAAATAACCTTATCTATTGTTTCAGAATCCATCACAAATTCATATTTGACATCCCCGGTTGGTTCGTCTAAATTTTCTAAAAATTCTGCTAAATCCTTAAACTGATGCTCCTTAAAAAAATCATATTTAAGAATCTGCTCCAAATTTACGTAAAGTTGTGCATTTTCCACCAAAAAAGGATCTCTTACTATTTGTTCAGCAGAAGTGCAGCCTGTGATAATAAGTCGATCTTTTTTTATACCAAAGTCTTTCGCCTTATCTAAAACATAATATAATGCCGCAGGCTCTTTTATATCACAATTGATTAATAAATATGTATTCTTTACCTTCTCAAAGACATCATCTAATGTTGCCTTGCCAAGATATTCTTCTTCTGATAAACGATTATGTGAGATCCGGAGTTGCCCATCAAGAGCTCTTCTAACATCAATTTCTATTGCATCTGCATTATATTGCAAAGCTATATCAATCGACTCAATAGAATCTCTATCGGTATTTTCACAACCTGAATGAGCAGTTATCATATACGCCATTTATATATTCAACCTTCCAAAACTAAAGTTAATTTATATAGGTAATAAAATAAATATGAGCTCTGAATCGAGCTTTCTATTATTGTACCATACAATAATAAAACAAGCCATTGAAATGTTACAAAAACATTACAAGGCTTGTATATATTGAAATATCAACGAATATCACGAGTCGCAATTAGATCTGCTCCGGTATTTGCTATATTTTTTATAATAATATCCCCAGTTTTTATAGGAGCACTAAGTTCAATTGAATGAATTGCACTCATAACATCTGAAATAAGCATTTTAGGGATATCAATATTAGTTCTGACCGGAAGCATTGCTATTTCAGAATTTGTTACCCTAACAGATGAACAAATCGTTCTTTTTGGGCAAACAATTTCATTTTTTCCATATTCTTCACCCTTAGGACAAGAAAAACCTGTAACAATGACATTATCCATATTTGCCCCTGTTTCAGGATATTCAAGATGTAATGTACAACCCTTTGGGCATCTTATACATGTTGTCTCTTTTACATTTGCAGAATTTCCATAATTTTTCTCTTTTGTAGGAAGCTTTAAATCGGTCTGAATCCACTCCCCGCTAATTAATCCTTTAGCAAATTCTGCTGCCGACTTTCCGGCATGTTCAGCCTCAATTGAAACATTATCTGCCAAATCATGAACGTGAAGTACATTGCCGCAAGCAAAAATACCTGCAATCTCAGATTGTAAATTAGCATCAACATACGGGCCGGCCGTCCTAGGGTCAATTGTAAGTCCCAGGGCATGACTAAGCTCATTTTCCGGAATAAGCCCTACTGAAAAAAGCAAAGTATCACAATCAATATGGCGTACCGTATCAGCAATAGGCTTCATATTCTCATCAACATTTGCAATATCTACGCCCTCAACTCTCTTTTTACCATAAATCTTTGTTATAGTATGGCTAAGCAAGAGTGGTATGCCAAAATCATCAAGGCATTGAACTATATTTCTTTTTAAACCACCAGAGTAAGGCATAATTTCAACCACTGCCTCAACCTTTGCGCCTTCTAAACTAAGCCTCCTTGCCATAATAAGGCCAATATCACCAGATCCTACTATTACAGCTTTCTTGGCAGGCATAAGGCCTTCTACATTCATAAGACGTTGAGCTGTTCCGGCAGAATAAATGCCTGCTGGTCTATATCCCGGGATGTTCATAGCTCCACGAGAACGTTCTCTGCAGCCCATAGCAAGAACAATAGCCTTAGCTGATATTAATTTACATCCATCATTTGATGCGCATTTTATAACGCGATCTTTAGTAACATCAAGAACAATAGTATTTAACATAAACTCAATACCACTATTCTTTGTCATATCTATATATTTCTGTGCATATTCAGGACCTGTAAGCTCTGCTTTAAATCTATGCAAACCAAAGCCATTATGTATACACTGGTTTAAGATTCCGCCAAGTCTGCTGTCTCTTTCTATTACAAGCACTTTATCTGCACCAGATTTCTTAGCAGAGAGTGCTGCCGCAAGACCTGCAGGTCCACCACCGATAATTGCGACATCAACGTAAAGCATCTTCAGTTCTCCTTCTATCAAAGAGGACCTCAGAGCCCTCACTATTCTTTCTTATTTCTTCTTCAGAACAATTCAATTCTTTAGCTAATATATTTATTAATTTTGGAGTACAAAACCCTGCTTGGCATCTTCCCATGCCTGCGCGAACGCGGCGCTTTATGCCATCAAGAGATTTAGCTCCAAGGGGTCTTCTAATCGCTTCAAGAATTTCACCTTCACTTATCCCCTCACATCTGCATACAATATGTCCAAATTCAGGTTGTTTTTTAATCAATCCATCATATTCCGCATCAGACATAAGCTTTGGATTAGTAAATCCTTTTCTTGTAGAAATAAATCTGTCCTTCTTTTCTGGAGATAATTTTTTCTTTACGATATCTGCAACCATAATTCCTATGGCCGGAGATGCTGTAAGTCCAGGAGATTGAATTCCTGCACAATCAATAAATCCAGGGACATCCTCTACTTCTTGTATAACAAAATCATCGCAATCTTCGACCGCGCGAATTCCTGCAAATGATGTAATGACTTGTTTATAAGGAATATCCTTTACATTAAGCTTACTCTTTTCAATTACTGTTTCTAAGCTATCACCTAAAGTACAGGTTTCATCTTTTGCACTATCTGCCAAATTATCAGCTGTAGGACCAACCAATAAATTACCATGGGTTGTAGGAGTTACAAGGACACCTTTTCCGATTTCGTTTTTACCACTAAGCTTGAAGATCGTATTTTTTACGTGTGTTCCGGCAGTTTTATCTAAAAGCACATATGATCCACTTCTAGGATTGATATGTAATTTACGTTTTGAAATCATATTATGGATTTCATCTGAATATACGCCAGCCGCATTAATAACTAATTTTGACTCGTAATTTCCTCTGACGGTTTTAACTATAAAATGATTATCTTTTGTTTGAATATCAACAACTTGAGAAGTAAATTCAAATTTAACCCCGTTATCATAAGCATTTTCAGCCATAGCTATATTAAGTCCAAACGGATCAACTATACCTCCGGTTGGTGCATATAATACTGAAGTAACACAATCGGCTAAATTAGGCTCCATAGCTAAGGCCTCTTCTCTACTTAATATTTTTAAATCTTTTACGCCATTAGCCTCGCCTCTTTTCAGCAATTCTTTAAGGCCATCTTCATCATCTTTATTAACACAAACAACCATAGACCCATTATTGATAAAATCAAAATCAAGATCCCTTGCAAGCTGAGGCATAAGTAAGTTTCCTTCAAGATTCAGTTTAGCCTTAAGTGTGCCCGGTTTTGCATCATATCCAGCATGAACAATAGCGGAATTCGCCTTGGAAGTTCCGCTACATACATCTTCTTCTTTTTCTAATACAAGCACATCAAGCTTATATCTGGAGAGCTCACGTGCAATACTACAGCCTGAGACTCCAGAGCCTATTATAATAACATCAAGCATTTTTATAATTTATAAACGTTTTCAACAAAATTAAAGTTTTTAACATCTATTATGATATCATCAATTGTAATTTTTCTATGCAATCTTAAAGTAAAGACAGCAGAAGGTATTTCATCATCTGTATTAACAGCCAAGCCATCAATCGCAACATCTACGTCTCTGAAATAAGTAAGCAATTCTTGCAAATTTGCTTTTTTATGAAAATCAATTGCAAGGTCAACTGTACCACGCTGAGCAAATTTATCTTTTTCAAGTTTCGCAATTACTGTCCCTGCGATAAGCATCAAAGCTGTAGTTATTAGAGCTCCTTCATAAAAACCAGCTCCGGCACATAAACCAATTATACCTACAGTCCAAAGTCCTGCGGCAGTTGTAAGTCCGCGAATTCTTCGTCCCTGGGTTACGACAATAGTTCCTGCTCCAATAAAACCAAGCCCGGCAACAACACCTGCGCCAAGTCTTGCTATATCACTGTATTGATGCAAAACCAATGCCATATATTGGCTTGTCAATGTAGCCATAGCAGAACCAATGCAAATTAGGATATGTGTTCTAAAGCCTGCATATTTTCCTTTAAATTCTCTCTCTATTCCGACTACTCCACCACAAATAAGTGCGCAAAGCAAGCGAACTACTACAGAAAGAAGGTTTACATCTCTTAAATATTCTAAAGTCATTTACCCTCCTCCTACAATTTCCTAACAGTTTTTACAAAACTCATCGAATAAAGATTCCCCATAAAATCAACGGCGGTATACAATCTTGGCAAAATTGTCTGCACTTCTAAATATGGCACATCATTATCTGTATAATCATAATCAACAATTTGTACGCCATCAGCTTTTATTGCATTAATAATTCTGGCAATGTGACTTATGTCATCAAATGTGATGGCAAAACGGACTTTGTTATGTAAGTCTTTTGTCTTATTATCAATCAATGAAAATAGCTTTAACACTATCATCATAAACAAAAATCCAACAACGCCAAGCTCTATAAAACCAGCACCAATCGCAAGTCCTAACGCCGCAGATGCCCATAGGCTGGCAGCAGATGTTAGACCTCTAACTTGATTTTTTCTCGTCAAAAGAATCGATCCGGCTCCAAGAAATCCAATACCATCTACGGCCTGAGATGCAAGACGAGTGACATCTGTTTTTAAACCAAATTTTGTAGCAAGAGATGCCCACTGCGTATCAAGCATAACATATAAGTATTGGCCCAAAAGCATTACCGCACATGAACCAAGACAAACTATATAGTAAGTTCTTAATCCTGCAGCACGCCCCTGTTTTTCTCTGTTAAGGCCTAACAAGCTTCCACAAAGACAGGCAAGAAATAATCGAATAATTATTGTTACAATATTAAATTCTCTTAAATAGTCAATCATTGTTGTTTATTAAACGATAATAGTATCAAACAATTTATTATGTTTACTTTTCTGCTCCAAATTTGCTTGTTGCAAAACGTAAAGCTTTTACTACAGGAAGTTCTTCTCCTGTAAGGAATCTGATAAGTGCTCCACCGCCGGTGCAAACATATCCAATTTTATCTGTAACTTTATATTTCTTTGCGGCAGTAACACTATCACCACCGCCTATTACGCTATAGCCATTTGAATTTGCCATTGCTTCAAAAATAGCTTTCGTACCAGCTTCAGTTGGAGCTTCTTCAAATACACCCATAGGACCATTCGTGAAGATTGTTGCAGCTTTAGCAATTTCATCTTCATACAGTTTGATTGTCTTTGCGCCAACATCAAGAGCCCCAATATTGTCCGGAGTTGACTTTACATCACATTCTTTTCTTTCGCCATTTTCAAGATAAGCTAAATCTAATGGAAGAACTATCTTGTTGCCATATTTAGCAAGTAACTCTTTTCCTTCTTCTATGTAGTTTGTGTAACCTTCTTTAGCTATAAAGTCAAGGCTGCCCTGACCAATCTTTTCACCTTTTGAAGCAAGAAGAATATTACCAACGAGGCCCCCGGTTAAAATCTTATCTGCACTTCCATTAGAAAGAACAGTCTTCATCATAATAAAAGCATCGGAAATTTTTGCCCCACCAAGCACAAATACACATGGTCTTGCCGGTTTTTCCATTAATTCTGATACTACACAATATTCTTCTTCGAACAGTCTACCCATTGCTGAAGGGAGAACCTGTTCAAATCCACAAAGTGTTGGCTGATCTCTATGAGCTGCAGCAAATGCATCACAAACATATAAATCAGCAAGTGGAGCAAGCTTTTCAACTACAACTGTTTTGGCCTGCTGTTCGTGTGAAAGCGCTAATTTCTGTTCAAAATAAGTCATTTCTTCACTCATATAGCGAACGTTGTCAAGAAGAAGGATTTCGCCATTCTTAAGTGATTTAATTGCATCTCTTGCAGCAGGGCCACACACATCATCAATCCACTTTACTTCTTTTCCAAGAAGTTTTGAAAGAACTTCTGCATGAGGTTTTGTGCAATAAAAATTCTTATATTCAATATCACTGCCCTGGTGACACATAAGAACGACTTTTGCGCCTTGATCTGCCACTTCTTTTACAGTTTTAGCACAAGCTTCAATACGCTGTGTGCTTTTTAAAGTTCCAGTTGCTCTATCTACAGGTTGATTCATATCAACTCTCATGAGAACTGTTTTGCCTTCATAATTAAAATTATCTAATGTGTTTATTCCAAATCTCATTTTTTCTTATATTGGACAGAGGAGTGACAATGAATCACTCCTCTGCATAACTTAACAAATTAAACTATAAACTATTTTGCGATATTCTTAAACTTACCGATTCCAAGGTACTTATTAGTTTCAGCTGTACCCTCTTCTCTTGTAAGCTGCATCTTCATGCTTGCACGAATAGCATCCATGGTTTCAGGAATTGTAACTGATTCCTGAGGAATATTAATTGCATACATGATGTCATTTCCGGATTCTACGATACTGTCTTTCCATAGACCGATTTCATACATATCACCACGTCTGTTTCCGAGGTCTCTAGCATATTTGAAGAGAGAAGCATTTCCTTTAAATCCTTCGTCAATAGATACGACTCTAATTCTTGGATGCTTTTCGAATGCTGCAAGAACTTCTTCCTTATGGAGTTTCTTTCCATTCTTAGCTGTTGCAAGAACAGTAATGATGTGACCGTGTGTAACTGGTGTGTGAACAAGAATACCAGTTGCATCAATGTGAGGCATAATTGTCATAAGGTCAACAGCCTGATGTGACGGAGCCTTATCAATTTCGAGTGCATTTGTTAATCCTCTGTGATAATCACCAGGATCTGCTACACGACGAATAATTGTAATAGCAACCTTTTCAATACCAAATTCTCTATCAAGGCAATCAACTGTTCTAATAAGACCTGTTGTATTGCAACTTGTTAACTTAAGATAATTCTGACCAACACCCTTTTCATAGTTTGCATAACCATGGAAGAATACATCAGCAACTGTGTTCTTTTCACCACCCTGGAAGATAGCTTTAACACCATACTTATCATAGTAGTTTTCCTTATTTTTTGCGCCAACTCCGCCAGGAGCTGAATCGAGCATAATATCTACATTCTTGCAAAGTTCTTCAAAAGTGCCAGCTACTGGAATGTCAGCAGCGTCAAAAGCAGCCTTATCAGCACCATCAACAAGGTAAAGATTATACTTAACGCCATTGTTTCCTATCATGTCTCTTTCACGAAGTGCTTTAAGTGCGAGTGTAGGAGCAAGATCTGCAATTCCTACAAGTTCCATGTCGCCTTGAAGTGCAACACCATCAGCAAGTCTTTGGCCGATTGTACCATAACCTGCAACACCGACTCTAATTTTTGCCATAATTTAGCCTCCAAAAAAAATATATTAAATTTATATAGTAATACAAAATATAACTAACTATATTATTATATATCAAAAATAAGAATTTAGCTCTATTTTTGCTAAAATAAAAGGCTAAATTCTTACTTTTTTGCGGATAATAGATTAAAAATCACTTACTTGTAGAATTCGTTCATAAACTCTTCAATATCCTTGCGAGTACCTTTAAAAGGTCCCGGAGTTTCCATCTTTAATGATACTCCGGCAGCAGCCATTAAAAGAGCTTCTGGGATACTCTTAGTCTGACGTTCAACAAGATATGCTCCAAAAGTTGTGTCTCCTCTACCAGTACGACCTGTAAGATTACGCGGTTTTAACGGCTGACGATAAATTTGCTTTCCGTCGTAAACTATTACCTCTGTATTGTGGGTAATCATAATTTCTTTTGCACCCCACTGGTAAAGAATCTTAGCAGCCTCTTCTCTATCAGCTGTTCCTGTAAGACCTTCAGCTTCATGAGCATCTGTCTTAAGATATCTGCACATTGGGAGATATTTCATCTTTTCTTCCCAGTCGAGAAGTTCAAGATGATTATCAGCAAAACGTTTTCTCATCATGCACTGTACATCAACAGCGACATCGCCCTTTTTAGCACAAGCCTCAATAACACTTCCAGGAATATCCCCGACGATTAGACCTGCTAAATGATATACTTTTGCCGGCTCTTCCGGGATATCTTCCGGAGTATATGGATCAATTGCAGCCGTACAACGACAATCTCTGCGTTCACGATCTGCAGTATGATAAACATTTTCCATATGAACATTCTCTTTTGATTTGCATGCAAAAACCTTTACATTTTTTGCATCTTTAAATTCGTTTTCAGGTACGATATTTGTAAGATCGTTTTTTGGAACTACGGCAACCTTATCAGAAAGTGCAGAAGCCATATAACCGGCAGCTAAAACTGCGCCACCTAAAACCACTTCTTCACGGCCATCATAGTCAACATTTTTATCAACAGAAACCTGCCCAATAATCATAGTGTCAAACATAAATTTTCTCCTAATTTAATAAAAATAAACGCTTATAATCACGTAGATATATTTTACGCTCCATTTTAGCAGTGGTCAATATTCACAAAAAAGGAGTACTTCTTTTGAAGTACTCCTTTTATAAGTTCCGAATTGACTATTGTGCAGCAAGTCTTCTAGCCTTAGCTTCCATCTTGTTACGAACAACGTCGATTGTTACAGCAACAATAATTACTCCACCGATTACAATGTACTGAATATCATTCTGAGCACCTAAAAGGTTAAGTCCATTACGAATTACAGCCATCAGAAGAGCACCAATCATTGTGCCCCAAATTGTACCTTTACCACCTGTAAATGATGCACCACCTACAATACATGCAGCAATAGCATCATTATCGTATGTAGCTCCAGCGTTTGCATTTGCACTAGCAAGACGACCTACAGAAACAACACCTGCAAGACCAGCCATGAAGCCAGATAATGTATAAACAAATGTCAAAACGTTCTTTGATGGAATACCACTTAAACGAGCAGCTTCTGGGTTGCCACCGCAGCAGTAAATCATACGACCAAGAGATGTTCTCTTGAGGAATAAATCAAAGAGGATATAAACAACAATTACAAGAATAAAGCTTGCCGGGATTCCAGGGAATGTAACTTTTCCAGCTGCATCTCTTACCTGGAAGAAAGAGTGGCTTCCAATCCACATAACAGCATCAACACCCTTGTTTGTAAAACCAATTGATTTAGATCCTGTAATTACAAGTGCAATACCAAGAAGTACATTCTTCATACCCATTGTAGAAACGAATGGGTGTGGTAAGTCGAGTCTTGTAAGTAATGTACCATTTGTAAAACCTGCAAGAGTACTTATGAAAAGACCTGCAAGAATAAGAACTATAGGATTTGTGATTCCGAATTTTTCCATCAAAACGGCAATGAAACATGTGCAAAGTACACAGTTAGAACCTACTGAAAGGTCAATACCGGCAGTAATAAGTGCACATAACATACCAGATGAAATTAAGCAGTTAATAGATGCCTGCTTAAGGATATTCATAACATTTGCAATCTTAGGGAACTTATCCGGCATTACAACGCAGAAAATAAGTACTAAGATAATTAATGCAAGCAATGTGCCCATTTTTTGAAGCACTGCTTTTAATTTAGTATTATTCTTCATAATTAATCTAACTCTCCTCCCCAAGCTGCTTTCATAATATCTTCTTGGTTAAAGTGCTTTGAATCTCTATCAATACTTGCCATCATGCGTCCACCACGCATTACATAAACATGATCACTCATAGCAAGTACTTCTGGTAATTCGGAAGATACCATTATTACACATTTACCTTCCTTAACCATTTGGTTCATTACGTTATATACTTCAATCTTTGCACCAACATCGATACCTCTTGTCGGTTCATCAAAGATGACTATATCAGCATCCGCATTCATCCACTTACCGATAACAACCTTTTGCTGGTTACCACCAGAAAGTTGTGCAGCAACTTCATCAAGTGAAGGGGTTTTAATTCTTAAGCTCTTTATACTATTTTGTCCAGCCTCTTCAATTTTCCTTTCATTAAAGAAAAGTCCATTTACATAAGACTTCATATTAGCCATGATTAAATTTGTACGCAGACCTAAGCTGAGAACAAGACCTTGCCCTTTTCTGTCTTCTGTACAAAAACCAATTTTATGCTTAATAGCATCTGCAGGTTTCCTAATATTTACTTTTTGGCCTTTAACATAAATTTCTCCGCCGTCGATTGGATCTGCCCCAAATACAGCGCGCATCATTTCTGTTCTACCAGCCCCAACGAGGCCTGCGAAACAAGTAATCTGCCCTGCATGTGCCTTAAAGCTTACATCATGAAGAACGCCTGCTTCGTTAATATTTTTAGCTTCGAGCCATACATCACCTTTTGTACCAAATTCCTTAGGGAATAAGTTGTCAAGTGTACGACCTACCATAGCGTTTATTAACTTTTCTTCGTTCATATCTGAAATATTTTCTGTGCAGATATGTTCGCCATCACGCATTACGGTTACACGGTCACAAAGCTCGAAGAGTTCTTCCAACTTATGAGAAACAAATAATACAGCAATGCCTTTTGCTTTTATCTTACGGACTGTATTCATCAATTCTTCAATTTCTTTTTGACCAAGTGAAGATGTTGGCTCGTCCATGATAATAAGTTTAGCATCCTGCGTTACTGCTTTTGCTATTTCGACCATCTGCTGTAAGCCTATACCGTACTTACCAGCTTCTTTTCTTACATCAATCTCCGGATGGCCTAACATTGTTAATGCATCATGAGCTTCAGCTTCCATTTTTGGATAATCAAGAAGAACGCCCTTCTTAATAGATCTACCCATAAATACATTATCAACTACAGGTAGCTGACGAACAATGTTTAATTCTTGGTATACACATGCAATACCAGCTTCGCGAGATTGAACAGGGTTATGGAAAACTTTCTTTTCTCCATCAACAAAAATTTCGCCTTCTTCAGGAATATTTACACCGGTAAGAACTTTAATCAAAGTTGATTTACCAGCACCATTTTCACCGATAAGGCCGTGAATTTCGCCAGGTTTGATTGCTATGGACATATTTCTCATAGCTACTACACCAGGGAATTTCTTAGTTATGTTTTTAAGTTCAACTACATATTCGCTCATTGAATTACCTCGATTTGCAATTCTCTCAATGATTCAAGAGCAATCTCCATTATGGAGCACTCTTTAAGATAGAAAAACAGAGAGCGGTATTTGATGCCGCTCTCTGTCCATTGTTTCACTTTATAGCGACAATAAATTCAATATTATTGATTAAAGTGATGCTAAATAATCTGCAGCGTTATCTTTTGTTACAACTACTACTGGAGCGTTGATAACTTCATCTACAGTTTCGCCATTGATAGCTTTAACTGCAGCTTCTACAACCTGATAACCCATCTGGTAAGGCTGCTGAGCAACTGTTGCCTGAATGAGTTCGCCAGCCTGAATAAGTTCTACAGCTGATTTGTTTCCATCGAAACCAACGATAAGGATATCGCTAACGCCAGCGTTCTTGCAAGCGTTCATAGCACCGATAGCTGTATCATCATTGTGGCAGAATACTGCGTTAATCTGTCCTGGGTATGCGCTTAAGAGGTCTTCCATTGTCTTTGTAGCGCCATCAGTTGTGTTCTGTCCTGAAAGTGCAGCAAGAACTTCGATACCAGCTTCTTTGCAAGCTGTTTCATAACCTTCACGTCTCATGTTAGATGTGTTATCGCCTTCCTGACCATAGATAACAACTGCTTTTGATCCTTCTGGAAGAACGGATGCAGCCCAAAGGCCACCTTCCTTAGCAGCTTCTACGTTAGAAGTACCAACGAATGATGTCTGTCCTGCGATACCAACATTTGTATCTACAGAAAGAACTGGTGTACCTGCATCGATTGCAGCTTGGAGAGCAGCAGCAGCAGCGTCAGCATCGTTTGGAGCGCAAACGATAGCATCGCAACCAGCACCGATTTCCTGTTCAATCATAGCAACCTGACCTTCAATGTCAGATTCTGCACCAGGACCTACAACTGTAACCTTGACACCAAGGTCTGCAGCAGCAGCGTCACAACCATTCTTTACATATCCCCAGTATTCTGAAGCTAATGTCTTAAGAACTACAGCGATTTCAATTTCTTCTGTAGCATCATCTGCTACTTCTTTTTCTCCGCAAGCAGCAAGGCAAAATACCATTGCTAATGCGAGCAGTACTGCAAGAATTTTTTTCATGTTTTAATTCTCCTCATAAAAAATTTTTTACAATTTTCCTGTGCAATGTGCACAGTCATTTAGCTATACTAATGTTACCATATCATTACAAATAATCAAGCAAAATTATTAAAAGTTAATTATTTAACAACCTTCACTCTGATTTATTCTCTTTTTCATACTCTTCAGCAAAACTATCTTCTATATTATTATAGTATGATTCAGGCAATTCTTCAGTGGCACCACTAGAGGTTTTGCCCTTCTTATATAATTTCCACTCTCTCAAGGCAAGAAATATACCCAAAACAATAAAAACTATAGCAATCGCATACTTCCAAATCAGTGCTTCCGCTATGCCTTGAATCATTTCAAAAATTAATTTGCCGCCTAAGTATATTAAGTAGACTCCGGCCAAAACCCATACATAGCTCATTTTTCTCGGCTCGTCATCATTTTTCCACATTTTTACATTCCTCTCAAAAAACATATTTTTCTTTAATTTTAGCATAAAATAAGATATTTTTTGCATTTTTCACTCATTTTTTATCAAAATAGTTACTATAAATGCTATAATATATTTGTATGTGTAGGCATAAATATGTGCTTAATTAAAACTAATTTATATTTTTATAAAGGAGAAAAAACATGGTAAAAGTAGGAATCATCGGTGCCGGTAGAATCGGCCAAGTACATCTTAAGGGAATTACTTCTGGTGTACCTAATGCAAAAGTAGTTGCTATGTCCGACCCATTCTGGACAGATGCAGCAAAGGATCTCGCAAATACATTTGGCGTAACAATGTATGAAGATTACCACAAGATTATTAATGATCCAGAAATCGACGCTGTACTTATTTGCGCATCAACAAACCTTCACGTTCCAATTTCTCTCGAAGCAATAGCTGCTGGCAAACACGTATTCTGCGAAAAGCCAGTTGACCAGAGCTTAGAAGAAATCGAAAAAGTACAGAAGGCTCTCGAAGCTTCTCCAAAGAAGCTTAAATATCAGGTTGGATTCAACCGTCGTTTCGACCACAACTATGCAGCACTTCATGATGCAGTTGTAAACGGAAAAATTGGCGACGTTCAGTTCGTTCACATTACTTCAAGAGACCCAGAACCACCTAATCCAGCATATGTAGCTGTATCTGGCGGTATCTTCATGGACATGATGATTCACGATTTAGATATGCTTCGTTTCCTCTCCGGTTCCGAAGTTGATGAACTCTATGTAAACGCTGCTTGCCTTGTTGACCCAGAGATCGGCAAAGCTGGCGATGTTGATACAGTAGTTATCACAGCAAAACTTAAGAATGGTGCACTTGCTTCCATCGATGGTTCAAGAAAAGCTGTTTACGGCTATGACCAAAGAGGCGAAGTATTCGGTTCTAAGGGTGCTATTGCAAACGCAAATGATTGCAATTCAACAGCAGTTCTTTCAACAGCTGATGGCATCATTTCTGAGAAGCCTTTATTCTTCTTCCTTGAAAGATACATGGCTTCATATCAGGAAGAAATGCGTCAGTTTATCGAATGCATTGAAAAAGATACAAAAGAACCAGCAGGACTCTACGATGGTTATATCAGCGTAAAGCTTGCTAAAGCTTGCAACATTTCCGTTAAGGAAAATAGAGTTGTAAAGGTTGATGAAATTTAATTAGAAAGGCTTTGTAATGACAAAACAAGAAGAAAAGGAATTAAAAGCATTCGCGATTAAAATTCGTCTTGGAATTCTTGAAGCTATTCACTCTCTTGGCCAAGGCCACGTAGGCGGATCACTCAGTATCGCAGATACTCTCGCAGTACTCTATGGCAAAGAGATGAAATACGATCCAAAGAATCCAAAGATGCCTGAAAGAGATAAACTTGTTGTTTCAAAAGGACACTCAGGCCCTGCCGTTTACAGTGTTCTTGCAAACAAAGGTTTCTTCCCTTATGAAGAACTTAAGACTTTAAATAAACCTGGTACAAATCTTCCAAGCCATTGCGATCGCAATAAAACTCCTGGAATAGATATGACAACAGGTTCACTTGGCCAAGGCACAAGTACAGCTTGTGGAATGGCACTTGCAGACAAGCTTCTTGGATATAAAAACCGTGTATTTTTAGTTGTAGGCGACGGAGAAAGCAACGAAGGTCAAGTATGGGAAGCATTCGCATTTGCGGCTGCAAAAAAAGTTTCTAATCTTGTAGTCTTACTCGACTGGAACAAACGCCAGCTTGATGGTTACACAGACGAAATTTACCCTATGGGAGATTATGTTGCAAAATTTAATGCATTCGGCTTCAACACACAAATTGTCAACGGTAATGATTTAAATGCCGTTGCAGAAGCTCTCGAAAAAACAAGAGCTGGTGGAGACAAACCGTATGCAATTGTACTTGATACAATTAAAGGCTTCGGTATTGAAGAAGTTGCTAATACAGCAGCTAATCACTCAATGTCCGTTAGTGATGAACAGTTCGAAAGATGGACAGCCCTTCTTAGAGATGAACTGAAAGGATTGGAGGCGTAAACATGAGCGTAGTTTATAACGGTGAAATGGGTGCTCGCCTCGGTAAAGAAGTTCTAGGAACAACAATCATTGATCTTTGTGAAAAAGATGATAAGGTAATTTATCTTGATGCAGATTTAATGAATTGTATCGGAACACTTAAATGGGCAAAAGAACATCCTGACAGAGCAATCAATTGCGGAATAGCCGAAGCAAATATGGTCGGAGTAGCAGCAGGTCTTGCAAGTGAAGGTTTTAAACCTATACTTCACACATTCGGCCCATTTGCATCAAGACGTGTATTTGACCAAGTATTCTTAAGCGCTGGTTATGCAAAAAATGATATTACAATTCTTGGTACCGACCCTGGCGTAACAGCAGCATTAAACGGTGGTACACACATGCCATTTGAAGATGTAGCTCTTTATAGAACTATTCCAACAGCAACTATCTTGGAACCATCAGATACAGAGGTTCTTGAAAAGTTACTTAGACAGTGTGTAAATAGAACCGGAGTAAAATATATCCGCACAGGCAGAAAAGAAATGGCAAAAATCTATTCCGACGACTTTGAACCTACAATAGGAAAAGCTGAGGTTCTTCGCGAAGGAACAGATGTAGCAATTTTTGCAGCCGGCATTATGCTCAAGGAAGCATTAGAGGCTGCTAAAGCACTTGAAACAGAAGGTATCAGTGCTGCAGTAATCGATTGCTTCAGTATCAAGCCTCTTGATGCTGATACAGTTGAAAAATATGCAAAGAAATGCGGTAAAGTTGTAGTTGCAGAAAACCACTCAAAACACGGAGGACTCTACTCTGCTGTACTCGAAGTCATTTCTGAAAGATGCCCTGTAAAGGCCGCTTGCGTTGCTATTGAAGACGAATTTGGAGAAGTTGGTCCTCAAAATTATTTACAAGAACGTTTCAAACTCACAAGTGCTCATATTATCGAGCAGGTTAAAAAGGTATTAAAATAATGGATACAAAGAAAGTAAAATTAGGAATTGCCCCTATTGGTTGGTGCAATGATGATATGCCAGAACTTGGCGGAGAAAATACATTCCAGCAAATCGTAAGTGAAATGGCTCTTGCAGGTTTCACAGGATGCGAAATTGGTAACAAATATCCTAAAGATGCTGCAGAATTAAAAAAAGCTCTTGATTTAAGAGGAATGACAATTGCCAGCAGATGGTTCTCATCATTTATTCTTACACAGCCTATCGAACAGGTTATCGAAGACTTCAATAAAGAACTCGACTTCCTCGCTGCAGTTGGCGCAAACAGAATTAATGTAAGTGAACAGAGCTATTCTATTCAAGGCAAACTTGATACCCCTATTCTTACAGGCGGGCACAAGTATGTTATGAATGATGAGGAATGGAAACGTTTCTGTGATGGTCTTAACACACTTGGTAAAATTGCTGTAGAACGTGGTTTCAAGCTTTGTTTCCACCACCACATGGGAACAGTAGTTCAAACTTCCGAAGAAACAGATAGAATGATGAGCAACACAGACCCAAGATATGTATTCCTTTGCTATGATACAGGCCACTTCACATTTGCAGGTGAAGATCCTCTCGCAATGCTCAAGAAATACAAAGACAGAATCGGTCATGTACATCTTAAAGACATGAGACTTGATGTTGTTAAGCAAGTAAGCGAAAACAACTGGAGCTTCTTACAGGCAGTAAGAAACGGCGCATTCACAGTTCCTGGAGATGGCGGAGTTGACTTCGACCCTATCTTTAAGGTTCTTGACGAAGCTAACTATGAAGGTTGGCTCCTTGTTGAAGCTGAACAAGATCCAGCAAAGGCTAACCCACTTGAATACGCAATGAAGGCTCGCAAGTATATTAAAGAACACACAGGTCTCTAATCTAAAGAAGGTCAAGAAATGTATTTAAACAAAGAAATTAAGCGTGGATATAATGCTTATATTGATACAGCTATAGATGATAAAGGAACACAAATGGATGTTGGTCTCCTTGTAATGGAAGCCGGTGACACCTACTCTATCAAAGAAGCTGAAAAAGAAACTGCTGTTCTTCTTTTCCAAGGGAAAATGGAACTCACATATTGTTGCAATACAGTAGTTTGCGAACGTCCTGATTGCTTCCATTACGAAGCATATTGTCTCTTAGCAAGCTGTGGCTGCGATATTACAATTAAAGCATTAGACCACTGCGAAATTTATATTCAGCAGACAATTAACAAGACTCCATTTAAATCTGTACTTTACACACCAGAAACTGTTCAAGTACAGCATGCCGGAGCCAACGGAGAGCTTATGGGTTGTATGAGAAGAGAAATTAAAACTTTCTTCGATTACGATAACGCCCCATTCTCTAATATGGTTCTTGGAGAAGTCCTTAACTTCCCTGGTAAATGGAGTTCATATCCACCACATCATCATCCACAGCCAGAAGTTTACTTCTATCGTTTTGACTATCCTCAAGGTTTCGGCGCAGGGTTTGCTAATGGCGAAATCTTCAAGACAGAACATAATGGCTGTGCAATCATAAACAGTGGTTTCCATTCACAAACTGCTGCTCCAGGCTATGCAATGTGCTATGCATGGGGCATTAGACATCTTGACGGAGATCCTTGGGAAAAGACAAGAATCGATGATAAAGAACATGAATGGCTTTGGAAAGATGATGCTAACGACCACATTTTTAAGTTATAAAGGAGCAACAGATGAAAACAGTTCGCTTAACTATGGCTCAGGCTTTAGTACGTTTCTTAGAAAATCAGTACATTGCTTATGATGGCCAAGAACACCCTTTCGTTGAAGGTGTTATTATGCTTCCTGGACACGGTTGTGTATTAGGTATTGGACAAGCTCTTACACAAGAAGCAACCAGACTCAAAGTTTGGCAAGGTAAAAACGAACAAGGTATGGCACAAACTGCCGTAGCATTTGCAAAACATGCAAAGAGAAAGAAAATTATTGCTTGCACATCTTCAGTTGGCCCTGGTGCTGCTAATATGATTACAGCTGCTGCAACAGCAACAGCAAACAATATTCCAGTACTACTTTTACCTGGTGATACATATGCATGTCGTCAACCTGATCCTGTACTTCAACAGATTGAACAAACATACGACATGAGCTTAACAACAAACGATGCTTATAAAGCCGTTTGCCGCTACTGGGATAGAGTTCAGCGTCCAGAACAACTTATGAGTGCTATGATTAACGCAATGAGAGTTCTCACAGATCCTGCTAACACAGGTGCTGTATGTGTAGCAATGCCTCAAGATGTTGAAGGTGAAGCTTATGACTACCCTGCTTCATTCTTTGCAAAACGTGTTCACAAGCTTCAAAGAAGAGTTCCTGAAGACGATGTAATTAAAGCTGCTGCAAAAATTATTAAAAAGGCAAAGAAGCCTCTTCTCATTTGTGGTGGCGGAGTAAGATATAGTGAAGCTCATGAAGAATTCAAAGCATTCGCAGAGCAGTGCAATATTCCTTTCGGAGAAACACAAGCTGGCAAAGGTGCAGTACTTTATGATCACTATCTCAACCTTGGCGGTATTGGCGTTACAGGATGCTCTGCAGCTAACAAGCTTGCAAAAGAAGCTGATGTTATTATCGGTGTAGGTACACGTTACACAGACTTTACATCTTCATCAAAGTGGCTCTTTAAGGAAAAAGCAAAATTCGTTAATATCAATGTTTCCGATTTCCAAGCTCTTAAGATGGAAGCTCTGCCAGTAATTGCAGATGCAAAAAAGGCTCTTCCTCTTCTCGCTAAGGCACTCAAGAGCTATAAAGCTCCTTACACCACAGAAATCGCAGAAGCAAGAGACGAATGGAATAAGGAATGGGATAGACTTGCTGCAACAGCTTACGGCAAGGATTATGTTCCGGAAGTTAAAGATGACAACATTTCCTCTGTAGAAAAGTTCGCAAAGGATATGGATGCTACATTAACACAGACTGCAGTTCTCGCAAAAATCAATATGTTCATGGATCCTAATGATTCAGCTATTGGTTCTGCAGGATCACTTCCTGGCGATATGCAGAGAATGTGGAGAGCACGTGGACTTGATACATATAACATGGAATATGGTTATTCTTGCATGGGATATGAAATCAGCGGTGCACTCGGCGTTAAGTACGCTATCGGGGAAGACCATGAAGTTTACTCTATGGTTGGTGATGGTAGCTTTGTAATGCTCCACAGTGAACTTCTTACAGCTGTTCAAGAACATAAGAAGATTAACGTATGCGTATTCAACAATGCATCATTCGGTTGCATCAACAACCTGCAGGTTGGTCATGGCAATGAAACACTTTGCACAGAATTAAGATTCCGTGGCGAAGATGGAAAATTCTCCGGCAATTTCATTCCTGTAGACTTTGCAAAAATTGGTGAAGGCTATGGTTGCAAGGCTTATACAATCCGTACTATGGATGAGCTTGATAAAGCTCTTAAAGATGCAAAGAATATTAAGAATCAACCAGTAGTATTCGATATAAGAGTTCTTCCAAAATCCATGACTGATGGATATGGTTCATGGTGGAGATGCGGTGATGTTCAAGTTTCAAAGAACCCTAAAAACATTGAAGCTTATAAAGATCATCTTGCACATCTAAAGAACGCTAGAAAATACTAATACAAAAACTAAAAAAGCTCTCTGAAAAATCAGAGAGCTTTTTTAATTTATTCTTGTATCATTTCTAATAGCGCACTGGAAATTTCTGCTTCTGGAACCTTTTTAACTATTTCACCCTTTTTAAACAAAAGACCCTCACCTTCACCGCAAGCTACACCATAATCGGCACTTCGCCCCTCGCCGGGGCCATTAACAGCACATCCCATAACGGCGACTCTTAGAAACTTACCCTGCTTTTCAAATTCATCCGAAATAGGTTTCAGTTTACTTTCAATATCAGCAGCAATAGAAGGCAAATCCACCTTTGTCCTTCCACAAGTCGGGCATGAAACAAAATCAATTCCGGCTTTACGAATACCACAAGTCTTAAGAATTTCCTTAGCCAAAATTACTTCCCGAACAGGATCCCCCGTTAATGAAATTCTAATTGTATCACCTATCCCATTAAGCAAAAGCGCACCCATTGCAGCAGCAGATTTTATTTCAGCCGCATGGCCGATTCCGGCTTCAGTAAGACCTATATGAAGAGGTCTGTCGCTAGCCGCTCTAAACAGCTTGTGCGCCTCAAAATTCATTGCTACATCGCTTGATTTAAGGCTAACGACTAAATCATCAAAACCGAAACTTTTGGCATATTTTACGGCATTTAGAGCGCTTTCAACCATACCTTGAGCTGTAACACCACCGTACCTTGAAAGAATTTCTTTTTCAATTGAGCCAGAGTTTACCCCGATTCGAATTGGAACCTTATAAGCCTTAGCTTTTTCCAAAACAGCGCGAACTTTTTCTTCAGATCCGATATTTCCGGGATTAATCCTAATTTTGTCAGCCCCTTCTTCAATTGCAGCAATAGCAAGCTTATAATCAAAATGAATATCTGCTACAAGAGGCACTGATGTTTTTAGTTTGATTTTTCCAAAAGCTTTTGCGGCTTCCATATCCGGAACTGTACATCTAACGATTTGGCAGCCAGCCTCTTCTAAGGCATTAATCTGCTTTAATGTCTTTTCAACATCTTTTGTATCAGTATTAGTCATAGATTGAATACTGATTGGGGCGCCCCCACCTATTAAAATGTTTCCTACTTTTACTTGTTTTGTCATTTTACAATTAAATTAAATGTATCCTTAAAAATCAATAAAACCGCTAAGGCTAATAAAAACATAAAACCTACAGTATTAATTGCGCCTTCGACCTTTTTACTTACCTTATTGTGTGTAATAAGCTCTATAAAAATAAGTAATAATCGACCGCCGTCAAGAGCCGGAAATGGGAGTAAATTAATAACCGCCAGATTCAAACTGATAATGCCCATAAGATATATTACATTAACAAAGCCATACTGAAGTTCTTCACTAACTGTATTCACAATTCCAACAACGCCCATTACTTCATCACCTTGGGCTTTGCCTGTAAACAATCTTCCCAAAAACTTAAAAGTCTCAACTACAAATTCTTTACAAACAGATATAGTTTGCTTAAACGAGGCCTTCACAGAATGTACAATAGAACATTGAATACCTATTAAATTTCGTCCACTTGCCTCATCATATTCCGGTGATACATAAACAGAACTTTCAGATGTTTTATCAGTTGAAGATGCATCATGAAAAGTTATTTTTAGCTTATCGCCCTTTGCCTTATTTATTGAGTCAACTATTGTAGCCCAATCATTCGAATACTCGTCATTGATTGCAAGTATTGTGTCTCCGGCCTCTATTCCGGCAAGCGCGGCAGGGCTTCCATTATTAACAGCACTTAACTTTGGCGAATACGATCCAATATAAGTAAAAACCGAGACTAGAATAATCAAACAAACAAGAAAATTCATAAAGGCCCCAGCAAAAATTATAAAGGCACGCTTCCACCATACAGCATTGATAAATGAACGAGGATCATCAGATTCTTCTTCATCCTCTCCAAATTTGCAATAGCCTCCAATAGGTATTGCTCTTAGACTATATTGAGTTTCCTTTTTTTGCTTCTTAAAAATAAGCGGGCCCATTCCAACCGAAAATTCATCGACACGGACACCGCAAATTTTTCCAACTATCATATGTCCAAACTCATGGCTGACAACCAAAAGTAAAAAACTAAATATAGCAATTATTATCCCTAATATTTTCATCTATATCTTTTGTCTATAAAATGTTTTGCTCTAACTCTACTTTGTGTTTCAAGTTCATATATATCATCAACACTCGAAATATTTACAGTAGCACTTGAATTTAAGCAATCTTCAATTACATCAGCAATTTGTATGAAAGTAATCTTGTCATCAAGGAATGCTGCCACAGCCTCCTCGTTTGAAGCATTCATTACAACTTGATAACTATGCCCCGCTTTTATAGCATTTTGCGCCAAAGCTAAACATTTGAATACCCGACAATCCGGCTTTTCAAAATGCAGAGAATTCAACTCAAAGAGATTAACGGAATTTGCAATATTGTTCATCCTATTTGGCCAAGATAATGCATAAGCAATAGGAAGCTTCATATCAGGAACCCCCATTTGACCAATAATCGCGCCATCACAAAATTCAACTGCGCTATGAAGTATACTTTCAGGATGTACATATACTTCTATGTTATCAGGATTTACCCCAAATAGTAAACTTGCCTCAATTATCTCTAAGCCCTTATTCATCATGGTTGCAGAATCAATGGTAATCTTAGCGCCCATGTTCCAATTTGGATGCTTTAAAGCCTGGAACTTAGTTACAGTAGATAGTTGTTCTATTGTATATCCTCTAAAAGGCCCACCGGAAGCAGTGAGCAGAATTTTTTTTATCCTGCTGTTATGATTACCCTGTAAGCTTTGGAATATTGCAGAATGCTCACTATCAACAGGAAGTAAATTTATCCCCTGTTTTTCAACCTCATCAGTCAAAAATTTGCCGCCAGCAACAAGAGTTTCCTTATTTGCAAAAGCAATATTATTTTTTGCCTTAATAGCAGAAAAAGTTGGCCTAAGGCCCATCATTCCAAGCAATGCATTTACAACGATATCAACATCAAGAGCTGCACAAGCACAAAGCCCTTCCATTCCATACGAAAAATGAATTTCAGGGAATTCTCGGCTCAGACTAGCACAATCTTTTTCATCTGCACACGAAGCAAACTCTGGCTTAAATTCATATAGCTGCTTTTTAAACAATTCTATATTGTGTCCACAACTTAATCCAACAAGTTTGAATTCTTCAGAATGACTTTTTATAACATCAAGTGTTTGTGTACCTATGGATCCTGTAGATCCAAGTATCGAAATTTTTTTCACTACTTAAAGAAAATCACCATACAATAATATACAAATGGAGCGACTAAAATAACGGAATCCATTCTATCCAAAACCCCACCATGGCCTGGAATTAAATTTGAGAAATCTTTGAGACCCATTTTACGCTTAAATGCACTTGCAATTAAATCACCACATTCAGCAACAGCTCCGCCTATAATACCGACTATGATGCACAGCAAAATGTTTGTCTGGCAAGCAATTAATGCAAAGATTAAACTCCCCATTGTTGAAAAAATAATTCCTCCCAAAGCTCCCTCCAAAGTCTTCTTTGGCGATAAATCCGGAGATAACTTATGTTTTCCAAAATATATTCCACCAAGGAATCCACCAGTATCAGCTAAAAATGCAATAATTAGTGGAAGCCATGCCATAACATGATCTCTTTGTTCAATTAAGAATAAGTGGGCTATTGAAAAGGCAATATAAAACATACCGACCAAAGTGTATGTTGGCCCTAAAATATTATGTCCTTTATCCAAAATTGCAAGTAAAAGCGATGTGCCTACAACAACAAAGACCCATGCATCTATTAAAATTTCGTATAAATCCCAGCTTTTTGCATAAATCAAAGAAGCAAAGATTAATCCGTATAATGCTAAAAGTAATGCAGCCGCAACAGGTTTTGAAGCCTTTATCTCCAAACGCGCAAAACCATTAAAAAACTCATATAATGCAGCAGCACTAATAATGCAACAAATAACAAGAAGTGGAATGCCTCCGACAATAATAAATGCTAAAAATGGAAGCATACATGCAATGGAAATCAATCTGTTTTTCACTTATAATCCTCCAAAACGTCTTTCTCTTTTTTGGAAGATCTCTAATGCCTTTTCATATTCTTCTGGAGTAAAATCCGGCCAATAAGTATCTACAACAACTAATTCAGAATAGGCAGATTGCCAGGTTAAAAAATTAGACAATCTGTATTCACCCCCAGTCCTGATAATAAGATCTGGATCAGGACAATTTGCAGTATAAAGCTTTTCCGTAAATAACTCCTCTGTGATATTCTCAATACCTTCTGCAATCAATTTATTACAAGCGTTTAAAATTTCCGCTCTTCCCCCGTAATTAATTGCTATATTAAACACCAATCCGGTATTTAATTTCGTTGTTTCAAGAGCTTTTTTGATAGCTTCTTGAGCATCATTAGGCACTTTAGACCAATCGCCTATAATGTTTACCTGAACATTATTACGGTTAAGTTCATCCAACTCGCTGGCTACATACTTTACCAAGAGTTTAAATATACCCGAAACTTCATCAACTGGTCGTTTCCAATTTTCTGTTGAAAATGCATAAACCGTTAAATACTTAATACCAAGTACATCAGAATGCTTAACAATTTCTCTTAAGGCATTCATCCCTTCGTTATGCCCTTTTATTCGAATTTGCCCACGGTCCTTTGCCCAACGGCCATTACCATCCATGATAATAGCAACATGCTTTGGAATTTTTGTTTTATCTAACATACATATCAATACAAGGGACAGGCCGGAGCCTGTCCCTATATTATTAAAGTTCCATTAACTCTTTTTCTTTATCAGCAACAATCTTATCGATATCTTTCATACACTTATCAGTAAGTTTCTGAATTTCATCAAGCTCGTCTTTCTCGTCGTCTTCTGTAAGTTCGCCGTTTTTCTCCATCTTCTTAACTTCTTCATTTGCATCTCTGCGAAGATTTCTAACTGCTACCTTACTTTCTTCACCCATTTTTTTGATTTGCTTAGTCTTTTCTTTCCTGGTTTCCTCTGTTACAGGAGGAATTACCAATCTAATTGCCTTTCCATCACTTGATGGATTAATTCCTATATTAGAAACCTGAATAGCTTTTTCAATCGTCTTAACCGTTGAAGGATCAAAAGGTGTAATCATTAAAGTTCTCGGATCAGGAACAGAAATATTTGACATATTCTTTAGCGGTGTTGGAGTTCCATAATAATCTACCACAATTTGATCAAGAAGTGCCGCATTAGCACGGCCCGCTCTTACACTATTAAGATCTTCTTTGAGAACATTAATAGTTTTTGCCATTTTTTCTTCATATTTTTCTCTTGGAGTTGACATAACATTTCCTCCTATTCAATAATAGTCCCTATTTCATCGCCTGTTACAGCTCTAAAAATTGCATTAGGTTCTGCAAGTCCAAAACAGTGAATCTTCATATTGTTATCTCTGCACAAACTTGCCGCAGTACTATCCATAACTTGCAAATTTTGTTCTAAAACCTGTTGGTGTGTTAAATGAGAATACTTTTTAGCATTTGGATTAATTGCTGGATCGCTGTCATATACAGCATCAATATTCTTTCCAAGCAGAATAACATCACAATTCATTTCAGTAGCTCTTAGTGCTGCGCATGTATCTGTGCTGAAGAAAGGACTACCAAGTCCTGCTGCAAAGATAACGACAAATCCTTTTTCTAATTGACGCAAAGCTTTTCGTCTAACATAAGGTTCTGCGATTGCTTTCATTTCAATTGCTGTATGAACTCTTGTTGGAATTTTGCATCTCTCAAATGCATCTTGAAGTCCTAACGCATTTATGCAAGTAGCGAGCATTCCCATATAATCAGCTTGTGCTCTATCCATGCCTTGACTCGTTCTGCCTCTCCAAAAGTTTCCGCCACCAACAACAATGGCAACTTCCACACCCATATCCCTTAATTGCTTAACATCTTGGGCTACTTTCAGCATCATTTGATCGTTAATTCCTGTGTGAGTCTCCCCAGCAAGGGCTTCGCCACTTACCTTAAGTAGCACTCTTTTATATTTTGCTTCCATGTTACCTCCGCTTATAGCCAGAGCTAAATACTAAAAATTGAGTGGATTCCTCCACTCAATAATTATACCATTTTTAGTCTTTTCTATCAATTGATAGAAAACCCTTTTGCAGTTAAATATATGCCTATTTTTTAAATAGTACAGGTGCCTTTTTATAAAGAATGTACATCGCGATAGTCGTCAAAATAGACTCTGGTAATAAGTATGTTAAATTATATCCAAAAGAATAGATTATTGCATCCCACAAACCATTAGTAATGGAGCCCCATATCAATACACCAGACAAAAAGGCGAAAATAAATCGCAAAAAGCATACAATAGCACTACCTGCAGCTATGCCAAAAGCTCGATTTTTAAACAACTTCGAAAAGAAATTTGCAAAACCTAAAACTATGTATGCTAACAGATAATCTAATAATACAGACCCTATTAAAGCTATAATAGTTCCTGCCGGAGGCATATATATTCCACTAATAGCAATTTGCAATGCGACATTTGCTAAGCCTGAAAGCACGCCCCACTTTGTTCCATGTCTATAGCTAATTAATATAAATGGAACCATGGATAGAAAAGTTATGCTTCCACCACTTGGCATCCTAAATATTTTTATCTGCGCAAGGATAGTACCAAGAGCAATCAGCAAGGCGCATTCTATTAATGTTTTTGTATTTGACGTGTTACTTTGCATAAAGAAAACACCCCTTTCCCAGGGGTGTATATCTTTAATTTTGATCGCAACTTACGCCGGCATTATCCGGATCAAGTATAGGTCTAATCTCAGCCTTTCGGCACCCCTGCAATATTTTTATTTTTGAACTACATATTCATCTGTTTAGCAACTTCTTCTGCAAAATTCTCTTCTTTCTTTTCAAGGCCTTCGCCTACTTCGAAACGAATCATTTCAAGAACTTGAATTGGTTTTCCAATTTCTTTTGCTACACTATCAACATACTCTTTAACAGACATGTCGTTGTTCTTAACAAACTTTTGCTCAACAAGGCATACTTCCTTAAGTTCTTTTTTAAGACGTCCAGTAATCATCTTTTCGATAATTTCTTTTGGCTTGTCAGGGCTTTCATTTGCAGCCTGCGCAACAAGAACTTCCTTTTCATGTTCGATATATTCTGGATCAACACCATTCTCATCAACATAAAGAGGTCTCATAGATGCAGCTTGCATAGCTACGTCTTTACCAACAACAGCAACTTCTTCTGCTGTAGCATCGGTTTTAAGACCAATGATAACACCAATCTTACCACCTGCATGAACATAGCCAACATACTTACAACCAGCTGTGTTGCCCTTGCCAATTCTACGTACATTCATGTTTTCACCAATCTTTGCGATCTTTGATGTGAGAACATCCTGCACTGTTCCACCAGCCATTGACATAGCCATAAACTTTGTCATGTCACTATCTGGTGCTGATAAAGCAAGCTTAGCACAATCATCAACAAACTGTACAAACTCTTCATTCTTTGCAACGAAGTCTGTTTCTGCATTAACTTCTACTGCAGCTGCGGATGTTCCATCAGCATTAAATGCAAGCTTTACGAGTCCTTCTGCGGCAATTCTGCCAGCCTTTTTTGCTGCTTTTGCAAGACCGTTTTCTCTTAAATAATCGATTGCCTTTTTCATATCGCCATCACACTCAACGAGAGCTTTTTTGCAATCCATCATGCCTGCGCCAGATGTTTCACGCAGTTCTTTTACTTGTGCTGCTGTAATAGCTACTGCCATGATTATTCCTCCTTACTTTCTTCTACAGGAGCTTCAGTCTTTGCATCCTGACCCTGCTTACCTTCTATAACTGCGTTTGCCATTGCCCCTGCAATAAGCTTTACGGCTCTGATAGCATCATCATTTGTAGGAATTACATAATCAACGTCATCAGGATCGCAGTTTGTATCACACATACCAACAATAGGAATACCAAGAATCTTAGCTTCTTTAACAGCAATCTTTTCTTTCTTAGGATCTACTACAAATAAAGCTCCTGGCATGCCCTTCATTTCCTTGATACCATTTAAGAACTTCTCAAGTTTTTCCTTTTCAAGAGTAAGCTTTGCAACTTCCTTCTTAGTAAGAGCATCAAATATGCCATTCTGCTCCATCTTCTGGATTTCTGCAAGTCTCTTAATTCTTGCTGATATTGTTTTGTAGTTTGTGAGCATACCACCAAGCCATCTTTCGTTTACATAGTACATTCCGCAACGTTCAGATTCTTCTTTAACAGCTGTCTGAGCCTGCTTCTTTGTACCAACGAAGAGAATATTCTTTCCACTTGCAGCAACAGATTTAATGAATTCATAAGCTTCATCTACCTTATAAACTGTCTTGGAAAGATCGATGATATAGATACCGTTTCTTTCGGCAAAGATGTATGGAGCCATCTTAGGGTTCCATCTTCTGGTCTGATGTCCAAAATGACAACCAGCTTCTAAGAGTTCTTTCATAGAAATTATAGACATAAAAAAACCTCCTGGTTAAACTTCCACTAATAGCCTTATGTCATGCACGCAAGACCCACCGGAGTTTTAGCCCTAGTGACAGCCACCTTTCGTGCGACTAAAAGTGTGTGAAATAATTAATACATACGAAAAAACGTACGATTTATATTAACGCAGAATCCCTCTAAAATCAAGGGTTTAAATGAATAAAATTGAATTATAATGCAATAATTTGCTTAATAATAAATTCCGCAATTTTCAAGCCTGCAACAGCCGGCATATATGAAATACTTGGGATTATATCAATTTGGTCTTGCAACGGACTTTCGCTAGAAAAAAGTACATCTAAGTCAATATCTGGGTCATCTTTTAAGCGCTTTCTTAAGCTCCTTGCCAAACGATCCTGTTCAGTTTTTTTAAGATTCGTCACCTTAAATTCATCAGAATTTAATTTATTCCCAGTTCCCATTGAGCTGATAATCTTTGTATTTGCAGCTTTACAGGTACGAATCAATGCAATCTTTGCCGGAACATCATCAATACAATCGGCTACATAATCCCACTTTATAAGATTCAAATCATTAATATTATCTTCTGTAATTTTAATGTCAAAAACTGTAATTTTACAATCTGGATTAATATCCTCAACCCTTTTTCTTGCAACTTCAGTTTTTTTCTGCCCAATAGTTGAATTTAATGCTAAAATCTGCCTATTCTTATTTGAAATAGAAACTGTATCAAAATCACATAATCCAAGCTCTCCAATACCAACTCGGGCTAAGCCTTCTAATACATATCCCCCAACCCCACCAAGTCCGGCAATAAGCACTTTCGTATTTTTTAGTCTTTCAACATTTTCGCTACCTATCAATAGTTCAGTTCTGGAATACATATTTCCCCCTCTTTATCAACTGAAATCTTACCATCAAGT
Organism: Anaerovoracaceae bacterium; assembly: GCA_045642565.1. Taxonomy (GTDB): domain Bacteria; phylum Bacillota; class Clostridia; order Peptostreptococcales; family Anaerovoracaceae; genus UBA1764. The sequence goes on along the minus strand of JAZUJE010000008.1, from coordinate 115,951 downwards.
TTTACATACTTGTCATCTGGGCTAGTTGTAATATGCAAAATCCCACCAGGTTCATGCACATCTAAATCAATATCCTTATTACTTTTTTTTGATAAATAAGTTGCAAGTGCCGCAGTCCCGGAAGCACAAGAATTTTCCCAAAATAGCGTATCAACAGCAGGTACATATACCAGTGGTATCAGTTTAGATTCCGACTCATGCCAAAACATTAAACCTATTGCCTGTCCATTTGCAATCTTTTTTATATAAGCTTCAGGGTTTTCAATTTCAGATTCTAAAATGTAATGCGTTATTCCTTCTAACTGTTTCGGTAAATATGCCGCAGTATTTTCACATTTAATTTTTTGCCCAGCACAAATAATTTCTTTATATCCTGTTAAAAAAGACGCACACCGGGTAGCATTTCCACAGAACTCACCACCAGCCATATTAAGAACATTACTATCTAAAAATCCAACTTGCTCGACTGTAGATTCCAGCTCCATAATTTTTGATGCAACAAAACACCTGTCTTTTTCTTTAACAGGTGTCTGTACTATTGCCGTTATATTTCCTGATGGATTTAAAATTGAATATCTAACAATCATTTAAAAACTTTCTTGGTAGTGTTGTAAAAACCTCTTAGTCCTTTCATTGGAAGTGTTTCCGAAAACATCCTCAGGCTTTCCTTCTTCGACGATAAAGCCGCCATCCATAAATACTACATAGTCAGATACAGCTCTTGCGAATGCCATTTCATGTGTAACAATTACCATTGTCATCTTTTCCAATGCAAGTTGCTTTATTACCTTTAACACTTCTCCAGTAAGCTCCGGATCTAATGCCGAGGTCGGCTCGTCAAAGAAAAGTACATCAGGATTCATTGCTAAAGCTCTAACAATTGACACTCTTTGCTGTTGGCCACCGGAAAGCTGATATGGATAAAAATCAGCTTTGGAGGCTAAATCCATTTTACCCAAAAGATCCATGGCAATTTTGGTAGCTTCATCTTTTGACTTTTTTAACACATTTATTTGAGGGTCAATAATGTTTTTTAAAACAGTCCAATGTGGAAACAAATTAAATTGTTGAAATACCAATCCCGTTGTTCCATTAATTTCAATTGTTCCGGCATCTTTTGTTTCAAGCCCTGTCAGTATCCTGAGCAAAGTTGATTTTCCAGACCCGGAAGGCCCAATAATAGAAAGAACTTCTCCCTTATTAACCTCTATACTTACATCCTTCAAAACACTGTGAACACCGAAGGATTTATTGATTTCTTTTGCACTTAATAAAACCATTTCATCCTCCTACTTATAGTACTGTAACGATTTCTCAATACGGCCCATTCCCATATCTACAAAATAGTTAAACACAAAATAGAAAACTCCGGCAACTATAAACGGCACAAAACTTGTCTCTGAATTGGCAATTTGTTTTCCAATTGTAAACATTTCTTGATATGAAACTGTAAACGCAATTGATGTATCTTTTACAAGAGTAACAATTTCGTTTGTTACACTTGGAAGAATTCTTTTAACCACTTGAGGCAGAATAATTTTCGTAAATGTTTGAAATTTATTATATCCAAGCACGTGAGCAGCTTCATATTGCCCGACTGACATACTTTCAATTCCACCACGATATATTTCTGCAAAATATGCCGCATAGTTTATTGCAAAGGCAATGACTACAGGGATTAATTTATTGCGAGAAATAGACGCCCCAAACAAATAATATGGTCCATATGTCACAGCAAGTAACTGCAACATAAGAGGGGTTCCCCTCAAAATAGAAATGAAGAACCTAACCACATTAGAAATTATCTTATTATTACTGTTTCTTAAAAGCGCAATAATTAAACCAAGGGGCAATGAAAAAATCAAAGTAAGAAAGAATATTGCACAGGTTCTTCCTAATCCTTGCGCCATTAAATTTATCATTGTCAGTAGCGACATTTTAGCTTACACTCTCTTTATATATTACGCCACTAAACCGGAAGTAACGCTTACTTCCGGTTTAGCACTATTATTAGATTTAAATAAAATTGATTACTGTAAGAAAATTAAATTGTTTATAATATCAGGATAGTTTTCTGCAATTTTTGCATATGTACCATCAGCAACTAATTCTGCCACAGCTTTTTCAATAGCATCACAAAGTGCCTGATCACCACTTCTAAATGCAATGCCATATTGTTCTGAAGCAAGCCCTTCATCTATATACACATATCCTGTTTTGCCATTGATATATTTTGCAGCTACAGGTGCATCTACAAATACCGCATCTACAGCATCCCCATCAAGTTCTGTGAAACATTTAAGGAAACTATCGCATCTAACAAGATCACTGAATGTATTAGACAAATCAACTAAATCTCCATTTAAAGCTGCTTCTCCGGAAGTACCGAGCTGAACAGCTACCACCTTACCAGCGAGATCTTTAGATGTTGCAATCCCTTTTCCTTCCTTGGTAAGAATAACTTGTGTGCTATCATAGTATGGGGAAGAAATTACATACCCTTCTTCTTTCATACTATCAAGAATTGTCATTCCAGACCAAACGCAATCACATTCACCGGCATCAAGTTGTACAAGTTTTTCATCCCAGTTAACACCAAAGACTTCAAATTCCCAACCAAGCTTTTCACAAGCGGCTTTACAAATTTCTACATCAAATCCTGTATACTCACCGTTTTCACCCATATAACTAAATGGATTATATTCTGGGTCAATACCCATAATGAACTTCTGAACATTTGCATCATCTTTTTTCTCTCCGCATGCTGCGAAACTAAAGATCATTATTAGTGCAAGTATTACTGCTAAAATCTTTTTCATTTTAAATCTCCTTTTTTAATACTGATAAAACAGTCATCTTTTTCTTAAATACAGCTACATTATACTTCAATATGATAAAGTTGTAAAGTGGTAAATTGATAAATTAGTAAAGTTTTTTTGCAAAAAAAAGACGCAGTTTAAATAAAACTGCGTCAAATACTTGAAATTTCAAGCTTTATTCCTGTTCAACCCTCTTGTAAGAAATATAAGATTCTGCAATTTCTTTCGTTGCAATGCTAAGAGGTTTGTTGTTTTCAGCTAATGTTAGCTGTGGTTTACCATCTGTCAAGTCTCTTGCACGCTTTGCAGCCATAATACAAAGTGTATATTTACTATCTACTTGGTCTTTTAATTTATCAATTGCTGGATATAAAAGCATTTTAGTCCTCCTTATATCTATTAATAAGACCCTGTGGGTCTGTTACTCTAAATTCTTCACCATTTCCTGAAGCTATAGCCTCAACTTGAGCTACACAAGTAGAAATGTCTTCATTCACAATATAATAATCGTATTTTTCTATTTGTGCAATCTCTTTTTGAATATCTTTTTGCCGGAGCGCAATTTGTTCAACAGTTTCACTACCCCGCCCAAGAAGACGTTCTTTTAAAACTTCTAAACTTGGAGGAAGAACAAAGATTAAAATGGCTTCAGGATAAAAGCTTTTAACATTTAATGCGCCTTCCATTTCAATATCTAAAATTACATGTTTCCCCTCGGCAAGCATCTTAAGAATCGGGGCCTTTGGAGTTCCATATGATTTTTCGAATTTGTGAACATATTCAAGAAAGCCACCATTCTTTATTGTTTCATCAAATTTTTTCTGACTAACAAAGTAGTAACTTTCACCATCAACTTCACCAGGCCTTGGTTTTCTTGTTGTCATTGAAACCGAAAAAACAAAATCATCTTTTTTGATTAATTCGTTTAAAATTGTACCCTTCCCTGCTCCGGAAGGTCCTGAAAACACAAAAAGTTTACCAGCCATTTATTACTCCAAATTTTGTACTTGCTCTCTGATTTTCTCAATCTCAGTTTTTAGTATAAGCACATTATTAGTTATATTAATATCATTTGCCTTTGAACCAATAGTATTTGATTCTCTATTCATTTCCTGAACTAAAAAATCAAGTTTTTTACCGACAGATTCATTTGAATTATTGATAATATCAACAAGTTGAGCACAATGAGATTTTAGTCTTACAAGCTCTTCTGTAATATCTGATTTATCAGCAAAGACCGCGGCTTCTGTAAGAATTCTTTCTTCAGAAATTTGTGCCTCCTTACCAAGTAAGTCAGCAATACGATCCTTAAGCTTTTGCATATATAAAAGCTTTACTTGCGGCGCATAAACCTCAATTTCATCACGAACTTTGCTGATTGTTTGATTTCTATTTAAAATATCTTCAGCCAGTTTTGCCCCTTCAACAGTACGCATCTTGTTAAAATTCTCAAGCGCACTACTTACAGCCGAAATAAGAGCTTTTAAAATTGCCTCTTCATCCTCAACCTCGGGAACAGCTTTTAAAACATCAGGCATAAGCGCAATCATTCTAAAATCTGGCTCACCAGAAATTCCATCCAAGTTGCCTTTTAGTTCACCGAGCTTTTTATGATAAAGCTTAGCTAAATCAATATTTAATGAAAGACTTGTTTCATCAGCATTAGCATTAGTAACTTGAATGCCCACATCAATCTTTCCACGAGGAGCAGCTTTTTTTACTAAAGCCTTAATCGTTTCTTCTGCAAACGCATAGCGATGCGGCATTTTTACTGTGATGTCACTATAACGATGATTTACAGATTTAAGTTCTGCTACGATACTTCTTTTGTCGTCGGCATACTCGCCGCGACCAAAGCCTGTCATACTTTTTACCATATTTTTCTCCTTTTCGTAGCACGCAAATTTCTTTTTTAACTAGTTTCGTGCTATACTGTAATAGATTTTATCACATTTTTGAGGTTTTTACATGGCTTATGATGCAATAGTTGCAAGTATTGTTGCTAAAAGTTTAGCAAATGAGCTTGCCGGAGCCAAAATTGAAAAGATACAGCAACCTGAAGCAGACGAAATACTTTTCCAAATTCACTGTAATAGCGGAAGAAAGAAGCTGCTAATTTGTCTTGCGCCAAATGGAGCCAGAATTCATTTTACAGAGCTAAATTATGAAAATCCCGTAGAAGCCCCGAGCTTTTGCATGCTTCTTAGAAAGCATATCCAAAGTGGTAGAATTTCCTCTGTAACTCAAGTCGAAGGCGAAAGAATTACATACTTTGACATAGAAACAGTCAATGAAATGGGATATTGCGTAAACAAAAGACTCATTGCAGAAACAATGGGTAAACACAGCAATTTAATCCTAGTTGACACTACCACAAATAAAATAATTGACTCAATCAAACGAGTCTCAATTGATATAAACAGATATAGACAAACTCTTCCTGGCTCAATATATGTTGCGCCACCTAAAAGCGACTCTGATTATTTAGATAAAATCCAATCTAATATCTGCTCGAAGCTATCCCCTGTTGTATATTTTTACAATGGCAAAGTAAAAGATGTCCATGCTTATCATCTTTCAAATTATGAATCATTAGAAAATAGAGAGTTCGAAGATATACATAAAGCTTTAGATTTTTTCTATTCAAACAAAAAGGAAACAAATAAGCAACTACAAAAAGCTGAGAGTATGAATAAATCTGTTGGCGCACTTCTTGATAAGCAACTGTTAAAAAAGCAACGTTTACTTGAAGATATCAAGAAAGCTAATGAATCTGATACCTACAGACTCAAAGCCGAACTTTTAAACGCAAATCTCCATCTATGTAAGCCCGGAGATAAAAGTGTAAATGTTATCTCATACTATGATGGCAGCGAAGTGCTAATCGAACTTGATGAAAAACTTAGTGCAGCAAAAAACGCACAGCAATATTATAAAAAATATTCAAAGCTCAAATCTTCAGCAAAAGAAAAGCTCATACAGCTAGAAGTGTGCGAAAAGGATATTAACTACCTTGAATCTGTGCAGGAAATGATTAAATTAACTTCAACATATGAAGAGCTTGAATTAATTAGAGCAGAACTCGCAGAACAAGGATTTTTTAGAACAAGAACAGCAGCCCAAAGAAACAGAAAAATCAAACCTAAACCAAGAAAATACACCTTAAGTACCGGATATGAAGTAGTAGTAGGTCGCAGCAATACTGAAAATGATTATATAACATTTAAACTCGGTTCAAAGACTGATTACTGGTTCCACACAAAGGATATACATGGCTCTCACCTTGTGCTATTTACAAATGGGCAGGAACCTGATGCTGATACGATTTACGAAGCAGCATCTATCGCCGCTTTCTTCAGCCAAGGGAAAGAATCAGAAAATGTCCCAGTAGATTACGTCCCTCTTAGGTACGTTAAAAAACCAAATGGAGCTAAACCGGGAATGGTAATCTTCACAAACAATAAAACAGTATGGATCAACCCGAATAATCCGGAAGAATAAATTTTATGTTTCTGCTCATTATAAAAGACCTGGCTCCGGTTATCCAGGTCTTTTTTGTTATTTATGTATTTACATGCTTTTTATTAAATTACTAAATATTTTACCGGAGTTCTAGTTCATATGAACTTAGAAATCTTAATAAATCATCAAATGACATAGCCCCTTCACTTTCTTTATTTTCTATGCGAAAGGCTAAATCATTCGCATCTATAGATTTTAAAAGTTCGCAAAATCTGAAAACCAATTCACCATCCTCATGCCCAGGCAATAGCTTTACAACATTTTGCTTTTTATCAAGCCATAATTTGTCTTTTGAAAAACTAATATCGTTTTCACAGATTAAATAATCTTCTGCCAATTTTACTGATTCAAATATTTTTCTACAAAACAATAATAATCTGCAGAAACTGTCTGTCACGCCATCATCTTTTGTTCGTTTAATGTAATCTAAGATATTAATGCACCCTGAACAATCCCACAAAAGTCTTGAATCATATTGCTTGACATACGCTAATGCATTACAATTCCCACTTTGCCATATATCTAATTCATACTTTTTAATATCGCTTACTTCATATTCTATAATATTCATGCTAATTTTCCTCTCGTTGACACCACTTACATAAGCCATAGCCCCTCGATATTGCTTCAGATTTACTTACTCTTTCTATACTTAAACCTTTTGTAGCACCAGCTTTCATTGTTCGACAATATGATGTATGATACTTTGCTGCTTCTTTTTCGTTTCCTTCATTTTTAGGGAAAATATATACCAGTTCATCATCATTATAAATATCCGGTGACTCACCTATATATACTCTATATGGCATATCCATAGATAATAACTCACTATTAAAAATTGCACCTCCAAACGGAAATTTCACATTTTTAATTATCGGATATATTTGCACATGATCTATATATACTTTTCGTTTTGAATCATTAACTGTAATTCCGACATTAAGATTTGAGCCAAAAGTTCCAACAGATTGAATATTCGTCTCTGCCACAAAATATGCGTTTTCCTCTTTTGAAACTATATTAATAATTTGCAATAGCATAGCAACTGCAATAATAAATATCGGCAAACATATTGCGGCATCCACCATAATTGATCCATCTTTTCCCTTGCGCCTATTTTGTGTATTTATGGATTTGTGTGACGATTCCATTTTTATTTCCTCGCGAAAACTGAGCTGTAAGTTCGAAGCCATAAGCATAATTTTTAAATTCAAAATCACCGCCAACGGTCATCTGCATAATATCCATAATTCTATATGACAACATATTTGAATTGGCTATAACAGACACCATTGCCCTTAGATACATCTCAAGCTCGGCTTGATTTTCCATAATTTCGTCTGTTTCTTCCCAAGCTAAAGCTATTGCCTCAGCCCACAACTCCGGAGCTTCAATTTCTTCAACACAATTTATCAAGCATCTTATAGCAAATATTAAATTTCTTGTACTATTCCAATTTTCTTCAGCAGTTTTTCTGCCAAATAATAAGTATTCTATTTCTTCATCCGTAAAAACACTCATCACGTACTGACTTATCCCAAGGCCTTGTCCTACGCTTATACCACCACTAAGCGCTTTTAACACAGCGGCAGCTGACAAATTCCCTGATGCATACACATAATGTGAAGGGAGATTTGGCGCATAAAAGTTTGTAAGCCCTTTTGATTTAGTCTTATTAAAGACTAAATTTTTCAAGCCTAATTCGGCAATTTGCTTTTTAAAGTCATTAACAAACAAATCCTCCCTATCTTCGATATCAATAATTGCTGCGTTTAAGCTTAAATGTACAAACCTACTCAAACCATCTATTGATTCTGAAATATAATAATTAGCTAAATTTGATAAATGGTTTTCATTATTTTTAATGGCCAAGACCCCAAACTCGTCATGCAAGCTTTTATTACATTCGGTTAAAACCGAGCTCCCGGCATTTGCAGTAGCAACATCAGCAATAGAGTCAGCAGCCCTATCAAGACTTGCCGTTATTACAATTGAAAGCAACGCCATTAATGAAGAAAGTATCATCACTATGAATACTGATGAAAAGCCTCCCTCTTTCATAATTTTCATATTGAGTTTTGATTTTGTTTTTATGTTCAATAGAATTTTCTTTCAAATTTGTATATAATTCGAGGCTACATGTTATAGCAATAGCTATTACTGCAATGATTAAAGGGAATACCATTGCTGCTTCTACAAATACCGAGCCGTTCCTAGAATTGGAACGAGTCTGCTTTAAGTCCACTAAAAACATTGTTAATAAACCCTGCGATTTGAGTTCTGAAAATTATTCCAGCAGCAATTGCTATAGCAATAAGGATGGCCACCTGTACCATTTCCATTCCGGCATTTCTATGATTAAACTTATTATTAAATTTTCTAATCAAAATATCCATTTTCTTTCGCTCCTCTATTTTTAATAATTATTGTGAACAAAGTAATCTTTTATATTAAATAACGCTTAGCATATTATTATAATTACTTACTTATTTACATTTGCATTAAAGCCGGGGCACTACAAATAGTTATTAAAGAAATAAGTAATAGCATAAGTGGAAAACAAAGTTTGGTTTCTGCTTCACGAGCTTTTCCTTTTGCAAGATTAAGTCTTGAATTCTGCATTTGCGCACGCTCTTTATCAAGTTTTTCTGAAAGTGCACTTCCTTTTGATTTGTTATCAAGCACTAGACTACTAAAACGCATAAGCGATTTACTTTTAATTTTTTGCGAAAAAATAAAAAGTTCATTGATTAATGGTAAATTTTTCTCTTTGCATTCTACATTTAGTGCTCTCAATAGTTTATAAAGAGTCTTTTCATTATTTTTATTTAGTTCTACTAATTCATCAAATGCTGAACTCACAACTAATCCTGCATCTAAAAACAGTGTTAATTGTAATGAAAGATTTGTAAGTTCTCCTTCTATAGATCTAATTTCATTATCTTTAAACTCCAAAATCCCGCCAAAGCCATCAGAAATAGCGACAATGTCATTACTATTCTTCCTTCCAAGCCCTGATAAAGCATTGATACATAATCGTAAGAACTTAGGTTTAGAAAAAACAATATTCCCGGCGGCATTATCATTAGTAACAGTGTGTCCAATTTCTTCTCTGACAGTACTGCGGACACTTCGCTTTGATAATCTATACGTTCTATCAGCAAGTAAGCGCTTTTTAAGCATACGTCTTCAATGTCACCTCCTGATTTTTTGCATATTCTATATGATGATGCAAATAACTGAATTTCCTCTACCCCACTTCTAATTCCGAAGTCTGTAAGCAAATCTTCTATTTTTCCATGAGCCTCGTTATATATCGTAATTATCATTTTCAATTCTGCTGCTATAGAATTTCCGAGCATTTCTGCCTGGTTAGCAGCATCGGAAATCGCTTGAGGCATTTGCCTACCAGCAGCCACAGAGGCCGAAATGCTATACAAAGCATCTTTAAAACTATCCAATAATTGCTTTTTTCTTTTTTCACATTTGTATGCTGCATATTTTTTTCTAAAGAATAGTGTAATAATACATAATGCGGCAGAAATCAAGATATTATTGTAAAATAGCATTCCTAAGGTAAAACATATGGCGCAAGAACAAAGAAAATATTCAAAATTTTCTTTACTATTTAACTTGTAAACACGATAATCTATTAAATCCATATGTCAATTCATTCTTTCTTCATACATCGCCAGTTTTTCTTTATGTATCAACTCATTTTGAGTTCTTTCAAGACCAAGCCCTGGGCTATAGCTGAATAATTTGTTTAATTTAATTTCGCCATTCTCTATGCCTGCAATTTCTGATATTTCAGTTACTCTTCGGTGACCTCCGGAAAATCGTTGTAAATGAATAAAAATTTCTATTGCTCCGGCGATTTGCGAACGCACTGCTTGCATGGGGAAACCACTTGCAGCGATATGTAAGGTCTCTAACCGTCCAATCATCCCCGCCGGAGAATTCGCATGTCCGGTTGATAAAGAACCATCATGTCCGGTTGACATTGCTGCTAACATATCAACGACCTCATCACCACGAACTTCGCCTACAATTATCCTGTCAGGCCTCATTCTCAAAGAAGACTTTATCAGTTCTTTTATTGGAACTTCACCTTTTCCTTGAGCATTTGCAGATTTACTTTCCATGCGAACAAGATTTGCATGGTTTCTTATTTGAAGCTCGGCAGAGTCTTCAATCACAATTACCCTTTCATCTGGAGGAATAAAATCTGATAACACATTTAAAAATGTGGTTTTTCCGGAGCTTGTACCACCCGAAACAAACATGTTATAACCGGATTCAACTAAACTCTTTAAAAAATTCGATGCTTCTCTTGTAATATCTCCGCGGGATATTAAATCATCCATCATCATGCGAGACTGATTAAACTTTCGGATTGTTAGAATAGGTCCATCCAATGCTATATTTGAATTTACCGCATTAACACGAGAACCATCATTAAGCCTTGCATCAACAATAGGGTTCAAATCATTCATTTCCCTGCCAACTTGTGCTGCTAAACGTTGTATTACAGCTTCCAGTTGTTCGGAAGATTCAAATTTTATATCTGCCTTATAAATAGTCCCTTGTTTCTCATAAAAAATATTATCTTTACCATTAATCATAATTTCTGAGATTTCCGGATCATCAGCAATATCCTGCAAGATTTCAAGCTCACATCTTAATGAACAAAAAACTAAATGCGAAAGTTTTTTCTTTTCATTTTTCCCCAAATACGAAAGTTCCGGCTTTTTATCTATAACCTCTTTACATAAGGCTTTTACGTCATCATCGCATACTCCGCTTGATAAATTATATAAACTTCTAACCTCTGCAGCTAATGCCGATACGCTAGCTTGCGGTCTGTTCGCGTTCAAGTTCTTTAGCAAACTCTAACATCTCCTTCCCAAGTTGCCCATGGATATCAGCAGAATTTGGATTTTCTTCAAAATGATTTTCAAATCTATATGTTTTTGGTGAAATTACATATGTCTGCGCAGAATCACAGAGCATTTTAAAATATTCATCACACAAAGAATATCTTGAATCAGAAAATCCGGTGATTACTATTCTTGTCTCACATACATCAAGCAAATCCTGATAATTGTCTACCGTTGATGATATATCTAAAACTAATTCATCTATATCTGCAAAAACTGGCCAGTCAAAAAAATATTGGACACCATATTCATCATCGTTGTTAAACTTATTTCTAAAGTTTGGATCAAAACTAATAAAACCAACTTTTCTGCCAAATATTCTTGAAGCTAACCTTGCATAACATAGTGCTGTCGTTGTAAGCCCATTTCCTCCGCCAGCAGAAGTAAAAGCTATATATTTAACATTTTCTTGGGGCTTTGCCGGTCCTGTTTCGCGGTTCATTTTAGCCATGATCACTTCATAATAAGAACGGACCGGCAAGAAAGGTGGACTAAGGGTTTCATTGATAGTTACCTCAGGGGTATCTTTTGAAATAACTATGTTGTGATAACGTAATAACAAAGCCTTTTCAAGGCTTTTGGAGTATTCGATATCTGAAAATTCTACAGAGACTTTAATTTTTTCCATAATAAAAATTCCCCTTACCACTTTCCAATATCTTACAATTTTTGGAATAGTTTGTAAAGGGAATTTTTTACAATTTTATAAAATTTTATTTAAGCTCTTCATCAATAGCTTTTGCTGCTGCTTTACCAGCTCCCATAGCAAGAATTACAGTAGCAGCACCTGTTACAGCATCGCCTCCGGCATAAACATGATCTTTCGTAGTTTTGCCTGTTGCTTCATCAGCTACGAGGCAGCCATGTTTATTGGAATCAAGGCCCGGAGTTGTTGATTTAATAAGTGGATTTGGTGAAGTACCAATTGACATAATTACGCAATCTGCTTCGATGTCAAATTCACTTCCTTCAACTGGATGTGGGCTGCGGCGACCGGATGCATCCGGTTCACCAAGTTCCTGTCTAAGGCAAGTAACTGATTTAACAAATCCGTTTTCATCTCCATTGATCTTAACCGGATTGTTAAGAAGCTTAAAGATGATTCCTTCTTCTTTTGCATGTTCAACTTCTTCTCGTCTTGCAGGAAGTTCTTCTTCTGAACGTCTGTATACTATATATACATTTTTTGCTCCAAGTCGAAGTGCACATCTTGCAGCATCCATAGCTACATTACCACCGCCGACAACAATTACATTATCGTTTTTCTTGATTGGAGTTTGGCTATCTTCTTTATAGGCCTTCATCAAATTAGTTCTTGTTAAAAATTCATTTGCAGAATATACGCCCTTTAAGTTTTCACCAGGAATCTTCATGAATGATGGAAGACCTGCACCGGATCCAACAAATACAGATTCGAACCCCATTTCAAAAAGTTCATCAATAGTAATTGTCTTTCCGATAACTACATTAGTTTCAACCTTAACACCAAGAGCTTGTAAACCTTCAACTTCTTTTTGAACGATTGCCTTTGGAAGTCTGAATTCCGGAATACCATACACCAATACGCCACCTGCTGTGTGAAGAGCTTCAAAGATTGTTACATCATAACCTTTTTTCGCAAGATCTCCGGCACAGGTTAATCCTGATGGGCCCGAACCAACAACAGCTACTCTATGGCCATTGCTTGCCGGTTTTTGTGTTTCTGCTTTTGCATTAGCGTTATGCCAGTCTGCCACAAATCTTTCAAGGCGCCCAATACCAACCGGTTCACCCTTAATCCCACGAACACACTTTTCTTCGCACTGGGTTTCCTGAGGACAAACGCGTCCGCAAACTGCAGGAAGCGAGCTATCTTCATTGATAATCTGATATGCAGCCTCAAAATCTTTTTCTCTGACTTTTGCTATGAACTGTGGAATCTTAATTCCTACAGGACAGCCTTCAGAACAAGGGCTATTTTTACAATTCAAGCATCTCTCAGCTTCATCAAGAGCCTGCTCTAAAGAATACCCTAAAGCAACTTCTTTAAAATTCTTATTTCTAACGTTTGCTTCCTGAGATGGCATTTCATTTTTCTTTAATGACATATTAGGCATTATTTATTCACCTCCATCTTAAATAAGTTGCAAACATGATCATGTTGTTTTCTTTCAAAATCTTTGTACATTGAGCCTCTGCTCATAGCTTCATCAAAATCTACAAGATGCCCATCAAATTCAGGACCGTCTACGCAAGCAAATTTTGTTTCTCCGCCAACTGTAAGTCTGCAAGCTCCACACATACCTGTTCCATCGACCATAATTGAGTTCATCGAAACTATAGTTTTAATTCCATATTCTTTAGTAACAGCTGAAACGAATTTCATCATGATAACTGGACCAATTGTGATTACTTCATCAAATGTTTCACCGGAGTCTAAAAGCTTCTTAAGAGCATCTGTTACAAGCCCTTTTTCACCCCAATTTCCCTCATCTGACATTTTAATAAATTTGCTGCTTGCTTTCTCAAATTCATCTTCTAAGATTACAAGATCTTTATTCTTAAAGCCGGCAATTACAGTAACATCAGCCCCAAGATTATGAAGTTTTTTTGCAACTGGGTATGCAATTGCATTACCTACGCCACCGCCAACTACACACACCTTTTTTAAGCCTTCCAACTCTGAAGCTTTTCCAAGTGGTCCGACAAAATCAGAAATATATTCGCCTTCTTTTTTATGATTTAGGCGTTCTGTTGTTGCACCGACTATTTGGAAAATAATTGTTACTGTGCCCCTTTGCCTATCAAAATCAGCTACAGTAAGCGGTATTCTTTCACCATCTTCATCAACACGAAGAATGATAAAATTGCCCGGTTCTGCCTTTTTAGCAACATATGGAGCATCAATTTCCATTAATGTTACTGTTGGATTTAATTCCTTTTTCTTAATTATTTTATACATTTCGTTCTCCTCATAACATAAAATGAGTTAATTCCTAACTATTTTACCACAAAATCTACTAAATTCGTGTATAATAAAAGCATGAAAAACATATTTATTAGAGCAAATGACGAAGCTTCGTCTATAAAAACTAAAGCAGAGCTTGAAAAACTTCTAAAAGATAACGGCTTTAATATATTGCCAAAATTTTCAAAAGATTCTGATTTAGTTATTACTATTGGTGGAGATGGCACTTTTCTTAAAAGTTTTAAGGCCATAAATTTCGCTAATATTCCGGTTCTTGGAATAAATACCGGACATTTGGGCTTTTATACCGAATTCATTCCATCAGAACTTAATAAGGTTGTTGATGCTTGCAAATCAGAAAATTTTACAATTCAAACTCACAAAACAATACAAACTGTTATAGAAACAGAAAAAGGAACTAAGCTATTAGACCCTGCGCTTAATGATGTACTTGTAAAGCACTTTTCAAGCAGTCTTATTCATTTAGATTTGTACATTGGCGATAGCTTTATTGAAAGTTTTAGTGGCGATGGGCTCCTCGTCTCATCACCATCAGGAAGCACAGCATATAACTATGCTCTTGGTGGAAGTATTATTGATCCGAGGCTTAAGCTTTTGCAAATTACACCTATGGCCCCTATAAATAATTCGGTCTATAGAAATTTCACTTCAAGCTTGCTGGCTCCGGCAAATGAGCAAATTGTTATTATCCCTAAAGATACCAACGATGCTATCATTATCACTGATGGAAGCAACAATTCTTTCGAAGGAATAAAAAAAATAACGATTTCAATTTCCGAGAAGGAAGTTAAAATCGTTAGATTATCCGGATTCGATTTCTGGAATAAAGTTAAATCAAAGTTTTTATAAAAACATATTACGTATTTCAGCCACTTGGTATAAAGATCCAAAGATCACGACCTGTTCTTTGAAATCTTGATGCTCAGTGGCTATTTTTACGCCTTCTTTTATTGACATTGCAGCCTCTACCTCAAGATTATATTTCTCTTTAATTAAAGTTTCTAAACTTAAAGCTGAAAGAGCTCTTTGTGATGGAGGCGTAATAAGCGTAAATTTCTTTGCAAGTGGAGATATAATATCAAGCATCGTTTCATAATCTTTGTCTTTAAGTACCCCCATTACAAAATGAATCTTTTTTCTCGGGATATAAGCTTTTATACACTCGGCAAGTTCTTCAACGCCATTCGGATTATGAGCCCCATCCAAAATCACAAGTGGAGATTTCCTTAAAATTTCAAATCTTCCAGGCCATGATACATTTGCAAGGCCTTCCTTAACCGCTTTTTCGGGAATATTTAGCGATTTTCTTAACTGATCTACACAATCAAGGACCAATGCAGCATTCTTATACTGATAACTACCAAGAAGGCTTAATTTCAAGCCTTTATGGCTTTTGTAACTGATTACTTGACCATCAAAACTTATCGAATGAAGTGTTTCCTGCTTTGGATCTGTAATAGTCAAATTTGAGCAAGTCTCTAAAGCCTTGCGCTTAAAGACTTCTAGGGCTTCTGGTTTTTGATATGAAACGACCACATTTGAGCCATTTTTGATGATTCCAGCCTTATCTAAAGCAATTTTTTCAATTGTATCCCCTAATATCTCAGTATGATCTAAACCTATGGTGGCAATGGCGCAAAGCATTGGATTTTCAATGATATTAGTAGAATCCATTAGCCCGCCAAGGCCAACTTCAAGAACTACAACATCACAGTTTTCTTCTTTGAATTTCAAAAAGCCAAGTGCTGTTATCCTGTCAAATTCAACGGTTTCAAGGTCTACTGCTGCATCGTTAACCTGTTTTTCAAGTCTATCCCAATCTTTTTGGCTAATTTCTTCACCATTTATCTTAATTCTCTCAGTATAGCGCTCAAGATGAGGTGAAGTAAAGAGTCCGACCTTATATCCGGCGCATTGCAAAATCTCGGCAAGCATTGCACATGTCGATCCCTTACCATTGGTTCCCGCTACATGTATAAAGTTTTGCCCGCTCTGAGGGTTCCCCAGGCGGGCACATAATTCCTTATTCATTAAAATTGTTTATAAACCACTTCATATGTTTTTTCAGCTAAAGGCCAATACCTCTGCATTAAATCATCTACATGTTTATTTACTTTTTCAGCATATGCACGATCTTTCATAAGCTTTGTATTCACTTTAACATTAACAGCAGCACCATACATTGCCGACCAACAAAATACAACACCGGTAGCTGCATCAGATATAGCAAGTTTGCTACCCTTTGTTGCTAAAGGCATAAAAATTTCTATTGCTTCACAAGATAAATCAAAAATTTCAAGCGGGGCTTTTGCAGCTAACTGTAAGCAACGCTCAAGTTCAGCATCTCTATTCGGATCATCCTTCGGAATAGAATATGCCTTTGATAGAGGCTCAAAATCTTCAGCATCCTTATTTATTAATTCTAAAAAACGAACACGAAGATTTTGCGCTTTTTCCATAAGCTCCTTTATTTCAGTTTCAACAGAAGCATAAGTCTTTTTACCTACAGTAAGCTCCCCTACCATATCGCCAAGTGCAACACCAATTGCCGCAACAGCAGCACTTGCACCACCTCCGCCAGGGAACGGAGCTTTACTTGCTATTAATTCTGTGAAATCCCTGACACTTTTTTTATCGAGTTCCATATCTTTTTTATTATTATCGTAAATATAATTGATTTAATTATGCTTGCCACAAGCCTGAATATAAATGATCCAAAGACGTAAGCAAAAGTGTAATAATCCCAAATTATACTATCAAGATAAATAGCGCCTGTATTTAGCATTGTGAGAACAATTCCGCTTACAATAATTAATACCCACCAATTCTTTTTGCGAAAGAGTCCAATCAACAAGGCATAAATCACATATGGAATTATCCACAAAATCGTTGTAGATATAAGTCCATATTTTAAAATTTGATAAATACTTGTCCCGACGAATGCAACTATCATCCCATCAACAGGACCATAAATCAGCGCTCCAAGAAGAATCGGGAAAGATTCAAACGTAAATTTAAGATTTCCTAAATCAAGCGAAACATATCCAAGCACAGCACACATTGCCGCAAGCATTGCGTTAATGGCTAATTGTTTTGTCCTCATGCTTAGAATAATCCTGTGATTTTACCACTATTATCTACATCAATCTTTTCTGCTGCAGGTCTCTTTGGAAGTCCTGGCATAGTCATAATATCACCCGTAAGTGCAACAATAAAACCTGCTCCGGCAGAAACTTTAAGATTACGTACTGTTACTGTAAAGCCCTTTGGAGCTCCTAGTAACTTAGGATCATCTGAAAATGAATATTGTGTTTTTGCCATACAAATTGGCAATTTATCAAAGCCCAATTCACTAAGCTGTTTAAGCTGTTTTTTTGCATTATCTGTTAATGCAACCCCATCAGCATGATAAATTCTCTTACAAATTGCCTCTAATTTATTTTCTATGCTGCCACTTAAACTATAGCTATATGTAAACTTATTTGGCTTTTCGCAAACTCTAACAACTTCTTCAGCAAGTTTAACTGCACCTGTGCCACCCTTTGCCCAATGCTCTGAAAGAACAGCATTAACTCCAAGTTCCTTGCACTTCTTTTCAACAAGGGAAAGCTCTTTCTTTGTATCTGTAGGGAAAGCATTAATTGCTACAACACATGGCAATTTATATACTTCAGTAATATTCTTTACATGCTGTAAGAGATTTGGCATACCCTTTTCGAGCGCTTCAAGATTTTCTTTGTTCAAATCTGCCTTAGCAACGCCACCATGATATTTTAGAGCGCGAACTGTAGCAACCAAAACAACTGCACTTGGTTTGAGTTTTGCCATGCGACACTTAATATCTAAGAATTTTTCAGCTCCAAGATCTGCAGCAAATCCGGCTTCTGTAATTGTATAATCAGAAAGCTTAAGAGCAAGTTTTGTTGCTGTAATAGAGTTGCAACCATGGGCAATATTCGCAAATGGTCCGCCATGAACAAATGCCGGAGTTCCCTCTAATGTCTGAACAAGATTTGGCTTTAAAGCATCCTTAAGTAAGGCTGCCATTGCTCCCTCAGCTTTTAAATCATGTGCTGTAACAGGTTTACCACCATAGGTATATGCAACAATAATGCGACCTAATCTCTTCTTCAAATCGGCAATGTCAGATGATAGACAAAATACAGCCATAATCTCAGATGCAACTGTAATGTCAAAACCATCTTCTCTTGGCACTCCATGAGCTTTGCCACCAAGCCCATCAACAACATTTCTAAGCTGTCTGTCATTCATATCGACACAGCGTTTCCATGTAATTTGTTTTGGATCAATTCCAAGTTCATTACCTTGCTGAATATGATTATCAAGCATTGCAGCAAGAAGATTGTTAGCAGCACCTATTGCATGGAAATCTCCTGTAAAATGAAGATTAATATCCTCCATAGGAACAACCTGAGCATAGCCACCACCTGCAGCGCCTCCCTTAATTCCAAATACAGGACCAAGGCTTGGCTCTCTTAATGCAAGAATAGACTTCTTTCCTATCTTGCGAAGTCCATCGGCCAAACCAACAGATGTAGTTGTTTTACCCTCTCCTGCCGGAGTAGGAGTAATAGCAGTTACAAGTACTAATTTGCCATCAGGCTTTTTTGCTTTTTGCATATCAAAAAGCAGCTGGTAATCTACCTTTGCCTTGTAGTTGCCATACTGCTCGATATACTTTTCATTGATACCTGCCAGCTTAGCAATATCTGTGATTTTTTTCATCTTGCAAGCTTGTGCGATTTCGATATCTGACTTATATTTCATAATTCACCTCCGGGGCCCGTAGCCACTACTTATGCATTATTCTAATCTATTATAACAGGTGTACGCTTGGCGGACACACTATAATTATAATCTATTTTCTGCGGCTTCAATAATGTGTTTCGCAAGTACTGATGTTGTAACTGCTCCTACTCCACCAGGAACCGGTGTAATAGCTTTTACAATTGGTTCACATCCGAAGAAATCAACATCACCACATATTTGTCCATCTACAAAATTTACACCAATATCAACAATAATTTGTTTATCGTTAACCATGTTACTTTTTACTGTGTTTACATGGCCTGTTGCAACAAATACCACATCAGCTCTTTTTACGATATCTTCCAATCCAACAGTCTTTGAGTGACACATTGTTACGGTAGCGTTTCTGTTTTGCAACATCATTGATAATGGTTTTCCAACAACAGGGCTTCTGCCGATAACACATACATTTTTCCCTGACACATCTAAACCATAATAATCAATAATTTCTATACAAGCCTGAGCCGTACAAGGAGCAAAACCATCCGCACTTCCAAGAAACAGATTTGATAATGATATAGGGGTCATACAATCTACATCTTTTTGGGGTAATAGTAAATCAGCTGCTTCTTTTTCTAAATCCTTGTCATAAATAGGTCTAAACATTAAGCAGGAATGAATTGAGTCATCCTCATTAATTTGCTTTATAGCGCCCAAAATCTCCGATTTTTGAGCTTTTTCCGGCAAGTTAAAGTATTTAACCATAATGCCTATTTTCTCGCAACGTTTTACCGCATTACGCTCATATGAAGCATCTGCTTCAGAATCTCCAAGTCTAAGCATAGCTATACAAGGAAAAACACCTTTTGCTTTCAGATTATTACACCTTTGAATTAAATCTTCAGTTATTGACTGCGCTACCAAAACGCCTTTATATAATTCAGCCATTACACCATAAACCCCGGATTCTTATTATCCTCAAAATATTTAGCCAGTTCTGTTGGCTTATAAACACCATAGTCTGTCACAACCCCTGTAACCAATTCAGGCGGAGTTAAATCAAAACTTGGATAATACCCTTTTACTCCTTGTTCCGCAGTCCTAACACCCATCGCTTGAAGTACATATTCAGGATCGCGTTGTTCAATTACAACAGATTTCCCATCAATATGATCTCTATCAGGGGCTCCTGTAACATAATAAGGAATATTATGATATTTTGCAGCAATAGCAATTTGATATGTCCCGACTTTATTAATAATACTTCCATCCATACAAATGGCATCAGCGGCAGAAGTAAAAACATCAACCCCTTCTTTTGCCATAACATATGCCGGCATATTATCAGTAATGACTGTAACATCAAACCCCATATCATGAGCTACAGTCGCTGTTAATCTTGAACCTTGAAAATATGGTCTGGTTTCCGGACAAAATAGTTTAATATGTTTGCCCCGCTCATTGCAAACTCTTAACATTAATGCTAATGCTGTTTCTGCAAAGCATTGTGTCATAATCGTTCCACTATTAGGAAACAAATCTACCAAATTATTCGCTGTTTTATTGATGCTTGTATATCGATCTTCATTTTGAGCAACTGCATCATTGAACACTGCCTCTGTTATATCATTACCTTCATTGGCAGCGCACCGTGCGGCTCTAAGAGAACGAGCCGTACATATTTCAAGACGTTTCTTCGTTGTTGGCCTTGCATTAGAAATCACAAATGCAGCATTTTCCAAAAACTTTATTCTTTCTTCAATAGAAAGCCCTTCGCATTCATGGGCAGCCAAAGCCATACCCATAGGAGCTGCACTGTATGGTCCAGCTGATTGGGTAACCATGTCCGTTATTGCCTGAGCCACTTCTCTATAACTTTTACAAACAACAAACTTAACTGTATTCGGGTAGATGCGGCGATCTAAAATCTTCACTACACCATCATCATACCAAGCTATATTTTCATATTGCATCATAAATGCAAGATCATGATCAGCGCGCATTTAATAAATGTCTCGACCTCTGTCCTATTTCAAATTTTACTTTATCAAAATCAATCGTTGTATACTCCCCATTGTCATACAAAACTTTTCCGTCAACCATAGTCATAACTACATCATTTGCTTGAATGCTATAGCATAATGCTGAAAACATATCTGTAATTGGATGTATATGAGGACTGTCTAAACATACAGCAATAATATCGGCCTTTTTACCAACTTCAAGTATTCCTGTGTCATTTCTGCCTAATGCTTTTGCACCATTTATCGTGCCCATATCCACTACTTGCTTTGGTAAAATTTCTTGAGAATTTTTATTATATCCATTATGAATTAATGCTGCTAAATGCATTTCCTTAAATATACTAAGCACATCATTACTTGCAACCCCATCGGTTCCAAGTGCAACATTTATTCCCATATCAATTGCTTTTCTGATTGGAGCGAATCCAGATCCAAGTTTCATGTTACTTGAAGGATTATGTACAATAGTTACATTTTTTTCTTTCATAATCCGCAAGTCTTCATCATCTACCCACACGCAATGTGCTGCATAGCAATTGTTATCAAATAATCCAAGCTTGTTAAAATACTGTATTGGACTAAGTCCATCATGGCGGAGTTTAGATTCGTCATGTTCTTTTTTTGTTTCAGATGCATGTATATGGACTGAAACTTTATATTTTTTATTCAGTTCAATTAATTTACGTACAAATTTTTCAGTCGAACTGTATTCAGCATGAATACAAAAATCTGCCATAAGCTTATTTGTTGGATCAGAAAAGTTTTTAACAAAATCTTCACATTCCTGAAGTCTGTTTTTAGGAATTTCTTCTTCCTCTGAAAAAGATATACCCGCCCTACAAATATTAGCTTTCATTCCGGAATCAAGCAAAGCTTCCCATGTTCTCCATGGGAAATCATACATTTCCGAAGTAGTGGTGATTCCGGCAGCAAGCATTTCGACAATTGCCCACTGCTCTCCAATATAAATGTCATCCGGAGTCATATATTCTTCGATTGGAACTATCACTTTATTAAGCCAATCTTGCAATTTAAGCCCCGAACCAAGCCCTCTAATAAGTGTCATTGGCCCATGAGAATGTGCATCAACAAGGCCCGGCATCAAAAGACATCCGTTCATGTCGCGAACACAATCATACTCTTCGGGATTGTCACCTATATAAGATATTTTATCGTTATCAACAACAAGGGATGTGAAGTTAATTTCATGCCCTGTCAAAACATAACAATTTTTAAATAAAGTTTTCATTATTACAATTGTCTAATAAGTTGTTTAAAATAATCTAAAAGTAAAGGGGCAACCTTTTTAGCTGTTTCCTCAACATCTTCACCTGATAATGGTTGTTCTAAAACGCCTGCAGCCATATTTGATAATAATGATAGCCCAATACATGGCATACCACATTGTGCTGCAGCAAGTGCCTCAGGTACGGTTGACATCCCCGTTGCATCTGCTCCAAGTATTCTTTCTGCACGAACTTCAGCAGGAGTTTCAAACTGTGGCCCTTGATAGAAGAAATATACACCTTCATGTACTGTAAGTGGACTTTCCTCACCGACTTTTAGAGCAAGCTTTCTAAGCTCAGCTGTATACACATCACTTGTGTCAAAGAATCTGGAACCAAACTCATCAACATTTGGGCCCCTCATTGGAGATGATCCGATAAATTTAATATGATCTTTAATTACCATCAAATCGCCAGGTTTATATTCTGTATTAACGGCACCTGCAGCATTAGTGACTATGAGCTTTTGAGTGCCAAGTAGTTTCATAACACGAACAGGAATGCTAAGCTCTTCAAAATGATAGCCATCATATGAGTGGAATCTCCCCTGCATACAAATAACCTTATGTCCTTCAAACATGCCAACAACTAATCTACCGACATGTCCAGGAGCTTTTGAAACCAAAAAATTCGGAATTTCACTATAAGGAATAATACATTCCGCATCAATTAAATTGGCAACATCACCAAGACCGGTTCCTAAAATTAAGCCAATCTCCGGCACAAAATTACCGATTTTGCCTTTAATATAATCCGCACTCTTCTTGTAATATTCATAATCAAATATTGGTCTATCGTTTAGCATTATTCAATATCCTCCTGTAGTTCAGGCTTCTCATCGAGTCTTTCAGGATGTAACAAATAGCTTTTAAATTTCTTTAAAACTGAAGCAAAATAAAAGCCATCACAAATTCGTTCATCCGTATCATATATAAAATCTATATATTTCTTTTGGATAACAGTTCCATCAAGCTGCAATTCATTTTCTGTATACTTATGTCCATAAGCAATAAAGCACGGCAAATTACCGAAATCATAGAGATGATGGTAAACAGGTGGAATACCCAACGAACCCATAGATGTTACAAATACACTTCCATGGAAAGGACTTACATTAGCCAATTCAATTGGGAAAAGGCCAAAATAATCCAAAAACTTAAGGAACCAAATTCCAAATTTCTTAACTATTCCAGGAATTTTTGCGACAAATGCCGCAGTATTATCAAATCCACTGTCGAGTTCTGGTTGTTTTACACTCTGAACTAATTTATCAAACTTCTCATAAATCTCTATAGCTGTGTCATTTGGATTGCAGTGTAATTTTACAGCCGTATCAGGAGACTCCGCAGTCATCTCCTTTTTTATAATCATGTTTACATCAACTGTATAGCGATGATAAACTTTTTGTCCGGATAAAAACCTATTAAGCGCCGGAGCATCATTTGTACATCTTACATATGCCGCAATAATAACATGCATAATGCCAAAATGCTTATAGCCTTCTTTCCGTTTCTCACGAACATAAGACTGTAATGCCCCAATTTCTATTCTGTCACGAACATAATTATTTGCCCCATTTCTATCAACCATGATATAAGGAGATACCTGTGACATAGGAGGCAAAGTTCTGACTAATCTTCCATCCAACCTATCCCCATATTTCAGGCGATATTCATCACCCTCCTGAGGATCTGCAAGTTTTTTCGCAGATAATATTATAGTGATGATAGAAAGATATATCGCAGCATCGGAAATAAGCAACCAGCTGATTCCGTCAGCAAAATTCATGCTGATAAAATATGCTAAATATTTATCAACCCAATACAGCGAAATAGGAACAATAAAAGCTAATAGTACAAGCCACTTATTCTTAAACTTTCCGGTAAATGTAAAGTAAAAAATAAGTGCCAAAACAATGCACAGAATAATACATGGCAAGGTCATCCACCAGTCAAAGCCAATGCCAAGTGCAACTAATCCAAAATATAAAGCATAGTTCATAACTGGGTTTACTGTTACATAAAACATCTTCGGTCCTCTAAGTGGCAGTCGCAGAGCTACGAATAAATTTGCCACAACCGGAAGAAGTATATGAACGATAACTATGCCGATACTTCCCGCCCCTGTGCTGGCAAAGAAGTAAATTCTGGTCACTGCAGAGAATAAACTAAGCAGGACGGTCAGCCAAACGAATGGATTTGAGCGTTTGGCCGTATAATATGTATAGTTTTCCATAATGCTTTAATTATAGCATAAAAAAGCCTCCTGAAATCAATCAGGAGGCTGAAAATTAGCTGAAAACCAGCTTTAAGCTTCTGCAGCCATTGCAGCTTTTCTCTTCTTTGCAGTCTGAATCTTTTCTTTGAAGATTGGACCAAGGGTCTGAACAAGAATTACTACGATAAGTACTAAACCTTGGAATGCATTCTGAATATCTACAGAAAGTGCCGGAATAGATACAATAATAAAGTTTATTGCTGAATAAGAAATAGCACCAAATATAATACCTATAATGTTACCCTTACCTCCAGCCATGTTGATACCACCAAGTACTATTGCTGCTACCGCATACATTTCGTAAGATTGACCGGATGAAGCAGGTGTAATATTACCGATTTTGCAAGCCTGAATGAAACTTGCGAAACCAACGAGTATACCTGTAATAACAAATACACTAACCTTTACTCCTGTAACATTTATACCTGCAAGTCTCGATGCATTTGCATTAGAACCAATAGCATATACAGACTTACCGAATTTTGTTTTCTTGGACATAATGATAATTATTATTGCTAAAGCGATAAATAATAATGTAATCCAAGGAAGTGAGAATCCTCCAATGCTAAGTTTACCTGTACCAAACTTCATTCTTAAGAAATCATATGCAGGAGAACCGGCAATCATTGCAAACTGTGAAGAGTTTGAACCTGATATTTCCTGAGGAATAGCTCTTACTACAGAAAGTGCAAGCGATCTGTAAATAAGCATTGTTCCTAATGTAGCAATAAATGCCTGCATTTTAGCAAGTCCAATCAATACACCATTGATAAGACCACAAACAGCTCCTGATACAATCGCTGCAATAAGCATTAAGATTCCAGAGCCAGTGGTATTAAATACTAAGATTGCTATACCGGTGCAAAGTACAAGGCCAGAACCTAATGACAAGTCGATGTTACCGGTAATAACAACGAGAGCCATACCTAAAGCCATAGTACCTACAATACAAGTATTCTGCGAGCCAAGGATTGATGCAATATGACTCCACTTAAAAACTACACCGTTTGCGCTAACTGTAATCGCATAACCGATAATGATAATTATCATTACAAAAATGTAACTATAGTCTCTCCAAATAGCGCCTAATGAGAATTTTTTCTTTGTTAAATCAGCCATTAGTTTGCCTTCCCTTCTGTTTCAATTGCATTTGTCGAATAAAGCATTACATCATGTTCATTAACTTCTTCATGCTTAAATTCTTTTTTAATCTTGCCTTCGTAAAAGACAATACATCTATCTGCAACCTTTTTAATCTCTGGAATTTCCAAAGTGTTAATAATTACGCTCTTGCCCTGTTTTGCAAATTCAAGGATGAGCTTATAGATTTCAGCCTTTGCACCAACATCTACACCCTGTGTAGGATTGTCAAAGAGAAGAACATCCGCTCCGGTATTAAGCCAACGAGCTAAGAATACCTTTTGCTGATTACCACCTGAAAGACCTGTGATTGGTTTATTAATATCATGCTTCTTAATACTTAAATCAGATTCCTGTTTTTCATATCTGTTAGTTTCTTCTGCAAAATTAATAAACTGCTTATTTTTTGAAATAGCATGCTCAGCAATAACAAAGTTCTCAATGATACTCATTTCACCTACAACAGAGTTTTCTTTTCTGTTAGCAGGAAGCATTGCTACGCTATTTTTCATATAACTTACAATACGATCGCCAAATAACTCTTTACCGTTTACATACATTCGGCCACCATCACGAGGGAGAGCTCCGAACATTGTTTGCATAAGTTCTGATGCACCGCATCCTGCCAGGCCTGTAAATGCTATAACTTCGCCTTTTCTAAGTTTAAGATTAACATCTTCGAAACCATGCCCCGCATAATGCTTTAGTTCAAGAACAACATCTCCTAATTCTCTTGGTTCATACAAATCGGCATCAACATATTTTGTGCCAACCATATCCGATGTAATGTCATGAGCATTTGTGTCTTTAATATATCCAGAAGAGATAAATTCACCATTTCTAAATACCGTATATCTATCACAAAGTTCAAAGATTTCCGGCATCTTATGTGAAATAAAGATGAATGATTTCCCTTTTTCTTTCAAAGATTTTACTATTCCAAACAAATGAGCGATTTCATCATTTGAAAGAGCCGTAGTAGGCTCGTCCAAAATAATAAGTTTCGCATCCTTATAAAGGGCTCTGCAGATTTCGAGCAATTGCTTTTCAGCAGTTTTAAGCTCGGAAACCATTATGTTTGGATTCATTTCTACGCCAAGACTTTCAAAAAGTTCTCTTGTGCGTCTAACTTCCTCTGCATAATCAATAATACCTAACTTATTTCTAATTTCATGACAAAGGAAGATATTATCTGTAACTGATAAATCATTAATTACAGATAGCTCTTGATGTACAAAGGCTATACCAGCCTCTTCCATTTGAGCAATTGTCGGTGATGGATATAATTTATCCATCCATGTAATTGTACCTGAATCTGCTTCATAAACACCGGTAAGGACATTCATTAAAGTAGATTTTCCGGCACCATTTTCACCAAGTAAAGCATGAATCTCACCCTCTTCAATGGTGAGATGCACATCATTCAAAGCTTTTGATCCACCAAACGCTTTTGAGATGTGTTTCATTTCAAGAATTGCCATTTGTTACTCCAAATTGATATTGCGAAAAAAGGATGCATGCAAAAGCATGCATCCTTTTAAGATACAGATTAGTGACCTGTGAAGCCTTCAACTGTGCCAGCGATTGTTCTATCTACGATAGCAACTGGATCGTTAACTTCAGCGCCTGTTGAGAATGACCAATCTCCATCAAGATACTTAACAGCATAATCAATAACATTCTTCATCATGATTGGGTTGAATGTTACGGACATCATGTCATCAAAGTACTTGTCAGCTGTAGCTGAAAGATCTGATTTTCCATCCATTACATCATAAAGTTCCTGCATTCCGCCGATAGCTGAAATGTAAACTTCAAGAGCTTCGAAATCTGCTGCTGTAGCTTCGCTTACAGATGCAGCATTGAGAAGGTTAAGAACACCAAATGTCATTTCATCGTCTTCTGAGAAGATGAAGAGCTTGCCGTTGTTAGCCTTTGCCTTAGCTGTGATTTCATCGATCTTCTGATCCATGTAATCGAGAGCCGGGTCTGCACTCCAGTCACAAACCTTCTGATAGTCTGCAAAGAGTGTATCAATCTGATCCTGTGTCCAAACTGTTGTTGTGTGATATGTCTTACCAGAAAGATTATCTGTGAAATCTAATTCACCACGTAAGAACTGTTCGAATCCTTCCTGTCTGTAGAGGCAAACAGAACCGTTGTCGCCGATAAGCTGTACAAGTGTTGCGCCTGGTTCCATTCCGTGTTCCTGGAGCCATGCAGCGATTCCAGCACCGCAACCATAGTTGTTACCAGAATAGTTAAGAAGAGCTTTATCCTTCATTGAAAGAATGAATCTATCGAATTCAATGAATGGGATACCTTCTGCATCAAGAGCTTCGATACCAGCTGCTGCTGAATCTTCGAGAGCCATGATTACAACAAGAGCAGCATCACCGTTTGCAATAATTGTGTTGCAAAGGTCAACCTGTTCTTCACCAGATGATGCAGGCATAAATACTGCTTCATATTTTCCAGCTGCTGTAACTTCTTCGCACTTTGCCTGAGCAAATGCACCAGCCTGAGCTGTCCAGCCGTGATCAGGTGTAGGTCCTAATACATAGAACTTCTTTGATGCTGTTGTAGCATCTTCTTTTTCTCCACCGCAAGCTGCAAGTGTAAATACCATTGCAAGTGCGAGGAGAATTGCTAAAATTTTCTTCATTGTCTTTTTTTCCTCCTAGTAAAAATTTTACTAAATCTTATATACTGTCGACAATATATATCAAGCGGAATTGCTTAATATCAAATATTAATTACCTTTCCTTCATCTGCAGATTTTACTGCTGCAAACACGCCTCTCATAGATCCGATAACTTTATCGGCATCCAGCGGTGAAGGTCTTCCGGTTGTAATAGCTTCAACAAATTCATCAACAATGCCAGAACTTTCTTGCTGAGCATCATCGTTTCTTTGAATCTTGCCAATTTCAAATTTTTCTTCAGTACCATCCTCATGAACAACAATAAGTGCATACTTTGGATCTGAATAAAGTTTAATGATTCCGTGTTCACAAAGAAGATTTGTGAAATTGGCTTCATCACCATAGTTTGTCCAACTGGTGATTACTGTCATCATAGCACCATTCTTAAATCTAAATACTTCTACACTATTATCATCAACCTCGATAGGTGTTCCATCCGGAAACTTCTTATCAAGAACAGTCATTGTTGATTGTGCTGAAACAAGTTCATCATCAACTAAATATCTAATTGTATCTATTTTATGAATTCCCAAATCCGCCATTGAGCCAAAGCTAGCTGCAGATTTTTTAAAGAACCAAGTGTTTGCGCTCTTATCCATACTCCAACTTTCAGGACCGCCATGACCAAACATAGCAACTGCATGAAGTACTTTACCAAGCTTTCCGGAGTCTAAAATTTCTTTAGCCTTCTTATGCGCAGGTGCAAGTCGTTGATTTTGAGCAATAAATAAACGCTTTCCACTTTCCTTGGCAGCAGTTATCATTGCTTCGCAATCAATAATACTTGTAGCCATAGGTTTTTCACAAAGAACATTTTTCCCGGCCTTAAGTGCTTTAACTGTTGTCTCAGCATGATATGCATTAGCGACACATACAGATACAGCATCTATCGTATTATCAGCAAGCATTTCATCAATACTATTGTATACTTTTCCTCCGTATATATCACACAAAGATTTAGCTCTTTCAGGATTTAAATCATAATATCCTGCAATCTCTGTATTTGGATTAATATGATATTCATAAGAGTGACGCTGTTTAGCGATTGAGCCACAGCCTATAATTCCAACGCGCATAATTATCTCCTTTAACGCAAAAATACATTGTAATTTTAGCATCTTTGTAGAATATTTGTCAAGTTGGCGAAAAACTTGAAAATCGCATTTTTTTGCTGTAAATTATAACTATAATCGCTATTTAAATTCTAAAGGAGAACAAATATGAAATTAGGTTTAGTAACAGCAATCTTAGACAAATATGACTTTGAACAATCTATGGACATTATGTCAGATTTAGGCCTTGAATGCGCTGAAGTTGCTTGTTGGCCTAAGGGCAAAGCTGAACGTCGATATGCCGGAGTCAGCCACATCGATGTAGATAAAGTTTTAAAAGATGATGAATATGCAGAACACATCTTAAGCTATGCAAAAGACAGTGGCATAAAGATTTCCGCCCTAGCGTTTTATCCAAACACTATGGATGGCAACTTAACTAAAAGAAAAGCTAATATCGAACATCTTAAAAATGTTATTAAAGCTTCTGCAAAACTAAAAGTCAATATGGTTACGACATTTATTGGTCGCGATCAAAACTTAACAGTGGAAGAAAACCTTAAACTTGTAAAAAAGATTTGGCCGCCTATTATTAAATTAGCTGAAAAACTAAAAGTTAAAATTGCTATTGAAAACTGCCCAATGCTGTTTGGGGTTGATCAGTGGCCAGGTGGACAAAATCTTATGACAACTCCGGCAATTTGGAGAGAAGTATTTAAGATTCTTCCGTCAAAATATCTTGGAATTAACTACGACCCATCACACTTTGTATGGCAACAAATTGACTACATAAAACCTATTTATGAGTTTAAAAATAAGATTTTCCATGTACACTTCAAAGATATAAAACTATTCCCTGATAAAATGAATCAAGTTGGAATTATGGCATACCCTCTTGAATACATGTCTCCAAAACTTCCTGGACTTGGCGATGTAAATTGGAGCAAATTTGTTTCAGCCCTCACGGATATTGGCTATAAGGGATATGCATGTATGGAAATAGAAG
The DNA here is from genome assembly GCA_045642565.1 of Anaerovoracaceae bacterium. Classification (GTDB taxonomy): domain Bacteria; phylum Bacillota; class Clostridia; order Peptostreptococcales; family Anaerovoracaceae; genus UBA1764. The sequence continues at coordinate 85,443 of JAZUJE010000008.1, read as the reverse complement.
ACAAAGCGTTTGAAGGAAGCGCAGAAGATGTCCTTAAATCAATTATCCTTACAAGAGATTATCTTACACAATATGTAATATAATTATTGTAAAAAAACAAACTCCGAAGCATTTGCTTCGGAGTTTTTAATTTGGAGGTAGCACCCAGATTTGAACTGGGGATCAGAGTTTTGCAGACTCGTGCCTTACCACTTGGCTATGCCACCACTTTGGCGGGGGTAGAGGGATTTGAACCCCCGGATGGTGGAATCAGAATCCACTGCCTTACCACTTGGCGATACCCCTGCGTTTTATTTAATTTTGGGGTGGGTGGTGAGATTCGAACTCACGTATACTGGAGCCACAACCCAGGGTCTTAACCGCTTGACGACACCCACCATCTCTAAAAAAATGGTAGCGGCGAGTGGAGTCGAACCACCGACCTTCCGGGTATGAACCGGACGCTCTAGCCAACTAAGCTACACCGCCATATCGCAGTCTTTTTCACAGACCGCGGGAATAATTATATCGCTAACAAACCTAATATGTCAAGGTTTATTTGCTCTCTTCCAATAATTTGCAAACGAAATTATATAGTCTTTCTGTTGATTTTACCGACAATCTTTCACGTGCAGAATGGATATCACGAAGATCAGGCCCTATTGAAATTGCATCAAGCCCAGGTATCTTTTCAATGAATAATCCACATTCAAGCCCACCGTGAGTTGCTGCCCTTCCCGGAGTTATTCCGTTCACTTCCTCATAGATCTTTGTAGCCAAATCTCTAAATTCAGATTTTGCCAAATACGGCCATGCAGGATAAACACCATGTATGCTAACACTGCCGCCAGCTTGGCAAGTAATAGTTTTAAGCTCATTTATAAGTTCTTGTTTTTCCTCGTTTATAGAAGATCTAACCGAATATTTATATTTAAAGCCCTCATCATCAACAAGCATATATCCCATATTAAGGGATGTCTGCGGAACGCCAGGAAAATCAGGAAGCATTTTTTTTACGCCAAACGAAAGCTTGCTCCATGTTGAAAGAATTTTTTGAGTTTTTGCAAGATTGTGCGCTTTCATACCATTTTCCGGCTTGCCTATTAATTCAAATACTATCTCTGCATCTGGATCAACACTGCCCAACTCTTCCTTTATTTTTTCGCGAAATCTTAAACACATAGAATTGATTGGGTTAATTGCATCAGCCGGAGCCGCAATAATAGCCTCAGCATCGCTCGCAATAACATTATCAAATTTTCCGCCAGCTGCTGATACTAAAAGCATTCCACTGTTATGTGTGCTTGCAAAATAAAGAAATTGGCCTAATACATAAATCGCAGAGCCTCTCCCGTCAGCAATATCACAACCACTGTGGCCACCAAGAAAACCGTATGTTTTAATCTTAGCTACCAAATAATCAGAAGGAACATCGCACAGTTTAGATTCGAGTAACCCCTCAACTCTGCAACCTCCGGCACAAGAAAGTGTAAATACACCCTCTTCTTCAGAATCTATATTGAGAAGTCTTCTACCTTTTAAATCAGAGCAATCTAATGCGCTGGCCCCGCACAATCCGACTTCTTCATCTACGGTAAAGACCATCTCTAAAGAAGGATGTTTAAGATTTTCATCATCAAGAATTGCAAGCGCACAAGCGACTGCAATACAATCATCTCCACCTAATGAAGTTTTATCTGCCCAGACCCATGTTCCATCCGTCATAAGATCCAGTCCTTCTTTCGTCATATCTTTATGGCTATCAGGCGTTTGTGCGCAGACCATATCCATATGACCTTGAATAATGTAAGTAGGAGCATTCTCATAGCCCTCACTTGCGTCTTTCCAAATGACAACATTATTAACCTCATCTTGTCTATATCTAAGATTATGTTTTTTTGCAAAATCGACAAGATAATCGCTTATAATTTTTGTATTGCCGGAACCATGCGGCATACTACAAAGGTCTTCGAAATATTCGAAGACCTTTGCTGGTTTTAAATTAGATAAAACTTTTCCCATAATTATTTAAGTGAACCCATATACTTAAGTGTTCTAACGAGTTGGTTTGTATATGACATTTCATTGTCATACCATGATGTAACTCTTACTTCATAAAGGTTATCTTTAATCTGCATGCAGTCTGTCTGAGAAGCATCAAAGAGTGAACCAAAGCTCATTCCTACGATATCACTGGAAACGATAGGTTCTTCTGTATAACCATAACTCTCGTTTGCAGCTTTCTTCATTGCAGCATTGATTTTCTTAACATCAAGAGCCTTCTTTGTCTCTACAACAGCATCAAGAACTGTGATTGATCCTGTTGGTGTAGGAACACGAAGTGCATTTCCTGTAAGCTTACCTTTAAGTTCTGGAATTACAAGACCAATAGCCTTTGCAGCGCCGGTGCTGTTTGGAACAATGTTAACAGCAGCAGCTCTTGCTCTTCTCTTGTCACCCTTTTTATGTGGTCCATCAAGAACCATCTGATCACCAGTATAAGCATGAACAGTACTCATAAAACCGCTCTGAATTGGAGCAAAATCATTTAATGCTTTTGTCATTGGAGCAAGGCAGTTTGTTGTGCAAGAAGCACCACTAACAATCTTATCCTTCTTTGTTAATGTCTTATGGTTTACATTGTAAACGATTGTCGGAACATCATTGCCTGCAGGAGCAGAAATAAGAACTCTCTTAGCACCAGCCTTGATATGAGCTTCAGCCTTTTCTTTTGATGTATAGAATCCTGTGCATTCAAGAACTACATCAATACCGAGCTTTTTCCAAGGAAGTTTAGTAGCATCTGCTTCTTTATAAATATGATATTTCTTTGATCCTACCTGAATATAGTCTTCGCCAGCTTTAACTGTCTTGTCATACATACCCTGTGTTGAATCATACTTAAGAAGATATGCAAGCATATCAGGTGATGTTAAATCGTTGATAGCAACAACTTCAAGAGCCTTGCTTGAAGAAAGAAGTCTAAAAGCAAGACGGCCGATTCTACCGAATCCATTAATTGCAACTTTAATCATGTTTTTTCTCCTTAATATAAATAAATTTTATTAAATAACTAAGTTACACAACTATTTATTATAGCATATGATACAATAAAATACACGGAGGAATTATATGAATATTAATGGATTGCAAAAACTAACATTATTAGACTATCCGGGCAAAACAGCTTGCACCGTCTTTTTAGCGGGCTGTGATATGCGCTGCCCATTTTGCCATAACTCCGAGTTATTAGATGGCGCTGCCCCAGCATTAATGGACGACAAAGAGCTTTTAGCGTTCCTGAATACAAGAATCGGACTTTTAGATGGAGTTGCCATTACCGGAGGTGAACCACTACTGAGGAAGGATCTTCCCGATTTGCTAAGAGAAATTAAAAAGCTTGGATTTTCTATTAAATTGGACACTAACGGATTCCATCCAGAAACGCTTAAGGCTATTCTGGATAAAAAGCTTATAGATTATGTGGCTATGGATATTAAAAACAGCCCTGAAAAGTATGCTCAAACTTGCGGATTAGAAAATGTGGATATTTCTAAAGTACAACAAAGCATCGAACTTATCAAAAATTCATCTATTATGTACGAATTCAGAACAACTGTTGTAAATGAGCTACATGATGAATCTTCCTTTGAAGGTATTTCTGCTATGATTGCCGGAGCCTCCCAATATTTCCTTCAGGCTTTCGTAGATAGAGATAGCGTATTATATACTGGTTTTACAAGCCCAGACAAAGAAAAATTAGAGCGATTTGCCAAAATAGTAGAAAAAACTGTTGTAAAAGTGCAAATTCGCGGAGTTTAATACATTATAAACTCAAAAACACAATATCTAGTAGTTTTGTTAAAGTAAAGCTCTATATATATTGACTTTGACCTCTGCATATGTTATATTTATCGTACGCGCGTATCCCACATTTTGTGGGTCGGCGACTTAAAATATACATTATGTGGAGGTTTTTAAATGTATAAAGTTCTTAAAAGAGATGGTAGTAAAGTAGATTTTGACATTAAAAAAATCAGCAAAGCAATTACTCAAGCCTTTGATGCTATAGAAAAGGATTATCATCCAACAATCATTGATATGTTGGCTTTGCGTGTAACAGCAGATTTTGCCGATAAGGTAAAAGATGAGCTTATTACAGTAGAAGAAATCCAAGACAGCGCAGAAAAGGTCCTTTCTGAAGGAGGCTATGCAGATGTAGCAAAAGCTTACATTTTATATAGACGCCAGAGAGAAAAAGTTAGAAATGTTAGTGCTACCATGCTCGATTATAAAGACTTGGTTGATGACTATCTCCAAATTAACGATTGGCGTGTAAAAGAAAACTCCACAGTAACATATTCCGTAGGCGGACTTATTCTTTCTAATTCCGGAGCTATTACAGCAAACTATTGGCTGTCAGAAATTTACGATGATGAAATAGCTGAAGCTCATAGATCAGCTGCTATTCACATCCACGATCTTTCAATGCTCACAGGATATTGTGCAGGATGGTCACTCAAACAACTTATAACAGAAGGACTCGGCGGTGTACCTGGAAAGATTACATCCTCCCCTGCCGGACATCTTTCAACACTTTGTAACCAAATGGTTAACTTCTTAGGAATTATGCAAAACGAATGGGCCGGAGCCCAGGCTTTCAGTTCCTTTGATACATATCTTGCTCCTTTTGTAAAAACCGACAATCTTTCACAAAAAGAAGTAAAGCAGGCAATTCAATCATTTGTATATGGCGTTAATACTCCTTCGCGTTGGGGAACACAAGCACCATTCTCAAATATTACATTAGACTGGACAGTTCCTAATGATTTAAAGAACCTTCCTGCTATTGTAGGCGGAAAGGAACAAAATTTCACATATGGAGACTGCCAGAAAGAAATGGATATGGTTAACAAAGCCTTTATTGAAATTATGATTGAAGGCGATGCAAACGGCAGAGGTTTCCAATATCCTATTCCAACATACTCAATCACACAAAATTTCGATTGGAGCGAAACAGAAAACAATAAACTCTTATTCGAAATGACAGCAAAATACGGAACCCCTTATTTCTCAAACTATATCAATTCTGATATGGAGCCAAGCGATGTTCGTTCAATGTGCTGCAGACTTAGACTTGACCTAAGAGAATTAAGAAAGAAATCAGGCGGTTTCTTTGGTAGTGGAGAATCTACAGGTTCAGTTGGGGTTGTAACAATCAATCTTCCAAGACTTGCATATCTCGCAAAAGATGAAGCTGAATTTTATACACGCCTTGATAAATTAATGGATATATCTGCAAGATCTCTTAAGACAAAGAGAACTGTTATCACAAAATTGCTTGATAATGGTTTATACCCATATACAAAGAGATATCTTGGCACATTCGAAAATCACTTCTCTACTATAGGACTTATCGGTATGAATGAAGCCGGTTTGAATGCAAAATGGCTTAGAGCCGACTTAACAGATCCTAAGGTTCAGAAATTTGCTAAAGAAGTTCTTGATCACATGAGAGAAAGACTGTCAGACTATCAAGAACAATATGGAGATCTTTACAACTTAGAAGCAACTCCGGCAGAATCAACAACATACAGATTCGCAAAACATGATAAGGAAAATTTCCCTGATATCATTACAGCAAATGAAAACGGAACTCCATATTATACAAACTCCAGTCATCTGCCTGTAGGATATACAGAAGATATTTTCTCAGCATTAGATGTACAGGATGAACTTCAAACAAGATATACAAGTGGTACTGTATTCCATGCATTCCTCGGAGAAAAACTTCCTGATTGGAAAGCCGCAGCAACACTCGTAAAAAAGATTGCTGAAAATTATAAGCTTCCTTACTATACAATGTCTCCTACCTACAGTGTTTGCAAGGACCATGGTTATATCGCAGGCGAAGTTTATACTTGCCCACATTGCGGACAAAAGACAGAAGTTTATTCAAGAATTACAGGATACTATAGACCGGTTCAAAACTGGAATGATGGTAAATCACAAGAATTCCAAGACAGAAAAGAATATAATATCGGAAAGTCAAATTTAACACACCAAGGACCACGCAATTCAGAACCACAAGCAGCTGTTCCAACAAAGACGGTTGCTAGTGCAGAATCTAAGGTTCTGCTTTTCACAACACCAAGTTGTCCAAATTGCAAATTAGCAAAAGCTCTACTTGATAAAGCAGGTGTTGCTTACGAAGTGCTTATAGCAGAAGAACATGCTGATTTAGTTGCAAAATACGGAATTAAGCAAGCTCCTACCCTCGTTATAGAGACAGCAGCAGGCCCTGAAAGCTATCGCGGAGTATCCGATATCAAAGGATATCTTAACAAAGTAAGTTAACCTTATAACAGAAGCTCGTTTGTATTGGAGATACCTATGTACGATGTAATAGTAGTCGGTGGAGGCCCTGCCGGAATGACAGCAGCCCTCTATGCTTTGCGCAATGGCAAAACAGCGTTAATTATAGAAAAAGCAGGCATTGGAGGCCAAATAACCTACTCTCCGAAAGTTGAAAATTATCCGGGAACAATCTCAATGAGCGGAAATGAATTCGCAGAGAAGTTTTTAGATCAGGTAATGGCTCAGGGGGCAGAACTTGAACTTGAAGAGGTCACTGAAGTCATCCCGGGAAATCCTTGTATCGTAAAAACAGCGGAAGGCTCAAGCTTTGAGTCAAAAGCCGTTATATTGGCAACCGGGGTTAAGCATAGAATGCTTGGGCTCGAAGGCGAAGAATTAGCCGTTGGTAACGGCATATCATTCTGCGCAGTATGCGATGGCGACTTCTATAAAAACCAGACTGTTGTAGTTGCCGGTGGAGGAAATTCAGCTCTTCAAGAAGCCATATTGCTAAGTGCCAAATGTAGCAAGGTTATAATTCTTCAAGATATGGATCATTTCACAGGTGAAAAAAAACTGCAAGATATATTACTTGCAAAAGAAAATGTGGAAGCACATACTGGAGTCAAAATCACAGGCATAAATGTCAGCGATGTCGGAATATTCTCTGGTGTAAAAACCAATATCGGAGAATTCAAATGCGATGGCATGTTTGAAGCAATAGGTCTTATTCCTGAAAACGAAAACTTTAAATCAATAGCAGATTTAAATCAATTTGGATATTTTGATTCAACAGAAGATTGCAAGACAAGAACTAATGGTATCTTCGTTGCCGGAGATGCCAGAGCAAAAACTGTCAGACAAATAACAACAGCCACTGCAGACGGAGCTACCGCTGCAATGGCCGCATGTAATTATATTGATCAACTGTAAATTAAGAATTATTTTTCAAGTGCATAATATATACAACCAACCGCCTGCGCAAATTGTGCAATGGCGGTTTTGTCTATTTCTGCCAGCTTCTTCATTATCGGAGTATTAGCTAATCCTTCATCAGCTTGAAGAACAACAGCATCCGGAGCAACTTTTTGCATGCCAATACTCATTAAATCGAAAACATATTCACTCTTTGCAAAACGCCCCATCAATAAGAATTTATTAGTCTTTGGCTTCATAAAGAAATTAATTTCTCTAATGGCATGTCCTAAATATAAACCTACATTTTTGAAAATAGTTTCAGCATTTTGCTCTCCCGATTCAGCCATACTTATTAGCATATCAACACAAGGTTTAGGATTCGTTAAAGGCATACCTGCGGCTTCAAGAACCTTTGCTTGGTTCATAAAATGTGCATCTTCATCATTATCAAATCTAAAAATACACTTATACAAATTGCCAGGATATTTTGGGATACTCCCATCCGCATCAACCCAACCAAAACCAATATCTGTTCCTATAGGAAGGACAATAATACCATCTTTTATTAGTTCTTTACCGCCATCGGAATTTTTCAATTCGTTATATGCTGTATATGCCGACATATAGCCATCATTTAGCACTTTTATCGGCGCGCCGTCCTTACATAGCGGCCTTAAAAAATCATCAAGATTGGTTAATTTATTAAACTCTGCCTTGTAATCAATATCCTTGTTTGCCCTCATGCCGGCAGTCTTTGGGGTTTGGCTATCATAAATTTTATTATCAATTACCACATCAGGGAAAGCTACCCCTATGCCATCAAGCTTTTGCCCATTAGCTGCCATTTCAATAAGCTCATAAATCGGGTTAAGTATCATCGCAGCCTCTGTAGCAATAGAAGGATTCCAATCATAAGCTAAAACTCTTCTGATTCTGTCGCCTTCGACAAGAATCAACTTTATATCAGTTCCCCCAATATCTACGCCGCAAATGAGCGGATCCTTTGGCATAATGAATTCACTCTTATTTGGCTCGCTTTTCTTTATTTGCGACAAGACAGCCTTTGGATCTGGCATTGCACAATCTGTAGTATCAAGCTGTCCAAGAAGCGCTGCGGCATTATATCTATTAGCGTCAAGGAAACTTCCCATAAGATTAAATTCTTCACCCATTTCAACCTTAGGAAGATAAATACTAAATTCTTTATTTTCTCCGGCATTAGTAATTACACTAATTTTAGTTTCAACAGAATTTGTATCTTCTTTAGCTTCTTCGCGGCATTCTGCAAGCCATAATGGCCTGCCTTCTTTTATATCATTTAACCAAGTCTTAATCATATTAAACTAAAAGTTTTTAAAACATTTAAAGTTAATTTACTATTTTGCTTTAGGATATTCATTACACAAAAGTCGGTATGGAGCTTCGTCTTCTTCAATGCTAGGGAAACGTCCTATAGGAGCATAAAATCTATTATCGGTGTTATCATCATTTGTCTGGCTAACCTCACCTAAAAGGACAGGTCCTGTTCCCTCTTTGACGTTAAAATCATGGTACATATAAGGATAGATTGTTATGCTATCCCCGGGTTTTAGTTCAACCTGAGTTCCGGCATCAACCACCATTTCATGCCCATCTACATGCACATGTACAGGATTAATTCTATCAATATCCTCATCAGGAAGCGAATTGAATACTTGAATTAAGACGGTACCGCCACCACGGTTGATAATATCCTCCATTTTGCTCCAATGAAAATGCATTGGACTATTTTGCCCTTCTTTTATGTACAATAATTTTTCGGCATATGTTTTTGGATATTTATCTTTCAACGCCAAATTGCCGTTACGAATTGTGATAAGCGAAAAACCGCATTTATCAAATTCGCCCGTACCATAATCAGTAATATCCCACCCCAACATATTGTCACGAACCTCGTCATATTCATGGCCTTTATCCTGCCATTCTTCAGGGGTAAAATGACAAAATGCCGGAAGCGAAAATTTGTACTCATTTATAAAGCTCTCCATTTCATGAAGAGCTTTATTAATTTCAGATCTTTTCATTATTCATTCTCCAAAAGATGTACATCATCCGGATTAAATACTAATTTGCAAGTATCACCAACTCTGTAAATCTTCTTTGACTTCGGATTTGTCTCTTGAAGCTTAACAAGATGATCTCCAACCATAACATGATAGTTCTGATATGAACCCATGAAGCATGAAAGAATAACCTTGGCATCAATTTGGCCTTCATCAGCAAGTCTTCCTGTCTCAGGACGAAGTACAATAGTCTTGCCCGGTTGATTCATTAATTCGCCAGGGAGGAAATTTGCTTCACCGATAAAGTCTGCAACAAATCTATTCTTTGGATGATAATAAATTTCTTCAGGACTGCCCATTTGTTCAACATTACCATTACTCATAATGATGATATTGTCCGAAAGTGCCATAGCTTCTGATTGATCATGAGTTACATAAATAGCAGTTATACCAACTTCCTGCTGAATACGCCTAATCTCAGTTCTCATTGACACTCTTAATTTAGCATCAAGATTTGAAAGAGGTTCATCGAAAAGAAGAACTCCAGGTTCAATTACAAGAGCTCTGGCAAGAGCAACTCTTTGCTGTTGTCCGCCTGAAAGCTGATTTGTCATACGACCTTCCATACCCTCAAGCTCAACAAGATCTAAGATATGCATTACACGCTCTTTAATCTCAGCAGCCGGAACTTTTCTAAGCTTAAGTCCGTATGCTACATTATCAAAAACATTATAATGTGGCAGAAGCGCATAGCTTTGGAAAACCATTGCTGTATCACGCTTATTAGGAGTCAACTCATTAATAGCTTCATCACCAAGATAAATCTCACCTTCATCAGGAGATTCGAAGCCGGCAATCATTCTAAGTGTCGTTGTTTTTCCACATCCTGATGGACCAAGTAATGTTACAAATGAACCCGGTTCAATTGTCAGATTTGTATCTTTAACTGCATAGAAATCTTTCCCCGTTTTTGGGTCTTGATAAATTTTTGAGATATGCTCAAGGCGTACGCCTTTTTTTGTTTTTTCCATGATTAAGCCTCCTTAATCTTTCTGCTCGTTCCAAGATGACTTGTAATAATATTCATCAATAGAACTGCACTGTAAGTGATAATAATTAAGATTGTTGCGAATGCACAAGCAAGACTGAAACTACCCTTCTCTGCGAATTCGTTAATCTGAACTGTTATCAACAGGAATTGCGGTGTTACTAACAGAATAATTGCTGAAATAGCAGTTATACTTCTTACAAATGTAGTAATAAGTCCTGATAGGAATGAATCTTTAATTAACGGAAGCGTAACAGTCATGAAAACTTTTAAGCTGTTTGCTCCCATATCATATGCTGATTCTTCAATAGACTTATCAATTTGTCTTAAAGCTGAAATACCTGATCTTGTTCCTGTAGGAAGCGATCTGATAATAAATACAATAACTAAAAGTGCTCCTGTGCCATATAATCCCTGAAGTATTCCTGTATGGAAAATACCACCACTGTATCCTCTGATATATCCAACACCTAAAACTGTACCAGGAACAGCCATTGCCAGCATTGACACGGCTTCTATAAATCCTTTTAGTTTAAATTTTCTCTTTACTACCAAATATGAAATTATCATTGAAAGCAAGGCCGTAATTGGCGATGCAATTACCGATAATACGAAGCTATCCTTGAAAGCTTTGAGTCCCTTATATTTTGTGAAAACCTGTGCAAACCATTTTCCTGTGAGTGGGAAAAATTTATATCCCCATGTTGGGAAGCATGCACCAATTGGAACACAAATATACATTGCGGCAACAAATATTGCTATCAAAGAACAAATCAGTGTAAGAGGTCTTCTTACACTTGCATCTTCAATAAGCATTCTTGCTCTTGATGCCTTACCTGTAAGTGTAGCCGTAGTCTTAGCTTCAAGATAATATTTTTGAACAGCGAACATAAGAAGTGTTATGCACAAAAGCACTACAGCCATAGCTGCTGCGCCTGCTTTATCATATGCTCCTGTAATTTGCAAATAAATTGTTGTTGCCAAAGTATCGTATGATCCACCAATAATCATTGGGTTTGCGAAATCGGCAATAGATTCAATGAATGTGACAAGAAATGCATTTCCAAGTCCCGGAAGTAACAAAGGAAGTGTTACATCTTTAAATACTCCCATTCTTGATGCGCCCATGTCACGAGCCGCCTCTTCTAAAGACGGGTCAATATTCTTTAACAAACCTTTCAGCATCATATAACATACAGGGAAGAAAGTAAGAGTTTGTACAATTACTATGCCCCAATATCCATAAACGCTATTATCATAAATCTGCAAAAGATATCGTGTAATAAGACCGGCTTTTCCGAAAAGTATAATCATACTTAAGGAAAGTACAAACGGAGGTGATACAACCGGTAACATTGAAATCAGTTTAAATAAACCTCCGGAAAATTTACCCATGCGAACATAGACTTCTACATAAGCAAATAGTAGACCGATCAAAGATGAGAAAATGCCAACTACAAATCCTACTTTAAGAGTATTTGTAATTGCATTAAGAAAGTTTGGCATATGGAATATTCTCTGGAATACAGAGAAGCCAAACGGACCATCTCCAACAAAGCTATCTACCAAAAGAATAGCAAGTGGATATAGAATAAACAGAGTCAAAAAAGCTATTAACACACAAATGGTTGTTACCATTATCGGGTCTGCTAATAATTTTTTTCTGTCTAAGGATGCGCCTTGTGTTGTAGCCATAAAGTCACCTATAAAAATTTAGGCGGAGGCTAATGCCACCGCCTATTCAAAGCAATTTAACTATTCTGTCTGGAATCTTGATGCATCACCTGTATTAGCACCAGCTGCTGCAAGAGCCTTCATAACATCTTCTACATATTTAGATGTATTAAGCTTTGCATCTTCAAAGTCATAGTCCATTACGTTGTCCGGATCAAGACCAAACTGTGCAGCTTCCTTTGGCTGTTCAGCATTGTCAAGAACGAGGAACTGATATGAACCATTATCCTTAGCGAGGTTTACACATGCAGGAGAAAGTGCATATTCAATCCAAAGTTTAGCAGCATTTGGATGCTTAGCTCCCTTAAAGATTGCTGTAGCACCAACTTCAAATGATGTACCACTTGATGGAATAATAAGACCGATGTTGTCATAACCATTGTCTACGATTTGATAAATACCATCGTGAAGGAATCCAATACCGATTACACATTCAGCAGGACCAACATTCTTTGAAGGGCCTGAACCTGACTTTGTATAAACTTCGATATTCTTATCAAGATCGCAAAGATACTGCATTGCTTCATCATGACCATACTTTTGAACCATTGTATTTACAACAAGCTTAGCTGTACCAGCTGTATTGTAGTTTGAAAGCCAAATAAGTCCTTTGTATTCAGGCTTTGTAAGATCTGCCCAATCCTTAGGAGCTTCAAGACCAAGTCTTTCAAGTTCTGTTGTATTTACCATAAATCCTAAGATTCCTTTGTAAATACCATACCAGTTTCCTTCAGCGTCACGATATGCCGGGCCTGCAAGATGAACAGCATTATTAGCTTCGTAAGCTTCAAGAAGTCCCGCAGCTGTCATTTCATTGTAAGGGTCTGTTGTGCCACCGAATGCAACGTCAGCAGATGGATTTCCGTTTTCTTCTTCAATCTTAGCCTGGATTTCACCGGTAGAAAGTCTTTGACGTTCTACAGTAATTCCAAAGAGCTCTTGGAAGTTATCGCAAACAGCATTAAGATATTCCTCTTCGCAGCCACCATAAACTATGAGTGTACCTTCAGCCTGTGCAGCTGCAATAAGATCTTCCATTCCTTCAAATCCTGCAGGAGCAGTTGAAGTTGTTGTTTCTTCCTTCTTTTCGCCGCAAGCAGCAAGTGTAAATACCATTGCAAGTGCGAGAAGGATTGCTAAAAATTTCTTCATGTTAAAATTTCCTCCTAATCCAAACATATGGACTCTATATAAATATTTTACCCTATATAATAATATTATTCCACATTTTTTTGCTTCATAGCAATGTCATTTGTATCAATCGAATCTTTAAATACAAAGAATCTATCGTATAAAAATTCAGTGACAAAATTAAGTGCCATATTAATTATTGTTACAAGATACTCATTCCAACCAAGTCCTGTCAAATACTTTTCAAGTAAAGTTGATAATGGAGTGAATACACAATAAAATGCAAAGACCTTAAGCATAGCAATAGGAACATTGTTTGCACTCTTAAAAGTATATCTCCTATTAAGAGTAAAATTCCATACCACACTTAAAATCAACGCTATTAAATATGAAACCCAGTAGTCTAATTTAGCAACTTCGTTTAATAAAGCAAATGACCCGATTTCAATCAATCCAGCTGAAGCTGAAAACAATGCAAATTTAATAGTTCTTAGCAACTCACTGTTTTTAGCCATTAGTTTTTCCTCCTGCTATATCTAATTCTTTATACAATTTCTTATTAGACTTATACAGTTTTTTAAATGTTTCGAAATAAGAATTGTATACTTCATGATTTTTCATATCAGGCTCGAAAGATTTTTCAACAACGACAAAATCTTTAACCATATCTATACTTGGAATAATTCCAAGGCCTACTGCAGTGACAACTGCTGCTCCGGCGGCCCCTACATTTTGAGGCGCTTCAACAACCTCAATTTTACGACCGATAATATCTGAAAGAATCTGGCAAGCAACATCAGACTTAGCAAGGCCTCCGGCAAATCTAATCGGAGTTGAAGTCTTGAGTTTTTTATCCTGACATTCAAGCATCCATCTCAAATGATAGAACACCCCTTCGAGAACAGCTTTTATCATTTCTGTCTTTCCGGTTTCAATCTTAATTCCGAAAAACATGCTTGTTGATAATGGATCTTCGAACGGACAACGATTACCATGAAGCCAAGGCGTAAACATTACGCCACCAGAACCTGCAGGGACTTTTTTTATTGTCTCTGAAAGATAATCAAAAAGGCTATCATACATTGCCTCTGTACCTTCGGTTATATCCTTCTTTTCAAGATAGATACCAATTTCATCCTTTGCAAGATGATCCATAACCCATGAATAACACTTACCGGCAGTTTCCATCTCGGCAAAGTAGTTAAACTTTCCACTATTAGCACCAACTATTGCTGCAATCATAGCAGTAACATCAACCATCTGCTTGTCAGTTACTGTAATAACCCATCCTGATGTTCCGCAATATATGTGAGTATCACCTGTTTTAACCGCACCAGCTCCGACACCTATCAAACTGGAATCGCCACCACCACCGAAAACCGGAGTACCAACAGCAAGTCCTAATTCTTTTGCAGCTTTTTCTGTAAGCCCTCCAACTTTATCGGTAGATTTAATAATCTTAGGTAAAAGATTCATGTCAAGATCAAACATCTTGCAAAGTTTAGTGCTCCATCCCTCTTTCCCTTTTCTGGTGTCATAAATTAAGGTTCCAAATGCACTATCTTCTGTCATTGTACATTCTCCGGTGCAACGACAAATTAAATAATCTTTTACGTCAAGCCATTTATAACCACGTTTGAAATTTTCAGGTTCATGCGCCTCAAGCCACTTATATTTCCACACGGGATCCTTAACGCTACTGGTTACAGCTCCTGTGATAATCAGGCTTGGTATAAGCTTAAAAATATTAGCTCCGGCTATTTGAAGACCATTAGCAATACCTTTTTTAATTTCTTCTTTTGCTCTTTGGTCCATATAGCTCATTGGACGATGTACAGGGATACCATCTTTGTCAACTAAAATGAATCCTTGCATTTGGGAACAAAACGAAATACCTTTTACTTCTTCCGGTTTAACATCAGTCTTTTTAAAAACTTCTGCTGTGGTATCACACATTCCCTTCCACCAATCATCACCATCTTGCTCTGCGCCCCCATCAGGCAGAATGTATAGTGGATAATCTTGGCTTGCACTTGCTATGTTTTCTACCGACTTGTCTATTTTAAACAAACAAGTTTTTACCCCTGTAGTCCCAATATCATAAGCTAATATGTAATTCATCTTGCTTTATCCTTTAACTTTGAATACTTTGCTAAATAAAAAGCTCTTTGAAGATTGGAATCAAGGATTCCCATCGGCTTTAATTTCTTTGCCTTTGAATAAAGTGCTGCAGCACAATTCTTTTCAAGAATCATAAGCTCTGCATCAGCATCATTACCACTACAAATCTCTGATAAAGGTTTCTTAAGATCAACACTTGGTCCGAGAATTTGAGCGAAATCATCAATATATGCCCTCAATGATGTTTTGCTTTTAGCACATGCTGCAATGTAATCTTCAACCTTCACAACCTCTTTAAACAATGCTTTGCATTCCTGTTCAAGTTCATCAGCAATCCTAAAAGCATCGTCATAAGAAGTTCCAAGGCATAAAGCTCCATGCCTTTGCATAAAGAATGCATGTTTATCAGGATTCTTAGAAATAGAAACCATCAGCTTTTCTTTTAGCTTATCTGTACCTGGAAGACCGTACTCACTGCTTGCAGCCATTTTAGTATTTTTACCTTCGATACTAATGGCAGTAGCATAGAATTGATGCGTATGAATTATAAAGCTAACTTCCGGTCTTAGAATATAAGAAATTGCATGCACACCCTTTTCGCTGCTTGGTTTAATTTTTCCATCATAACTTAAATCATCACAACGAACTTTAACCAACTGCTCGGCCTTTAATGTGTCATATGCAAGGCCGCTTGGCGTAATAATAAACTCATTTTTTGAAATACGAGCACTAATATTACCCCAGGTACGAGCAATAAGACCTGATTCAAGAAGTCTATGTCCGGCTTCAATTACAATTTCTCTTGCTTCATTTTCTGAATAATACATAACTACTTCTTACTTTCTTTTGTTAACTTACCACAGTTTGCAAATACTTTATCAAATCTTGAAATTACATCATCAATCATTTCTTCAGTATATGCAGCACTTGTATAAAGTCTTGAACCTGCAAGTGTTACAACGCCCTCTGCCATATATGCAGCACCCATATGTTGCATTTCTTTCTTTCTTGCATCAGTCTGGTTAAGAATTTCAGGAATAGTCCATGGTTTCTTCCAATCAATCGCAAAGTGCATTGTTCCTACTGTATCAAGATGGCAAATTGAGCCTTGGTTAAAAGCAACAAACGGTAATTCATATTTCTTAATACTTTCCTGAATACCTTTAATTAATCTGTCGCCCATTCTTCCGGCTATCTCGCATGCATTTCTCTTTTCAATCTCGCAAATTGCAGTATATCCGGCAACACATGAAACCGGAGTAGCAGCCATTGTACCACCGCACATTGCCTTAGTAACCTTCTTGCCGGAGTTATCTAATCCAGCACCAAGGTATGCCATACAATCTTCGTGTCCGCCAACTCCGCCTGCACCAGGATAACCGCCTGCAATAATTTTTCCGAATATAGTTAAATCAGGGTTTATATCATAAAAGCCTTGAGCTCCGGAAAGCCCAATTCTAAATCCTGAAACAACTTCATCACAAACAAGTAATGCACCATACTTGTGAGCTAAGAATTCACAACCACGAACAAATTCTTTTGATACAGGTCTTGTTCCTGATTCCGGGCCAACAGGCTCAATATATACAGCAGCTGTTCCGCCATTAGCAACATTTTTCTTAAGCTTTCTTTCAAGATCTTCCAAATCATTAGGGAAGAATTCATCTGTATGCTTAAATACAAAGTTTGGAACACCAGGACTTTGAAGACCCTTTGTTCCAGGAACTCTCATACCATAAGCAAGCTGATCAGACCAACCATGATAAGCGCCACCCATTTTTAAAACATTTTTCTTGCCTGTTTTTAATCTTGCAACACGAAGTGCACACATGCAAGCTTCGGTACCGCTACCAAGCATTCTAAACTTATCAACACTTGGAACACATTCACTAATCTTTTTTGCAAGCTTGTATTCATATTCATGGAAAAGTCCTGTTGATGGACCACAAGTCTTAAGTAAGTCAATAACAGCATCTCTTACTACAGGATCATTACTTCCTAAGATAGTTGGTCCACCTGCCTGAAGCAAATCGTAATACCAGTTTCCATCGATATCGTAAAGTTTTGCTCCTTCTGCTTTTTCAATTACAATTGGAAATGGATGGTTAAAAGCAAGGTTATGCTGAACTCCGCCAGGAATTACTTCCTTGGCATCGTTAATCATTGCTTTGCTTTTAGCACATTTTGCATCGAAGTAATCTGTTTCATATTCCTTAAGCTTTTCAGGCTTAATAGAATAAATTGGTTTTTTAATTAATTCATCAAGTTCTTTTGTTACCTCTGCAGCATCAAGGTACTCATCAATTGCAAATCCATCGTAAGCCATTTTTCCCTCCTAAAAATTATCTTAAATTTATTTATAAACCTTTAGCTTTTGCCTCGTTCCAAAGCTTATCAAGCTCTTCGAGGCTCATGCCTGTTTTCATACCATCTTCAACATATTTAAAACGCCTTATAAATTTTGCAGTTGTCGAATTCAAAGCTTCTTCAGGGTCTACCCCAAGCATTCTTGAAACATTAACTGCCGCAAACAATAAATCACCGACTTCTTTCGCTATATCTTCCTGGTTTTTAGAATTCATAGCCTCCTTAATCTCAGAACTTTCTTCTGCTACTTTTTCAAAAGCTCCGGAAACATCATCCCAATCAAAACCGATTTTTGCTGCCTTTCTTTGAACCTTTTCTGCTCTATACAGTGAAGGTAAGGCTCTTGGAATAGCCATCATTGATTCAGTTTGCGTTTGATCTTTTTTCTCAAGTTTCTTTATATCATCCCACTGAGATAAGACCCCTTTTGCATCCATATTGTTTGGAACATTTCCAAATACATGAGGATGCCTTCTAATCATTTTTTCACATTCTTCGTTTGCGACATCTCTTAAAGCAAAACGATTTTCCTCACGAGCAATATTGGCATGAAAGACAACTTGTAAAAGCACATCACCTAATTCTTCCCTAAGATTAGCGTCATCACAATTTTCAATAGCCTCTACTACTTCATAAGCCTCCTCTATCATAGGCTTTTTTAAACTCTCATGTGTCTGTTCTCTATCCCAAGGACATCCTCCGGGAGCTCTAAGAACCGCTATAACATCAACAAGGCGCTTTACAGCAGCCTCATCTGTTTCCGCAGTTTTCAATAATTCTTCATGCATAGTTAATATTTAAAATCCTCAATTTTTTGCAAATCTACCCACTTTTAAGTATACAACAACTGGCTTTTTTCTACAATAATATGCAAAATGAAAAATGCCCAGACTATTTATCGTCTAGGCATTAAACATTGTAACCACCTTACAAGCGGTGGAATTATTACTAATTGTAAAATTATACCAGGCCAGGAATTGGCAAATTCTATCACAAGCCACATCGAAATTGAGAACTCAGTACCGACAATTCCCAGCATCGCAAAGCGCACAATTCCATATACTATTCGGCCCGAAATCATGGCAATTATCAGAGAAATATACAAAACAGCATAATGTTTGTTCTTTCCCCTTATTTTCCCATATAAGGCTTTTCTGAATATATCGTGCATAACTGCGGCAACAATACCATAAGTAGCCAATTCAAAGGCCATTGCCAAGGCCCCCGGATACATAACAGGCATTCCGAACAAAATGCTCCTAAACAAAGGCGTAATAAAGCCAACTATAAAACCATATTTAGCCCCAAGAAGAAAACCCGCAATTAAAACAGGTATATGCATAGGGCAAAGCATATTCCCTATTGCATGAATTTGTCCTGTTAAAAACGGCAAAATAAGCCCTATAGCTATACACATAGCGGCAACAACCATTTTTAAGATGCTAAGTTTAGATTTACTATCCATATATTTCCAATTCTATATAAATTCTGTCTTTTCGTGTTTTATTGCCAATGCTCTTTAGCACGACCTTTCCCTTGCCCCTCAAAACTATTTTGGAATTTTCAGCAATCTCCTTATCGTACTTTTCGCATTGAATATTATCAACAAAAACTATTCCCGATTTTATAAATTCCTGAGCTTTAGTTCTTGATAAATTAAAGGCACTTCCGACTATATTGTCCAGCCTTAAAGATGCAACTGTATCATGTTTAATACTCGTATGCACTTCGCCTAAATCCAGTTCAGATATAGGAAGAATTTCGACGCTAAGTTTAGTGTGCCCTGCCTGATTATAATTTGCAAGTAAAAATTCTTCCATACTTTTTAATATGATTATATCAGCGCCAAAATCTCGAACAATGATATCGCCGGTAACATTTCTGTCAATTCCAAGGCTTAATATTGAACCCAAATAGTCTCTATGTCCGAGAGTTTTACCCCCTTTTGGTATTCTAACTCTTAAAATTTCCAAAGGATCGTCACTAATGTCATCCAAATAGTCGGGAAGGAATACTATGATTCTCCGCTCGGCATCATCATATCCGCCATACAACTTATGTTTGGTAAATTTGAATTCATTCTCAGCCAAAGCTATTTGATGAACATCCAAAAAAGCAGTATAGCTTTCGCAATACTGCTCTTCACATTGTCTTTTTTTATCTTCAATTTGCTTCAGCAAAATGCTGTCTTCTTTTGTCATTTTGCTTTTTTCTTAAAAATCTGCCTTCTAAATAAAATCAAGTTCATAACAATGAAAAAGATTACAATCAAAATTAAAGTCAGCACAGGTTGAACCGGAGCAATTGCAGCAAGCAGCATAATTGGGAATCCAAATACCATCGCAGGGAAATTTTGATATACCAGGTTTTCCGATGCCGGCGTTTCAAAATCAGGATCAAGTTCTCTAAGTAAAATAATTCCCGTGCTTGCAGTTCCTGTTAACATACCATACATAACCATGAATTGCTCTTCAGAATATTTAGGAAATAAAGTTTTTGCAATATAGCGATTGTAAACGTATGTAGATAATGCGCCAACAATTCCAAGAATTATAATTACTAACCAATAGTCGTTGATTATATCTATACGAATAGCCGCAATTCCGGCAACAATCATCAAATCAAAGAAAAATCCGCTAAGCCTTGTCATTAAAAACGGACTGATATGCTGACGCTTAACAAAGCCTTTTTTCATAAGCCAATTGTTTATAGACTTAATTACCGTAGCAGCGATTACACCAAGAAGAAAATTAAATCCAAACAAAATAGATTTTAAAGATGTAAGTATAGTGCCAAGCCCGGCCATAGCACCATAAGCTATAAGATAAGCAAGGAAAATAAGCACTAACTGCATTGTCAGTTTATCAATACTTCCATTCATAGGAATCTCATCTTTGCCTTGAATATCCTGAAGACGCAAACGTTCGGTCTCTCTATCCTCATGATTCCAATCGTAATTTAAGCCCTTGCGTTTTAATATATTCAGATGGATAACACCACCAATACTTGCACTTAAAAATCCCAACGCTGCAATAGTTAAACCAAAGCTCTTTCCCCCAACAAAGCCATGTTCAAGCTCATAAATATTACCGTAATTTAAAGCCTGTCCTGTACCTTGCCCGTATCCAAAAGGAAGCAAAACTCCGGCAGCAGGGAAAATTTTAGATGAAATCAATGATGCTATTAATGTAATGCTTATTCCCAAAACAGCCTGAAGTAAGTATGTGGAAACTGTTGTAACACCGGTATCAAAAATCTCTCGAGTCCTCTCTTTACCGAATTTCCCATTAGATGGTTTTAAAGTAGTTGCAATAAAACCAAGCGCAAGGCAATGATAGGTGAATATTTCTAAAACACCACTTCCATTACCACCGAAGAAATTGGTATCAAGCATACGATTTCCCGTTTTTGCTTCATATATGATTGAAACAATCAAAACAAGTATTCCACCTAATACTGATGATGGAATAAGAGATTGTTTTAAAGCAGGTATTACTTTTTTAAGTGAATTAGCAGCAAGCAAACTAATCAGTAGCACAGCTATCAGATTAAATGTGCCCCACACCTCATAATCCCAAAAACTGAAACTCTCCATCTAAATGTTCCTCTTGCATATACTTATAGCGATAATAAATATTACAATATTTAAGAGCATTAAAGCCCTTGTTTCCTTGAATTTGATACACATCGTCCTTATGTATGATATTAAGCTTATGATCATTTATGCAAGCCACAGCAAGAATATCATCATAATACAAAGTAATCAAACCGTCTTGAAGCTGCATTGTAATGCAATCATTGTACATCTTTAGCTGCACCGACCTTTGCATTAATTGCTTATCGACGCAAACAACGACTTTATACAAATCAACATTTTCTACATAGAAATTCTTGTTGCCGAATTTGGTTAAATCTAAATTTCTGACAAAATTTTCCTGATAATCATACCAATCGGCAATAGTATCAAAACTACGTTGTCCATCTAATGCTTTAAGTCTTAAATTAGGCAGATATTTATATCTTTTGCCACATTGAGTGCAAGAAACTATACTTGCCGCAGATGTGAACTCCGATAATCCGCATTCAGGACAAACATAAAACACTCTTTCAAGGTTCTCTGCTGATTTCTTACTTTCATAAATGCCGGATGAACAAATTTCATCAACACAAAGCTCTTTACAAATAAGTTCGTATAATTCCTCTTTAGATAAATCTTTATATTCTTGAGGCTCTATTATTTTACGAACTCCGGCAGTCATAGCCCCGTTCCTGATATTATCGGCCCAGCGAGGCTTAACGCCATAGCCACCCTCTATTCTGAAAATTGCTATAGGAAGGCCCAACTTTTGAGCTAAAGCTGCAACAGATGGTTTTATATAGCAGGTTTTTCCACTGTAAGTCCTATTCCCTTCAGGAAATAAAGCAATATTGCCACCCTCTTTTGCAATTCGAAGGCAATTTTTAACAGCTTTTATATCCTTAGTAGCCTTCAAAATCGGAATAGGCGCAACCGCCCATTCAATAAATCTTGATACAAAACCATTAGAAAAGACATCATCCATTGCAACATAGTAAACAGGATGTTTAAATGCTGCAGAAACAAAAAATTGATCAAAATCGGTTTGATGATTTGCCAGAATAAGCCAATTTCTATGACCTTCTTGATCAAAAGAATCAACCCTTGCATGGTATTTTAACCTAATTATTACACGCAAAAACGGTCTGACAAGGGCCGTTATCACTTTATGTCTATTTTTAATCCATTGCTTAGGTCTGCTCATAAAAATCCATTCTTTGAGAAATTACTATCTATTTATTATACAACAAATTTAGGCTATTTTCTAAGAAGCTTGCAAAATTGACAAAATTATAAAAAGAAGCGATAATATACACGCTATATTATTGTATAAAAGGAGAAAAGTAATGAACGAAAAAGAAACGTTTAAGCCCTATATTTCAGCTGATACCGTAATGCCGGAATTTACCCCATTTGCCATAATTGTGGGTATTGTTTTGTCGGTTGTATTCGGTGCAGCTAATGCCTATTTGGGGTTGCGAGTTGGAATGACTGTTTCAGCTTCAGTTCCTGCTGCTGTTATTTCAATGGGTACTATGCGCATATTATTCAAGCGCAATTCAATTCTGGAAAGCAACATGGTTCAAACTATTGGTTCTGCTGGAGAATCAGTAGCATCCGGCATTATTTTTACTATTCCTGCACTATTTATGTGGGCAAAAGAAGGCATATGCGATGTTCCAAGTTTATTCAACCTCAGCATAATTGCTCTTTGTGGTGGACTGCTTGGTGTATTTATTATGCTCCCATTACGCAACGCTCTAATCGTTAAAGAGCATGGTGTCTTAGGCTACCCGGAAGGTACAGCTTGTGCAGAAGTACTTAAAGCCGGAGAAAAAGGCAATACAAAATCAGGAACCGTATTTGCCGGCTTAGGGATTGCAGCACTGTACAAATTTATTGCTGACGGATTAAAAATATTCCCAAGTGAAATCAACTGGCAAATTAATAAATTTAAAGGCTCTGCATTTGGTGTTGATGTCCTTCCGGCATTAGCAGGCGTAGGTTATATTTGCGGACCACAAACAGCATCATATATGTTTGCAGGAAGCATTTTAGGATGGTTTGTATTAATGCCTTTAATGATGCTCTTTGGTAGCGACATAGTAATTTTCCCTGCAACTACTACTATCGCAGAAGTATTTGAAGAATCCGGAGTTTCCGGAATCTGGAGCAATTACCTTCGTTATATTGGAGCAGGAGCTCTTGCTACAGGAGGAATCATTTCTTTAATTAAGAATATGCCAATGATATTTTCCACATTTAAAGCCGCTTTTAAAGGCTATAAAAAAAATAGCGTTGCAGTTGCCCGTACAGAACAAGAAATTCCTCAAAAGGTATCATTTATCGCTGCAGTTTTAATTTGTCTCTTTATTGGTTTATATCCTGGTATTAAGACAAATCTTTTAGGAAGCTTAATCATCCTTATTTTCGGATTCTTCTTCGCGACTGTAGCAGCACGAATTGTTGGAATTGTCGGATCATCAAATAACCCTGCATCAGGCATGACAATAGCAACATTGCTGATTACATCAGTAATTATTAAAGCTACAGGAACATCACAAAACGCAAGTATGGTTAGTGCACTTTCCATCGGATGTGTCATCTGCCTTATAACAACTATGGCTGCAGATATGTCACAAGACTTAAAGACAGGATTTTTAGTAGGCGCGACACCAAAGAAACAACAGTATGGTGAAATAATCGGAGCTGTAGCTGCCGCTATTTCTATTGGAGCAATTATTACATTACTTAATGAAGCATGGGGCTTTGGCTCGCAGGAAATTTCTGCACCTCAAGCAACAATGATGAAAATGGTAATAGAAGGTGTTATGGGTGGAAAACTTCCTTGGGCACTTGTAATTATGGGTGTATTTCTTGCCATTACATTTGAAATTCTTAAGCTTCCTGTACTTACAATTGCTATGGGAATTTACCTTCCTATTCATATTAATGCAGGAATTTTAGCAGGTGGACT
This sequence comes from Anaerovoracaceae bacterium, assembly GCA_045642565.1. GTDB lineage: Bacteria > Bacillota > Clostridia > Peptostreptococcales > Anaerovoracaceae > UBA1764. The sequence goes on along the minus strand of JAZUJE010000008.1, from coordinate 61,192 downwards.
TATCCGTTACTTTGTAGAAAAACGTAAATATAATTCTGATGAAGAGAAAGATAGTACAGTTCAATCTGGAATACTATATACATCAGGACTTATAGCAGGAGAAGGTATTGTTGGTATCGGGCTTGCAGTATTAGCTGTAATCGATATTAACGGGCGTTCCCTTGGGAATATAATCGACTTAAGCAGCAAAATTAATCTTGGCAATATCGGCGGAGCTGTTGCTTTCTTAATCCTTCTTGCTACAATTGTTCTTTACACATTGGATAAGAAGAAAAAAGCAAAATAAAATGAGAAAGAAAAAACAAGACAACTATTTAGATTACATTCCGGCAATCAACACAAAACACAGTTGGGATGTTAATGAAAATGGTACTGTAACAATTCATATTGAACATAAAACAATCTATGATAAGATAGCTCAAAAGCTTTTTAAACGCCCTCCTGTTAGTAATATCGATTTAGATGAAATCGGAAGTTTCATTTGGAAACAGATTGACGGGAAAAAAGATATAGGAAAACTTGGAGAGCTAATGAAAGCAACATATGGAGATAAAGCCGAACCATTATACGAAAGACTCTCAACATATGTAAAAATTTTATATAATAACGAATTCATTACTTACATAAAAAAAGATGTTTAGCAGAAATGCTAAACATCTTTTCATTTTTACTGAATTAACCCCGACCAAGGTATGCATAAAGGATTATATAATGGGTTGCATAAAAATATTTTACAATCTCCTGAAGACAAAGTTCCTGAAAGCTCTCGTTCATCATTCATATTAACGCATTTACATGATTTCAGTTTTCCATTTGAATAATACGCAAGAATTATATAAGCAGAGTTTGTATCATCAAGCAATTCAACCTTATATTCTTTACCAGTAACAGAAATTGTGGCTTTTACTTTTGGATTTACTGTAATATTACAATCTGCTGTTTTACCTCCATAGCTGATTACAATTTTAGTATCAGATAAGCTTAACGCATCAATTTTGCTAACAGTATATTTTGTAATAACTTCAGAAATTCCATTAACATAATGCGCAATAACAACCATTCCTGTTGCATCAAATAAATCGCCTTCTGTGTATTCAGTTCTAATAGGCTGTTCGCTTATCTCAATAGAACTAAGCTCTGGCATAACTATATTCAAATCACCAGGTATAAACTGTATATCAAAGCAATGGGTCATGTCTTTGTTATCTCTCTCTTGATTAAGAATTTTTATACCACCAGCCTGCAAAATACCTTCATGAAGGCCGGGGCTCGTAGCTGTTCCTGTAATTGAGAGTTCAGAAATAATGTGATTGTTTAATAAGCCCTCTGTTTCATAATCAGTTTCACTATTAGCACCATGTGATTGTTGATCATAGACAGCTTCAACATTTTTAACTTTGATAATTAGTTCAGCTTTCTTAATTACAAGATTGCCTCCTTCTTTTATCACATCATAGTTCTTTGTAACATCGTTACCTTTTGCATCCTTAATCAAAAATTTATCGGAACCGGTATCAGTTACATAAATTTTTTCCGGTCCAAACTCCCCAACCTCCGTTCTAGTCTCTACATGCACATACTCTTCATGGGAGTCTGCCAAACCCAATATCTCATAATCTGGATTTTGAGAAACTCCGTTATATGTTGTTTCTAAATCTCCGACTCTTACAATTGCAGGGCGAGCGACAATGCTCCATGTGAAGCTCTTAGGGTCATAAGTTCCATCAGACCATTGGCAATATTCCGTCGATGGAAGAGTTAGTGTTGCAGTATAAGTACCACTATCAGTCGCACTGCCGTTCTCAATAGAATAAAAATCGTCGCCATTAAACGGACCTTGTATATTGCCATCGTAAATTAAATCATATACTTCAGGAATATCTACTATACGAGTTGCAATTGTCATATTCCATTTAGAAAATGAAATATCATAATATTCTGTTACATCGATGTTTGAACTTTTTTCTATAACCTTAGCCGAATCGGCATATTTGTAATCCTTAGATTTATAAGTATCAACTTTAGATCTGGTATCTTTTGCTAAATCAGATTCACCGTTTGATACAAGCTTATCTTTTGATAAAAGCCCTTCAATGTGATAATCGCAAGAATGACTATCTCCATCATATATAAGTTCTTTATCTTCAAATGTAACTGTCAAAGGACGCTTACCTATGCTCCAATTAATAGTTTTGTTTTCTGTAGAACCATCATCCCATTTCTTGCCATCAACGACTTTCAATGTAGCTGAATATTCTCCCGGCTCTATAGCTTTTGCAACACCTTCAACAAGTTCATAAAAGTCATCATCAGACTGTGAAAAGCCATATTGTTCAGTTCCGTTATAGACCAATCCTTCTATAATCTGTGGAACAGGAACATTTTCCTTGATATCAAATTTTTGTTCTATTTTGGTAACATCATAATAATTTGTCACATCTTTTCCTTTTTCATCAGTTATTTTATATCCTGTTATGCATATTTTGTATTGCCCACTTTCGTTGTCTATGCCATAGGAACCAACATTAGTTCTTGTTGTGATGGTAACATCAATATTATGCCCTTCTACAAGACCGGTCACAATATAATCTGGAGATATTGATTTTCCTCTATATGCACGCTTGGGTTCATAAAGATCTATTGTAAGTGGCCTCTTTTTTATATGTAACTTGCCGCTAATAGTTTCAACATCATAATTATCTGTTACATCTATTTCGTTTCCATCTTCTATTTTTACATTGCTAACAGTAATTTGACCATCTGTAACATAATCTCCGGCCTTGCTTCTTGTTGCAACCGTCGCACTCAAGCTATGTCCCGGAACGAGCCCCTCCGAAGTATAAGATGGAGCATAGCTTTTACCATCATATGTCACAGTTAGTTCTCCGGCAGTAACTGTCACAGGTCTCTTCAAGATTTCCCAGTTGACTGTCTTATCCTCTGTAGTACCATCTGTCCAAACATCAGAACTTGGATCTTTTAAACTGAGATTTATCTTGTATGTCCCGGCCTCAGTGGCACTTAATTCTCCATAGCAAAGATATTTTTCCGAACTTATATCAAGTCCGGTATGAATTCTGCCATCATAAACAATTTGATTACCTTGTGGCAGTGAAATGAGATTGCTTCCGGTAATTATTAATCTTCCATTAATTTTTGTTGTGCTAAACTCAATTGAAGAAGTCTGCTCATTATAATCAAATGAAATATCTTTAGTTTTGTCATTTTCTTCATCATAAAACTGAAGCCGTGACACAAGTGTTGGTACAGGAACACTAACTTTTACTGTATTATTTGGTCGGAATTCATTGCCATCACAATCAGTAAATTTAAAAGTATATCCCTCTTCAGTTTTTGTTGCGACAAAACTCTGATCATAAAAAGCATCCTCAGAGCTAATACTTACCCCATTACTTTCAAGAGTACTTTTTGCTGATACATCGGGCAATTCATTGTAATTGAGTATGCCCAAAGTCGGATCATCTATATTAAGCCAAATAAGATAGCTCTCTGCTAAATGATTTACAAGAAGCTCATGAAGTTCAAACGTTGAATCTCCTGTGATAAAATCCATTACAACATCTCCCAAATCTGTTATACCTACACCCTTTTCACAGACAAATTTCATAACCTCTTGAACATCACATTTATATTTTAAGCTTGCAGCACCCATTAAAAGATAATCTGTTTTTTGACTGGTAGATAATTCATCCTGACTGATAATGCCAAATGTATCTTTTAAAAAGTCATAAAGCACAATATTTTTTGTTGAATACCCTCCAAATAAAATTGAAGCAATACTGTCATATTTTTTAATACTTATAGGCTTTGTATAATATGCCTGCATTGAATCAATAATCTTGTACACACTATTATGAAGAAGAGCTTGGATAGCGACCCCATTACACTCAGAATCTGAGAAGAAGTAATAATCTTTGCCTAAATGCAAGGTTTTACTACGATTTGCATTCTTTGTATATTCATCATATAGATTATTAATTTTTCTCTTGAAATCATCCCTATTTTTTGAAGGGAGTCCCAGTTCAACATCAACGCCCCATCTACCATAGCCCCATTCGGTTAAAGGAAAATATGTTCCTAAATCATCAAGATTAACTATATTAAAAATACTATAATATTTGCTTGAATTATTTTCTTTGGCAAGTTTATCTGTATTGCCACTGCCAAACAGATATGCCGTTACGCAAGAAGTACCATATTCGTCAATAAGAAGTTTAGCCAGGCAATTGCCAACGTTTGCGCCCCTGTCATATCCAACAACCCAAAATACACAGTCAATATATTCTCTCATATATTTGTCCGTTATACTTTCCTTGATTTGAGCCTGAATTCTTTCCGCCTCTTCCGAATAGCTTAAGACAGCAGTCTTAGCATAATCTACAGATCCATTTATTTCTTTGTTCATAAAATCTGCCATAACAGCTCCACTGCTATCCTTGGCTGTCTCTCCTATATCAATCAAAACAAGTCTGGCATTATGTCCATTACGAGAAAACGGAATATTAGCGGTATAAAAAGTTGTGGCACAATCTGGTAAGGAATCTTCAGATGAACTGTAGCAAATGTATTTTTGTAATTGACATTCCTTGGTAATAACTTGTTTCATATAATCTGAATACTTACCGGAACTTGCAAGTATAGCTGAAATTTTAGCTATATCCAAACTAAAACTAGTCGTTGCCCCGGCAAACAACTCTGATGGGTTGAAACTTATGTCATACCCCAAATCGATTGCATTGCTATATTTAGTTTTTGCGTTAGTAGCAAAAGAAAACTGAACATTACCAAGTAAACATATTACAGCTAAAAGGATTGTCAGTATTTTTCTTAACTTATTTTTTTTCATATGTTTCATACAGAGATTAACCCTCCAGCTTTTGTATTAAATTGGCTAAAATCACTTATATCCCTTATAACTAATAAAAATCTATTTCTTTTCTTTTTTCATCTTGTCACGAAGTTCTGCAGTAGCTGTGAAAAGTACATCACCGCTTGAGTTAAGAGCTGTTTCTACAGAATCTTGAATAACTCCGATAATAAAGCCTACAGCTACAACTTGCATGGCCTCATCACCGCCTATACCCATTAACGAACAAGCCATAGGGATAAGAAGAATTGAGCCTCCGGCAACACCGGAAGATCCGCATGCACCAAGTGTAGAAATGATACTAAGCGCTATTGCTAAAGGAAGAGGAATGTTTAATCCCAGCGTCCTTGCTGCAACAAGTGACATTATAGTAATAGTGATAGCTGCCCCATCCATATTTACTGTTGAGCCTAAAGGAATTGATACAGAATAGAAATCTTTATCAAGCCCAAGTTCTTCACAAAGCTGCATATTAACAGGAATATTAGCAGCAGAGCTTCTGGTAAAGAATGCCGGGATACCGCTCTGTTTGATACATTTAAGAACAAGTGGATATGGGTTACGTTTAAGCGTAATTCCTACAATAGCCGGATTAACAACAAATGCAACAGTAAGCATCGTTCCAACTAAAAGGAGAATCAGCTTTCCATAATCTGCAAATATAGCAAGTCCATTTCCTGAGATATTAGTATACATAATACCAAGTACGCCAATTGGAGCAAACTGAATAATCCATGAAACCATCTTAGACACAGCATCTGCAACCTCTGTGATTACTTCTACAGCTTTTACACTTTTAATAATTTTTAATGCAAAGCCAAGAACTACAGCCCAGAAAAGAATAGCAAGATAGTTTCCGCCAGCTAATGCTGAGATAGGATTTTCTACAACATTTACAAGCAATGTCTCAAATATCTCTTTTAAACCACCAGGAGCAGTTGCTTCAACAGCCGTTTCAAGTTTGATGGTTACAGGGAAGATATTTGTTGCGATTACAGCAATGATAGCTGCAACAAATGTAGATAAAAGATACAGAACTATTACTGTCTTAAATCTTGGGCCAATGCCCTCTCCGGCGCTTGCAATTGCCGAACATACAAGGAAAAATACCAGTACAGGAGCAACTGCTTTTAAAGCTCCGATAAAAATAGTTCCGGGAATGCCAATAAAGTCTGCAGCAGGGAATAATAAGCCAAATGCAGTACCAAGAACCAAACCTATTACAATCTTAATGATAAGACTGCTTTCGGTCCAAATTTTCATTACTTTTTTCATAAATGGTCACCTTTCTTATGTAACTGAATTTTCACCCAATATATTATATCATTATTACGTATAAACAAACAGATAATTGAGATAAAGTAGCCGAAATCAAGCCAAAGTATAAAAACAGGCATAAGCCTGTTTTTATAAAAATTAATAATTCTAATTAAGTTTGGCCGAAATTTCAAGAATATCTCCGGCAGACATAGTATAGGTGTTATTATTATACTCAAAGTCGCCATCCTTATAACATATAACACAAACAATACCGTTAGGCATCTTTACAGCCTGAAACTCTTCACTATTTTCAATCAATTCATATTCCTCATTAGTTTGTTCAGACATAACAGAATATGCATATGAGCCTTCATTTTCCATAGTTAATGTAAAAATATCTTTAGAAACAGGATCTGTAACGCCATTTACATCATTACGTCTCCAACTGCCAGTTCTATTAATTATATCTGCAGTAAGCGTTCCACCTTCATATTTCGTATATTTTACACCATTATGAATAACAATATTTTCATTTTGGCTAAAGCTTCCTTGAGCAATTTCTTGTTGTAACGTTGTAATCATATTTGTATCATCAGAATTGCTTAGGCCAGCACCAAGAATCACAGCACTACTATTCGTAGCAAAACATGCAACCGTAAAATTAATACCCTCATGACTTGTTTGAGCAAACGATACGGCATAATCATCAAAACATTCTCCGCCAAAAATTCCACTCAACTTGCGCTTATTCCAGTCACCGTGAGCAAGTAACTGTTCATCATTTTCATAAATAGCTGTTGTCCCAGGTATAAGTGCATAATCCATTACCGGAGGCAGCTCTGCAATATCAACTTTATCCCCTATTATACTTGTTGTAGTTCCATATGAACTATTATAGCCCAGGATATTTTCATCATTTAAAGTTTCGCCATAGAATAAGTCTTCATCACAAGATCTGAAAGAAAAATAAAAATCAGGATTATTAATAACTATTAATTTCGCAGAATCGAAATATTTCAGCCCTAACGATTGCCGCGTATTATTCTCTATAGATAAACAATAATTTTCAATTTCTTCCTTATTACCAATTACATCAAGAGCAGTAAGTTTTCTTAGGCTTTCTGCAAATCCGCTAAGTGAGGTGGATCCTGGGTTGCAAATATCTCGCCCTATAGATTGAGGCTCAACTTGATTCCCAATACTTATATATTTCATCCCATCAAAAATTAATGTATATAACGGATCAAGTTCATTTTGGTCGAATTCATAAGAAGTTCCGTCTATCACATACAAAATAGGCACAATATTATCAATGAAATTTTTGCCGTATGCCCCATTATAAAAACGAATACCATGTTGCATAAAGCTTCCATCAGCACGTATCCCTTCGCCATCAGAAATAGTGATTTGACTCTTTATCTTTTCAAGAGCAAGCTCTATTGCTTCCTTATTTTCTGTAAGTATTCCATATTTTAATGTAGAAAAAGCAATCCATGCCGCATTAGCCCCTGTTTCGTTTAATAAAGATGTATTTTCAGTAAAGCTTCCTTTTGCCATAAACGGTTCTATTTCTTCCATAATCGCCGGAGAAATGACATCACGAGCAAGCAAAGCAATCTCCTCTAATAAATTTGGAGTACTTATATCGTTATACCACCAATTTGTACTTTCAAAATCATTTTCAGTCCAATATAAAAGTAGCCCAGGAATAACCTTTGATATTTGTTCCTTAAGCTCAGAATCTTCAGTATTACAATATTCATATGCTAATTTTAAAGTTCGCGCTAAATGATCTGTAAGTTTAGCAAATTCTTCTAAACTGTAATATACTGTAGAAATTTTAATTGAACCATCTTCATTATAAACAAGCTGGTCTAAAGTAGATTCATTACTATAATTATTACGAGGGCTGGTAAAAGCTGTAATATAGCCATTTTTTACACAGTTAATAAAATTCGTATTTAGTTCTGCTATATTTTCACTTGGATTATGCAAGTCTATGAAATACTTATTTGAATCATTTTTTGTCATATCTATCGCCGGCATAGCTGAAGACAGATTTTCATTCACAAAAAATAGGCTATATTCACAATCATTTACAGAATTGAATTCTATGCTACCTTTTCTATCCAACGCTAAAGTCTTAACATCAATGCACTGACCTTCTTTGGTATATTGAGCAGCATAAACCATGATATCTTGAGGAATATCTCCATAAAGTCGCCACGACAAAACATCTGTTTCTAAATCGTTTGCAAACAAAACTTGTGGTGGCAAAACAAAAGCTAAAACTATCACAAAGACAATTAATTCCCCAAATATTGATTTTTTAAAATTTGATGAATTTTCCATTTAATAAGGCTAAATCTAAATTTTATAACTTCTATTCTATAATCATAGCATTAAAAAGATAACGAATATACAAACAATAACAAGCTTTTAAGATATAAATTATCTCTATATTTAAAAATCCACCTCTTTACAAAGTGGTGAAGCTGTGTCCTTATTAAGAGCAAACACTATCCCTTCGCTATAAGGCTCACTTGGAAGATCCATAGAGACACTATTCGCTCCATGATTAATTGTAATGGTTTTTGAAGCAATTCCACACATCTTGCCATTTTCATCATATACCGCAAGATAGAAAATAACCTCTTTTTCCTCTAAAGAATAAAATGTAGTCGACACCACTCCTTCGCTCTTTTCTACAGTCATTTCCTTTACAGACAGTTCCATACAAGCATTCAAATACTTTGTTTCTAAACTTATATCATCTGAAAAGAAATATTCACTTAAATCGCTATCGCAGTTTTGGGTAAAAGCACCGGCAATACTATGCCCATTCTTAATCATAGCAACCCCTACATGCATACCTTCCACAGGAGAGTCTTCACCGATAGCTATCGAAATCGGTCTGCTTGAACTTATATAAAGATCATCTGCCGTCCCTCGTTCCATGCCTAAAGATACACCTTTTAGATTATTCTCAATAACAGCAGTGCCACCGATAGTTACACTTTTTCCGGATGAAACACCTGCACCAAAATTGTTTGCATAAAGAGTAGTATTATTAGTGATAAAACCACCAGTCATGATGAAGATTCCATTTGTTGAGTCTAAATATACTCCGCCACCATAACTGTTGTTGCGTGCTTGATTCTCTATAATATATCCTCCTGTCATCTTGAAAGTGCCTCTATCAACATTAACACCTCCGCCTACACTGCTGGCATAACATTTACTTATTGTGCCACCAGACATTGTCAAATTGCCATTTTTCATGCTGATTGCTCCGCCTGCTTCACTGGCAGAACATTCTGTAATTGTACCACCGCTAATTACAACATCTCCACTTTCAGCATAGATTGCGCCACCGCCATATTTTGCACGGCAATTTGAAATTGTGCCATTTTCAACAGTAAGCTTGCCACCTTGAGTTATTTTAATAGCACCACCGTAATTCGCAAGCCCATTCACAATCTTTCCATTTTTTGCATCGCTACTGTCGCAAAGAGTTAATTCTGCGCTTTCAATAACAAAAATTTCTGTTTTATTTCTATCTATCGTATGCCCGTTTAAATCAAGTATTACCTTATTGCTGATGCCTTTTATACTTACACCCTCCGTATCAAATTCAGTCATAGGTATATCTTTTAGCAATGTAACAGTTGTAACACCATCAATCTCAGAATATACTTCGGAAATATATTCTTTTCCGGCTGAGACATTATATCCAGAAGAAACAGCTCTCTGAAGTTCCTGCCAAACCGTTCTTATATCAAAATATTCAGAAACAGTGCCATTGTAATCTCCTTGAAATTGAACCGTAATCTTCGCCCATTCAAAGTATGAAGGTCCGATATTATTTTCATAAGAAACTGTGTAATCTTTACCCTCTTCAAGCGTAAAATCTCCAAATTTAATCACAGGCTTTGGGGTTAATTCTTCGCCTGTATAAAGCTGGTTCTCTGGCCAGGTAATATCAAATGAATCATCATTGTAATCTATTTGGGTTAGCTCAGGCATAATGAGTCTATCAACATCTTGCTCATTAGCCACAACTATTACAGTAAACAATAAAATAAACACTATTACTGATAATATAATACTTAAAACACGCTTCTTCATTTTAGAATTTCCTTTCAGTATATGTATTATATTTTTTATAATACAAGCTATATAAATTTAAGCTATGTTACTAATTACTAACATTTAATTATACCCTAAAAAGAGCATAATCAACAAATTATGTGCTTATAGGATAATAAAAACAGTAATCAAGACTTTCGTATCAATTACTGCTTAAGTTATGGTTGCGGGGACAGGATTTGAGCCTGCGACGTCCGGGTTATGAGACATTATTTTTGCGTTTTACCATGTTTATTAAAACAGCTTAATGTATTGTAATTTCAAGCAAAACTATCATTTTTCGTGTTGAATTGTTTAGCCTTGCTTTGGACTATTTTGTACAAAAAGTTGTCCAAAAGATGTCCACAAAAGGAATTAGTAATTACACGTTAATTGCTTTTCTGGAAGCCCCACTATCGAATCAATAGGTAAAGTAAACGCTATGCCGTGGCCATCTGTTGCAAGATTTGCAACATCATAAATAGCACTCACTATTGCATCGACTTTCTCTTTTTTTGCAACAATAAGTACGGTTTCCTTTTCAGGCTGAACAACAACTCCAAAAAGCTTTTCAGACTCAGGGTTAGCAGTTCCGCGGGCATTTACAATTGTTCCACCACCCGCGCCATTGCTTCTTGCAGCATCCATTACAGTATCGCTATATCCTTTATTTACAATACAAATAATTAATTCAAATTCATTCATCGCTACTTAGCCTCCACTAATTGATTGCTTAAAAAGCCATATGCAGATGCCCCAATAATCGAAGCAAAAGGAATTGTAAAAGCAATACCCTTCCCATTTTTAATATTTTTAAATTTATCTTCAAGAAAACTTAATGCATCTTTTACCAAGTCTTCTCTAATTGCCGCAACAATTACAGCTTTTTGGGTTCCGATACCCATTTTCTGTAGCATAGCTTCGCTAGCAGTACCAGTCGCACTAATATACAATTGCGCATTAATCTCAAACTCTTGAAGAATGTTTAAAAATATTTCACTTCTATCCCTGTTAACAATTACCACCAGCAGTTTAAGCTCAGGAGGTATTGCATTTTTATTTAAAATATCAATAATATTCATATATTCCCATCCCTTATCTAAATCTAATTATCTGTTTATCACTTGCATTTGAAATCTTTTTTATGGCATATTTTTGTTTTCTCTTTTTATGATATATTGCAGAAAATCCTAAGCACTGAATTGTAATCAAAGGAGTCATTGCAACCATTGCGACAACACCAAATGCATTGTATAATACACCGTCTTCTCCGTTTAGAACAATACATGCACCAACTGCCAATGGTAGAATAAAACTTGATGTAAGCGGTCCAGAAGCAACTCCGCCGGAGTCAAATGCAATACCGGTATAAATCTTTGGAACAAATAAAGATAAGCCCAAAGACAAAAGATACCCGGGGATCAAATAATACAGAATACTAAAATCTAATACTATTCTAAGCATTGATAAACCTATAGAAATGCCAACCCCAATGCAGAGTGCTATCATCATGGCTTTCTTTGAAACGAGCCCATTTGTTACATCAGCAACCTGGTTGTTAAGCACATGTACTGCTGGCTCGGCCAACACAACAACTGCACCAATTAAAAATCCCATAGTAATAAGCAAAAATGGTGAAGTAGCGAGTTCCTGCCCTAATTTATATCCTATAGGCATAAAACCAATTTCTACAGCTGAGAGAAAAATAACCAAACCAATAATAGTAATTATGATTCCATTTAATAATCTTGCTACTTTTCTTACAGGCAATTTAATTATCGCTGCGTTAATAAAGACAAAGAAGCCAAAAATTAGAATAACAGATTTAAGAATACCTTTGCTAACGCCAAGAATCACCTCTGCTAAATATCCAAACGAAATGCTATCAATTGAATAATCAGGAATAGCATAAATTAAGCTCTCATCAGAACTAATTGCTAAAATCATAACTGCAACAATCGGGCCAACCGAACACAATGCAATTAAGCCGAAACTGTTTTCGCTAGCGTCCTTTCCACCAATAGAACTTGCAATACCAATTCCCAAAGCCATTATGAACGGAACCGTAATAGGACCTGTTGTAACCCCGCCGGAATCAAAAGCCAAAGCAAGGAGTGCTGTTCTTTCGTTTAGAATAACAAGGCTCGTTAACGCAAACATTACTAAGTAGAAAAACAGCAATAACGATGACAGATCTTTTTTAAATAATATCTTAAGAACTGATACAACCAAAAATAGCCCTACACCTGCGCCAATAGCGAATATCAAACTGTTAGGCTTAATGACCGATTCTAGTTGTGTTGCTAACACACTTAAATCGGGTTCAGCAACTGTAATTAAAAGTCCCATTGCAAAACAGACTAGAATAATTATCCAAAGTTTTTTTGATTTTGTCAGGCCAACACCAATATATTCGCCCATAGGAGACATCGCTAAATCAGCGCCTAAATTGAACATCCCAATTCCAACTATTAAACATAAAGTGCAGGATAGAAAAATGATAATTTCTGTAGTTGAAAAGTTTACAAGTGACGTAAAGTTCAACAATATTACCATCACACTAATCGGTAATACCGATATCAACGCCTCTTTAATTTTGTCGAATAAAAATTTAAATTGCATAGCTTACTGTCACTAATTATATTAAGCCTTTAGATTCTTCATACGCGCTATAAAAAAACTCTATATCTTCCCATTCAAGATTCAATGTCCTCACTTCTACCAAGTTTGGCTTAAGGAAGTTAATGCCACAGTATTTTGCACCAACTGTATTTTGATAAACGAGGTACTCTTCATATGTTTTCTTCGTTCCATCAGAATTAATAACAGTTTCGTTAAAATCTTTTTTGTATTTACTATGACTGAACCTCTCACTGTCATACCGACCATCTGTGATAATGTTGTAAAACTTCTCCTTTAATTTATCATCAGCTCTGAAATTCGCATGTATACCACAGTTATCATCAAATACAAAGTTTTCGTAGAAATTCAATATATCAACAATACCATTAAAAATAGGCTTAAGATCTTCCAAAGTAAATGGATTTAAAACAATTTCCACATTCAAAAATTTTCCGATGCTGTCATCCAAAACAAATTTACCCCTATTAGCTACAAACTCCTTCATTTTTTTAAGCCCCGTAGCAATATAGACTCTGCATCTTGGTTCATAGATAACACCAAATTCAATTTCCAATCCACAGCCATCCATATCAAAGAATTCTTTGTTATGCTTGTCCTGAATGTTTAGAATTTTCATGTATTGCTTTTTATCTTTATTTTCTTGAATGGATCCCTTAACCCTATTTATCATCTTATGACCTTTCTGAATAAATCTGCGCGCCGGTTTTTACAAACTCAGAAAATAGTTCGACAAATCGTTCAGAATCCCGTTTCCCCATGCGTATAAATATTTCATTAATAAACGAATGATACTTCTTACTCAGCTCTTTACGATAGTTTTTTCCAGCTTCAGTTAGTCTAACATTTGTTTTTCTATGATCGTCTTTATCTGGCATGCGTTCTATATATCCACATTTCTCAAGATGGTTTAACAACACAGCCATTTGGGCTGTGGTAATTGATAAATCTTCTGCTATTCTATTTGGATGCACGTTACCACCATGCCCATGAATATATGTAAGTATTTGAGTTATGTTAAAAGATTTTTGTGCAAAAGCTCTTAAATAATCTCTATACTCTTGGCTTGATCTCATATCAATAAATGATTGAGTAATTTGTGATTCTGATTCCATAATTTTTCCTCAAATTTAACTAATACTATTAGTAATATTATCCCATAAATGTGTTCGCGTTGTCAACATTTCCAGAGAACATGAATTGCCACCGTAATGATAGCATCAAAAAAGCAAACAGCTTCATTTCTGAAGCTGTTTACTACATAAAAAGTTGTCCAAAAGTTGTCCAAAAACTAAAAACTAGGCCATTTCAACTATTTGAAGAAAAAGAAAAAAGCCTGGAAATCATTGAGAGTCCAAGCTTTTGCTTTTGGTCGCGTGGTTGATAACGGATTTGACCAAAACCCGCATAAACACTACATTTTCAAGACAGCGAACGCACGGGTTGAATGCTGGGAATTGAACAAAAAAATAAAATCCGGCTTTGCCATATTGTACTGCAGAGTCGGATCCTTTACTTTAATTTTTTATCGGAATTACGCTTAATGTCTCTCGACTTGTTCTATTGGCATTTCTTCTACCCAAGCAGAAGAAAAAACTGGATTATCGATTATGCTATCACGCATTCGCTCTAATTCTCGTCGTAATTCTATTAAGTTGTACTCAAATCGTTCAAATCTTCCCGATCTGCGAATGAATGTATGATATATATGATTCTCTATGTCATATGTTCTTAAATGAGGATTGGTTTGTATTACAGCTCTCATATATGCATCTGTATCATGGTCTAACAAATTATAGTCTCCCAAATTTCCGCCGAATTCTTCATAACGTTCGTCAAAGTGCTCGTTCGTATTGCGTGCTTCTTTTTGAAAAACAAGTTGATACATGCCCTTGCTTATATTGAATGTATTACGCAGTCTTCGGCAACGTTCGGTTGATCGACGTCCATTATGAACACCCAGATTATAAAAAACATTAGCTATATTTCCGCAAGCAGTTAGCAAACTTTGAATGTGGAAAAAGTAATATGTGTGTTCATCATGGTAGACACCAATATTATACTTGTCGGAATCAAAGATATAGTCCAATGAGATTAACGCAAAATATATATTTTTTACTGCAATGTTTGCATACATAAAATCAAGACTATTATTTCCATCCATTCTAAAATATTTGTTTAACATATTTTTGCTGCCTTACATATTTTTGTAATCCTTATATATTGGCGTTTTGCTTCAGAGTATTTCTGAACTTCAATCAACTTCTGAGCTGATTAACAGTATTCTAATTGAAAGTTTGGCCTTTTTAATTTTGAATGTGCTCAAGGTCATTGTTTTGCCAGACAACATCAAGATTCTTTACGGTATATCATAAACCCAATTTTCGTCGCTATCAAAAACAATGCTGTTAATTCTCTCAACTATTTCTTTTATTTTTTCGTTATTTGACATTTTTTCCGGTACAATCATCTCGAGCAATACAGACAAATTCTGCTTGTCCATTTCGCTCATTTTTGCTTTTACTTTAACCTTCTCATTGGCATTCGGTACTATATTGCAATCATAGAAATCTACATCTAAATCATATATTTTTTTGAAAAATGGATCAGTTTTGACACTTTGAAAGGTTGTGTTGCAGACTATGTTTTTCTTGGTAAGCTCATATATCAACAACCAATGTGGAAAATATATATCTTTTCTGTTTTTGGGGGAAGAATCGATCGATTCGTCTGTAATTCGTTTGACCAATTCATTTATAACTTCATCATAATACTTATAACCATATTTTTTCATATAAACTGCTGCAATAATTATTGCCAAGTCATTATTGGATGTGCATAAGTTTTCAAATAATCTCTGATTAAAATTAAAATCAAACAGAGTCATTCCCCAAACTGCCCAAATGGTTTCTGCTTCTTGACGGTATTGAATGCCTAAATTAATTATTGAGCATAATGATGTTTTAAAAACATTTTTTTCTTTTGAATCAAACAAATCTTTTTTTGAATAAAAAATCGGCAAGATTTTTTCGGCTAAGGAAGGATATGTAACCCATAAATTATTTAAAAGCGGAAATACCGTGTGAAAGCTTCTATCATTTATGATTGGTGATAATATTGACAATCCATATTTTAACAAGGATAAATCTTTGTATTTGTCAAACATGATTATAAGTCTGTTATAGTAGGTATAGGCATCATGTGTATTTATCGCTTTAATTTCATCTATTCCACTTCGCTCTAAAACAAATGGAGCGTTATATAATTTTGTTTTTGCTTCATTTAGTACCAAATCATATTCTAACAAACGATTGCGAACAAAAGAAATAATGGCGTTTGGCGACTCATTTTCTTTGATGTAAAAAGAATAATCGTCAACAAAACGACACATTTTTATATTAGGAAATGCTACTTTTATTTCAGCATCAATTTTACAAAGTATTATTTCAGAAATGATTCTTGAAACTGCATTGCCGACCAATATCCCATGTGTTTGGTCGTAATTAAGTTCTTGTAACGCTTTATCAATCTTGTTGCCCAAAAGCGTTTTATCGCCTGTTTTTTGTTTAGCCACATTTTTTGTATGTATGGCCCATGAAATCGAATGAGTATAAATGCTATCAAAAAAATTACTTATATCTAATTTTATACAAATGGTATTATCGCAAAAATTTTTCTCATTGATAAGTCTTGTTTGCATAGGATTGTTTGACACCCTATTATATGCTCTTTTTTGTGTATCGCTTTGATCGGTCGAAGGCTTTGTTAGCGAATAATCACTTTTTTCAAAGAGATCAAATAAGTCCCTTTCGTTTTCGACCAACAAATCTACAATTTTGAAATAATGAATTGGATTCGGCAACGCCATTCTTCGCCGTGAGTTTTCCCCTTTGTAAATTGAAAACTCCAAGGGAAGTGATGAAGGAAATGAATGAGAATTAATTTGGCCTTTTATTTCCGAATAATGTTGTGCTAATCCTTTTGAAGTAAAGCACTCGGGTAATTCGCTCGGAAAATATTCGAATTCCAAAAGTCTTTTTGCATCTAACATTTTAATTGCTCCTATTGATTGTGATTGCTATATTTTTGTAATTTTAACTATTGTCGAGAAACGTTGGGGCTCAAGTGGTGCACAGAAAAAAGTAATTCATAATAAGCAGAGTTTGCCATGACCGAATCAAGCAGTTTTCAATTTTTCAAACATCCGATCGGGATAACAAACACTCCGTCCTCGCGTTTATATCCGTACTGTCCGCCGGTGATAACTATTTTCAAATCCGGAATCCGAAGCGGACACTGGTTTTCTTTTTTGTTGTATTCTTTGATCAGTTTTTCAATATCGCACAAATGCTTTGCACCCATTTCAATTTCTTTGGAGCCGAGTTTGAATTCAAGTAGAGCATATCTGCCGTCGTTCAGGTGCAAAACACCATCTGCCTCCAATCCGTATCGGTCATGATAATAGGACATTTTTCCGTCAAAAGCGGAAGAATAGATTTTCAAATCCCGAATGCAAAGCGATTCAAATAAGAAGCCGAGCGTCTTGAAATCGGTGTTGAAATAATCTGGAGACAGACCAAGCGCAGCGACGGCAACAGACGGGTCGATCAGATTTCTCTTTTGTGAAGAACGGAGATTGCTCTTGGAACGAATCGCCGGACACCACGCTTCTACATCCTCGATAATATACAACTTTTCAAGGGCATGTATATAGTCATAAATGGTAGCCGGACTGACATCATAATTTGCCTGCACATCTCCTATGATCGTTTTCGATTCTGCCAAAGTGCAGATATTGCGGCTATAAGATTGCAGGATTGCTTGAGCACATCTGGCGTTGCGCTTTTTGCCGTCAATGTTAGAAATGTCCACTGAATAAGTCTGCTTGAATAAGTCTTTTGCAATTTCCAATTTGGAGCGGGGCGTTTTGTTCAAAAGTCCACGAGGCCATCCTCCTCTGCAAATAGCAAAAATTAAATCGTCTATTGTTAGGTTTGATTCGCAACCGTCAAACGAGTCGGGGTTATCAAAAAGATCAAGCAAGGAAACCGTACCGTTTGATTCTTCACTTTCGTATAAGCTCATTGGATACATCTGTAACTGGCTGATACGGAGCGTTCCGGTATGCGCAACTTTGACGTCTTTGGAGGATGAACCCGTCAGAATATATTGCCCGTTTTCACCGCTGTCGTCAATATCCTTGCGAATTGTTCCCCAAAGTTTCGGTGCATCCTGCCATTCGTCAAAAAGGCGTGGCTTTTCACCAATCAAAAGTTTTTTGGGAGCAGTTTCAGCAACTGCCAACAAATTATCGCGCACTTCTTCATCTTGAAATTCCACATAACTTTTTGCTTTTTGCTTTGCAGATGTGGTTTTGCCGCATCCTTTGGGACCTTTTATCAAGGTGGCACCAAATGATTCCAATTTCAAATCGAGTAAATTATCGACAATTCGCTTTTTATAGTCCATATTAGCACCTCTACTTATGCTTTTCTATGACAGTATGATAGCACATTTAAAGACATTTGTTAATTATTATTAAACACATTCGTTGAATTTCAAAACGTGATTTCGTTATCATTATATCCGTTTTGGACAATATTATTGAGCTTTTTCATTGTGCAATCTGGTCGGGCGTGAATAACGGACTTGAACTTCGGTGCTTTTGCATCAAAAAGTGTTCCCTTATCTTCCTGTATCTTCCCATAACGACCTATAACTTCCCATATCGTCTTGTATCTTCCTAATTGGTCATAAAGGGTAGAACTTACCTGAGAGAACGCGAACAAAAACTATTGAAAATACTACATTTTTAAGGCATGGACGCACGGGTTTCTCACTAAATTTAAGGAGAAACTGCCATGAATAGTTTTATCGAAGAGTTTTACTACGGCAATATCGATCCGCAGGCGCGAAGCTCCGAGCAGAACAAAAAGGTGCAGCGAGATATGCAGACGCTGAACGAAAGCGAAGATTTCCTCACGGACAAACTCTCCGGCGAGGAAAAGAAACGCTTCCTTCAATATGTCGATGCCTGGGCATCCGTCAACGGCGAATCTACCCTCGACAGTTTCATCACCGGCTTCCGCCTTGGAGCACAATTCGCTTTCGATACCTTCGTTACCACGAAAGCACCCTACGCGGACTACCTAAAAGACGAGATATAACTTCTTTGAATGACGGGCTTTCAGCCCTTATTGAAACCACGATCCGGCTCTGCCATACGGCAGGGCCGGATTTTTCTGTTCTATCGGCAAAATTCGAAAAAAAGTTGGTAAAAACATCGAATGTTTTTGCCGATAGCGGCAAATTGCTCTTCTGATTCTTTCAAACAGATCATTATTTTTCTTGTCGAAAGTTTGAAATTCTTATCATATTCTTGATTTTCCAGTCGAACTGTGATATACTATATTAGTATTATTGTATCCAGCGCCAAATAGCTCATAAAGGAGATTCAAAATGGCTGTTAGTTATAAGAAATTGTGGCACATCCTTGTTGACAGAAACATGAAGAAAAAGGATCTGGAAGAAGCCGCTGGCATCACCCACTATCAGATGTACAAGCTTGCCAACGATAAAGATATCACCACCGACGTCATCGGTGCGATTTGTGCTGCCCTTGAGGTGGAACCAAACGATATCATGGATTTTGTACCCGATAAGAAGAATTAAGGAAGGCGGTTTATTATGGCTGACATTAAATTATTCAACATAAAAGGAACTGTTACGGAATATCAGAGCGGTACAGTAACTCTTGAAAAAGAACTGCAAACTGTCATTGAAAATAACATGACCACTTTCTTTGGCGTAACATTTCTTGCGTCGGAATACCGAACAACAGACGGTGGTCGTATGGACAGCATAGGTATTGATGAAAACCATTGCCCTGTCATTTTTGAGTACAAGCGTTCCATGAAAGAGAATGTCATTAACCAAGGTCTCTTTTATCTCAACTGGTTGTTAGATCACAAAGATAGCTTCAAGGTGCTTGTGATAGAAAAGCTTGGTTTAAAAGAAGCTGACAGCATTGACTGGACCATGCCTCGCGTAGTATGTGTCGCCGGCGATTTCACAAAGTATGACGAATCTGCTATCAAGCAAATGAATCGAAACATCAGCCTGATCAGATATAAAAAGTTTGGTGATGATTTGCTTATGTTTGAGCAGGTCAATGAAAACATTGCAGATGCAATTCCAGACAATGATGTTGTGCCTGCCGCAAAGCAGACGAAAGATAAATCTTTTGCTGAGCAATACAAAAATGCAAAGCTTGAGATAAAAACGTTATATGATGATCTCCGAAATTATATTCTGAGTCTTGGCGATGACATCAGCGAAAACAGTTTGAAACTCTATACGGCATTTAAGAAAATCAAGAATTTTGTTTGCGTAGAGGTTTTCAATAACAGGTTGCTTTTGCATCTCCGGCTTGATGTAACTACTATTGATTATGAAGAAGGTTTTACCAGAGATACCTCTAAAATCGGTCATTGGGCAACCGGTGATGTTGAAGTCATAATACATAATAAGGCTGATTTTGAAAAAGCCAAGCCACTAATTGATAGATCATATAACGAGAATTGAGAGGAAGTACTGGCATGGGACAAAGTGTGGATTTTAAATATCAAAAGGAATTCGCAATTCAAAAAATAAGAAATATTTTGGAACAAAATTCTTTTCCCATTAAACAGGAAAAAATAATTAATAACGGATATGGTTATAAGATAAGTGGAGATGAATATTCAATAATTGTTTATTTTAAGGGAGAAATATCATCTAAAATTGTTTTCGAGAAGGAAACTCCTAAACTTGTGGAATGTTTTGGTGAAGAAAAAGAAACTCATGGTATTCCTCAAAAAACGATACAGATACATACCTCAATTAAGATAGATAGCGAAGAAAAAATAGAGAAAATAAAAAATGCTATTATCAACCACTTTGAAGATTATTCATTATTTGAAACGAATTCAACGCAGTTTTATCGTATACAACTGCAAAACAAAAATGAAAAGTTTACTATTACACAATACAAAACTGGAACACTATTGCTACAAGGTCAATCCTCTTTGCTTTTCACAGAAGTGTTGGGAATAATTAAAAGTATTAATCCTCTTAGTAATATTGAAAATTCAATGCTTTATGTACCAAAAAAGAATAAAAATGAAGTACAAAAGGCAATGTTAGCTTCAGCAGATGAGTTTAAAGAAATACGTTTATTAGCCGAAGAAAGAATATCAAAGCAGGCTTTTTCGTTCCTTTATAAAAATGACCAAGATACACTTATTAGCGCTATAGGAATATTAAAAGTGGTGAAAGAAAATAACCTAAACATACCACTCTACAATCCGATACTATATCCCTTTGCAAAAGTTTTCGAAGGATTTGTAATTAAATTATTGATTGAAAAAGAATTTTTTACATTTGATGCATATAAGAGTAATCCTGAGATTGCTGACATAGGCAATGCATTGAGAAAAAAGAAGCTCGAAAAATACATACGTGATGTACGTCGAAATGAATTTGTATCAGATAAACTTGCTACTACATGGGAAAGCATTCGATGTCATGAACTTCATTCGGATCCCGCTCAAAACGATTCTATTATTAACTTGGCAGATATCAATCAGGTCGAAAACAGAATTGGAGAAATCGCAGGAACAATAATTGATGCGTATAGAATAATTGTAGAGAATGGATTTTCTGAGGAAGAAATGAAGTCTAACAAAAAGGCAAGCATTGCAGAGGAGAAATAGATATGGGAAGTAAAGTAAAAATATATGCTGTTAAGCAAGGCCTTCGTACTGGCATATTTAAATCATGGGAAGAGTGCAAAACTGCAATTGAAGGTTATTCAGGAGCCATATACAAAAGCTTTGAATCTGTCGAAGAGGCAGAAGCTTTTTTAAACGATATAGATATAGTAATGAATAATGATGTGTTGCCTCGTATTGAAAAAGGTAAAGTTGTAGCTTTTACGGATGGTAGTTTTGATGCGGGGAAAAAAGCGTATGGATCTGGAGTGTGTTTATTTGCACCATCTGATGTGTATGTGGAACTATGTAATATCGGAAAAAACGAAAAATATATTGAGCTTCGTAATGTTGCTGGCGAAATAATAGCTGTTATGAATGCAGTGGATTGGTCATGGAAAAATGGCTTTGACAATATGACAGTGTTTTATGATTATGAAGGTATAGGAAAATGGGCTTCTGGTGAATGGCAGGCAAAAACATCATTAACAAGTTATTACAAAAGATACATTGATGATAAATCCGGCATTATTTCTATAGAATTCGTAAAAGTAAGTGGCCACTCGAACAACAAGTACAACGATAGGGCCGATAAACTTGCAAAAAGCGCTATATTTGAGAATAAAGTAATTCGTGATTTAGATGGAAATTCTGGTTATATTATTAGTCCTGTTAATGAAAAAAACATAGATGATCTGCTTGTTAAACTTCAAGAAGAATGTCAAGGAATTGAATTGTCTAAGGCTAAAACCGGAAATAAAAAAAGTTGGTCATTGACATTTGGAAAAGAAAAGACTCAAATTACGTTATTTAATGATATAAAAATGACTGTCCAAGGTAAAAAGAATAATCTGTTTCAAATTATTACAACCGGTGTTGTAGAGACTCTTCAATGTGGAGACTTTATTCAAGTTTTGAAAAGCGCATATGGCATTTCAATAAACAAAGTTAGAGTTGATGATGATTACAACAGTAAATTACCGACTATCTCTCAAGAAGCTCTTCCTCAAAATATAGTAACCTTGCTAAAACAGGCAATAATAAATCTAAATAATCCTGCGAGAAATGACACTGAATTTTCTATGTTTACATTCCCTGCATTACGGGCGTTAGAAGGTGTACTTAAGTACAACCTTACAAAGTGTGGAATTAGTATGCAATCTTATAATTTCAATATGTTTACATTTGATTCAGGAGTGTACAGATTCAAGCCGGAGCTTGCAGGAGGGATACCGCAAGATAAGATTGCCAAGATGGAAAATTGCTATAACCATTTGCACAACAATAGACATACGTTGTTTCACTTTGGAATTGTTATTGGTGGAGCAGATGCAAATACACGATTACTTTCATCAAAGGCAGAGGCGGATGCAATCATCAGAGATACATTAAGAATAATTGATGAAAACTATATACTATAAAGGTGCACCATGAAAGAGTTTATTATTGAACAAATAAATAAACCATATGCTAAATATTTGATATTTGGTATTACTGTCAATAGCCCGTTATTTTGCCTTGATGAAATCGAAAAAAGCATTGATCTGCTAAATGGAGATTGCATTGTTTTCGATCAATTGCTTCAAACGGGGAATACAAATAATAGATTTTTAGCCATGTCGATTGATAATGGACATTTTGATATGGGCTCAGCAAGAAATATGGATGGTTCAATAATAGATACCGAAATGCGAAAGATAGGATGCGATTTTTTAAGAGAAAACGCAGAAATCTTAAAACATTGCATTTTAGTGTCTGAGCAAAAAGAAGCCATTACTTTGGGGAGGAATATTTAATGCTTCCTAATGAACTTGAAGTATTATTAAATGAAAATAAATGGGAGGAAGCTATAGAATACATTTCCCATCTCGGTACCCCTTTAGATGATGAATTGCTTTCCCAATTGGCATGGTGCAATTCTCGTGCTGGACGATATGATTTGGCAATAGAGCTGTATGATGAAATGATACAACGTCAGCCTCAAAAGGCTAAATGGTATTATTCAAAAGGCTATCAATTTTATATGCAGAAGAAATGGCAAGATGCTGTTGCCCTCTTTGAAAAGGCTCTTAATCTTTTTGAAGACTTTTTTATAGTTAAGTATCGATTAGCATACGCTTATATCCAAATATCTGGCAACAGAATGCAGTGGTCAACCGATAGTTTTTGGAAAGCAATAAAACAGCTGGAAGATTGTCATAAAATCTTCGCTTCTTACTCTGAGGAAGAAAAAAGAAAAGAAAAATCAACTTACGCCGATATTTGTGCTTTACACGGCAAAACAATTATGGCATCAGAAAGATATTTAGATAAAAGCATCGGTTTATTAAAGCAAGCAAGCGGTTTGAAGCCGGATGACAACGATATTAAATATCAGCTTTCAAAGGCATATTATGCAAAGAAACTTTATAATGAGGCATTAGAGAGTTTACCTAATGTTAATAAGCCGTACTATATCCCAGAACTGCGTGCCCAAATTTTATTTGATATGGGCGAATATGCAAAATCAAATTCAATTTTATTAGACTTGGTGAAATTTAGAAAAAAGGATTACATATATAGGAGAATTGCCGAAAACTACATAAAATTAGGGCTTATTGATGAGGCAGAAAAGAATTCCAATAAGGCAATTGATTTGAATCATAGAAATTATAAGAACTATTTTACAGCCGGTCTCATATGTCTTGAAAAAGAGTTCTACAAATCGTCAGTTTATTATTTTGAAAAATCACGTACCGCAAAAGCTCAGCAATACAATATGGATTGTACCGAAGCAGTAATGTATATAGATAAAGTTAACGCTATAACAAATAATAATCCTATGGATCCTGTCGTTGAATCCCCAAGGACAAGCCAATATACAGGTCAAGTGATTAAGTATAATGCTGAGCGGGGATTTGGGTTTTTGAAATGTTCAATGCTTGCGGAAAATGTATTTTTTCATATTTCAAATTACCCGTCACAACAGCCAATAATCGGTTCATTGGTAGCATTTGAAATTGAAACCACGAAAAAAGGAATACAAGCCGTAAATATAACATCCATATAATATTGGGGACAACTTCCGATAATTTCGAATTATCAGAAGCACGAACAACATAGGAGGGCAAACTGATGCTTCCTGAAGAACAAGCAAGAATAAAAATAGATAAGCAATTAACTGAAGCCGGATGGGATATTGTGGCTCGTGATGAGTATGTCCCGAAGAAAGCTATTGCTGTAAAAGAAGCTCTCATGCAGGGCAATACAGAAAGCGATTACCTGCTTTTTGTTGATGATAAGGCAATCGCGGTCGTAGAGGCAAAGCGTGAAGAAAATCCCCTGGCGGACGATGTTGAGAAACAAGCCGAGGGGTATTCTGTCCATCCGCAGGATTGGTATGGGCTTTGGTTCCCCAATCAGATACCTTTGGTGTACCTCGCCAACGGAAACAAAATCTATTTCAAGAATATGCTGACCGATCCCGACGGAGATTATATTGAACTGTCGTCTATGCACTCCCCGAAAAAGATGCTCCAGATCATCGGTAAAAAGTCTGAATACGGTGCTTTACCGAGACTCGAGAAAAAATACCGAAAGCTATTTCCCCGATCACAACGTCCGCTTTATCGCCATCAACGATAACGTGGACTGTCTCGACGGGGCGACGGATATGGACGATTTTATCCCGATTAAGAATATCATGAACGAGCTTTACGCCAAGGATATCATCCGTAAAGTCAGGTCTGCCCACAATGTGCGCGGCAAAGCGGGAGAACCCCTTTGCCAGCCGCCATACGGTTATATGAAGGACCCGCAGGACAAGAAGCATTGGATCGTTGATCCCGACGCAGCGGCAGTCGTCAAGGAGATTTTCAGACTCTATCTTGAGGGCAACGGCGAGGACACTATCGCAAGAATACTCCAGGATGAACAGCATCTCAACTGTACGGCGTACTGGGCGTCCAAAGGTATCAACCGCGGCGGAAAGAAAACGCAGCCGAATCCGTACAAGTGGAAGTCGAATACCGTGGATGAGATCCTGAAGCGGCAGGAATACTGCGGCGATGTGCTGAACTTCAAAACGCACTCCAAGTCGTTCAAGAATCACCGCCGTATCGACAACCCGAAAGAGGAATGGCTGGTGTTCGAGGACAAGCACGAAGCAATCATCGACCGCGAGACCTACAAGAAGGTGCAGAAAATGCTGGGTACAACGAAACAGCGCGCACCGAAAGAGGAAAACGGCCCGAAGAGCATCTTCTGCGACCTCCTTCGCTGTGCGGACTGCGGAAGCAAAATGTGGTATCACACCAACACGCAGAACAAGGACATCCATTATTTCAGCTGCTCCAACTACGTCAAGGACTATCGCGGCACCTGCCTCACCCGTCACTACATCCGCGCGGATGCGGTGGCGACGGTGGTGGAAATGGAGCTGCGGAGGTTGGCTGAATATCTCATTGCCGATGAAAACCGCTTTGCCGAGATCCTCGCCCGCAATAGCAACAAGCAGTCGAGAGCGAAAAGAACACGCTGTCATCCGAGCTTCGCAAGTCGGAAATGCGTATCGAAATGCTCCCGAAGCTGCTGAAAAAGCTCTACGAAGACAAGCTGGACGGCAAAACCTCGGAGGAGGATTACAATATCCTCTCTCATGAGTACGCCGACGAGCGCGAACAGTTAAAGAAGAAAATCCTGAATCTGCGCAGGAAACTGACGGAAATGAATGAACGGGAAAGTGAGCGTGAAGAATTCATCCGCGCCATCCGCAAATTCATGGAAATGCGGACGCTGACCAAGCAGGTCTTAAATGAGCTCATCGACCACATCGACGTGTACGAGGTACAGGGTACGGGCAAAAATAAGACCCAGCGCCTTGTCATCTACTACAAGTTCGTCGGGTATCTGGATATCGACCCCACGCAGTGCCATCCGAACTACACCGCCGACATCCGCGAGGGTGTTGCCGTTGAGTACGTTTCCTGCGAGCCTACGGAAGGATGGAAAGAACTGTTTCCGGAGGAGTACGGTGAAGAATATGAAGTCCCCGAAGATGAGGAAACGGAGCAGGCATAATGCCTACTCCGTACATAATGATAAAAAAAGAAGTGGATGTAACTGAAATCCGTTACATCCACTCGATATGGTTGCGGGGGTAGGATTTGAACCTACGACGTCCGGGTTATGAGCCCGGTAAGCTACCAGCTGCTCCACCCCGCGATATAAGGTTTGCGAATAAATTCGCAAAGTATTAAAACTGCATAATAGCAGGAACTTAGCAAATTGGTGCCTAGAACCGGACTTGAACCGGTACGATATTAACTATCGCGGGATTTTAAGTCCCGTGCGTCTGCCAATTCCGCCATCCAGGCATCAGATATAATCAAGGCGGGGCAAATATGCCTCGCCTCAAAATCGTGGCGGGTGTACTCCGACTTGAACGGAGGACCTTGTGATTAACAGTCACACGCTACCACCAGCTGAGCTATACACCCTCATCGCGACCAGATAATTATAGTCTAATTCTCCCGATTTTGCAAGATTATTTCAGATTTTTTTGCATATTTTAGCTTATTTAACTCGTCTCCGGCAGCATCATAAAGCTCAGATAAAGCAACGCATGCATCATAATTTGAAGCATCTAAACTAAGGACTTTTTTAAAGCCCTCAATAGCCTCAAAATCGTGTCCAAGCTCTCTATAAGCAGATGCCAAATAGAAATGAAGTGGCCACCAATTGCCATATTGAGTATCAACATAAGGCTCTAAAATCTTTAATCCGGCCTCAATATCCCCTGTTGTCAGCTTGTTCACGCCCTCTTCTATTCGAACAGGGTCTGTTAATTCGGCCAAACGGTCCTTAATCTCTAAAACCTCTGTCTTGCTTTCATCAGGGCTTAATTCAATAAACCTTTGCCAAATAAACTGAGCTTTTGAGTACAAAGCAGCATTAAGATAAGCAAATCCTAAATAATAGTATGTCGGAGCAAACTGCGGATGCTCAATTATAGTCCACTCATAATAAGCTGTCGCTTCCGATTTAAGCAAACTAATTAATTCAGCAACATCATCTTCACCCTCAAGTGAAAGATACCACTCGCGACAGGTGCAAGCATAGCCAAACATTGCCATCATATCGCGGGAATCAAGCATCAAAGCCATGCGATAATATGCACAAGCAATCCTGAATTTATGATCCACAAGTGCATTTGCCCCATTACTGCAATAAACATCAATCAAATGCTCATTGAAAAACTTGGCCATAAATTTCATATATTGACTTGCATAAGGGAATTTAGTGTTTGATCCGACAACTATTGCCATATTATCAACAATAGATGATGGGTCTATGCCCTTTGATTGCAAATCAACTAAATCAGAAGTTCTAAATGGCACAGCTATGCCCTTAAGAAAATCTAGTCCTTTCTCTTGCAAATAGTCTTTAGAAAATTCATCAAACAAAAAGTCTTTTGAATTACTTTCTAAATATTTACAAAGCTTGTCTTCTCTTGTTTTAAATTCAGGTGCATTTTCCATTACATCTTCTCCGGAGCCTTTATACCGAGTAAAGCAAGCCCGTTTTTAAGTGTTTGCTTTGCAGCCCATGTTAACAGAAGCTTGGCTTGTTTTTCCTTTTCATCTTCTACAATTATATGTTCATCATGATAGAACTTGTTAAATGCCTGGGCAACATCAATTATATGTCTTGTAACAACAGATGGTTCATACTCTTCTCCGGCCTTAATAACTGCATCTGGGAAACGATATAAAAGTTTAATCAATTCGTAAGCAGCATCACCAGTAATATAGCTGCAATCCAAGTCTTTAATTCCGTTTTTCTTAGCAGACTCAAAATCAAAATCTGCATTTCTTAAAACGGAAGCAGCACGTGCATGTGTATACTGAACATAAGGGCCTGTTTCGCCATCAAAATTCAAAACCTTATCCCATTTAAAGACATAATCTTTAATTCTGTTATTGGCAAGTTCATTAAACATTACGGCTCCTATGCCAACCATAGCTGCAGTATCATCAACATTTTCAGTATTTACATTTTTTTCTAAAATAATTTCTTTTGTTTTTTCAACAGCCTTATTAAGTACATCTTCAAGGAAAATTACACGTCCATTTCTCGTAGACATTGTTCCATCTTCCATCGAGACTAAACCAAATGGAATGTGAACACAGTCCTTATACCAGTCATATCCCATAAGTTCCAAAACTTTGAACCACTGTTGGAAGTGAAGGTTCTGTTGAGAAGCAACAACATAAATGCACTTTGCAAAATCATATGTTTTCTTACGATAGAAAGCTGCAGCCAAATCTCTTGTTATATATAAAGAAGATCCATCACTCTTAGTAATTAATGCCGGAGTCATGCCATATTCTTCAAGATCAACAATCTGAGCCCCTTGAGATTCCTTTAATAAGCCTTTAGTCTTAAGCTCATTTAACACAGCAGGCATTTTATCAGAATAGAATGATTCACCATTATAAGAATCAAATTTAATTCCGAGCATATCATATACACGATTAAATTCTTTTAAAGATTCTTCTCTAAACCACTGCCAAAGCTCAAGCTCTTCTTTTTCACCATGCTCAAGTTTAGTAAAGGTTTCACGAGCCTCATCTTCGAGTTTAGGATCTTTATCCGCCTCTTCATGGAATTTTACATAATAAGAAAGCAAAGACTTAATCGGAGCATTTTTCACATCTTCTTCTTTGCCCCATTTTCTATATGCAACAATCATCTTTCCAAATTGCGTACCATAATCACCGAGATGATTTATTCTTATTACATCATATCCAAGGGCATCATAAATTTTATAAATAGAATTACCTATTACAGTGCTTCTGATATGCCCAATATGAAATGGCTTTGCAATATTTGGAGAGCTGTATTCTACAATGACTTTTTGATTTTGTCCGATATTTGTATTGCCAAATTTATCATTAGTATTTAAAACCTCTTCAAGAGTAAGCTTTGCAAATTTTTCTTTGTTAATAAACATATTGATATATGCATTAACATTTTCAATTTTCGCAAACATTTCGCCAGCAAGTTTTTC
The DNA here is from genome assembly GCA_045642565.1 of Anaerovoracaceae bacterium. Lineage (GTDB taxonomy): Bacteria > Bacillota > Clostridia > Peptostreptococcales > Anaerovoracaceae > UBA1764. Next base: position 31,476 of record JAZUJE010000008.1, on the reverse strand, counting down.
TTTCAAATCTGCAGCTATCATCTGCGGAGCTTTATGCAATTCTTTTGCGAGCTTAAAACAAGGGAAAGCATAATCACCCATAGAGCTTTCTTGAGGAATCTCTATCATCGCTTCAATTTCTTCAAGAGATAAAAAATCAACATTTGCCTTTAATAATTTTGCAATTTCGTTTTTAATGCTAATCATTTCTTTAAAGTTACGACTGTAACACCGTCGCCGCCCTCTTTATAATCGCCTTTTCTTATTGATTTAACGTTTTTATTGCGTTTAAGCATCTTTCCAAGCCCTTCACGAAGTATTCCTGCCCCTCGGCCATGAATAATCTGTACTGTTTCTAAGCCTGCGAGATATGCATCATCAATGTATTTATCAACTTCTATTTCAGCTTCATCAAGATTTTTGCCAATTACATTTATCGACATCGGAACAGATATCGCTTTAGTTCTTGCAATCTTCGAATACTTAATCTTGTTTTTCGCTTTTTCGCTTAAATTTTCCTGAACAATAGTTATTCCGGAAATATTTGTATTAAGCTTCATAGACCCGATTTGAACTACTAAGTTTTCTTTATCATCAGGTAGTGACAATACAGTGCCTTTATCGCCAACACTTAATACATTCACTCTCATTCCGATTTCAATTTCATCTGCGGAAGGAGGATCTGGATTTTCTTCCGATATTCCACGCGGAGCATATTGTTTCTTTTTGGTTCTGATAGTCTTTTTTACTTCTTCTATATCTTTATTGCTTAAAGATTTTTGCAATTCTTTTGCCGTAGCCTCGGCATCATCTAAAATTTCTTTAGCCTTAGCTTTTGCGTCTTCTAAAAGTTCTTCTTTTTTATTCTTTAAGCGATCTTCTAATTCATCTATCTTTGCTTTTTCTTTTTCAATTTCGTTTCTAAGCTTTTCCGCCAATTCTCGTTCGTCTTCGGCGGCTTTTTTATCTTTCTCAATAGATGTTAAAACATCTTCAAACGCAATATCACCTTTTTCAAGCAATGTTTTTGCTTTGTTGATAATATTTTCTTTTAATCCAAGCTTCTTTGAAATTTCAAATGCATTAGATTTGCCGGGAACCCCTATAGTAAGTCTATATGTCGGAGATAGTGTTTCAACATCAAATTCCATTGAAGCATTTTGAACACCATCTGTAGAAATAGCATATTTTTTAAGTTCTGTATAGTGTGTCGTAGCAATCGTTTTTGCCTTCATATTATACAACTTGTCTAATATTGCGATGGCTAATGCAGCGCCCTCGGTTGGATCGGTTCCGGCACCAAGTTCATCAAGCAAAACTAAGCAATCAGAATTTGCCCCTTCTGTAATCTCAACAATGTTTTTCATATGAGAGCTAAAAGTTGAAAGGCTTTGCTCAATACTTTGTTCATCGCCAATATCAGCATAAATATTTTTAAATATCGGAAGGCTTGTTCCATAATTGGCAGGAACAAATAATCCAGCCTGAGCCATCAAACAAATCAGGCCAACTGTCTTTAATGTAACAGTTTTACCACCTGTATTTGGGCCTGTCACTACAAGCGTATTATAATCTATGCCAAGTTCAACATCTATTGGAACGACAGTCTTTTGATCAATTAAAGGATGTCTACCCTTTTTAATTACAATACATCCTTTGCTATTTATTTCAGGGCGGCTTGCATGCATATTGCAAGCAAGTCTTCCCTTTGCGAAAAGATAATCAAGCTTAAATAAAATTTCTTGATTAGCCTTAATTGCAAGTTCTTCTCTTCCCACCCAAGATGACAAATCATCTAATATTCTTTGTATCTCATTTTTTTCTGCCAATTCGAGCTCTCTTAATTCATTATTCATATTGACAATAATTTGAGGCTCGACAAAAAGTGTTGCTCCTGAAGCTGATTGATCATGCACTATACCTGCAATTTGATTTTTGTGTTCTTGTTTTACAGGTATTACATAGCGTCCTTGACGCATAGTAACTACGGCATCTTGTAAAAATGCTTTATTGTCACTCGAGTTAGCAATTGACCCAAGCTTTGATCTTATAGATTCGTTTTGTTTTATAATTGCTTTTCTAATACGTCTTAGTTCGGGGCTTGCCGAATCAGCCATCTCATCTTCTGTTAGGATGCACCTTGTAATCTCATTATACAGTCTATCTAAAACGCAAATCGCCGAAACCAAGCCATCAATACGCGGCAGTTCCGGCAAATCAGTATTTAAAAATTTTTTTGTTTCGATTGCAGACCTTAAGTTATATGCGACTTGAAGAAGCTGTCTCATTGTGAGATGCCCCTCTTTTGAAGCTAAATGTGCTAATCCGAAAATGTCATAAAAATTTCCGAGTGGTGGAGTCCCTTTACGCATAATAACTGTAACTGCTTCTTCAGTTCCCTGAAGTTCATCAGCTATCCATGCCGGCTTATAGCTTGGATGCAACTTGAGTGCTGCTTCGCGTGTCATCTGCGAACAGCACTCTGCTGCAAGTTTTTCTATAATCTTGCCATATTCAAGTATACCAAGGGTTCTCTGATCCATTTATTGATTCTGTCTTCTCAAATTCTCGATTTCATTTTTCAAATGGATATTTTCCATTTGTATATCAAAGAAACTACTTTCAATATCTCTGCACTTTGCTTCAAGTTCGTGAATAAGCTTTTGAGATTCTTCCGGAACATTTTTTGAAGTCTCAAGCTGTGTTGTAAGCTCATCAATGCGAGCCCTCAAAACTTCATTATAGCTATCTGCCTGTGCTAATTTTTCAGATATCTCGGCTGCCTGTTTTGACTTTGTAGCAGCGCTATCAATTTCTGATGCAATATTCATTGCAGCCATAACAGCTATATTGGTTACCGATCCCTTATAGTTTTCACTAACCTTTTGCATTTCCTGGTCTACACGACTTGCAAGCTTCATAATTTCTTCTCTTGGAATGTCTCCGGAAATAGAATATTCTTGTCCATAAATTTTAACAGATACGCTGTTTCTATCTTCCATGGCTTTTCCTTTCTACATTTCTCTTAATACGGCATTATACTCTTCTTTAAGTGCAATAAGCATCTTAGAATTAAGGTCATTAACTTCTTCTTCTTTAAGTGTCCTATCTGCTCTTCTATAAACCAATGAGAAAGCAACAGATTTAAATCCAGGAAGAACCGGAGTCCCTCTATAAACATCAAACAATGTTACACTTTCAAGAAGCTCTGCTGTATGTTTTCTGATTGCAGCTTCAAGTTCTGCAACAGTAACTTTTTCTTCAACAACCATTGCAAAGTCTCTTACCATTGCCGGATATTTTGGCAGTGGCGTATATCTATGTTCTATTGAAGAAAGTTCTTCGACCAATGCAAAATCGATTTCTGTAGCATAGATTCTTATATCTATGCCATAGTTGCCAGCAACCTCAGGATGAATTTCTCCAATGATACCGATGCGATTTCCGTTCTTCTTAATAATTGCACATCTGCCAGGATGGAAAGTCTTTGTAGCACTGTCAGCAACAAATTCTAAATCACTAACACCAAGTAAACCGAGCATCTCTACAACACAACCCTTAAGAGTATAGAATGATTCTCCATCACCATAGCAAGCGATACATAGTGCATCTTTTTCTTCCGGAAGCACTCCATTATCACCCTTGCTATTATTAATAAATGTATTACCAAGCTCAAAACCTTTTACATTAGCATTCTTTCTATTATAGTTGGTTGCTAAAACTTCAAGCATGTTTGGTAATATACATGTTCTCATAACAGAAGTTTCTTCACCCAGCGGATTGATAAGTTTTACAAACTTACGCATATATGAATCCTCTGGGATGCTGATTTTCTCCACCGACTTTGGAGAAACAAAACTGTATGTTTGAAATTCATCAAAGCCCATGCCGTTAAGCGCAGTCTTTGCAATATTTCTTATATCTTGAATATGAGAAATTTTTGCCTCATCATTAGTCTTTGGAATAGTTACAGGAAGCTTATCATATCCATACATTCTTGCAATTTCTTCGACATAATCTTCTTCAATAAGAAGATCCTGACGAACCGTCGGAGGTGTTACCGTGATAATATCTCCGTCAAGGCTTGCTTCCATCTCCAAGCTTCTAAGATATTCAAGCATCTGTTCTCCAGAAATATTAATTCCAAGCACATGATTAATTCTTGAAACTCTTACCTTGAGTGTTGTGGCTTTCTCCGGATTTGGATATACATCAACATCACCTGTAAGGACAGTTCCGGCACCAAGCTGTTCAACTAAATAACAAAATCTATCACATGCATCCTTAGCAAGATTTGGGTCAATACCTTTTTCAAATCTACCAGAAGCTTCTGTTCTATGATTTAATTCCTTACTGCTCTTTCTGATTGAATCACCATTAAAGTTTGCAGATTCAACAAGAACCATATTTGTATCCGCAGCGATTTCGGAATCAAGGCCACCCATTATACCGGCAATAGCAAGAGGCCCTTTTGTATCATTAATCATCAAGATATTATTTGATAATTCTCTTTCAACGCCATCAAGCGTTGTGAACTTATCGCCCTTCTTTGCGGTATCAACAATAATCTTGCCACCTTTTACAGTTCTTATATCAAATGCATGCAATGGCTGACCATATTCGAGCATAACATAATTTGTAATATCAACTATGTTATTGATAGGTCTCATTCCGGCAAGCATAAGGCGTTGCTGCATCCACCATGGAGATTGTTCGATTTTAATATCCTTTATAACTCTGCAACAATAACGTTTGCAAAGTTCAGGCTTCTTAATTTCAACTTTAATATAATCAGCCGATTTTTCAGGAGCGAGTTTTTTGCATTCTGTTTCAGGATACTTAAAACTTGTCTTAAATGTTGCCGCACTTTCACGAGCAATACCTATCATCGACAAGCAATCAGGTCTATTTGGAGTGATTTCAAAATCAACTGTAGGTAATTCTATTCCAAGAGCTTCTACAATTGGAGTTCCCGGAACAAAACAATCATCATCTAATATCCACAGGCCATCCTTATCTCTCATAGGAACAATCTTGTCAGGAAAACCAAGTTCGCCACAACCGCACATCATACCATTTGACTGAACATCCCTAAGTTTACCAGCAGTGATTTTCACACCACCTTCAACTTTTGTTTGTCCATGAAGCGGGCCCGGAACAGTAGCACCATCAAGTGCAACAGCAACCTTATCACCAATCTTCATATTGTTTGCGCCTGTAACAATTTGAACAGGCCCATTACCGCAATCAACTTGGCAAATTACAAGCTTGTCTGCATTTGGATGTGGATCAATAGATAAAATCTTACCAACAACAACTTTATCAATCTCTTTATCCCAATAGTCGATAGTCTCAAGATTGGTTCCCGAAAGGACCATTCCATCAACCCAATCTTCAACCGGCATATCAACCGGAGTGTATTCTTTAAGCCATTTAATTGGAACTAACATGCTTTGCCTCCCTACTTAAATTGTTCAATGAAACGAACATCGTTTTCGTAAAGCAAACGAATGTCGTCTACCCCATACTTGAGCATAGCAATTCTTTCTACGCCCATACCAAAAGCAAAACCTGTATATTTTTCGGTGTCTATTCCACCAACTTTAAGTACATTTGGATGAACCATTCCGCAGCCTAAAATTTCAATCCAGCCACTACCTTTGCAAACATTACAACCTTTGCCACCGCATTTAAAACAACTTACATCCATTTCTGCAGAAGGTTCTGTAAATGGGAAATGATGCGGACGGAACTTTGTTCTAACCTCAGATCCGAACATCTGCTTTGCGAAGCTATCAAGCACACCTTTCAAATCAGCCATCGTAATTCCTTCTCCGACAACAAGGCCTTCTACCTGATGGAACATCGGAGAATGTGTTGCATCCGGAGTATCACATCTAAAGCATCTGCCCGGAGCAATGACTTTAATAGGTGGTTTTTGTTTTTCTAATGTTCTAACCTGTACACAGGATGTCTGAGTTCTAAGTAAAACATCATCTGTGATGTAAAAAGTATCAGTAATGTCACGGGCAGGATGATTTGGTCCGGCATTAAGAGCATCAAAGTTATTAAAAACAGTTTCAACTTCAGGCCCTTCTGCAACAGAAAATCCCATACTCATAAACACTTTTGTAATTTCATCAATTGTAATAGAAATTAAGTGTTTTGTTCCGAGAGGCTTTACAATTCCCGGTTCTGTAACATCAATTTTTTCAGCAGCAAATTCTGCTTGCTTTTTTAACTCTTTAAAATGATTAATCTTTTCGTTAATCTTTGCTTCTATTTCATTACGAGCCTTATTAGCTGCGGCACCAAACTCTTTTCTTTGTTCCGGAGCTAAATCTTTCATGCCCTTCATCATTTCTGTAAGAGCACCCTTTTTGCCGAGAATTTTAACTCTTAAATCTTCAGCATCTTCTAAAGAGCTAATTGCCTCAGCATTTTTTAATGCATCTTGCATTATGCTCTTAAGTTTCTCAATCATTTTTTTGTCTCCTTGATTCAAACATTATTATTCCCGATGCGATTGCAACATTTAAGCTTTCTGTCTTCCCTTCCATCGGAATACTTAATATTTCATCGGCAGCATCAAGAATTTCTTGCGATGCTCCGTTTCCTTCATTGCTAACAACTATTGCGGCATTCTCTTTCAAATCTGCCTTATAGTACACTGTCGTTCCATTCATTGCCGTAGCAAAAACCTTTTTGCCGGCATTTTTCAAAATAGAAACTGTATCACTTGCGCTTTCGGTAAAAATTATTGGAAATCTTTCCGTAGCTCCACTTGCGGCACGAACTGCTTTAGGAGAAAAAGGATCTCCACTGCCTTTAATTACAACGGCGCCGCCCATTCCGGCAGCTTCTGCTGTACGCAATAGTGTTCCTATATTGCCAGGGTCTTGTACTCTGTCAATCACTAACAGATTTTTATTTTCGCAGTCTTTAAGAAAACTTTCTCGATTTCTTTTTGGCTTTTCTAATATAGCTAAAATCCCTTGAGGAGTTTCGGTCTGCGAAATTTTTTCATAGACACTGTCGCTAACTTCGTATACGGCCAAGCCATTTGCATCAGCATTTTCAGCAAGATTTCTTGCTTCTTGTGATGTAGACTCAGCCTTTAGAAAGATGAATCGCGCCTTTCCGCTATTTTCCAAAGCTTCTCGTATCATATTTGGGCCTTCTAAAATATATAAGCCTTCACGGTCGCGATATTTCTTTTCTGAAAGACTCGAAGCCATCTTCACTATTTGATTGTCTAAAGATGTAATAGTCTTCATTCCTCTTGAAAAAATATAGGGGCGGGGAAAGCCCGCCCCTATATATAAATATTTGTTAATCTATAGTGATTTCTTTATCCTGTAAAAATTTTGGAATCGGGAAATCGTTTTCAGGATTATAACCTGATGTATTGAATAAATCGTCTTCAATTGTTGCTGTTAAATTGCCAACCATATCGCTTGCTTGTTCAACTTCTTTAGCAGCTTCTTCTTCACGAAGTGTTTCAGCAACATCTTCTAAAGGCTGATCTACATGAGAACGACCAAATTCTTCACCAAAGCCTGTAGCAATAACTGTAACCTTAATCTGATCTTTAAGAGCTTCGGATACTGTAGTACCAACAATGATGATTGCATCAGGATCAGCTTCTTGAGCAATGTAATCTGCGGCTTCGTTAAATTCAAGAATACCAAGATCATATCCACCGGTGACATTAAGAAGTACTGCCTTAGCGCCCTTAACTGTAGTTTCAAGAAGCGGGCTATCAATAGCAAGCTTAATAGCTTTTTCAACTCTACCTTCGCCGGAAGCGATACCAACGCCCATATGAGCTATGCCCTTGTCGGTCATAACTGTCTTTACATCAGCAAAGTCAAGGTTAATAATTCCGGAATCACTGATTAATCCGGAAATGCCTTCTACACCCTGCTTTAAAATATCATCTGCAAGTTGGAAAGCTTCCATCATGCTTGTATTCTTATCAGCGATTGTAAGTAGTTTATCATTTGGAACTACTACAAGTGAATCAACATAGTGCTGTAAGAACTTAACACCAAGTTCGGCATGTTCTTTTCTCTTGCGGCCTTCAAAAGTAAATGGCTTTGTTACAACACCTACTGTTAGCGCACCGGATGCCTTAGCGGCTCTTGCGATAATCGGAGCTGCACCGGTACCTGTTCCGCCACCCATTCCGGCGGTAATGAAAACCATATCACTGCCTTGAATATTCTTTTCAATTGTCTCAAGACTTTCTTCGGCAGACTTCTGACCAATTTCAGGATTTCCTCCAGCACCAAGACCTCTTGTCAACTTTTCACCGATTTGAATAGTTGTCTCAGCCTTTGAACTATTTAAAACCTGTCGATCTGTATTTACGGCAATAAAGCTTACCCCATGTAAGCCAGAATCAATCATTCTATTTACAGCATTGCATCCTGCCCCACCGACACCTATAACTTTAATAACTGCAGGGTTGGTGCTTGGAGCATCAAATTGAAGCATTGGAGCCATTTTTCTACCTCTCTAAAAAACAATAGTTTTACATGATTATTCTAACACAAAAAGGGGCATTTGACACCCCTTTTCTATACAATATATTGTGTTTTTTGTCATTAATTAATCTTTGGGCTAAAGGCTATATAATTGTCTTTTCCGACCTTAATTATGCCCCTTGTAATGTTCTGCTCGAACTGCTCTTCTACCAGCCTCTTGATGGCGCCCATTTGAGCTGTAATATCCTCAGGTTTGCCCTCGCAATACAGTTCATCATAAATATAGGCCTGAACAATAACTGTTGAGAAGTGAATTTTCTTGAAATATAAGTCATTTTCAGCCATAACCTCAAGCAATTTCAAGGTATCTGTTAAAAGATAGCGTTGTTCGACGTCAAGCGCCTTGCCCGGAGTCATTTCATTAATAGCCATTTCGTCAAAGTCAAGCAACGGCAAAACAGGCATTTCATCGGCTACCCTAAGAACCATACCCTCATTATCAATAAGCACATATTGACTGCCATAAGGAACGCAGGCGTATTCTTTACGCTCTTCAATCGTAATCTTAATTCTTCCTGGAAGAGCCCTTTTAATTTGAACATTCTTAATATACGGATCTTTGCGCAATGCAGTTTTCGCAGAATCAAGCTTCTGTTTAAAAATATTCACACCGGTTTTTAGCCCTGTTAAATCCTGTACTTGCGCAGCTGTATAGTAATTATTACCCTCTACAACAAACGAACGAACATTAAAAAGCTCAGAACGCAATATCAAAATAGCCCCTATAATAGCGGCAATAATTATAAGCAAACGTAAAAAGTAATGTTTCTTGCGTCTCTTCTTTTTCTTTTTTGGTGTAAGTTCGTTATCCATAAATATTCTTATAAATTATATCAGTTGCATCAATTTTAGCAATCTTTTTTGCATTTGCAGACATCTTTTTTAGCTTATCAGCATCTGCTAAAAGTTCTTTTACCTTTTCAGCTAAAAGAGCTATGTTTTCTTGCAAATCCTTTTCCTCAACAATGATTGCAGCTCCGGCATCAGCAACAGCTTTCGCATTATGATACTGGTGATTTGCAGTTACATTCGGAGAAGGGATAAAGATTGCAGGTTTTTCGCTTGCTAAAATTTCCGACAAAGTAATAGCGCCAGAACGTGAAATAACAAGCTTTGCCTTTGACATACGAGCAGCCATATCATTTTCATAATCAAGCAATGTGACATTGTCAGACATATTTTGATTAGCAATCTCCTTATAATAACGCTTTCCGGTTACAAAAACAATTTTATCGTCAACCTGCTTAATTAACTCTAAAGCTGCTTTATTAATCATTTCAGCCCCGAGGGAACCTCCGCAAATAAGGATTTCACTATCATCAGAATGATCTATGTCAATAAAGTCTTTCCTGATTGGATTGCCTGATAATACAATTTTAGATTTATCCCTAAAATACTTCTCAGCAGCAGGAAAACTTATAAAGACCTTTTTACAAAAAGGTTCCAACAACTTATTTGCAACTCCGGGATAAGCATTTTGTTCGTGAATATAACAGCTTGCACCATACTCATGCGCGCACACAACAACAGTTCCTGTCACATAACCACCGGTACCGATTACAATATCAGGCTTGAACTCTTTAACAATTTTGCGCGCTTCGTGTCCGCCATGAATTAAATTGTGTGCAGTCTTGATATTCTTAACAATGCTTTTTCTAACAAGCCCAGAAGCATCTATTCCTTTTATTTCATATCCGGCAGCCGGAACTAACCTATTCTCCATGCCACTCTTCGTGCCAATAAAAATTATTTCTGCATCCGGATTTTTTTCTTTAATTTTATCTGCGATGGCAATAGCCGGATAAATATGTCCGCCCGTACCACCGCAAGTCATTATTACTCTCATGTATTATTCTTCTTCCTTTGGAACCTCATCCGCTTGTCTGGATATATTCAATACTACACCAATTAAAGCTAAAATAACAAGTGTGGCATTTCCTCCTTGTGACATAAACGGAAGGAATACCCCAGTAGGTGGAAATGTAGCTGTAACAACTAAAATATTTAAAATCACATGTATCGCCAGCATAACGCCTGTTCCGACAGCAAAGTAACATCCAAAATTATCTTTCGCTCTAAGGGCGATACTAAAAATTCTTCCGATTAAAAGTGCGTATAGTATAAGAAGTATCACAATCCCAACCAATCCAAGTTCTTCGCCTATAATAGGAAGAATAAAATCTGATTGAGGTTCTGGTAAATATAATGTCTTTTGAATACTTTTTCCGAGGCCAACACCTTTTAAGCCTCCGGAACCTAAAGCAAGCAATGATTGAATTACCTGATATCCATCGCCTGCGGCATCAGCCCAAGGATTAAAAGCTGTAATAACTCGAGTGTGCATATATCCGGTATCAATGAAATAAAAATATACAAATATTATGCCGCAAAGAACAATTGCAAGACCAAGCGTATATAAAGGTAATCCTGCAATAAGCATCATAACAAATCCTATAGCAACTATTATCATTGCTGTGGAAAAATTAGGTTGTTTATAAATTAAAAAAGCAATCAAACCAAGCAAGCCAATACCAAATAACATGCCTCTTATATCTTTCATCGCAGTTGGTCTGGCACTAAGCCATGCTGCAAAGAATAAAATTACCGCAGCTTTTACAAATTCACTTGGCATAAATGTAAGTGATCCAACCTTAAACCATCTCGTTGCGCCATTAAGAGTTTTGGTAAATGCTGTATTTCTTAACGCTAATAATAGTATGAGTAGCAAAATACCCACAATAATTGCCACACCTGCTAAATGGCGAAGCCAATGATAATCAATTCTTGATAATATTAGAAGTGCTATCCATCCCAAAACAAACCACATTATATTAGAAATAAGCATGGATGTTGCGCTTCCGAAATTTGAAATGGAATAATAGTAAGATGCAGAAAAAGCTACAACTATGCCAAAAAGTGATAGTATCAAACTAACTATCACCAATGGGTAATCAAATGCTTGTGCTTTTTTTAAAACTATCTTTTTTCTTCTTTTCACAGTTTGTTTACTAATTCTTTAAAATCTTTTCCACGTTCTTCGAAATTCTTATACATATCCCAGCTTGCACATGCCGGAGACATCAGTACTGTATAACCCGGCTTTGCTAATTTAACGGCGGTATTTACACAATCACTCATATTCTTGCATGCAAAAATATTTTTTCTATTAAAGCCAAGTTCTATCGCCTTTTCGGCAAATCGCGGTCCGGTAGCTCCAAGAGTTAAAATATACTCAACCTTATTATCAAATTTCGAGATTAGTTCGGTAAAATCTAAATTCTTTTCATATCCACCGGCGATTAAAATAATTCCGGCATTTGTTGCTTCAATTGCTTTTATTGTAGAATCAGGATTTGTACCTTTTGAATCATTAATATATCTGACTCCATTTAATTCGCGAACAAATTCCATCCTATGCTCTACGCCTTTAAATTCGCTGATAGTTTTATCAATTATCTCATCAGGTATTCCGGCACATCTTGCGATGGCTTTGGCGGCCAATGCATTTTGTATATTATGTTCACCCGGAATTTGTATATTTTTTATACTATCAGTTTTACTGGAAAAGCCTACAAGTTTTGGCCCATTAAGTGAATTCGCAATCTTTACACAATTTTCATCATCAAGATTATAAACAAAAAAATCATTCTCATTTTGATTCAATGCAATTCTCGACTTTATATCAACATAATTTTCAAATGTTTTGTGTCTATCCAAATGATCCGGAGCAATATTAAGAATCGCAGAAATATGTGCATGAAATTCGCTTACTGTTTCAAGCTGGAAAGATGAAACTTCAGTAATCATCATTGTACTTTCTTTTGCCGAAGCGACTTCTTCAGAAACAGGATTGCCAATATTGCCAACAATTCTTGTATCAAGCCCTGCAGCTTTAAAAATCTCTCCAACTAAAGCTGTAGTTGTTGTTTTCCCATTTGTGCCTGTTATAGCTACAAAACTTCCTTTACAATTTTCATATGCAAGTTCAAGTTCTCCGGTAATCTTTTTATTAAGTTTTTTTGCCAACACAGCCATTGGATTTGAAAGAGGAACACCAGGAGACAAAAGGACCTCATCAAAATCATCAACAAGAGGCTTTTGCTCTTGAGACATCTTATCATCCCATACGAAAGTGTCAGCCTTCCCAGCAAGAAGCTTTTCTGCTGCCTTCCCCGATTTTCCAGATCCAATAATTAAAACTTTTTTCATATTACTTTACAGATAAATATGCGATAAATGATAGCACTAATGTAGCTAACACAAAAATTGTAACAACTTTAGTTTCTTTCCAACCACCAAGTTCAAAATGATGATGAATCGGAGCCATTCTAAAAAATCTTCTTCCATTTTGAGTCTTAAAGACTACAACCTGGATAATAACGCTTAAAGCTTCGATTACGTAAATACCTCCTGCCATAGGAAGAACAAACTCAAAATCTGACATGATAGCACAAGCTGCAAGAGCTCCTCCAAGTGCTAAAGAGCCTGTGTCGCCCATAAATAGTTTTGCAGGATGTTTGTTGAGCATAAAGAACCCAATACATGCACCACTAATGCAGAATGCAAACACACTTGGATCCCCTTCACATGCAAATGCAAATGTTAATGCACATACAGCCGTAACACTGCTTGCAAGTCCGTCTAAACCATCTGTTAAATTGACTGCATTTGTCATTGCAACCATTACAAATACGACAAACGGATAGAAAAACCAACCAAAATCAACAGATTGTTTTATGAAAGGAATAAATACAGTTGTACCATTCATTCCTTTGAAAATTGCGATTAAAACTGCGACAAGAATTTGGAAAGCCAATTTTTGCTTTGCTGTCAATCCAAGATTTCTTTTCTTCACAACTTTAATATAGTCATCAATAAAACCGACAAGCCCATATGCAACCATTACAATGCACATAAGAATTGTGTTTATACTTGGAGCTCGAACTATACTTGCAATACAAATTGAAACTATAATTGCAATTCCACCCATAGTTGGAGTCCCCGATTTTGCTTTATGTGCTTCAGGGCCTTCTTCTCTTATACTTTGCCCTGCATGAAGCTTTTTCAAAAATGGGATTTCCAAATTGGTCAATATATATGATAATGCTAATGCCAATGCTAAAGGCAATAATGTTTCTAACATATTACTTTTTTAAACCTCTAATCATTTCTGCTATTTCACTGACCTTTGTAGAGTTTGACCCTTTAACTAAGACAGCATCTCCAGGTCCTAACAATGTAATAATCGTTTCCGCAGAGCTATGAACATCAGGATACTTTACAACACTGATTTTATCAGATTTTGATAAAGCCCCCTCTGCCATTAAGTTTGCATTTTTACCAATAGCTATAAGTAAATCTACACCAAGTTCTCCGGCCTTTTCACCTGTTTGAATATGTCCAAGCTTTTCGTCTTCACCGAGCTCATACATATCTGCTAAAATTGCAACATGTCTTGGAGCGCTAATCTTTGACAAAACATTTAAAGCTGCAGCCATGGATGCAGGATTTGCATTATAGCTGTCATCTAAAAGTAGCAGCCCATTAATATCTTCAAATGCGAGTCTTCTATCAGTTCCGGAAACATCAGCTAAGGCTTTGCAAATTGCCGGAGTCGGTACATCATAAAGTATACCGCAAGTCACAGCAAGCGCAGCATTAGATGCATTATGAGTTCCAAGCAACGGAAGATTTATATGAATTTCTTCATCCTGAAGACTTAAATCAAAAGAGATTCCTTCAAGCCCTAAATCTACTATATTTGAAATTTTTACACTTGCTTCATTACGACTTCCCACAGGAATAGGTATGAAATTCATTTTAGTTCTTTTTTCAAGAGAGTGCATATCAAGGAAAGGAGAATCACTGTTATAAATAAGTGCATTCTTTTTTTCCATATAATGAGTAATTTCTAATTTTGCATTAGCAATATTTTCTTTGCTTCCAAGCTTCTCAAGATGACTATCTCCTACAATAGTTATAATTCCCGTATCAGGTTTAACCCATGAACAATACTCGTCAATTTCGCCTTTGCGATCCATGCCCATTTCAAAAACAACAACTTCTGTATCCGGATTTGCCAAAAAAGCAGTCATACATAAACCCAAATGTGTGTTGTAGTTTTTTTGAGAACAAACAGTTTTATATTTTGCAGATAAAACAGCTGCTACAAGAGACTTTGTGGTTGTTTTTCCAACACTTCCTGTAACACCAATCTTTTTTACACAAATTAAATTAAGATACCACTCTGCCATTTTCTGAAAAGCAAACTCGGTATTCTTTGCAAGTATTACTGTCACATCATCATGCTTTTGCATAAATGATGTCATTGTTTCAGCATCAGACATCAAGAAAACTCTACAAGCATTGTCATATGCAGAATCAATAAATTTGTGCCCATCGTTTACATCGCCAACAATGCACACAAACATAGAGCCCTGTTTTGTCTCCCTTGAGTCAATTACAATACTATCTATTACAGCATTGGCATCACCAAAGAGCCTTCCTCTTGCTGCTTTTGCAAGGTCTAAAACCTTAAGCTTCTTCATTAGTTTTCTTCCTCCGCAACTTCTGCCGCGCTGCCTTCATAATAGAGTGTCACAATAGAACCTGTAGAAACAGATTCTCCGGCCTTAGGGAATTGATCAATTATTACTGCATCTACGCCTTCCACTAAATCAGGGCTGAATTGAACATTAAGACCCAAGCCACCTAAAACACCTATTGCGCTTTCTGCGCTTTTACCTTCAAGATTAGGCACAGTCACTTTACCTTTTTTCAATGCCTTATAATCTTCATCAGAATAATTAGGCTGAATACCTAAATAAGGCAAAACCTCTTCTAAAATATCATGTGCACAAGGAGCTGCTGTGCTCGATCCGTAAAGCACTCCGCGTGGAGTATCTACGATAACAAGAATAACTATTTGTGGATCATCTATTGGTGCAACACCAAGGAATGAAGCACATACATCAGTATCAGAATATCCGCCTGCTATAGGTTTGTTTGCAGTTCCTGTTTTGCCACCGATTTTATATCCCGGAATCTTTGCTTTGCCACCGCCGCCTTCGGATACTACTTTTTCCATGATTGACAAAACTTCTTTAGAAGTTTGCTCTGAAATGGTACGACTTTTAATTACCGGTTCATATTCTTCAATTATTTCACCGCTTGAATCAAGTAAACCTTTAACAAAGCGAGGTTGCATCAAGTATCCATTATTTGCAATAGAGCCGACAGCAGATACTAAGCTTACAGGTGTAACAGCTATTCCTTGACCATACGACATAGTTGCAAGCCCTACAATATTTTTGCTTTGCAAGATATTTGAAGCCTCTCCGGGGAAATCTACTCCGGTCTTTTCTGTTAAACCAAAGTTCTCGAGTCCGGCATAATATCTCTCTATACCAATTCTTTGGGCAAGAGCAATCATAGCAGGGTTACATGAATTTTCTACAGCTTCGTATAAAGTCTCTTCACCATGGCTCTGTGGATAGTACCAACATTTCAAAGTATAATCAGCAACAGTAACAGGCTTACAATAGAATTTGTCATTCATGCTTGTAACGCCGTATTCCAAAGCCAACGATGTAGTAATAAGCTTAAATGTTGAACCAGGTTCGTATACATCATTTATGCAAAAATTCCTCCACATCTGATTTAAATACGTAGCCTGTTCTTCTGATGTCATAGAAGCAAATGCTTCTGCATCTTCAGCCAAAGGTTCTCTCGGAGTATTAGGATCAAAATCTCCGGTTTGAGCCATAGCAAGAATATCACCTGTTTTTACATCATATATCATGCACATTGCTCTATCTGCATTGCAATCAACCACAGCCTGAGCAATTTTTTCTGTAATAATTTTTTGTATTGTCTGATCAATAGTAAGCCACAGAGTTGATCCATCTTTTGCATCGTAATATTTATCAACGCCATAAGCTAAACTATTTTTTTTGTTATCTTTATTTGTAATCCAACGCCCATCCAAACCTGATAACGCACTGTTATAATAAAGCTCTAATCCGCCGATACCATCCCCATCATCATTTGTTAAACCAAGAACTTGAGATAGGAACGCACCATTTGGATAATAGCGCTTTGCATCTTCTGTATATTCAATCCCTGTAATTTTAGCTTCTTTAAGTTCTTCAATTACATCATCCTCTACATACTTCTTAAGTTTTAAAAGTTTTGAATCAGAATTGACAATAGTTTCAATATCGTCTTCTTCCATTCCAAGTATGTCAGATAACTGATTAATTGCTAAAATTGTATTATTTTTTTGTTCTGCTTCATTATCGCCCTTAGTTCTCAGCTTTTCAGGTCTAACCCATACAGTATGAGTCGTCGCAGAAATAGCAAGATCATTAAGGTTGCGGTCTACGATTCTTCCACGGGTTGCGTAAACTACACTGTCTGATGTTTGTTGTTTCACAGCCATCACAGCATATTCTTCACCCTTGATAATCATCTGATAGCCTATCCTTATACTTACGACAAAAAATGCCAGCAGTATTAAAGCTAAGCACCAAATTATTCTTCTTTTTGTTTTTGAATTTACATTATGTATGCTCACAAAAAAGTAAAAATGGCGCCCAAAACAGGCGCCGATATATTTTAGCGATATACAGATTCCATTAATGCAGATGCAAATTCTTCTATGTCAGAATCGCCCTGTATGTAAGTAATGTGATCGAAATCCGGATAAATCATTCCAAGGTCTAAAGCTTTTCTTTCAACAGTTTTAATATTAGTCGCTGATTTAATCTCAATTTCTAATTTCGTAATTTGCTTTTCAGCTTCTGAAATCTGCTTGTTTATTTGGTTAATATCATATTGAACCTTTGAAGTGCTGGCATCTAAGCCAACAAAGCATAGAAAAGCAAAACATGTGATTAACAACAGAATGATTACGCCGCCTCTGCTGAACTTTTTCATTTTTTTAGTTAAGTTTGTCTCTGCTCTGTTCATCTTTTCTCGATTACTCTCAATTTTGCACTTCTTGCCCTTGGATTTTCTTCAAGCTCGACTTCTGTAGGCAATATAGGTTTTCCTGTGATCTTTTTTACATCAGGCTTCTTACCGCACACACAAACCGGAAATTCCGGTGGACATGTGCATGGATTAAGTCTTGTTTTAAAAATATCTTTGACAATTCTATCTTCAAGCGAATGAAAGCTGATAATTGCCAATCTTCCGCCAGGAGCTAACACATCTATGAAATCATTAACAGCGCGTTCTAAAGCTCCAAGCTCATCGTTCACTTCAATTCTTATCGCTTGAAAAGTTCTTTTGGCAGGATGAGGACCTTCTCTTCTTGCCGCTGCCGGAATAGCCGCTTTTATAATTTCAACAAGCTTTCCGGTTGTTGTTATTCTTCCCTCGCTTCTGGCAGCGCAGATAAATTGAGCAATTCTTAGCGCCCATTTTTCCTCGCCATAATCTTTTATTATCCTAAAAAGTTCTTTTTCACTGTAATCATTGACTACATCTTCGGCAGTAAAACTGTCGTTTGCATTCATACGCATATCTAAAGGCGCATCATGCATATATGAAAAGCCTCGGCCTGGATTATCAAGTTGAAAAGACGAAACGCCTAAATCAAGTAAAGCTCCGTCAATTCTATTTACCTTAAGCTCGGTTAAGACATTTTTAATATCTGCATAATTTGACTGAACAAATTTCTTTTTGCAAGGAAGATTTAATTCGTTCAATCTTTTTGTCGAAGCATCAAGAGCATCTATATCTCTATCAATTCCTATAAACAAACCTTCGGATCCAAGCTCCGAACACACGCCACTTGCGTGTCCTGCCCCGCCCAAAGTTCCATCTACATATATACCTGAAGGATTAATATGCAGTGCATCTATGCATTCTTGGTATAGAACTGGAACATGTGAAAATTCCATTAACTACACCTGATATTTTTCAGAGAAATCGGCGAAATCTTCAGCGTCAAGCTTTCCGCCATTTTCATCATTGTCGTACTGTTCCTTAGCCCAGATTTCAACTCTGTCTAAAGAGCCAATAGTTACAAGATCTTTTTCCAATTTTGCAGCAAGCTTCAATGAAGCCGGAACAAGGATTCGCCCTTGTTTATCCATCTCACATTCAGAAGCATTTGCATAAATAAACCTCTTAAACGCTCTTGTCTTAGGATCGGACATAGGAAGCCCTGCCAAAACAGCCTCTTGTTTCTCCCATGTACTCATAGGGAAAAGAATCAAACAATCATCCAAGCCCTTAGTGATAATGAGCTTGTAACCTAAATCATCCCTAAATTTTGCAGGGATAATTAATCTGTTCTTGGCATCTATTGAGTTTTCATGTCTTCCTAATAACATTGAAATTTCAAGCCTTTCAAGGTTTTAAGTGCACACAAAGTGACACTTCTCAAACTTACATAACCACTTTACACCACTTTTAACAAAAAATCAAGTACTTTTTGGTATTTTTACGCCATTTTGCTCCACAATTAAGCAAAAAATGACCCTCTTTTATAATCGACTGGAAAATTTAGGGAATTTAAAGAATCAGATATAACAAAAGCGAGGCTCAAAGCCTCGCTTTTCAAATCTTTTATTCTATTTCTGTTTATATAAACTTATCTTTAGAACTCTACCTAATAAAATTCATCATATGTACTTCGTTCTGCTTTGGAACACCATATTTTTCTTTACCAAGCGCAACAGATTTCATCGCAAAAGCAAAGTTCTCTGCTAAAGTTCTCATAATTTCCAAACCTTCAACATCGTTATTTACCTCACCTTTGTTAAGTCCAAAAGCCCCACTCCAATACTGGCTGCCAACTATGATGCTTCTGCTATAGAATAAATACTTGTTCATTTGATCGAGAGCAGTTTCGTTTCCACCACGACGACAAACTGCAATTGCTGCGGATACTTTACCACCACAATCAATTCCGCGAAGGAAAATTCTATCGAGTGCGCTTTTTAGTGTTCCGTTGATGCCTCCATAATATACAGGGCTAGCTAAAATAAAACCATCTGCGGCAATCAACTTGTCAGCAATATCATTCACACAATCATCAATAACACATTTGCCAAGTTCCGCACATTTATAACAAGCCATACAACCTCTGATTGATTCCTGTCCAATTTGAACAACTTCAGTTTGAATGCCTTCCTTTTCCAAAATTTCAGTAACAATATCGAGCATAATTGATGTGTTTCCGCCTTCTCTTGGGCTCGCATTAATAATTAATGTCTTCATACCAAACTCCTAAATATATTAATTCTTTTTAATTCTTAAACTTATTAATAATGTATAAAGCTCTAACCTTCCGGCAATCATTAAAAATGATAACAAAATTTTGGAAGGAATCGAATAAAATGCGTAATTGCATGTTGGGCCAACAAGGTTAAATCCAGGACCTATGTTACTTAAAGCTGATATTACAGAAGATGCAGCGGTAATTAAGTCAACATTATCAAGGCATAATAGGAATGTCGATATGCATGCAGTAAAAACATATAAACCAAGGAAACCGCAAGTATCTATTACAACATCTTCTCTGATATAATGTTTACCGAGTCTTATAGGAATAATATTGTTTGGATGAAGCTTTCTTTGCGTTCCACGTTTAATTAATTTCGCCATGAGAGCGACTCTAATAACCTTGATTCCTCCGGCCGTAGACCCTGCACAACCACCAATAAACATAAGCAGGAATATTATTGCTTTGGATGCTTCTGGCCATAATTCATAGTCAGCTACACCATAACCTGTTGTCGAAATAGTTGTTGTTACCTGGAAAAATGCATATCTAAGCGAATCAATTATTCCATATGTGTTATTGGCTGCAAGAATTACAGCAATCAATAGAATAGATATTGCAACTATACATAAATAAATTTTAAGTTCACTATCTTTAAAAGCTTTCTTTATATTCTTTGAAAAGATTAATCCTATATTTGAAAAATTGATTCCGCAAATAAGCATAAACACGCCGATAACAATTTCAACTTTTGCATTGCCAAATGCGGCAATGCTGCTATTATAAGATGAAAATCCTCCGGTGCCGATTGAACCAAAGGTGTGAATTGCCGAATCAAAAGGACTTAATCCTACAATGATAAGAAGAACAAATTCAGCTACTGTAAGAGTAATATATGTTTTATA
Source organism: Anaerovoracaceae bacterium (assembly GCA_045642565.1). Lineage (GTDB taxonomy): Bacteria > Bacillota > Clostridia > Peptostreptococcales > Anaerovoracaceae > UBA1764. The sequence continues at coordinate 10,807 of JAZUJE010000008.1, read as the reverse complement.
TAACTGCCTTGCGTATTGTGCAAAAGTAAAGCCTCCCTTATCAAGAGTAATGCCTGTACTTTCTGCACGCATCAATCTATGTCCACCAATACCAAGTTTAGGTAAAAGTGCAATAGTCATAACGAGTAAACCCATACCACCAAGCCAATGTGTAAGAGATCTCCACATAAGACTTGCATGTGTAAGGACTTCAACATCATTTAATATTGTTGCGCCCGTTGTTGAAAAGCCCGAAGACATCTCGAAGAAAGCATCAACAAATGAAGGAATATCACCAAGAATAACAAGTGGTATTGCACCAATTATTGATATGCCTATCCATGTTAATGCAACTATAAGAAAACCATCTCTTAAGCTAAGGTTCGAGACCTCGCTCTTCGGAATTATTTTAAAAATTAAAATTCCAAGGCCTGTATATAGTCCTCCAAGGATAGCATATGTCAGGCATGCATCATGTTCTTTATAGCACAATGCAACTATTACAGGAACTAAAAATGATATTCCTATAACAGCAAGGACAACGCTTAATACTTTTGTTATTAATCTATGATTTAAATGCATTAGAACTCTCCGGAATTCGTATCACTAATCAATTTTTCAATCTCTGGAACATTTGAGAGCAATGAAAGTATTGTCAGTCTGTCTCCAAGTTCAATCTTAGTTGAGCCATTTGGAATGATAATATCAGAGCCTCTATGAATAGCACCTATAAGTATCCCTTCACTAAGCTTAAGTTCTGCGAGCTGTTTATCTACTACAGGCATATCTTTTTCAACAACAACTTCTGTAAATTCAGCTTGTCCTTGAATTAATCTGGAGAACTTAAGGTTCTTATCATCATTTATATATCTGATTACATTTGCTGTACAAAGTTCTATCGGATTGATAGTCATAGCATCGCCAAGGTTTTCCATGATTGGTCCATAACTCCGGCGTGAAATCTTTGCAACCACGCTATCTATCCCACGCTTATTAGCCATCAACGCAAGCAAGATATTTTCTTCATCAAAACCGGTGCAGGCGACAAATGCATCCATATGGTCAAAATCTTCTTCAAAGAGAAGATCTTGATCTGTTGCATCACCATATACAATACTTGCCTTATCTAAGAATTCAGCAAGATGTTTACCTCTTTTTAAATCGTTCTCAATAATTTTTACATTAATGCCATCCTCTGTTAAGAGCTTGGCTAGGAAAAATCCTGTTTTACCACCGCCGGCAATCATTGCATTATTGATATGCTTTTCATCTTTTGAATGTGTTAAATTTTTTCTAAAATCTAAAGCATCAGTCTTGCTTCCAACAGCATAGATTCTATCTTCATCAAGTATTTGAGTATTTCCGTTAGGAATTATAATTTTTCCATTTCTGGAAACAGCTACAGCAAGAAGCCCATTAAGTAATCCCGATTTTTCACGAACCAAGCCACCTGCTAAATCATTTACAGCATTCGCCGGAAACTCAATAATAGCAACACCATTAATCATTCGTATGCCATCAGCTATGGTATCACGCTTAGTTATATGCTTATACACTTCAACAGCGCAAGCATAATCAGGATTAATAATGTGATCGATTTTCATAGCACTTTTTATAAATGACAAATGCTCAACATGTTCCGGACTGCGAACTCGTGAAATGCAGCGCTTAACACCAAATTCTTTAGCTAATGCGCAAAGGACCATGTTCTTATCATCATTATCTGTGCATGCAATAACAACATCGCTCTTATCTACATCTAATTCTTTTAAGCTTTCAACATCTTTTGCGTTCACACAAACTGACTGTAAATCCATTCTTGAACTAAGCCTGTCAATAATTTCAGGATTCTTATCAACAATGGTTATTTCATGTTTTCCAATCAGCAACGCTTGTGCGATGCTAATTCCTAATTTTCCTGCTCCTAAAATTGTAATCTTCATAAAAATGTTCTCCTATGAATTGGTGTTGGTCCAAATGCGGCAAGTCCTTCATAATGAGCTTTTGTCCCATAACCTTTATTTGATTCAAAAGCATAACCTGGATATATTTTTGCCATCTCAATCATTTCTCTATCTCTTGTAACCTTAGCAATGATTGAAGCAGCTGCAATAGAAACTGATTTTGCATCGCCATGGATAATTCCTGTTTGCGGAATATTCACAGCTTTTAATGTCAATGCATCTATCAGAACATGATTAGGTACTATCTTTTCGCCTGCGATTGGACAAATTGACAGATTATTTATTGCATCCGCCATAGCCTCTTTAGTCGCTTCTAAAATATTTATCTCATCAATTCTTTCAGGCTCGCGCCTTCCTATTGAAACCGACAAAGCCTTTTCCATAATTATATCATAAAACTCATCACGTTTTTTTGGTGTTAACTTCTTTGAATCGTTTATTCCAAGAATATCAAAATCCGATGGCAATATAACTGCCGCAGTAACAACCGGACCAGCTAACGGGCCTCTACCAACCTCATCAACTCCGGCAATATATGTCTTGCCCAACTGCCAAAGCTCTTTTTCATAACTTAACATTTCCCGAAGTTGTTCTTTAAGTTTTATTTCTCTTTCAGCTTTTGTCATTTAATAAATAATTTCAAAATTTGAACCGCATTTGCAGCGGCACCCTTCCTAATCTGATCGCCACAGCACCAAAGGCATAAACCTTTATCATCAGTTAAATCTTCTCTTATTCTTCCAACGAAAACATCATTTTGATTTGTAGTATCAAGTGGAGTTGGATAATCGCGTCCATCAATATCAGTTGTCACATGCACACCTGGGAAAGCATCAATTGCTTTTATTGCCTGCTCAACTGTAATTTTATCTTTTGTTCTGACATTAATTGCAATTGAGTGAGAACGCATTACAGGAACCCTGACACATGTACAGCTAACTTTCATATCATAATTGTGAAGAATTTTTCTTCCTTCATTTTGAAGTTTCATTTCTTCACTTGTGTATCCATTATCTTTATATCCGCCAATTGCCGGAATGCAATTGCGAACAATTTGTGTTTGGAAATTTTGTGCAACAATAGGATTCCCATCGTTTAATGATTTTTCTTGCTGAACAAGATCGTCTATACCTTTTTGTCCGGCTCCTGAAACAGCTTGATACGAACTTGCTATCATAGTTGTTATAGCTGAAATCTTGTTAAGAGCGGCAACAGCCATTAAAGCAATAATCGTCACGCAATTCGGATTCGCGATAATGCCTTTGTTTTGGAATGCATCCTCTCCATTAACTTCCGGGACAACCAATGGAACATCATCATTAAGCCTAAAAGCCGAACTGTTGTCAATATATATAGCTCCGGATTTAACTATAGCATCAGCAAAACGCTCTGACATGTCATTAGGAACTGCTCCTAAAACAAAATCACATCCGGTAAAACTATCATCGGTAGCTTCGGCAACAATAATATCTTTTCCGTTAAACGGAATTTTTTTGCCGACGCTTCTTGCACTTGCAAGGGCACGCAATTCATCAACATCTATTTTATATTCTTCAATGCACTTGAGCATTTCGCGGCCGACAGCTCCGGTCGCTCCAAGTACTGCAATTTTGTATCCCATAATTTTCTCCTAGCCCGCAAATTTCTCGTACAATACACGAATAGCTTTTTCAAAATTATCGTTGTCAACACCTAATACAATTGAAAGCTCATCTGCCGACTGCTTAATTGTTCTGATATTGATTTTATTATCACCAAGAGCTCCGAAAAGTGCTCCCGAGATACCAGGCTTAAAGCCCATCTTACGGCCAACAGCTGCAACAAGAGCGATTTTGTCTTGTACATCGATATCATCAGCATGACTTTCATTCCTGATATCGGTTAGGACATCATATAATCTGTCTTCAAGCACATCAGACGGCACTACAAACGAAAAACTGTTTTGACCGATAGTCACATGCTCTGCCGGGATTCCATATCTATCTAAAATTTTAAGACTATGTCTAAACGGGAATGTGTTTTCAATATCTGCCTTTTTAATTGTTAAAATCGTATAATTTTTCTTCCCTGCAAGACCTGTAATAAATTTTTCTATTCCTTTTTCTTCTTTAACTTTTTCTACAATTAAGGTCCCTGCTTCGTTTGGAGCATTTGTGTTCTTTATATTAAGTGGTATCCCTGCTTCTCTTACCGGAGCAACAGCATCCTCATGAAGCACACTTGCGCCCATTGATGCAAGTTCTTCAAGTTCATTATATGTTATATGTTCAATCGGGTTTGGATTATCAACAATCTTTGGGTCCGCCATTAATATTCCACTAACATCTGTCCAGTTTTCATATACATCAGCTTTGATTGCAGCTGCAGCAAGTGCCCCTGTAATATCCGATCCGCCTCTTGTCATCACTTTAATTTTACCATTTGGGAGTGAACCGTAAAAGCCCGGAATAACTACATTTTCATTATCCTTTACAGCCTGTTCTATTGCGGCATAAGTTTTTTCTTTGTCAAGTTTTCCGTCATATCCAAAGAGAATAATTTTTGCAGCATCAACAAATTTATATCCGAGATATTCCGCCATCAACCTTGAAGTAAAATATTCACCTCTCGATACGATTTCATCTACCGGAGTTTCCTTTGTAAGCTTGCATGCATACTCATCAAATTCTTTTGCAATATCAAGCTTGAGTCCAAGAGCATCTTTTATCTCAACAAATCTATCGCGAATTGTTGCAATAATATCATCTGCAGCGACCCCATATTTTAAGTGAGCTTGAATTAAATAAAGCAAATCTGTCATCTTATAATCGCTGCTGTTTCTTTTTCCTGCAGCTGAAACAACAATGACATTTCTTGATTTGTCAGATTGAACAATTTCTTTTACTCTTTTAAATTGATTGGCATCTGCAACCGAGCTTCCACCAAATTTTGCAACTTTAAGCATTTCATCTTTCCTTTTCTTATAGCAATTCTCTATGATATAAACCTCCGGTTTTGCGAACCGGAAAATCCGCTTTTGTTAAAACCATATTACTGATAGCCTCTGCCCCTGCTTTTGTTTCAGTTGTAAAATACAAACTTATAAAATCACAACTTGGTATCGGTTTATCAGCCACATACAGCGGAACACAATTTAAAAGTTCGCTGTATTTTTTATTTCTGCAAATTAAAGTAAATTCCTCTCCAAGTCTGTCAGTAATCTTATCAAGACCCGAGCATTGTTTGCATTCATTTGGACACGATCTAAATTTCATAAGAGGCAAATATCCATATGCAACTATTCCATATGGAAGGCTTGCTTTCATTTCTCGAAGCTCTTTAAAAGAAACTTCAAACGAAATACTAACATCCTTAAGCCCTATTTCTTTATATTCGTCAATTGCCTCTCTATTGGTTATGTTTAAGAACATTCCCCCATGTGCATTAAGTCCTAATTCTTTCGCAATTTGAATTGCTCCGAGATTTTCACAAACAACATCAGAAGCTTTTAGTTCTATTAATCTTCTTTTTATTCTTTCTTCGTCTTCCGGATAAATCAATGTCGGTAGTTCTACCCACGATCCCTTAACAGCTTCGCTAATAGGAAGTATTATAATATCACCCGGTCTGGTTTTAAATACTTGTGAGGCTTTCTCAAATCTATAACGCATCAAGAGCCTCCCTTCGCATTTTATTAAGCTCTGCAGCGCTAAGCATTAAGCCATCATCTAAAATGCATGTGAGCTTATTTAATTTATAAACTGTATTACCCGTCTTTTCAAGTGATCTTCTGACATGCTCCTCATCCAATGCAAGCTTAACAGCTTTTTGTGGAACAGCTCCAAACACTTCTGATTTTCTATCTGCCGAAGAACATACAAGCCTTGCAGCTTCTCCTGCTTTCATAGTAAAAACCATATCTACATTTCTGAAATATGTTTCTTTTTCATATAGTTTAGCAAAATCTTTAAGCACAGTTTCAGCGGCAATGACATCATCTTTTGTTCTATAGCCAAACATTGAAAAATTGCGTTTGCCGGTAAGATATCCATCAGTAAAGCCTTGCCTTGAGAACACTGCTTGCAGTCCTTGTATATCAGCCGATTCTCCTCGAAGTGCCTTTTTTACTGCGGTTACTGCAGCTGCCACATATTCAGGACGCTTCATCCTTCCTTCGATTTTAAATGATGTGACTCCGGCATCGGCGAGCTCTTGAATATGATTCACATATGATAAATCTTTTAAGCTAAGTGCATGGTCACGGCCATTGATATTCCAATCCAATCGGCATGTCTGTGCACAAAGTCCTCTGTTACCAGACCTGCCACCAAGCATTGATGATATGTAACAATTACCCGAAGCTGACATACAATGCGCTCCATGAACAAAGCATTCTATATCTATATCAACACTTTCTGCAATTTTGTGAATTTCTTCAAGCGTTAATTCGCGTGCAAGAACAACCCTATCAAAACCAAGAGATTTTACCATCTTTGCGCCGGAAACATTATGTATAGCCATTTGAGTTGATGCGCAAAGAGGAATTTTTCCTCTGGCATATCTTAACACTGCCAAATCTTGTGTAATCAAGCCATCAGCTTTGGCATCAATTGCCGCATTGACAGTCCTTTTCATCTCATCAAGTTCGCTGTTTAAAATAAGAGTGTTAATTGTAATATAAACTTTAACTTCGCGATCATGACAATATTTGATGGTTTGAGCAAGAGTTTCCGGATTAAAATTATCAGCATTGCGCCTTGCGTTAAAATTTTGTAGTCCAAAATAAACGGCATCTGCACCGCATCTTACTGCTGCTAATAATTGTTCTTCGCCCCCTACCGGAGCTAACACTTCTTGCGTAATATATCTCCTTGCTTGACTCCGTCAGGAAGATTAATTTTCATCTTTTTCATCGGAGTATTAGTTCTGTCAAGGCTTTCGCCTTTTTCGTCTATGATATATTCAACTGTAAACTTTTGTCCAAGCTTTCCAGGGCTGAGCAATTCAAGTTCATCCCCCACACTAAAAGCATTTCTTGTTTCTACGCTTTCTGTATCAATTGCAGTAGCCACAAATAGATAATCTCTTACATAGCCGCTGTCACCAGGTTGCAGAGCCTTCATGTCTCCAAGATAAAAGCCTGTTGTAAATGGTCTATGTGATACAGTATCAAGTTCCGCTTTTAATGCCTCCATAGGATATGCTCCGGTCATTGCAAGTTTATATGCATTAACTACTGTGGCTGTATAAAATGGGGTACGCATACGCCCTTCAATTTTAAATGAGTTTATCCCGGCTTCGGCAAGTTTATCTAAAAACTCTATAGCGCAAAGCTCCTTTGAACTTAATATTGCGCTTCCGTGTTCAGATTCCTCAACTTTAAAATATTCACCGGGACGAGTTTCTTCCATAAGGTAATAGTTCCATCTACAACTTTGTGCGCACTGCCCTCTGTTTCCCGAACGACCTGTAAGATAAGCGGAAAGCAAACATCTTCCGCTATAACTCATACACATTGCACCATGAACGAAAGCCTCGAGCTCAAGTTTTGACGGAGCTTTTGCTCTTAGCTCTGCTATTTTTTCTATGCTAAGCTCACGAGCAAGAACAACTCTGGATGCTCCCATGTTGTAATAAACTTCGCAAGATTTATAATTCATGGTATTTGCCTGAGTCGAAATGTGAACATCAATATCAGGACAACCCTCTTTAATTGCAGCAACTGCACCTATATCGGACACAATTACTGCATCAACTCCGATATCATGAAGTTTCTTTGCATAATCTCCAAGCAAAGGAATTTCATCGTTGTTTGCGAAGCTATTCACTGTAACATAAAGCTTTTTATTATTTTTATGAACTAAGTTCACGCCTTCTGCAAGTTTTTCCAGTGAAAATGCCGCAGAGCTTGCTCTTAATTGCATAAAAGGGCCACCGCAGTATATCGCGTCGGCCCCGTATTTTATAGCTGTGTTTAAACCTTCAAGATCCCCTGCTGGAGCAAGAAGTTCAAGATTCTTTAGTTCCATTTTTCTCCTATACATTGAACAGGAAGTTTACTATGTCGCCATCCTTCATGACATAATCTTTTCCCTCTGAACGAAGCTGCCCTTTTTCTTTAGCAGTTTGCATCGAGAAACCAAATTCTTCCAATTTATCATAGTTAATAGTTTCAGCTCTGATAAAGCCTCTCTCAAAGTCGGTATGAATCTTACCTGCAGCCTGCGGAGCTTTAGTTCCATTAATAATAGTCCATGCACGGCATTCATCTTCTCCGGCAGTAAGGAATGAAATTAAGTTCAGCAGCTTATAACTTGATTTAATAAGCTGACTAAGACCACTCTCTTCAATACCCATGTCTGAAAGGAAAGCATCACGCTCTTCATCTGCTAATTCTGACAGCTCAGCCTCGATTCCGGCGCAAATTGTAACAACCTCTGAACCTTCTGCAAGAGCATGTTCTTTAACAGCTTTTACATAATCATTTTCAGCGCCGCCAAGATCTGATTCAGAAACATTAGCGACATAAATAACAGGTTTATATGAAAGAAGGCCTATAGATTTGACAAGTTCTTCATCTTCATCTTCGAAATGAAGCGTGCGAGCGTTCTTGCCTTCACTAAGTGTCTGATAAATTTGCTCCAAGATATCAAGCTCTGCTTGAGGAGCTTTATTTCCGCCCTTCATTGAAGATTTCAGCTTATTCATCCTTCTTTCAAGAATTTCCATATCAGAAAGTATAAGCTCTGTATCAATCGTTTCTATATCAGATTTCGGATCAATCTTTCCATCGACATGAACGATATTATCATCATCAAAGCATCTTACGACATGAACAATAGCTTCGACCTCACGAATGTGTCCAAGGAACTGGTTGCCAAGACCTTCGCCTTTGGATGCTCCACGAACTAAACCCGCAATATCGCAAAACTCAATTGTGGCATAAATTGTCTTCTTTGAATTGTATATTTCATGAAGCTTTGTAATTCTTTTATCCGGAACTGTTACAATGCCAACATTTGGCTCAATTGTGCAAAATGGATAATTCGCAGCTTCGGCTCCGGCTTTGGTTATTGCATTAAACAAGGTGCTTTTTCCAACATTTGGAAGCCCTACGATACCTAATTTCATTTATTTTTAACCTCCTTGAAATTTCAAGGGTTTGAGGGTTTTAGTCTTGCCAACTTGCACCCTTTTGCACCCTTTTTTGAGGATTTATGCAAATTTTTCGGTTCTATGCACCTAATTTGCACCCTTTTTCAATTTGTTTACTGCTTTCAATGGCACGCATGGATAAATTAAAATTCTTAACTGCAGCAGACAAAGAATCGTCTGTTACATGTACATATGTATCCATCGTGGTAGATAGATTGGCATGTCCTAAAAGCTTTTGCAAAACTTTTGGTGGCATTCCATTTTCGATTGCTCTTGTTGCATATGTGTGTCTAAGTGCATGCATACAGAATCTTTCGATTCCGGCCTCATCACACAGCTTATACAAATGCGTATCATAAGAGCTATTTTTGTTTGGCATTCCTGTTCTAAAGTTTATAAACACAAGATCGCTAAATACTAATTGCTTTCTACCACCTGAAAAAGAATCTATATAATCAAGTGATTTAGATAAAGCATCTGATTCATATCTAAAGCTACGTTCATCATAGCAAGACTTTAATATTTCATAAGCTCTATCAGTTAAAGGAATTGTACGATAGCTATTCTTTGTTTTCGGAGGACCTGCTCTCCAAGTTTTTGCCTCATGACGATATTCAAGAGTTTTACAAATAGTAAGTGTATGATCTTCCCAATTAATATCATCAAAGGTCAATCCTATTAACTCACCTGTTCTTAATCCTGTTTCAAGAATAAGAGCATATTGCCTGTAATTATGCGACCTTTTTGCAACTTCTAAAAACTGCTTCTGCTCACTAATAGTTAGGAAATGTATGTCACCTTTTGATTTTACGATTTTAGAATATCTTACGCCATCCATAGGATGCTTTGGGATAATTCCATTCATAAGAGCCGCTTTAAACATAGTTCCCATACAAATGTACGTTTGTCTAATCGTTGAGCCAGCATAGTTTAAGTTCATATCGTTTAGCACCTTCTTGCAATGCATGGGTCTAACTTCAATCATCTTAAGCATTCCGATAACAGGCTTAATATTTCGATTATAGCGTTCCTTATAATTTCGTATTGTATTAGGAGCAAGATCGCAAATTAGATTTTCGGTCCAAAGCAGGAACCATTCATCTACAGTCATATCAACATCAGGATTTACAGGTACTTCAGCATTTTGTATAGCCTGTACACGCCATTTTCTAGCTTCAGGTAAAGTCTTGAATAACTTTTCATGGCGCTTGCCTAATGCATCATAATATCTTGCAGCGTATTCTCCGTTTTTCTTTTGAACAATGCCTTTCCCGCATTCTCTTCCGCGTCTATCTTTTCCCATTTTTTGACTCCTTTCTGTGTAAAATCCAGTAAGGAGCTCAATTAACCTTATAATTATAACAGATTTTGAGCTCCTTCTCAATTACGCAGATGATTAAATTGCTAATTTTTGGTTAATATACGCCTCAAAAGCTTCACGTTTCACGAGCTTCTTTGTACCAACATAGAGTACAAATGGACAATCTGGTTGTCTTAACATATTTTCAATTTTATTTATTCCAATATTGCTGTAAGCCGCAGCCTCCTTAATTGAAAGCACAAGCTTTTCACAAATAGGAATAAACATGGAATTAGAATTCGATTGTATCATCTCGGGTAAAACCCTCCTTTTCTTTTACTTCGACTGTCTGTTTATCAGATTGGTGCGTCTTTAACTCTTCAACAAACTTCACACATAATTCAGCACCACGATGCATAGACTGTTCAAT
>JAZUJE010000007.1:0-53149 GCA_045642565.1 Anaerovoracaceae bacterium | reverse complement strand
TGCGAAGCCCACCACAAGAATAGATTTCCTGCCATTTGGCTAAGATCCGTGAGAGACTATCACGTTGATAGGTCGGAGGTGTAAGTACGGTGACGTATTCAGCTGACCGATACTAATAGATCGAGCACTTGACCAATTTCTCGAATTATTTCCGCATTTTCAGTTTTAAAAGGGAAAATTAATTTTATATGGCCCGTTGGTCAAGAGGTTAAGACACGGCCCTTTCACGGCCGTAACATGGGTTCAATTCCCGTACGGGTCACCAAATTCCGTGGCAATAGCATGAAGGTTACACCTGTTCCCATCTCGAACACAGTAGTTAAGCTTCATAACGGCGAAGATACTTGGTGGGAAGCCGCCTGGGAAAATAGCAAGTCGCGGGTTCACCAAAAAATAGCAGGTCAAAGACCTGCTATTTTATTTTTTTTTTTGCAATAATTCCAATTATTAACATCCTTGACACCCCCCCCAATTATGGAATAAAATGTATAATGTATTAGTATAAATAAAAATGTAACTAAACAAACAAGAAAGGCAGTTAAAATGAAAAAAGTAATTAGTATTTTAATAGCAGTAGCTATGCTTATCTCGCTTGTGCCTATGACGGTATTTGCAGAGGATGATGACTATGACTACTGGCTGGGCAACGGCACGATTGGTGATCCGTATCAGATTTGGGACATTGACGACCTGCAAATGCTCGCCGACACGGTCACCGACAATGTGACCACGTTAAAAAATCCGATGGATGAAGGAGTTCTTCAGAAGTGGAAAAATTTTTATGATGACCCGCATGAGCTTGCTGATACGGTAGAGTATTTCTCCGTTCCGGAAAAAATGTATGTCGGCAAGTATTTCAAGCTGATGGCCGATATTGATGAACCCTTGACTAGGTCAATCGGTTTGTATCAAGATAAAACCTTTGCGGCTATGAGCTCGGAAAAACCCATTACAGACTATGACCAAGTCCGCTATTATGCTGAATACTACATTGACTGGGACCAAGACGGTGTTAGTGAAAATATCTACACAGCTTTTGGCGGTCATTTTGACGGCAACGGGCATTCGATTGCCGTAGATATCAATCAGCCAAAAAAATATAGCACAGGATTGTTTGGCTTTATTCTTCCATGTGCAACGGTCAGTAATCTGACTGTGACAGGTAAGGTGAATGGCGGAAGAGAGACCGGCGGAATTGTCGGCACCAATTTCGGTGAGGTCACAAACTGCATCAACAAAGCGTCTGTCAACGGAACCGAACATGTGGGCGGTATAGTCGGTGGTAACGGTAGTGCTTTAGAGGAGTCTGTGGTCTACTCACACGGAATCGTTTCCTCTTGCCGAAACGAAGGTACTGTAAGCGCAGAATATTCGGTTGGTGGAATCTGTGGCGGTAACGATGGCGTTATATCGAATTGTGAAAATCTCGGCAATGTTTATCGTGAAGGAGCGTCTGAAGACGATGAAAATTCCTGTCTGGGTGGAGTCTGTGGCATATGTGATCTAGATTCGATGACCATCAACTGCACCAACAGAGGCACCGTTAATAGCAAGGATGATAAAACATTTAACGTTGGCGGTGTTGTCGGCATGCTGAGGCGTTCAAAACTATCCGGCTGTGAAAATACCGGAAATGTTATTGCTGATAACAACACGAAAAACGTTGGAGGTATTCTCGGTTGGGCAACAGAAGAGTTTTACATGGTAAACTGTTGTAACAGCGGTGAAATCAGCGTTGGATCCGGTTGTGAAGGCATAGGTGGTCTGGTCGGCAAGACGAGCATTGAGCAGAATCAGCAGAAATGTTGTTTATGGGGTATGGCTACGATTGCTAATTCTTACAATACAGGGAATATTATAGCTGATAATTCTTCTAATATTGGTGGCATCGTTGGATATAGTAAAGGTAACTGCATCGTAAATAGCTATAACATTGGTTTGGTTTCAGGTAATGAAAACACAAATATCGGCGGTCTTGTTGGTTCCGAATTTGGCCAAGGAATACCATTAATATATTATAACTGCTATTATGTGGATACTTTTGAATCCAATGCAGGTAGTGGTGATATCCATGAAGAGTTAGAAACTTATTTCTCTGCAGAAGACGGCCTGTTGGCTGAGCTGAATAAATATGTAGAAGAAAAACGTGGAATAGATGAGAAAGCTCTTAATGGCGACAGCTCTGACTTCGCGCGCTGGCAGCTTGACGAAACCATCAGCGATTATCCAGTCTTTCTTGTACACGAACATGATGGTGAAAAATTTATGACCCCGTGGACTGAGAAAACAAAGCTTGTCAACGGCGCCGATATAAGCTATCCTAGCATCTGTGGAAGCTACTATCTGGAAGATGATATCAAGCTCGATTCAGAGGTAGTGCTGAACCGCCATGGTGCAGCCATGCTTTTGTGCCTCAACGGCCATTCTATCACATTGTCGGGTGACGTAGGATTTAAGATCGAAGAGTCCCATACCCTTTTCAGCATTTATGACTGCACAGCCGAAGGGGAAGACGCAAAGGAAAGCTATTTTAACGTTAACGATTGGACTCCGCGTGACAAGGGAACCTTAAACAAAAAAACGGTCGTTGTTACAGCTGAGGAATACAGCCGCGAGGATGCAGCAGAAAATACTGATTACGTTCTGAAAACAACGGGTGGCTATATTACAACCAATACAAACAATGGCGCCATTATGAATCAGGGAATCTTCCACCTATATAGTGGAAATCTTATCGGTAATGTCAGCACTGGCAGTAGCGATGGAAGCGTAATAACCACTCGCGAACCGCAAAGCAGGCGCAGTCTTGGAAGCGATCCGTGCAAATTCCTTGATTCTGGTGAGTTTGCCAGCTCGGGCATCGCTTATATGCACAGCGGTCTGATTGCAGGTAGCAGCGGCGGCGATGGGCCTGTCGCTTTAAAGGGCAACGGACGCTTTGAAATGACCGGTGGCTGCATTACGGCAAACAAAGGCAGCTCGTTTGGCGCAGTCGGGGACGCTCATTATTCTAGCTATAATAACTGGATATCTTTTAGCGACAGCATTGTCAACGGCAATGAGGGAGATGCGACTGTCTCAGTGATACGTTCTAACATGGATGCTTTCAATTCTAAATTCTATGACAATCGTGCTGGTATATATGCCTGCATTTATGATGGCGCTAGTAATATCAGCCTGAACGACACGGAAATCACCGGTAACACCTCAGATTCCGGTGAAGTCGGTGGATTTGTTGTTTCTGAGCTAAGCTACTCTTTGAACATTCAGGGTGATACAAAAATCATCGGTAATACTGCTGGTGGGGAGAACGCAAATTTCACAGCTTTCCGCATCCGCAATAACCTAATTCCACTTACCGCGACCGACGCCGAGGGTGCTGTTATTGGCGTGACCGGAAATGTTGGCGAAGCAATTTTTACTGCAGAGGATGATAGTGTCCTTTCCATCCTCTATTCAGAAGATCCGAACTACAGTCTGGCTTTTGAAGAAGGAAAAATTGTGCTGAAAGAAATACCTTCCTGCATGATTAATGTTCTGAAATCTGGGCGCGGCGAAGTCACGCTGAAGAAGCCGGCTTATAATCCGGGTGAAACTGTGATCGTTACTGTCACACCGGCTAAGGAATATGAGCTTGATAAGGTAATCTGCAAGGATGACAACGGAAATAGTCTTGCTATAGAAGAACAAGATGGCAAATATGTATTCACAGCGCCAGCAAAGGGTAATGTGACTATAACTGCAACATTTGAAAAAGTTTCAACTGGTGGCGGAGGAAGTGTAACAACCAACTACACTGTAACAGCAAAGTCTACTAAAAACGGAACAATTACTGTTGATAAGACAAGGGCTGCTTCTGGTTCAACTGTAACTATAACAGCAACTCCTGCAAAGGGTTTCACTGTAGAAACGATTACAGTTCTTGATAAGAAAGGCAACGAGGTAGAAGTTAAAAACCTTGGCAATAACAAGTTCAGTTTCACAATGCCAAAGAGTGATGTAACAGTTTCTGCAACTTTCATGGAAGACAATACAATGCTCAACTTCTTTGTAGATGTTAAAGCTTCTGATTACTTCTATGATGCAGTTCTTTGGGCTTCTGAAAACGGAATTACAACAGGTACAGATGCAGTTCACTTCAGCCCGGATGGAACAACAACAAGAGCTCAGATGGTAACATTCATCTGGAGACTTGCCGGTAGTCCAGACTTTGAAGGCGGCGAAACTCCATTTACAGATATCAATAAGTCAGATTACTTCTATGATGCAGTGGTTTGGGGATGGAACGTTGGAATCATAAACGGAAAGACAGATACATTGTTTGCTCCGGATGACATAGTAACAAGAGGCGAGGCTGTAACATTCATTTACAGATATGCTAAAGTTGCCGGAGGCGATCTTCCAAATCCATTCACAGATGTTGCTTTGGGCAAGTTCTATTACTACCCGGTTCTTTGGGCAGTAAGCAATGGTATTACAAACGGAATAAATGCAACAACATTTGGCCCTGATGTAATTTGTGATCGTTCGCAGATAGTAACAATGCTTTGGAGATTTGTTCAAAAATTCAAATAATTAAAAATTGAAGCTTGCTGTAAAAAGCAAGCTTCTTTTATGTTATACTATTTGTGTAGCTAATTTTTTATAGGCTCTGCTGGGCCGTGATTATTCAATGGAGGTAATTGAATGAACTACGAGATTAAAGGCGACAATATGCCTGTAGTAATTTGCAATCTTGAAGCAGGTGAATCAATGAACACTCAAGGTGGAGCAATGGCATGGATGTCTCCAAACATGAGAATGGAAACAGAAGGTGGCGGCGGTCTTGGCAAAGCTCTTGGCAGAATGATTTCCGGAGAAAAGATTTTCAGAAATGTTTATACTGCCGAAGGTGGCAGCGGAATGATTGCTTTTGCTGCAGCATTCCCTGGACATATCGTTGCTGTAGAAGTTACACCTGACAAACCTATTATCGTTCAGAAGGGTTCTTTCTTAGCATCAACATCCGGGCTTACAACAGAAGTTTTCTTTAGAAAACAACTTGGTACAGGTTTCTTTGGCGGAGAAGGTTTCATTATGCAAAAGATTAGCGGAAACGGAATCGCTTTCTTAGAAATTGATGGTAGCGCTGTTTCTTATGATCTTGCTCCGGGACAGACTATGCTTGTTGATACAGGAAATCTTGCAATGATGGATGCAACATGCAGCATGGATATTCAATCTGTAAAAGGCGTAAAAAATGTTCTCTTTGGTGGCGAAGGTTTATTTAATACTGTTGTTACAGGACCTGGCAGAATTACACTTCAAACTATGCCTCTTAGCGAAGTTGCAAATAAGATTGCTCCTTATGTAGCGCAATATGTAAATAGTGGTAGTAAATAATGATTAACGGAAAACAAAGATCTTATTTAAAAAGTTTAGCGCAGGCAATTGATGCGACTGTATATATAGGTAAAGATGATTTAACCGATAATGTTCTTGCAGAGATGGATAGATATCTTAATGTGCATGAACTTCTTAAGGTTAAAATTCAAGAAGGCTCTTTGATGCAGCCAAAGCATACTGCAAACCAGTGTGCAGAAGCTCTTAATGCAGAGTTCGTTCAAGCGATAGGCCGCAAATTTATTTTATATAGACCAGCCGAAAAAGCTATAGATAGAAAAATCGTATTACCGAAATAAAAAAGAAGGCTCGCCAGATGTGGCGAGCCTTCTTTATTTTTTTATGTAATAAAACACATCATCGTTAATAAACGATTAACAGAATGTTTGTAAGAATGCCGGAAACATTTTGCTTGAATACTGCGTAAGAGAATAGGAAGCAGATGAAAGACACCAGTCGTACATCAAGCCGCGTTCAAACATTGCATATGCTTTGGTAATATCGTTAGTGGTAAATTCCGGCCTGAATATTTTTTGTTGCTGTGCCTCGATTGTAATTTGGCGAAGCATTTTATAATAAGTTCTGTTGTTATCAAGCAGTGATCTTTCGGCCAGTATCAGTTGCGAACTGAACAGGCGGGAAAGTATGTCTACCGAAACCGTATTTTCGAGCATTAAAAATAATTCGTGGTTAATATAGATAAGCTTTTCTAAAGGATTCATATTCGGATCCATGGTTTTTCCAAGCTCTTCATATTTTTCATCGAAAAGATATCCTAAAGAGTTTGGGAGGTCATCTTTACTGTCAAAATAGTGGTAAAAAGAGCCTTTGCTTGCATGAGCTTCTTCCAAAATGTCATCAATTGTAGTGTTGTCATAGCCTTGTTCATAAAAAAGTTTCCATGCTGCAGATACTATTCTACTTTTTGTATCACTTGTTTTTCGCATAATTTCAAGCCTTTCAAGATTTTTATATATAAAAAAGTACAACTACAGTTCATATTTTATTCTATTTTTCTCTATAGTACAATAGCAACATAATAATTTTTATATAGAAAGGCTTTTATATGTTTAATATCGAACTTATCATTATGATAATTTATTTGCTCTTTATGCTTGGCATAGGCATCTATTTCTTCATTAATTCTAAGGGTGCCGGCGAAAAGGACTATTTCCTGGGCGGTCGCCACATGGGCCCGTGGGTATCAGCTCTTTCTGCCGGAGCTTCAGACATGTCTGCATGGTCGCTTATGGGTCTTCCGGCAAGCGTATTTGCAATGGGCATGGGCCAAACCTGGATTGGTGTAGGCCTTCTTATTGGTTATGCACTTTCATGGATCATTGAAGCCCCAAGACTTCGTAAGTTTACAATCGTTGCAGACGACTCAATCACAGTTCCGCAATATTTGACAAACAGATTTAAGAGCAGCAACGGCGCAATCAGACTTGTATGTGCAATTCTTTTCCTTGTTGCTTATACAATTTATGCCGCTTCTTCAATGAAGGCTTGCGGTACATTGTTTAATCAAGTTACCGGAATGGATATGACAACAGCAATGTATCTTTCAGCAGCAATCATTTTGCTTTATACCTTCCTTGGTGGATATAACGCAGTTTGCTGGACAGATTTCTTCCAGGGTATGTTGATGCTTGCAGCACTTCTTGCCGCACCAATCTTTGCTCTTGCAATCGTTAAGAACGGTGGCGGAGTTATGACCGCTGCAGAAATCGGTGAAGAAATTCCGGGCTATTGGAATTTCTTTGAGGCAAATCCAAGAGAGATTATTTCCGGCCTTGGTTGGGGCCTTGGATACTTTGGTATGCCACATATCATCGTAAGATTTATGTCGATTGAATCAAATAAATCACTTAAAAAATCAAGAGTAATTGGTATCGTTTGGACAGCTATTATTCTTGGTTTTGGTTGTGCAGTTGGTGCTATCGGCCATATGCTTCTTGGTGATATTGCAGATTCTTCAACAGTATTTATTCAGGTTGTAAGAGCTATCTTCCCGGCAGTAATTTGCGGAATTTTACTTTCAGCTATTCTTGCCGCAGCTATGTCTTCAGCAGACAGCCAGCTTCTTGCCGCAAGCTCTGCATTTGCATCTGATGTATATAAGCCAATGTTCAGAAAGAATGCAAGCGACAAAGAGATGCTTTGGGTTGGCAGAGTTATCGTATTAGTAATTTCTGTTGTTGCCATTATTATTGCTTCAAATCCAAACAGTGGTTCTATTATGAGCCTTGTAGAAAACGCTTGGGGACTTTTCGGTGCCGCATTCGGCCCTGCAATTGTTCTTTCACTTTACTGGAAGCGTTTCAATTTTGCCGGAGCCGCAGCTGCCATCATAGCAGGCGGTGCATCCGATATTTTATGGCTTATCCTGCTTAAACCGTCAACAGGGATTTATGAAATCGTTCCGGCAACAATTATCGGATTAATCGTAGGTATAATTGTTGCATTAGCAACTCCGGCACCAAATAAGGATGTAGAAGATTTATTTGATAAGGCCGTTGCATACGAAGACTAATAGACAAAAAACAGCTAAAAAACGGAAAAATAATAAAAAACCCCTTGCTTTTGCAAGGGGTTTTTGTTATTATTTTACGGTATGACACTATGCTTAAAAGGGGCATAGTGTATTCGATGTTGTTTAAAACCGGAAAAACCTTGTGTTTTTAAGGTTTTGACGGTACTAAATATAGCTAAAAAAGGAGAAAACTCATGGCTAATGATGTAAGAGTAAAGGTAACTTTATCCTGCACAGAGTGCAAGCAGAGGAATTACAACACTACAAAGAACAAGAGAAACAATCCTGATCGTATCGAAATGATGAAGTATTGTAAATTCTGCAAGAAAGAAACTCTGCACAAAGAAACAAAGTAATTAAAGGAAGGAAACCAAAATGGCAGACACAACAGCAAAGAAGTCTGGATTCGGCGAATACCTTAAGGGTGTTAGGGCTGAGCTTAGAAAGGTAACCTGGCCAACAAGAAAAGAAACAGCAAAGCTTACAGTAGTAGTATTTATTGTTTGCGCTCTTTTCGCACTTTTCTTCTGGCTCTTAGACACAGGTTGTCTTGTAGTGCTTGAAAAAGTTCTTAACATAGCAATGTAGGAGTATATAAATGTCCGAGGAATTCAGACCTGAAACAAGTGAAGAGCTTGTTACTGAAGTCGTAAAAAAGAAAGAACCAGAATTCGTACAGAGTCCTGAAGTTCTTGCTGCAATCGAGGCAGCAAAAAAATCTGTATCACCAGAAGCTAAGGCAAAAAGAAAGCAGGCTGCTGCTGAAGTTGCCGCAAAACTTTTACGTGAAAAAGATGAAGTACCCGCTACTTTCTTAAGAAGAAGTAAAGATGCTAAGTGGTACATAGTACATACTTACAGCGGGCACGAAGACAAAGTAAAAAAGAATATCGAAAAGCTCGTAGAGAACAGAGGTATGCAAGATCTCGTTCTCGAAGTTGACGTGCCAAAAGAAACTATTGTTGAACATAAAGGCGATAGTATGAAGAGCCGTGAACGTAAGGTCTTCCCGGGCTATGTAATCGTGAAAATGATTGTTACTAATGAAAGCTGGTATCTTGTTAGAAATACACAAGGTGTAACAGGTTTCGTTGGTCAAGGATCAGAACCTATTCCTCTTACCGAAGAAGAGGTTAGAAGAATGGGTCTCGAAAAGACAAGCATCGTCTTGGATATCGAAGTTGGCGATACTATAAAAGTTATCACAGGTCCATTCAAGGGCTTCACAGCTAAGGTAGAACAGACAGATGATATTAAGCAGACCTTAAAAGCTAAGGTTGATATGTTTGGTCGTCTTACTCCGGTAGAACTGGAATACGACCAGGTAGATAAACTTTAGTTTATATATAGGTAAAAATACTAAAAGAAAGGAGATGGCCATATGGCAAAAAAGGTTGAAGGCTTTATTAAACTGCAAATACCTGCAGGCGCTGCTAATCCAGCTCCACCAGTAGGTCCTGCACTTGGTCAGCATGGTGTTAACATCATGGACTTTTGCAAACAGTTTAATGCTAAGACACAGGATCAAAAGGGCATGATTATTCCTGTTGTAATTACAGTTTACGCAGACAGGACATTCAGCTTTATTACTAAGACTCCTCCAGCAGCAGTTCTTATTAAGAAAGCAGCAAAGCTCGACAAAGCATCCGGTGAACCTAACAAGAAGAAAGTTGCAACTATTACAGTCGCTCAGGCAAGAGAAATTGCTGAAACAAAGATGCCGGATTTAAATGCCGCTAACATTGATACAGCAACTGAGATGATTAAAGGTACAGCAAGAAGTATGGGTATTCTTGTAGAAGGTTAATTTGGTGGGAGACGTATTCGAGTCGTTAATACCACAGAAAGAAAACATATCATGGCTAAAAAAGAAAGCAAGAGATATGCAGCAGCTGCAGCTCTTCGTGACAGAGCACAGCAGTATGAAGTTGAAGAAGCTTTCAAGATTCTTGATCAAATGCAGAAAGCTAAATTCGACGAAACAGTAGAAGCTCATTTCAGAATGGGTCTTGACGGAAGACACGCAGATCAGCAGATTCGTGGCGCTATCGTTCTTCCTAACGGCATTGGTAAAACTGTAAGAGTTTTAGTATTTGCTAAGGGAGAAAAAGCACATGAAGCAGAAGCAGCTGGCGCAGATTTCGTAGGCGCAGAAGAAATGGCAGAAAAAATCCAGAAAGAAAACTGGTTTGACTTCGATGTAGTTGTAGCAACACCTGATATGATGGGCGTTGTTGGTAAACTTGGTAAAGTTTTAGGTCCTAAGGGACTCATGCCAAACCCAAAGAGCGGTACAGTTACAATGAACCTTACTCAGGCTCTCTCAGAGATTAAAGCCGGTAAAGTTGAGTATCGTCTTGACAAACAAAACATCGTACATTGCCCGATCGGCAAAGCATCATTCGGTGCACAGAAGCTTCAAGAAAACTTCTTAGCATTAACAGATGCTATCGTTAAAGCTAAGCCGGCAGCAGCAAAAGGTCAGTACATTAAGAGTGCTTCTATCAGCACAACAATGGGGCCTGGAATCAAGCTTGTTGCAGCAAAACTTGGCTAAGACAAACAAATTTGAAATCTAGGCCAAAGACAGCGGGTGTGCTAGCTTTCCGCAGCACTTAATAACCAGCCGAGGTAGAACATAAATGGCCGGAAAGGAGAACAGATGTCAGTAGAAAGTCTGAAAGCAAAACAAGTTGTAATTGATGAGATTAAAGCAAAACTTGATGGAGCAAAATCTGCTGTAGTCATTGACTATATCGGAACAACTGTTGAAGAAGCAACAGCTATGAGAAAAGCTCTTCGTGAAGCTAATGTTGATTACACTGTTTATAAGAACACACTGATGACTAAAGCTGTAGAAGGAACTGAGTTCGAAGAACTTAAGAATTCATTCACAGGTCCAAGCGCTATAGCAATCAGTAAAGATGATGCAGTTGCTCCGGCAAGAGTAATTGCTAAAGCTATGAAGGATACACAAAAGATGTCCTTTAAAGCAGGCGTCGTTGAAGGTGTCTTCTACGATGCAGAGGGAATCAAAGCTTTATCAGCAATTCCTTCAAGAGACGAACTTCTTGCAAAATTCCTTGGAAGTATTCAGAGCCCTATTTCAAAGGCAGTTCGCACATTCCAAGCTATTGCAGATGCAAAAGAAGCATAGTCGCTTAATTGTAAATTATTCGTTTTAAATAGAATTTTTTAAGGAGAAAAGAAAATGACAAAGGAACAGATCATTGAAGCTATAAAAGCTATGACAGTCCTCGAACTTAACGACCTCGTTAAGGCATGCGAAGAAGAATTTGGTGTATCCGCAGCAGCTCCAGTAGCAGTTGCAGCAGCAGGTGCTGGTGAAGCAGCAGCAGCTAAGGACGACTTCACAGTAGTTCTTAAAGACGCTGGCGCAGAAAAGATTAAGGTTATCAAGGTTGTAAGAGAACTTACAGGTCTTGGTCTTAAGGAAGCTAAGGATCTCGTTGATGGAGCTCCAGCAAACGTTAAAGAAAACGTTGCATCAGCAGAGGCTGAAGAGATTAAGAAACAACTCGAAGAAGTTGGCGCTGTAGTAGAACTCAAGTAGTTTGAAACGACAAATGAATACCAAAGGCTTACTCAAAAAACGGGTAAGCCTTTTGGTGCCTTATATTATAGCAAGCTTTTAATTGTTCAAAGGGAGGAACAATATAATGCCTCAGGCTGTAAAAATCGGCAAGAAAGAGAGAATGAGTTTCTCAAAGATTGAAACTGTTCTCGATATGCCAAACCTTATTGATATCCAAAGAAGCTCATATGACTGGTTCGTTAAAGAAGGTCTTGCTGAAGTTTTTGAAGATATCTCTCCAATTAGAGACTACGCTGGAAACCTTGCTCTTGAATTTGTAGATTACACACTTTCAAAAGAAACAAAGTATAGCCAGCAAGAATGTAAAGACAGAGACGCTACATATGCTGCATCTCTTAAAGTTAAAGTTAGACTTATCAACCAGGATACTGGTGAAATAAAAGAACAAGAAGTCTTCATGGGCGAATTCCCTGTGATGACAGAAAAGGGCACATTCATTTACAACGGAGCAGAACGTGTTGTTGTAACACAACTTGTTCGTAGCCCTGGACCATATTATGAATATAGTGTCGATAAGTCAAATAATAAGTTGTTTGCTGCAACTATCATTCCTAACAGAGGAGCTTGGATTGAATACGAAACTGATTCAAACGAGGTTCTTTCTGTTCGTGTAGATAGAACACGTAAGCAAACAATCACTGCTCTTCTTCGTGCGCTCGCATATGGTTCTGTTGATAACAAGGTTCAAAACTTAATTAACAGAAGAGAAGAAGAACGTAAAAAGAAACCTGAACTTCCACCGCTTTCTGATGATGAAATCAGAAAAGCTGTTAGACGATATAACGAATATCATACAGATATTGCAGGTATTTTGCAGGCCGGAACAAACGAAGAAATTTATGAAATTTTCGGCGAAGACGAAAGACTTGTAAATTCTATTGCAAAAGACCCTACAGGCGATTACGAAGAGGGCCTCAAAGAAATTTACAAAAAATTAAGACCTGGCGAACCGGCAACATTTGATAGTGCTTACGATTTAATTGAAGCATTATTCTTTGATGCGAAAAGATATGATCTCGCAAAAGTAGGTCGCTATAAATACAACAAGAAGTTAGGATTAGCAAACAGAATCGTTGGTTGCCGTTTGATGGATACTGCTATTCATCCGGCAACAGGCGAAATTATTTTCAAGAAAGGCAAAAAGCTTTCAAGAGAAGATGCTAAGCTGATTGAAAACTCCGGACTTGAATATGTTTGGGTAGAAAGCAAACATACAGAAGGAAAAGCTGTAAAAGTTATTGGTAATAACTTTGTTCCTCTTAGTGATTTTGTTGAATTTAACCCTGCAGAATACAGACTCCCTGAACAAGTATTTTATCCTGCATTCAATGGGCTTTATGCAAAATACGAAGAAAAGAACGGCAAGCTTCCAAGAACAAAAGCCGAAAAAACTGAATGGTATGATGGCTTTGCAAAGTTCTTAAAGCTTCACAAAAACGAATTATCACCAAAGCACATTATATTTGATGATATCGTTGCTTCTGTTTCTTACTTACTCGGACTTCCTGATGGTATCGGTTCAACAGATGACATCGACCATCTTGGCAACAGAAGACTCAGAACTGTTGGTGAACTTCTTCAAAACCAATTCAGAATTGGTCTTGCAAGAATGGAAAGAGTAGTAAGAGAAAAAATGACTATTCAAGATACTGTGATGACAACACCACAGGCTCTTATGAATATTCGTCCTGTTACAGCTGCTATTAAAGAATTCTTTGGTTCTTCACAGCTGTCACAATTTATGGACCAGACAAACCCACTTTCAGAATTAACTCATAAGAGAAGACTTTCTGCATTGGGCCCTGGCGGTCTTTCAAGAGAAAGAGCTGGATTCGAAGTTCGTGATATTCACCACTCACACTACGGCCGTATGTGTCCTATCGAAACTCCAGAAGGTCCTAATATCGGACTTATCGGTTCACTTACAATTTACGGTGTAATCAATCAATATGGTTTCATCGAAACGCCTTATAGAAAAGTGATTAAAGGCAGAGGTCTTGTTACAAGAGATATTGAATACCTTGCTGCTGACGAAGAAGAACCATTCATCGTTGCACAAGCTAACGAGCCTCTTGATAAGAACGGAAAATTTGTAAACGCTCTTGTTATGGCCAGAGGTGAACTTGGTGAAATTAATCTTTATCCAAGAGACCAGGTTGATTATATGGACGTATCACCAAGACAGGTAGTATCTATTGCAACAGCAATGATTCCTTTCTTGGAAAATGATGACGCTAACCGTGCGCTCATGGGTTCTAACATGCAACGTCAGGCAGTTCCACTTCTCGTTAGTGAAGCTCCTTATGTTGGCACAGGTGTTGAAGCTCAGGCAGCTCACGATTCAGGTGTTTGCGTAGTTGCTAAACGTTCTGGTACAGTTTCATTCGTAGATGCAGTTAAGATTGTTATTGATGCTGACGAGGGTGGACAAGATACTTATGAACTTCTTAAGTATAAGAGATCAAACCAAGGCACATGCATTAACCAAAAGCCAATAGTTGCTCACAACGAACATGTTGAAGCTGAAGAAATTATTGCTGATGGTCCTTGCACAGCTGACGGTGAAGTTTCTCTCGGAAGAAACCTTCTTATTGGTTTCATGACTTGGGAAGGTTACAACTACGAAGACGCTGTAATTCTTAATGAAAAATTAATTATGGATGATGTACTTACATCTATCCACATTGAAGAACACGAAATTGAAGCTCGTGATACTAAACTCGGACCAGAAGAAATCACAAGAGAAATTCCAAACGTTGGTGAAGATGCTCTTAAAGACTTAGATGAGTATGGTATCGTTAGAATCGGTGCCGAAGTAGATTCATCAGACATCCTGGTAGGTAAAGTTACACCTAAGGGTGAAACAGATCCGACAGCTGAAGAAAAATTGCTTCGTGCAATTTTCGGCGAAAAGGTAAGAGATGTTAGAGATACATCTCTTAGAGTTCCTCATGGCGAAACCGGTATCGTTGTTGATGTAAAGATTTTCAGCCGTGAGCAAAACGATGAACTTTCTCCTGGCGTAAACAAATTAGTTCGTGTTTATATCGCAACTAAGAGAAAGATTCAGGTCGGCGATAAGATGGCTGGTCGTCATGGTAACAAGGGTGTTATTTCAAGAATCCTTCCTGTAGAAGATATGCCATTTACTGAAGATGGTACACCACTTCAGGTAATGTTAAATCCATTAGGCGTTCCTTCTCGTATGAACATTGGACAGGTACTCGAGGTTCACCTTGGTCTTGCAGCAAAGAAGAAGGGTTGGTACATTTCAACTCCTGTATTCGATGGTGCAACAGAAACAGACGTAATTGATTTACTTAAAGAATGCGGATATCCGGAAACAGGTAAGCTTAGATTAAGAGATGGCCGCACAGGCGAGTGGTTTGATAACCCGGTTACTGTTGGTGTCATGTATATGTTAAAGCTTCACCATCTTGTTGATGATAAGATTCACGCAAGATCAACCGGCCCGTACTCACTTGTAACTCAGCAACCACTTGGTGGTAAAGCTCAGTTCGGTGGCCAGAGATTTGGTGAAATGGAAGTTTGGGCACTTGAAGCTTATGGTGCTGCATACACACTTCAGGAAATCTTGACAGTAAAATCCGATGACGTTATAGGTCGTGTAAAGACTTATGAAGCTATCGTTAAAAATGAAAATATCCCTGATCCTGGTATCCCAGAAAGCTTCAGAGTTCTTATTAAAGAAATGCAGAGCTTGTCACTGGATGTAAAGGTTCTTGATGGTGAAGGCAATGAAATCGAGATGAGCGAAGATGCAGATCTTGATGCAATCACAAACTTCAACCAGATTAAGGACAATTTCCCAAGAGAAGGTGAAGATGAATTCTTCGGAGAAGATTCCGGATTCAGTGAAGTAGATGAAACCGGCGAATATGTCGAAGACGAAAGTGAATTCGATGAACCTGAAGAAGAATTCCCTGGTGACTCATTTTAGAAAGGAGGAAGTCAAATGGAATTAAGTAATTTTGAATCATTACAGATTAGCCTGGCTTCCACCGAGAAGATTTTAAGCTGGTCACGCGGCGAAGTTAAAAAGCCGGAAACAATTAACTACAGAACACTCAAGCCTGAAAAAGATGGTCTTTTCTGTGAAAAGATTTTCGGACCAACTAAAGACTGGGAGTGCCACTGCGGTAAATATAAAAGAATCAGATATAAGGGTATCGTTTGCGATCGTTGCGGAGTAGAAGTAACAAAAGCAAAAGTTAGAAGAGAAAGAATGGGCCATATCGAACTGGCTACACCTGTTTCTCATATCTGGTACTTTAAGGGCATTCCTTCAAGAATAGGTGTTGTTCTTGATATGTCTCCATCAAGCTTGGAGAAAGTTCTCTATTTCGCTGCTTATATTGTCACCGATCCTGGTGAAACAACACTTGCATATAAGCAAGTTCTTTCCGAACAGGAATATAGAGAAAAGAGAGATGAATTCGGTAACGAGTTTAAAGCTGCTATGGGCGGCGCTGCAATAAGAGAGCTTCTCACAGCTATCGACCTTGACGAACTTTCTGCTGATTTAAGAGATCAACTTAAAAAAGCTCAAGGACAAAAGAAGATTAAGATCGTAAGAAGACTTGAAGTCGTTGAAGCTCTTAGAAATGCCGGCAATCGTCCTGAATGGATGGTTATGGAAGTTGTTCCTGTAATACCTCCAGACCTTCGTCCTATGGTGCAGCTCGATGGTGGCAGATTTGCAACATCAGATTTAAATGATTTATATAGAAGAGTAATCAACAGAAATAATCGTCTCAAGAGATTACTTGAGCTTGGCGCTCCTGACATTATTGTTAGAAACGAAAAGAGAATGCTTCAGGAAGCTGTCGATGCATTAATCGATAATGGTCGTCGTGGCAGAGCCGTTACAGGTCCTGGCGGAAGACCACTTAAGTCACTTTCTGATATGCTTAAAGGTAAGCAGGGACGTTTCCGTCAGAACTTACTTGGTAAGCGTGTTGACTACTCCGGCCGTTCAGTAATTGTTGTAGGCCCAGAACTTAAGTTCTATCAGTGCGGTCTTCCAAAGAAGATGGCTCTCGAACTGTTTAAGCCTTTCATTATGCAAAAGCTTGTAGAACAAGGGTCTGCTCATAATATTAAGTCTGCAAAGAGAATGGTAGAAAAGGTTCGCCCGGAAGTTTGGGATGTACTTGATGACATTATCAAAGATCATCCTGTTCTTCTTAACAGAGCTCCTACACTTCATAGACTTGGTATTCAGGCATTTGAACCTGTACTTGTTGAAGGTAAAGCTATTAAGCTTCACCCACTTGCATGTACAGCATACAATGCCGACTTCGTCGGAGACCAGATGGCTGTCCATGTTCCTCTTTCAGTAGAGGCTCAGGCCGAAGCAAGATTCTTAATGTTATCAGTAAATAACATTCTTGCTCCAAAGGATGGTTCTCCTATTACAACACCAACACAGGATATGATTCTTGGTTCTTATTACCTTACAAACCCTGGCATGCCAGAAGGTATGAGAAATCTTGATGGTGCTGAAAAAGGTGACGGCAAAGTTTTCTGCGATATGGATGAAATGCTTATGGCTTACCATACAGGCAATGTCGGCATCCATGCGAAAGTAAAAGTAATGCGTGATAACCATCTTGTTGAATCAACTGTTGGAAGATTTATTTTCAACGAAGGTATTCCACAAGACCTTGGCTTTGTAGATAGAGAAAAAGATCCTTACGGTCTTGAGATTGATTTCCTCTGTGGTAAGAAACAACTTACACAGATTATCGATCACTGTTTCAAGAAGCATGCTAATACAGAAACTGTTAAGATGCTTGACTACATCAAGGCAACAGGTTACAAGTATTCAACAAAAGCTGCTGTAACAATTTCAATTGAAGATATGCTTAAGGCTCCTGGCAAAGATGAAATCATCGCTGCTGCTCAGGAAAAGGTTGATAAGTATCAAGAGTTCTATCATATGGGACTTATGTCAAACAATGAACGTTATGAAAAGGTTCTCGAGATTTGGCATAAAGCAACAGATGAAGTTGCAGACAACCTTATGGAAAATCTGCCGCTTGATAACAACCTCTTTATCATGGCTGATTCAGGTGCGCGTGGTTCTAAGAACCAGATTAAGCAGATTGGTGGTATGCGTGGTCTGATGGGCTCCGCTACAGGTAAGACAATCGAAGTTCCAATTAAGGCTAACTTCAGAGAAGGTCTTTCAATCATGGAATACTTCATTTCTGCTAACGGTGCGAGAAAAGGTCTTGCAGATACTGCTCTTCGTACAGCAGACTCTGGTTACCTTACACGTCGTCTTGTAGATGTATCTCATAATGTAATCGTTACAGAAGATGACTGCGGCACAGATGAAGGTATAGAAGTAAGAGCCTTCACCGATGGCAAAGAAGTTATCGAACCACTTCGCCTCAGAGTAGAAGGAAGAACAGCACTCAATGATGTTGTTGATCCAAACACAGGAGAAGTTATTGCAGAAGCTGACTGCGAAATTACAGAAGCTCAAGCTAAGGCTATTGAAGATGCCGGAATCGAAGCTGTATCAATTAGATCTGTCATGACATGCAAGTGCAAACACGGTGTTTGTGCTAAATGCTATGGCCGCAACCTTGCAACAGGCGAACATGTACATCGTGGAGAAGCTGTTGGTATTATCGCAGCACAATCTATTGGTGAGCCTGGTACACAGCTTACAATGAGAACATTCCATACTGGTGGTGTAGCCGGCGGTGCATCTGGTGATATCACTCAGGGTCTTCCGAGAGTCGAGGAACTTTTCGAAGCTCGTAAGCCAAAGGGTGTTGCAGAAATTTGCGAAGCAGACGGAACAGTTGTTAAGATAGAATCACTTCCAAACAACAAAACCGAAGTTACTATTCGCGGCGAAGAAGAAAGAACCTACACAATTCCTTATGGTGCTCGTCTCAGAGTTTCCGAAGGTAGTTATATCCATGCCGGAGAAGGCATCACTCAAGGTCCACTCGACCCACATGATATCCTTCGTCTGAATGGAGTTGAAGGTGTATATCAATACTTACTTAAAGAAGTACAGCGTGTATACCGTCAGCAAGGTGTAGATATTAATGATAAGCATGTAGAAGTTATCACTTCACAGATGCTTTCAAAGTACAAGATTGAAGACTCTGGGGATACAAACTTATTACCTGGTGCTCTTTACACATATTGGGAATTGCTCGAGGCTAATGAAGCTCTTGGAAAAGGGCAGGCTAAGGCAGTTGCATCAAGAGAACTTCTTGGTATTACCAAGGCTTCCTTGGCAACAAATTCCTTCCTTTCAGCTGCATCCTTCCAGGAGACAACAAAAGTTCTTACAGATGCTGCAATTAAAGGAAAGGTTGACCACCTCGAAGGTCTCAAAGAAAACGTTATTATCGGTAAGCTGATTCCGGCCGGAACCGGTATGAAACGCTATAAAGAGGTAGAAGTCGATTATGGCGCAAATACCGAGTATATGGAGAATTATGCTCAATATACCGAAGATGATGAGGCTGAAGAATAGTCAAATATACTAAATATGGTACTTGCATTGACAGGAGTAGTGTGATACACTACTCCTGTTGCACTATGTGCGTATATTTTCGTGCGCGAAAAAAGCCGAAACAATGCGCCTGAAAAGCAGCAAATACAAAGGAAAGGAGAAGAAAATAAAGAATGCCAACCATTAATCAATTGGTAAGAGAAGGTAGATCTACTGAGAAGAAAAAGTCTAACAGCCCTGCACTCTTAAGAAGTATGAACTCCATCAAAAGAGTACCTACTGAAACAAAGGCACCTCAGAAAAGAGGCGTATGCACTTCTGTAAAGACTGTAACTCCTAAGAAACCTAACTCAGCTTTAAGAAAAGTTGCTCGTGTACGTTTAACAAACGGCATGGAAGTTACTGCTTATATTCCGGGCGAAGGTCACAATCTGCAGGAACACTCTGTAGTTATGATCAGAGGCGGAAGAGTTAAGGATCTCCCTGGTGTAAGATATCACATCATTCGTGGTACTCTTGATACCGCTGGCGTTGCCAACAGAGGACAAGCTCGTTCAAAGTATGGTGCAAAACGTCCAAAGAAGAAGTAATTCTTAGAAACAAAATTTTAAATTTTATTACAGTTATTAATCGGGTTACCAAGTGTGCCCTTACATATAGATTCGTTCCCTATGTAAAGGCGCCCACATATTTTTAAATGTAAATATGAGTACCTGTGAATTGCGCCAAGTGCGCAAGGAGGAAAGTTAAGTGCCAAGAAGAGGAAATGTCCCTCATAGGGAAGTGCTTCCTGATCCAGTTTACGGCAGTGTTGTTGTAGCGAAGCTTATCAACAGCATTATGCTCGACGGAAAAAAGGGTGTAGCACAAAAAATCGTCTATGACGCTTTCGATATGATTAAGGCTGAAACAGGTGAAGAACCACTCGAAGTATTCGAAAAGGCAATGAATAACATTATGCCACAAGTAGAAGTTAAGGCTCGCAGAGTCGGTGGTGCTAACTATCAGGTTCCTATCGAAGTTCGTCCAGATAGACGCCAAACTTTAGGTCTTAGATGGCTTACAACATACACACGTGCTCGTGGTGAAAAGACAATGGCCGAAAGACTTGCTAAAGAACTTATGGATGCAGCAAACGAAACAGGTGCATCTGTAAAGAAAAAGGAAGATACACATCGTATGGCAGAAGCCAACAGAGCTTTCGCACATTACAGATGGTAATAGGGGTGAAAAATGCCTAGACAGTTTTCACTCGAGAAAACAAGGAACATCGGTATCATGGCTCACATTGATGCCGGGAAAACAACCACAACCGAAAGAATTCTGTTCTATACAGGAAAGACTCACAAAATTGGAGAAACTCATGATGGTACAGCCACCATGGACTGGATGGAACAAGAACAGGAAAGAGGTATTACAATTACCTCTGCTGCAACTACAGCACAGTGGAAAAACCACAGAATCAATATTATTGATACTCCGGGTCACGTAGACTTTACTGTAGAAGTAGAAAGATCTTTAAGAGTTCTTGATGGTGCAGTTACAGTTCTTTGTGCAAAGGGCGGTGTTGAACCACAGTCTGAAACAGTTTGGAGACAGGCAGAAAAATATAAAGTTCCAAGAATGATTTTCATCAATAAGATGGATATCATGGGCGCAAACTTCTATCATGTGCTTGATATGATTCGTGATAGACTTAAGGCTCCTGCAGTAGCAGTTCAACTTCCAATCGGAGTTGAAGCAACATTTAAAGGTGTAATCGACCTTATCAAAATGAGAGCTGAAGTTTATTATGATGATCTTGGACAAGATATTCGTGATGAAGATGTTCCTGCTGATATGTTAGATCAGGCTAAGGAATACCGTCAAAAAATGATTGAAGCAGTTGCAGAAAATGATGAAGTTTTGATGGAGAAATATCTTAACGGCGAAGAACTCACCGAAAAAGAAATCAAAACCACTATCAGAAAAATGACAATTGCGAATGAAATGGTTCCGGTATTTTGCGGATCCGCATATAAGAACAAAGGCGTACAGTTATTACTTGACGGCGTTGTTGATTATATGCCATCCCCATTAGATATTCCGGCCATCGTAGGTGTTCATCCACATACAGGAAAAGAAGAAGATAGAAAATCTGATGACAATGCTCCGTTTTCAGCATTAGCATTCAAGATTATGGCAGACCCATTCGTAGGTAAGCTTGCATTCTTCAGAGTATATAGTGGAACACTTGACAGCGGCTCATATGTTTACAACTCTGTAAAGGGTAAAAAAGAACGTATCGGTCGTATACTACAAATGCACGCTAATCACAGAGAAGATATCGAAACGGTTTACTCCGGCGATATCGCCGCAGCAGTAGGTCTTAAAGATACTACAACCGGAGATACACTTTGTGATGAAAAGCATCAAATAATCCTGGAATCAATGCAATTTCCAGATCCGGTTATTCAGATTGCCATCGAGCCTAAAACAAAGGCCGGGCAAGAAAAGATGGGCTTAGCTCTTGCAAAACTTGCAGAAGAAGATCCAACTTTTAGAACTTATACAGATCCTGATACCGGACAAACAATTATCGCCGGAATGGGCGAACTTCATCTGGAAATTATTGTTGACAGACTTCTTCGTGAATTTAAAGTTGAAGCTAATGTTGGTAAGCCCCAAGTTGCTTACAAAGAAACAATCACAACAGAAGCTACCGAAGATAATAAGTATGCAAAGCAAAGCGGCGGACATGGACAATATGGTCATGTAAAGATCAGAATCTATCCAAGACAGGCCGGCGAAGGATATGAATTTGTCAACAAGATTGTTGGTGGTGCTATTCCAAAAGAATATATTTCACCAATCGATCAAGGTGTCCAGGAGGCCATGCAGAATGGTCCACTTGCGGGTTTCCCTCTCGTAGATATGGGCGTCGAATTATTCGATGGTTCTTATCACGAAGTAGACTCCAGTGAAATGGCATTTAAGATTGCTGCTTCTATGGCTCTTAGAGAAGCCGTAAAAAAAGCAAAGCCTGTTCTGCTTGAGCCAATTTTTAAGGTCGAAGTTACAGCTCCGGAAGAATATATGGGAGATGTAATTGGAGATATCAGCGGAAGAAGAGGTAAGATTGAAGGAACAGATATGTTCAACGGAGCAGTATCTGTACATGCAATGGTTCCTCTTGCTGAAATGTTTGGTTATGCTACAGATTTAAGATCTAAGACGCAAGGCAGAGGAAACTATGTAATGCAGATGGATCACTTCGAAAAGCTGCCAGACAGTCTCGTCGACAAAATTAATAAATAGTTATCAAATTTGCAAATTTTAAAATCTAAACGCGTTTAAAAGGAGAAAATTAAAATGGCAAAAGAGAAATTTGAAAGATCAAAGCCACATGTTAACATCGGCACAATCGGTCACGTAGACCACGGTAAGACAACACTTACAGCTGCTATCACAAAGGTTCTTGCAACAAAGATGCCTACAGCAACAAACCAGATCGTAGACTTCGCAAACATTGATAAGGCTCCAGAAGAAAGAGAAAGAGGAATCACTATCAATACAGCTCACGTAGAATACGAAACAGAAAAGAGACACTATGCTCACGTTGACTGCCCGGGTCACGCAGACTATGTAAAGAACATGATTACAGGTGCTGCTCAGATGGACGGTGCTATCCTCGTAGTTGCTGCTACAGATGGACCAATGCCACAGACAAGAGAGCACATCCTTCTTTCCAGACAGGTAGGCGTTCCTTACATCATCGTATTCATGAATAAGTGTGATATGGTTGATGATGAAGAACTTCTCGACCTCGTTGAAATGGAAATCAGAGAATTACTTTCAAGCTATGACTTCCCTGGCGATGATACACCAATCATCAGAGGATCAGCTCTTATGGCTCTTCAGGATCCTAACAGCCCATGGGCAGACAAGGTTATGGAATTACTCGATGCTGTTGACAGCTATATTCCAGATCCACAAAGACCTACAGACAAGCCTTTCCTTATGCCAGTAGAAGACGTATTCTCAATCACAGGTCGTGGTACAGTAGCTACAGGCCGTGTTGAAAGAGGCGTTGTAAAGATGAGCGATACAGTAGAAATCGTTGGTCTTACAGAAGAAAAGAGACAGGTTGTTGTAACTGGTGTTGAAATGTTCAGAAAGCTCCTCGATCAGGGCGAAGCTGGCGATAACATTGGTCTTCTTCTCCGTGGTGTTCAGAGAACAGAAATCGAAAGAGGACAAGTACTTGCTGCTCCTGGATCAATTCACCCACATACAAAGTTTGGTTCAGAAGTTTACGTTCTTAAGCAGAGCGAAGGTGGACGTCATACACCATTCTTCAATGGTTACAGACCACAGTTCTACTTCAGAACAACAGACGTTACTGGCACAATTTCACTCCCAGAAGGAACAGAAATGTGCATGCCTGGTGACAACACAAGAATGGCTATCGAACTTATCACACCTATCGCTATTGAAGAAGGTTTAAGATTCGCTATTCGTGAAGGCGGCAGAACAGTTGCTTCCGGCGTTGTTGCATCACTCAACGACTAATTAGATTAGTAACCGAATATAGGTAAACATAAAGCGGTCATCATAGATGGCCGCTTTTGTTATGCTTATTTTAAAAAACCTAAATTTTTGAAATAAAAACACTGGACTTTTTTGCGTTGGGGGGGGGTAAGATAATAATTAGACAAGCAATTTGCCAAGGGGCAAATTAAGAAAAAGAGGAAAGAAAATGAGCAAGAAGAAATTACTTATTTGCATAGCATTTATCTTTGTTTTAACTCTTATTATTTCAGCTAATGTCTATGCAGCAGATGAACCAGATTATTTATGTTTTACTGCACTTGAAGATGCAAAAATTTCCATGGAAAAATATGATGAATGGGAAGATGATGGAATTACTCCGCCTGATGTGCATGTGGAGTATTCGTTTGATAGAATCAAATGGGAAGATTTAGCTATAAACACTTCAGAACAATTTGCTTCGCCTGTTAAACTGTCAGCTGGTGGCAGCATTTATTTTAGAGCTGATCCCGATTATAATAAAGGCACCAACGGAGCTTTTGCTGCAGGCGATGAAAAGAAATTCAGCCTATGGTATAATCGCAATAGTTTTAAAATCGATGGTAAAGTAAGTTTAAGTGGCAATGTAATGTCACTTTTAGATGCCAAAAATTTTGAAAGCATTAGTGAGGTTCCAGAATTTGCATTCACACACCTTTTTATGTCTTTAGATGATACAATACCACACATAGTATCTATTGAAAATTTGCGACTCCCTGCGACAACTTTAGGTAAATATTGCTATGCAGGTATGTTTTACAATTGTTGTGGATTAAGCTCTGTACCAGAAAATTTCCTTCCTGCGACAACATTGCCAGAGGGATGCTATATGTGTATGTTTTGGACATGTTCCGCATTAAAAAGTATTCCGGAAAAATTGCTCCCAGCAACACGGCTTGCAAAAAACTGCTATTATCAAATGTTTGCGTATTGTGGGCTTGAAAATGTACCGCAAAAATTGCTCTCTGCAACAATGCTGTCAGAATCGTGTTATGGGGAAATGTTTAGAAATTGTGTTGCATTGCAGACTGTTCCTACACTTCTACTTCGTGCAACTGTTCTTGCGGATAGCTGTTATAGTGGA
Source organism: Anaerovoracaceae bacterium (assembly GCA_045642565.1). GTDB lineage: Bacteria > Bacillota > Clostridia > Peptostreptococcales > Anaerovoracaceae > UBA1764. The sequence continues at coordinate 28,458 of JAZUJE010000007.1, read as the reverse complement.
ATGTTTACACAATCAGGATTAACGGTAGCTCCAGAGCTTCCTGCAAGAAACCTTGCTTTTGCTTGCTATGCATCAATGTTTTCTGGCTGTGAAAATTTAACGACAGCTCCAGAACTTCCTGCAATGGAATTGGCGGATTCTTGCTATGTAGGTATGTTTAATGGATGTAGCAATTTATCTGAAGTAACAGCATATTTTACCGCATGGGATACAACAGAAAACGAATATGGACAGATTGACACATCATATTGGCTTGAAGGCGTTGCAGAAAATGGAACATTCAAATGTCTTCCAGAACTTGAAACAGAGTTTGAAGAACGCACAGGGTCCAATATTCCAGAAAACTGGACTATTGAAAAAACTCTCGAACCTCTTCCACCGGAAATCGATTTCCCATGGTGGTTCATTCCATTCATTTGGGGCGGTACAGGTTCTGGCAGCTCAAGTTCAAGTGAGCCAAAAACTCCTGTAACACCTGTTATCCCAACTGCAAGCTATGACAAATGTACAAAAGCAAGTGATTGCCCGATGTATGTTTATTACGATCTTGATACAACAAAGTGGTATCACGATGGAATCCATTTCTGCTTAGACAATGGACTTATGAACGGTGTCGGCTCATATACATTTGATCCTGATGGAACAACAACAAGACCAATGATGGTAACAATCCTATCTCGCATGGATGGTTGTGATACAGAAGGCGGCGCTTCATGGGACGAAGTTGGAAAAGCATGGGCAAAGACATATGGAATTTCTGATGGTATTCCAGAAGAAGGAAATATCACAAGAGAAGAATTTGCAACAATGCTTTACAGATATGCACAAAAAGAAGGTAAGGGCTTCACAGGAGCTTGGATGTTCTTTCTTGATTTCAAAGATGCAGACAAAGTAAGCTCATGGGCAAATGAAGCTGTTCACTGGTGCGTAATGAAAGGAATCTTGCAGGGCAGGACAGGTCTTTACGAAGGCATGCTCGACCCACAGGCAACCCTAACCCGTGCTGAAGCATCAGCAATGATTCAAAGATTTTGCGAAGTGAAATAAAATATGTGTTTTTTTGAAGGCAGTTCTAAAATGAACTGCCTTTTTTTTGATGTTGTGTATTATCAAGTTGACAATGACTTAAGCTAACTGTAAAATAATGACAGTTAAATATTTACAGTTGCTTTTCACGAATTTGTGAAATATAATAAAGGAGGAAATTGATATGCCAACATTGCTTCAGCTATACGGAATTGATGTTATTATGCGACCAAGAGATAAGGAACATGAGCCTCCTCATTTGCATATTATTTATGCCGAATATGATGCATATGTTGATATTGAGACACAGGAAATTAAAGGAATATTTCCGATTGCAAAACGAAATTTAGTTAAAAATTGGGTTAAAGCAAATAAAGATTTATTGTTAGAAATATGGGAAACACAGGAATTTATAAAAATGGAAGTTTAAATGTGCCTTGGCATGAACATAAGCTAAAATCTGTAAAGATTTTAGAAGATTATACTGTTGAGATTGAATTTAGAGAGGGCGTGGTTAAGCATTTTGATGTTTCAACTGTGTTTGGTACGCACAAAATGTATGATGCCTTGGAAAAAAACTATAATTTGTTTAAGCGGGTACATCTAAGTGGTAATAGCGGAATAGCATGGAACGACGATATTGATATTGGGGCAGAAAAATTATGGGCTGATGGCGTTACAGTTAAGACTTTGTTTGATAATTTAATCGGTATGTCAGATGCGACAAAAGCGTGGGGTCTAAATGAAAGTACACTCCGGCAAGCAATCAGATATGGACGTTTTGTTAAGGGCGAAGATGTTTATAAATTCGGAGGCCAATGGATTCTTGTAAAGGCTGCTGTTGAACGCGAGTATGGATTGTGCATTGATGATGAAATAGAGTGGTTAACAGAACAACTTAAAGAGCTTAACCCTGAAGATAGAAAAATGATAAAGAATCGTATTAGCGAGTTAAAAAATAAAAGATAAGAAAGATTGGCTTATATATAACGGGCATCTAAATGTCCGTTTTTTTATGCAAAAAAACGTCAAAAATACCAAAAACCGCTGGACTTTTTTTCGTTGGGGGGGGTAAGATAATAATTAGACAAGACAATTTGCCAAATTGTACAATAATTTGCCAAGGGCAAATTAAGAAAAAGAGGAAAGAAAATGAGCAAAAAGAAATTACTTATTTGTATAGCGTTTATCTTTGTTTTAACACTAATTATTTCAGCTAATGCTTATGCAGCAGAAGACCCTGATTATTTGTGTTTTACTGCCGGTGAAGGTGGGGTAGAAATTTTCATGGAGAAATATGATCCCGAGCATGATGGCGTTGACACTCCAACAGTTGAGTTAGAATATTTGATAGACGGTGAAAATTGGACTACATTCAAGATTAAAGAGTCAGAATCGGATGAAGACTATACTACAGTACAACTGCCAAACGTAGGTGATAAAGTTTATTTTAGAGCTGGCGGTGATGGCACCAATGACGCTTTTGCCAAAGATTGCAATTCAATTATGGATAGTAACTATAATAGATTTAAGATTAAAGATGAAAGGAAAGTTAGTTTAAGTGGCAATATTATGTCGCTTTTGGATGCTGAAAATTTTGAGACCCTTAAAAAGGTTCCGGATTTTGCATTTGTAGGTTTGTTTTCTGAAGATGCGAATACAAATGGAAATATAAAGTCAATCGAAGGATTGAAACTTCCTGCAACCAGACTGGGTAAATATTGTTATGCATATATGTTTAATAGTTGCCACAGTTTAACCGAAATTTCAGAAGATTTACTCCCGGCAAAAACCTTGGCTGAAGGGTGCTATCAGGATATGTTTTCTGATTGTATATTGCTTAATGCAGTTCCAAAGCTTCCTGCTACTAAACTTGCAGACAAGTGCTATTTTGATATGTTTTTTGGCTGTTGGACATTAAAAGCTGTTCCAGAAAATTTGTTATCGTCTGCAGAAAAACTTGCAAAGTCTTGTTATTGCAATATGTTTTCTTGGTGCATTGAACTTGAGATTATACCAGATTTACCATCTACGCAACTTGCAGAAAGCTGTTACGAAGGGATGTTTTCTAATTGTACAAAATTAGTAGAGGTTCCGGATGATTTACTCCCTGCAACAGTGCTTGCAGATTATTGCTATAGAGATATGTTTAACTACTGCAGTTCTTTAACAGAGGCTCCTAATCTCCCTGCAAAAGCCCTTGCCGAAAGGTGCTATAGCGGAATGTTTTGTGAATGCCGCTTATTAAAAACAGCATCAGATCTCCCTGCAAGAAAATTGGCCCCATACTGTTATAGATGGATGTTTAATGGCTGCTCTTCTTTAGAAGAGGCTCCGATTCTTTATGCTTCAGAACTTTGTGAAGGATGTTATACGCAGATGTTTTTGGGTTGTGACGAATTAACAGAAATAACAGCATATTTTACAGATTGGAGTTTTGATACATTCGGTAATTACCCTACAGAAGATTGGGTTGATGGTATCGACACTTATGAGGGATTTTTTCATTGCGTTAAAGATCTTGATATAACAGTTGAAAAAGGTGATAGTACAATCCCTGAGAATTGGAAATTTGATAATACTCTCGAACCTCTTCCACCGGAAATCGATTTCCCGTGGTGGTTCATCCCATTCATCTTTGGTGGTACGGGTTCAGGTAGTTCAAGTTCAAGTGAACCATCAACTCCGGTAACACCGGTTATTCCAAATGCAAGCTATGATAAATGTACAAAGACAAGTGATTGCCCGATGTATGTTTACTATGACCTTGACACAACAAAGTGGTATCACGATGGAATCCACTTCTGCTTAGACAATGGCCTTATGAACGGTGTCGGCTCATATACATTTGATCCTGATGGAACAACAACAAGGCCAATGATGGTAACAATCCTGTCTCGCATGGACGGTTGTGACACAGAAGGTGGTGCTTCATGGGATGAAGTTGGGAAAGCATGGGCAAAGACATATGGAATTTCTGATGGTATTCCAGAAGAAGGAAATATCACAAGAGAAGAATTTGCAACAATGCTTTACAGATATGCACAAAAAGAAGGTAAGGGCTTCACAGGAGCTTGGATGTTCCTTCTCGATTTTAAGGATGCAGACAAAGTAAGTTCATGGGCAAGCGAAGCTGTACATTGGTGCGTAATGAAAGGAATCTTGCAGGGCAGGACAGGTCTTTACGAAGGAATGCTCGACCCACAGGCAACCTTAACCCGTGCCGAAGCATCAGCAATGATTCAAAGATTTTGCGAAGTGAAATAAATAGTAATGCAAAAAACAGCAGGTTTTAAACCTGCTGTTTTTTTAATGGCTTACGACTTATGAATTATAACCCAACGCGCATAACGTTTTCCATTTTGCCGTTCAATAACTCCTTCAGTTTGCAATGTGCTTACTAATGATTTTACAGTCCTTAAGGATATACCTAAATCTTTTGCAATCTCGTTTAGCGTAATAGATGGATTATTTTCCATTATGTGAACTATTCGTGTCTCTTTTGATTCAGCAACAGACGATGAATTATTCACATGTAACTCCTTACTTTCCAATTTGTTCTTTTCACCAAGCAATAAATTTTTCAAGAACAAAATTAAAAATGAGCGATCTTCAAATATTCCTTTTGAAATATTAGTATAATTTGCTCTTACAAGAGCGTTTCTAAAATACCATGCATTTTTTGCGAATTCATCATTTGTAATATCGAAGCCTAAGCTTCTAAGATATTTAATAACAAATACCGCAGTCGTTCTGGTGTTACCTTCTTCAAATGCGTGAATCTGCCACAAGTTTGCTATAAAAATTGCAAGATGATCAATAATTGAGTCAATACTCTGCCCTTTGTAATTGAAGTTTCGTTCAACGCTAAAATCATATTCCAAAGTCTGCTTAAGTTGTCTATAGTCACCATAGCTTACTGATGCATTATCCAATACCCATTCAGGCTTAGTAAAATTATAATCTCTTAACTTGCCGGAATTTTTAATAATACCATTAAACAAATATGAATGAATTGACAGTAATTGTCCAACTGTAAATGAAAAGGCATCATCCGAAATCAGCTTTGAAATTCGAATAGCAACCTTATCCGCCTCTTCACCGCGATCCAGAGCATCCGGTTTATTTTTGTAGTACGAAGTAATAATGCCATCTAATTCATCCAGAGATATTTCGCCATTGATATACCTTTGGGATTCAGCCAGAAAATACTTGGAATTGCTAAGTTTATCAACGTCTTGAAGTCCTAAGCCAGTGCTTATTATGTACTTTTTTGAGTATTTACTTTCCATATGCTATATTTTATCACTTTAAGCCTCAAAGTGCAAGCCTCAAAGTGCAATTTGCACTTTGGCAGGTTTAACCTATTTTTGCAACTATGATTAAGTTATACTCCGCATAAGTGCCACTATTTTTCATGAATTTATGCTAAAAACAACTGGACTTTTGATCGTCGGGGGGGGTATGATAATAATTAAACAAGCAATTTGCCAAAGGGCAACCCAAAAGAAAGCGAGAAGTTATGAAAAGGAAACATTTAATATTATGTATAGCAGCTGCATTACTTTTATCATTAATTACAGTGGCTAATACTTATGCAGCTAAAGAGAAAGAGCCAGATTATTTATGCTTTACTGCTATTGAAGATGGGGCATCAGTTGGAATGAAAACATTTGGTTCGAATGTCCCAGAAATTTCGTTAGAGTATAAATTTAATAATGATGCATGGAAGAAGTTTTCTATTGAAACCGATAAAATTACTTTAAATACAGGTGATCAGCTTAGATTTAGAGCTGGCGGTGACGGGACAAATGCAACATTTGCTACAAGTGATAGTTTTAATCGTTTTGATATACCGGAAGAAGGAGAAGTTACCGTAAGTGGCAATATTATGTCTCTTCTTGATGCAAGTTGCAAATTAAGAACAGTTCCAGATTATGGGTTTAGATATCTTTTTGCATATTGTAGAGGCGTGGTGTCAATAAAAGATCTTACATTGCCTGTTATAAAAGTTGGAGCATATTCTTGTGCTTATATGTTTGAACAATGTGAGTATTTAGTTGATGGTTTAAAAATATTGCCAGCAACTATACTTTCTGAAGGATGCTATAGCTACATGTTTCATATGTGCTGGAAAATGTATAATGCTCCAATATTACCAGCTACGAACCTAGCGAAAGGATGCTATGAAAATATGTTTTCAAATTGTGGCATAACTGCGCCCCCAGAACTTCCAGCTACAACGCTTAAGGAAGGATGCTATAAGGGGATGTTTGCATTGTCGAGCATAACGAAAGCACCAAAACTTCCTGCAAAGGAACTTACAGAAAGTTGCTATGAATATATGTTTAATGGTTGCACGGAATTAACAAAAGGTCCAAAGTTACCAGCTACAAAACTAGCATCTCATTGTTATCAAGAGATGTTTGAATATTCGGGGTTAACAGAAGCTCCGGAGCTTCCAGCAAGGGAATTAGCTGTTGGCTGTTACAGCCTGATGTTTAGTGGATGTGAATCATTAGAAACGGCTCCTATTCTTCCTGCAGAAACTTTAGTTTCAGAGTGCTATAACTCGATGTTCTTTAACGATACTAAATTAAAAGAAATAACTGTATACTTTACAGACTGGAATTATCATCCTGATGAAGATTTGACATGTACTGACGGGTGGCTTATGCTCAATACAAGTATCATCGTGCATTGCACAGAAGAACTTTTAAATAATACTAATTTTGAAGATCCAGATTTCTCTATGTATGGATTAGATTCAGAAAATTATGAAGATTTCGAGCTTCGATTACTTGCCGATGCCCCAGAGCTTCCACCGGAAATCGACTTCCCATGGTGGGTTATTCCATTTATCTTTGGTGGTACAGGTTCTGGCAGTTCAAGCTCAAGTGAACCATCAACTCCGGTAACACTGGTTATTCCAAATGCAAGCTATGATAAATGTACAAAGACAAGTGATTGCCCGATGTACGTTTACTACGACCTTGACACAACAAAGTGGTATCACGATGGTATTCACTTCTGCTTAGACAATGGTCTTATGAACGGTGTCGGCTCATATACATTTGATCCTGATGGAACAACAACAAGACCAATGATGGTAACAATCCTATCTCGTATGGATGGTTGTGATACAGAAGGCGGCGCTTCATGGGACGAAGTTGGAAAAGCATGGGCAAAGACATATGGAATTTCTGATGGTATCCCAGAAGAAGGAAATATCACAAGAGAAGAATTTGCAACAATGCTTTACAGATATGCACAAAAAGAAGGTAAAGGCTTCACAGGAGCTTGGATGTTTCTTCTTGATTTCAAGGATGCAGACAAAGTAAGTTCATGGGCAAGCGAAGCTGTACACTGGTGCGTAATGAAAGGAATCTTGCAAGGCAGGACAGGCCTTTACGAAGGCATGCTCGACCCACAAGCAACCCTAACCCGCGCCGAAGCATCAGCAATGATTCAAAGATTTTGCGAAGTGAAATAGATTCTTGAATTCATAATAATAAGCGGACATCTAACAGATGTCCGCTTTTATCTTGTCTTTAATAATGTTATAATTCACATGTAAAATGTTTAATTTGAATTAAGGAAAGGGTTTATTGTTGTGAGTGAAATTGTTGCTTTAGGCGAATTGTTAGTTGATTTCACAAGTACCGCAGTCGATTCCGAAGGGTATCCGTATTTTACGGCTCATCCGGGTGGGGCTCCGGCAAATTATCTTGCATGCTTATCAAAATTCGGACATGAGACTGCATTGATTGCAAAGGTTGGACAAGATGCTTTTGGAGATATGCTTATCGATGCGGTTAAAGAATTTGGAATTGATAGCTCGCATATAATCAAAGCTGAAGATTGCTTTACAACATTAGCTTTCGTTAGTTTGGATAAAAACGGCGAAAGAGAATTTTCTTTTGCACGAAAACCGGGTGCTGACACTCAATTAAGAGAAGAAGAAATTGACTCTTCTATCATAGATGAAGCTAAGGTTTTTCATTTTGGAACATTAAGCCTGACTGATGAGCCTGCAAGAACCACAACAAAAACTCTGGTCGAATACGCTAAGCTTAGCGGAAAAATTATCAGCTTTGATCCTAATATAAGAAAACCTTTATGGAAAGATTTAGAAGATGCAAAAGCACAAGCTCTATGGGGATTTTCCGTTGCTGATGTAGTTAAAGTCAGTGATGAAGAAATAGAATTCATTTTCGGATGTGATGCGCGAAAAGGTGCAACGCTTTTAAACCAAAAATACGGTGTTAAATTAGCTCTTGTATCCTGCGGAAAAGACGGGGCATACTACTGCACAAAAAATGCTATAGGGCATGTTGAAAGCTTGCATGTTTCAAAAGTTGTTGATACAACCGGAGCCGGAGATATCTTTGGCGGAAGCGCTATGCACATGCTTTTAGAAAAAAATAAAGAAATAGGCACCTTAACAGATGCCGATTTAAGAGAGATTTGCAAATTTGCCTGCGCTGCGGCAGGATTAAGCGTAAAGTCTGCCGGTGGAATGTCGAGCATTCCAAAACTTTCAGCAGTAAAAAAATTAGTTAAATAACTAATATCTAAACCACATAATTATTGCATCTTCGCCATCGGAATAATATCCTTTGCGAAGGCCTTCAGACTTAAAACCAAATTTTTCATAGAGTTTAATCGCAGCTATATTACTTGCTCTGACTTCGAGCGTGATACCTATAATATTTTCGCCATTGGCCTTTTTGATATTAAACTCGTTCTGCATGGCTTGCATCAATTTATTGGCAATACCTTTTCTGCGATGTTTAGGATCGACTGCGATATTTGTTATATTAATTTCACCAACAATATTATGCACACCAATGAAACCTTGGATTTCGTTATTTTCTTCTGCAACCCAATAACTTGCATTCGGATTGCTTGTTAAATCATTTTCGATTAAAACTTTACTCCAAGGACGTTTGATTGATAGTTCTTCAATTTTTACAATAGAGTCGGCATCAGCCGGCTCTGTTTTTCTTATATTCATACTATTTATGAAGCAATGGTGAGACTCTTTTGTATAAAGGGAAAGTTACGAGAGAGTTTATTGCCACTTTAATAAAATTAAACAGAATAATCCACGGTAAAAATCCGAAGGTCATTTGTTTTGCGGCATCCGCTGTTAACCCTGCAATCATTCTAAGATAGATTGGTGTTAATAATATATTTGCAGGAATCATTATAATTGTTGTTGCTAAGCTTCCGCAAATTATAGCTACTATTGCACCCTTTTTTGTCTTATGTTTTTTGTAGATGAATCCGGCAACAACAACATAAGCACTTGTTGCTATGATATGCATAACTATGCCATACCAAGAGCTTGCTGCGCTGACTGTAAGTCCTTGAATAACAGAAACTATAACTGTTAAGATTAGGCCCGCAACAGGCCCCAGTGCAAATGTTCCAAGAAGAATAGGAATATCTGCCGGGTCGTATTCTAAGAAGTTTACCGTTGGAATTATCGGAACATGAATTATTGATACCAAAGCAATTGATATTGCCGCCAATACTCCAAGTTTTGCTATTAGATTTGTTTTTTTGCTTACGTTCATATGATTCCTCCTAAACAATAAGGTGGAATCTGTTTTAGGTAAAATAAAAACCCGGAAAAAGTTTCCGAGCAAATAAAAAGGAACTATATCGTTTCTTCATTCCGGACTTTACCGTTGGTTCCGGAATCTCACCGGATCGTGCCTGTCGGCTCGCGGACTTTGGCTCTATAAGCCTTACCGCCAGTGGGGAATTTCACCCCGCCCTGAAACAGATTACGATTTGATTATACACTTTAGTAAGCTTGCTGGCAAACTAATTTGTGATATAATAACTGAGTATGACTAAAGAAATACTTAAAAATTTAGACGAAACAAGGCGTTTTGGGCAAAAATTAGCTTCTTATCTAACCCCTAATACTATCATTGCTCTAACGGGCGATTTGGGGGCCGGAAAGACCACTTTATCTAAGGCTATAGCTCAAGGCTTGGGCGTAAACGAAACCTTGACAAGCCCAACTTTTACCATTGTTTGCGAATATGACACCGGAAGGCTTCCTCTTTATCACTTTGACGTTTATCGTGTCAATGATAGCGAGGAACTTTTTGAGATTGGATTTGAAGACTATCTCCATCGTGGAGGGGTGTGTCTCATTGAGTGGGCCAATCTTCTTGAAGAAGGGCTTTTACCGGAAGGCATTATTACCATTAACCTTGAATATGGTGACAGTGAAGATGAACGAATTTTAACAATTGAGGGCGCTCAATTTATCAAATAGATATGAAAATTTTAGCAATAGAAACAACTGGACATTTTGCAAGCGTTGCTTTAAACAAGCACCAGATAATGAATGATACCGATTATTCTCATCTTGAAGAAATAGTTCCGATGTGTCAGGAAATTTTGGCAGCAGAAAAAATTCGCGGCAATGACTTGGATGCGATTGCTGTATCGTGCGGCCCGGGATCTTTTACCGGAATCAGAATAGGGCTTGCTACGGCAAAAGGACTTGCACAAATTTGGGATAAGCCTATTGTTTGTGTACCAACATTGCAAAGCTTTGCATATCGTGATGGTGTGAAAGGAATAGTAGTTCCAGTGTTTGATGCTCGTCGCTCGCAAGTTTATGGTGCGATATATAAAGGAAAAAATGTTTTGCTTGATTCTGGTGCTTATGATATAGAAGAATTCAAATTAAAACTTGAAGAACTTTCTAAAAACGAAAATGAAATTCATTTCTATGGCGATGGATGCAACTTAATTAGTAAAGTAGCAGAAGGCGCGCAAGAAGCTAAACAAGTTTTAACATTAGCAGAAGAGATGTTTGCTCAAGGTAAACTTGATACTTGCTATAGTGCTTCTCCTCAATATCTTAGAATGGCAGAAGCTGAGCGCAAATTAAAAGAAAAAGATAATTTATAATGAAAGATAATAAACATATTACAATGGGAATAGAAAGCAGCTGTGATGAAACAGCTATTGCAATTCTTGCCGATGGCAAGGATATTCTTTCCAATGTAATCAGTTCTCAAATAGAAATACATAAACAATATGGTGGCGTTGTTCCGGAAATCGCAAGTCGCCATCACTTAAATAATATTCCGTTTGTGTTTGCAGAGGCTCTTAAAGATGCTGATGTTAGTCTTGATGAAATTGACGAAATAGGCGTAACGGCAGGGCCGGGGCTTGCAGGTTGCATTCTTATGGGCGCAGCTTTTGCAAAAGCAGTTTCTGCTGCAAGCGGGATTCCTCTTATAGGAGTTCACCATATTCAAGGACATATTTCAGCTAATTATATTGAACATCCAGAACTTAAACCTCCATTTCTTTCACTTGTTGTAAGTGGGGGACATACTCACTTAATTGAAGTTAAAGGATATAATGAATTTAAAATTTTAGGATGCACAAGAGATGATGCCGTTGGTGAAGCTTATGACAAGGTTGCAAGAGTTCTTAGTCTGGGCTATCCCGGAGGGCCAAAGATTGACGAATTAGCAAAGCAGGGTGATCCTTTTGCTATAGAATTTAAAAGAGTGTATCTCGAAAAAGACAGCTTTGACTTTTCTTTAAGCGGAACAAAAACCGCAGTAATAAATTATTTACATAAAGAAGAGCAGGCTAATAGAACAGTAAACAAAGCTGATGTGGCGGGTTCTTTTCAGGAAGCTGTTATGGAAGTTATTATTGATAAAACAATGGCTGCGGCAGAACTTGTAGGATATAATAGTTTAGCTGTTGCCGGAGGCGTTGCATCTAACTCTTTTCTTCGCAGTAAATTAGAAAAGCGATGCGAAAAAGCCGGCCTAAAGCTTTATATTCCATCTCCGATTTTGTGCACAGACAACGGTGCTATGATTGCAAACGCTGCATATCAAAAATCTAAGTTGGGATTAAAATCGGATTTACATCTTGATGTTTATCCGGGGCTATCAATAGAAAGCGGTTTGTCCAAATTATCAGCTAAAGAGGAATAGTATGAAATATTTTTTAAATGCAAAAGATATAGATGAAGCTTCAAACGAAGCGGAAAGCTATTTAAGAAATCAGAATGTTGCCATAAAAGATATAATGCGAATCAGGCTTGGTGTTGAAGATATTCTTCTTAGGTATCAAGAACATTTTAATGAAAATACCGAGTTCGTGCTAAGGTTTACAAAATTTTTAGGTAGTATTAAAGCAATTATTTCTGTAAAGGGAGATGTATTTGATCCTTATAGTGGCGCAGATGATGACAATGAAACCAATGCATTTATGCGCCGTGCTATGTATTACATGGGGAATACTCCTATTTGGAAATATGCTCATGGCAGTAATACAGTAAGCTTTTATGCGCTAAAAAAAACTCTCCCAAGTTGGGCAAGTATATTAATTGCTATAGTTTTAGCAGTAATATTTGGTGTAGCGCTCAATTTTGTTCCGCAAAACATTTCTTCCTTTATTTGTGAAGAGATTATTGCTCCTCTAATGGATTGCTTCATGAATATTATTAAATCTGTTTCAAGTCCTATGATTTGCTTGGCTGTAATTTGGGGAATGTATTCAATGGGGGATACGACATTATTTGGATTAATCGGTAAAAAGTTTACAAGACGCCTCTTGATTTATTTTAATATTCTTGTTGCTTTTGCCGGAGCAGTTTCACTTGCACTATTTCCTTTGAGATTTGGTACAGGTCAGCAGAACTTTACATTTAAACAAATTTACAGCATGATTTTGGGTATTTTGCCACCTGATATAGTTACGCCATTTGCCAATGGAAATACTCTTCAAGTATTTTTTATCGGAATGGTTATAGGCTTGGCGCTTCTTGTTGCCGGAGACAGATCAAAAACCATTTCCAGCGCTATAGAAGAATTAAGCGGGTTGGTGCAGATGATTATGGGCTTCATAGGAAGGCTTGTACCTTATTTCGTATTCGGAAGCATGCTTAATCTTGTTGTTCTTAGTGATTTTAAACAGCTTTCATCTTCATATATGTTTGTTATTGCAAACTTGCTTGTTGGTATAATCAATGCGATTGTAATGATTATCATCACCAGCGTTAAATTGAAGATTTCTCCAAAATTAGTTTGCAGAAAAATAGCACCTGCTACTATTATTGCTTTTTCAACCGATTCTTCTTCTGCTGCTTTAGCTGAAATTATCACAAGCTGTACAGATCGCTGTGGAATAAATCGTGGATTTACCAATTTTGGAGCTCCACTTTCTCAGGTAACATTTAAGTCCGGGACAGCAATGCTGTATATTATATCTGCATTTTATGTTGCTTCTATTTATGGCGTTGAAATATCTGTATCCTGGTGTATCACAGCTTTAATTGTATGTGTTATTTTAGGCGTTGCTACGCCACCGGTTACAGGAGGTACTGCAGTTGCATTTTCAGTTTTGTTTACACAAATGAATCTGCCTGTTAAATATCTTGCAATAATACTTACAATAGGTACGTTGATTGATTTCTTCTCAACAGCATTAAATGTTTTAAATGTTCAGTGCCAAATGTTATTGTCTGCAAATAGTTTTAAATACATTGATCGTGAAATTTTAGAAACAGAATAAAATAAAAAGACCGAAGCTTTGAGCTTCGGTCTTAATTTGCCTTTATGCATTTGCTTCTAGATATTCAACGATAGTTTGTACTACTTGGAACTTTTCAGCTTCCTCATCTGGAATTTCAACTCCAAATTCATCTTCAATTGCCATAATGATTTCTACGGCATCAAGTGAATCGGCTTCTAAATCTCTTAAGAGATTTGTTTCAGGTGTGATACTTTCTTTATCTACATCAAGCTGCTCGGCTATGATATCTTTTACTTTTTCGAATACCATACACACATCCTCCTAACCTATAAATTATACCATTCTTGATATTTTGTGTCTACAAGCTCTTTTGCTTTAGAAAGAGCATCAGATAATTCTTGTGCTTTTGCAGGATCGTTAAATACGCTTGGTTTACAAAGCTCTGTTTCAAGCCTTGCTATTTCTTTTTCCGCATCTGCTATTTCTTCTTCAAGTTTAGCTTTTGCTTTTACGGCCTTTTTTTCTGCCGTAGCTTTTGCTTTTGCTGCTTGATAGCTCTCGGCTCCAGATAGGCTTTTATTTGATTCTGCTATTGTTGAGTTGCCAAGATTTTTGATATATTGCTTTGTCGATCCTATTGAGGCATTTTTTTCTTCATAGTAATCGTAGTTGCCAAGGTAACTTACAATTCCATCTTGTGTAAGTTCTAAAATTGCTGTCGGTATTTTCTTTAAAAGATATCTATCGTGGCTGACGATAATTAGTGTTCCGGAAAATGATAATAGTGCATCTTCTATTACTTCCATTGAGTTTGCATCAAGATGGTTGGTAGGTTCATCCATGATTAACAGATTGGCTCCGGACATCATAAGTTCAAGCAAGGCTAATCTTGCTTTTTCGCCTCCGGAAAGTTGTGCTACAGTTTTAAATACATCTTCTCCGGTAAATAAAAATCTGCCAAGCAAAGCTCTAAGCTCTGATTGATTGTATTTTATATACATAGAATGAAGCTCATCAAGCACGGTCTTTTCCGGATGTAAAAATTCCTGTTGCTGGTCATAATATCCGGGAATGACGTTTTGCCCGAGCCTGTATCTTCCGCTATCGGCACGTACTTCTCCTAAGATGATTTTCAGAAGAGTAGTTTTCCCTATGCCGTTTGCTCCGACTATGCAAATTCTATCGTTCTTTTTTATATCCAACGCAACGTCTCTAAATAGCAACTGATTACCAAAGCTTTTTGAAAGGCCTTCGGCAAACAGTACATCGTTACCTGTTGCTATAGCTTCTTTAAAGTTTAGTTTAATTTTTGCATTATATAGGGTAGGCTTGTCGAGCCTTTCTATCATCTCAAGGCGTTTTTCGCGAGATTGAGCACGCTTAACAAGGTGCTCGGTGTTGTGCGCTTTCATGGTGCGTATCATGTCCTCTTGGCGCTTTATTTCTTCTTGTTGCTTTTCATAATGCTTCAGGGCTATTTCATAATTTACACGTTTTTTTTCGAGATAAGTTGTGTAATTACCTTCATATACCGTAAGCTTATGGTTCTCAATTTCAAAAATACGTGAAGCTATTTTATCTAAAAAGTATCTATCGTGAGAAATAACTATAAGGGTACCCTTATAGCTTTTAAGGTATTGCTCGAGCCATTTTAATGAACCTATGTCGAGGTGGTTGGTAGGTTCGTCCAGCATAAGCATATCGGGATTTTCAAGCAATAATGTGGCTAATGCCAGCCTTGTGCGTTCTCCGCCTGATAATACATTTACAGTTTTTCTCAAATAATCGTCGCCAAATGATAGGCTATTTAGTATTCCGCGTGCCCATTTTTCCGGAATAGCCCCATCGGGAAGCTTAAACTTATCCTTATTTTTGAGTACCTCTTCGAGTACTTTACCTTCACCTGAAAACTGTTCCATCTGCTTTAAATAGCCGATAGAAGCCTGTTTATCAACGAAAATCTCCCCTTCATCGTAGTTTAATTCTTTGGCAAGAATCTTAATAAGGGTAGACTTACCTGCACCATTAGCTCCAACTATACCTATTCTGTCACCCTTGTTAATATGAAAAGAGACCCCTGTAAGTATAGGGGTTATTCCATAATATTTATCCAGTTTTGATACGGTTATTAAGCTCATGACCTTGATATTATACCATAAAAAGTGGTATTATTTGCAGTATAGAGGTACTAATATGAGTAAAGAAAAGAAAGTTGCAAATGCAGTAATCAGAAGACTTCCAAGATATTTAAGAACCCTTGAAGAACTTGAAAAGGAAGGCCAGCAAAGGACTTCCAGTGCTGAGCTCTCAGAAAGAATCGGCTTTACAGCATCACAAATACGTCAAGATCTTAATCACTTTGGTTGCTTTGGACAGCAGGGTTATGGCTATGTTATTGAAGACTTAAAGAGTGAAATAGCTCGTATACTTGGACTTAAAAAGAAGTATAAGCTGATAGTTATTGGCTGTGGCCGTCTGGGCGAAGCTATTGCTAACTATACAAAGTCTTTTGAAGAACAGTTTGATATAGTGGCTATGTTTGATAACGCTCCAAATAAAATAGGTAGCGTGGTATGTGGTTTGCCTGTGTTGGATACCAAATGGGTTGGTGAGTACATACAGAAAAACAATATTGATATAGCTGTACTTACTGTTCCGGCAGATGTTGCCCAGGAAGTTGCAAACAACTGTAAAGAGGGCGGAGTTAAAGGTATCTGGAATTTCGCTGTCATAGATATTAAAGATATGTGCAATGTTCAGGTTGAAAATATGCATCTGTCAGACAGCTTGCGAGCATTAACATACCATATTACAAATGAATAAAATATATTAGTAAAAATTACTTGTATTATCAATATGCAAGTGCTAAAATAGTCAAAATCTATCAAATTTTGACTATTTTTTGTAAATTATAGATAGGAGATATTATGGCATTTTTTTATGATGAACCTTCAAGAACTTTTAGTGAATATTTGCTTGTTCCGGGTTTTTCCGACGGCAATTGTACACCAGATAAAGTAGATTTAAGTACCCCTTTAGTTAAATACAAGAAGGGTGAAGAGCCTTCTATAAAAATTAATATCCCTATGGTATCTGCTATAATGCAAGCGGTTTCAGGTGATCAACTTGCAATTGCGCTTGCCAAAGAAGGCGGAATATCATTCATTTACGGATCGCAGTCTATTGAATCTGAAGCAAATATGGTTGCAAAAGTTAAATCATATAAAGCAGGTTTTGTTCCATCAGATTCAAATTTGAGACCGGAAAGTACTCTCTCAGATGTACTTAGACTTAAAGAACTGACAGGTCATTCTACAATAGCTGTTACAGAAGATGGCACAGCAGATGGCAAGATGGTAGGTCTTGTTACAAGTAGAGATTATCGTGTTTCAAGAATGGATATGAACACAAAGGTTTCTGAGTTTATGACACCTATTGACAGACTTATTGTTGCAAAAGATGGAACTTCACTTCATGATTGCAATGACATTCTATGGGATCATAAATTAAATGCACTTCCTGTAGTTGATGCAGAAGGTAAACTTAAATCTTTTGTATTTAGAAAAGACTATGAGTCACATAAGAATAATCCTCTTGAATTGCTCGATAATCACAAACGTTTCATTGTCGGAGCAGGCGTAAATACAAGAGACTATAAAGAAAGAATTCCTGCACTTATCGAAGCCGGAGCTGATGTCCTTTGTATAGATTCTTCCGAAGGTTATACACAATGGCAAAAAAATGTGCTCGAGTGGGTAAGAGCTGAATATGGTGATAAAGTAAAAATCGGAGCCGGAAATGTAGTTGATGCAGAAGGCTTTAAATTTCTCGCAGATTGTGGTGCAGACTTTGTTAAAGTCGGTATTGGCGGCGGATCAATTTGTATCACCAGAGAAACTAAAGGTATAGGACGCGGTCAAGCTACGGCAGTAATTGAAGTTGCAAAAGCAAGAAACGAATATTTCAAAAAAACAGGAATCTATGTTCCAATTTGTTCTGACGGTGGTTTGGTTCATGACTATCATATGACATTAGCTCTTGCTATGGGTGCAGATTTCCTAATGCTTGGCAGATATTTCGCTCGTTTTGATGAATCCCCAACAGCAAAGCTTATGGTTAACGGCACATATGTAAAAGAATATTGGGGCGAAGGTTCCAATCGTGCCCGCAACTGGCAAAGATATGATCTTGGCGGAGAAGCAAAACTCAAATTTGAAGAAGGTGTTGACAGTTATGTTCCATATGCCGGATCTCTTTCAGATGGTGTTCGCCAAAGTTTAGCAAAGGTTCGTTCAACAATTTGTAATGTCGGAGCGCTCTCAATTCCTGAGCTTCAGCAAAAAGCAAAACTTACACTTGTTTCAGCAACATCCATTATTGAGGGTGGCGCACACGATGTAATCTTAAAAGATTCGACACCAAATATTAATAGATAAACTAAAGATATTTTAAAAGAAAAAGAAACTCGCTATATGCGAGTTTCTTTGTTATTTACTAAAGTGATAAAAATGTTTTTATCTATATCCTCTGATTTCTACTTCAACGCCGAGTATATTAAAAGCAGTCATTTCTTTTACTGTTTCGTAAATTTCGTTTTGAAATTGAGTAGCTTCTGTTTTGAATTCACATCCGTCTTTCATCAGCACTACAGTTCTGACAACGCATCCGTTTTCACTTTGTGAAAATGCTGTCCACAAAACATCTGATATTCCGGGAGTATTTTGCGCCGCGTGATTAACTATGTCATTGATAACTTTTTCGGAAATTACAAAATCTCCAAGCAGACTGTAAGTCGGCCTTACTATAGTTTTTTCAATTGAAGAATTTTTGCCAAAGCTTTTTCTCGGGTCGAGAAAATATCCGCTGAATAATTTTCTAACTTGAAATGTTGGCGCCGGAATAACATGCATCCCATTATCGTGTCTATAATGTTCGGCTTTTGCTCTTTGCTCTTCGGTGGTAATGTCTTCTATATGTATGATGCGATATATTTCATCGAGTTCAAGTCGTTCGCGAATTTTTTCTATCATTCTATCTGAAGTTCCTATAATCAGGAGCTTTTCAGGATTACATTTCTTAATTGCATTTTGGACAGCTTCTTTATGTTCGTCTCCGGTAAAGAGCGCCGTTTTAATTGCCGCAATACTGGTAGGCTGCTTTTTAGCAGAGGTTCCGGCAATGATGTTTCCGCCATAGATAAACAAACCATCGTCAATAAGACCGGTGATTTGATATTTGGCACATAGCTCGGATGCCTGATAAGATTTTCCAGTTCCGGACTTTCCGGAAAGACCATAAATTTGCATATAATTAGTATAACATGCCAAAGGCTCTAAAATTGTATACAATCTGATTTTTGTTATTTGCTTTTTTTGGTGGTTGTACTATAATAGTTATGTCTTTAAAGATATTACGTTAACGTTTTTAAAGGAGGAAAATTATGGCATATCAGATTGGTGATGCTTGCATCGGATGTGGCGCTTGCGCTGCGGATTGCCCAGTAGGAGCTATTTCTGAAGGCAACGGCAAGTATGTTATCGACGCTAATGCTTGTATCGATTGTGGCGCTTGCGCAAACAACTGCCCAGTTGATGCTCCAGCACAGAAGTAATTAATTTGCTTTAAAAAACACGGTTGCATTGCAACCGTGTTTTTATTTTTAAAATACAACACCCGAGGGTGGACAAGCTGTGCGTACGGCACTCAGGGGCGCCGGTACTTAGCGATTGGCGAGCCGAAGGCGAAGACAGAGCTTAGTACCGCTGCGGGGCCCCTGGTGAGCGAGAGCGTCCGCTAGCATAGCTTGTCCGCCTTCGGGTGTTTCTATAAATAAAACGCGATAGCACAGTATGTTCGCCCTTGGGTGGGTATAATTATAAATAGCGGGCGCTAGCATAGCTTGTCCGCCTTCGGGTGTTTCTATAAATAAAACGCGATAGCACAGTATGTTCATCCTTGGGTGCATATATAAATAATATTGACTATGGGTGTAAAGGGTGTATAATAGATTTAGCACTCAGATACAAAGAGTGCTAACAAATGAGTCTAAAATATATTTTTATAAAAGGAGATAAAAAATGAAAGTTAAGCCTTTAGGTGACAGAGTGCTTCTTAAGAAAGAAGAAGCAGAAGAAAAGACTGCAAGTGGTATTATTCTTACAGGCAATGCAAAAGAGGCTCCGCAATGGGCTACAGTTGTTGCTGCAGGCCCGGGAACAGATGAAGTAAAAATTGAAGTTAAAAAGGGAGATAAGGTACTTTATTCCAAATATGCAGGAACAGAAGTAAAACTTGATTCAGAAGAATTCCTGCTTATTTCTCAAAAAGACATTCTCGCAGTTGTTGAATAAAGGGGTAGTAAAATGGCAAAAGAAATTAATTATGGCGAAGATATCAGATCAAAACTTCTTTTAGGAGTAGACAAACTTGCTAACACAGTTAAAATTACACTCGGCCCTAAGGGCAGAAATGTAATGATAGAAAAATCATATGGCAGCCCACTTATTACAAACGATGGTGTTACCATAGCAAAGGAAATCGAGCTCGAGGATCAGTTCGAAAATATGGGCGCACAGACAGTAAAAGAAGTAAGCTCAAAGACAAATGATGTTGCCGGTGATGGTACAACAACAGCTACACTGCTTGCTCAGGCAATCATTCACGAAGGATTTAAAAATGTTGCTGCCGGAGCAAACCCAATGGTTCTTAAACGCGGAATTCAAGGCGCTGTAGACGTTGCAGTTGAAGAAATTAAAAAGACATCCAAAGCAGTAAAAGGAAAAGATGCTATAGCTCAGGTTGCTGCAGTTTCTTGCGGAGATGCAGAAATCGGTAACATGATTGCTGATGCAATGGAAAAGGTTGGAGCAGAAGGCGTAATCACTGTTGAAGAATCTAAATCAATGGGTACAGAACTTGATGTTGTAGAAGGTATGCAATTTGACAGAGGCTATCTCTCAGCATATATGGCAAGTGACATGGAAAAGATGGAAGCTGTACTTCAGAATCCATACATTCTTATTACAGATAAAAAAATTACAAACATTCAGGATATACTTCCACTTCTTGAACAGATTGTTCAGCAAGGAAGAAAACTCTTTATCATTGCAGAAGATATTGAAGGTGAAGCACTTGCAACTCTCGTAGTTAACAAACTCAGAGGAACATTTGACTGCGTTGCAGTTAAAGCTCCGGGCTTTGGTGATAGAAGAAAAGATATGCTTCAAGATATCGCAATTCTTACAAAGGGTCAGGTTATTTCAGAAGAGCTTGGATTCGATCTTAAGACAGCTACTATCGATATGCTTGGTACTGCCGGAACAGTAAAAGTAACAAAGGATGCTACAGTTATTGTTGACGGAGCTGGTAAGAAAGCTGATATCAAGGCCAGAATCGAACAGATGAAGGCTCAGATTGAGACATCAACATCTGATTATGATAAAGAAAAACTTCAGGAAAGAATTGCTAAACTTTCCGGTGGAGTTGCTGTTATTAAAGTCGGCGCTGCTACAGAAACTGAACTTAAGGAAAGAAAGCTTAGACTTGAAGATGCTCTTAATGCAACAAAAGCTGCAGTTGAAGAAGGCATTGTTCCTGGTGGCGGAGTTGTATTTGTAAATGCTATTCCTGCAGTTAAAAAATATGCAGATAGTCAGGAAGGCGATGTAAAGACCGGTGCACAAATCATAGTTCGTGCATTAGAAGAACCTGTTCGCCAGATTGCAGAAAACGCAGGCTTTGAAGGAAGCGTTGTTGTAAATGAAGTTAAGGAAAGCAAGAAGGGTGTAGGCTTCAATGCTGCAACAGAAGCATATGAAGATATGATGGCTGCCGGAATCGTAGATCCTGCAAAGGTTTCAAGATCTGCACTTCAGAATGCTGCATCAGCATCAGCACTGCTTCTTACAACCGAAGCCGGAATCGTTGCTATTAAAGAAGATGCTCCTGCAATGCCGGCAGGCGGTATGGGCGGCGGCATGCCTGGAATGATGTAATAAAGAAGAGGTTATTATGAAACTAACATACTATGGACACTCATGCTTTATCTTAGATTGTGATGGATATAAGATTGCACTTGATCCATTTCATGAGGTCCCGGGATACGATTCATACACAATTGAAGCAAATGAAATTTTGCCATCACATGATCACTTTGATCACAATTTTGCAGATGCTGTAAAGCTTAGTCCTGCAAAAAGACCTGAGGGTTTAAAGATTACAGAAATTCATAGTTTTCATGATCCTGAAGGAGGCGCTCTTCGCGGGACGAACATCTTAAGAATTTTTGAATATAAGGGTGTACGTATTATGCATGCCGGAGATATCGGAGTTCATCCGACACCGGAGCAAACAGAGCTTATGAAAAATCTTGATGTGTTATTGATTCCAACTGGGGGAACATTCACATTCGACGAGAAAGAAAGTAAAGCCTTTGCGGAAGAGATTGGTGCGAAAGTTATTGTGCCTATGCACTATCGCAATGGAAAGTATGGTTTCCCGGAGATCAGCACTCTTGAGGATTTTACAAAGCAATATGATTGTGTAAATTATGTTTCGGGGACAGTTGAGTTTACAGGTAAAGAAGAAGCTCAAGTTTTAGTATTTAAGTTTTAATTAAAATAAGTTGCGAGGGGACGATGAACAACGTTCCCTCGTTATACTTAACTAAATTTATGCTGAGCAGAAGTTAGTATCAAAAAACCCCCTGCAGTAACAAACGTTCACGAGCACCGTTTCGGCCTGCTCAGCCCTCGCGAGCTCGGGCTTCGTGCGGCCTGCGGGACGCCCTTAGTGCTCGTTCGCATTTGTTACTGCAGGGGGTATTTGTATATTAAAATTGTTCAAAGTCTAACAGCTCTATCTGTGCGGAAACCATGCCGTCTTTTGGCTCTGGTGAATCTGCGAGAGTAGTTGAAAGATATTTTTTATTGTCATCGGAAAATACGGTGGCAATTTTTTGATTGTCATGAATATTTGAAAGAACCGCACCAATGAAGTTGGCTCCGGAAGAAATTCCAACTCCAAGGCCAAGCTTTTTTGCAAGCATTGATGCCATTGCAACGGCATCATCATCATTGATAGATAATATATTACTTACAATCTTTGCATCATAAATTTCAGGAATTATATCATCGCCTATACCTTCTATTTTGTGAAGGCGTGTCGCTTTTTTGCCTCTCAAAATCTGAGCACAATCTGGTTCTATAGCAATAATGTTTGCGTTATTTGCTTCTTTTAATCTGCTGCCTATACCCATGATTGTACCGCCGGAGCCAACTCCGGAAATAAAATCTGTAACATCAGGAAGCTGTTTTAAGATTTCTACGCCGGTGCTGTTGTAGTGAGCCATAAGATTGTCTTTGCTCGCAAATTGATTAAATCTAAAACCGTTAAGTTCTTTTGCTAATGCCACAGTCTTATCAAGGCATCCAAAAAATCCACCGTCATCTTGATTTACAAGATGAACATTGGCTCCGTAAATTTTCATAAGTTTAATTCTTTCTTCACTTGCCCATGTAGGCATGAAGATATGAACCGGATGTTTTGTTAATGCTCCATATGCGGCGATCCCGATTCCGGTGTTTCCACTTGTGGTTTCTATTATTGCTTGACCCTCTTTAAGTTCTTCGGTTTCAGTTGCCTTGTTGATTATATATTCGACAATTCTGTCTTTAATGCTTCCGGTTGGATTATAATATTCAAGTTTTGCATATACATGCCCAATTTTGCCATTATATTTATATGTGATATCGGCCATTGGGGTGTTTCCGGTGTAATGTTTCATATTTTTCTCCATTAGTTTGATTTAGAATAAAAAAGCTATGCGTCTTGTCCGCATAGCAGTAAAACAAATGTTATTGCGCACAAGACATTGCAAATACCGCCTTGCGCGAGTCTTTTTTGACTAGCCAAGTCGGTAAGTTGAACAGCAACAACAATTGTTAAAATTCTTTAAATTCATCATGGGGCTATTTTACTACTTAATTTATATAAAATCAAGTATTATGCTTCTTTGAGCTCTATTTTCCTTGTAGATATAGGCCAAAAGTTTTATAATATAAATCAAATTGTGATATTTTTATTAAATTTTCAATATATGGAGGCTATTTATATGGCAAAAGCAAGTGATGTAAGACCAAAGAGCTTGGCAAGAATCAAGACGCAGGCTCAGGCAAAAAAATTTATTAATGAACAGCTGAAGGAAATCAGAGCTCAGGTTGGTGAGGGTAAAGTTTTATTAGCACTCTCCGGCGGCGTTGACAGTTCTGTTTGCGCAGCACTTATTTCAAAAGCTATCGGCAAGCAGCTCACTTGCGTTCATGTAAATCATGGTCTTCTTAGAAAAGGCGAGCCGGAGATGGTTTGCAGAGTATTTTCAAAGCAATTTAAAACAAATCTTATTTATGTAGATGCTTCAAATAAATTCTTAAATGCTTTAAAGGGTGTTGACGATCCTGAAAAGAAAAGAAAGATTATCGGCGGAATGTTCATCGATGTTTTTGCCAAAGAAGCAAAGAAACTTAAAGGCGTTGAATTCCTCGGACAAGGAACAATTTATCCGGATATCTTAGAATCTAAAGGTGGAATTAAAGCTCATCACAATGTAGGTGGACTCCCAAAAGATATGCAAAAGTTTGCCCTTGTGGAGCCGGTTAAGTTCCTTTATAAAGATGAAGTTCGCATCGTAGGAAAGGCTCTTGGACTTCCTGAAAATATGGTTAATCGTCAGCCGTTCCCAGGCCCAGGGCTTGGTGTAAGATGTGTTGGCGCAATCACAAAAGATAGACTTGAAGCGGTTCGTGAATCTGATGCAATTCTTAGAGATGAATTTAAGAAAGCAGGGCTCGAGGGCAAAGTATGGCAATACTTCACTGTTGTTCCAGATTTTAAGACAACGGGCATAAAAGAAGGTAAGCGCACATACGCATGGCCGGTAGTAATTCGTGCAATTAATTCCGTAGATGCAACATCCGCACAGCCTGTAAAACTTGACTGGGAATTAGTTCAGAAAATTACCGCCAGAATTCTTAAAAATGTTAAAGGCGTTAACAGGGTTCTTTGGGATATATCACCAAAAGACCCAAAGAAAAATTCCGGAACAATCGAGTGGGAATAATAGCTATTTCATAAAACAGTCCCCGAAAAACCTTTTTAAAGGTCTTTTGGGGATTTTATTTTTATCATTTCTGGGCAAAATGATAAAAATGACTTGACTTTTGATGTATTTCACAGTACCATTTAATTGCATCAAAATGTCGTAAATGATGAAATTAAAAATCAGATGAGGAAATTAAATGAGAACATTTGACTTTAAAAATGAATATAATAAGCTTCTTACTCCGGATGTTGTGAATTATCTGTCCCAAATCCATGAATATAAAGGACGCCAAAATCCTATGATTGAGGCAAAAGAAGATGTTCTTTTCGACTTGTTAGAGGTTGCAAAGATTCAGAGCACAGATGCATCCAACAGGATAGAAGGTATCATTACCACAGAGGATCGACTCAAAAAGATTGTTCGCGAAAAAACAATGCCAAAGAATCGTAGCGAAAAAGAAATTGCCGGTTATCGCGATGTGTTGACAACCGTTCACGAAAACTACGAATACATTCTTCCTCGTCCTAATCATATTTTGCAACTGCACAGGGATCTTTATAAGTTCACCGGAAAGGCTATTGGTGGAAATTACAAAAACTCCGACAACATCATAGCCGAAAAACATGCGGATGGAACACAAACGATTCGCTTTAATCCTGTTTCTGCATGGGAAACGCCGGAAGCTATGAATAATCTCTGTGACGCTTTTAATGAAGCGGTTAACACGATGGAAATGGATCAATTGATTTTGATTCCGATGTTTATCTTCAACTTTTTATGCATTCATCCCTTTAATGATGGCAACGGCAGGATGAGCCGTTTGCTCACACTCCTTCTGCTGTACAGAGCTGAGTATTATGTTGGAAAGTATATCAGTATTGAAAAACTTATTTCCGATACGAAAACATCTTATTATGATGCTCTACAGGACAGTTCAGACGGATGGCACGAGGGCACAAACGATTACGGACCGTTTGTCACGTATATGCTTGGCGTAATTCTCGCTGCATACCGCGATTTTGAAGACAGAACCAAACTGCTGGTCGCTAAAGGCGTATCAAAGCCTGATAGAGTTCGCGAAATTATCAAAGGCCATCTTGGAAAGATTACTAAAGCAGAGATTATGGAACAGTGTTCAGATGTCAGTCAGGTAACAGTTCAGCGCACATTAGCAGATTTGCTTAAAAGTGAAGAAATTTTGAAGATTGGTGGCGGACGCTATACTTCTTACGTTTGGAATGGAGATAAATAATTATGGTTACAGGCGAGCTTAAAAACAAAATAGATAGTCTTTGGGAAATATTCTGGACTGGTGGACTTACCAATCCACTTGATGTAATTGAGCAAATTACCTATCTTATGTTCATACGCGATTTGGATGATTCTGATAACCTCCGCGCAAAAGAGGCCGCTATGCTTGGGCTACCTTATAAAAGTATTTTTGCTGATAAAGTGCAAATTGGAGATCGGAAAACTGATGGCCAGCAGCTCAAATGGAGCGTATTCCACGACTTTCCTGCAGGAAAGATGTATACCGTGGTGCAGGAATGGGTATTCCCGTTTATTAAGAATTTACATGGTGACAAAAACAGTGCGTATTCTAAATATATGGATGATGCTATTTTTAAACTTCCCACACCGCTGATGCTGTCAAAAGTCATTGATACTCTGGATGAAATCTATCAAATGATGAATGAGAATCAATCCGCAGATGTGCGAGGAGATGTTTACGAATATCTTCTTGCCAAAATTGCTTCTGCCGGTGTAAATGGACAGTTCCGCACACCTCGCCATATTATTAGGATGATGGTAGAACTGATGGATCCTAAAGCAGATGAGGTTATCTGTGACCCTGCTTGTGGTACTTCCGGATTCTTGGTTGCTGCCGGTGAATACTTGAAGGAAAACTACAAGGAAGACATCTTCTTTAATAAACAGAAGAAAGATCATTATATGAATCACATGTTCTTTGGTTACGATATGGATAGAACAATGCTTCGTATCGGCGCAATGAATATGATGACTCACGGCATTGAAAATCCATTTATTGAATATAGAGATAGTTTGTCAGACCAAAACCCTGATAAAGAAAAATATAGTCTCATTCTCGCTAATCCGCCTTTTAAAGGCAGTCTTGATGCTGATATTGTAAGCACTGACTTGCTTAAAGTTTGTAAGACTAAAAAGACTGAATTATTATTCCTTGCACTTTTTCTTCGTATGTTAAAGGTCGGCGGACGTTGTGCATGCATAGTTCCGGATGGAGTCTTATTTGGTTCATCTACAGCGCATAAGGCTATTAGAAAAGAAATTATTGAAGGTAATAGGCTTGAGGCTGTAATATCAATGCCTTCCGGAGTATTTAAACCTTATGCCGGAGTATCCACAGCAGTAATAATTTTTACAAAGACCGGTCATGGCGGAACTGACAATGTTTGGTTTTATGATATGCAAGCTGATGGTTTATCATTAGATGATAAGCGTTCACCTATTGCCGAGAATGACATTCCTGACATTGTTGAAAGATTTAAGAATTTAGATAAAGAAAAAGATCATAAGCGTACAGATAAGTCATTCTTTGTTCCAAAAGACGAAATAGCAAATAACGATTATGATCTTTCAATCAATAAGTATAAACAGACAGAGTATGTGCCGGTAAAATATCCAAGCACACAGGAAATTATGGGCGAACTTAGAGAGCTCGAAAAGCAAATAAGTAGCTCAATGAATGAATTGCAGGAGCTTTTAAAATAATATGATAACAGATATTAAAGCTCACATGATGTTCGATCAGGCGAATAGTTTTTATATATGCGCAAAACTTTGCGAAGATAAACTAGAGAATGGTGCTTTAAGATTTGATATGTATTCAACACCACAGATTGTAAGCTTGGCGCTAGCTTGTGAGATATATTTAAAAACTTTGCTGTTTTGCATTGATGACAAAACTCCGGTTAAAGCACATAGATTGGATGATTTGGTAAAAATGCTCCCAGCTGATATAAGTGATAACCTAATGCAATCTGTATATAAAAGGTTTCCGGCAATAAATAATGTTTGGGGATTTTCATATTTAGAATTAGTATCAAATGCTTTTATTGATTGGCGATATTCTTATGAAAAAGATCGTCTGACATGTAAAGTTGGTTATCTTGTAGCATTGGCTGATGCGCTAAAAGAAGAGTGCTCTCAGTTAATATTTGGAATCAACTGGGATGAGTATTGTAAAAATAATAAGTTAAATTCGGATTTGTAGGGATGAATGATGGAACAAAGAAGATTAGGCGATATAGCCACATATATAAATGGTTTTGCCTTTAAGCCTGCGGATAGAGGTACGGAAGGTTTGCCGATTATCCGTATTCAAGACCTGACGGGTAATTCCTACGATTTGGGTTTTTACGATGGTGATTATCCAGAACGAATTGAGATTAATGATGGAGATGTGTTGATTTCTTGGTCGGCAAGTCTCGGTGCGTATATTTGGAATAGAGGAAAAGCTTTATTAAATCAGCACATTTTTAAGGTCGCCTTTGATAAGTGTGAAGTCAATAAGCAATTTTTTGTTTATGCTGTGCAGCACAAGTTAAAGGAAATGGAATCAAAGACTCACGGTGCGACTATGAAGCATATCGTGAAGAAGGATTTTGATAATACAACAATTCCATTCCCGTCGTTAGAAAAGCAAGCTGAAATTGCAGATGTGCTTGATAGAGTGTCCTTGATTATTGCTGCTCGTCAGCAGGAACTTCAAAAGCTGGATGAACTCATCAAAGCCCGATTTGTCGAGATGTTTG
>JAZUJE010000006.1:0-3842 GCA_045642565.1 Anaerovoracaceae bacterium | reverse complement strand
AGTGGCTAAAAGAATCTTCAGTTGAGAAGGGATAACAAATTCAAATTTATCGCTTTTTTATTATACTATGCTTTTCTTTAAGTTGCTTTAAGCATTTTTCCTCGCTGATTCTATCAGCTCTAAAGTCTTCAAGCAGCTTATCTTTCCAGGCTATATATTCCTCGAATTCAGCTGAGATTCTTTCCCTTGCTTCCTTTTTCTTTATCTTAATATATCCTGGATCATGAGGGTTGTATTTTTGCGTATAAAGACGGTTTCTATAAATGTTTGCAATTGCTTCGGCTTCTTTATAGATTCCGTCTTTTCTTCTGGCCTGCATTCTCTTGTTCTTATCTGCAGCTTTGCATTTGTCTGAGCAATAGACCTTCTTGCCACTCTTGATAATAAAGAACTTTTCGCAATGAGGACAGATTCTTATCTTATATCCGCGAAGTGCTACATCAAGCATAATAGCATAGACTCTTTGGAAATGATTCTCATAGCTATAGCAAATGCCTTTAGAAAGTGTGTCAAGCACCTCATGCCATGATTTAGATCTTTCTTCAAGATCTTTAACATGATTTTTAAGATTGAGCTTACTTAATCTTTCTCTGGCTTCTTTAGCTTTAATCTGCTTGTTCATATTTTTAACCGGAACATACATAGCAGGAAGACTTGTTACCATTGCCTCAAAGCTTCCATAAGCCGGAGTGCTGCCGTTTGTAAAGCCTATTATTGCGGATTTTGTAAAGTTAAATTCGTCTACAAAGCTTTTGATTTCTAGCTTTACGTTGCCCGGTAGTTGCTTTTCTCTTTGATTTGCCTTATTTCTCAATTCTTTATCAGACTTGTCAATAGTAAGAACGCTTTCGTTAAGCATTTCTGCAAGTTTTTCTGCACTTTCTCTGCCGAGATACAAATCCCCCAAGCATTTGATTTTATCACAATATTCAGTTATTAAAATGTGTGTGCTCATAACAATTAGATTATAACACATAGTTATCAGATAAGTGGCCTTTTTCGGGGTTATAGTAAAATGCAAGGAGGGTGGCACGCCAAAACGAAGTGCGTGCCAAGACTTTTTAGCTAATTTAGGAGTAAAAAGGCCTATAAAGCTTGTAATTTCAAGCTTTTCGGGCAAAGGGGGCTGCGTCCTTTGCCCGGAGTAAAAAGTGTAAAACGCTACATTCATTAATAGAAAGGATGTGATCGCCGTGAAAATGAATGATGTAATTTTATATGTAGAAGATGGTTGGACTCCGGCTGAGATTATTAATCGAATATCAGGCAGGAAAACCATAAAAGAGCATGCTTTTATCCTTCATGATCAGGACCTCGATGAAGAAGGTAATTTAAAGAAAGCGCATTACCACGTATTTCTAAACTACGGTTCTGCTAGTGCAAAGCCTAAAGATGTAGCTGCTTGGTTTGGTGTAAAAGAAAATACAGTGGAAAAGGTCCATAGCAACAAATACCGAACTCTTAGATACTATCTTCATTTAGATGAACCCGATAAACATCAATATGGCATAGAAGACATAACTGCCAACTTTGATGTTAAGGAGTATTTCCAAAAGGAAGAGCTGAAAGTCGGTAAGTCTGATTTAATTAGGAAGTGCGCTGATGGTACAATTACTAAACAGAATTTTCAAGAGTATATCGATCCTGAGACTTATGTTAAATATTCCAATGCTATTGAAAGCGCTTGGGATTACTATGACAAGGTCAAAGAAATTAAATCTAAAAACCGCCGAGCTTGCGAAATAATTTGGCTCTTTGGGGAAACCGAAGTTGGCAAGACTACCTTTGCGGTTATGTTTGCAAGAGAAAGAGGTCTTAGCTATTGCATCACTGCCGGAGGCAAGGATCCGTTTTCAAATTATAAAGGCGAAGATGTTTTAATCATTGATGACCTTCGTCCTGAAGCTCCGTTCACGTTCTCTGAACTTCTTAAAATCTTTGATCCGAACTATTTAACCCCGGTCCAATCTCGTTACAAAAACAAAATCATATACGCTTCGTATATCTTTGTTACCAATCCTTATTCCCCGGATAGATTCTGCAAACTCTTGCCTGATACCCCGGCAGATGATAAACCTGCACAGCTTTATAGAAGATTCAGCCATGTTTGGCAATTGACTAAAGAACAGATTGGTATATATGCATACGATTCTGAAGCTAGGGTGTATAAATGTGTAGATGTGACTGATAATCCCGTTTTTCAAAAAGTAAAGGAATTGGAAGAAGATATTATTAGACCTGTTTCTGCTCGAAAGATTCTTGATGAAATTCTTGACGAGATTCCGAAGCCTGTGCATCCTTCCCCAATCCCTGGCTTTACGCTTGTCAGCGATGACGAGATAGATTTTTAGAAGGGAGGTAGACGCTTATTGCTGAAATAATTGATCAATGGAGCGGACTCGCAAATCTGCTCGCAGAGCTGATTGAAAAATATGCTGACAAATTATATTTAGATAGTCTACCTTCTAAGGTAGTATTTACTGAGACATAATATATGGCATATATTGTAAATAATCTAAAATAAATATATAATATATCTAAAATATATGTCCAAACTTTTACCATTGCAGACTTCGGGCTGCTATGGTAAAATAGTATAAACATATGTTCGTTAAACGTATCGAATTCGATGCGTTTAAACTTGGAGGTTCTTGTGGATACAAATATTATTATTTATACAACGAAAGACGGATTAACTAAAGTGGAAACTACATTTGACAAAGAAACCGTATGGTTATCATTAGATCAAATGAGTGAATTATTTCAAAGAGATAAATCAACAATTTCAAGACATATAAAGAATATCTTTGAAGAAGGCGAATTAGATAGAACTTCAGTTGTTGCAAATTATGCAACAACTGCATCTGATGGCAAAACATATAATGTTGATTACTATAATCTTGATGTAATTATTTCTGTTGGTTATCGTGTGAAATCTCAAAGAGGTGTGCAATTTCGTATTTGGGCAAGTAATTTAATAAAAGAATACTTAAAAAAAGGATTTGTATTAGATGACGAGCGATTAAAGAACCTTGGTGGCGGTGGCTATTGGAAAGAATTGATAGACCGCATTCGTGATATCCGTTCTTCAGAGAAAGTATTCTACAGACAGGTTCTTGAAATATATGCGACAAGTATTGACTACGATCCAAAAACAAAAGAATCCGTCGAGTTTTTTAAGAAAGTTCAAAACAAGATTCATTATGCAGTTTCTGGTGAAACAGCTGCAGAAATTATTTATAATCGTGCAGATGCTGAAGAAGAGTTTATGGGCTTAACTACTTTTGTAGGGAAGCAACCAACACTTGAAGATGTAAAGATTGCAAAAAACTATCTTAACGAAAAAGAATTGAAAGAAATGGGGCAACTTGTATCCGGATATCTTGATTTCGCAGAAAGACAGGCAGAGCGTAAACAGATTATGACTATGAAGGATTGGTCAAATCATCTCGATAATATCTTAACATCTACAGGCGAAAAGTTATTAACTGGAAATGGATCGATATCTCATAAAGAGGCGATGGAAAAAGCAGAACAAGAGTATAAGAAGTATAAAGCAAGGACTCTTAGTAAAGTTGAAAAAGATTATCTTGATACTATTAAGTATTTAGATTCATTAGAATAGTAATTAGTTCAACCGCGTGCAATTCGAGGCGGTTAGAATATGAGAACACGTAAATGCCTCGAATTCGAGGCAATTGGGAAAAAGTAATGAATAAATTTGAATTATTTACATTGATATATTTTGTATTAGATGCTTATTACGAAGACGAAGTAAAAACTAATGATAACTTGAGCATTATTTTAGGAGATATGAATCCTTTCGTTTGGGCTGATTGTGG
>JAZUJE010000005.1:0-11514 GCA_045642565.1 Anaerovoracaceae bacterium | reverse complement strand
GACACTAAGGGCGTCCCGCAGGCCGCACGAAGGGTGAGCTTGCGAGCCCTGAGCAGGCCGAAACGGTGTCCACGAGCGTTGCTATGTGCAGGGGTATAATATATATTAACTTTACTTCTTACCTGTTCTTGGGTTCTCGTACATTGAATAATCCCTACCCGAGCGCTTACGCTCAAGCTCTCCAAGGATCTTTTTACGAAGCCTTATATCAGATGGCGTAATTTCTACGAGTTCATCATCATTAATCCACTCAAGAGCTTCTTCAAGTGAAAAAATTCTCGGAGGTGTCAAAAGAACCTTATCATCTGTTCCTGCGGCACGCATGTTAGAAACATGCTTTGCTTTTGCCGGATTTACTACCATATCATCGCTGCGGCTGTTTTGTCCGACAATCATGCCCTCATAGACTTTTGTCTGAGGCCCAATAAACATCTGCGCACGTTCTTGAATATTGTTAAGAGCATACGGAGTTGCAACTCCGGCTTCTTGTGCAATAATCGCACCAAAAGTTCTTTGAGGAATTTCTCCCTTATAATCTTCGTAACCGATAAATCTTTGAACCATAGTTCCTTCACCATGAGTCTGGTTAATAAACTGTGATCTGTATCCAAGAAGCCCTCTGGTCGGAACATTATAAACCAGTTTGCTTCTTCCGTTTTTGCCATCCATGGAAACCATAGTTCCCTTGCGAAGATTAAGTTCGGAAATAACTCCGCCACTATATTCGTCAGGAACTTCAATTACAACTTCTTCAATAGGTTCCTGTTTATGACCGTTTTCGTCTTTCTTAAAAATTACTTCAGGTTTTGAAACAGCAAGCTCAAAGCCTTCCCTTCTCATATTTTCAATTAAAATAGATAAATGAAGTTCACCACGGCCAGAAACCTTAAAGCTATCGGTACTATCGGTGTCTTCTACGATAAGACCAACATTTACCTCGAGCTCTTTTTGTAATCTTTCTCTGATATGTCTTGAAGTAACATACTTTCCTTCTTTGCCTGCAAATGGTGAAGAATTAACCATGAAGTTCATTGACAATGTTGGTTCATCAATTTTAATTTCACCCATTGGGCAAATATTTTCTTCTGTGCAAATAGTATCCCCTATTGTTATTTCAGG
The DNA here is from genome assembly GCA_045642565.1 of Anaerovoracaceae bacterium. GTDB lineage: Bacteria > Bacillota > Clostridia > Peptostreptococcales > Anaerovoracaceae > UBA1764. The sequence continues at coordinate 10,395 of JAZUJE010000005.1, read as the reverse complement.
AAGGCCCGATACAACAACGATATCGCCGGAGCCTGCCTCAGAAACAGAAACTCTTTTTAAACCCTGGTATACAAATACTTGATTAATTTTACCAAGTTTATAAGAACCATCAGGTTTTGCAACAGCAACAACTTGGCCCTCTTTAATTGTTCCGGCAGTAATTCTTCCTATACCAAGTCGACCGATATAATCGTCATATGCGAGCGTGGAAACCTGGAATTGAAGAGGTTCTGAATCTCTATCTTCGTACCCTCCAACCATATCTATGATAGTCTCAAACAGTGGTGCAATACTAAGTCCGTTCTGGCCTGCGGCAGCTTTTCTAACTTTACCATCGCTATTTTCGATTTGAATGCCTTCGCACTGTTTAGGATCTTTGACAACTATACCCTGGCGTGCAATTCCGTATAAAATCGGGAAATCAAGCTGAGTGTCATTAGCTTCAAGGTCCATAAAGAGTTCATAAACCTCATCAACAACTTCTGTGACACGAGCATCTCTTTTATCAAGCTTGTTTATCAAAAGAATAGGATTAAGTCCCTGCTCTAATGATTTTTTAAGAACGAATCTTGTCTGCGGCATTGGGCCTTCAGAACTGTCTACAAGCAAAATAACCGTATCAACGGTTTTGATGATACGCTCTACTTCTGAACTGAAATCTGCATGGCCCGGAGTATCTACGATATTAATCTTATATCCGTCATGCATAACACAACAGTTCTTTGAATATATTGTAATGCCACGTTCTCTTTCAAGATCATTGCTGTCCATGGTCTGCGCGACCATTTCTTCATTTTCTCTAAATACGCCGGATTGTGCAAGGAATGCATCTACCAATGTAGATTTACCGGCATCAACGTGGGCAATAACTGCGATGTTAATAATTTTCTTCATAATAAAATACCTCTAAAACCCTAATATTATACCAAAAAATATGATAAAATTAACACATGATTAGAACTTTTTTATGGTATTTATTTTTAGCTATTGTGCTGATTATATCGATTCCTTTTTGGATTCTGGCAAAACTTTCACCTAAAAAAATCAGAAAAATATGGCCACAAGCTATTTTTAATGCAGCAATTCCTGTAATAAAAGCAATCGCAGGCTTTAAGGTGGAAGTTAGCGGGAAGGAAAATATTCCTGATGGACCTGTTTTGTATGTAGGCAACCATCAAGGCTTATTTGATATGGTTATCGCGCTTGAAAGCTTTGGAAGACTTATACCCTTCCTTGCAAAAATAGAAGCGAGTAAGATCCCTCTAATTGGCTCATGGATGAAAATTCTTGATTGTATATTTATCGACAGATCAAATATAAGAGCTTCCCTTGAATCTATTAATAAATGTGAGGCCCTTTTAAAAAGCGGAGAAAGCCTTATTATCTTCCCTGAAGGTACAAGAAGCCGAAAACATGAAATGAATGAATTTAAACCGGGAGCTTTTAGATGTGCCCTTAAGGCCGGAGTCCCTATTGTACCATTTGTAATTGATGGGACATATCATGCGTGGGAAGAAAAACACAAAATTGTTCCAACGAAAGCGACCCTTAAAATATTACCGGCCATAAAAACAAAAGATATGGAAAAAGAAAAAACAAAACATATCTCAGAAGAAATTGAAAATGAAATTAAAAAAGCTCTTGGCTAAACCACAGCCAAGAGCCTTACTTTTTTTAATTATTTTTGGATTTTTAATGTTCCGTCATAGTCTGCGCCAGGATGTATATCGATATTGGCAACAACTGCATCACCTCTGAATTTACCACCTGATAAGAACTTCAGAACATCTGAGCACATAATTTTACCTTTAACCTCACCGACAAGATCGAGCTCTCTGCAATTTGCAGTTCCTTCAAAATATCCTGTTTCTTCAACAACAACAACATTGGTGCTATCAATAGTACCTTCGAAATTGCCCTGAATGGTAATAGGTTTATCTGTATTTACGCTTCCTTTAAATTTAGTTTTTGGTCCTATAACTGTTTCTATTACAGTGGAATTAATGCTTACATTATCAGCCATGATATTCCTCCTTAATTAATCGCTTTATATGGTGCAGATAACAGGAGTTGAACCTGCATGAAAGTGAATTCACACGGACCTGAACCGTGCGCGTCTGCCAATTCCGCCATATCTGCTCATCTCTAAAATTATACAATAAAAGGGCTTGCTATTGCAAGCCCTTTGAAATTGCTCATTTTTAAGCTATTCAAGCGTTCTGACAGCTCTTTCCGGATGCATAAAGATTCTTCCGATAATCATAGCTACCACAAACATTGTCAGGTAACCAAGACAAGCCTTTGTGCCCCAGCCCTTCCAGCAACAGAATACCATAAATACGCAGCATGCAAGGCCTAAGATAGGCAGAACAAATCTCTTTACAAAATTAAAGTCTTTATTCTTAACTATAAGTGCAATGAACATTGGAATGTACATAGCGTAGAGGTTTACAATACAAACCTCGTCAGGTTCATATCCAAAGAACATATTGCTATGTGTTGTGCCCATAAAATCTGGACCGTTCCAGTACATTACTATATCCCAAGCATACCAGAAACCTGCGAAAATCATTCCGAATAATGCAGATTTGATTGGGAAGTCATTTTGCTTATCAAGATCTCCGAACCAACTTGCCATAGGGCCCATGCCACGAGAAGCAACAGCATACTGGCTTCTGCAGTTTGCCATAATAAGACCATTCATTGTTCCTAAACAAGAAACAACGATGCAAGCTTCAAAGAACTTACTAATTACCGTTCCAAAGATAGGTATAAATGCTGTCTTTGCAAGATCTTGTCCAAGAGGCCATGTTCCAAGAATAGTTGAAACACTGCCGATTGAACTCATTGAGAAGATATAAAGGATATAGAGAACTACTACTATGAAAGCTCCACCGATAAGAGCCTTTGGAAGAGTTTTCTGTGGCTCTTTCATTTCAGAGTTAAGTGTAGTTGCAAGAATCCAACCTTCAAATGAGAATGCAAATGCAACAACAGCCGAGAAGAAACCGTTTTCAACCGGAGCATATTCCGGAGTGTTAACGAAATCTAATACTGCCTGAGAATTTCCGCTTGTAAGACCAATTATTGTTCCGATGACACCCATAAGAACAATTGGGATAAGTTTAATAACTGTCATGGAAATCTGAAGTTTTCCGCCAAGCTTTGGAGAAAGTGTATTAATCGCAAAACCCATAATAAGGAAGCCGCCACCAACACCAAGCATTTCTGCTGAGAAACATCCGTTTGCAAGATCTATAGTTCTGATACCAAAAAGGTTGCAGAAGAACAAACCTGAGAAGAATGCAAGTACAGCACAAAGTGAAGGTGTATAGATAACGCTCTGGAACCAACCTACATAGTAAGCATATTTTGAACCAAGAGCTACTTCGGCGTAGTCTACAAGGCCGTTAACCTTGTTATATTTTGAACTCAACTCTGCAAACACTAATGAGCAAATAATGCAAATAATGCCGCAGCATGCAATAGCTAAAATTCCTGTTTTTAAATCTCCGCCTGTTTTAGCAAGGAGCTTTCCGCCCTTGATGAAAACACCGGAGCCGATTACGGTACCAACAACCATAGCAAGTGCGGTTATAAGACCGTATCTTTTTTCCATACCTTGATTTTCCATAAGATTCTACCTCTTTTTATATTATAAAAAATTACTGCTTATTATATCACTATATAGCGCTAAAGTACACAATTTTTATAGTATTTTTATATAAAAAATATGTTAAAATATTATTAAAGTTAGATTTAATCAATGAAAGGAATATAACAATGGCAGATATTAACGAAAAAGACGCTATTTACGAAGACGAACCTGAATATATTACTCTTGAATTTGATGATGGCAAGGTAATAGAATGTGAAATTATGGGAATCTTTGATTTCAACAACAAGGAGTATATTGCCCTTCTTCCTGATGATGGTACAGATGATGTATTTATCTATGGATATAAAGAAATCAGTGAAGAAGAATTTGATCTTGTTGATATTGAAGATGATGCTGAATTTGAAGCAGCAGCTGCAGAATTTGACAGACTTATCGCAGAAGAATAATTTGTTAAATGCATTAAAAAAGCTTCGGTCTATGACCGAAGCTTTTTATTTTATCTAACTATTTTACAGCCGCTTCAACTATCTTATCTACAATCATTGTCCTCATAACCATAAGTTTAAGATATGCTAAGCCATAATGATTTTCTGAACTTGAATAATCTCTTGTGCCAGAATTCTTTTCAAAATAATCGGCAACATCTGTGTTAGAAACTTTCAGGTTCATCTTTTCTGCGATAGCTTGATACATCAAAGCATCCTTGCCCATCTCTTCTACATCTGCCATGTTATCTTCGATTAGTGCGTCCAAGTCTTCATATCCATAATATGAAACTAAAGTTGCCACATCAAGACCATATGTAGTAGCCATATCATCATAGTTTGCTTTAATGCAATTCTTTTGATGCTCAATAACCATTTCCGGAACTTCGCCGAATTCTGAAGCTCCAAAGAGATATTGATCAACATATTCTCTTAATTGAGATTCTACTATGCTCTCGCTAAGATAATTTTTAAGGTCATCAACAGTATTAAGCCCTGCAGACTGTCCGTAATGTTCTGAAACAAATTCATCAGTCAATTCTGGCATTACAGATTCTTCAATATAGTTAACTGTGATAGTAAATGTTGCATCTTTTCCTGCAAGATCAGCATTATTTTCATATGGGTCAGGGAAAGTTACATCAATATCAAATGTCTCGCCCGGCATATGCCCGATAATCTGTGTAAGAAAATCATCTATAAAATCTGAACCTCCGGCTGTAACTGTTTGATCTTCAGCAGTTCCGCCTTCAAATTGTTCACCATCACAATATCCTGCATAATCAATATTTACGCTATCGCCATCTTCAATAGCTCTATCTGTAATTTCTTCTGTTTCCATAGCAGAACTAAGTATTGAGTTAATTTGTGATTGAAGTGAAACTTCATCTGCAACAAGTTCTTCTGCCGGAATCTCAATCCCTTCATATTCAGGAAGTGTTACATAATCAAGAGCTTTTACATCGTAAAAACCATTTTTCTTTAATCCCTGGCTATAAAGTGGCTCTTCTGTATTTCCACAAGCTGCAAAGCTTAAAATCATAGCCAACATAAGTAAAATACTTACTAACTTTTTCATTTCAAGTTCTCCTTTACATTTTGAGCTGCTGCTTTTGTCATACCTGAGACGGCAGCAAGCTCTTCTATTGTAGCACTTTTTATCTTATCTATGCTACCAAAAGTTCTAAGAAGTGCGATTTTTCTCTTTTCACCTATGCCCGGAACAGAATCAAGCTCTGAACTAAGCATATTCTTAGACCTTAAATTATGATGATATGCAATAGCAAATCTATGAACTTCTTCCTGAATTGCCCCAAAATATGTATATAATTCAGGATATTCTTTAAGATTTATCTGTTTTTCATTAAATAGCAAATTTTTTGTTCTATGCTTATCATCTTTCACTAATCCGGCAACCGGAATTTGAGATAAATGAAGCTCGGATAAAACAAGAAGCGCGGCATTTACTTGAGGCTCTCCCCCATCCATTAAAATTAAATCGGGGAGCTCATCGTCTCCTGTAAGACGCCTTGTCAAAAGCTCTTGCATATTTGCATAATCATTATTACCTTGATGTAATTTATACCTGCGGTATGCAGTTTTATCAGAATGTCCATCCTTAAACACAACCATTGCTCCGACAGTATCTATTCCGCCAATATGGGATATATCAAAGCTTTCTATACGATGGATAAATTCGGATCTATCTTTTCCAAAGACATGAACAAGTCCATTTTTTATACCCACTTGTTTTTGCTTTTGATTCAGTTGCAAAATATGAGGGTCTTGGTAATGCTTTAAATCTCTCAGCATGCCTTGAATCTCTTTTACAGCCTCTATATAGTCTCTGTAGGCTGCGGCTTGCTCATATTCCATATTATCAGAGCATTGCTGCATTGAAGCTGAAAGCATATCAAGAATTTCTTGATCTTCACCATCCAAAAAAGCAATGGCTTTATTTATTCTTTTCCTGTATTCTTCTTTTGAGACCTTTCCAATGCAAATACCATCACATCTACCAATATGATAATTGAGGCAAGCTCTGCAATTTTCTTGGAACTCTGTTTGTCTGCAACGTTTTAATTTATAAGTTGAATTGAGCAAATCAATTACCATATCCAAATAGCTAACAAATGGGTATGGCCCAAAATATCTTGCTCCATCCTTTAACAGTCTCCTTGTTTTTATAATAATAGGATATTCATCTTGAGTAGTAATCTTTATGTATGGGTAGCTTTTATCATCACGAAGCAGAATATTATATTTTGGTCTGTATTGCTTAATAAGTCTACATTCTAAAATTAAGGCATCAACCTCGCTAGCGCAAGTGACATATTCGAATTTTTCAATATGCTCAACCATCTTGCGAACTTTTGGAGTTTGATTTTTAGGAGATTGAAAATATTGTCTAACCCTTTTTCTTAAAGAGATAGCTTTTCCAACATAAATAATCTGCCCCGTTTTGTCTTTGTGAATGTAGACTCCGGGGCAGTCAGGTAACTTTTTTAATTCTTCTTGAATATTAAAGGTCATTTCTATATCTATTATGATATGTCTTTTCCCATTCTCTGCGAAGCTGTGCTTCTTGTTCTTCAAGCTTTGCACGACGAGCAGCACGGGCAGCCTTACGCTTTGCCATTTGCTTACGTTTATATAAAACATAAATCGTAAGAATCAAAATTAGCACAAGAATTACAATAAGAATTATTAGTAAAACTTTCTTGATTGTACTGTCAGCAATACCTGTAGCTGATAGGATGCCGCCTCTTTCTACACCTTCTACCGTAACAGCATCGTATTCGGCAACTACTTCATTTCCATTCAGGATTTGGAGCTTACCTACAACTGTACCTGCCGCAAACGGAGCTGTAACACTATCAGCAATCACAAGTTTTGTATCTAATAACTCTGAGCTTGCTTCTTTTGGAACTGTTACATATCCTATTTCAGGAACTTCTACTGCAACTTTGCTGATTTTTCCGCCTTTAACTTTTATTTCGCCTGCATCTATACCAGGGTCACTGATACGGAGAGTTTTGAAGTTCTCAAACCCCCAATCAAAAAGCATAATGCTATCAGCAAATCTATCCAAATCCCCACTGTTCATTACGACAGAAAGAAGTGTTGTGCCATTTTTGCTTGCAGCTGCGGCAAGGCAACCTCCGGCTTCTGATGTATAACCGGTTTTTATACCAATGCAACCATCATATTTACAAAAACGAAGAACACCATTTACATATACTCTATTTCTTGCTGATTCATCATCAAGCAAAAAGTTTGTGCTTGCAAGCTGCCTTTCAGGGCTTTTATTTGTCTCTGGAACAATAAAAGTAGAACGTGAAACAATTCTTTGGAATGTTTCATTTTGCATACAGTAATTTGCTATCTTTGCCATGTCTGCGCATGTTGAATAATGATTTTCATTATGCAAACCATTAGGGTTTACAAAGTTAGAATCTGTGCAGCCGATTTCAGCAGCCTTTTCATTCATCATTTGTGAAAAAGCTTCAACGCTTCCTGCCATCTTATTCGCAAGAACAACAGCAGCATCATTTGCAGAGATAACCATCATAGCACTAAGCATTGTTCCCACATTAATTTTTTCACCATCAACCAGATGAAGAGTTGTTCCGCCAACATTTGCAATATCGCTTCCGTTAATAGTGATATACTCGCTCATATCTAAATTCTCAAGAGCAAGAATACAAGTAAGCATTTTTGTCATACTTGCCGGGAACATTCGTTGTGTGGAATTCTTGTCATACAAAACCGATCCAGTTGTCATATCAATCAGCAATGCGGCTTCTGATTTAAGTTCTGGCTTTTCACTTGCTGCAAAACAAGGACTGATTTGCAATACAAGAACAAGTATTAATAATAATGATAATATTTTTTTCTTCATGACTCTAATTTACTCTTCAACTCTAACAAAGCTTTTGCACGATGGCTAAAAGCATTTTTAACATCTACACCTAATTCTCCGAATGTTTGATTGTAACCATCCGGAATAAATATGCTATCATAGCCAAAACCAAATTCTCCTCTTTCAGAATCAGCTATGCTACCATGACAATACCCTTCGCAAACAAGCTTTTTCCCATCAGGATAAATCAATGTGATAACACAAATGAAATATGCTTTGCGATCTTCCTTTGTAACTGCGCCTTTTTTCTTTAATTCGTCTAATAGTTTTCTTCTATTAGCTGCATCATCACCATGATCTCCGGCATAACGCGCAGAATATACACCAGGTTCACCACCGAGAGCTTCTACGAATAGACCGGCATCATCTGCTATTGCCGGAAGGCCTGTAAGCTTTACAACTGTATCTGCCTTTTTAAAAGAATTCTCCTGGCAAGTTGTACCATCTTCTACAATGTCTAAATCGGCAAGCCCTGCTTCGGCCATGGATTGAATATCTATACCAAAGTCTTTGACTATTTTATTAATTTCTGCAAGCTTCCCTTTATTTTGGGTAGCCATAATAATTTTTGTAGTCATCGTATTATTAGTTTATTCATCTAAAAGCGATTTAATTTTAGTAAAAACAATATCAAGTGCAACCTTATTTTTCCCGCCTTCAGGAATAATTATGTCTGCATAACGTTTTGTTGGCTCAACAAAGAGTTCGTGCATAGGTCTGACAGTATTTATATACTGATTCATTACAGACTCGATTGTTCTGCCACGTTTTACAACGTCTCTTTTAATTCTTCTTAATATACGAATATCGGCCGGAGCATCAATGAATAACTTAATATCACAAAGATCTCTCAATTCCTTATTCTCGAAAATTAGTATACCTTCAACGATAATAACTTTAGATGGTTTAACCTCTTCAAGCTTATCTATACGATTATGAATAGTAAAATCATATACAGGATGCTGAATGCTGTTGCCGGCTTTGAGCGCCTTCACATGTTCAATAAGTAAATCTGTGTCAAATGCAGAAGGATGGTCATAATTAAGCTGAGCCTTTTCTTCAATGGCCAAATTATCATGTCTCTTATAATAGAAATCATGTGAAAGCAAAGAAACCTGTTGACCGAACATTTCTCCGATTTGTCTCACCAATATTGATTTACCGGAATTTGTTCCTCCAGCAATGCCAATTACAATTGGGGTTTTACTCATCTTTTCCTCTTCTGTACATGTCATTATATTTTCTATGGAGCGGATGAAGGGAATCGAACCCTCAACTCAGCCTTGGGAAGGCCGCATTTTACCACTAAACTACATCCGCAATTATCTCATGTTTTCAATTGCCATAGCTTTGTAATTAAACTTTGTTGCAATAGTATCTGACAAACTCATATCAAGTTCTGATGCAACTGTTAAATTTGCGATGGCATCATCTGTTTTAAGTAAAATCGGGAATAATTTTACATTACCGTTTTCTGCAAGAAAGATTGCATTAAATGACTCTTTTGCAGCGCTCATTATATATCTTATATACTTTTCGTTTTCACCCGTTATATCTTCAGCAAATAATGTCCATGCCTGATTGCTTTTCTTTAAAGCCTCTACCATTTTTGCTAATGAAATTTTCCGTTTTGGAGCGTGAACAAAAGAAGAGCACACAAATGTTGCTAAATATTCATTAGCCGAAAGCATTGGCGTAACGTTTTTATCATAACATACTGATTCTAAAAACTTGTTTAACGAATGATATAATCTTGTAGATGACATACTAATTTGGTTCCATGCAGATTTAACAAAAATCTTAGCATCTTCCATTCCAAATCTTGTATATTCATCACCCATCAGACAAATATTAGCAGTTAAATTCGCTACATCATCTTCGGCATAACCAGGTCTGCAATGCTCAAAATCTATGCAATATAAATGTTTATCATCAAGAACAAAATCTGAGAAATCCATATCTCCGAGAGAAATATTTACAGTATCCCTAAAATTTTTGTACCACTCGAAGAACAAATTTGAATATTCAATAAACTCCACAGGATCCTTCATTGCCCTATGTAAAACATCATTAAAGTTTTCACCTTTTACATATACATGGGAAATCACTCCATCACAAATTCCGCTTAGTTCTGGAGCTAAGCCTTTACCCTTTATTTTTTCGTAAATGCTTGATTCCCGGACGAAATCAATGCGGTTTCCGAATGTCTTTATTACCTTGTCACCTTGTATTTCTACTATGTTTTTCATAAACATCCTTTGGTGTACCTGACAGGAGTTGAACCTGCGGCCTTCGGAGTCGGAGTCCGACGCTCTAATCCAGCTGAGCTACAGGTACAAAATTATTTCAAAAATAAGGAAAGCGTTAGC
>JAZUJE010000004.1:0-19224 GCA_045642565.1 Anaerovoracaceae bacterium | reverse complement strand
CCCATTAGAATTTCATTATACGAAGTTTCAAAATCACCGGTATACCAAGGATCATCGATATCGCCTTTTTCATCAGTATAGTCAAGCAATAGCGAATATTTAGATGAATCACCAAGTCTTCGCTTAAGGTTTGTGATATTGTACTGTTCCATTGAAACTATGTAATCATAGTAATCTAAATCTTTTGAACTTACTTGCCTTGCATGACGAGATTCAAACGGAATTTTATGCGCCATAAGGCACCGCTTTGCCGGAGGATAAATATCATTTCCGATTTCCTCTGTACTTGTGGCTGCGGATGCAACCTCAAAGCTATCAGCGATGCCTTTTTCTTTTATTAAGTTTTTAAAAATAAACTCTGCCATCGGGCTTCTGCAAATATTGCCGTGGCAAACAAATAGAACTTTTATCATAACAGTAAATTTAGCTTTATTGCTTACTTATCATAATTAATTGTTATGTGCCATTTTCAACTTTTTCCAATACAGTCCAAGCCCAACGGATAGAGGAAGAACTGCGGCAAAAATCAGAAAATATGGCCACATAATAGACGGAGCATCTCCAAGTAAAGGCAAAAGTACCGCATAAGAAATATTTAAAATAATTGTCCACGATACAATATAAATCTCATTAAGTGCATTGCTGATTTTGAAGACAATTTCGTTCAAAGATTTCGGCGTTATCTTAGTTATAAAGTAAAGTAATGAAAATTGAGCAAACACCACACCAACAGCAATTCCGGCATAACCTATTCCGGCAAGATATTCAGAGTCGGTTTCAACAATAGTAAGAGTGTACTGCTGCCATCCGAGTTTATAATCAAGAATCAATAAAACTGAGGACATTATTGCGCCACTTAAACCAAGAAAAGTATAGAAGCGATTAAGATTTTTACATTTCCTAATAGTAATTCCTAGAAGATTCCCCACACCGACAAAAATAAACCATGAGCAAAGTTGGAAATAAGTGACAGGCTCTTCATAATAATTAACAGGAATAAATGTACCTAATGTGTAAGCCAAAAGTGCATTGTCATTTTCAACGATTCTAAATAATGTTGATACTATAGACAAAGCAATCCCTATCAATAAAATATACAAATCACTATTTTTCTTAATTTTTTTAAGAAGTCCAAACAAAATCATTGCGATTCCGGCAAACAGTAAAATGTCTCCGTTAAAAATGTAAAAAATTAAACGATTAAGGACATCTCCACCGTAAGGTAAAATTGCAATAGCTGGGTATATTGATCGCAAAACATTTAATATATAATTCCATGCGACAAGCTTACAACCACGTACAATTATTTGATTGGTGCTGCTTTGTTTAGTATAAGCCAAACCCACACCCATAGATGTCATAAACACAGGTGCCGCTAATAAGCCTCCCGAAATATAGGCAATAAAATATCCAACAGGTTTATCAAATCCATCATAATAAGGATACATCATAACATGAATTAAAATCATGCCAATGATTGCTATAAATTTCGCATAATCTATATTTTTTTGTCTGTCAATATTAATATCGTCTCGGCAGTAATAATCTTGAATCTTTTTTAACATAAAGCGCTCCGTTAAATATAGTGCGACTAAAGTTTCCAACTAACAAATACAAGCTATTTTTTATCTTTATAAAAATATGGCATGTGCAGCATGCCATATAAATATGCTATTCTACTATACAATCTTCTTCCGGCTGACACTTGTCGCGTTTTTTAAATACAAAATACAAAACTAAACCGGCAACAAAAACCGCTACGCTTAAAAGCTGCGCTTGTCTAAATGATCCTATATACAAACTATCAGTTCTAAGTCCTTCAACAAAGAATCTCTCAACCGAATAAATCATCATATACAGGCATACAAGCTGCCCTTTAAATTTTGTTCTGCCTGTTCCATCAAGCCAGAATAAAAATATCGCCAAGAGAAAACACCAGATTGATTCATAAAGAAAAGTCGGATGAACCCATTTGCCATCAGCAAAGATTGCCCATGGAAGTGTTGTCTCTACCCCATGCGCTTCGCTGTTAAAATAGTTCCCCCAGCGCCCTATTGCCTGTGCTAAAGGCCAGCAAGGAGCAGTAAGTTCTACCCAATCAAGCATGTTCTCTTTATAGTGCTTTGATACAAAATACATTGCAACAAAAGCACCGATAAGCGTGCCATGAATTGCAAGACCACCGCTTCTTAAATTAAAAATTTCTGTCAGGTTGTCTTTATATCTATTCCATTCAAATATGACATAGTAAAGACGAGCTCCGATTATTCCGGCTGGAGCGCACCAAACAAAATAGTCTAACAGCCTTTCTCTGTTTAGCAGCTTTTTAGGTGCTCTATAATAAGCAATCAATAAGCCTGCAACCATTCCGGTTGTTAAACAAATTGCATACCAACGAATACTAATCCCAAATATAGTAAATGCAATTGGATTAGGAACAGGAAGCCACCCCATTTATATCTCCCTTCTGCCTTCCATCGCTTTTGAAAGAGTAACCTCATCAGCATATTCAAGATCCCCACCAACTGGAATTCCGTGAGCAATTCTTGTCACCTTGATTCCGGCAGGCTTAATCAATCTTGCAATATACATCGCTGTAGCCTCTCCTTCAATATTCGGATTGGTTGCTAAGATTACTTCTTTTACATCTTCATTTTGAAGTCTTACAATTAAAGACCTCAGGTTAATATCTTCCGGACCAATGCCATCGATTGGAGAAATCGCACCGTTAAGAACATGATACAAACCATTATATTCTCTGATGCGCTCCATAGCATTTACATCCTTAGGACTTTCAACTACACAAATCACACTATGATCTCTTTTTTCATTGCTACAAATTGGACATGGATCTACATCTGTTAAATTTCCGCAAACACTGCAATACTTCATAGTATGCTTTGCATCTTTAATAGCATTAGATAGTGAGTCTACATCATCCTCACTCATCGCCAAAATATGAAAAGCCAGCCTCTGGGCTGACTTACCGCCTATACCCGGAAGTTTACTAAGTTCTGCTATTAATTTAGTTAAAGGTTTTGCATAATTATTCATTTAAAAACCAAGTCCTAAGCCACCAGTAACTTTACTCATTTCAGTCTCTGCAATTTCATCAATCTGACGCATTGCTTCGTTTGTTGCAGCCATAACTAAATCTTGAAGCATTTCAACATCATCAAGAACATCCTTGTCAATTTTTACTGCAACGACTTCGTGCTTTCCATTTACCTTTACGCTGACAGCTCCGCCACCTGCGCTGGCTTCAGTTTCAGTAGCATCAATCTGTTCTTGAACAGCGCCCATTTTAGCCTGAATAGCCTGAACCTGCGCCATTTTAGCTTGCATATTTTCTTTTGGAGCATGTGGCTTTTTGCCAGCTTTCATTCCTTTACCCATTATCTCTCCTTGCCATTTCTACTATGGCTAATTCTACAGGCACTCTTGGTCGTGGCGACCAGCGAGCACTTTGCATAGCTTCTGAAAGAAGCTTAATAAACTTATCTAAATCTCTAAGACTTGCCTTTTGAGCTTGAACTTTAAGTCTCTCAATATTTTCAAGACTTAAATTAATTACATCTTCGGGCTTTTCGAGATATCTGACTAATAATAAATTTCTAAGATGATCCAGCCAATCACGAGTAAATTGATTAATCTCTTTGCCATTCATCAAGAGCTCATTAAGAACAACCAAAGCTTTTCCTGCATCAGCTGCCAAAACAGCATCTGTTATTTCGAGGCAAGCCTCTGTTCCCGTCATACCAAGCAAGAACAAGACATCATCCCTCGACAAACTCTTTGCACCGGAAATACATCTATCCAAAAGAGAAAGTCCATCTCTAACAGATCCATCTGCATTAGATGCTAAAAGTCTAAGCGCATCATCATCAGCTTTTACATCCATCTGCTTGCAAATACTTTGAAAATGCTTGAAAATTTCTTCTTCTGAAACTCTTCTAAAGTCAAGTTTCATACATCTTGAAAGAATTGTTGACGGAAGTTTTTCCGGTTCTGTTGTTGCTAAAATAAAAACTGCGTGCTCTGGCGGCTCTTCCAAAGTTTTAAGCAAAGCATTAGCCGCAGCTCCGGTAAGCATATGAGCTTCATCTAAAATGTAAACTTTTTTCTTACCCATTGCCGGAGGATAATTTACGCCTTCTCTAAGTTCTCTGATATCTTCTACACTGTTGTTAGAAGCAGCATCAAGTTCTATGACATCAATATAATTACCTGCAGCAATAGCCTTGCAGGTATCACACTCACCACAAGGCATACCATCCTTAGGATCGGTACAATTTAAAGCCTTTGCAAGAAGCCTTGCCGTAGTGGTCTTTCCTGTACCGCGAGTTCCACAGAATAAATATGCATGTCCTGTAGTAGCCGTTTTTATTTGATTTTCCAGAATCTTGACTATATGTTCTTGACCAATCAATGAATCAAAAACTTCAGGTCTAAAACTCCTATATAGCGCTTGATACATAATTCTCCTAAAAAGAAATAACCCGTCTAATGAACCCAGGCTTGTCTGCGGCACACAAGAAAATCCGCTTATAGCTGCTTCCTTCCGGACCTGACTAGGTTCACAGCATCCCGTTGCGCAGGACCCGGGCTCATCAGGCGGGTCATATATTATTAGTAATCATTGACATGATATTATAACATTTTTGCCGCACTTTTTCTATAAAAAGCCCCTGCCATAACACAGGGGCTTTTTGCAAATTGTTAAAAATTATAAATTAATATCCCAAAGATAAACCCAAAAGTAAGATTAAACAAGTTAAAATCAGATTCATTATCTGGAATTTACCCGACCATTTTGCCCACTCTGTATAACTTACATCGGCAAGCCCAAGGCTTATCAAAAGCGCCGGGTTTGTCGGATAAAATACATTTGAAAATCCGTCTCCAAATGCAAAGGCTACAACACAAAGCTGTGATGATATTCCAAAAACCTCTGCAACAGGAACAATCAAAGGAATAAGCATAAATGCCTTTGCAGAGCCTGATGCAATGAAGAAATTCATTACTAATACTATCAAGTAAATAAATAGTATTACGGCCCACTTTGGTAAACTCTCAGCAATAGTTATTGCAGCTTTAAGAATTACATCTAATGCTCCGGCAGTTTCCAGAGTATATTTAATTGAAGATGCCATAAGTATCATAAGTACAGCAGGAAGCATTCCCACTACACCACTAAGCATAGATTTACCGAGTTGCTTAGCGCCAATCCTTGCTACGCTACTTGATAATATTCCTGCAACAAGGAAAACAACAGCAACTATTATTAAAGTATAATCTTGCAAAGCTGTAATAAATGCAGATGAAAGAACAAGGATAATTCCCGCAAGCATAATGCCGGCAAAAAGTTTAAAGCCCAAATCTAAATTTTTATCTTCGCTAAATTGTGTCTGCTCGTTATTACCCTTATCAATTTTCTTTGCATAAGCTCTTACAAAAATCAGCAATAAAGCATAAATTAAGACGAAGCTTACAACCCTAAGCCATGCCCCTGAAAACATAGGGAGTCCCGAAAGCTTTTGAGCAACACCAACAGTAAATGGATTAAAAACTCCGGCAGCGAATCCGCATCCAACTGAAAGCATGCTCATAGCTAAACCTACTTTTTTATCCCATCCGAGTCTAAGTGCAAGGCCGACAACAATAGGAACCATAGGAACGCATTCCTCAAAAGATCCAATCAAAGCACCCATTGCCATAAAGAAAAATATTACAACGGCCATTAATTTATATTTTTGAGAGCCAAATTTATATGCAATTTTGTTAAGCATATATTTCATCAGCCCGCATGCATCAAGTGCACTGAAAATTCCGCCAATTACAAGCAGAAAAATAAGCACTGCAATAATTGTTGCACTACCATCTACAGTCAACACAAGTACAGGAGACAGTATCCACTTCCAAACAGGAATACTGCAATCAGGAAGAATTAAAGTCAAAATAAAGCTTGCGACCATAAGCACTGCAATAACAATAATCGCAGTAATAAATGATTTTTTACTTATCTGTAAGCTTTTATCTTTTTCGTTTTGCATTATTTTGCCTCCGAGATAATATATTTATAAAAATCTACAGCAGGAGCCAATGTAGACACATCAACACATTCATTTATTCCATGAATAGCTTCTCTTTGATCTTCACTGATAATAAACGGAACAAAATGGAAACAATTATCACAAACACGCGCCATAAATCTCGAATCACTTGCGCCTGTCATAATATAAGGAACTGCCCTAACGTTGCCAAAGGCCTTATCAATAGCGGATTCAATGAGCTTAAACCCATAGCTATTAAAATCTGCCAGTGGAGATTCCTGTGCAGGCATAAGCTCTACTACTTCTAAATCATACTTGTCTGCAATTTTTTTGATTGCGGCGAGTGAACTTGCATACCCTTGGTGATGTGAAATTCTCATATTACCTATTACAGAAGCTTCCGCAGGAATAACATTTCTTGCATTCGAACCTCTTGCCATTGTAAATGCGATAGTTGTCTGAAGCAATGCATTTGCTGTTGCTGAAGCTCTTGGCATAACGGCCTGAATAATAGGAGAAAACAAATCAGGTTTTCCTAAAACATTTCCGATTACACCACCAACTGATGGAGCAAGTCTTTTAAACATTTCACATATAACCGGAGAAAGTTCTGCATCGAAAACTTTTGAAGAATCAACTTCTGCCATGAATTGTCCTAAACGAACAAGAGGAGTATTCCTTTCCGGAGTAGATGCATGGCCACCATTGCTGCGAGCAATAAATTCGAGCTCTGCACAACCTTTTTCACCCATGCCTACCATTGCAAACAGACCTTTCGCTCCGATAATCGGCTCGTACATAATCATTCCGCCTTCATCGAGAACCATAGAAAATCTAACGCCTCTCTTTTTAAGCTCTTTAGCAATTGTATCAGCGCCCTCTCCATCGGTTTCTTCGGTGCAAGCCGATTCAAAATAAATATCTACGTTAGGAACAAAACCTTCTGCGGCGAGTTCATCTGCGGCTTGAAGCATGCCCCAAAGACCGCCCTTATTATCAAGCGTTCCTCTGCCCCAGAGTTTGCCATCTGCTATATCACCTGAGAAAGCTCCATGCTCCCATTCTCCTTCAGCCTCAACAACATCATGATGATTCATCAAAAGAATAGGCATTGCATCTTTATTTTTTCCGCGCCATATGAAAAGAATACTTCCGTTAAATTCTTCAAACTCTACAAGTCTAAAAATATTTGGAAATAAATCTTTTATTAACTGATGAAACTCTCTGAATTTCGTTTTATCTGTTTGGTCATAATACGATATAGTTTCTTTTTGTATCATCTTTGATAAAGTATTTGCATACTTTTGGGTTCTTTCATCCATTTTTTATTCCTTCTTCAAATCTTGAGTTAAAATTGTATCTATTGCATTAGGAAGATCTTTAAGAGCCCCCTCAAATTTTACGCCATACCAATGGCTATCATCGTCTATTGTGCGTTCTATGCAACCACAGGTAAATGCAGCGGCAAGGCCTGCGGCAACATAAGTATCAAGACCTCTCATCTTTGCTCCGACAAAAACTGATGAATAGATATCACCCGTGCCATGATAAGACTTTTCAATTTTCTTATGTTCATAGTATTTAAAATCTCCCGATTCATAAACCACTACTCCGGTTTTTCCTTCGTTAAAGCTTACTCCGGTCATAACAATATTCTTGCATCCCATAGCTTCAAGTTTATAACAAAGGTCTCTTATATAAGCTTCAGTATAATTTTCTTTATATTCCATAGATGTCAAAAGACAAGCTTCTGAAATATTCGGAAGTATTACATCTGCCATAGCACATAAATCTTTCATAGCATCAACATATAAAGAATCAAATGCCGGATACAATTTTCCGTCATCAGCCATGGCAGGATCTACCACCTTATAGCAATCATGCATAAGTTGTTTTACATATTCTATATGCTTTACAGAACCAAGATATCCTGTATAAATGCAGTCAAATTTTACTTGTGCTTGATTCCATTTATCAAAAATCTTTGGGAACTCATCTACTAAGTCTATACAAGCGAAGCCTGTTTCTCTGAATTTTCCGGCAGTATGTGTTGAAAGAACTGCCGATGGTAAAATTGCACATTCTATCCCGCAAGCAGAAATAATCGGAAGTGCAACAGTTGTGCTACACTGTCCAAAGCATGATATATCCTGGATACTTAAAACTTTTTTATCCATTATTTAATCATCTCCCTAAATTCTTCTTCATCTATTATCTTAATACCAAGCTCCTCAGCTTTAGTAAGTTTTGATCCCGCTTCAGCTCCGGCAAGGACATAAGTCGTTTTCTTAGAAACTGAACCGCTGGCTTTGCCACCAAAGCTTTCTATAATTGCACTTGCCTCATCCCTCTTCATGCTTGGAAGAGTTCCCGTTAAAACAAATGTCATTCCGGCAAATCTATCATCCTTCTTTTCAAGAGAAGATACAGACTTCATATTTACGCCAAGCTCTTCAAGCCGTAATATCATCTCTTGATTTTTCTTATCGGCAAAAAATTCTGTAATATCTGTTGCCGCAATTTCTCCAAAATCCGGAAGAGTCATAAGCTCCATAGGACTTGCCGCCATAAGAGACTTCATATCAGGATATTTCGCAGCTAAGATTTTAGCTGATTGCTTACCCACATTTCTGATTCCAAGTCCCGTAATAAGTCTATCTATGTTATTGGCTTTAGATTTTTCAATAGCATTAAGAATATTATTAACGCTCTTCTCTTTACCAACTATGCCTTCTTCTATAAGTCTCTCTTTAAATTCTGCTAAACCGTAAATATCAGGAATGCTCTTAATATATCCTTCAGAAATTAAGCTCTCTATTGCCGCAGGGCCAAATCCTTCCATATTCATAGCATCTTTGCTTATAAAGTATGCCATAGACCTGCTGTCTTTTGCAGGACAATTATCTCCTGTGCAATGAAGATGAACTCCGCCATCTTCTCTTTCTGCTTTCGCTCCGCACACAGGACATTTATCCGGCATATGATAAGACTTTGTTCCCTGAGGACGTTTTTCTCTCACAACCCTAAGAACTTCAGGTATAATATCTCCCGCCTTTTGGACTATAACAGTATCTCCGATTCTTACATCTTTTTCATCAATGTAATCTTGATTGTTTAATGTTGCTCGAGATACAGTTGTTTCTGCAAGTCTAATTGGTGAAAGTATTGCAAGAGGCGTCATACGTCCTGTTCGTCCTACCTGAACTACAATATCTTCAACTATTGTTTCTTTTTGTTCCGGAGGATATTTATATGCAACAGCCCAATGCGGAACCTTTGATGTCATTCCCAATGCCTTGCGCTGTGACAAGCTATCGACTTTTACAACTGCACCATCTATAGCAAAATTAAGATCCCAACGAGTATTGCCTATATCTTCTATTGCCGCCCAAACTTCATCAGCTGTTGTATGTTTTGTGATTCCCGGAGAAGTTTCAAAGCCTTGGGATGTAAGCCACTCCAAAGATTCTATATGAGAACTGAATTCTTTGCCCTCACAAACCTCCATATTAAAAATAAATATATCAAGGCCTCTGGCAGCGACAATCTTCGGATCAAGCTGACGCAAAGTTCCCGCCGCAGCATTTCTTCTGTTTTGATATGGACGACTTCCGCCTTCAAGCTGTCTTCTATTTGCAGCCTCGAAGCTTTCAGTGGACATATAACATTCGCCACGAACTTCAAGATATGGCAAATCATTCGGTATAGTTTTTGGAACACTTTTAATAGCTAAAGCATTTTCATAAACGCCTTCTCCGATAATTCCATCACCTCTGGTAATAGCCTCAACCAACTTACCATATTTATATCTGAGAACCAAAGTTAATCCATCAATCTTTCTTTCAACAGCAAAAACCGCATCAGGGATTTCAGCTTTAACTCTGTTTACAAAATCGTATACTTCTTCTTTTGAAAAAACATCCTGAAGTGAAATTACAGGAACATCATGCTCTACTTTTTTAAATTCACGTTTTTGTTCACCATGGACATGTTTTGTTGGGGTGTCCTCATGAACCAATTCCGGATATTCTTTTTCAAGCGCTCTAAGTTCCAAAGACAGCTGATCATATTCATAATCGCTAATCTCTGGGTCATCATTGTCATAATATCTTTGGTTGTGATAGGCAATGAGCTTATAAAGCTCTTCTATCCTCTCTTTTGAATTCATTATTTCACCTTTGTAAGCGGAGCCATATCCTTTGCTAAGCGCTTGGTTCCGTCTTCAAATTTTACACTTATTATATTACCATCTACATCAAGTACAATACCAATACCAAATTTTGTATGTTCTACCTTCTCTCCCGGTTTAATATCAACATCCGCAAGAGTTTGGCGCATTGGCTTCGCAGCTTTCATTTGTTGAATTATGCTGACAGGCGAAACATATCCCCCACTTGAAATAGTTCTCGCTTCATCATATCTATCAGCACTTCTGCCCATTTTCTTATCATATACAGCATGCCCTGTCAGATATTTTTTATCAATTTCTTTTAAGAACTGACTTTCAAGCGCTGCTTCCATGCGACCATACATTGTACGCCATTCCGCAGATGACAAGAAAAGATTTTTCATAGCTCTCGTTATGCCAACATAACAAAGTCGTCTCTCTTCATCTACACCGCCGACTCTATTAAAACTTCTATAACTTGGGAAAAGCCCTGTTTCCATGCCGGGCATAAACACTACCGGAAATTCCAAACCTTTTGCCGAATGCAAAGTCATTAATGTAATTGCATCCTGTGTCGGGTCGTGATTATCAACATCCGAAACTAAGGTAAGACTTTCCATAAAGTTATCAATAGTCAAAGTTTCTCCGAGCTCGTCTGCTTCTTTTTGTTTATCCAAAATTACAGATTTGAATTCTAAGAGGTTTTCGATTCTGGCATCAGCCTCTACAGATTTCATATCTTCTAATGCCTTAAGATATCCTGTTCTGTCAAGAAGAATATCATATATATCAGAAACAGACAGCCTGTCCTTTTCTATTTCCAAAGATTTATAAAGTTCAATCAGCTCCGGAGCAGCTCCAATCGATTTCATCGCTTCAAAAGCACTAAAGCCCATATTATCAGCAAGACTTGTAATAGCTTCAATACTTTTTGCTCCTATACCACGCCTTGGAGTATTTATAATTCTAAGAAGTGACACATCGTCTGCTGTATTTACAACAAGACGCATATATGCCAACATATCTTTAACTTCTTTTCTGTCATAATATCTAAGCCCCGACAAAACTTGATATGGCATATCCTTTGTCATAAAGCATTCTTCAAAGCGTCTTGATTGAACATTGTTTCTATATAAGATTGCAAAATCTGAATAGTGAAGTTCGGGATTTTTGCGCATCATAGCTCTTATTTTTTCCGCAGTCCAACGAGCCTCTTCTTTATCATCGCTTGCACGATAGTATTCAATCTTGTCACCGGCCTCAGCATCTGTTCTCATTTGCTTATCTTTTCTTTTAAGATTATTAACAATTACGCTATGCGCGGCGTTAATTATATTTGATGTACTTCTGTAATTTTGCTCAAGTTTAATTACTTTTGTGCCTGCAAAATCTTTTTCAAACTCTAAGATATTTCGAATATCTGCGCCACGCCATTGATAAATACACTGGTCGTCATCACCAACAACGCAAATGTTTCCGCATTTTTCAGCAAGCATCTTTATCAACTTGTACTGAAGCATGTTTGTATCCTGATACTCATCAACCATTATGTATTGAAACTTTGATTGATACTTTTCAAGCACATCAGGATTCGTTTCAAAAAGCTTTACAGTATTAAAAATCAAATCATCAAAATCCATAGCATTATTTTTCTTTAATGCTATTTCATACTTCTCAAATATTCTGCAAAGTTCAGGCTCGCTATCAGCATAATGCTTTCTAAAGATTTCGGCATTCCATTCCTTCTCTTTAGCTGCAGAAATATTTCCTATAACATATGATGGATTAAACCGCTTATCATCAAATTCGAGTTCTTTTACTATTTTTTTAATTAAAGATTTTTGATCCACAGGATCATAAACTACAAAATTCTTGGCATATCCAAGCCTTTCTGCATCAACTCTTAAAATTCTGAGACAGGCTGAATGAAATGTTTGAATCCACATCCATGAAATCTTAGCATTGTCAAATTCAGAGCCAATTAAAGACTCTACTCTATCTCGCATTTCTTTGGCTGCTTTATTTGTAAAAGTCACAGCTAAAATAGAATAAGGCGAAATATTTTTGTCCTTAATCATATATGCGATTCTGTGAGTCATAGTATTTGTTTTACCAGAGCCAGCTCCGGCTAAGATCAAAAGCGGGCCATCAATAGTAATCGCTGCCTTGTATTGTTCTTTATTTAATTTACTTAAGTAATCTATTTTCTTTAAATTTTCTGCCATTATATTTATTCTCTAATTCTCTTACTACGCCTTAATTTCAAGTGCATCGCCACTTGCAAATAAATATAGCACCCCTTGTTTTACAGTTTTCCCTGTGATTTTTTCAAGAGCTTCTTTGTACAATTCAAGTTGCGGAAGATATACTTCTTTTAAATGTTCAAAAGATGATTCTTTATCATCATTATCAACATAGTTGCTCTTATAATCCACTAAAACAAATTCGCCATCTTCTTCAAAATAACAGTCTATGGTTCCCTGAACAAGAACTTCAATTCCATTGTAAATATGCTTCATTACAAACGGAGCTTCTTTATATATTTCTTTTGCACTAACCGCTCTCTTACCTATTTCCGATTTAAAGAATGCCGAAATCTTCTTAGGATTTACACAATCTGCCTGAGCTTTACTTAGAATATTTCTATCGGCCAAGCCGTTAATAAAGTTTTTAATAGAATCAATATCTTTATCTTCGATAGTGAAAGGAATATGTTCCATTACTGTATGATAAGCTGTCCCACGCTCGGCCCCACTCAATTTATGTTCAGATTGTTCAATAAATTGAGGAACATCGTTAACATTTATAAGATTTTCGTCATCACAGCTAAATTGCAACTTTTCTATACCTGTGCGAGCAGCTTCCGCAATTTGAGAAACGCTATATTTTTTCTTGATGTTGCTTGGAGCATCAAAATACTCATATGACATTATCTCCTCTACTTTTGGATCATGGAATTCATTCCACCCACAATTAAGAACTTTTTCAAACTCACTGCTTGAGCTTGCATTCTTTGCCACCAAAGCCGCCAGCGAATTTTTATTATCTATATGAACATTTGCAGAATCAATATATGGATATAGCAAGTCAAAATATGTTTTTGAATTTACCAAATCACCACTCACGAGATTGCGTTTTGAATTAAGTTTATCTTCCTCTGCATTTGTATAGGCGCTAAAACACAAGATATCTTGTGCTCTTGTCATTGCAACATAAAGCAAACGGATTCTTTCTGCTAAATTTTCCTTTTTCTTAACCAAACGAATCAGCTTTGCGATGTTAGTATCAGTTGAAGCTCTCATTTTAGGATTAACAAGCTTTAATGCAATGCCATAATCTTTATGGAAAATGTAATTTCTTTTTTCTCCATGGCCGGAAAGATTTTCTGCAATGCCGGACACTAAAACAAACGGGAACTCCAAGCCTTTACTCTTATGAACAGTCATAATCCTGACGCAGTTCATAGATTCATTTATCGTTTTTGCTTGTCCTATATCTATTTTTGCTTTGTTTCTTGAAAGCATTTCAACAAAATCAATAAATCCGGCAAGACCTGATAAATTATTTTCTTCAAACTTTTCAGCTTTATCTACTAAAGCTTTTAAATTGGCAAGCCTTTGTTCTCCGCCGTTTTTAGCTAATTCAAAATCGGCATAGCCTGTGCTGAGTAAAAGCTTAAATATAAAATCTGCAAGAGGTAGAATTTTTGATTCTGTTGAAAACAGATTGAGCTTCTCTACAAAACTGGCAGCCTTTTCGTTTGTTTCGGCATATTTAAAGAAAGCTTCACTAAAACTGCCTTCAGGAAAAGCAATCCTGACACGTGCCAAATCTTCAGAGCTAAAGCCAAAAACAGGATAAGTTAAAACCGAAAGAAGCGGGATATCCTGCTTTCTGTTATTGATAATTCTTAAAAGATTTAAAAATACTTCAATCTCAAGGGTGTCAAAATAACCCTCTCCCCTATCAAGATAAACAGGAATATTTGCATCAAGAAATGCTTTGTAATAAATTTCGCCAACATTTCTTACTGCAGGCAAAAGTACGACCATATCTTTATATTCAAGAGGTCTCTTAATTTCCTTTTTATCATCGTATATTTCTTTGTTATAGTATTTTTGAATAATGGAAACAGCGTGTGCCGCGGCAAATTCATTCTTTCTGAACTCACTTATCGCATTATCTATTTCATTTTCATCCTGACTGTTAAGAATAAACATTGCAGGGTCGTATGAAATAGGGCCGCTGTATTTTGTACCTTTTACAAGTTTAGCCGCGTCATCATAAATTATGCCGCAACTCTTCTCATTCATAATTTTCGAGAAGACCTCATTGACAACATTAATTATGCTTTCTTTGCTTCTGAAATTTTTGTTTAAGTCAATGACTCTATTGTTTGGATCTTTATTCGATTTGTAATCATTATAATGTGAAACAAACAGCTCCGGCTCTGATAAACGGAATTTGTAAATGCACTGTTTTACATCTCCTACCATAAAGAGATTGTGCTCACTTACAACTTTTTTTATTAAAGCTTCCTGAACAGAGTTTGTATCCTGATATTCATCGATAAAAACATATTTGAATTTCTCACGATATTCAGAAGACACTAAATCATTTTGCAAAATTGCAAGAGCATAATGCTCTATATCTGCAAAATCCATATTCTTTTCAAGATTCTTTTTCAGTTTATATATCTCATCAAAGCGTTTAACAAGCTTTGCATATATCTTAAGAACAGGGGCAAGCTTTTCGCACTCTTTAAGTAAGGTCTCTTTATTTAAACCCTCTGCCAAAGCTTTTGCATCCTTTAGGCAAGCATTAACATTTGTTCTTATGCCTTTAACACTTTCAGCAATAGCTAAATATTCTGCACTTTGGTTTCTTATTGTGACAGCTCTATGTTTATCGTTTAATAAAGACTCAAAGCCCTTTATTGTATCAAGCTCAATTTCGCTGATATGAGTATCAACATAAGCTACATCTGCCTTTGCTTTTTCTGATTCTTTCAAGCAATTTGCATTGATAAGCATATCAACAACATTTTGGTAATATTGTCTTGCATCTTTAAGTAAAGAGAGAATCTCGGTTTTAGCAAAGCTTAAATACTTATCAACATTCTTATCACCGAAATTTACGGCATTATCAAGCCAAGCCCAAGGATCAGGCATAGACATTAAAAAGTTGTGAAGAGAGCTAATCATATCACGTATAGTTTTATCTCCCGGCCTTTCTTCATAACAGTCGATAAAATCTAAGAACTCTCTGTCCTTCGCATCGAACATCTCTTCGTATAAATCGTCTAATGCTTCTTCTTTAAGCAACGCGGATTTGGTAGCATCACAAATAGAAAAACTCGGATCTAAGCCTATGATATGGTAATAGCGTTTTACTACACTGTACGCAAAACTATCGAAGCTGCTTATGCTGCTTCGACCCATTCTGTCAATTTGATTACTGAGGCCGGAATCTTTTAAAGCTTTATAAATCTTAGCCTTCATTTCCGAAGCTGCGGCCTCGGTAAATGTAACGACCAACATCTCATCAATATTGACATGTTTTTCGATTACAAGCTTTTTGATATGTTCAACCAAAACTGCTGTTTTTCCGCTGCCTGCGGCGGCAGAAACTAACAAATTATGGGAATTATCTTCAATAGCGGCTTTTTGTTCACTTGTCCAAGTTTCTAAACTCATATGTAAATTATAACACATATTGTGGTACAATTATTTGTTAGAAAAAGGGAGAAATTACTTATGAAAAAACTTACAATGCTGCTTATTCTTGATGGTTTCGGAATTGCCAAAGCCGATAAGAATAATGCAATATCAACAGCAAACACTCCAAATTTGGATAAACTTTGGGCAAATCGCCCAAATACTGCAATACAGGCAAGTGGCCTATTCGTTGGGCTTCCGGATGGTCAGATGGGAAATTCTGAAGTTGGGCATACCAATATAGGCGCCGGTAGAATAGTTTGGCAAGAACTTACAAAAATTACCAAATCTATTGAAGATGGCCCGTTTTTTGAAAACGAAGCCCTCTGCCTCGCAATGGATACAGCAAAAAAGAAAGGAAGCAATTTACATCTATTCGGGCTTCTTTCCGATGGCGGAGTTCACTCACATACAGCGCACCTCTATGGCCTGCTTAAAATGGCAAAACAAAGAGGTTTAGAAAATGTTTATGTTCATGCAATCACTGATGGGCGTGATGTAAACCCTGGTTCGGCAAAAGACTTTATTGCCGAGCTCGAAGATAAAATGAAAGAAATCGGCTGCGGAAAAATCGCAAGTGTAAGCGGCCGTTTCTATACAATGGATAGAGATAAGCGTTGGGAAAGAGTTGCAAAAGCTTACGATTTATACACACTCGGCGAAGGCCGTGTAGGAAAATCAGCAAATGAACTTTTCGAAACAGCCTGGTCTAATGGAGAAACAGATGAATTTATAATCCCAGGAAAAGTTGAAGGATGTCCGGAAGTTAATGATAATGATTCAATAATCTTCTTTAATTTCCGTCCTGACAGAGCAAGAGAAATTACAAGATGCTTTGTTGATGCAGATTTTGATGGTTTTGAAAGAAAGAAAATCTGCAAAGATTTGTGCTATGTTTGCTTCACTCAATATGATGCAACTATACCAAATGTTCACATTGCATTTAAACCTCAAAGCCTCAAAAATACTCTCGGCGAATACGTTTCTTCAAAGGGATTAAAACAGCTTAGAATCGCAGAAACAGAGAAATATGCACATGTAACCTTCTTCTTTAATGGTGGTGTTGAAGCTCCATATGAAAATGAAGAAAGAATTCTTGTGCCAAGCCCAAAGGTTGCAACCTATGATCTTCAGCCTGAGATGAGCGCAATCGAAGTGACAGACAAAGCTGTAAAGAGAATTTTAGATGGCGACCTTGATCTAATTATCATGAATCTCGCAAACTGCGATATGGTTGGTCACACAGGAGTATTTGATGCCGCAGTTAAAGCAGTAGAAACCGTAGATACTTGTGTAGGAAAAATTGTAGAAGCTATAGAAAAGATGGGCGCAGATATGCTTATCACCGCAGATCATGGCAACGCAGATTGCATGATTAACCCAGATGGGTCCCCAATGACAGCACATACAACAAATCCTGTCACACTGATTTATGTTGGCACAAAAGATAAAAGCTTTAAAGAAGGCGGTGCTTTATGTGATCTTGCACCTACCCTTCTCGAACTTATGGAGCTTCCTGTTCCACAAGAAATGGAAGGCCACAGTTTGTTTAAATAGCTTAATAAACAATTTAAAGCACCAATGAATGATTTTTATAAAAAACTTGCAAGTCTTGCTTTGCCTATAGCGTTTCAGGGATTGATTTCATCATCCCTTACTTTGCTTGACAATTTAATGGTTAGCAAGTTAGGTGAGCTTTCACTTACTGCGGTAGGGCTTGCAACGCAAAGCTTTACCATAGAGTGGATGCTCATTTTCGGTTTTTGCTCCGGATGCGGAACTTTCTTCGCTCAGTTCTGGGGCATAAAAGATATAAAGAATATTCGCAAGGTAATAGGAATAGCTTTAATGTCTTGCTTTGCGGCTAGTATACTATTCTTTATTGCCGGATTTTTCTTCCCTGTTCAGGTGCTTAGCCTTCTTACGAATTCAAAAGAAGCTGCAATTCTTGGAGCAGAATATTTAAAATATGCTGCTGTTAATTTTATTTTAGTAGCATTAACTCAACCGTTTTTATCTGCACTTCGCGTAACTGAACAAACAAAAATTCCAATGTTCATTTCGTTGTCATCATTTTTTGTTGATGTAGTGTTCAATTACCTTCTTATTTTCGGAAATTATGGTTTCCCTAAACTTGGAGTAAAAGGAGCCGCTATTGCAACAGTAATGGCAAGAACATTAGAATTATTGCTTACCATTTACATCGTATTTATTAGAAAGAATATAATTTCCGGAAAAATTAAAGAGTTCTTCAATTTCAATTTGAAGTACGTTAAACGAGTTTATTCCAATGCAATGGCATCAACAGCAAATGAACTTATGTGGAGCTCTGCTGTAGTTGCTGAGAATGCTGCCTTTGGACATATCGGGGTTACAGCTTATGCCGCAGCCCAGGCCACAGCAACAATAATGGATCTTTTCCAGATGGCTTGCTTTAGCATAGGAGATGCCTCTCTCATCATGGTAGGCGAACATATCGGAAGAAACGAATTAGATGAAGCCGAAAAAGTTTCCAGAAAACTTTTAAAAACAGCATTTGTTATCAGTGTTGTGTTAGCCATCATTTTAATTTTAATCCGAAGGTCGCTGGTATCACTATTCGTTCTTAGCGATCTCGGTATTGCTTATGCTCTAAAGCTTATTATAATTAGGGCTTGTGTTATTCCGTTCAATTTGCAATGCGGAATAATGCTTGCAGGAAATTTCCGCGCCGGAGGTGATGCAAAATTTGCAGCAATCATGGAAATGCTTACTATGTGGTTAATTGCTGTTCCGTTGGCATTTATAGGCGCGTTAGTACTTAAACTTCCGGTTTACGGAGTTATGTTACTAATACAAATAGAGCTTGTAGTGAAAATGATTATAATGTATAAACGATATTTCTCTAAAAAATGGCTTAAGAATATGATATCAGGAATGTAAAAAAAGAGGGCTTGCAAAAGGCAAGCCCTCTTTTTTACGCTTTATGTTTTCGGATAGCAATTGAAATCAGAGCAAAGATAATAAAAGCTATGCTAATCCATTGAGAAGTTGACATCCCAAAAAGAAAACCACGCTCCATATCCCCTCTAAAGAATTCTATTACAAAACGGAAAATTCCATAGGATAAGAAATATAGATTAAATTTCTCATTGTCAGCTATTCTGTCTTTAAATATATGAATTATGAAAATTAAAAGAAAATCAAAAATGGCCTCAAACAATTGAACCGGAATAAGCGGAATCCCGTTTGGTGCAATCTCAGAATTTTTATAAATAATAGAAATTATAGATGAAGTCTCGATACC
>JAZUJE010000003.1:0-88374 GCA_045642565.1 Anaerovoracaceae bacterium | reverse complement strand
TATATTTTAAGGTATTTGTTAAAAAATGTCAATTCTATTTTTTATCTAATCTTAGAACAATCCGCTTCCGAAAATTGGAGCAAATACTACGGCAACAATTGTCATCAGTTTAATAAGAATATTAAGTGATGGACCGGATGTATCCTTGAATGGGTCGCCTACTGTATCGCCGATAACTGAAGCTTTATGTGTTTCAGATCCTTTGCCACCGTAAACACCAGATTCAACATATTTCTTTGCGTTATCCCATGCACCACCGGCATTGGACATCATAATTGCAAGAAGCACGCCGGTGATTAAAGCTCCGGCAAGCATACCACCAAGAGCGTTTGCGCCAAGTACGAGGCCTACAACAATAGGAGCGATTACGGCCATAACAGCAGGAACTATCATTTCTTTTAATGAAGCTTCTGTTGAAATTGAAACGCACTGTGCATAATCTGGTTTAGATGTTCCGGCAATGATTCCGGAATCTGCTTTGAACTGTCTTCTTACTTCCTGAATCATCTTGTTAGCAGCTCTTCCAACGGCATTCATTGTGAACGCACTGAACATAAACGGAAGCATTCCGCCAATAAATGTTCCTACGATTACCATAGGATCAAGAAGATCAATTGCTTTAAGACCAACAACCTCTGAGTATGACACAAAGAGAGCTAATGCTGTAAGAGCAGCTGAGCCAATTGCAAAGCCTTTACCAATAGCAGCTGTAGTATTTCCTACAGAGTCAAGTGTATCTGTGATTTCACGAACGCTTTCAGGGAGTTCGGACATTTCTGCAATACCACCGGCATTATCAGAAACAGGTCCATAAGCATCAACTGCAATTGTAATACCTGCTGTTGAAAGCATACCTACGGCTGAAAGAGCAATACCATAAAGTCCGGAAGCAAAGTAAGCAACGATAATACCAACCGCAATAAAGAGGATTGGCCATACAGTTGAAAGCATGCCTACGCCAAGACCACTGATAATTGTTGTTGCTGCGCCTGTCTGAGATTCCTCAGCAATATGCTTTACACTCTTATAATCAGCAGAGGTATAAATCTCTGTAATTTTACCGATTAATGTTCCTACAACCAATCCGGAAATTACCGCAATAGCACATGAATAATTTCCAAAGAATGATTTTGAAAGAATAACGGATACGATAGCAGCGAGAACAGCTGCAAGATATGTACCCATATTTAAAGCCTTTGCAGGGTTAGATTTTTCATCGCCCTTTACAGAAAGGATACCTACGATTGAAGCAATAATACCTATTGCTGAAATAATAAGTGGGAAAACTGCGCCAGCGGCAGAATCATAAATGAAGCTACTTGCGAAGGCAAGTGTTATACATGAAATAATTGAACCAACATATGATTCAAATAAGTCAGAACCCATGCCGGCAACATCGCCTACATTATCGCCTACATTATCAGCAATTACAGCAGGGTTTCTTGGATCGTCTTCAGGAATACCAGCTTCAACTTTACCAACAAGGTCAGCGCCTACATCGGCAGCCTTTGTATAGATACCACCGCCTACACGACCAAATAAAGCCATAGATGAAGCACCAAGTCCAAAACCTGTAAGGCATTCTTTTGCAACCTCAGGAGTAAGCACGGCATATGCTGCACCAACACCTAAAATGCCAAGGCCTACAACGCAAAGACCCATAACTGATCCAGATCTAAATGCAACCTTTAAAGCCTTATTCATTCCACCATCCATTGCAGCAGCAGAAGTACGAACATTGCCCTTAGTTGCAACTTGCATTCCAAAGTAGCCTGCAAGTACAGAAAAAGCTGCACCTAAAACATAAAGAATAGCTGTTACAGGGCTAATGGCTATACCTAATATAACCGCAAGAACTATTACGACTACAAGCATCGTTCTATATTCTTTCTTAAGAAAAGCCATTGCACCTTCGTGGATGTAACCAGAAATCTCCTTCATTCTGTCGGTACCGGCATCTTGTCCCCCAATCCATTTTGCAAGAACTAATGCAACCACCAAAGCTATAATACCAACAACAGGAGCCACCCAAATTAGTATGCTGTCCATAGTTTCGATATCCTCCCTGGATATAATTCGGATATAGTTTACAATGTTTTATAAGACACCAAACGCCTCCGTAAATGCGGAGGCTATTTTTGTGTTTTATATAAAGTTAAATCTCATCTTATTCAAGTGTAACAAGAATAAGAGCTACAATAATGAATACGATTGCGCCAACAATTGTAATCTTGCTAAAAAGGGCATCATATCCTTTTGCTTTTTTAGATCCAAAAAGCTGTTCAGCTCCACCGGCAATGCTGCCAGAAAGGCCCTTTGAGCTTCCGGATTGGAATAAAATACTAACAATTAATACAATTGATGCAATCGCAAGTATAATTAAAAGAGCTATTTTCATCTCTACCTCCATGTTCTATAACCATAATAGTTTAACATGTTTTTCCCTTATAAATCAAGGTATTTATAAGGAATCTCAAGGCAGACCATAAGGTCTGCCTCGAAAATTACCCTATCTTTCAATAATTTGTACGAAGTCTGCCGGTTTTAAGCTTGCGCCACCAACTAAAGCTCCGTCTATATCAGGCATGCCCAGAAGTTCTGCGGCATTTGCCGGTTTTACACTTCCGCCATACTGGATTCTTACTTTATCAGCAACCTCTCCAGTAAATAAACTTGCAACTGTTTCCCTAATAAACTTGCACATATCCTGGGCCTGTTGTGATGTAGCTGTCTTTCCAGTACCTATAGCCCAAATTGGTTCATATGCTATTGTTACAAGTGGAACTTCTTTCATTTGAAGTCCTTCAAGGCCTTTTTTAATTTGAGCACCAACCCATTCTTTTTCTTTGCCTGCTTCGCGAGTTTCAAGACTCTCTCCACAACACATAATAGGACGAATTCCAAGTGCTAAAGCCTTTTTAACCTTCATATTGACTGTTTCATCAGTTTCATTGTTATATTGTCTTCTTTCTGAATGTCCAATAATAACATAGTCAATACCGATTTCAGTGAGCATTTCACCGGAAACCTCACCAGTGTAAGCGCCCTCTGTTTCATAGTGCATATTCTGCGCACCAACTCCAATGTTGGTGTCTGCGAATTCAGTCTTCAGAGTTTCAAGCTGAAGGAATGGTGCGCAGATTGCGACATCTACATCGGCTACAGGCTTATAAATCTGCTTGAATTCTTTGGCAAATTCTTCAGCCTGAGCGATGTTTTTATACATTTTCCAATTGCCTGCTACGAATAAACTTCTTTCCATAATATTACTTCTTTGCCTTCTTTACTGTTTTCTTTGCTGCTGCCTTTTTAACTGGAGCAACCTTCTTAACTGTAGCCTTCTTAGCTGGAGCTTTCTTTGCTACTGCCTTCTTAGCTGTAGTCTTCTTTGCTGGAGCTTTCTTTGCTACTGCCTTCTTAGCTGTAGTCTTCTTTGCTGGAGCTTTCTTTGCTACTGCTTTCTTTGCTGTAGTTTTCTTTGCTGTAGTCTTCTTTGCTGGAGCTTTCTTTGCTACTGCCTTCTTAGCTGTAGTCTTCTTTGCTGGAGCTTTCTTTGCTACTGCCTTCTTAGCTGTAGCTTTCTTAGCTGTAGCCTTCTTAGCTGTAGCCTTCTTTGTTGTAGCCTTCTTTGCTGGAGCCTTCTTTGCTGGAGCCTTCTTTGCTACTGCCTTTTTCTTTGTTTCTGCCATTTTTTCCACCTTCTTTAACTTAGAAATAGTTGGTCGTTTATTCTGCAGGCATGATACGCCTGGAAGCACCTTACCTTCGAGGAATTCAAGAGATGCACCGCCACCTGTTGATACATGTGTCATCTTATCATCAAGTTTGAACTGTGAAACAGCTGCTGCACTATCGCCACCACCAATTACGGTAATGCCCTTGTTTTCTGCCATAGCTGTTGCAACTGCCTTTGTTCCGGCAGCAAATGCCTTAAACTCGAACACACCCATTGGGCCATTCCACATAATTGTTCTTGCTTTTCTAATTGCCTTTTGATAAAGCTCAATTGTCTTTGGGCCAATATCCATACCCATCCAACCGTCGAGTATTTTATCACTATCAACAATCTTTGTGTTGCACTGTGCATCAAACTTATCTCCTATCTTACTATCAATAGGAAGTAAAAGTTCGACTCCTCTCTTCTTAGCTTTTGCTTGCAGAGTCCTTGCAAGATCAAGTTTATCTTGCTCGCAAAGCGAATTTCCAATATTCATACCATTAGCGGCAAGGAAAGTATATGCCATTCCGCCGCCGATAATGATAGTATCGGCTTTTTTAATAAGGTTCTCAATTACCCCAATCTTATCAGATACCTTTGAGCCACCAAGAATTGCAACCATTGGTCTCTTTGGATTATCAAGGGCATCCCCTAAAAATTTTAATTCCTTTTCAATAAGGAAGCCACTTACAGCAGGAAGATAATCTGCAATACCGGCTGTAGTAGCATGGGCTCTATGAGCAGTACCAAATGCATCATTCACAAAGATGTCAGCAAGACTTGCCAAATCTTTTGCGAATACAGGATCATTCTTTTCTTCTTCAATTCTGAATCTTACATTTTCGAGAAGCATTATCTGGCCAGGCTGAAGTTTTGCTGCAGCAGCCTTAACAGAGTCATCTACGACAACATCAGATTTTGCAAAAATAACAGGCTTTTTTAAAAGCTTAGAAATTCTGTCTGCAACAGGAGCTAAAGAAAGTTCCGGTTTAACCTGTCCCTTTGGTTTTCCCATATGAGAACATAAAATAACCGCTGCACCATTGTCCAAGAGATATTTTACGGTTGGCATTGCCGAAACGATTCTGAAATCGTCTGCTATTTTGCCATCCTTCATTGGAACATTAAAGTCACAACGGCAGATAATTTTTCTATTTTTAACATCAATATCTTTTATAGTTTTTTTCATTTTAAAAACCTCTATGTATAAATATTATATCACATTATATCATAATGAATTCTTTTTACATATATTTTTTATACAACATTTTTCACATAATGGTTTTTTTGCATTGCACACTTTTCTTCCGTGAAAGATTAATGCATGATGCATTTCAGTCCAATGTTCTTCGGGTATACATTTCATTAATGACAATTCTGTATCAAGCACATTGTTTGTTTCTACTAAACCAATTCTATTTGCTAAACGGAACACATGTGTATCAACAGCTATATGTTGCTCTCCAAAGCCGACAGATAAAACCACATTTGCAGTCTTTCTTCCCACTCCGGGGAGCGAAATGAGTGCATCGAAATCTTGTGGGACATCAGCATCATACTTTTCAACGAGAATTTTAGAAAGAGCTTTAATATTCTTGGCTTTTTGCTTGTACATCCCTATGCTATGGATGTAATTTTCGAGCTCTAATAGCTTCATTTTTGCCATCTTATTCGCATTATTAGCTCTTTTAAATAATGCCGGAGTCACTTTATTAACCGACATATCGGTAGTTTGAGCAGACAGCACTGTTGCCACTAAAAGTTCATACACATTCTTATGATTTAGAGCACATTCAGCATCCGGATATTCAGCTAAAAGGACTTCCATAACCTTTATTTTGTTTTTATTAGCTAACTTAGACATTTTGCAATCTTTATTATGTCACCAAGCACTGCAGAGCCCGTTGGAAGAGAGCCTGCCCCTGGGCCGTATAGAAAAATATCTCCGGCACAATCTGTTGAAAGTGTAATGCCATTAAATTCATTGTCTACGTTGTACAAAATATCATTACTTTTTACCATCTCGGGCTTTACACTAAGGGTAACGCTATCATCTTTTTGAACAGCCTTAGCGATAAGTTTAATTTTGCATCCCTTTGACTTAGCTTTGGCAATTTCTTTTACCCCAATCTTTGTTATTCCAACCCGCTTTATGCTATCCGGCTTTTGGTAATAATTCATGGCTAAATCTGCAAGCAAACAAATCTTATTCGCAGAATCTATTCCCTCTACATCGGCAGTAGGATCAGCTTCTGCAAAGCCGAGTTTTTGAGCCATGCTTAAAGCTTGATCATAACTCATTCCATTTTCAGACATCTGACTTAAAATATAGTTAGATGTTCCGTTAACAATGCCCTTAATTTCGGTAAATTTATTACCCCCAAGATTGCCGGAAATTGTACTCATAACAGGAATTGCCCCGCAAACAGAAGCTTCATACAGCAAATTAACCCCAGCTTTTTTTGCTGCACTCTTTAGTTTAGGCAGATTTGCGGCAAGTGCTGCTTTATTCGAACTTACTACATTCTTTTTAGCATTAAGAGCTGATAGCATAAAGCTTGTTGCAGGTTCTATACCGCCCAGCATTTCTACCACGATTGTTATATCTTTATCATTTAAAATGTCTTCGTATTTTGATGTGAAAATTGATGGCTTTAAAGCTGAACTCTTAATTGAAGCTTCGTTAATCTCCAATATTCTCTTTACTTTTATACTAACCCCATAGCGTTTTTCTATCAGTTTTGCATTGTCGGTTAAAGCTTTATATGTACCCCTACCCACTGTTCCAAAACCGAGTAAAGCAATATTAATTCTTTTCATCATTTATCCAAACCTAAAGTCTTTCTTGCTGCGGCATCTCGTTCTGCACACATCTGAGCCCAAGATGGCATCTCATTCAATATGGTTGTAAGTTTTTTCATTACATCCGGAATATCTATCTTCTGAGGACATTGCTTTGCACATTCACCGCAAGCCTCACATGCAGAGCATCTGTTTTCTTCCGGAATAGCCTCGTTTTGCATTGCAACATTAATACTTTTATATACCTTTGCTTCATTGTAAATCTTAATTTGCGTAGGAATATCTATATGATGCTTGCAATACTTTGCACAATATCCGCATGCAGTGCATGGAACAGAAGCCTTAAACTTTTCTGCAAAAGCGTAAAGTTCTTCATTCTCTTCTGCCGTAGTTGGCTTTTCTTCTGAAAATATATCAATATTTTGTTTCATTTGATCGAAGTTGCTCATTCCACTAAGTATCATTTTTACTTCAGGGAATTGCATAATCCATCTGAAAGCTTTATCAACACCATTTTCTGCAAGCTTCCCGCCACGCACAGGTTCCATTACCCATACAGGAATGTTATATTGCTTAAGAAGTTCCATCTTTGCTTTAGCATTTTGCAGGCTCCAATCTACATAATTTAGCTGAATCTGACAAAATTCCATATACTGTCCATACTTTTCAAGGAAAGGCTTTAGATTCTCTACTCTGGCATGGGTGGAAAAGCCCAAATGCTTAATTTTCCCTTGCTTCTTCATCTCAACAAAATATGCACAAATAGCTTTTTCATCAGACATGTAATCATCCATTGAAAATTCGGATATATTATGCAAAAGATAAAAATCAAAATAGTCAACCTGACACTTCTTTAGTTGTTCTGCAAAAGTATCTTTTGGATTAATTACTGTAGATGGCTGGTGTCCAGGATATTTTGTGGCAAGATAAAAGCTATCTCTTGGGTACTTTTTTAGCGCTTCGCCTATTACCACTTCTGATTGGCATTCATGATACGGATATGCCGTATCAAAATAATTAACGCCATTAGCCATTGCATAATCAGTCATTTTATAGACTTCTTCACGATCGATGGTCTTTCCATCTTCTAAAAGAGGAAGCCTCATTGTTCCAAATCCAAGCAAACTTAATTTCGTCTCTTTGAATTCTCTGTAAATCATTCTTCAACAAACCCCGCTCTACGCTTACTATTATCCATATGCACTGCAGCAGCCTCTGCAGCAGCTTTTTTATTCTTATTAACTATCGCTTCGTATATTGCCTTATGCTCTGCTAAAACATCATCAAAATATTCTCTGATATAATCATGACTAAGCTTTGTATTTTTTGTATAAACCTGATAAGAAGTCAATACATGCTGAAGCATCCTATTGCCTGTGGCATTATATAAGATTTGATGAAATTGAGTATTCATACCCATAAATTTTTCAGGGTCTTCCTTGATTCTAAAAAACTCCATCAAATCATAACTTTCCTTTAATTTGCGCATATCATCATCTGATATTCTGTCAATTGCAAACTGAACACAAATAATTTCATAGGCTTTGCGCAATTCATACATATCTTTAATGTCTTGTGAGGTTAATCCTCTGACAAAAGCGCCCTTGTTTGGGATAATAT
Organism: Anaerovoracaceae bacterium; assembly: GCA_045642565.1. GTDB lineage: Bacteria > Bacillota > Clostridia > Peptostreptococcales > Anaerovoracaceae > UBA1764. Next base: position 80,234 of record JAZUJE010000003.1, on the reverse strand, counting down.
CAATGAGCCCGTCAAGTTCCAGCTTTTGAAACGCCTCTCTTACCGGAGTTCGGCTTACGCCATACATCTCGCAAACTGCGGCTTCAGTTATTTTTGTCCCATTTTCGATTTTTTGTTGCAAAATATCGTCTCTTAAAATTTCAAATAAATCCATTGTATACATCTCCTATCGGTATACAAAATTATAACATAAAAAGTGGTTAAGTTTAAAACTTAACCACTTTTAAATAAACTATTTCTTTTCTACATTTATACCTGTCTTGTGTCCATTCAAATCAAATTCTTCAAGGCCAGATTTCTCACTGATATTATCTGCTAATGTCTCTTTCTTGATATAATCAGCGTAAGTTGTTATTGCCTTGCGTACATCCTCATCAGCTTCAACAAAGATATCAATTCTATCCATCATTTCAAAGTTCTTGTTCTTTCTCATCTGCTGAATCTTTGAGACAAGTTCTCTTGCAAGACCTTCAGAAACTAATTCGTCACTTAAATTTGTATCAAGGATTACACAAAGCTCGCCTTGCTGATCAGCTGAGAAGCCTTCCTTGGCCTGTACATTAACAGAAACCATATCTGATGTAATATCCGTGTCCTCACCATTAAGATTAATGACAATCTTTCCGGCAGAGCTTAAATCTTCCAAAACCTTCTTCGGATCAAGCTTAGCTACAGCACCACCAAAAGCTTTAATCTTTTGACCTAATATTGGGCCTGCTACTCTGAAATCAGGTTTGAGTTGATAATCAAGATATGTATCCATATTTTGAGCAAAGGCTACATTCTTAACATTAAGTTCTTCCTTAATTAAGTCGGACATATATCCTATTTCAGCCTCATATTTACCATCAACCAGCAATTCTGAAAGAGGTTGACGAACCTTTATTTTTGATTTTTCTCTTACCCCACGGCCCATCGTAACAATATCACGAACAAGGTCCATTCTTCTTTCAAGAGACTTATCAATAACAGATTTGTCTGCTTTAGGGAAGCTTGCAGTATGTACTGTTTCTTCACCGGTTAAATTCTGATAAATTTCCTCGGTAATAAACGGAGCAAATGGAGCCATCAATTTTGTTAATCCAACTAAGACCTCATAGCTTGTTCCATAAACAGCTTTCTTATCATCATCAAGTCCATCTGCATAGAATCTTCTTCTTGCGCGTCTGATGTACCAATTGGATAAATCTTCGTTTACAAATTCTGTAATCAGCTTAACAGTTTTATTATGATCATAATCTTCCATAGCATCCGTTACATCTGCAACGAGCTGGTTATATTTAGATAAAATCCATCTATCAAGTTCCGGACGCTTAGAATACTCAACAAAGCACTTTGATGCATCAATATTATCTGTATTAGCGTAAAGCGTAAAGAAGTTATATACATTTCTAAGAGTTCCGAAGAACTTACCTTGAACTTCAATCAAACCATCTTCATCGAATTTAGTCGGAAGCCATACAGGTGAAACAGAAAGCAAATACCATCTTACTGCGTCTGCCCCATATTTATCGAAAAGCTCAAACGGGTTAACAGTATTACCTTTATGTTTACTCATTTTCTTACCCTCTTTATCGAGGACAAGATCATTTACTAATACATTCTTATATGGGGCTTTACCCATAACAAATGTAGATATAGCAAGTAATGAATAGAACCAACCTCTTGTTTGATCAATACCTTCACAAATAAAATCTGCAGGGAAGAATTCTTTTTCAAAATTCTCTTTATTTTCAAATGGATAATGTCTTTGAGCAAATGGCATAGATCCACTATCAAACCAGCAATCCATAACCTCAGGGATTCTGCTCATAGTCTTTCCGCACTTTTCGCATTTAATATGTACATCATCTACATATGGTCTATGAAGTTCTATTTGTTCCGTTATATCTTCAATAGATTTTTCAACAAGTTCAGCTCTTGAACCGATAGATTCAAGATTGCCACACTCACAACGCCAAATATTAATTGGCGTACCCCAATATCTATTTCGTGAAATAGCCCAATCTTTTACATCAGCAATCCAGTTCCCGAAACGACCTTCTCCGATTGCTCTTGGATGCCAATTTACAGCATTATTAGATTCAACGAGCTTGTCGCGAAGCTTAGTCATTTCGATATACCATGATGGTTTTGCATAGTAAACAAGTGGTGTATCACAACGCCAGCAATGTGGATAATTATGAGAAATTTTTTCCTTTGCGTAAAGTTTGCCTTCACTTGCAAGGTACTTGATAATCTCAACATCAAGGCCGGGTTCCATGATGAAATGTCCAGCCCAAGGAGTTGTTATATATTTCCCCTCTAAATCTACAGGGTTAACAACAGTTACATTATATTTTCTACCTGCATTATAGTCATCTTCACCAAATGCCGGAGCACAGTGAACTATACCTGTACCATCTTCTGTAGATACATAATCTGCACATCCAACGAAGAATGCTTTCCCCGGAACATCTACGAAAGGCATAAGCTGTTCGTATTCCATGTTCTCAAGATCCTTGCCCTTCATCTCTTCGACAATTTCATATTCGCCATTTGCGCCAAGGACTTTTTCAACTAAACTTTTAGCAAGATAATAATACTTGTCACCCTGTTTTGCCTTTACATAATCAAGCTCCGGGCCTACTGCCAGGAATTCGTTAGCAGCAAGAGTCCAAGCTGTTGTTGTCCATGCAAGGAAATAAGTATTTTCTTCGCCCTTTTTCTTAAAAGGTACTGTCAAAGTGATTACATTTACATCTTTATAGCCTTGAGCTACTTCGTGGGATGCAAGTCCAGTGCCACAACGAGGACAATAAGGAATTACTTTATGTCCTTCATAAATCAATCCGGCTTTAAAGAATTCTTTAAGAATCCACCAAACCGTTTCAATGTAATTGTTATCAAGTGTTATATATGGATTATCAAGATCAATAAGATAGCCCATTCTGTGCGTCATATCTCTCCACATACTCTCGTATGTAAAAACAGATTCCTTGCACTTTTCATTAAAAGGCTTGATTCCATATTTTTCAATATCCTGTTTTCCGTTAAAACCAAGTTGCTTTTCTACTTCTATTTCAACCGGAAGACCGTGAGTATCCCATCCTGCTTTCCTTGTTACCTTATAGCCCTGCATAGTCTTATAACGGCAAACAGAATCTTTTAATGTACGAGCAATAACATGATGGATTCCAGGCTTTCCATTAGCTGTAGGTGGTCCTTCATAAAAATTAAAAGAAGGACAATCTTCTCTTTCACTTACACATTTCTCAAGAAGGTTCTCCTTGTCCCATTTGTCTGCTTGAGCCAGCTGTACCTCTGCTATTGGCTTATCAGATAAGTTTTTATACATTTTTTTATTCCTCCCGAGCCTAAGCGTTCTCTGTACTTAGGTTCAATCAAAAAATCATAACAAATTATTATACAATAATTACCTTATTTTTGACAATACTTTATAAATTGCGCTCGGACTAAAGCCCAGTCCGGCAAGTCTTCGACCTATTTGATCGGGAGTCTTATTTGGCATATTTTTTGCCAAAGCATACGCCCTTTCAAATTCATCATCCAATTCGGGAATCAAATCTGGTGATATCCCACTCTTTTGTAATTTGCTTTTTATATAATAATTTCCTTTTCCGTTTAATGCAGCGTGGTCGGCAAAACGTTTTGCATATTCTGCATCATCTAAATATCCAAGTTCTTCTAATTTGTTTATTGCTAAATCAATCTCGTTTTGCGTATATCCTTTTGTTAATAGTTTTTTTTGCAAATCTGATTTTGCATAAGCTTTTATCGCAAGTAAATCTGCGGCATAATCTACGGCCGGTTTAGCTGAAATTCCGGCATACTTTATATCAACTATTTCAAATTCTTCCTTCGAAATAACACAACCGACTAAATTATGAGTTTCGAAGCTTTGTATTAAGAAGTCAGCTTCTGAATCAATATATAGCATATCACCATCTAAAACAGAATGCTGTTTAAAAGAAATTCCAAAAAGCTTGTAATAAGCTTCCTTTATAGTCCAAATCCTAAGAAACTCCTTAGTCCACTCGGATGTTCCAAAGCTAAGAGCTTTGAGATATTCCTGTTCGTTATTGTGAAGGGCCTTAGCTGCAGTCGGTTTTACCATGCGATTTGCCTCTTCAATATCAATCCCACATTCTCCAATTGCACAAGCCCAATAATTCTTTGTATCACTAATAGAGCAATTTACAGGCTTCTCTCCATCATATTGCAAGTCAAAACCGAGAACAGCCTTACAAATTGACTTGCTCTCATACTTTTTACCTTTTTCTTTTTTCAATAAGTAAAGTTTCATATTGTTTATAACGAACTATTTGTATATAATATAAGTGTATTAAAGCGTTAAAGTATAAAAGTGGGTGAAATATATGGCATATACATCTAAATTTGCATCAAAAGAAATCGATGAATTATTCGAAGCCTTTATTAGTCTAAGCAATAAGGAAGATTGTTATCGTTTCTTTGAAGATTTAGTAACAGTGAAAGAGCTTCAAGCAATGTCTCAGCGTTGGCAAGTTGCCAAATGTCTTGATCAAAAAATGACCTATACCGATATAGAAACAAAAACCGGAGCCTCAACAGCAACAATCTCAAGAATTAATCGTTGTATGTCATATGGCTCGGAAGGCTACAAACACATGATTGATAAATTAAAGAAGTAGGTTGCCCTACTTCTTTTTTTATTTTGTAAGTAGCTCTTTTGCTTTAACAAGTTGCTCATCTGCACCTTCTATAACATAGTCAGGAGTAATTCCTATCTCATGAATTTGCTTTCCGCTTGGAGTAAAGTACTGCCATTTCGTCAGCTTTAATGCACTTCCATCAGAGAATTGTTCAACAACCTGAATAACGCCCTTTCCAAAGCTTACTGTTCCCACAAGTTCTGCCACATTGTTATCTTGAATGCCTGCTGCAAAAATTTCCGATGCAGAAGCGGAGTTTTCATTAATAAGAACAACAAACGGCTTGTCCCAAGTCTTGCCGGCATTAGTCTTCACATATTCCTTGTTTCCATCATGATCTTCTGTATATACAAGCGTAGCGCTATCCATAAACATATCTGCAATATCAACAGCTGAATCTACCATCCCACCAGGGTTATCTCTTAAATCTAAGATTAGCGAATCTGCAGTTTGTACAGCTTTAATAGCTTTTTCAAAATCTTCGGCTGTCGATGTCTCAAAAGAAGTTATTTGAATATAAGCAATATTGTTATCTAAAATAGAATATTCTACAGTTGGATTAACAATATGCGCACGTGTTAATACACGATCTATTTCTTCTCCATCTGAAAGGAATGTGACAGTAACATCTGTCCCAGCCTTTCCTCTGATGGCTGCAGCCGCTAAATCCATAGCATCCGCAGCATACTCAACACCATCAACCTTAATGATATATTCGCCAATCTGAACTTCGGCCTTTGATGCTGGAGAATTTTTCGTAACAGCAAAAACTTCTATATAACCATTTTCAGATTGAGTCATAGTAATGCCTACGCCCTCATACTCACCTGTTAACGAAGTCACCAGATTTTCATATTCCTGTTCGGTATAATATCCGGAATATTGATCTCCAAGGCCTGCGACTAATCCTTTTATCATTCCGACTGAAAGTTTTTCATCATCTACATCTGTATAAAATTCAGCATCAAGTTTTGACCAAAGCTGATCGACTTTACCATATTTATCATATATGCTAATCAACTCATTATAATCAGCAGCACTAATTGTCACTCTTCCATCGGATGAAATTAGTCCAAGTATATTTGGGTTAATCATTAAAAAAGCAATAAATGATCCTGCTAATAATGAGATTATTATAATAACTACTAAAAAGAATTTTGTTATAGAGACTCTTTTCAATTATGACTCCTTCTAATATCTTTAACTATCATCTGCAGTTTTTGTCTGCCGCTATATTCATTAACTGATAACTCGCCAGCAACATCTATTAAATGCCCGGATTTAACTAAATCTTCAAATTCAGTTGCCCGTCTAAACAAGATGCATGGAACAGACGCGCCATCGTTTGTATTTGCAAAGAATCTTAAATGCTGCTGTTCTGCTCCTATCAAGCCAACATGTTGCGGAGTAACATTACTTATATAAAAACACGGCTTTGGATTTCCTTCACCAAACGGTTCCAGTCTTTGTATAGCCTTGGCAAAATCCAAAGTTTTTTCGTTTTTATCTAATTCCTTTTCGATATACAAATTTTCTGTTAGTATCGAAGGATTCATATCTAATAAAGATTTTATCTCTTCTTGCATAATATCACGGAGCTTTTCAAAATCATCTTCCTTCATTGAAAATCCGCAAGCTCCGGCATGGCCACCAAAACGTATAAACAAATCTGAATGTTTTGCCATCAACTCGTGCAAGTTAATACCCGGAATACATCTACCGGTTCCTTTTAATGTTCCATCACCATTTGGCGTGCAAATAAAAACAGGTCTGTAATATTTTTCTTTTAAGTTTCCGGCTACAATACCAGCCACTCCCTCATGGGCGCCCGGAGCTTTTATTACTGTAAAGTATTCACCGCAATCATTTTTATCCATTTGTTCGAAACAAATTTTTGCAGTTTTCTCTTGTTCCTGTCTTCTGGCTTTATTATTATCGGCCATAGTTTCGGCCAAATCATAGAGTTCTGCCATGCTATGTGATGAACCTTCGAGCAATTCTACACCTAATGCCGCAGTTCCCATTCGTCCCAATGCATTAATATTAGGAGCCAGTATATATGCAACATTATCACTACTAACATCTGCCTCAATGTCCAAAACATCAAGCAATGCAGCCAATCCACGGCGCCGTCTTTCATTAATAGTTTTCAAGCCATATTTTACTAAGGTTCTGTTTTCACCTACAAGAGGAACAACATCTGCTATTGTAGAAATCGCAACCAAATCTAAAAGTTCATAAAGTTGTTGCCTTGTAAATCTTCCGTCACCATTTTGAGAACAAACGCGCTCTATTCCTTGAGCTAATTTAAAAGCAACTCCGCATCCTGACAAATCTTTAAATGGATAACGGTTTTCCTTAAGCTTTGGATTTAAAATCAAACAATCAGGAATTCTATCATCTTCAAAGCTATGATGATCTGAAACAATAATATCCAAACCTAAAGATTTTGCATATTCAACTTCGCTCTTTGATGTGCTTCCACAATCAACAGTAACAATTAATGAATTTGGATGTTCCCTTGCAATCGTATCTAATGCAGAATTATTGAGTCCATAACCATCAACAAATCTTGATGGGATATAGTATGAAACCTTAGTTGAGAAATTTCTAAAGACTCCATATAGTAGTGATGTGGCTGTCACTCCATCAGCATCATAATCGCCATAAATTACTATTTCCTGGCCTTTATTGAGTGAAGCTAAAATAACATCAACAGCTTCTTTAATTCCCAAGAAATCAAAAGGATCATAAGTCTCTTTAGGTGAAGATGATAAGAAATCATCAATTTTAGACTCTTCAATCCCCCTTTTTACAAGCATCTTACTTATAGCAACAGGGACTCCATGGGAGTCCCTGATAGGCGTATTATCAACTTGCTGAATAATCCAGTTAGCCATACTCTATTTTCTTACACTTGTTGATACATAATTTAATGGATTTTGATATTGTCCATTTACACGAACTTCAAAGTGCAAATGGTTTCCTGTAGACATACCGGTAGTTCCGACAAGAGCTATAGTCTGTCCTCTTGAAACCACATCACCTTTTTGCACTAAAAGTTTAGATGAATGTGCGTACAGTGTAACAATTCCGCCACCGTGGTCAATCATAACCATATAGCCATAACTGTTGTTCCAACCGGCCGAAATTACAACTCCCGCATTAGCAGCAAGAATATTAGTTCCGCCTGCAGCACCGATATCTATACCTGTATGCATCTTATAAACCTTTAATATAGGGTGCATTCTATTACCAAATGGCGACGTTATATTCGTGCTTGCCTGTGATGGCCAGCACATTGAGCCACCAATATAAGCATCAGTTCCTTGCATAGCAAGAATCTGAGCAATAAGTTTATCTGCTTCTTTATTTAAATCATCAATCTGTTGAGACAGAACTGCGGCATCAGCATCTACTACTTTCTTTTTTGTTGCAACGTCAGCTTTTGTACTTGCCAATGCAGTCTTCTTTTCTGCTACAGCAGTCTCTTGAGTTTCCAATTTCTCTTTTAACGCAAGCAGTCTCTCTTTTTCTGTATCAATTTTATCGTATTGAGTTTGAAGTGTTGACAGTACTTCTGCATCATGATCATAAATTCTTTCAATGATGTCCATATTTGTCATCATTTCAGACATATTTGCAGAACCAAGCAGTACAGAAAGCATCCCTACTTCGCCATTCTTATACATAGCACGAAGTCTTTCGTTCAAACTTTTATTCTGTTCTCCGACTTCAACCTTTTTTGCATCAAGATCTTCTAAAGCTTGTGCGATTTCAACTTTCGTTTGATTAATTTCAGACTCAAGCGTATTAATTTCGACTTCAGATGAATATATCTGCTTTTCTAAAGATTTAATCTGTCCAGCCAAAGCATTTGATCTGGATTTTGTATCTGAATATTGCTTGTTTAAAGCATCACGTTCTGCATTAATCTTTGCCAAATCACTTTGTTCATCTGCAAATGAATATGGCACAACAACAGAAATAAGCACAAGCACTAAACACAAAGTCCAGAGTAATATTCTTTTTAATCCCTTTTTATTATTCATAACCCCTACGCTTTTAAATATCTTCTCATTGATATAATTGAACCTACGGCACCAATAGAAATCCCCAGAGCCATAAATATCCAAATCAACGTAAATACCATATATTTAGTATCAACCAAGCTTGTTGATACTAAGAGCACAATTTTATCACCAAAAGATGCGACAAGATTTGCATATAATGTCGAAGTTATTGCAAATGCTATCAAAGCTGAAATCATTCCAATGATTACACCCTCGCAAAGCATAGGGCCTCTGATAAACCAGTTCGTAGCACCAATATACTTCATTATAGCTATCTCTTCTTTTCGAGCTTCCACCGTAATTCTTATTGTATTAGATACAACAACTACAGATACGATAATTAAGAAAGCAACAATAACTAATGCACCCTTTTGCAAAATGGAAGTAATATCGAGTATCCTATTTACTTCAGTTGCATAATAACGAACATCTTCAACACCTTCCATATTTCTGCAAACTTCAGCTACCATTTCGCCTTTGCTAATATCAGATAATGTTACTCGAAGTGAATTTGGAAGAGGATTTTCCGTTAAGCCATCAAGCAAATATGCATTTTCTCCAAATCTAAATTTGAAGCTTTGTAATGCCTCGTCCTTTGTAATATAAACAACACTATCAACCTCGCCCATAGATTTAAGGCTGTTTTGAATTTTTAAAGTGTCTTTTAACGGAGTATCATCAAGTAAAAAAACTTCTACGGTATTGAATTGATCTTTCAGCCCTTCTGTTGCCATATTAACATTAACTGTGACAACAAAAAACAGTGCCAATATCAAGAGCATGCATGTAATGGAAAACATTGATGCAAAGCTCATAACCTTGCTACGCCAAATTTGTTTGAATGCCTGTTTTAAGGAGTATCCCATGCTTTTAAACATCTTCTTCGTATCCCCCTTCTTTTGCATCCCTCATGATATAACCTTGGTCAATCTTAACGACACGTTTATGCATTTCATCTACGATAGGTCTATCATGTGTAACCATAATAACAGTTGTCCCTCGTTGATTAATTTGATCTAACAGTTGCATAATTTCACGTGATGTTGCAGGATCTAAGTTTCCTGTAGGTTCATCTGCAATTAAAACTTCAGGATTATTTACAATAGCCCTTGCGATTGCCACACGTTGTTGCTGGCCACCGGATAATTCTCTTGGGAATTTATCAGCCTTATCAGCAATACCCATAAGTTCGAGAACCTGCGGCACATGTCTTCTAATCGATCTTTGTGTTGTATGAACTACTTCCATAGCAAAGGCTACATTTTCGTAGACCGTTTTATTTGGAAGTAAGCCATAGCTTTGAAAAACAGTACCGATTGCACGACGAAGAAGAGGAACCTCTCTATTAGACAAAGTGGCAATATTTTTACCATTAATTAATATCTCACCCTCATCTGCTATAAGTTCCCTTAAAAGCAGTTTAATAAATGTTGATTTTCCTGAGCCTGTAGGCCCAATAAGAAATACAAATTCACCTTTATCAATGTGGATATTTGCATTAGCCAAGCCCACATTATTTCCATCATAAATCTTTGTTACATTATTAAAATCAATCAAAATATTCACCAAAACACAAAACAATATATCAAAGTATTATACCATATATTTTGTGTTATTGAAATAGTTTATATAGCATATCTTGGGTTTGAGACAACAAAGTTTTTGTTTCATTAAGCTCAGAAATCAGTATGGAATTATACTCTGCTTTATAAATATACTCCAACGGAACTGAAGGGATGCTGAAGAATAGCTTTGTACCCAAATAACGTACCAATTCGGCGCGATGAACCCCATTATTCATTTTATTGACCAAAAGATTTGCATCAGGCAGATTTATCCTTATTTTCTCCAAAAAATCACGATTTTCGACCAATTTGCTTGGGAGCGGATCAATTACAACAATAGGCACATCTGCCTCGGCCAGCAGGTTTAGGCAAGTTTCAAAATCAAGTCCCGAACAATCAAATATGCAATACTCTTCTTTTGGAAAATATAAAGCCCTATACAATTCTTGTGCCTTTAAGGCTTTATTGTCGCCGGATTCCCTAACAATCCAGTTAATTTTCCCATATTCATTTTTCTCTGTTGGTAAAATATGCTCATTATTTCTGATTTTTTCAAAGAAATTAATAAAACCTCTTGATAAAAAACGTTTCTCAAACGCCAAAGAATCATAAAAATGAGCTTTTCCAAGCTCAATTAAAGACACTTTACCTAATTTCGACAGGCTTGTTGCCATAAGTTCAGATATAAAACTTACACCGCAAGATGAGCCTCCGGATGCAATTACAATTTTTATACCTGGGTGCAATTCTTGCTCTTTTTCAGTATTAAAAAAACTCCTCATATTCATACGAGGAGTTTAACATATTTTTACATTTCAGTCAATTACAGACAAGATTTAATAGCTTTAACGATATCCTTTGAACTAAGTCCATATTTCTTAAGTAAAGCTTCTGCTTTTCCTGTTTCACCAAAAGTATCACGAATAGCTACCATCTTCATCTTGCAAGGACAGTTTTCAGCTAAGATTTCGGAAACAATAGAACCCAATCCACCATATATGCTGTGTTCTTCAGCAGTTACAATAGCTCCGGTATCTTTTGCAGCTGCTAAAATGGCTTTTTTATCAATAGGCTTAATTGTATGCATATCTAAGACGCGAACATGTATATCCTCTTCTTGAAGTTTCTCAGCCGCATCAATTGCAGTTGCAACCATAGAACCGGTTGCAATAATGCATGCATCCTTACCCTCGCGAAGTTTAATTGCCTTACCAAGTTTAAACTCTTGCGATTCAGGATATATAATCGGAGTTGCAGCTCTGCCGAGCCTTACATAAGCAGGGCCATCAATTTCAGCAATCTGTGCCAACAACTTTCTTGTTGAAACATCGTCTGCAGGATAAATTACAGTCATTCCTGGAAGAACATTCATCAATGCAATATCTTCAAAGCATTGATGTGTTGCCCCATCTTCACCAACCATTAAGCCTGCATGAGGAGAACAAATTTTAACATTACCATGAGTATAAGCAATTGAGTTTCTGATAATTTCATATGCTCTTCCTGTTGCAAACATAGCAAATGAACTGACAAAAACAGTCTTTCCACTATGTGCAATGCCATTTGCCATACCCATCATATTTTGTTCAGCTATGCCGACATTAATAAATCTGTCAGGATAAGCAAGTTCAAAAGGTTTGGTCAAAGTTGATGCAGACAAATCTGCATTCATTACTATAACATTCTTATGTTTCTTTCCGTATTCTACAAGAAATTTTGCGAAGCTTTCTCTTGTTGCCATCTTATCTGCCATTAGAGTTCACCTCCTAATTCCTTCATTGCCTGTTTTGCTTCAGCTTCATTCGGAGCCTTTCCATGCCATCCGGCAACATCACACATAAATGACACTCCGTTACCTTTATGAGTTTTAGCAATAATACAACTTGGCTTATCTTTGCATTTTCTTGCTTCTGATAAAGCTTTCTTAATGCTCACAACATCATGTCCATCGCATCTGATGACATTCCAATTAAATGCCTTAAATTTATTTGCAATTGGCTCAACTTTCATAACCTTATCATTAGGGCCATCAATTTGAAGACCATTATTATCCACAAATAAACAGAAGTTAGAAAGCTTATAGTGTCCAGCAGCCATGATAGCTTCCCACACTAAACCTTCCTGCAATTCTCCATCGCCAACCAGCGTATAAACGCGTCCCGGATTGCCATCCATTTTATTTACCATTGCAAAACCGCAAGCATTGGAAATACCCTGCCCGAGTGAGCCTGTTGACATATCAACTGAATTAAGAAATTTCATACTTGGGTGACCCTGCAATTTTGAACCGAGTTTTCTCAATGTAAGAAGCTCTTCTTTCTTAAGATAACCTCTTTCTGCCATTACTGCATAAAGAGCCGGAGCCGCATGTCCTTTTGAAATAACAAATTTATCACGAGTTTTCATATTTGGTTTCTTTGGATCAATATTCATCTCATCAAAGAATAATACTGTTAAAATTTCAGCACATGAAAGAGACCCGCCTGGATGACCCGAGCCGGCAATATAAATTTGACGAATAATATCCTGCTTTACAGCGCTTGCTTTTTGTTCAAGAGTTTTTTTATCCATTATTTCTCCTTATGCATAGCAACTTTTAATAAAAATAAAGGTAATTTTACCATCCTTCCGATTCTTGAAGGCTCCTGAATAAGCCTATATAGCCACTCTATATTGTTATCTATATAAAACTTAGGAGCTCTTTTTAATGTGCCCGACCAAACATCAAAGCTGCCTCCTATGCCTATAGCAACTTTGCATTTAAGCTGATCTTTATATTTGTGAGCAAAAAATTCTTGTTTTGGAGAGCCTAAAGCAAGACAAAGAAAGTCTGCCCCAGATGCATTAATTTTTTCAATTATTGAGACTTCCTCTTCGGGCTTAAAATATCCATCTCGTGCTCCCACGACTTTAAGCCCCGGAATTTCAGCTTCAAGTTTCTTTGCCGCAGCCTCTGCTATGCCGGGTTTTGCCCCAAGGAAGAAAGCTGTAGCTTTCTTTTCAGCCAAAAGCTCTAAAGCTTTTCTTGAAAAATCTATGCCGGTAACTCTTTCCTCTAACGGCTGGTGCTTAATTTTTGATGCATAAACAAGTCCAATACCATCAGGGAAAACAAGCTCACTATCAAGCAATAAATCATAGAATTCTTTATTTTTTTGTGCTTCAATAATCATTTCGGGGTTAAGAGTCACAATTTGAGAACAATGTTCGCCCTCCAAAAAGCCTTCAAAAGCAGCCAAAGCTTCTTTTTCAGTCACTTTATCAATGTCTACACCCAAAATATTGATTGTTTTATAGTTCTTCATACAAAATATTTTATCATATCTTTCCGCTTTGTGATAAGATATATAGGACAAAAAGGAGATAAAAACATGAAGATTTGTGTAATTGGACTTGGCTATATCGGGCTTCCTACGGCAGCAATGTTTGCAAATGCCGGACATCAAGTAATCGGGATAGATAAAAAGGCAGATGTAGTTGAGGCTTTAAATAAAGGCGAGATTTTAATCGAAGAAGCCGGACTCGCAGATTTTATCAAAAAACCTGTACAAAGCGGAAATCTTGTTGCAAAGACCGAAATTGAAGAAGCTGATGTTTTCATAGTATCAGTTCCAACCCCTATTACAGATGACAAAAAAGCAGATATGCGCTTTGTAGTCAGCGCAACAGAAAGTATTGTTCCTGTTCTAAAAGAAGGAAATATAGTTATTCTTGAATCAACATCCCCTGTCGGAACCGTTGATACATTAATGAAGCCTGTACTTGATAAAGCCGGAGTTAATTATCTGCTTGGACATAGCCCTGAAAGAGTTATCCCAGGACAAATTCTTTATGAACTTGTTCATAACAGCAGAGTTGCCGGAGGCTATACAAAAGAAGCTGCTCATGCAATTGCTGAATTATATAAATGTTTTGTCGAAGGCGAAATATATGAAACAGATGCAAGAACAGCCGAAATGGCAAAGCTCTCTGAAAATACATTTAGAGATGTAAATATTGCTTTCGCCAATGAACTTGCGAAAATTTGTGAACAGCAAGGAATTAATGTTTGGGAACTTATTGAAATTTGCAATAAACACCCAAGAGTAAACATCCATCAACCGGGCCCTGGCGTAGGTGGACACTGCATCGCAGTAGACCCATGGTTTATAGTAGAAAAAGAACCCGGACTCGCACAAATTATTAATTTGAGCAGACATACAAATGATGGTATGCCACAATATGTCGCAAACCGTGCTGAAAAAATTCTTGGTAGCTTAAAAAATAAAACAATAGCCATTTTAGGAACAACTTACAAACCGGATGTAGATGATATGCGCGAAAGCCCTATCATATATCTTACAGATATTCTCAAATCTTCCGGAGCAACAGTAAATATTCATGATCCTTTCGTAGCAGAAAAGAATTTGGATATAGCTTGCAGGGATGCCGATTTAGTAATCCTTGGCGTAAATCACAAAGAATACAAAAATTTAGACTTCGCACATCTTGCAACAGTAGTCAAACAAAAGAATTTCTTTGATACAAGAAACTTCTGCGACCGTGAAGCTGCAGAAAAAGCAGGATTCAGATATGAACTGCTGGGAAAATAGAAAACTAAAAACTCCAAAGTGCAAATGCACTTTGGAGTTTTTTAGCTCCGAATTTTCAATATTTTCTCTTTTATACCTTTAGCATCTGTTATCCCGCTTTCTAAAAGCTCATCTGTTGCCTTACTGATAGCATTCTCAAAGTTTCCGGCGATACCATCAAAATGTTTCATAGCTATCCTGCTTCCCAAACCAAGCTTAACGGCTTCGTGCTCAAAGGACTTGCGGTCTATCTTTTTGATGTC
This sequence comes from Anaerovoracaceae bacterium, assembly GCA_045642565.1. Taxonomy (GTDB): domain Bacteria; phylum Bacillota; class Clostridia; order Peptostreptococcales; family Anaerovoracaceae; genus UBA1764. The sequence goes on along the minus strand of JAZUJE010000003.1, from coordinate 65,068 downwards.
GTATTCTCCATCAATACTGAATGCAAAATTGTTGATACGATTTGAATATATCGCAGTACTAATCATGTCATAGCAAGGGGCAAGTTTAACAGCATTCAAATCTGAACTATAAAGAAGCGACACATTTTTTATGTGGCAATCTGTATTCCCAAGCAAATAGTTTACTATAGTCAAATCCCAGAGCTTGAACTGATCTTCAATAGGATTTGACGAGTATCTATTGATAATTTCAAACATCTTCTTTAGGTAATGCTCATCCGGTCTTTTTTCGTATTTCTGAATAGATGAAATCCCCATAGCCTGTGCAAAATCTTCTTGATGAAGCCTGAATGGTACAGGAATGTTATCTACAAAACGCGAAGCGCTATTTACATTTCTATCAAAGCGGCTTGATGCAAACAAAACCTCGTCATCTTTTTTTTCGCCCGTATTAATAATCATACTATGAGGCACTTCTATTCCAAGCTGTGCAGCTGTCATCTGGCAAAGTTGCTCGTTAAAGACGATATTATCAAGCCTGACATGGCTTTGTTTTATTATGTAATTACTTGGAGCCATTCCCTTTGGTAAATACCATTCACCATTATGGTATAGTAAGCCAACTTTACCACTTGCGCCCGTAAGTGATATATGAGAATCGATAACATACTCAGAAGATTTACTTACTCCCTCACTTGCAAGCATCTTTATATCATCTAATGAAAGCCTTTCGTATGCATCTTCCTCAATAACATCATCCTCGCTATACACTCTTATCGCGCCAATACATTCCTTGCCAAGATTTTTTAATATTTGAAGATAATCACTCTCATCAACATGTAAATGTTCGGCAACTAATCTTCTTGTAAACCCTTCAGGTAAAAGTCCCTCAAAAAAATTTTTCGTCTGATTAGAAGTGAAGCTTTCACTCTGTAAAGGAAGACTTATAGAAATAGCTTTTGCTAAGTCACTATTAAGATAGGAATTGCTATACGAAAACACCGCATTACTATAATGCGTTCCCACTATGCTACCCACCTCAAGCCACTGTCCATTTTTCTCAATACAAACAATCAATTTCATGGTTAGCCTCTTTCAGTAATTTGCAAATCAAGGCCCAACATAGTAGCAATGTGTATGGCTTTTCCTATCTCTGCAGTTTCTTTTCCATTTTCAAGATCTGAAATAAAACTTGTACTAAAACCGGTTACTTCTGATAACTGATTTTGTGTATACCCGAGTTTGTGTCTTCTTTCTTTAATTGCCAAACCAAATTCTTTTGCACTAAAACACTTCATCCTAACCCACCTATTATTTAGTCGAACGGCTATATTTATATACTATTATAATAAATTAAGCCGAACGGCTATGTCAAGGATAATTTCTTAAAAAAAATCCAAAGCCCCTCTAAAGAGGCTTTGGGCCTTAAAGATTTCATTGTTACTTAAACACATTTGCAAAAATCTTTACCAGCTGATCCATATTCACATTGGTAGTATTGATGCAAAGGTCGAAATATTGCTTATCTCCCCATTCTTGCCCTGTGTAATCGCTATAATACTTTGCTCTGCTTTTATCAAGTCTCTTAATGAGTTTTTCGAATTCTGCAGGTGTATCAGGTTCGTTATCTTTTCTGTTTCTTAAGCATCTTTGAACTTTATAATCCATATCTGCATAAACAAAAACTCTGAAAGGTTTTTTATCTCTTAAAATATAGTCAGCACAACGTCCGACAATAACGCAATTTGATTTTTCGGCTAATTCGTTGATAGCATCAAACTGCGCCGTATATATTGATTGCATTTGCTGAAGTTGATAATCCATCCCAGAAGAAAAGCTGTTACCAATTCTGATTGGCCATAAGTTATGTGGTTTGCGGTCAACTATTGATTTTACGTATTCTTCTGAAAACTCTGTATGCTTAGCTATCTCAGCTAATATTTCTTTGTCATAATACTCATAGCCGAGTTCTTCTGCAAGTTTTCTTGCAAATTGTCTTCCGCCACTTCCGAATTCTCTTGCGACTGTAATAATTTTACTCATAATAATATCTCCTAAAAGAACTTCTTTTATTCATTAGCTTTTGAATGATAACCAAAATAAATCAGTACCGCGGCCAAGCCCCAGAAGTATGCCATCATATATGGCTCTTCAAATATGTTTTCGAAATAGCAATGCGCCATAACTCCGCAAAGGCCTGAAAAAACACCGGCACAAACAATTTTGTCATTGCCTACATTTCTAAATATCGGATCAATATTTCTATTGGCAACAAAATTAATCCCCGCTCTATGGCAAGATCTTGCACCGAATATCAATAATACAGCTATGCACAATAAGAAAAATATCAAACCAATATAGCCGGTCTCTACCAACGTCTTCATGTAATAATTATCAAGGTAGTAATAAGCAAAATCCTCTGTTTGGTCAAGAACCTTATTATTCATGGCAACAGCTCCGCCATAGCGCCCAAGTCCAAAACCGAGCCATTTATTTCCTTCAGCAAGAAGATTTCTACCAAGTTCCCAACGCATTGATCTTCCGGCACGTTGCGCAGCTTCTAAATAGTCAGCAGTAAACAAATATGCAATTCTATTTACTATTGTTGAAGAAACCATTAATACCGAAGCAATAGCCGCCGTTATAGCAATGATGATGCGTTTATCACAATACATAGCAAATACCAGTACTGCAACCATAAGTCCAATCCACGATCCTTTTGAGAAAGTGAATAAAATACAAATGCACATAATGCCGGTACAACAAAATGCCGCAATCTTTTCTACAGGTTTTTTGCAGTAATATATAAGTGCAGCAACACTTGGAGTTGCCATAACAATCATATCTCCAAATATGTTTGGACTTCCTGTAATGGAAAATACTCTTGTCCTTACAGCCGTTTCGGTCTGGCTTGTCCAGCTTGCAGGTACAGGAACAGCTATAATATATTGATATATTCCATGCAAGCACATCACAAAGACTACACCGGCAAAAAGCCAAATTATCCAGCGCGCAGTCTTTTTGCTATCAATTAGTCTTATCAGTATAAAGAACCAAATTATATATTCAACTTGAGCTCTAAATCCCGGGAAAGCAACTGCCGGATACGGCCTATTAATCAGGCAAAGCACCAAGCATGCTCCGGCATAAAGCAAAAGCACAACTTCCATGCTACTTACTCTGTCAAAACGTCCTTTTAGATATATAACAAATATACCTGCGCAAATAAACAATTCTTCCCATACAGAGGCAAGAATGCTTATGCTAAGAATATCTCGAATTACATATTCAATTGGAAGATAGAAAGCGAATAGAAAACAAACGATGCGATCTACCGGCCAAGATAAAGATCTATCAAATATCTTCTCAAGCCAAATAAAAGGTTTTCTATAAATGGACGTCTTTGCAGGGTCTTCTGCGCTTGCAAATTTATCCCAGACACGCTTTGTTGCAGATTCCTCATATTTGTCCTGAAGAGGTCCATCGCCTGATAACAACACGCTTCCTTTTAACAATTTATTAATGTTCATAAGGATTTGTATATTCTCCAAAGTTTACATAACGGATAATTCCGGAACTTTCAAAAGTTTGTGTCTTTACAATAAAAGTTTTACCAGCTCTTATTTCCTGGCTACCTATCTTAGGGGAAGCTGTGCCTTCTGCAACTTGCGTTTTTACAAGAACAACAACATTCTTCTGAGTCGGGTCAACAGTATCTACAGTCACACCTTCAGATGTCTGAACCTGGCAGATATAATCTTCAAGCCATACATCTTCAATTGTTGCTGATAAAAATTCATTGCCGGAAACCATTTTCTGCCCTACTAAATTCTGGCGCTCCATTTCGTTATAAATTCTTGGTTGAGCGCCAACAATTACTACTTCAGCATAGCAATCAACTTTAGTAGAAATAGCATCCTGCACTTTGTTTCCTGCAAGCTTAATGCCAACAACACCAATTGCGATTACTAAAAGAGCAATTACTGCAATATCAATTATGTTAATTTTTCTCTTTCCTTTTTCCATCATTTTTCTCCTTTACCATGATAGAATATTTCTCATTGTTTTAACTCTTTCATCCCAAGAACACTTTTTCGCTTCTTCAAGTCTTAATGTTCTTTTTGGATTATCTATCGTTTCAGTAAGCGCCTCTTTGCACTTGCTGACAAACTCTTCTTTATTTTCGGCAATATATATGCATTCGCCATAATCTCTAACCTGAAGAGGTACCGGAGTACTTACCACAGGTTTTCCTGTTGCTAAATATTCATAGAATTTTAGAGGACTGACATCTTTTGACAATTCGTCATTTCTAAAAATATTTAAACAAACATCAAAGTTTTTAATTCTGTTTGGTAATTCATCTTGAGGAAGCAATCCAACAAAATTAATATTCTTAAATGTTTCAATTCTACTTAAGTCTACGCCAGGAAGCTTGCGCCCTATTAGCTGAATTTCAGCATCAGGGAATGCCTTAGCAACAGCTTCAAGGCATTCATAATCTGTACATTCTTGAAGCATCCCAACGAAACCTAAAATTTGCTTGTTTGTATCTTTTGTCATGCTTGCAACTTTATTAAATAGTTCAAAATTACAACCATTTGGAATGAGATATGAATTCTCATTAAAAGTCTTTAACCTATCGAAAAGGCCCTGAGCTGTTGCAAAGACCGTCCCTGCCCTTCTTGCTAAATCTTCTTCCATGGAATCAACAAGCTGAGGATTTATCATGCCCGGATATGCGGAATGTCTATCAACACAATCATATATTGTGCGTTTCCATAATTCCGCCCTTTGGACACCAATGGCATCAGCAAGTGGGTCTATCAAATCGCAAACAGTCGGGCTATAACACCAAATATAAAAATCATCGCCAAAATTTCTTTCGTTTAAAATCTTAACAAGCTGCTTCGCCAATTTCCTTTGATTTATCTTGTTAATGCAACGCTTTTTGTTATAGAAAGGAAATACAGGAGCTTGATTATAAACCCACAAATTTTCTTTAACCTTCAGCGGGGCTTTTTTATAATCACTAATCTTGATTTTTTTGTCCTTTAAAGGAGCAATATAACTGAATGCAGGGTTCACATAAATGATTTCACAATCATTCAGGCGGTTCATAACATTTTGCTTTCTTGTAGGATATGGATAATAGTTCGATGTCGAAAGACAAAGTATCTTTTTCATTAATTTTCTCCTAACAGTTTCCCTGCCATATCAGAATTTATAATTTCTAAAGTTTGAAGACGCTTCTTAGTTTCTTCTCCCATAGCTCTGCCTGCAGAAATAGCTAAATCAATATCTTTAATCAGAGCCTCTGCCGTTAAGTTTTTAATATCAACGAGCCATTTAGACCCGGAATCTTTAATAAAACTGTCAACTTTAACATCATATGAAATACCAACTATAGGCGCTCCGCCCGAAGCAGCAAAAATTAACGAGTGTAATCTCATTCCAACAACAAGATCTGCTTCCCCGAGCATTCCTCTAAGCTCCTCTATAGAATGGTGTTTTGAAGATACATAATGAGGGACATCGAGATGCGAAGCAATTTTTTCTCCAATTTCAACATCTCTTGGATATTCCATAGGTAAAAAAATCGGAATCAAATTATATGTATTATAAGCATATTCCGCTGCTTTAATAATCGGGGTATAGTTTTTAAATTCCTCCCAAGGCCTTAAACAAAAAATAATTTTTTTTGCATTACAATCAATTCCGACAGTTTCAAAAGCTTCTTTCACTATTGATTTTGAAACCTCAGGCAAATTCACAGTCGGGTCAGCAGCCAAAATAATCTCAGGCTTATCTACCCCTATTTCTGAAAGCAAATCTCGCGATATACTGTCTCTTAAAGTAATAACATCAGCATTTTCATTAAGAACCTTTGCGGTTTTAATCCTATTTGAATGTTTTGCAATAGGCCCTATTCCGCAACCATACATTTCGACTTTTGCACCAGAATGTTTCGCTAATTTTATTGTGAACAAATAAAACATAAGCGAACGGGTTGATGTAACATCTTGAATTAAAGTTCCGCCACCGCTGATAAATAATTTAGATTTTGATAAAAGCTTTTTGAGCTTCAGAATATCAAATGTAAACAATGAATTTACATGAGTTTGTATACTTGTTGCTAATGGCTTACGAGACATTACGTATATTGGCATATCCGCATCTTTATTTCGAAGGCTTGCAATAATCGCACGAAGAATTGCATCGTCACCTGCATTACCTTTACCATAGGCTCCGCATAATATAGCGCCTTGTCTACCTTTACGAAGCTGTCTTGCATAAAGTCTTTCGTAAATTGCTTGCTGATCTTTACGCATCCTATCAAGAGAGAATTCATCACGCGCTTTACAATACAAATTTTCAGCAAGTGTATTTCTAAGATTCTCATCAGATGCAAGCATCAAAATTTCTTTTGCAAAGCGGTCTACGTCGCCCGCTTCAAACAGCAATCCGGTTTCACCATGCTGAATAAGATATGGAATCCCTCCGACATTACTTGCTATTGCAGGAACATGTTCAAGAGCTCCTTCAAGCAATGAATATGGGAAGGTCTCAGAGAGCGAAGATAGCACATTTATATCAATCTTTTTAAAATATGCCCTCATATCTTTAATCCATCCTTCAAATGTACAAACACCAGATAGACCAAGTTCGTTTACAAGAGCCTTTATTTTTTCACTTTCTTCTCCCGTACCGGCGATTGAAAGACGCAACCTATCATCTTGCTTATAAGCAACATCAAAAGCCTTAATCAATGTAGGTATATCCTTAACAGGATTTAGTCTTGCAGCTATACCAATTGTAATAGTTTCATGCTTTTCTTTCTTTTCATATTCTCCGGAAAAATCTATAGCATTAAACACATGATCTATCTTATATGGGTCGAAGCCTCTTGAAATAAGCAAGTCATGCATTGCAGGGCCAACGGCTGTATAGTAATCCATATGTCTTAAAGCCCATCTATTCAAATTTCCGTATGTTAAATTTCTAAAAGGAGATCCCATATAATCAAGTTCAGGATCGGAATGAACAGTAGTCATAACAGGGATTCCGGTATTTTTCTTAACTAATACTCCTAATAAATTGGCTTTTGAACCATGGCAATGAATTATATCAGGTTTAAACTCTTTAGCCTCTTTAAATGCTAATCTTTTTGTTGCAGCCCAGCCTTCTTTTACATCAATCTCTACAGTGTCTATCCCCATTTCTTTTGCATCTTTTGACATTTCGCCAATTCTGAAGCACACCAAACGTAGCGTATTGTTCTTAGAAAGTTCATGCGCTAAATTTAGAATATGAGTTTTTCCACCGCCGATATCTCCACCGGCTGCAAATACAAGAATTCTCATTAGTTAATTTCAAATATTATTTTTGCAACTTGTTCTCTTGTTACTAAATTATTAGGAAGTAATTGTCCATTTGACCCGGTAATAATGCCTTGCTTTACCAAAACTTTTACATATGGCAAAGCCCAAGATGCTACTTTTGATGCATCTTTAAATTCGGAAAGGTTTGATGATTGATATCCATCATCCATGATTCTTCCTATAACTGTCATAACTTCCTGACGAGTAATGGAACCTGTTGGGTCAAATTTCAATGTTCCGTTTATATTTTTACCGCCCATCATTCCAAGCTCAACAGCAGCTTTTACATATGGAACAGCCCAAGATGCTATTTTTGAATTGTCAGCAAAATCTAATTCAGCGCTCTCAAATTCATCCAAATCTGCACCATACCAAGATGTTATAACTTTTGCAAATTCTTGTCTTGTCATGTTTGCACTTGGATTATAATAAAGCTTATTGTTCTTCTCGCTACCGGAAACTATGTCATTTCTATACAAGTATTCAATATATGGCTTTGCCCAATTTGCTGAACTTACATCAGCAAAAACTTGAGTATTATCAACATCTACAGCTACAGATTCTCCATACTCGTTTATATAAGAATCAAGTGTAAATGAAAGCCCGAACCTCGAAATATGTCCTTTTGCATTCTTTGCAGTAATAATTGCATGATGTAAATAGCCATCAGGCTCATCGAATTCTGCAGTCAAAATACCGTTACCATATACAAACGGATAATCTTCGCCATCGACAGTTAAAGTCATATCTGATTTGTCTATACCTTGTCCTAAAGGATCTTCTACTGTTGCAATAAGAACGCCTCCGGCACAACTTGCACTTATTTCAGGCCAGTCTGTGGTTACTGTAACTGCAATTGTCGTATTGATATTTCCATAGCTTGCAGTGATAACGCCAGATCCAAGGCTTAAACCTGAAACAAATTTTCCATCCTCAATATAGCCTAAATCGTTTGATACATCATATTCAAGCTCGTCTGTATCAATAGACATTGGATACCAATGGGTATCGCATCCTTTGAAGCTGATTTTAGCTTCAGATTCCGCTGCTACAGAAATTGATTGAGGATATGCATAAATCTTTGCGAGCTTTCCGGAAGGTCTTGCATTGTTTTTAAAACAAATATAGTTTCCGCAAGATCTTAAGCTCGAACCGGCATCCTCATTTATTTGTTCATGCTCTTCGTTACCAGGATATACTACATGAACCTGAGTTGATGCTCCACCGTCAAGGTTAACTGCGGTTTTGCATCCAAGCTGAACCATGCGACGGGCAAGCTCGGATAAGCTCAAACCCTTAGATCCGCCATAGTCACGACCATCACAAGTATAAATAACAATATCTCCGTTTGACTTTATACCAAAAGCAGTTCTTGGAGCTCGTGTATTATCACTAAATTTTTGCGCATTACCACTCTCAACAAGCATTTCTTTTCCGCCCAATGCTTGTGTAACATTGCGCCAAGATTTATCCATAGAGAATGTAACTTCAATTCTATCCCCTTCTTCAAATGAGAGCATGTGCTCTAATATAAAAGGATCTTGATTTGCATACATAGATAAAACAAGCTGATCTTCTTGAAGCTCAAATGCTATATCTGAATCAACAACTTCAACGACTTTACCGCTTATTGTCCCGTTATATGTAGCTTCACCATTCTTTATATCGACAACTACATTTACAGTAGTCCAATCAGCTCTATTTGTATCTTCAAAAGCAGCACTGTAAAGCGTAGGTATTCCATCTACACTTAAACCTTTGTTGTAATGTATATTATCAAATGTTACATCTTGAGTAGTATTGGTAAAACTAACATTCAAATTTGAACGACCAATAATAGCTTCGCCATCTTCTGTGAAACCAATTTCAGGATATTCAGAATGTGAGCTACTCTTAATGATTCCATCTTTTATTTCTATACCAATAGGAACCCCATTGCTTGTAATGAAATAATCACCATTTACGCCCGCAATCAAAGTGTTTCCGGCTTCTGATTCAAGCCTAAATACTCGATCCATTGAGGCTACTCCGGCGACATCATTACCGTGAGCAAGATAAGGAGTAACAGATGTATTAGGAGAATAAACAAAGTAGTTTTCATTTACATCCCCACTTGCTGATTCACTATAGAAAGAATTTTTATGCAAATATAACTCATCTGCTAATTGGGTAACAACTTCCTCTTTTGCCGCATATGAGTACACACATACTACGCCAAGAAGCATAGCTATGCTCAAAATAATAGATATTATTCTTTTCATTATTTAATCCTATAATCTCCCTTAACCATGATATAAGTGTTATCTTTTGTTACTTGAAGAGCTCTGCCATCATCTCTTGGGAAAAGTAAAAGATGATTTGCACTTATAGCTTTTGCATTAGTTATATTGGATCCGTTGGTTAAATCGGAAAGTCCGCCACTTGCTGATGAAGGGATGCTTGCAACCGCACTACCACTTCTTAAAATCATTTCAGTACTGGCACCACCGACAACAACGGTACCTGCAGGCAAACTTTCTAACACTTCATATTCTGCATTTGCTGATGAACCTGAAGATTTTTTAATGTCTTCTATTACAGAATCTAAATAACTTTTTGTGACAACAGGATCATCCTGAGAGCCTGCATTTGCAGCGAAAGCTACAACCCCAAAGCTTAAAACTAAGCACATGGATGCAATTAACAAAATAACGATACTCTTTTTCATGTTTTTTCTCCTTAAATAGGTCTCAAACCACAATATAATGTGTACATATACCCTAATATTATACTACATTTTCGGTTGTATTCGCAATAAAGCACATAAAAAAACCAACCTCGATTGAGGTTGGTTTTTAAAAGCTTTTTTCAAATTAGTATTCGTAAACACCCTTGCCTGTCTTGCGACCAAGTTTACCAGAACGTACATATTTTCTGAGAAGTGGGCATGGACGATACTTGCTGTCGCCTGTTTCTGTATAGAGAACATTCATAACTGCAAGAACGATATCAAGTCCGATAAGGTCGGAGAGTTCAAGAGGTCCCATTGGGTGGTTAGCACCAAGCTTCATTGCTGTATCAATATCCTTTGCAGATGCGATACCTTCCTGAAGTACGAAGAAACCTTCGTTGCAATATGGGATTAAAATTCTGTTTACTACGAAACCAGGAGCTTCATTTACTTCTACAGGTGTCTTACCGATTTGTTCGGAAGCAGCCTTAATGAAATCGAATGTTTCCTGCTTTGTGTTAGCGCCACGAATAATTTCAACGAGTTTCATTGCTGGAACTGGGTTGAAGAAGTGCATACCGATAAAGTCATGCTTAAGTCCGTAACCGATTTCTGTGATAGAAAGTGATGATGTGTTAGATGCAAATACTGCGCCGTCTTTAACTATACCATCAAGTTCCTTGAAGAGAGCTTTCTTGATATCCATAACTTCAAGAGCTGCTTCTACTACGAGATCAACATCACCGATGTCTTTCTTTTCTGCAGGAACGATGTTCTTAAGAATAGCGTCCTTTGTTGCAGCATCCATTCTACCTTTTTCAATCTGTTTGTCAAAGCCCTTAGCAATCTTTGCGATAGAACCATTAACAATGTCAAGATTAAGGTCTACAAGCTTAACTTCATTGCCAGCCTTAGCGAATGTCTGAGCAATACCACTGCCCATTGTACCAGCGCCAAATACAGCTACTTTCATTTTGTTTCCTCCTAAAAATTTAAACGTTTAAATTATATACACTTTTGTGTATTGAATTACTTATTTACGAATGGAGCGTGATCTCTCTTTTCAAGGAATGCACCCATAGCTTCCTTCTGATCTACGCCGAAGCATCTGCCGAATACGTTTGCTTCGTATTTAACAGCGCTATCAATGTCAAGCTGCATACCAACGTTGATGCATTCTTTGCATGCACGAACTGCGATTGGAGCGTTATTAGCAATCTTATTAGCAAGCTTGAGAGCATTTTCCATAAGTTCTGCCTGTGGATATACATCTTGAACAAGACCAAGAGCAAGAGCTTCTGGAGCTTTAATGTTTCTGCATGAATAAATAATCTTCTTTGCATTGCCAAGACCGATATGTCTTGCAAGTCTCTGTGTACCACCGAAGCCAGGAGTAATTCCAAGGCCTGCTTCAGGCTGACCAAATACTGCATTTTCAGCAGCAAGTCTAATATCACAGCTCATTGAAAGTTCGCATCCACCACCAAGTGCAAATCCGTTAACTGCAGCGATTACTGGAATTGGGAAGCTTTCAATCTTTCTGAATACAGCATTACCGTGAAGACCAAATGCAACTGCTTCCTGAGCGTTCATTGTTGACATTTCACCAATATCAGCACCAGCAACGAATGATTTTTCACCAGCGCCTGTTATGATGAGGCAACGAACAGCATTAATATCAACTGCATCGAAAGTTGCTTCAAGATCTGTAAGAACTTCAGTGTTAAGTGCGTTGAGAGCCTTTGGTCTGTTAATTGTAATAACACCTACCATGCCCTTAACTTCATAATCTACATAGCCCATAGTTTTCCTCCTAAAAATAACTATATGCATATAGGGTTACAAAACCCCAAAATATCTATGTTTATATTATACACCCTAATCATGTAATATCATAGTTAAATTTTTAACTATATATTAAAATCAAGGGGCGAAACGCTCCTTGATTTCAAGTTTTACACTATTTTGAGGGCTATACATAACCCTGAGCTGTCATTGCTTCAGCCACCTTTAAGAAACCTGCTATATTTGCTCCGGCTACAAGGTTATAGCCATAGCCGTATTCCTTTGAGGCTGCGGCTGATGAATCATGAATATGCTTCATTATGCCCTCGAGCTTTTCATAAACCTCTTCTCTTTCCATAGGATATTTACGGGCATTTTGTGACATTTCAAGTGCTGAACATGCAACGCCTCCGGCATTGGCAGCCTTTGCAGGCCCAATAATTACGCCATGGTCTTGGAGATATTTAAGACCTTCATTCGTTGTAGGCATGTTTGCACCTTCACAATAGAACTTGCATCCATTCTTTACAATCTTCTTTGCGCTATTAATATCAACATCATTTTGGGTTGCACATGGAATATATAAATCAGCCTTTACACCCCAAGGCTTTTCACCCTTAAAGAATTTAGCACTCTTAAACTTCTTTGCATAAGGTTCGCACACATTCTTGCCGGAAGATCTAAGTGTTAAGAAGTATTCAACCTTCTTTCCTGTAATTCCAGCTTCGTCAAGAATATATCCATCAGGTCCGCTAAATGCAATAAGTTTTGCACCCATCTTTTCTAACATTTGAGCTGTTCCCCAAGCAACATTTCCAAAGCCCGAGATTACTACGGTTTTGCCCTTAATAGTTTCTCCGTTTGCTTCGAGCATATCTCTGAGGAAGAAACAAATACCATAGCCTGTTGCTTCTGTTCTTCCCGGAAGTCCGCCGTAGCTGAGACCTTTACCTGTTATTACACCACTTTCGTATGCATTAGCAATTCTCTTATATTGTCCGAATAGATATCCAAGTTCTCTTGCACCAACACCGAGATCTCCGGCAGGAGCATCTGTTTGAGGACCAATATGCCTATATAATTCTGTCATAAATGATTGGCAGAATCTCATGATTTCAGCATCAGATTTTCCATTAGGATCAAAGTCAGAACCGCCCTTTGCTCCACCGATAGGAAGCCCTGTCAAACTATTCTTAAATGTTTGCTCAAATGCTAAACATTTCATAATTCCGGGATATACGCTTGGAGCAAAACGAAGTCCTCCCTTATATGGGCCGATTGCCGAATTAAACTGACATCTATAACCTCTATTTACCTGCACTTTTCCTTTATCATCAACCCATGTTACCCTAAATGATACTAATCTTTCAGGCTCAATAAGTCTTTCCATTAATCCACTTTTTACAAATTCAGGATGCTTTTTTAATACAGGTTCAAGTGAACCCAAAACTTCCTCTATGGTTTGATGAAACTCCGGCTCATTAGGATTTCTTTTCTTTGCTAATTCTATATATTCGTCAACTATTCTTTTTGTAGCCATAATTCTACCTTCCTTAAATTGTATACAATGCGTTAATTATATGAAAAAAGGCCTGCACAGACAAGCCTTTTCCTTAAAAATTTCATTATATTTGCCAATTTATAGGTTTTTGACCTGATTTCTCAAGCAATTCATTACATTTACTGAAATGTTTACAGCCAAAAAAGCCGTTATACGCAGAGAGTGGGCTTGGATGCGGAGCTTCAAGTACAAAATGAATACTATTTGTAATCAAACTCTTCTTCGCTCTGGCATTTGCGCCCCACAGCATAAATACAACGGGTGATTCTTTTTCATTCACAAGTTCTATAACTCTATCTGTGAAAATTTCCCAACCTTTACCCTTATGCGAATTTGCCTGGTGTGCACGAACAGTTAAAACTGCATTGAGCAAAAGAACCCCTTGTTCTGCCCACTTCTGAAGATATCCGGACTCCGGTATAACAAAGCCGGGAATATCAGTGGAAAGTTCTTTATACATATTCTTAAGGCTTGGTGGAACCTCTATACCGGGTTTAACACTAAAAGCCATACCGTGCGCTTGACCGGGTTCATGATATGGATCCTGCCCTATTATCACAACTCTAACATCTTCATAGCTTGCAGCTTTTAAAGAATTAAATATATCATGCATGTCCGGATAAATAGTGCGAGAACTATATTCAGTTTTTAGGAACGAACGAAGTTGCTGATAGTATTCTTTATCAAATTCACCTTTAAGTTTTTCGTCCCATGAATTGCCTATATTAACCATATTTATTCAAAATCGCAGAAAGGTTTTAAACCTTTTTCAAAATGCACACCCTCTGAGGCATCAAGAATAAAAGCAAGCATGTCATCATAAACAGTTTCTTTTCCGATTTCATTCAAAATTTCATGACGCATTCCTTCATAGAAAATTGCAGCTACCTCGCAATTTGCTTTTTTAATTTTTTCAACAACCTCAGCCGGGCCTTTTCCATAATCTCCGACAGGATCTTCCCAACCTGATGTAACAAGAATCGGAAGATTTTGTGGAAGTTTTGCGTACCATTCATCACTATTTATATATTTTAACAATCTAAACAGATCTTCATACCCTGCAAGTGTAAAAGTGAACTTACACATTGGGTCTGTCGCATGCGAAATACATACATTATCATCATGAGAAAGCCATGCAGAATTGTTAACCGGGTTTTCAATATTTTTTAAATAGGACCCAAACGCCATTCCGGTAATAAGTTTACTATGTGATTTGCTCCCTTTTATTTTTCTTAAAAGTTTTATTATTGTAAGCCCCAGATTAATAGCATTATTCGTTCCGGCTGTTCCCATAATAATAGCGCCTGAAAAAGTCTTTGCAGTTTCAGTAGCCAGCACACCTCTTGCAATAAATGATCCCATGCTATGTCCTAAAAGTATATATGGAACATTCGGGTATTTCTCCTGCATTGTTTTAGCCAACAGGCATTCATCATCGATTAATCTTTTCCAGCCATCCTGCTCACCAAAATAGCCATATCCCTCATCTGCACTGTGGCCATGTCCTAAATGGTCATCACCAACGACCAGAATATTTTCTTTATTTAAAAATTGAGCAAAAGCATCATATCTTCCAACATACTCACACATGCCATGAACTATTTGCAAAATTGCTTTCGGCTCCGCATACGGTTTCCATTCTGTGCATTCCAATTGAGTTTTTCCGTTTGATGATAAAATCTTAAAATTCTCCATTACTTTTGCTCCTTTAGTATTTTCTTTAAGAACTGACCAGTATATGATTTATTAACCTTTGCGACTACTTCCGGAGTTCCTGTCGCAATCACTGTTCCACCTTTATTTCCGCCATCAGGACCAAGATCAATAATATAATCCGCGGTTTTTATAACATCAAGATTATGCTCAATAACTACAACTGTGTTGCCTTTATCAACCAATGCTTGAAGGACTCCAATCAATTTATCAACATCGGCAAAATGCAAACCTGTAGTTGGTTCATCTAAAATATATAATGTCTTGCCTGTACTGCGTTTAGAAAGTTCTGTCGCGAGTTTTACTCTTTGTGCTTCCCCACCACTCAATTGTGTAGAAGGTTGTCCAAGTTTAATATATCCAAGCCCAACCTCTTTTAATGTATTAATCTGTCGATAGATGCTTGGAATGTTTTCAAAGAAGCTAAGAGCTTCATCAACAGTCATATCAAGAACATCAAAAATGTTTTTACCTTTATACTTTACTTCCAGAGTTTCTCTGTTATATCTTTTGCCATGGCACACTTCACAAGGAACATATACATCAGGCAAAAAATTCATTTCAACTTTAATAATTCCGTCACCAGAGCAAGCTTCGCACCTTCCACCTGGCACATTAAAACTAAACCTTCCCGGTCCATAGCCTCTCATCTTTGCCTCGTTTGTTTGAGCAAATAAATTTCTGATATTAGTAAAGACGCCGGTATATGTTGCAGGATTTGATCGTGGAGTTTTTCCTATAGGACTCTGATCAATATCGATAACCTTATCAATATTTTTTAGACCTTCAATTTTTTTAAATTTTCCAGGTTTTGCTTTCGCTCTGTAAAATTCCTGCGCTGCAGCGCGATATAATATGTCATTGATTAAGCTTGATTTTCCTGATCCCGAAACACCTGTTACACAAATAAATTTTCCAAGAGGAAATTCAACATCAATATTCTTTAAATTATTCTCTCTTGCTCCGCGAATCCAAAGTGATTTACCATTACCCTCGCGGCGGGTTTTAGGAATCTCTATTTTCTTTACGCCGGACAAGTATTGTCCTGTAATTGACTCTTTGCAAGCTTTTATATCTTCTATTGTTCCTTGGGCTACCAAACGGCCGCCGTTTACTCCGGCGCCAGGTCCAATATCAACAATCTGATCTGCAGCTTCCATTGTTTCCTGGTCGTGTTCAACAACAAGAAGCGTATTTCCTATATCGCACAAATTTCTCAAGGCCGCCAAAAGTTTTTGATTATCCTTTTGATGAAGACCTATAGATGGTTCATCAAGTATATACATAACGCCAACTAAATAAGAGCCTATTTGTGTTGCTAATCTTATTCGCTGTGACTCTCCGCCTGATAAACTTGATGAATACCTTGATAACGTCAAATATTCAAGCCCTGTATCAATCAAAAATTTAAGTCTTGACTTAATTTCCTTTAAAATTAACTTTGCTATTGCAAAATCTCTTTTATTTAATTTCTTCTCAATATCTAAAGTAAATTTGTGAGCCTCATCAATAGGCATATTGCAGTACTCATCAATATTTTTTTCGCCAACTGTTACAGCTAAAATTTCCGGGCGAAGCCTTTTTCCCTTACAAGATGGGCAAACATCTATATTCATATAATCTTCGATCTTATCTCTGATTAAGTCAGAATTAGTCATCCCATATCTTCTCATTAAATTTGGGATTATACCTTCGAAGCTGTCATGTCTATGCGAAAGGCTTCCATCACGACGAGTATAGTAATAATCTAATTTTCGTTCATTCGTACCATAAAACAGTTCCTCTTTAAAAGCCTTTGGAAGTTTTTTATATGGTATATCCATACTGGTTTTATGATAATCAGCTAATGCACCAATCAACTGTTTATAAAATCCGGCAAATTCCATGCTGGCAAATGCCTTCGTAATAGCCCCGTCGTTAATAGACAGATTCTCATCTTCTACCAAAAGGCTTGGATCAATTTTTTCAATATACCCTATACCATTACATTCAGGACAAGCGCCAAATGGAGAATTGAATGAAAAAGTTCTTGGCTCTAATTCATCAATACTAAAACCATGCTCCGGGCATGAAAGTTTTGTACTGTATAATTCTTCTTTTTTCTTTCCATTAGGAAAACTTATTAATGCGCCACAAAGTCCACCGCCTTGTGCAATAGACATCTCAACGCTTTCTGCGAATCTGCTTTCTTGCCCCTCGCGGACAACAACCCTATCTGTAACAATTTCTATAGTATGTTTATATGTTTTTGAGAGTTTAATATCATCTTCTTCAAGATTATATATTTCCCCATCAATGCGAACTCTGACAAAACCATCACGCTTAATTCTTTCGAGAACTTTTTCATGTTGGCCTTTTTTCTCTCTTATAACAGGAGCTAATAAAACAATCTTGGTCCCCTCGGGAAATGCCATTAGTTGTTCAACAATTTGGTCTACGGTCTGACTTGAAATTTCGCGGCCGCAAACAGGACAATGAGGAATTCCAATACGGGCATAAAGCAAACGTAAATAGTCATATATTTCTGTTACTGTCCCAACAGTTGATCTTGGATTCTTACTTGTTGTTTTTTGATCGATAGAAATAGCAGGCGAAAGCCCGTCTATAGATTCGACATCAGGCTTATCTAAAAGTCCCAAGAATTGGCGTGCATAAGCTGATAAGCTTTCAACATACCGCCTCTGCCCTTCTGCATAGATTGTATCAAATGCAAGTGAAGACTTTCCCGAGCCTGACAAACCTGTAATAACTACAAACTTATCTCTTGGGATAGTGATATCAATATTTTTTAAATTATGGGCCTTAGCGCCGCGAATAACTAAATCTTTTTGCATTATAACTCTGCTCTTACTTCTAACAAACGATCTCTTAAAATAGCCGCTCTTTCAAATTGCAAATCTTTTGCCGCTATTCTCATCTCTTTTTCAAGTTTCTTTGAATATTCAATAAGTTCTTTCTTTGTAAGTTCATTTGGAGATTTACCCTCATACTCATCAAGGTCTTGCTCAATTTTCTTTGTAACCTCTATAACATCTCTTACAGCCTTCTTAATTGTTTGAGGCGTAATGCCATGCTCATCATTGTATTTCATTTGAATAGCACGACGTCTGCTCGTTTCATCAAGGCAAGCCTTCATCGCAGGGCTTATTGCATCTGCATACATAATTACTCTGCCTTCAGAATTTCTTGATGCACGCCCTACCGTTTGTATTAGCGATGTTTCAGTACGTAAAAAGCCTTCTTTGTCAGCATCCAAAATTGCAACAAGAGAAACTTCCGGCAAATCAAGACCTTCCCTTAAAAGGTTTATCCCTACGAGAACATCAAATACTCCAAGGCGCAAGTCTCTTAAAATTTCATTTCTTTCAAGAGTATCTATATCCGAATGCATATATCTAACCTTAAGTCCCGCAGATTTTAAATAGTCAGTTAAACTTTCTGCCATTTTCTTTGTCAATGTTGTAACGAGACATCTGTATCCTTTTTCTGTTTCCTTATTAATTTCGCCAATCAGATGATCAATTTGACCTTCTGTTTTTACAACCTCTACCGGAGGATCTAACAAACCTGTAGGTCTTATAATCTGTTCTGCCGTTATGCCATGGGCCTGTTGTCTTTCATATTCTGCCGGAGTCGCAGACACATAAACAATTTGGTTAATTCTATCCTCGAACTCATCAAATCTAAGTGGTCTGTTATCAAGTGCTGATGGAAGTCTAAATCCGTAATCAACAAGTGATGTTTTTCGAGCTCTGTCGCCATTAGCCATAGCATGAAGTTGAGGAAGCATTACATGACTTTCATCAACAAAAATAAGAAAATCTTTTGGGAAATAATCTATTAATGTATAAGGGGATGCTCCCGGAGGATTTCCAACGAGATGCCTGGAATAATTTTCAATACCCTTACAATTCCCTATTTCCCTAAGCATCTCTAAATCATAACGAGTACGCTGCTCAAGTCTTTGCGCTTCAAGCAATTTCCCTTGCGCTTTAAGTTCTATCAATCTTTCCGCTAATTCTTCTTCGATACTAACAAGAGCTTTATCCATATTTTCTTTCGAAGTAGTATAATGGCTCGCAGGAAAAATCGAAATATGATTTCTCTTTGCTATGATTTCTCCTGTGATAGGATCGAGTTCTTTGATTGAATCAATTTCATCTCCAAAGAGCTCTATTCGAACAGCTCTATCCATACCTTGCGGAATAATATCAATTATATCTCCGCGAACTCTAAAAGTTCCCCGATCAAAACCCAAATCATTTCTTGAATATTGAATTTCTGTAAGCTCTCGCAATAATTGATTACGAGTCCATTCTTGCCCCGGCCTAAGAGAAATCATTTGACCTTCATATTCTGCAGGATCACCCATTCCGTATATGCATGAAACAGATGCAACAATTATTACATCATTTCTCTCAGCCAAAGCAGCTGTTGCAGAATAACGAAGTCTCTCAATTTCCGAATTTATATCGGAATCTTTTTCTATATAGGTATCAGTCGAAGGAACATAAGCCTCAGGCTGATAATAGTCATAGTACGAAATAAAATATTCAACCGCATTATTTGGGAAGAATTCTTTGAACTCACCGCAAAGCTGAGCTGCCAAAGTTTTATTATGTGAGATAACTAAAGTAGGCTTTTGAATTTGCTGAATGACATTAGCCATTGTAAAAGTTTTCCCCGATCCGGTTACACCAAGCAAAGTACTCGCTTTATTTCCGGCACGCAAACTCGCCACAAGCTTTTCTACTGCCTGTGGCTGATCTCCGGTCATTTGATATGGAGCTTTTAATTCAAATCTACCCGTTTTTGGAAGCATTAGTCATTAATTATTTCGTACATTGTATCTGCATCATCTTTACCAATATGCTCAGGTGTTGATACAACTTTTACTTTCATTCTTGATGTGCCGAAAACTATTTCGATAATATCTCCAGGCTTCACTTGGGCTCCGGGTTTAGAAACCTTACCATTAAGATATATTCTGTCCTGTTCGGCAGCATCATGAGCAACAGTGCGACGCTTAATGAGCCTTGACACCTTTAGGTATTTATCTATCCTCATTTTACTTTGTTAAATCGGCAATAATCTGATTGATTAGTTTTCCATCTGCTTTGCCTTTGAATTCCGGCATGATAGTCTTCATGATAAGACCTTTATTTCCAGACGCAATGACATCCATGAATTTTTCTTTAATGATTGCAGTTATTTCTTCAGCCGAAAGCATCTTTGGTGCATACTCTTTTACAAGTTCTAAATGCTTTTTATATCCATCAAGCAAATCTGTCCTTGCAGCAGGGCAAGTATCAACTTGTTCTTGAGTGCTCTTAAGCTCCTTAAGAATAACCTTATCTACAAGTTCTTCCTTAATGTCATCACGGCATCCTTCGTCAATTGCAGCGCGTTTAACCGCAGCAATTAATAAGGATATGCCCTCTTTTCTCTCTTTATCTCCGGCCTTTAAAGCAGCTATCATATCATCTTGCAATTTTTTTAATTCCATAATCTCACCTTCATTTATTTTAATTACCTTTTTGGCTTCATAAATAGTTAAATTAAACAAATTAAGCTTCATTATTAGCCACACCAAATTTACGTATAATACACACTAATTATATCACAAATGCATATCACTAACTATTTACTGAGATAATAAAAGCGTAGCTGCTATGAGCTACGCTTCGGTTGATAATTTCACAAACTATTTGTTTACGATATCCTTAAATGCTTTACCAGCCTTGAATACAGGAGCCTTGCTTGCAGGAATCTGAACAAGTTCAGTTGGCTTTTGTGGATTGCGACCTGTTCTTGCTTTTCTTGCTCTAACTTCAAATGTTCCAAATCCGATAAGTTGAACTTTTCCGTCTTTCTTGCAAAGTTCTTTTTCTATAGCTTCGATAAATTCGTTAATAGTTGTTTCTGTATCCTTCTTAGTAAGGCCTGTCTTTTCTGCTACTGCAGCAATGATTTCAGCTTTATTCATTTCATTTCCTCCTTAAAAATAACAATTACACGAACATTGTGACATATATATTGTATGTTTGTCAACATAAAAGCCATTAAACAGCTTGAAATTTCAATAAATTAACAAAAATGGTGCTACAACATATTGTGGCAGCACCATTTTCTTACTATTTTTTAAATTTCTTTACAATTTTTACAATTGTTTTCCCTTTAGGTAAACCTTCAAGCTCTTCAACAGTAAGAGTTCCGGTAATCAACACAGCAATTAGATAAACAATCACTCCAACAACAATTGACACAACACAGGCAACTGCATTTCCTATATACAACGAAACAAAATGATGAATTGCATATACAACAACGCCCATAATGGCGACTGAGATTACCGGTTTTAAAACTGTTAGTTTGTAATCAAATTTTGTTCCGGTATGCTTTATCACTGAAATAAAATCTAAGATAGCTGATACCGCATAAGCCGTTAAAGTTCCAAAGGCTGCGCCTCTGACATTTAAACTTGGAATCCCCGTTAAGCAAAATGTGACAACGACTTTTGCCACAGCACCTATCGCCAAGTTTCTAACAGGGATTATTTGTTTTCCTATACCCTGAAGTATTCCTGTGAAAGCATGTGTTAACCCAAGGAATATCACACTTATTGCTAATATTGCGAGACACGAAGCCGCATTAATTGCACTTTCTCTTTGACCCGGATATAAAAGCACAAGAATCGGTTCTGACAAAACACTCATTCCAACTGCACAAGGAAGTGCAATTATCACTGCATATCTTATTCCAAGTCTTATGCTATCTTGCATAAAGAGAGTTTCTTTTCTCTTAAATGCAGATGCTACAAGAGGTACCATACTGATCGATACAGCTTGCGTCAAAACTTGAGGGAAATTGATTAACGGCTGTGCGAAGCCGGTAAGTTCTCCGTATAAAGAGTTTGCTATATCCGCACTGTAACCTATTGCCATCAAGCGTTTTTCTACTACCATCATATCAATAGTATTCATTATAGGAAGAACTGCAGATCCGATTGTTATAGGAATAGCTATAACCAGTATCTCCTTTAGTATCTCTTTTGTTGATGCTATATCACTTTCATTAGAAATTTCAAACTCAGAGAAAATTACTTTTTTGCTCTTAAGAAAAACAAAAGCTATTCCAATAAAACCAAATATACCACCTGCGGTTGCTCCAAAGCTGGCACCGGCAGCAGCAAACTCAACACCCTTTGGAAGTAAAATTACAGCAAGCCCAAGGCCTATTGCAACTCTGAAAATCTGTTCAACAACTTGGGAAACAGCTGTTGGTTTCATATCCTGTCTGCCTTGAAAATATCCTCGGTATGCGGACATCAGCGGACAAAACAACAAAGCCGGAGCAATCGCTTGCATGCAATAAACTGCTTTCGGAGTGCTTAAATAAGAACCTGTCAGCCACTTTGCCCCAAAAAGCAATAAGGATGATGTAACTATTCCTGTACAAAGCAAAAGATAAAATGATGATCTGAATACCTTGTATGCTTCCTTTGGTTTATCTACGGCATTTCTTTCCGCAACCATTCGTGCAATAGCTGTAGGTATACCAGCGATTGCCAATGTTAAAAATAAATTATAAATTGGATAGGCTTTTTGATAATAGCCCATTCCTGTTGCGCCAATAATATTGCCAAGTGGTATTCTAAAGGCTGCACCTAAAATCTTAATTATTAATCCGGCTAAGCCTAAAATTAATGTCCCACCTATAAAGCTTTTGTTTTTACTTTCTTTTGTTTCCATATTATGATTATACCATTAAATCAAGCACATTGAGAGCTTCTTCAACAGCCGGAGCCTGTTTTAATGCAAGACTAAACTTCGGTTGAACTCCACCATAAATTGTAAGCCTTAAATCGTAAGTATCCAACAATTTTTCAACAATTTCAGGTTTTAATCCATCAGCAGATTCAAATACAAATATTAAATCCTCTCTTTGAAGAACAAGGTTTGAAATGCCAAGTTTGCTTGCTTTGTTATGCAGCAGTGCTATATCCAAAAGGTTTCCAAGTTCTTCAGGAGGCTCACCGAACCTATCAATAAGTTCTTCTGAAAGCTCTATTTGTTCCTCAATACTTGAAATAGTAGCAATTCGCTTATACATATCGAGGCGAATAATTTCATCAGAGATGTATTCCTCTGGAATATATGCGCTAACATTAAGGCTAACTTCTGTATCTGTAGTGATTTCAGGCTCTAAAATAATGCCCTCTCGTTCAGCTTTTAATTCTCTTACAGCCTCATCTACAAGTTTGCAATAAAGTTCATATCCAACGGAAAGCATGTGGCCAGATTGTTCTACTCCCAAAACATTGCCCGCGCCACGAATTTCCAAGTCTCTCATAGCAATTCTGAACCCGGAGCCAAATTCTGTAAACTCTCTGATAGCTCTCAAACGTTTTTCCGCAATTTCACTAATTTGCTTATCCTTTTTATAAGTTAAATAAGCATATGCAATACGATTAGTTCTTCCAACCCTTCCCCTTAACTGATAAAGCTGGGACAGTCCAAACTTATCTGCATCTAAAATTATCATAGTGTTTACATTCGGAATATCAAGTCCCGATTCTATGATAGTAGTTGCAACGAGAACATTATATTTCCCTTCGGAAAAATCCACCATTACATCTTCAAGAGCATTTTCGCTCATTTGACCATGTCCTACTGCAATCTTTGCCTCCGGAATAAGTTCTCTTAATCTATTTGCTATAGTTAAAATTCCGCGAACTCTATTATAAACAACATAAACCTGACCATCTCTGGAAAGTTCTCTTCTAATAGCATCCGCTATTAATTTATCATCCTCTTCAACAACATAGGTCTGTACAGGAAATCTATCTTCAGGAGGTTCTGCAATAATTGACATATTACGGATACCTGTAAGAGACATATGCAGAGTTCTTGGAATAGGAGTTGCAGATAAAGTCAACACATCAACATTAGCCTTTAGCTTTTTAATTTTCTCTTTGTGTTCAACTCCGAAACGTTGTTCCTCATCTACAACGAGCAGACCAAGATCTTTAAACTTAACATCTGAAGATAATAATCTGTGAGTTCCGATTAATAAATCAATTTCACCTTTTTCAACTTGTTTAACTATATCTTCTTGCTGTTTTGCCGTCCTAAATCTACTAAGCATCTGAATATTAAAAGGATACCCAGCCATACGGTTTATAAAAGTATGATAGTGTTGATTAGCAAGAATTGTAGTAGGCACAAGTATAGCAGCTTGCTTACCTTGTTCTAAGCATTTAAAAATAGCTCTTGCGGCAACTTCGGTTTTTCCGTAACCGACATCACCACACAGCAATCTATCCATAGCACTGTCAGATTGCATATCAGCTTTTATTTCTTCTGTAGCTTTAAGTTGATCTTCTGTTTCTTCAAAAGGAAACTGTTCTTCAAACTCTTTTTGCCAAGTAGAATCCGGACCAAATTTGTATCCCGCGCTTGCCTGTCTTTCAGCCGCAGCTTTAAGAAAGTCTTCTGCCATATCTCTAATAGCAGCCTTAACACGCTCTTTAGTTTTGTTCCAATCTCCACTTGATAATTTATTAATACGAGGTTTAGCAGATTCACTTCCAACATATTTTTGAAGTACGCCCATTTGATCAACAGGTACATATAAAACATCATTGCCGGCATATTCAATGCGCAAATAATCTTTTACAGAACCACTTGAACTCATTTTCTGTATGCCAACAAAGCGGCCAACACCATGAGTTTCATGGACAACATAATCGCCCTTTTTAATATCTGTGAAGGTCTTTATTTCGCGACCTTTTTCTTTTCTTATTCTTCTTTTCTTTATATACGGGAAAATTTCCGAGTCTGTTAAGAAAAGCTTCTTTTCTTCAGGATATTCTGTTCCGGAAACAAGTGTCCCATCTTTTAGTATTACACCTTCTATGTTTTGGCCTACAAGAAAATCTCGTATATTAACCAATCTATCAGCCGTAGAGCATGCAATAGTAATTTCATATCCTTTTTGCAAATAATTTCGCATATCATTCGCAAAAATATCCATATGCCCACCATAAACAGGGGCTTGTTTTGTTTCAATACTGATATCAGCATCTGAAACACTTAGCGGATAAAAATAGTAATCAGCCTCGGGCAAATCCAGCTCTGCATCCATACGAGCGGGATCATCTATCAAAATCTTGCTATCTTTGGCAAGGTAGTCCCATAATGCAGAATTGCCCTCAATAATATCCGCCGGATTGATTTTTATCTCAGAAATAGGCTTCAGCGATCTTTGTGTATATGGATCAAAGATTCTTATAGCATCTATGTTTAAATCAAAAAATTCTATTCTAACAGGGTATTCAAAACCTATAGCGAAAATATCGCATATATCTCCTCTTAAAGCAAATTGACCTGGGGCCTCGCAAAGTTCTTCTCTTGCGTAGCCCATATTTACTAATTTTCTTATAAGATCTTCTCGCGTAATTTGAGAACCCAGTTTAAATGAAAGGGAATTTTCAAGAAATGTTTTTGGATGTGCCAAAGTTTTAAGCGCAGACAAAACAGGGGCAACAACAATTAAATCTTGCCCTTCTAACATTGCGTTTAAAACCTTTAATTTTTCGTAAATGCTGTTTTTACTTTTTGCATCATACTTAAAATTTTCTTCGAGTGCATCCGGCAAAACAAAAACAGGTTTAGACGAAAAAAAGGACAGGTCTGTTGCAATGCGTTGAGCCCTCGTTGGACTTGCCGCAATTATTAATTCCTGTCCAGGTATTGTGCTAGCAAAGCGTGCTATTCGATTTTCAGAAATTCCGCTTACTATCATTTATGATTGTACTTTTGCATAGCTTCATCTATACCATGTTCAACTATGCATACAGCAGCATCAGCCGCCGTTTTAATTGTTTCAGTTAAAATTTTCTGGTCTTGAATAGGAACTTTACCTATTACAAATTTATCAAGAGGAATTGGGCCATGATCTCCAAGCCCCACTCTTATTCTTGCAAAATTGTCATACTGAAGCTGGTATATAACAGATTTCATTCCATTATGACTACCACTGCTTCCTGCAGGACGAATTCTTAATCCTCCCAAAGGAATATCTACATCATCATATATGACAATCAGATGTTCCGGAGTTTCTTTATAAAAATCCATTATTGGCTTAAGCGCTTCACCCGAAAGATTCATAAATGTTTGAGGCTTTACTAAAGCCACTTTTTCGGATGCTATCTTGCCTTCGCCAATTAAAGCTTTGAATTTTAATTTTGTAATTGGGATTCCTAAACGCGAAGAAAGCACATCAAGGGTTTTAAAGCCCATGTTGTGCCTTGTGTCTTCATATTGCCTTCCAGGATTCCCTAAGCCGCAGATAATATACATTTTAGTCGTTATTGTAAAGTGCGCTTAAAGATTCATTTTTACTAATTCTTCTCAATGCTTCCGCAATCAATGGAGCAATTGATAATATAGTAATCTGAGGAATTTGTTTTTCTTCAGGAACAGGAATAGTATTAAGCAAAACCATCTCCTTAATTGGAGATTGTTGGATTCTCTCAATTGCAGGTCCAGAAAGAACAGGATGTGTTGCAGCTGCATATACAGCCTCTGCACCAAACTTCATTAAAGCCTCTGCAGCATTTGTAATCGTGCCGGCAGTGTCAATCATATCATCAATCATTAGACAGGTTTTCCCTTCTACATCACCGATGATATTCATTACTTCTGATACATTTGCTTTAGGACGACGTTTATCGATAATTGCAATTGGACAATTAAAGTAGTGTGCAAAATTTCTTGCACGAGTTACGCTACCGTGATCAGGAGAAACTACCACTAAATCTTTTGATGCAAAATTCTTCTCCAGGAAATAGTGCGCAAGTACTGGCATGCCCTCTAAATGGTTAACAGGAATATTGAAATATCCTTGAATTTGTGCGGCATGTAAATCGACGGTCAAAATATTATCTGCACCTGCAGCTACTAAAATATCTGCTACTAATTTTGCTGAAATTGGATCTCTCGGCTTTGCCTTACGATCCTGGCGAGCGTATCCATAATACGGGATAACCGCCGTAATCTTTCCTACTGAAGCACGTTTCATTGCATCCATCATAATACACAACTCCATGATATTATGATTTACAGGTAGCCCTGTTGGTTGAATAATAAATACTTCCTTGCCCCTTACGGTTTCAGTAATATTTACAGAAATTTCTCCATCACTAAATTTCCCTATATTACATTTTCCTAAAGGGATATCCAATATCTCAGAGATTTCCTTTGCGAGCTCTGGATGCGCAGTTCCAGCAAAAATCATTACGTCTTCCTTGTTCGCCATTTTGTTATCCTTTCGCTTTTTCTATTCTGTTACTTGTTCATTATATTTTGCCAAGATTGCATCGCTAATTTTAGTTCTTGTTTGAATATTAAGAGGATGAGCTATATCCTTATATTCTTCACCAATTCTTTTACTTGGCATAGCAATAAATAAACCATTCTCGCCATCAACAACCTTAATGTCATGAACAACAAATTCTTCATCAAATGTTACTGAAGCGACTGCTTTCATTTTTCCGCCATTTTCCATCATGCGGAGTCTTATATCTGTTATCTGCATAAACCTACCAGCCTTTCGCTAGCTTATTGCTGCAATAGTTGATATTATGCCGTTTTATAATGCCTTATATATTATACTCCTTTGTGCAAGGTTTACAATAAAAAAGCTTCTTTATTTATGTTAATTTCACAAATATCTTTCGCTAATTTGTCTGAACTTAGGGTTAATAATGGGAAAAAGTCCTTAACGCTGCTATGTTTTGCATTATCAAGGGCTAAAACTATACCTGCTGCTACAGCTTCACTGTCAAATTCTGCCAAAATATCACAAAGGCCTTTAATAGAACCGCCACCCCTAATAAAATCATCAATTATTATTGCTTTTGAGCCTGGTTTTACAGATCTTTTTGATAGTGACATTTTTTGAATTCTGTCGGAAGAAACTGAGAAATAATTAATTGATACTGTAGAACCATCAGTTACTTTCGGTTCACGTCGTACAACAACTAAAGGAATTCCAAGAATTTGAGCAGTATATTCTGCGACGGCTATACCTTTGGTCTCTATTGTAATAATTAAATCTGCTCCTAAGTTTTCAAATCTTTTTGCAAAAACCTTACCTGCGCCTTCAGTAAATTTCGGGTCGAACAGTATATCTGAAATGTATAAAAAGCCGGAGCCTAAAGCTCTATCCGGTTCACTGAATCTGCGCTGCGCATACTCAAGAAAACTTAAAATTTGGGCTTTTGGTATACTTGGAATAAATTTTACTCCGCCCTTTGCCCCTATGCTGGTAATAAGAGATCCCGTTTCTTGAATTTCGACAGCCTCTTTAATTACTTTAAGATCCTCACTAATGCTTGATTTTGCGCAATCGAATTTATCAGCAAAATAGCTGAGAGGAAAATCTGTATTCGGATGTGTCATTAAAGTTTGCATCATTATGCAAACGCGTACAGATCTTTTCACCGTTTGTCCTTTTCTAAAATAATTTCTCCAACCTTATAAATATCTCCGGCACCCATAGTAATGACCAAATCACCATCAGATGCATTGTTTGAAACAAAATCTGCCATACTTTCAAATTCCGGCATAAAATAGACTTCCTGCTCGGAATGCTGTTTTTTAATTTCATCCTGCAGCTTTTTAGCAGAAAGTTTATAAATATTCTTTTCTCTGGCAGCATATATTTCAGCTAAAACCAACTTGTCCGCATCGCAAAATGCATTGGCGAATTGGTCAAACAATGCAAGTGTTCGAGTATAAGTATGCGGTTGAAACAAACACCAAATTTTATTATGTGGCATATTCTTTGCTGCCGCCAAAGTTGCTTTAATTTCTGTTGGATGATGAGCATAATCATCAATAATTGTTACATTATTATTTGTTCTACCTACGATATCAAATCTTCTTTGGGTTCCGGTAAAAGCCTCAAGTGTCTTCTTGATAACCCCTATCTCAACACCCATAGCTACGCATGCAGCCGTAGCTGCAAGGCTATTCAAAACATTATGTTCTCCCGGAACTGACAGTTGAATGCTAGTTCTAAGCACTCCGTTTTGGTACAAATCAAAACTTGGACAACCTAAATTATTGAATCTAAGATTCTTTGCAAAAAAGTTGCTTGTTTCGTTATAACCAAATGTAAGTACATTGCAGTCGAGTTCTTCAACTATTGTTTTTACAAAAGGATTTGAGTCATAGGCTATTACATAACCATCCTTTGGAACCTTATGAGCAAATTCACTAAAGGATTTAGCAATGTGATCGATATCTTTAAAATAATCAAGATGGTCAGAATCAATATTCAGTATAACTTCCATCCAAGGTTTAAGAGAAAGGAAGCTATCCATATATTCACAAGCTTCAGTTACAAAGAACTCACTATTACCGACTTTATAATTACTCTTAAACTGATCTAAAATACCACCTACTAATATAGTCGGTGAAAGTTTTGCTTCCTCTAAAATAAGGGAAATCATAGAAGTCGTAGTTGTTTTTCCATGGGTTCCCGATATAGCAACAGATGTCTGATAATCATCCATCAAAGCGCCTAAAGCTTCGGCCCTTGTTATACAAGGAATACCTCTACGCTTTGCTTCGACAATTTCAGGATTTTCCATAGACACAGCGTTTGAATAAACAAGCAAATCTGTATCACCAAGATTAGATGCAGAGTGTTCAAAAAAGATTTCGGCACCTCTTTCAACAAGTTGATCAGTCACTGTACTTTGCTTCATATCAGAACCGCTCAGCTTATATCCCCTGCTAAGGAATATTTCTGCAACAGCCGAAAGCCCAATACCGCCTATCCCTATGCAATGTATGTGCTTATAATCCTTTAAATTCATCTCTTATCTTGTCCTTCATTTCATCTTTACTAATCACTTCTTTATGAAGTATAGGTTTCTTATCCAAATTTCTAAGGCCACTCGGCATTAACACCTTGGTTTCACTTAAAGGTTTTCCTATAGCCTTACTTACCGAAGCTTCAAATTTGTATGGGCTCGCTGTAGAAGCTATCAAAGTAGGAGTATTATCTTTAAGTTTTTTATATACAGCATATGCAACAGCTGTATGTGTATCCATTATGTAGTTATTTTCAGCATACATTTCTGAAATTGCATCTAAGACTTCATATTCTTCGGCATATCCGGCTTTAAACATTGAAAATAAATTTTTATCCACCTCATAATGTTTGTTATTGTTTAAAGCAGCCATTAATTTTGAAACTTCAATAGCATCGCCAATTATATGATACAAAAGTCTTTCAAGATTACTTGACACTAAAATATCCATTGAAGGAGCATTTGTAACATAAAAATCTCTGCAAGTATCATATACTCCCGTACTAAAGAAATCTGTCAGCACCTTGTTTTTGTTTGAAGCACAAATAAAATTCTTTACAGGAAGTCCCATTCTATATGCATAGTAGGCTGATAAGATGTTTCCAAAATTACCGGAAGGCACATCAATATTAATTTTATCACCGGCTTTAATTTCTCCGGAGTCTATCATTCTAAGATAGCCCCAAAAGTAGTAGACAATTTGAGGTATCAATCTTCCGATATTCATGGAATTAGCAGCAGAAAATCTTATTCTGCGCTTTGACATTTCTTCTGCAAAGTCATGATCATTTAAAATTTGTTTTTGAGTCGTTTGAGCATCATCAAAGTTTCCGCGAATTGAAAAGACATGGGCATTGCGGCCTTCAGCAGTACGCATCTGCTTTTCCTGAACAGGAGAAACTGCGCCATCCGGGAAGAAAACTACAACTTCTGTTCCAGGGACATTTTCAAAACCTTTTAAAGCAGCCATCCCAGTATCGCCGGATGTTGAAACCAGAATAACTACTGTTTTATTTTCGCCTTCTTTTTTTATAGATGTAGTCAATAAATAAGGCATCAGACTTAAAGCCATATCCTTAAACGCTGCTGTAGGGCCATAGTACAATTCATCGAAGAAAACATTCCCTGCCTTTACCACAGGAACTATCTCATCTTTATCAAACTTATTTGTATAAGCTCCCTCTATGCAGGCTCTTATTTCATCATCAGAAAACTCACTTAAATAATCCTTTAACACAACAAAAGCTAAATCTTTATAATTTAGCTTGCGAAGCTCTTCCCATGACATGCTAAGCTGAGGAAAGGTCTCAGGCACATAAAGGCCACCATCATCAGCTATGCCTTTTATAATTGCTTGTGCAATTGTTAAATCGGGAGATTTTCCCCTGGTTGATTTATATTTCATTAATTGCTCTGTCTATTCTTCTTGCTACCATTTCAGGTCCCATAATTTGCTGAATTGTCCAAAGATCAGGGCTATTTGTACGACCGGTAATAGCGACTCTGATTACGCTTGAAACATGTCCGACATGGCCTTTATATTGTTCCGGATTTTTCTTATAGTCCTTTGGCTTTTCAGCATAGCCAAGATCAGTTGCAATAGTTTTAAGCTTTGCAAACCATGTACTATTATCATCCGAAGGATTATAACTTGCTTTGTATTTTTCTAAAATCGTTTTTAAATCAGCCTTACATTCTTCAGGCATATCGTTTTCACGAACAAATTCATCATCAAAGAAATAGCTGATAAACTTAACAATTTGTTCTGCATAGACCAAATCTTTTCTCGGTTTATCACCACCGCGATCAATATCAAATATCTTTAAATAAAGGTCTTTGTTGGCCTTCATATCTGCAGCCTTTGTCTGATTATATTCCTCAGCCCAATCCAAGCAAAAATCAAAAATTTCTTCTGCAGATTTTTTAGCGAGCACATCTTTTGAAACATCATTCAACTTATTCAAGTCAAACATTGTTCCCGAATTGCTCATCTTTTCCGGAGCAAATGGAAATTCGTTATAATCTGCATACGGATTAGCAATTCTCCATTCTTCATAATCTGAATTAAGAATTGTCATTAAATATTCACGAACAGCTTCCGGGAAATAGCCCATCTGTTTGTAATAAGATAGTCCCAGTTCCGGATCTTTTCTCTTTGATAGTTTTCTTTTTTGTCCTGTAGCTTCATCAATCTTCATAAGTACAGTGTTGTGACAAAATACAGGATATTCCCATCCCATGGCATCAAATAACTGCACATGTATCGGAAGTGATGAGAGCCATTCTTCGCCACGAACAACATGAGTTGTGCGCATAAAATGATCATCAACGACATGCGCAAAATGGTATGTAGGGAGTCCAATTTGCTTTAATATAACTACATCCTGAATATTTTCAGGCATTGATAGCTTTCCACGGATGCCATCAACTACTTCAAAATATTTTGAAGGATCCCCTTCAGATTTAAAACGCATTACAGGAACTTCGCCCGCATCAAGATGTTTCTTTACTTCTTCCAAAGAAGCATCCCTATATTTTGCATACTTGCCGTAAATTCCGGGATTTTCTTTTCTTGATTCTTGATCAGCTCTAATTTGCGCAATCTCATCTTCACTCATAAAGCAAGGGTATGCCTTGCCCTGTTCAACAAGATATTTCACGCATGCTTTATATATATCACTACGATTACTTTGCCAATATGGGCC
Organism: Anaerovoracaceae bacterium; assembly: GCA_045642565.1. Classification (GTDB taxonomy): domain Bacteria; phylum Bacillota; class Clostridia; order Peptostreptococcales; family Anaerovoracaceae; genus UBA1764. Next base: position 32,346 of record JAZUJE010000003.1, on the reverse strand, counting down.
ATAAATTCCTTTTGCAGAAGATTCATCTTCGCCCATAGCACCTTCATCAAATTTAATTCCAAAGTAAGCCAAGGTATCAATCAATACAGGAATAGCACCTTCAACCTCACGCTTATCATCAGTATCTTCTATACGAAGATAACAAACGCCATTGGTTGTATGTGACATTCTTTCATCAGCCATAGCCCCATATAAATTACCTAAATGAATAAATCCTGTTGGAGACGGAGCCATTCTGGTTACACGTGCCCCATCAGCCAAATTTCTTTTAGGATAAATTTGTTCGTAATCTGCCGGAGTTTTTGTAATTTCCGGAAATAATAATTCTGCTAATTCTTTATAATCCATTTCATTTCCTCACAAAGATATACATTATCCTTTATATTCTACCACAAAAAGACTTTGATATACTCTCTATCACAAGAAAAAACACCGAGGAGTACTCGATGTTTTATAATTTGGTAGCCCCAACGGGAATCGAACCCGTGATTCCGCCTTGAGAGGGCGACGTCTTGAACCGCTTGACCATGGAGCCATATCCTTAAACCTCGTAAATTATACAAGTTTAAGGAATCTTTTTCAAGTAAAATATAGCTTGCTTAAGCTCAGTTATATCAAAATTGCGTTTAATGCCTTACTACATAACCATATTCTCAAGCATTTCCTTAGTTTGAAGCCCAATTTGAACATTTTTAATTTGTCCTTGGCTAAATACCATAATAGTTGGAACACTTATAACCCCATACCTTGCCGCAATTCGAGGGGCTTTATCTACATCAATTTGGCAAACCTTAACATAATCGAACTCATCGGCAATTTCCTGAAGTATTGGATGCTGAAGCTGACAAGGGCCACACCATGTCGCATAAAAATCAACTAACACTACCGGTTTTTCGGATAATTTAACTTCCTTTGTAAAAGTTTTGTCTTCTAATTCTATTATATCTGCCATACTATGCCTTCCAAAGTCCATGAAGATTGCAATATGCATATGCACCAAGCACTTTATCACCATCAATAACTGCAAATTTTGCTTGTGGGTCTTCGCCTGGTTTTAATTCTTTTCTCTGAATTCCCTTTTCTGTTTCTAAAACAATCCATTGGATGTAGTGATCCTCAATCATAGGGTGAGCAACACTACCCACTGAAACAACGACTAAATTTCCATTCTGTGCGATGACAGGAACATGTTTTTCCATAGCCCCATCGTTTGTATTAGGATCTAAAATAGTCATTGCTTCTCCGCAGCACTTAACCATTTCACATTTACTTGCCTGGATCATTTCCAAGATTTTTCCACATTTTTCACATTTATAGAATTGCATAAATATACCTCCTATTCAAAAGTAATCTTTCCATCTTCCATCTTCTCGATAACTGCAAGAGATTGCACATGTACGCCTAATTTTCTGACTCGCTCTGAACCACCCTGATACTTTTTTTCTATTACAGCTGTGCAACCCACAACTTTAGCTCCAGCCTGAGTAGCAATATCATATAATGCTAACGCAGCTTGCCCATGAGCGAGAAAATCATCTACAATTAAAATTCTATCGTCTTTTGAAATAAGTTCTTTTGTTACACGAAGAGTAAAAATACTACCCTTGGTAAAAGATTTCGCTGATGATTCATATACATCAAGCCCCATTGTATTAGGTTTATTCTTTTTTGCAAAAACAACAGGAATATAATTTAAATGATTTGCGGCAGCAACAGCTATAGCTATTCCACTTGCTTCAGCCGTCAAAATTTTTGTAGGCTCATCACCGGCGAAAATTCTGGCAATCTCTTTTCCCATATCATCTAAAAACTTTGTATCAATACCATGATTTATAAAAGTATCAACTTTTAAAACTTCACTGCCAATACAGGTTCCTTGTTTTACAATCTTTTCCTCGAGCGCCTTCATTATAATCTCCTCATTTTTAATCTTAATGCATTGCTAACAACAAAGATAGAAGAACATGCCATAGCAAAGCCACCTATCATAGGACTCAACAACAATCCGTTTATTGGATATAACACACCCGCTGCAATAGGTATACCAATACAATTGTAAAAGAAAGCCCAAAATAAATTTTGTTTTATATGTCTTAATGTTAGCTTACTGAGTTTAATAGTTTTACACACATCTATAGGATTAGACTTCATTAATACTATATCAGCTGATTCAATAGCTACATCTGTACCAGATCCGATTGCTAAGCCAACATCAGCTGTAGTTAACGCCGGAGCATCATTTATTCCATCGCCAACCATCATAACTTTATGACCCTCACATTGAAGTTTTTCAATTTCAGCGCCCTTAGCTCCCGGTAAAACTCCGGCAATAGCTTTTTCTATTCCAAGTTTTGAAGCAATTGCATCAGCAACTTCCTGTTTATCACCGGAAAGCATAATAACATTTATCCCTAACTGCTTCAATTCCGAGATTGCTTGAAGCGATTCAGGCCTTATAACATCAGCACTTGTATCAACACCTGTTGCTACTTCTCGAGTAATACCATATGTTAAAGTTCCGGTTTTGTCCAAAACAACAGTGTCTACTTCAGCAGCAAGCTGGAGAGCTTCACCGCTTCTGATTAGTATACCGTTTTTAGCACCTATTCCAGTACCAACAATTATTGCAGTAGGCGTCGCAAGTCCAAGCGCACAAGGACAAGCAATTACAAGCACACATGTAAATACCTTTAATGCAAAGCTTAATGGATATCCCGATATCAACCATATTAATCCGGAAATCAATGCAATTCCAATAACCACAGGTACAAAATATGCTGCAACCCTATCTGCCAAAGTTGATATTGGAGCCTTTTTCCCTTGAGCATCTTCAACCAGTTTTATAATTTGCGACAGAACAGTATCCTTCCCTATTTTTGTGATTTTAACATACAAATCTGCGGATAGGTTAATACTTCCACCGATAACAAAATCACCTTCCGCTTTGGATATTGGAGTAGATTCTCCGGTCAACATCGATTCATCTACAGATGATTCCCCATCTATAATAGTTCCATCCATAGGAAAAGCCATACCTTTTTTTACAAAGACAAGGTCTCCGATTTCGAGATCTAAAGCATCAATCTCCTGCCTTGTTCCATTATCGATTTTTATAGCCTTTGCCGGAGTCAAATTCATCAAAGATTTGATTGCCCCTAAAGTTTTCTTTTTACTATTAGCTTCAAGGTGTTTACCAAGCATAATCAAAGCAAGGACTACGGCACAAGATTCAAAATAATATTCCTGCTTTCCTGTAATAAGATTCAGCAAACTATATATAAAAGAAACCGAGCAAGATATTGCAACCAAAGAATCCATATTCGGAAGTTTGTGTACTATAGCTCTATAGCCTGAGATAAAATACTTTCGGCCGACAAACATAACAGATAAGGCTAAAAGCATTTGTACAACAGGCATTGTGGGTATAGCAAAATACATACTTCCCATCGATATGCAAAATTCGATAGCTGCAAGGATTAAAGCTAAAACTATATTAGTTTTTTTCTCTTTTACCTCGGCCGCCTTTTCAGATAATTCATGCAAAGCATATCCTATAGCTTTAACTGCATCAAAGATTTCATTTGCTGTTACAATAGTTTCATCATATGAAATTGTCATTCGTTCAGTGGTTAAATTCACGCTGCAATATGTAACTCCTTTTAATGAGCTACATATACGCTCTATATTAGCCGAGCATGCAGCACAAGACATTCCACTTACACGATATTCTGATGTAGTCACAATAAATCACTATTTATCAACTTCATCTTCGGTTGAGTTTAATTCTTTATCAGCTGCTTCTTTCTTGTCCAATTGAATTCCTTTTGCCACAGTTGCAGCGATTACGCCTAAACATGCAGCAAGAACGCCAAAGCTTGCAGCCTTCGAAGCGTGCTTAGTAGTTTTTCTTTGAACTTCCGGCAATTCAATCCTTTCTCTTTTTAATAATTTCATTGTTCCTTTTCACCTCATTTTTGAAGCAATTTCAGATATTTTTGATAATCTATGATTTAAACCAGATTTAGTAAGTTCCGGTTCAAACTCTTTTGCTAAATCAGCCAAGCCCAAATCAGGAAATTCCATACGTTTTTTTGCAGTTTCAAAAAGTTTGCTTGGCAATGTCTCGATTCCCCTTAGCTCATCAATCAGTTTAATATCAGCAATCTGTTTTTGAGCTGCATTAACACTCTTATCTAAGTTCGCTGCTTCGCAATTACTAATTCGGTTAGCCTTATTTTTCATATCTTTTGTAATAATTACATTTTGAAATTTAAAATATTGGCTTGATGCACCTATGATACTTAAAAAATCTGATATTTGTTCGCCCTCTTTGATATATACAATATATCTATTCTTACGTACTACATATTTTGATTTTAAGCCAAAACTATTAATTAGTTTTGATGTCTCTTTAGCTTTGTTTTCCTCATCACAGCTGATTTCCATATGGTAACTTTTAACCGGATCTGATATAGACCCATTTGCTAAAAACATTCCTCTCAAAGCTGCTTTTTTATCGCATCTCTTTTTTATAACATCAGCCGCAATCCAAGCATCAAAATAATTGCTACCCTCTTTTACTCCAAGCATACCAACTTCACGCAGTATTTGTTCGGCATTCATATCAGGTGTAATATTTAACACATAAGTTTTTTCTTTGGTTATAGCCTTTGGTTCTCCCAAAGACAATGCCGTTTTTGCGCCGAAATATTCTTTCACCAATGTAATAAATAGTCTTGCGATTGCAGGACTATCTATATAAACTCTAATGCCGAAATTTCCGCCACCCGCATAGGTGATATTGCCGGCAAATCTTAAGAATCCGGCAATTTCCGCTAATTGGCAGCATTTTTTATCAGGCACAATTTTGGATAATTCAAATTTAGTATCAGTAGTAAAAGACATCTATTTTAAATCTCTATGTATAAGAACTACATTCTTTCCCATTGCCTTAAATTGATTAGCCAATTCTGCGGCAATAGCAACACTCCTGTGTTGTCCACCAGTACAGCCAACACCAATCACTAAATGATATTTACCTTCTCTTACATATGAAGGAATAATATCTGCAACCAATCCCGTAATACGCGCAATAAAATCTCGAGCTTCTATTGATCTAAGAACATAATCTTTAACTTTTTTATTTTTTCCGGTTAATTTTTTCAAACTGGAAACATAAAATGGATTAGGTAAAAATCTTGCATCAACTATCCAGTCAGCCTCTGCAAGAACTCCGTTCTTATAACCAAAAGATTCAACGGTTATCGTAAAACTATCTTTTGCTATGCCTGGTAAAAGCAAGTTTTTAATCTCAGCATTAAGCTCTGCGCTCTTCAAAGATGATGTGTCGATAATATAATCAGCATTTTGTCTTAATGTAGATATCAGCTTTTTTTCTTTTTCAATATCATCAGCAAGAGATCCTCCCACTGATAGTGGGTGACTGCGTCTGGTTTCTTTAAAACGCTTGATAAGAACTGCATCGCTTGCTTCCAGATACATAATTTTGTAGATTATTCCCTGCTTATCAAGTTCTGCCAAGCGTTCCTTTAAATCATTAAAGAATTCCTTTCCTCTAATATCTACTACAAAGGCAGCTCTATCAATATCGGCACGACCGTCCTCAACAAGTTTTACAAACTCGCTAATTAATGCCGGAGGCATATTATCAACACAATAGTAGCCCATGTCCTCCATGCAATGAACGGCTTGCGATTTTCCGGCACCTGATAAACCTGTTACAATCATTAATTCCATAAATTAATTATCCTCTCTAAAGGAAGCCCTACCATTTCAGCTCTCTTAAGAGCTTCATCGAAGTTTCCAACATTTTGCGGTGCATGAGCATCACTGCTAATCACAAAATAAACATTATACTTTGCTGCAATTTCTATATTCTCGGCAGACAAACCATTATGATGGTCATTGATTTCAAGTAATGTTCCTGTTGCCGCACAAGCTCTGGCGATTTCTTTCATTTCAACAACTATCTTATCGCCAGGGTGCGTAAGCAATTTAATATCGTTTTCATATAAAGCCTTAACTATAACATCTGTGTTATATGCCTTGTCAGAAAAAGCCTGAAATTTGCTTCCGAGACACATTTTAAAAGCTTTCATAGGATGGTCGCCAAAAGCTCCAAAATGGTATCCAGCAATAATATAATCAAACAGCTTCTTTTCGTCTTCGCTCAAATCAAGAATTCCTGAGGGGCTTGCAATATTTGCTTCTACAGACAACTTTATTTCGAGCTTAGGAAAAAGTTTTCTTGCTTCTTCTATATCGGCTCTCATTTTTGGCACATCTTTAATTTTAATTCCATAAAATAAATGCCCCGGCCCATGGTCAGCAATGCCTACCATATGCATTCCCTTTTCATGTGCAACTCTTGCATTGTCTAATATACTTCCAGAGCCATGCGAATAAGTTGTATGGGTATGTAAATCATATTTTAATTTATAATCCGACAATTTGAACCTCCGGTTCAAGCTTCACACCAAACTTATCCATAACTGTTTCCTGAACAATTTTCATTAAATCGATAATATCCTCAGGACTTGCATTGTCTTTGTTTATTAAAAAGCCCGCGTGCAAATCAGAAATTTGAGCACCACCGATTTGAACGCCCTTTAAGCCCGCATCTTCTATAAGTTTGCCTGCAAAGAATCCTCCAGGTCTTTTAAAGAAACTCCCTGCTGAAGGATATTGCAAAGGTTGCTTTGCTACTCTTTGCTTAGTAAGTTCGGATATTCTTTTTTCTATTTCATTTGGATCATCAGGATATAATTCAAAATCGGCAGATAATATCACTTCATGATTACTCATAAATATGCTATGCCTATAAGCAAATTCACATTCATCTGCTGTTCTGACATGAATTTTACCCTTGGAATCAAGCGAAGTAACAGTTTTAATTACCTTTGCCATTTCTCCGCCATAAGCTCCGGCGTTCATAAAAATAGCGCCACCAAGCGAGCCCGGAATTCCGGATGCAAATTCTAAACCGGCAAGACCTTTCTTTGCTGCATCTTTGGCTATTTTTGATATACTTTCAGAATTTAATTTAATAACCACGCCATGGTAATCACCGGCAAAAAGAACATTAGTACCATTTCCAAGCAGCATATATGGAAGATGCTCCTTGTTTGCAAACTCAATAGCCTCTACAATTTCTTTTTCGCTATCGGGAATCAAAAGGAAGTCAGCATTTTTTCCTGTTTTAAAACTTGTATATTCTGCCATGCAGCAGTTTTTAATAACTTTCATTTATCTCTCTCTTGATTCAATTCCAAACATCATTACAGAATCTATTCTATTAAGCAATGAACGTTCAATCATATCAGATAATTCCTGAGAATCTTCTTTAAGATATGAAGCAACTAATTTATTGTAATCAATATCATCAACAGTAAAACTCATCAATGGAATATTCGCTATCATAAGTTCATAATACATTGCAATGGTGGCCATTATTTCTGTATCCTTGCTGTATGGATATATCTTTAAAACACCTAAATGTGCTGTGATAGCCCTTTTAATTGGATTATCCATTTTGTCAATAAGCTTAAACAATGATGCAAGGCTTGTTTTTATTTGGTTAAAATGCGGAGCAACATAACCCCATTTATATATAACAGGGTTTTCCTGTCTATATCCATCGCCTTCAATCAAAATGTCATAAAATTTTGCAAAAAGCGCTTCATTCATAGATTCAAGCATTCCCACGCTCGCCTGCATCTCTTTGTACAAGGCTTTAAACCTGTTAACAAAGCCATATATGTCTAAAGGAAGTTCTGTCATTAACTTTCCATCTATGACATTAACCAATTCCTTTTTATCCATTTCAACACCCTTTATACGCAAACAGGTATAAACAGGCATCCATAAATCGCTATCTTTAAGCCAAGCTTTAAACTCTTTGTTTTCAAAATAGCTGTTACGATATTCTTTTAATTTTGTTTCTAAAATTTCATTCATTTTCTTCTGCATAATTTTTAAAACAAATATTCAAATCAATGTTTCCATCGATCCCATCAACGACCCCGGAACTTGTATATTGCCAAGCTTGAAATTCATATGGGAAAAACGGTCTGTTAAAATACTGAGCGAACCATTTATCATAGTCGGTCAGCCTTTCGATTTCCATTTCATCCATATACCAACGAATTGCGGCATAAAGCATTGGAGTATATCCGGCAGATTTAATTCTTTCGCAAAATGCAATAATCATATCTGTGCGTGCAGATTTAGAAATCATGGCTGTACGAGCATCAAGGCTTGCGGCATCTTCCAAATCTAATGCAATCGGCCAAGTGAATTCGACTCCGGCTTTTTCCATTAAGGATAAAACATACTCAGCTTCTTCAATCGCTTCAGCTTCATTTATTGCTTGAGTAACAAAATATACGCCCAGCTTAAGACCGGCTTCACTTGCAGCTTGTGCATTAGCAATAAAATTTGCATCCTCTACCAAACCGCCTTTGGTATATCCTCTATAGCCGGCTCTAAGCATAACATATTGTACGCCGTCAGCTTTTACCGCATCCCAATCTGTAATTTTGTTATACTCGGAAACATCTATACCTTTAATAGATTTTAGTTCGCCACCTTCATAGTACTCCCATTCTGTGTTGGCGATTGGACCGGCATGCCTAAGATTGTCCCAATTATAATCAGACAACGGAAGTGATTCATCGACCTTTGCGTATGTCCATGTCCCAAGCTTCGTTTTATAAATAATTTTATCTGTAAAAAAGCGTTGAGCAAATTCCCACATACCAACACTTTCATCAAGCCATTTAAATAAGGATGCTTCATCAATACTCAAACTTGAGCCTGTAGGCTTTGCCAACACATTTTCGTTCCCCTTGGAACAGGAACTTATGCCAAATAACATTACCAATATTAAAATTAAACTAACTATCTTCTTCATAAGAGAATTATACCATTTTATAACAAAAAAAGACACACCCGGATACGATGAAAACGCACCCCATTTATGAGGTGCGTTAAAGATATAATCTATATTGCTTCGTAAAGTTCAACTCCGCGCTTTCTAATCCATTCACCTATAAATCTTGAAGCTAAGACAAAAATCACAAAGACTGCTACGATAAATGTACTGCAGCTTACTGCATTCCTAAGCAAGAAAAATATTCCTGCGATTATAATGGCAAATATCCACGAGCCAAAAAGAACTATTACTGTAGGGAGGCTTCTTTTAACAGGGACCGCCTCGTTGGTCCATTCTAAATTTGGCATCTTAAGATTTAATATTAAGCCAAACTGAGCATCAATAATAATAAAAGCATAAACAGCAAACGCTATCATTACTGCACTATAAAGATCGATATTTAGTGCTTTAGATGACAAAAGAACCATTATTATTGCAGGTGGCACCGTCAGAATCTTGTGAAGGCTGATTTTAGATTCCAATATGTCACTTGCCTTTATTGGCAAACTCCTTGTTATCCAAAATGATTGTCCTTCAAGTGAAATTGCCGGGGCTGTGATAAAATTCATACCTGCGACCATCATTGTAAAGCACAAAACAGCAATCTGTGCAGCTCCTTCCGGCAGAATATTTATAACAGGAATAAGATCCTTAGCCTTTATCAAAAGCAAAACTCCGATAGCAGGCATTATCAACACACCAAGTCCACAATTCAGCATATACACAGCGCTATTTTTAAAATGCTTTAATTCTTTTCTAAGAAGAACTTTTTTAACACTTCCGGTTTGCTGTAAAGTTTTTCTGTTGTAAGCAATTTTCTTTTCTGCGACTTTTTTCGTAGCAATAGATATAAAACTATTCGAAAGAATATAACACATAATGGCAAATAGAAGTGCTACAACTATAACAAAGATTATCAATGGTAACACTTTGCCGGTTGCGGCATCGCCTATTATATGCATCCCGAATTTCATATTGTTTATGTTCAAAACTACATTGGCAAGTATTTTTTGAATATTAAAATAGAAAACATAATAGCCGCAAATGAGAAGCAATGAAACTACAACGGTTGCGATATTTTTATTTTTTGTCCTTGCGGCAATAAGTCCAATAACCCATCCCATGAAACATGAAATTATAGTCGCAAGTAATGTTAAGCCAAGCATAACAATAACCGGAGAAATCACATTTAAAACAGTTGCGCCATATGTGATCCAATATACTATCATTGCCGGTATGTAAACTACAGCCTCAAACATCAAAGCTAATACAAAAATTGTTATAATTCTTGTAATCAGAATATAAAGCGGCGGAATCGGCATCGACAGAAGAAGCTCGTTATCTTTGGCATTATATATACTTGTATATGCTGTAAATGCACTACCTATTACTGCAAAAGCTAAAGCCGCTACCGTTATCAATGTATAGAAGAGCCAGTTTTGTCCGGTAATTGCAACTGCATCTATGATTTGCAAACTCATGCCAAAAAAGGCAAAGGCCAAGGAAATAAAGCAAATTGCATATAAAGCAATAAAACCTGCCTTACCCAACTTCTTGCTACCTTTGCTTTTCCGTCCTGTAGTAATTCCAACAAAAAATTCCTTAAATTGCTTTTTCAGAAGAGCTTTAAACATCACTACTCCTCCAATTCTAAGAATACTTCTTCAAGGCTTTCATCGCCTTTAACATCTTCCATAGTGCCAGACTTAATAAGCTTACCCTCTTTTATGATTGCCACCTTATCACAAAGCTTTTCGGCAACATCAAGCACATGAGTAGAGAAGAAAATCGATCCACCCTGGTTGCAATGATTTCTCATAATTTCTTTAAGCAAGAAGCTCGCCTTTGGATCAAGCCCTACAAATGGCTCATCCATTAATATAAGTTTTGGATTATGCAACAGCGCTGAAATAACAGCAAGCTTTTGCTTCATTCCGTGTGAGTAAGATGCAATCGGTTGAGCTAAATCATTTAAAATTTCAAAGCTTTCTGCATAATTATTTATTTTTGCCGTTCTAATTTCAGAACTTATTTCAAATATATCCGCAATAAAATTCAGATAATCTATTCCACTCATGAAATTATACAAATCAGGATTATCAGGGATATAGGCCATATCTTTTTTGCAATTCAAAGGTTCTTCTTTTAAAGATTTGCCATTAATATAAATTTCGCCGGATTCAAATTGCAATATCCCCGCAACACTCTTTAAGGTTGTGGTCTTTCCTGCACCATTATGCCCTATAAAGCCATAAATTTCTCCCGGAAGTATATGTAGAGATAAGTTATCTACGGCTTTTTTATCTCCATAAATTTTACTGAGGTTCTCAATTTTTAACATTTTTCTTCACCTTTATTTAATATCAAGCACCAATGGTTCATCAATTGTATCAGAAACATACTTACCTGTCTTTTTGCGTTGTTTTATGCATTCGGTAAGCAAATATTCAATTTGCCCGTTGACAGAACGAAAATCATCTTCTGCCCAGGCTGAAATTGCATTATATAGTTTTGATGATACGCGCAATGGTATTTGTTTCTTTTCTTCTGACATAATTAATATAAACTTCCCGAGTTAACTATAGGTTGTGCATCTTTGCTTCCGCAGAGAACAACAAGCAGGTTTGAAACCATAGCAGCTTTACGCTCTTCATCAAGTTGAACTGTATTATTTGCACTTAATCTGTCTAAGGCCATCTCAACCATACCGACAGCCCCATCAACAATCATTTTTCGTGCATCAATAATTGCAGAAGCCTGTTGTCTTTGCAACATTACTGCGGCGATTTCCGGAGCGTAAGCAAGATAAGTTATTTTTGCATCAATAATTTCTATTCCGGCAGCCTCTACCTTCTTTTGAATTTCTTCTTTAATCCTTTTTGCTACGATTTCCGAAGACCCTCTCAACGAACCCTCATCGGCAATTCCATCGCCGGTTGTATCAACATTTTGCGCAATGTCATAAGGGTAAATTCTCACAACATCTCTTAGCGCACTGTCACATTGAAGTGAGAGATATTCTTTGTAATTATCTACGTTAAATACAGCTTTTGCAGTATCAACAACTTTCCACATTACAGCAATTCCTATTTCTACAGGATTTCCAAGACAGTCATTGATTTTTTGACGACTGTTAGAAAGTGTCATAACTTTTAAGGAAATCTGCTTTCTTGTAGGAACTATAACAGCTGGGTTTGAACCGCTTTTAACTTCAATTGTATCATTTGTTTTTACATCCCCACTCTGGCTTAATTTTGTTTGAGATGCCGGATTAATTGCAATGCAAAATGGATTTACAAAATAAAACCCCGCATCTTTTATTGTTCCATAATACTTACCAAAAAGTGTTAACACTAAAGCTTCTTGCGGCTTTAACACCTTGAGACCTAAAAGAAAAATCCAACCAAATAAAAGCCAAAGAATACATATCGCCAATATGGCCCTGGCTATAGGTCCTACTATCATGTTGCTAACAGTCGCTAAAAATACAAAAAAGACTGCTATATAAGCGATTACTACGGCCAAAAGGACAAACATTCCAATTTTTCTATTTGTCAGCACTTTTTCATTCATTTTAACTATACCTCCAAGAATTTTATGATATCATAATGATATCATAATTAAATCAGTTTCGCAACAACAAAAAAAGGACAGCAAGTGCTTTTGCCATCCTTTTATATACTTTGCATTAGCCATAAAGGCTTTGTACTGTATGTCTATTCTATTATTTCAAATTTTCCGCCAAGCGCTTCAAAATCATGTAAGAAATCTCTATAGATTTTGTCTGCGCCGTGTTCGTCTTTGAGAATAACAGGTTTATTAAATGAAAGTGCTGCTATAGCCATGCTCATAAATACCCATGGGTCTCCCAAAGTATCAATAATCATATCCTCAGGGTAATCAGCATTTTCTTTGCCTTTTACAATCATACTGGAATCAGTAGATTGATAGCTAACCCCGTATTGTTCACAGCACATACCAATGCTTCTTAATCTATCGGTTTCTTTGTATTTAAGTTGAGGAACCCCATTAACTATAACAGTGCCGCCTCTTGCAATAGCCAAAGCTCCAAACAGTGTTGCCAAATTAGGATACTCTGTTGCATCAATTTCAAATTCCTTAAAATTCTGAGAAAGGAATGGGAACAAATCCTGTACGGTTCTGTACTTTTGTACAGAAGATCCCGGAAGCCCTGTAATTGATACTTTTCCACCCTTTAAGGATGTAGAAGCTCCGGCTGTTGTCCACATAGTTGCTAAGCCCCAATCGTTTTCACAAACCAATCTCTTTGGAGACTTATAATACTGTTGTCCCGGAATAAAATACCCATCTTCGCGCTCTTCAATTCTAATCTGGAATTGTCTTAATGTTTGAATCGTAAGCTCGATAAATGTTTTATCAATAATTGGCGATGTTAATCTAATAAAGCTATCCTGCTTAACCATAGGAAGCACTGTTAAAAGCGCACATAAAATCTGTGAACTTTCATTGCCATCAATTTCAAATTCACCACCTATCATTCTACCTTCAACATTTAAAGGGAACGAGAAGCTGCTAAAGCTTGCCCCCCTAAGAGCCATTCTACTGGTTAATGATACTTGGGAGCGATGTATCAAGGTGCCCTCTGCCCTGCAATTTGCCGGAATTCCTAAAGCAGCAACAATAGCCGTAATATAACGAGCGGTTGTTGCACTTTCCTTAAAATTAAATCGCATAGTTTTTAATGTGGCAGTCTTTGGGAAAGGCTCAATCCTTAATGTCACTCTTTCACCCGGAGCAGTGCCACCTTTAGTATCAATCTTGCAACCAATTTCACGCAAACATTCAATAGCAGTGTCTAAATCGTCACAAGCAGGTAAGTTTTCAATTTTAGTAGGTGTTGAGGCCATAGCTGCAGCAAACAAAAGTCTAAGTGCATGAGCCTTTGATGCCGGAGCTTTCATTGAGCCATTCAATACCGAAGGATAAATTCTAATCATATCTATATTTTTTCTCCATACTATAAAAGTATACCACATTTTGTGATATAATTTATCGAAAATATACAAATACAAGAGGTTTTAAAATGAAATGTCAATATGCCACAAAAGGCGTTTGCTCGAAATTTATTGATTTTGAGATAGACGAAAAAGATCAAACAGTACACAATGTCGTATATACAGGCGGATGCAACGGAAATTTAAAGGCTATAGGCAAACTTGTTGATGGAATGCCTGCAGATAAAATAATAGAACTTCTAAAGGGAAATACCTGTGGTTTAAAAGGCACAAGTTGCGCCGATCAATTAGCCTTAGCCCTTGAAGAAGCCAAAACAAAACTTAAATAAGCCTTGCAATTTCAAGAAGTCTAATGTAAACTATCAAAGTGCCACATGTGGCACAAAATTTCAAATTTTCAATTAACTAAGCTTACACGGAGGATTGACCGAGTGGCTAAGGAGCTCGCCTGGAAAGCGAGTAGGGCTTAACGGCCTCGTGGGTTCGAGTCCCATGTCCTCCGCCAAAAATAAAAGACAGGGTTCTGCCCTGTCTTTTATTTTTGTTTTGTATTAGAAATTATTATGGATAGAAAATAGGCGGATGGGTCCAAAATTAAATTTGAATCCATCGGTTTGTTTTATGTGTTTTCCTATAATGCTATCTGAAATTTACAAAAGTACCGTACCTTTATTTCGTGATTTTCCGTTCCGGCCGAAGCGGGGCAAAGCTGCTGTTTACAGTAAAAAGTTTTGCACTTTTCATATCCTGATACACATCGTATGGAACGGTTAAGTTCAATGCATCACCATCATTCTCGGGCACACCAACCGTCAGGCACTGTCCATCTTCTGTGTAGCAAGAAACATAGAATCGCGGCGTCACATCCTCAAGGTTTTTCGTCTGATCGGCAAAACCATCCTTTGTAAATGTTGCTGTGATCTTTTCCTCATCCGTGATGGTATTTACTGTTTCAAACTCGGTGTGACCGCAGCCGGTATATGTACATGTATGATATGCAGTGCAGGTCGTAAGTCCTTCGCTCCATATATAGGTCACATCGTCGTAGATATGCTTGTGGACGGGTGACATTGCAGTCTTTACCGTCCAGCCCACAGGTATGGTATCTGTACCTTTTGTATAGTTCGTGGTAAAGTTCTCCGGAACGTAGAACGTGCCGCTATAGGAAACATTATACAACCATGTGAATGTTTCGGATTCTTCGCCAAATTCTGTAAAGCCTACTGCAATGCTGTTGAGTTTTTGGCAGTTGAAAAACATTTCGTAGTAACAGTCTTTTGCAAGCTCGGCAGCCAAGAGCGCAGGCGCCGTTTCTAAACATATGCAATTATAGAACATTTCAAAACAGCACCCTTTTGCAAGCTTTATTGCCGAGATTGCCGGTGCATCCTTCAAAGAACTGCATTTATAGAACATACCGCTGTAGCAGTAATCGGCAAGCTCCGTCGCTGGAAGTTCAGGCGCTGTCTTTAGACTTGTGCAGTCACTAAACATACTGGCGTAGCAGTAATCGGCAAGCTCCGTCGCTGGGAGTTCTGGAGCTTCCATCAAATCACTGCAACCTTTGAACATACTGTCGTAGCAATAATCGGCAAGCTCTGTTGCCGGGAGTTCAGGCGCCGTCTCTAGGCTTATGCAGCCATAGAACATATTGCCGTAGCACCATTCGGCAAGCGTTGTTGCCGGAAGTGCTGGCGCTTTTATCAATCCATTGCAGCTGTGGAACATATTGTAATAGCAACTTTCGGCAAGCGTTGTTGCCGGGAGAATGAGCGCACTTGCGTCGGTGAGGGCTGCATCATTGTCAAACATATACGAAAACTCATATCCGTTATCGAGTGTCTGAACTCCGCCATATACGTTCATAAGAGTCGTAATATCGCCGCCGACATTGTGCGATACATTACAGTTAACGTATATGAACTCATTTATGGCATGTGATAAACCTTCAGGATTAGTGCCACGGAAATATATCTTTCCGTTTGCTGAGATGTCTATCGCCGTGCCTATGGTCACATCATCCCACTTGTCACAATCGACACTATATTGTAGACTTGGCAAATAAAGGTCTGAATTTGATACTGTTTTCCATTTAACATAGCCAGCTTCGTCTTCGGTGTTTTCCACATAGAAGTAGTTTGGCTCGACCTCCGGTGCTTCACCGCTTAATGTTGAGTCAATGCCATTGATGCCTTCTATTGCAATCGCTCCAACGGAAAATATCCCGATAATCATTGTTATTGCGAGTGTAATACATAAAATTTTTTTCTTCATAAACGTGCACCTCGTCATATATGTTTAAAATCGTTATTTACATTATATCTTAACAAACCTTAATTTCCAAAGAAGATTATAAAAAAGGTAGTAGATTTTCTGTCAAAACCTACTACCTTATTTGGAAAGGAAATCATATATTGATAGAATTTCCTCCTACGGTTTCAAATCAGTAGGTGCGGTTGCAAACAGACACCTACTTGTTTTCTGTTAATATTTCTTTTTTACGGCAACAAGTATACCACTGATAAGAACAAGTACGGAAATGCCAATCATTATCCATGTTGATATTGTTATAACGCTTTGCTTGTTCGATAGTCTTTTGTTGTCATTGGTATTACCCGCTATGTTGTCTGGCATTGAATCTTTGCCTTTTTGAGCATGGTTATCGCCGTAAAAATCACTGTTCTGTTTTTGATTATTATTTACAGGTGGTTCTAATGCACTGTTGCCGTTTTCACCTTGCTCATTTCCACCCGGGCTTTGCATTCCGTCCGGCAGTTGCGGTCTTTCCCCATTATCACCGTTTGGCATTTCCGGCGGTGTACCGTTCTGTTCTTCAGGCATATCACCACCGGGAAAATTTCCGTCCGGTTTTTGCGGCAGATCATTATCGCCATTTGGTCTTTGCGAAAATGATCCGCCGTGATTGCCAAAGCCATCCATACCGCCACTTTCAGTTTTGTTGGCGATGACTTCCGTTTCGGTGTCTCCGACTTTTAAGGTCACGGTATCGCCTACGGCAATATCGGGAGAACTGATGATAACGGAAGTAAAGGAACAAGGAATCTCTTTACTGATAATTTCTTTACCGTCGGCACCAAGAACACTTATCGTTTCGTTTTCGCTACCGGAAACCGTCCCCATAATAAAGCCCTGCGTCGAACAGCTGTCAGGATATTCTGCCATCTGACTTGACCCGCAAGCGATAAGAGTGCCGCCGGAAATAGTACATTTGCCGCCGTTTTCACTACCGTAATCAATAGCATTGTTTGTGCCCGATCCCGTAACACTGATAAACACATTACCGCCGGTAATATTGATGCTGCCATTAGAATCGAATCCATCTGCATCTTTGCCGTTTTTGTTGATAACGGTAATATCGCCGCCCGAAACGGTAATAAGCGATGTTTTGCCGCTGCCGTTTGCATTGATTCCGTCGTCGCTCGGTGTGATATTTATCGTTCCTCCTGCTATGGTGATATCATTTGCTTCAATACCCTCATAGCACTCAGTAATGTTGATATTTCCCGATTCTAAATAGAATATGGAACTTTCATCATCATTTCCTGCGTGCAAGCCGTCGTCACCTGCCGAAACAGTGATTGTTGTATTGCAAATCTTGATGGCATCATGTGCATGAATGCCATCGACTTTTGCAGTAACACTAATATTGCCGCCCGTAAATACAAGGCTGTCATTGCACACAATGCCGTGAAGACCGCTTGAGGTTACGGTAAGGGTTCCTTTTCCGTTTACCGTCAAATCATCACGCGAGAAAATACATCCGTCAATTTTCGTTTCTTCATCGTCGTTTTCAAAGGCAAGCGAATTTTGACTGTTTTCCTTAAGTGTCAGAAAAACCTTATCTGCCTGTTTGATGTAAAGCGGCGGCTCGGTCTTTGAAGTGATATCCACACTGTCAAATAACAGCCATATTTTATCATCGCCGTCTGCGTCAACATGGATGGAGCCTTCAAGCGTTCCGCTGATCACATATTTACCGGCGTAGGCGATATACAGAGTGTTGTTGCTGAAATAAGCACCGTTTCCGCTGATCTTTGCAGAGTCACCGTTCAAAACGATATTGCAGGCGCCTGCCGTATCCCATTCCGCATTTAAATCATTAGCGGTAAACATTCCGCTTGTGTTTTCGTCTTCTTCACTGTGGATAACAGTAATTCCGAGTTTTTCGCCGAACGTAAACAGTATCGTTAGAACGAGCGTCAGACAGACAACGGCAATACAGATTTTATCTATATGCTTGCTTGTTGACATGACCCATTCTCCTTATCCCATATAATCTCCGTTGTAACTGACAAGTACTGCACTGTTTACGCCATTCATAGCAGAAAGAGCGTTGATGAAATCCGTATTGTCGTCTTTCAAACGGACTTCCATATTTAACTCAACAAGACCATTCTGTGCCGATTTGGATTTTACAACGCATCTTTCCACCTGAGCATTTACATATTTCATTGCCTGTGTTTCCGCCTCATGATTTTGGCAGGAAAGCACGATGATATAGGGATTTTTATGAGATTTCTTATTGACAAAGAACAGAAGGATCAGTCCGATGATAACACTTCCCATTACGGCAAGCGGAATCATTCCTGCGGCGAGGATAATGCCTGCGGCTATAGACCAGAACAGGAATGCAATATCAAGCGGCTCTTTGATCGCGGTACGGAAACGGACGATAGAAAGCGCACCGACCATACCGAGTGAAAGCACGACATTGGAAGTAACGGCAAGGATAACTTGTGAGGTGATCATCGTAAGTGCGATCAAAGTCACACCGAAAGAGGAAGAATACATAACGCCCTGGTAGGTCTTCTTATATACAAAGAAAATAAAAAGACCGATACCGAAAGCAAGAAGAATCGTCAGCACCATATCCAGCGGGCTGACAGCGGTCACATTTTCGAGAAAACTCGATTTGAAAATATCACTAAATGTCATAGTAAATTACTCCTTTATTTTATTAGCCGTAAATACGGCACTGCGCATATTTTGAAAAAGCGCTGACACGGCGTCCGGGAATAGAAACAGCAGCTTTAATAATGTCCGGTAAATATTCATCCCATTTAACTTCCAGAATAATGGGAGAATTTCCTGCGGGAAGTGTGAGTGTCTCCGGGTTCAGAAAATCTGTACGGAATGCCCCTGTTCGGATATTGTAGTCGATAGTCACGCGCACATTGCCGGGCCCAAATACAAAGGGCTCACGGATGTAATCGACGATAGTTTTCGGCTTAAGCCCTTGTGAGATCATCTTGGAATACAGTTCTTGACACAAAGGTTTTCCGCTTTCCGTCATCCACCCCACATCACCGTCAACGATTTTCTGTGCTTCTTCTTTGGTAATCCGGCAGCTTTCCTTGGCACATAAACCATTTATCTTACTTTTCTTTTCAAGCACAATAAATGATGTGTCTCCGTTATAAAAACGGATTCGAAATTTTTCACGAATATTTACACCATCGATTTTTTCATGTAGTGCTTTATCTGAAATAGTATCGAAATACAGACTTCGTATTTGATATGCACCACCAATTGCGTGTTTATCTCGCTTCATAACGGCGGAAAGCCGTGAATGGAGAGTGAGCATGTCGGCATAGTTGATTATGTGCTTCCATTCATGACGATATTTCACATTTTGCTCCTTTCTAAGTAGTTGACTGATTTAAAAAGTTTTGCTTGATTTGTTTTGCAACATGAGTAATTGTACTTATTTATGCTGAATGAATGCTGAAGATTTTTGTTATCCTTGTGAGAAAAAACCATTCTCTCGTCAAACGCGTGGTTTTCTTATGCAAAAAAGTTGTGAAAATTAGCGGACATCATTTTTGCATTTACATGTTCACTATGTCGATTTTTCATTAAATTGTGAACATTATTCTTTTATAAACATATTCACTCTTTTTTGCATTGGTGGATACATTTTGCCACTCAAGATATTCACTAAATGTAGATTTATTATATTTGTGAACACTTTTTTGTTGCAAAATGTCCACCGAATATCACTTTAATTTGACAGTGGATATAACATCACATTAAAAATATCCACTTATTTATTTTGACATAAATAAGTGGATGCTATGCATCTTTATTTCATTTATATTTCATTTTCAAAAAGAAATACGGTTTTTTGATGTATTTGTTGAGTTGTTATATAATAAATATAGTATTATTTATACTATAAAAGGAAGTGAAGATAATTATGAAGAGATTTGAAAATGTAAAAGAAATAAATAAATATGTTGAAGATGGGAAAAACAGTTATCTTTTCATGATTTCAGAAGCATATCAAGACAGATGTGTTGTAAATATAATTAATGAAATAGAAAAAGCAGATAAAAGAGTTGTCTTAATTGCAGGCCCATCATCTTCCGGAAAGACAAGCTCTGCAAAAAAAATCTGTCTTCATTTTGATGCAATCAATATTGCGCCTTTATATCTTGGAACTGATGACTATTTTATTGACAGGGCTAATATTCCGCTTGATGAAAACGGAAAACAGAATTTTGATTCTCTTGAAGCATTAGATATAGAGCTTTTTGGAAATCAGTTAGATGATCTTCTTTGCGGAAAAGAAGTTAGCCTTCCAACATACAATTTCATTACAGGAATGAAAGAGTACGGGAATCGAATCGTCAAACTTTCCGAAAATCAAAGGATAGTGATTGAAGGAATTCATGCTTTAAACGATGCGTTAACTCCGGCAATTGATAAAACAGAGAAATATAAGGTCTTCGTATGTCCAAAGCCTGATTTTTATCTATCAGATGGAAGCTTATTGATAGGTGAAGATGTTAGAAAAATAAGAAGAATTGTAAGAGATTTTAACAAACGCGGTTGGAGCGTAGAAAAAACTCTTGATATGTGGGAAAACGTTATTAATGGAGAAAAAATTTATATTTTCCCATTTGAAGATTCTGCAGATTACTATTTCAACACAGCTCTTCCTTATGAGCTATGCGTTTTGAAAAAGCATATCGTACCGCTTCTTGAAAAGGTTTCAAAGGATAATGCATTTATCAACGAAGCAAACCGGCTCTTAAATATCGTTAATCAATTTCATTCGATTGATGATGAATCCCAAATTGAAGGTGATTCAATAATCAGAGAGTTTATCGGTGGAAGTATACTGGAGGGAATATTATGAAGATTAGATTTTGTGGCGCAGCAACTGATGTAACAGGCTCGTGTCATCTTATCACAACACAAAAGCATAAAATTCTCCTTGATTGCGGGCAATTCCAAGGAGGCTCTGATGCCGACAGTTTAAACAGAAAAGAATTCCCTTTCAACCCTGCCGAGATAGATGCCGTAGTTTTAAGTCATGCACATATTGATCACTGCGGCAGAATTCCTTTGTTAGTAAAACAAGGTTTTAAGGGTACGATTTATGCTACAGAAGCAACAGCTGATCTTCTTGATGTTATGCTAAAAGACAGTGCACATATTCATGAACAAGATGCAATGTACTTAAGCAAGAAGCTTGTTCGCGCCGGAAAAGATCCAGTTGAGCCATTATATACAATTCAGGATGTTGATGAAACTCTTAAACTGATTCAGCCAATCCCTTATGACATGCTTGTTCATATTACTGATGATATGGATATAGTGTTTAATGATGCCGGACATATTTTAGGTTCTGCTATTATCGAGCTTTGGGCCAAAGATGGAGATGAAAGGAAAAAGATTGTATTTTCCGGAGATCTTGGAATGAAAGATAGACCTATATTAAAAGATCCAAAGCTAATTAAACATGCCGATATAGTGATTATGGAATCAACATATGGCGATAGAATTCACGAACCAAACCCGACAAGTCTTGATAGACTGATTTCTATTATTTCCGATATCTGCTCTAAAGGTGGAAATGTTGTAATTCCAAGTTTTGCTGTAGGCAGAACGCAAGAATTGATTTACGAGTTAAACAAAATATACGATGGGCACACCCCACAGACTGAAGAATTTAGAAAATATCCTGTATACGTTGACAGCCCAATGGCAGTAAACGCAACAGAAGTTTTTAGAAAAAATGCTCAAACCTACGATGAAGAAGCAAGAGCTTTCTTAATGAAAGGTGATCATCCATTGACATTTAAAAATCTTCACTATTCAAGCACCTCAGAAGAAAGTAAGCAGATAAATATTGATCGGACTCCTAAAGTGATTATTTCCGCCTCGGGAATGTGCGATGCAGGAAGAATCAGACATCACTTAAAATATAATCTCTGGAGGCCTGAATGTGCTATTGTCTTTGTTGGATATCAAGCTGTGGGTACAGTTGGAAGAGCTATAATTGAAGGTGCAAAATCTGTAAAACTTTTTGGTGAAGAAATTGCAGTTAAAGCAAAAATATTTAATTTAGCCGGATTCTCAGGACACGCCGACAAAGACGGCCTTATGAGTTGGCTTGATGGATTTATAGATGAGCCAAGAAAAGTTTTTCTTGTTCACGGAGAAGAAAAGGCAAAGACAGCATTTGCCGAATATATTAGACAAAAACGTGGATGGAATGTTACGCCGGTTTATGACTATAACGAATATGACATATAGATTTCTGCTCAAATAGTAATTTGAGCAGAAATTACTATTGTTTCAGGGTCAACATCAAACACCTTTGCTAACGATCCGTTATAAAGTATTAACGCTTCATCTTTTAGAACTTCAAGAAGTTCGGTACTTTTCGCGTTTCGCATAGCTCCGGCAACAACATAAAGCACAAGAATTTGATTTTTTTCAACCTCCCCAATTCTAATTCTTTTTTCAGAATCAGCTTTTAGAACCGACATATTTCCGCTACATCTGCCCTTCCTAATCATTAGATTAAAATCGGTACAAACGCCCTTGCAATGTGTATTATCAGCACCATCAAATTCATGTATTGTCAGTGGATTAATATTAATTTCCGTTCCGCCATTATGACTTAATATCATTTCTCCATTCAAAGGAGTAATAAATCGTTTATAGTCCGGTAAAGAAGTATAATCTGACTCTTTAAGTTCAACCGTAGCCGAGCTAACTCTCCACAAAAAATTTCTATCTGCATATACAGCATCTTCCGGCCCAATTGCTATTTGAACAGTCTTACCACCAGACCAATCGCTTACTATATAATCTTGTTTTGAAAGTTTCTTAATCATTTTAATATTTCACTAAATCAGTTTTTTAACATCTTCATAAAGCTTATCTGCTAATGGCATAAAACTTTTAATCATATCTTCGCCTTCTTTGCGACAATTCGAAGTATATGCCTCATCAGAAATCCCTGCTATATTAATAAGTACATTAAGCCATGCACCTTGCATACAGGAACGAAAGCCCAAAGCAGCACAGCCCAAATCAGATGCCGCAGTAACATTTAATTTACCAACGGCTTTTTCTATCAGTTTAAGACCTTCCGCTGACAGGTGCATCATTTCCATTGGTGTAAGAGTACAAAGTTTTAATGCATCTTGCATTGCTTGCGCCCTCTTAGCTTTCTGTTCTTCTGACTCTTTTGGCATCGCAAAAACTGCACTTACAGCATTAAAACTCTCGGCATCACGATCAATTATTTCGGAAAATTTATCCTTCAATTTATCAGCTTCTTGCACAAGATTTTTAGCTAAGTCTTGAACATCCTCATACTTCTTTTTTCCTATCGTGAGTCTGCAAACCATAGCAAGAAGTGCAGCTGCCTGAGCTCCACAAAGAGCAGATGCACTTCCCCCACCCGGGGCCGGAGAATCTGATCCCATTTCATTTAGAAAATCTTTTGTTGTTAAATCGACTAATTTCATTTTTTCTCCTGTCATTAAAAAGGCAGCCCGCATTTATCAGTGCAAGCTGCCCTATCCGCAATATTATTCAGCAATAAGATGATATTCCATGCACTGGTTAAATGCATCAAAGTTTTCAAGCTTAAGGTAAAATTCGGCACAATCAAGCAGTGCTTTTGCCGGACAAAGCCCAACAAGTTCACAGCCAACAACATATGTGCCATAACGCTCAGCTAATGTCTTGATAGCTTCATAAACAATATAGATTGAAGTTTGCTCGTAATTTACAAGATTCATTGAAACTTGCGCAATTCCTCTATCCTCGAGCATAAAGCCCATAGATTTGCAGCATTTAAAACCACCGTCTTTAGCGCGAATAATCTTTGCAATCTTTTTAGCAATGCTTACATCACTTGTAGCAAGATTTACATTGAATGCAATAAGAGGAGGACGTGCCCCGACTGCAGTTATTCCTGCGGTTGGGTGAATCTTTCTTTCACCAAAATCAGGTGCCCATTCCGGACGAAGTAGTTTTTCAGGCATCCCCTCGAATTGTCCTTCGCGGCAAGTTGCAAGATTTTTTCTTTCAGGGCATGTAGCTGAATCTTCATAAAGGAATGTAGGGATTTTTAATTCTTCCCAAAAACGCTTTGCTACACGTTTTGAAAGTTCTATGCATTCCTCTACAGTTATTCCCTGTGTTGGAACAAACGGAACAACATCTGTTGCGCCCATCCTTGAATGTTCGCCTTTATGTTGTCTCATATCAATAAGTTCTGCGGCTTTTTTAGCAAGCTTTAACATTACTTCTTCCATACCTTCCGGAGAACCAACCATAGTAAATACACTGCGATTATGGTTTCCATCTGTCTGAGCATCAAGAAGAACTACGCCAGGCTCACTTTTTGCAACTGCAACCAGTTCATTAAAACCTGCTTCATTTTTTTCTTTAGATATACTGAAATTTGGAATACATTCAACTAATTTTGCCATTTAAAACTCCTACCAGTTAATCTACAAAGCCCTGAACAAAGAATTTAATAAATGCAATTGTCTGAGGCTGATAAATGATATCTACAAGGAAAGCTCCTACAATAGGAACTATCATAAATGCTTTACGGCTCATGCCATATTTGTCCTTTACCGATGTCATATTAACAATAGCTGATGGGGTTGCCCCAAGTCCATGTCCGAGAAGTCCGGCACACATAACTGCAGCATCATAGTTTGAACCAAGTATGCGGAATATGACGAAGTATGTAAGAAGTACAAGTATAACAACCTGAGCAATAACAATAAGAAGAACAGGTCCAAGTAAGTCGAGAAGCTGCCAAAGCTTAAGTGACATAAGAGCAATTGAAAGATAAATATTCAATGAAACATCTCCGATGCCATCTACAAGCCCAAAGTTGAACTTATACCAATGAAATTTTTCGTTTAAGTTGCGAACCAACATGGCAATAAACATTGCTCCTACATAGTTAGGGAAGCTCATATTTATAAGTTTTCCAATCCAACCGGATACTAATGAGCCGACAGCCATGCAAACAAGTATAGCTGTAATATTCTTCATAATGTCAAGAGCTGTAAAGTCTCCACCCTTCTTATTAACATCTTCTACAGATGTATCAAAGTTTTCTGTTGTATCAGGAGTAAGATGATTCTTTTCAATTAATAAACGAGCTAATGGACCGCCAACAAGAACGCCAAAGATAAGACCAAAGGTTGCTGCGGCAGCACCGACTTCGACGCCCGCAGGATAACCCATTTCTACAAAAGTACTACCATATGAAGCTGCTGCACCATGTCCACCAATCATTGAGATTGCTCCGGCGAGTAATCCATAAGGATACTCAAGACCGGTAACAGCTGAAATGCCTACAGAAATAAAGTTCTGTATTATGGATACAACTCCGGCACAAAGCCAGTAAACAACAAGCAGAATTCCGCCTTTCTTAAGTAATTGGACAGAAGCTCCAAGCCCTACAGTTGTAAAGAATGCAAGCATAAAGAAATCTTGCAGTGTTGTTGTAAAGTTGAAAGCAAATAAATCTGTACGGTTACCTATAAAGCTAACAAACATAAAGAGAAATCCGCCTATAACAGGTGCAGGGATGCAATACTTTGTAAGGAACGGAACCTTTTTCTTTATCCAAAAACCTATAAGAAGTAAAACACATGCGAATGCGGTAGTCATAACCATATCGCAATTGATATTGAGAATATTCTCTACTGTTTCTAATACCATAAATGACTCCTCTACTTTTAAATATAATTACAATTTATAATTCAATTCTCATTATGCCCTTTTTGGCATTTAAATTAATAATGTCTTTACATTTTTGAGCATTGATAAAATCTCTCATTATTACATTTACATCGTCAAACTGTTTATGGCTTCCTAAAGAAGTGATGTAATTATTCATTTGAGTTTCGTATGTTTTTTCACGAGACCAAGGGCCACGCACAAAATACTTATCTGTAAACTGACATTGCAAAACAAAAATAGCATTCTTATTTTTGTTTCCATTTTTTCTTACCCTGTTAAAATAAGCAGGATGAGCTTTTTCTACCAGACAGTTAAAATCAGATTTATGTAAATCTGCTATGTAATACGAATCTAAGCATGCTCCTTCAAAAGTACATTCGTTATCATTTCTAAAGAACAGACATTTTGATTTTGCGGCAGATTTATCGCCCCAAAATACAATGCATTTTCCTCTGACATCGCCAAGCTTTTGATTCCTTATGAATTCCACATCAGACATATCTGTAGTATTTTCTAAAATCAATCCGTCATCATATAAAGAATCTAATAAAAGCTTTAAGACTCCATCCTGGCTATCGCCTTTAAAATGCTGAAAATCTAAAATCAAGAATTCGGTAGGATGCTGATAAATAAATTCTTTGATATCCTGAAGTACTGGGACAAAATTCATACCATCCACAACACTATGGAAAACTACAAAATCATCGCCCTTTTTATGAACTCTCAAATCAAAGTAGCGGGTCCCAAGTAATAATTGTTCCTTTATTGTACAATTTTGTGTTTCGGCTGCCCAAACAACCCCACTCGTTGCAGCATCATGGCTGCCCGGAATCGCAATTTTATTTATCGGAACGTCATCATCAAGCATAATCATCCAAGAATCTAAAATAGATTCAGCTTCTTCATATTTCCGGTGGCATGTTCCATTTACCTTAAGCACAAGTAAAATTATTGCAATAAGGACTATTAATGATGCTAAAATTTCTAAAATAATCAAACCCATCAGTCTTCTTCCTTACGTTCGATTTTTGCACCTAATGCTTGCAATTTTTCTACAAAGTTTTCATATCCACGCTCTACATGATAGATTTCAGTCACTTCCGTCTTACCCTCAGCGACAAGCCCTGCTAAAACGAGAGCTGCTCCGGCACGAAGATCAGTAGATACAACTCGAGTGCCCTTTAATGTATAAATATCTCCAGGAATTTTTGCCATGCGGCCATTCACTTCAATGTTTGCACCCATTCTGCAAAGTTCCGTAGCATGCATAAATCTATTTTCGAATACAGTTTCTATAACTGTGCTTTCTCCTTCGACTGTGGTAAGAAACGACATAAATAAAGCTTGCATATCCGTCGGGAAACCAGGATATGGCAGAGTCTTTATATCTGTGCTAATCAAATCTTTTAAATCGCCGCGAACTCTAAGTCCATCGACTTCATCGTTTACAATAACACCGCATTCCATTAATTTTGCGATAACAGGGCGAACATGATCAGGAAGAGAATTTTTAATCAGTATGTCACCGCGTGTAATTGCAGCAGCAACCATAAATGTACCTGTCTCAATTCTATCAGGTATAACTGAATGGTGAGTTCCATGCAATGAAGGAACTCCTTCAATTCTGATTGTATCTGTTCCGGCTCCTTTTATTTTTGCACCCATCTTATTCAAGAATGATGCAAGGTCTACAATCTCAGGTTCTTCCGCAGCATTTTCTATAACTGTTACACCTTTCGCAAGAGAAGCAGCCATCATAATATTTTCAGTAGCGCCTACGCTTGGAAAGTCTAAGTAAACTAATGCACCTTTTGCCTTTTCAATCATGGCATCTACTCGGCCCTGCTCAATTCTAATAACCGCGCCAAGCTGTCTTAAGCCTTTATTATGCAAATCGATTGGTCTGTTACCAATTGAGCATCCTCCAGGAAGTGCAATGCTTGCACGCCCCGTTCTTACAAGAAGCGGTCCCATAATAAAGAATGATGCTCTCATCATTTTTACCAAGTCAGCCGGAGCAGATGAAGTATTAAGTGTTGAAGTATCAATTATAAGTGTATGTGTTCCCCAATCTTCGGAAACACTTGCACCCATACTGCGTAAAATCTTACACATTACCTCCACATCTTTTAAATGTGGCACGTCATTTATTTCACAAGGCTCTTTAGTTAAAATGCATGCAGCCATAATAGGCAACACTGCATTTTTTGAGCCACTAATAGTTACTTCTCCTCTTAAAGGACCAGATTGTTCTATTACAAATTTAGCCAAATTTGCCTCCCATAGACATATATATTGTGTTATGAAAATTATACTTTACTATATATGCTTTGTCAAAAGAAGATAGCTCAAAATGTTGAAAAATCAAGCTAAAAGCTCTTGCTAAAATTTAGAAAATGTAGCATAATATTGAATGTTCATAAAAAAAGGAGGCTACAAAATGCTGACCATGTCATATAAAGACATCTTAATTGCAGTTCTTCTAATCGTTGTTATCATTTTGGCTATATACCTTATAGTTTTGCTGAAGAGATTAATGCCAACCGTGAAGAATCTTAATAAGATTACAGATGATGCTTGTGATATTACAAAAGCTGCAAAAGAAAGTATGGGCGAGGTTCAAAATATTGTCAAAGATTTTGAAAAAACCTCAAACGGTCTTAACAGATCGCTAAAAAATGTGTGCAGATTGTTTGATGGAAACAAGAATACTGTTTCAGCTATTACCCATCTTGCAAATGCCTCAGCCGCAATTGTTAACCTTTTTAAGAAATAAAATGTAAGGAAGGAACAGAAATGAAAGCAACAGGTATCGTAAGAAAGCTTGATCAGCTTGGAAGAATCGTTATTCCTAAAGAATTAAGATCAACATTTGACCTTAAAGAAACAGATCCTATCGAAATCTTCGTAGAAGGAGAAGACATAGTACTTCGTAAATATCAGCCAGCTTGCATCTTCTGCAACGAAGCAACAGATATTACACAATTTGAAGGGAAAAATGTTTGCAAGAAATGTCTTACAAAGATTAAAAAACTCTAATCTAATTATAAAAACCGAATCTTAAAGATTCGGTTTTTTATTTCTTACATATAATTCCGGTTCTATTATTAATTCGTGTCCACCGTCCTTTACAAATTGCAGCAGCACGATATTTGCAGCTTCGCCCGGATATGGAGCAACTAAACACATCCGTTTTGCCTCCAGATTGTTTTCTCTGGCAAGCGATAATATATCAACTAATCTGCTTGGTCTGTGAACCATAGTTAAACTTCCCTTTGGCTTAAGCAAATAAGCGGCAGCACTAAAAAAATCTCTCAAATTAGCTGTAGTTTCAAAGCGTGCAATATGCCTTGCGGCCGAAAAACCTGGAATTCCGCGCCCTTTCTCCTGATACGGAGGATTTATCGTAACTGCATCAAAAGATTCAAATTTGAAGCGATTTTTAGCATTTAGCACGTCATCACAAGCGAACTCAAGCACATCGCAAAGCTGATTTAATTCAGCCGTTTGATTTGCCAGCTTTATTTCATGTTCATTGACATCTATACCGATAATATGCTTAGGGTGATATAAATACTGCAGCATTAATGCAACAGCCCCGTTACCCGTACAAAGATCGACAATTTCTAAATTTTCTTCCAAATTCGCAAAACGGGCCAGAAGCACAGCATCTGTCCCGTAGCAAAACTCATCAGGATCTTGTATTAATTTTAAATCGCCAAATCCGATTTCATCAATCCGCATTGTTCTTTTTCTTTTCTTTGCGTATAATTACTTCTTTACTATAAGTTGAATATTCAGGGCTCAGTTTTTCAGGAGACTCGTCAGTTTTATCTTCAATAACAAGTCTTGTTTTTATTTTGTTTTCTAAAATATTAACATCACAAACTAAAGCCTCTCCATCAGGAGTAATAATTTTTTCTCCAATATCAGGCATGCCCTGTCTTAATTCCGAATAAACTTCATTTTCAAATTGGAGGCAGCACATCAATCTTCCGCAGGTTCCGGAAATTTTGATTGGATTCAATGAAAGATTTTGAGTCTTGGCCATTTTTATTGACACCGGAGTAAAGTCTCCCATCCATGATTTGCAACAAAGCTCACGCCCGCAATTGCCAATGCCACCCATAAGTTTCATTTCATCGCGCACACCGATTTGACGAAGTTCAATACGTGTTTTAAATACCGAGGCCAGATCTTTTACTAATTCTCTAAAATCTACTCTTCCATCTGCGGTAAAATAGAAAATCAACCTGGAATTGTCAAATGTATATTCCACATCAACAAGCTTCATATCAAGACCATGCTTATCTACTTTTTCCTGACATACAGCTAATGCATGTTCTCGCTTTGCCTGATTTTCTTCGTGCTTTTTTATATCTTCTTCTGTTGCAACTCTAACAACAGGTTTTAATGGTGGAACAATTTCTGTTTCACTTACCTCTGTTATATCAGCAACAAGAGTTCCGAATTCCTGCCCACGTGCAGTTTCTACAATAACATCATCACCATTTTTTAATTCAATATCTCCGGGATCAAAATAATAGCTTTTCCCATTGTTCTTAAAGTGAACTGATGCAACTTTTACCATTTTGTTCTCCTTACAAATTTAGGGCTAATGTTTTAAGCGCATATGCTACGCTAAAATTAGATTTTATATTTTTCCTTGCTTCTTCGGTAAGCTTGATTTTGCTACCAAGCTTTTCACTATCTAAGCTTGAAATTAATTCTTCTCTTAATATATTTTCTAATGCATCTACAAATTTAAGTGCCATTTCTCTGTCATCTATTTCAGAAACAATGGCCTTGCGTTTTGTAAATACCGGTTCAGATTCATAAAATGCACTTGCGATACGTTTTGCTTCGACATCTATTTGTGGAATTTCATCCTTTGCTGCTATCTCTGTACATCTTGAAAGTATTGTTGGCAAAAGCGCATCACGTCTTTCAGCAGAAAGGATTATAACAGTATTTCCGATTGGTTCTTCCAATGTCTTCAACAGCTTGTTTTGAACCACATTTTGCATATTATCTGCATGCCTAATTAATACAACTCGCCTGTTACCATAAGGTTTATATTTAAGTTGTGCTTGCAAGTCTTCAATATCTTTAGTTAGAATTTGCTCTTGCACAATAAAGTCTACGGCCCTTACTCCAAGTGCATTAGCAAACTCAAAAGCCATAGCCTCATCAAGAAACAAATATGCATGTGATATTGTTCCTAATTCTATTGATCTAACAAGTTCTGAATTAAGCATCTTACATCTTTTTCTATACTGTCTGGATCTCTGTCAGCTTTTATTACTTTAATTCTATCTGGATATTTTTTGATCAAAGATTGATATCCGTCATAAACCTTTTGTTGGAAATTTAAACCCTCTTGCTCTAAACGATCCAATTTTCCTCTTGCAATTTGTCTCTCTTGGGCAAGCTTAGGATTGAGGTCAAAGAATAGAGTCAAATCTGGCATACATCCTTGTATAGCAAACAGGTTTATCGATAGGACATCATCCCCAAGACCTCTTGCGTATGCTTGATAGGCTAAAGATGAATCCATAAATCTGTCACATATAACGATTTTGCCCTCTTCTATTGCAGGCTTGATTTTTTCAGCAACATGCTGAGCCCTTGAAGCAGCATATAAAAGTGCTTCAGTTACGCTAGATTCTTCTTTATTTTCAGGATCAAGAATTATTGATCTGATTTTTTCCGAAATTGAAGTGCCTCCCGGTTCTCGCGTTAAAACAACATCATATCCTTTTGAAATAAGATACTCTTTCACCCTGTCAACTTGTGTTGTTTTACCAGAGCCGTCGGTTCCTTCAAATGTAATAAAATATCCCTTGCTCATTTATTTTTCTGCCTAACAGCCTTTTTATTATCCGACATTGTACGAATAAAAACTACGATTCCTACAAACAATACAGGAAGTCCCATAAGTAGCCATAATACAATTTTAAAAAAACTTTTATCCATACATAGTAATTATAACAGTTAAAATGCTCGCGTGCTATATAAAAAACTATCGAGACATAAAAGCTCGATAGCAATAAAAAACCCGCGACTTGCTATTTTCCCAGGCGGCTTCCCACCAAGTATCTTCGCCGTTATGAAGCTTAACTACTGTGTTCGAGATGGGAACAGGTGTAACCTTCATGCTATTGTCACGGGATTTTATGAAGTATGTACCTTCAAAACTAAACAATGCTTAAAACCAGAAATTGGTCAAGTGCTCGATCTATTAGTATCGGTCAGCTGAATACGTCACCGTACTTACACCTCCGACCTATCAACGTGATAGTCTCTCACGGATCTTAGCCAAATGGCAGGAAATCTATTCTTGTGGTGGGCTTCGCA
>JAZUJE010000002.1:0-220972 GCA_045642565.1 Anaerovoracaceae bacterium | reverse complement strand
CCAAAGTCCTGACGTGTCTTGTTTGTAAGGATATCTCCTGCATAGATACAAATGATGATTTCCGCATGATCTTTCATCTTTGCAAGAAGCTTAATTTTAGCATTCTCGTCAAAGCCTGGCAGAACTCTCATAGCGTGCTTATCGTGAACCAGCTTTCCGCCAAATTCAAGGTAAAGACGTTCGCACTTCTTAGATTCAATACGTTCGAGGATATATCTTGACTGTTCTTCAAGATATTTTTCAGAATCAAAACCAATTTCCATAAAAACACCTAACTAAAAAATAAAAATACATCAACAATTATAACAAAAAAAGTCTGTCCTCATCAATATTCCGGACAAACTTTTAAAGCTAGCACCATACTTTTTTCGTATGACAGAATAAAAAAAATTGCAACCCGTCGGCTGCAATTTTTCTTTTAACTATTGTGCATCAGCATCGAATGGAAGAAGTGCTACTGTTCTTGCACGCTTAACTGCAGTAGTAACAAATCTCTGGTGCATTGTGCAAGCGCCTGTGATTCTTCTTGGAAGAATCTTACCTCTTTCGGTAACATACTTCTTAAGAGTATCTACATCTTTAAAATCGATGTATTCGGTCTTTTCTGCGCAGAACTGACAAACTTTCTTTCTGTGCATTCCACCGAAATTCTTTCTACCTCTATTTTCTCTTTCCATTGTATGGTCTCCTTAAATTAAACTTGATTAGAATGGAATATCGTCATCTGTTAATTGACTAAAGCCGCCAGGCATCGCATTGCTTTCCGGAGCTTTTGCTACTGGAGCCTCTGAACGATCTCCCCATTCGAGAAATTCAACTCTGTCTGCATAAATATCAGTGGTATAAACAGTTTGACCATTCTTGTCATACTTTCCTGTACGAATTCTTCCCTGAATGCCTACTAAACGGCCCTTCTTAAGGAATCTTTCACAGTTTTCTGCTGTCTTGCCAAAGCAAACGATACCAGGAAAATCTGCGCCCATGTCTTCACCGTTACGATCTTTACCTCTGTCAATTGCAATTGTAAATCTGCAATATGCGTTTTGGCTTTCAGCTCCGTAACGAACCTCTGGGTCTTTTGTTAATCTTCCGATTAATGTTACTGAATTCATACTTTTACCGCCTTTACTACTTCTCGTCTAAATTAACGATGATGTGTCTCATGCAGTTGTCGGAAATTCTAAGTCTTCTGCTTAATTCCTTTGGAAGTTCTGGATTAGCATTGAAGTGCATAACTACAAAGTAACCGTCTGTCTTCTTAAGGATAGGATAAGCAAGCTTCTTAAGTCCCCATACATCTGTGTCAGATACTTCGCCAGCTGTGGCAATGATGCCCTTTACTTCTTCAATATAGGCATCCTTCTTAGCATCTTCGAGAGTAGGATCGATGATAAACATCAGTTCGTACTTGTTCATTCTTTCACCTCCCTATGGTCTGGTTGGCTAGGATTCTCCCTCCTAGCAGAGATTGTTCGTCCGTGTGAGTTGGAC
The DNA here is from genome assembly GCA_045642565.1 of Anaerovoracaceae bacterium. Taxonomy (GTDB): domain Bacteria; phylum Bacillota; class Clostridia; order Peptostreptococcales; family Anaerovoracaceae; genus UBA1764. The sequence continues at coordinate 219,481 of JAZUJE010000002.1, read as the reverse complement.
AGGTAAAAACCTGCGGACGAACGCCTAATTATTATATGTCAAAAATAGGCCTTTTGCAAGCACTATATCTTGATTTTTCAAGGCTTTTGGGCACAATATCACTATTTCCGAGCCTTTTTCAACCCGCCTGTTGAGATTGTTAAAGAAAAGTCATATAATAGGAACAGTGTAGTTTTATATATTGGAGAAAAAATGAAATTAGAATTTGGATACGGTTCTGGAATTCAAAGCGTTGAAGTTCCAGACAAAAACCTTGTCGATGTGCTTATGTCCAACCCTATTGAACACGAGCGCCACGGACAAGAGGCTGTAAAATATTCACTGGCACATCCTATAGGCAGTGAACGCCTTTCAAAACTCGTTAAGCCGGGCCAAAAAATCGTAATCATTACTTCTGATATCTCAAGACCTATTCCATCATTTGATGTAGTTCCGTCTGTTTTAGAAGAGCTATATTCTGCCGGAATTGATAAAAAAGATATTACCATAGTATTTGGCCTTGGATCTCATAGACACCAAACGGAAGATGAAATGAAACATCTGGTTGGTGAAAAAGCTTATTCAGAAGTTAAATGTGTAGATAGTGATCCTGATGATTGCATCCACATGGGTGATACAAAAGCCGGAACTCCTGTAGACATTACAAGAGTTGTTGCAGAAGCAGACTTTAAGATTTGTCTTGGCAATGTTGAGTTTCACTACTTCGCAGGTTATTCCGGAGGCTATAAAGCTATTATGCCTGGAGTATCTACTCCGGAAGCAATTCAAGCAAACCACAGAATGATGGTTTCTGATGATGCTTGCGCAGGCAAACTTAAAGGAAATCCTATCAGAGAAGATATTGAAGAAGCCGGAGCAATTTGTGGAGTAGATTTTATCGTCAATGTTGTTCTTGATGAACACAAACATATTGTTTATTCCGCAGCAGGCGATGTTACCGCCGCTCACCGAGATGCTTGTAAATATCTCGATAAAATGTATCGTAAAGAAATTCCTCATAAAGCTGATATCGTAATTGTCAGCCAGGGAGGAGCGCCAAAAGATGCAAACCTTTATCAAACACAAAAAGCTTTAGATAATTCTAAGCATGCGATTAAAGAAGGTGGAACCATCATTTTAATTGGTGCCTGCAACGAAGGGCTTGGCTCTGTTAAGTTTGAAGAATGGCTTACACAGTCAAAGACTTCACACGAAATGGTGGAAAGAATCGGAAAAGATTTTCAACTCGGTGGACATAAAGCTGCGGCAATCGCGATGATTCTTGAATATGCCGAAATCGATTTAGTATCCGAAATGGATGATGATTTTGTTAAGTCAATTTTCCTTGTTCCTATGCATTCCGCTCAAGAAGCATTCGACAAGGCTATGAATAAATATGGTGAAAATGCAAGCGTAATTGCAATGCCTTTTGGCGGCGCAACGCTTCCAATTGTTAAGGAGGAATAAAATGGATTATGCAAAAGAGGCTTTAAAAAAGCACAAAGAATGGGGCGGAAAGTTTGTTACAACTGTAGTTCCAGAACTTAAAACAAGAGAAGATTTAGCAGTTGCTTATACACCAGGCGTTGCTGCTCCTTGTCTTGAAATTCAACAAGATATTAATAAGAGCTATGACTATACACTTCGTCATAACCTTTGCGCTGTAATCACAGATGGTACAGCAGTACTCGGACTTGGTGATATCGGCCCAGAAGCAGGTATGCCGGTTATGGAAGGTAAATGTGCTCTCTTTAAGACCTTTGGCGGCGTAGATGCTATTCCTCTTTGTGTAAGAACAAAAAATGTTGATGAATTTGTTCAGACAGTTTATAACATCTCCGGATCTTTCGGTGGAATTAACCTTGAAGATATTGCAGCTCCAAGATGCTTCGAAATCGAAAGAAAACTTAAGGAAATGTGCGACATTCCTATTTTCCATGATGACCAACACGGTACAGCAGTTATCGTTCTTTCAGGCCTTATTAATGCTCTTAAGCTTGTCGGCAAGAAAGCAGAAGATGTAAAGGTTGTTACTTGCGGTGCAGGCGCTGCCGGTATTGCTATCGTTAAGTTGATGCTCTCTTATGGATTTAAGAATATCATCATGACAGACTCTAAGGGCATCATTTGCAAGGGCGATGAAAAGCTTAACTGGATTAAGAAAGAAATGGCAGAAGAAACTAACCTTGGTCACATGACAGGTACACTTAAAGATGCTATGGTAGGCGCTGATATCTTTATCGGTACATCTGTTCCTGGTACAGTAACAAAAGAAATGGTTCAGAGCATGAACAAGGATGCTATCGTGTTCGCATGTGCAAACCCAACACCTGAAATCTTCCCAGATGAAGCTCTTGCTGCTGGTGCAAAGGTTGTTGCAACAGGTCGTTCAGACTTCCCTAACCAGATTAACAATGTACTCGTATTCCCTGGTCTGTTTAGAGGAGTATTCGATGTAAGAGCTAGCGAAATCAATGAAGAAATGAAGATGGCTGCTGCTATTGCACTTGCTGGTTTAACAGATGAAAAAGATCTTACACCAGAAAATGTAATCGTTTCTGCATTTGATGAAAGAGTTGCCGGAACAATTTCTAAGGCTGTTGCTGAAGCAGCTAAGAAGTCTGGCGTTGCAAGAATCTAATTTGAGATTTAATTGAATATAAAAACTCCGGAAGAAATTCCGGAGTTTTTGTTTTATATTATATATTAGCAGCCTTAAGTAATTCTTTTGTGTATTCGTGCTGCGGATTGTCAAATAATCTTTGTACAGGACCTTGCTCGACTACCTGGCCGTTTTTCATTACCAGGACATAATCGCAAAGCTGATATACTATGTTAAGATCGTGAGATATAAATAGATAACTCAAATCTAATTCTCTTCTTAAATCAGCTAAAAGCTGCAAAATCTGAGACTGAATTGTAACATCCAACGCTGATACCGGTTCGTCTAAAATAATAAATTTCGGACGAGTTATCAAGGCTGCGGCTATTGATACTCTCTGTCGCATTCCTCCGGATAACTGACTTGGCTTGCAACTTAAAACCTCCTCGCCAAGCCCTACTTCAAGAATAGTTTTCTTTATCCTTTCTTCTCGCTCTTCTTTATTGTATTTTCCATAAATCAAAAGAGGTTCTTCTAAAATTCTATGAATTGTCATTGATGGATTAAGTGAAGAATACGGATCTTGGAAAACCATCTGTGGCCGTCTGCTGAAATGCTTAATCTCGCCTGTGTAATCGGCCATGCCTAAAATACATTTTGCAAGAGTAGATTTTCCAGAGCCAGACTCACCTACAAGACCAACAACCTGTCCTGCCCTAATTTCAAGACTGACATGATCAAGTACGCCTACAGTTTTCTTTCTGCCGGCAAGACCTGTCATTTTATATGTACTACATACATCATTAACTTGTAAAATTAATTCTTTTTCCATTAATATCTTTTGTCGCGACTTGGAATCGCAGCAAGCAATTTTTGAGTATACGAATCTTTAGGATTTGTATATATTGTTCCGATTTCTCCCGATTCTACAATCTTTCCGTTTTGCATAACGATTACATTGTTACAGAGAGCACGAACAACCGCAAGATTATGCGATATAAATAAAATTGATGTTCCTTTTTCTTTGTTAATCTTTTTAAGAAGATCTATTATATGCTGCTGGGTTGTCACATCAAGAGCTGTTGTCGGCTCATCCGCTATCAAAAGCTTTGGATTAGAAATGATAGCCGCCGCAATACAAATTCTTTGAAGCATTCCTCCGGAAAGTTCGTGTGGATATTTGTCGTAAATATTCTCTACATCAAATAACCCGGACTGTGTCATCGCCTCAAGCGCTTTTTGTTTTTTCTCTTCAGAAGTCATTTCAGGATAATGAATCGAAAGCGCCTCTTCCACTTGAAAACCAACTTTCATAACAGGGTCAAGTGAAGTCATTGGCTCTTGAAAAACCACAGCAATATCTGTTCCCTGCATATCATGAATATCTTCTCGATCGGTATTAAACATTTCTTTTCCATCTACTAAAATGTTGCCCTCATATTCAAGAAGAGATTTTTGATGAAGCCCCGAAATTGCCATCGCGGTAACGCTTTTTCCCGAGCCTGACTCTCCTACAAGGCCTAAAATATCTCCTGCTTCCATACTAAAAGAGACTCCATCAACAGCCCATTTATCAGGACGAGACTTAAATTGTATTCTTAAATTTTTAACTTCAAGAATTTTATTCATTACTTATTTCTTCTACGCTGCTGAAGCCCTTCCCCAAGCAGTGATAATCCTAAAATCAAAAGTACTATAGCGCTACCAACCGAAATGGCATACCATGGAGCGCCTCCAACTAAAAAGTTCTGCGATTCTGAAAGCATTCTTCCAAGGCTTGGTTTGTTTGGTGATACACCAACGCCAAGAAAACTCATGCTCGCTTCGGCAAGAACTGCATTATTAAATCCGATTGTTATTGCCGGCAACAAAACAGGTATCATGTTAGGAAGTATATGCTTAAAAATTATTCTAACGTCATTTGCACCCATAAGCTTTGCAAGCTTCACATAATTTTGATTTCTCTGCTTTGCCATTTCAGATCGTGTTATTCTGGCAAAGCTTGGAATAAACAGTATTGCCAAACAAATGACGATATTTTTTTCGTTAGGTGACAAAATCGCAATTATAACCAACGCAAGCATAATGCTCGGAAAAGCTGTAATTACATCACAAAGCCTCATAAGGATATTATCAAAAAATCCGCCATAGTATCCTGAAATAGCACCGATTATAATTCCTATGCTGGCACCCAGCACAATTACAAGAAGTGCAATTGTTAAGGTTGTTCCGGAGCCTTGAATTACTCTGGAAAATATATCACGCCCGAAATTATCTGCGCCCATGATATGCTGCCATGACGGTGGATCTAACCTTGCACTTCCATCCATAAAATCAGGATCATAAGGGGTATAGAAATGACCTATTATAACAACTAAAAACATCATCGCTGTAATAATGCCACCGATTATTAAAAGCCAATTTTTATTTTTAGAATTACTTTTTTTATTCATCTGTTTTACTAATTTATTCTGATTCTCGGATCCAAAAGCTGATAAATAATATCAGCAATAAAGTTTACAATTACAACCCAGCTTGCAAGTATCATGACTATTGCAAGAACAACTGTAAAATCGCGGGTTCCTATTGATGAAACTAACAGTCTTCCTATGCCCGGAACAGAGAAAATTTGCTCTACAACAATACAACCTGCAAGCATCTCTGAAAGGGAAACTGCAAGAAAAGATATAACCGGAATAATCGCATTGCGAAGAGCATGTTCTTTTAATGCTCTTTTCCTGTTTGCGCCTCTGGAAAAAGATGTTCTGATATAATCGTTTTTCATTTCTGATAAAATTGCAGATCTAAACATCTTAATTGTCATTGCAATTCTTGGAATAGCAATTGATAAAGCAGGGAAAATCATATAACTAAGAAAACCCATAGGGTTTTCTTCAAAAGACACGAATAGTCCTGGCGTAAATACGCGCAGGACTAATCCGAAAATGCATGTTAATAAAATTCCTATAAAGAATGGCGGGATAGACATAACTATTTGATCAATAACTAAAAGAGCTCTATCTAAAAATCCATTCTCTTTAATTGCTGCAAGAAGGCCTAAAGGAATTGAGATAATTACTGTAAGCGCAAAAGCAATTATAGTAAGAAAAACAGTGGTGCCGAGTTTTGGAGCCACCATAGCTGTTACAGGAAGATTGTAGCTATAAGAAATGCCGAAATCGCCTTTTACAAAATTAACTAACCACTCAAAATAGCGTACAACAACAGGTCTGTCGAAACCTAATTCATGTTTTAGTGCTTCGACAGCTTCCGGTGTAGCATTTGTTCCAAGCATAGATGCAACTGGATTTCCAATCAACTGAAATGCTATAAATGCTAAGAACGAGATTACCAGCAGAGTGATAATCAGTGTTCCTAATTTTTTAAGGAAATACTTCATTTTTCTGCGTAGTAAATCGTTGAGAAATCAAGCTTATAAATAGGATAAAATTCAAAGCCTGCAAGATTCTTATTTATTGCTGTAAAATCTGCAAGATCTTGAATATACACATTAGCAGCCTGCCTTGTTAATTCTTCTGCGGCAGCCATAAAATATCCTGTTCTTTCAGCTTCATCATTTGATGAATTTGCCATTGACATCAGACTATCATACATCTCATCAGAAAAACTTATCATGTTTTTCTTGTGTCCGGTTTGCCATCTCTCAAGAAGCGCATTAGCCGTTAATGTAGCGGCATCAAAACCGGAAACAGTTGCATCAAAGTCTCTGCCTTGATATACATCTGTAAGCCATGTATTCCATTCAACAGTTTTTAAACTTGCATTAATACCTACAGCTTTTAACTGCTCTACTATTACAGATGCAACATTTACATGCGGAGTGTAATTGGAAGGAACAACTATTTCCATATCAAAACCATTTGGATATCCAGCTTCGGCAAGCATTTGCTTTGCTACCTGTGGAGAGTATGGATAAAAATCAATCAGACTTTCATCAAAATACTTTTTGAATGATGGATAAATAGATGTGCCAAGTTTTGTTCCGTGACCTTCTGCTGTAATATTAATTATTGCATCTTTATCTATTGCATAACATAAAGCTTGACGAACTTTTAAATTATCAAAAGGCGCTCTCGCATTATTCAGATAAAGAGCCTGAACAAGATTCATCGTTCCTTCTAATATATTAAAGTTAGAACCAAGCCCTGCTATCTGGTCTAATGTAAGATGCGCAGCAAAATCTATCGCTCCTGCGTTAAGAGCAGTAATCATTGCTGTTGTATCTTCATAAATCTTACAAGTTACTTTATCAAGCTTGGCTTTTTCGCCATAGTAATCATCGAATCTTTCTAAAACAACATTCTCTTGAACACTTCTGCTCACAAATTTAAACGGACCTGTTCCTACCGGAGCTGTTAATTGATTGTGATAATCGGCAGGAATAATATATACCAGTGAAATAAATGCTATTACATCGTTCATTGGTTCTGACAGTTTTACTTCAACTTGGCCTTTTCCGTTTACATTGATTGTTGCTTTGTCAAAAAAGTTTGGAAGACTGGTATCAAGAGTTGTTTCTCTGCAAGTTTCAAACGAATATTCAATATCTTCGTTTGTTAACGACTTGCCATTATGAAAGACAACATTTTGCTTTAATGTAAAAGTATAAAGCAAACCATCTTCTGAAAGCTCATAGCTATCTGCTATAGCCGGAACATACTCTCCGTTTGAATTTGGCTTATATAAACCTTCATAAACATTAGTTAAGATTTCCCTTGTTCCGGCGGAAGACATTTGATAAGGATCAAGGCTGTCTCCTAAATCTTGAGCTAACCCAACTATTATCTCGTTCCCTCGACTTGTTTGTGAATTTGTGTTTCCGCAGGCTGCCGTTGCAAAAATCATTGCAATAAGAAGCAGGGATGCGACAAACTTTTTCATAACATTTTTCTCCTTAAAGTGTTTCGTTTGTTAAAATAGAAACAAACCGCCAATTATCTTAATTTTAAGGAAAAAAGCTTGAAATTGCAAGTGTTTTAGGCTAAAACGGCAAATCTTCAGTAGTGAATTCTGTCAGTGTTTTTGGAATTTCTTCGACTTCTTTATCGTCATTTTTCTTCCATTGTAAAAACTGGACTCTATTGGCTAAAAGCTCTGTTTGATATCTCTTTTGACCATCCTTCTCATACACATCAGTATGCACACTGGCATCCACACAAATTAAATTACCTTTTTCGACATACTTTGCCATGTTTTCTGCTGTCTTACCGAAGGCTGTAACCCTTGGAAAATCAGCGCCGGAGCTCTCTCCGTTTTTGTTTTTGCCCCTATCTACAGCAAGGGTAAAATTGCAATATGGAGTCTTGTTGCTTCCACCATATTGAAGTTCTGGATCTCTTGTAAGACGACCGATTAAATGTACTGAATTCATATAATACCTCCTTTTGAATTGGAAATATTATACATATATTGGAATAATTTGTCAATACGCTGGCAATAAAAACGAGCTATATTTTAGCTCGCTTCTCTTTCATCTATTTATATTTGGCCTGCTCTTTCTTTGATAAATCCATTATTTTTTGAAAAAGTTCGCGACCGTATATTCCGCAGCGCTTTTCGGCACGCTTCAAAACCTCTTCTTCTCTTGCAAGATCTTGAGTCGGAAGAGCCTCTTCCTTTTTTATCTTTGCAATTTCTCCTGAAAGTTTTTGCCTTTGCATAAAAAGTTCTGCGAGTCTTTCATCTATTCTATCAATTTGGCGTCTTGCACGTTCAAGCTTCATTAGAAAATCTCCTTTGCTAATTTTTCAAAGTTTGCCGGAGTTAAACTTTGTGCCCCGTCTGAAAGTGCATGATCCGGATCTTGGTGAACTTCTATCATAAGACCGTCTGCTCCGGCAGCAATTGCTGCTTTAGAAAGAGGAATTACATATTCCCAGTTCCCGGATGCATGACATGGGTCAACAATTATATCAAGATTTGATTTTGATTTTACAACAGGAATTGCGGAAATATCTAAAGTAAATCTTGTACTGTCTTCAAAAGTTCTTATTCCGCGCTCACAAAGAATTACATTTTTGTTTCCACCACTAATAATATATTCGGCAGCAAAAAGCCATTCGTTAACAGTGTTTGCAAAACCTCTTTTTAAAATTACCGGCTTATCTTGTTTTCCTAACGCTTTAAGTAAATTAAAATTTTGCATATTGCGAGATCCAACCTGCAAAATATCTATATCCTTAAAAAGTGAAAGCTGGCTTGCATCAACAATTTCTGAAACAGATTGCATGCCGTTCGCTTTCGCAGCTTCGGATAAATATTTAAGAGCTTCTTCACCTAAACCCTGGAAAGTATATGGAGATGTTCTTGGTTTAAAAGCTCCCCCTCGCAAAATGTTTGCACCACTTGCTTTTACCAAAGAAGCTATTTCGTTAATTTGTTTTTCTGATTCAATGGCACATGGGCCCGCAATTAAATACTTCATCTTACTAAATTAAAATACTAACTGATCGCTTGCATATTTAAGACCTGTTGCTCCAACAGCCTCTTTAGCAGCATTTGAGATATGATAAGCTATTGTTGATGCTTCTATCTTAAAACCTAAACTTTCTTCCAACTCAGCTTCAACACAATACATTGCTTCTTTTGTCATGTTCCAGAAGAATTGATAATCGTTGCGATTACCAGCCTTAAAAGCTTCTGCTAATAAATTTACACATTCATCAAATTCTTCTGTTGATACGTTTCTGTTTCTTGTATTCGTTGCATCAAACAAAGCCTCTGAAAGTTCCGGCTTATTAATCTTCTGAGTTGATAGATTTATAACACCTACAAAAATTTTTTCTGTAAGTTCATCCGCAGTATGTCCTTTTTTATCGCTTAAACCCATAAGCAATTTTCTTGCCGATTGAGTAGCATGCATTTTATGATCAAAATATCTGTTGTTCATTTACTATATACTCCTTCGAATTTCCAACCCGAGCATTTCTGCATAGGTCGGAATATTTCTAATTACATCTCTATCATAATCTTTAATTTCCTCTGGTAACTCCAAATAAGGAACAAGATATGGTGTTGTCTTCATTTCAACATTTCTTTCTCCGAGGGTCCATCCCAAAGAAATTCTTTCTTCTACCCATTCTTCATGCTCTTTTTCGGCAAGAAATTCTATATCATCTTCACTAAGCTTGTATTCTTCTCCGCCTTTTGGAAACAAAGAACATCCTATACTTTCAAGCTTATCATAAATTCCTATAGCCTGTCTCATATTACTATACTTTATGTCATCGGGCAGTTTTGAAAACTCCGGATACATAAGACTTTCGTTAGGAAAATCTTTAAGTCTCTTTTCATTATACTTCATATGAATCGCTATTGCTAAACGTTCTACGCTTTCCATTAAAGGTCTTTTGTAAGAGGACTTTATCTTAGAAAAGCTCGTTATTGCAATATTATCTATTGTCACACCTTTTTTGAAAAGAGCATTTATATCAAGAAGATTATAAAATGTATCTTTTCTTTCTTGTGAAAAATTCGACTCCATTTGAGAATTGCTAATATAGCTTACTGCTAAATACTCATCGTTTACGCTAAAATTAACAGAATCTGCAAGAACTTTCTCTCTTGTTTTAATGCCACGTGCCGGTCTGTTCCATTCCTGCACTTCATCGCAAAGAATTAATAAAAAAGCAATTGGGTTTTCTTCAGGTTTCATAGGTGCATGTGCATAATCACCTTTTCTTATTACATTTTTAAAGTAATTATGAAGCAAAATTGCAGTTGCACTATCAAGTACCGGCCAGAAGAAATAATTTGAATTAAAGTTTTGCAGTTGAATTAAAGAGCCGTACCATTTTAGAACTATTATTGAACTGAAAAAACCATGATCTATAAATCCGGATTTTCCCATAGTCTCTATAAATTTGTCTAAATCGGTTTTGGTTTTTTGTAATTCTGTTCCAAGGCTTTCGTGAATTCTTAAAGCCATTAAATCAATCGGTTTTCTTATATCAATCTCTTTTGCTTCGGGATAAGCGCTAACAAAATCCTGTGCAAAGCTATTAATATCTTTTATTTGTTTAACACTATTAAGCTCTTCAAAATTATCATAAGAAATAATAGCTCTTGTACGGATGTCTTCCCCATCGGCATCGCTGATAATTCTAAGAAATCTATTAATCTGATTTCCCACAATTTCAATAGGATAACCTATATCATGAAGAAGGGATGCTATTCCCCAGCGATAAAAGAACTCTTCATTTTTAGTTTTGTAATAATCTTTATAAGGGCTTTTATATATTGCACTATCAAAAGCGTTGCGATAATTACTATTTTGTATATAAATGCACAAACCTGTCAAAAAAACATTAACAGCATGGACAAAATGGTCCCGTTGACTGTCTATTAAACTTGCTGCTGTTTTCTCGTATTCTTCTAAAATCAAAATGATATCGGTAAAAGGATTTGTTTCACCTGGCATATCAATTCGATAGCTATCAAAAAAAGCTTTGTACACCTCAAAAGCAGTATCCCTGTTTTCGTTTGCTAAAAAGTTTTGCACACAAATTTTAAGATAAGCTTTATAATTATGCTTGCGATAAGAATCCTCATACATTTCAAGCTCATTAAAAAATTTGTTTATATAAACCAGAAGATTACTATTTCCCATAAAAACCTCATTTAATTATTTCTGTCAGCTTTGGCAAATAATCAAGAACACCATAATTGCTGATGGGATTATCTCTTAAATCTACTTTTTCTAATTTTGATAAAGCCGCAAGAGCTGTTATGTCTGTAATTTTATTGTTGCTTAAGTTTAATTCGCGAAGATTTGTTGCATATAATAACGGCGAAATATCATCAAGTCCAAGGCCCGACAAATCCAAACTTTCAATTAATAAAATTTCTTCTTTGGATATTCCACCATCAACAACAATAGAATCTGCTCCGGCAGCAATAAAGGCTTTTGTATATATTTCATCCAAATTTAGATTGTCAACTTTTATTTCTTCCTTTGGCTTTGGTTTTAAAAGAAAAGATAGTCCTATCAAGACAGCAAGAATGACAACGACAGTTCCTATAATAAAACTTTTCTTATTTTTCGCCTCTTTATGGCCTAATAATTCTTTAAGTTTTGCCGGAGAAGTCTCACTGTCTTCTATTTTCACTGCAAGCCCCATTTGAAGAATAATGCCACTATCAAACTTCGGGTTCCCGAAAAGAACACAATAAAGCTTATACCCTTTAGAAACAACATGATTTAGTTCTATTTTAAGCTGAGCTTCATCATATTCTTCGCCAATAAAAAATACAGCTGCGGAAATATTTGGCAAATATGATTCGTAGCGTTGTGCTTGCTTTTCAATATTTTTATCTACATATTTGTAGAGCTTATTCATATTTAATATCCCCGTGGAATTTCATTACCTTTTGATCGCCTTCGCGCCCATAAAGAGCAATATATACTTTCCCGTTTTCCTGAACAATTATTGAATACGGCTGATCAAGAACATCTCCTTCCAGTTTAGGAATTGCAAATACGAATTTGCTTGTCAGTGAATATAGCCAATCTAAATTTTTAGCAAGCGAACTCATATCTGTAAGCACAATATTTTTGCCAAGAATCATGATAACCGGTTTGGTATACTCTATTGCATTTAGGCTGCTCCCCGTTACATCTTCTACAAACTCCTTGTATTTTGCATCATTGTATTCTTCTGCTTTACAGTTAAAAGATTCTGATTTTACCTGAACTGAAACCCCTTCGCTATTACCAAATACTTTCTTTAAGATTTTCCATCCTAAAGAATCATCTCCTACAAGATTTGTTTGCATTACAAATCTTCCACGGTATTTACCATAATAATCAGTGTCTTCCCTTTTAATACTAATCAAAAACTGAGTTGTTGCATTTATGCTCCCGTTTTCATTAAGAGAATCTGTTTCTGTATAGTTGGCACTAATACCATAAACCGACAATGGGGTAACTATTAGTTCATTTTTATCGGTAATCTGAATTTCTATCTTCTTATCATTGAGCTTAATCTTTTGTCCAAGAATTTCGATGATAGTGTCCGCAGCAGAAGATACTTTAAGCTGAATTTTGCTATGTGATGAAACTTTGTAGTTTGCGGCTATGCTCTGTTCTGTAATATAAGCAATTTCATATTCATCACTTTTAACAGGTTCGATAACAAAGGTTTTCATGCCAACCTCGACAAGTTTTGCAACGCCTTCACTTATATGATATCCAACAAGTTCCGGAACTGTTACCAAATCTACTTCTGGGCCAAGACTTTGAGAAATAACAACTGTGCTATTTTTAAATCCTAAGCCTGTTTTATTCTGATCAAAAATGAAACCATATTCTTCCTCATCACTATACCCATTCGCTATTGCACAATTAAAGCCTGCTGCTTTAACATCTAATTCTGCAGGGTTGGTTTCCATCCCCAAAACTGTTGGTATATCTAATACAAACAATTTAAATCCGGCAATAACTGCTATGGCAAGAATTACTATTGCAAATAAAAGCTTTCCGAAGATTCTATGTCCTGAAATATGAATTTTTTCATCTATATAATCAGTTTTTTCTAAACCAACTACGTCATATTTTTTCAAAGCTTCGCAAAGAGAGTTTGCAAAACTTTTATAAGTTTTGAAAAGATTAAGGATTATAAACTGATTAACCGTTAACATTTTTTCTATAGTTTTCGGCAACTTAAAACGATATAGTTGTACGGTTATTATTGAAATATTATTTTTCTTCGCAAATTCTATTTCCCTTAACACGTTTTTGCTTTTGACTGCGGCTTTACTTAAAAATAAAATTACCGCCTTTGCTTCTGTGAGTTTTGAGCCGACATTTAAAGCCCAGTCTTCTCCGGCTTTAATACCTTTGTCATACCAGTAATTAACTCCGCAAGACTCCAAAGCTTTAAGCGCCTTTAGAACTTCCTTTTTATCTTTATGTGCATAACTAATAAATACGTATTTGTCCATTCTAACCTCAAATCGTTAAATCAATTTCATTATCCTTTTCATAAGAACACCAATTACTGTTTTCGGATAATTCCTCATCTATAAGCTCATATAAAAATTGTTTGCTTAAACTGTTATTTTCTAAATAGACAGCCGCCGTTTTAAAATATTTAGCCATTCTTACATGGTCTTCATAAACACGTTTTATAGAAAGTTTCCCGTAATAATTTGCGGCAAAAAAGCTCGCTGCAGAAGCAGTTCCGACACCAATTTTAAGTATCGCTCTAATGAAGTCAACATTTGAAGATAGTTTAATAGTAACTACATATTCAAACAGCAGGGTTAAAATGTAAATAGCTATTGAAACAATTAAAGCTGTTTTAACAATTACATTATTTCGATCAAGCTGTTGCTTTGCCTTTTCAGCAGCCGTTTCATGATAAAGCTGTTGTTCTAATACCCAATCCTTCTTGATTTCTTCGGTCTTTTCTGTTTTTCTTATAACATTAAAGCTTTGAGTAGCTTTTAGTATCCATGGATTATCAAAACGCTCTGTCCATGTAAGACAATCGGAAATCTCAATATTTATTCCGTTGCGGTTTAAATGATTTTGTATTCTTAAGCATTCTGCAAGAGCCCGGTACTCAATATATTTTTGATGAAGTTTAGACCGATTTGCAATTCTGAAAATAATTGTCATTACCAAAAGAACAAATCCTAAAATCCAAAGCATCCAGTTTATCATTGCATTATCGTAAAGAAGAAATGCTAAAGTTAGGATAGTCCCTAATATCGCAAGGAACATTAATGTCCCATGATACCTTTTCCCGAATTTTATGCTTAATTTATCAGGGTCTCCACCATCTTTATTTAATTCATTAAGCTTGGCAATATTTTCATTAAATACTTTTTCGTTACCAAGATAGCTTACGATTCCTGCATTATCGGCTTCTTTTGTCCTTGGTGTCATAATATGAATCACAAACCCATCCTGATTATGCACACACCGAACGCTTTGATAGCTGTGATTTAAAACCATATCTACAGTTTCAGATGTTCCACAGCCTCCGGCTTTAGGACTGGAACCATCCCACAAAGCAATAAGGCAATGTGAGTGAGTTGCAATGTAAATATCGGCCTGCCTATAATAATATTCACGAGCAAATGATTGATTTGATTCTTCTACTTTTGGTGCAACAAAAACTTTTTCTGCTTTACTAATCAAATCTTCGAAATTTAAAAGCGCACCAGAATGAAAATCCAATTTGTATTCGGAGAGTTCCATTGGTAGTGCAACTATTAAACCTATATTTAATTCAAGGGCGATTTCCGCACAAAGCTGATCGGACCCTTCAGCCAAACAAGTGAGAAGTTTAACAGGAGAATTAGGGCATCTTAAAATCACAGCTTTTAACTGTTCTCTTACCGCATCTTTAAGTTGGGTAAGGTCTTGATTTCTAAGCTGTCTGTGGCCGGTGATTCCTATAACTACTGGTATTAGATTATTCATGCCTTTATAAATCTAAACGTTGTAATACATCTGTGCACCAAGCCAGGTGCCATCCATAAAGAAGTTGAGACAAGATTTCGATACGCAACTTGCATTAATTATGCTAACACTTTTTTCACAAATTTGTGCCGCGATAGTTGCGGCCATTGCAATGCGATGATCGTTTTTTGGATCAACTTTTCCACCAATTAATTTTCCTGTTCCGTGAATGATAATTGTATCTTCTGTGCTTTCAGCGTTTCCGCCAAGCGTATTAATCATATCAACGGTATTTTCTATTCTGTTTGTTTCTTTATATTTTAATCTTTTGCATCCTGTCAAAACTGTATCGCCTTTATATCCGCAAGCAGCAACAGCAAGTATTGGTGCAAGATCCGGCGTTTGACTAATGTCTATGTTTTCACCAAGATGTTTAAGATCTTCTACGATGGCTTTGTCAGGTTGAAGACTGTTTTCGTTAAGCCCATCCATTTGAACTTCTGAACCAAACATATTTGCTACAAAGTAATTTGCTGCAATAGTCCAATCCGGCTCACATTTAATTCCGCTTCCCGGAGAAGTCGGGTTCTGATGTTTCTTAAATGTATGTTTATAATTCGGATTAGCATATTCATATGCTTTTTTTGGAGGTTCGGGCAATACAGGTTTTTGATTTCCTTTAATTTGCCATTTTCCAAACACTCCGCCTATTTCAATTTTAAATTCTTCTAAACATTTAAGTGTAATATCTACATATCCTTTACTTTCAAGCTCTGTAGTAATCTCTAATGTTGAATCACCATCGAGCATAGGAAGTGCCATAAGCAAGCCTGATATATATTGCGATGTTACATTACCGGAAACTTTGTATTCTCCGGCTTGCAATTTTCCAGAAACAATAAGTGGAAGTTTTTCACCTTCAATTTGCATTCCATGTTCACGAAGAACATCAAGCAATTCTTTTATAGGTCTTAATGAAAGTTGTTCGCTACCTTCAAAAAGAAATTTTTTATTTATTGTTCCGGCAACAGGAAGAAGCATGCGAAGAGTTGCAGCAGAAGAACCACATTTACATTTTCTAATCTCGGGTTCTCTTCCTTCCGGATAAGTTCTTACTAATGCATAAGAAGCATCAAATGTTGCTTTTGTATCATCACAATCATCCGAACCATCTATACGACCTGCTTTAGCGAGCGTACCGATTATAATTTTTCGATGCATTTCTGCTTTGCTTGGAGGAAGTGTCACTTTGCCCCAATATTTTCCCGGCTCGATTCTTACATCCATCTTATGCTCCTAATAAAAATTCTATAGCTTCTTTATAGCCATCGATACCTTTTCCTGAAATAATTTTTTGGCAAGCCATCGATACATAATCTATATGTCTAAACTCTTCTCTTGTTTTAGGATCTGTAATATGAACTTCAACACAAGGAAGCTTAACTGCTTTTAATGCATCAAGTATTGCTATGCTTGTATGTGAATATGCCGCTGCATTAATCACAATTCCGTTTATGCCATCTTTCGCAGCTTGTTGAATTACATCTACTATTGCACCTTCGTGGTTACTTTGGAAAGTGATACAAACAGCATCGTGTTCTTTGCAAGTTTTTTCGCAAAGCAAAATTAAATCACGATAAGTTTGAGTGCCATAAAGCTCTGGCTCTCTTTCGCCCAATAAATTAATATTTGGTCCGTTGATTACAAGAATCTTCATATTTTGCACACTTTCTTTATTTCAGAAACACAAGAATCAGGATTTGTATTGTTTTGCACTATGACATCTGCAAGATTTTCATATAAAGGCTCTCTTGCTTCGTATAGTTTTTCTATATCGTTAGATAAAGGCCTGTGTTTTGTGCCAAGCAACGCTAAATCTCTTTGTATCCATACCGTTGTAGCAACTTTCAGCAATTCTTTGTTCGGTTCAAAAGTAACAATTCCGCCACCCGTTGCAATTACTGAGTTTTCGATACTTAGCAATTTCAAAAGGGCCTTGTTTTCTTTCTCTCTGAAAGCCTTTTCACCCTCTTTTTTAATTATTTCTTCGGCATATTGACCGTATTCTTTCTTTATTTCATGATCTGTATCTAAGAAAAGTCTGCCGGTTTTATCTGCCAGAAGCCTTCCGATATGACTTTTCCCACAACCCGGCATACCAATCAGCACTATATTCTTTGTACTCATAAATCGATGTGCTGCTTTTTCTGCTTGGAATTTAAGCATTTCAAGGCCGCCAATACATGAAATTCCAAGTTCTTTGGCTTGTTTCAATAAAGGCGTTTCGCTTGGATTGTAAACCAAATCTATAACAAGCTCGAGTTTCTTAAATTGTCTTAAATCGCAAGGGGATTTGCCTTCAAGTTCTGTAAAGGCGGTTCCTATAGGCGTTGAATTTACAAGGATTTCGGCATCTGCCATTTTGGAAAGGTCGGCTAATTCGTGCCTGTGTGTTTGCCAAATTGTCGCTGCATGACGCTCTTTCATGGCCTCTCTGACGCATTTTGCAGCTCCGCCACGCCCTAAAATAAGCACATTTTTGCCATTTGGCTTTGCCTTTACCAAATTCAAAAGGTGCAAAAAGCCGTAAAAATCAGTATTATCGCCAATCAGCCTGCCGTTCTTTTCGTATATTGTATTAACAGCTCCTATCCTTTGAGCTATATTGCTTTCCTCGTCAAGGTAACGACGAACCGTTTTTTTGTAAGGAATCGTTACATTTATGCCTTTCCATGCTCTTTTTTTGAAAAAATCGTCAAGTTCTGTCTCTTTTTTCTCAAAAAGCCCGTATTCATACAGCCCAAAAGACTCATGAATCTTTTGGCTATAGCTATATTTTAAGTTTTCTCCTAATAATCCGAATTCAGGCATATATCCATTATTGCTATTGCAGTGGCAGCTTCTGCCACAACAGCCCCTCTAACTGCTATACAAGGGTCATTTCTTGTCTGACTGCTTACACTTACAGGCTCTAAAGTCATGAGATTCAAGCTTTTTTGCTCTTTTGCTATGCTCGGAGTAGGCTTAAAAGCCAGCCTAAAGACTACAGGGCTTCCTGTAGCCATTCCGCCAAGAACCCCTCCGCAATTGTTTGTTTCGGTTCTAACAACCCCATTTATGCAAACAAAAGCGTCATTTAGCTCTGAGCCCTTATATTTTACACTTTCAAATCCGGCTCCAAATTCTAGGCCTTTTACGCCCGGAATGTTAAAAATACACGAGCTTATTGTGCTTTCTAACTTTGATCCATATGGATTTCCAAAGCCCGCAGGAAGCCCGATTATATTACATTCGACCAAGCCTCCGATTGAATCGCCTTCACTTAAAACCTGCTTGATTTCTTCTTCGCTTGGCGATAGCAATCTTGCATTAACAAAAATCCCTTTTTGAGAGAGATATTGCTTTGCCAAAGCTCCGGCAAAAACAAGACCGACTGTTGCCCTCGCAGATGTAGCTCCTTTTAAAAACTTTCCTGTATTTTTAAAATAGCTAAAATCACCATGTCCCGGGCGAGGAACATAATCTTTATCTTCTTCCGAATTTTTAATATCTTTATTTTCAAAAACCGCGCGGATACTTTCGCCGTTAGTTTTATTATTTACAATTCCGTTTGTAATTTTCGGAATGTCATCTTCGTTTCTTTGACTGACAATTTTTGATGTTCCAGGGCGACGTCTTTCTAACATGTTTTGTACATCTTCAAAATCAATTTCAAAATCAATTGGAAAACCGTCGATAAGAACTCCAACCTCTTTGTCATGTGTATTGCCAAATGTAGCAACTTTTAAATTGTTGTTGATGTAAATCATTTTTAACTCTGAAAACCCTTGGACAAAAATTCTTTTGCTTCTTCTAAAGACATCTCTCTAATTTCACATTCGCCAACTCTGATAGGAACAATTAACTTTATCTTGTCCCCTTGGCGTTTCTTATCAAGTGCAATTTGTGCCAGTATTTCTTCCTTAGGAATGTCACAATTCCATGGTAAACCGTTTATCGTTAATGTACGATAAAGCCTGTCAGTCAGCTTCTTTGCGCCTGTTGCATTCGTAACTATATACATTCCTATCGCGATCGCATCTCCATGTGAAATTTCGTATGCGCTCGCCTTTTCTATAGCATGTCCCACGGTATGACCAAGGTTTAAAAGCTGTCTTACACCTCGATCTTCTTCATCTTCAGAAACAAATCTTGCTTTGATTGCAATAGCCTTAGCTATCACTTCTTCTATATCAAAACTACCAAGCTCAAAAGATTCAAATAAAAATCTATCGGCTATCATTCCGGCTTTTATCGCTTCTGCCAAACCCTGATTATAAATATCCAAAGAAAGAGTATCAAACAAACCAGGATCTACTATTACCTTTATCGGCTGGTGAAAAGCTCCGGCTAAATTTTTCCCTTCGTAAAGATTGACGGCCGTTTTGCCACCTACAGAAGAATCAACCGCAGCAAGCACAGTTGTAGGAATTTGTACATAATCAATTCCTCTCATATACATTGCCGCAGCAAAACCTGCAAGATCACCGACAACTCCGCCACCAAGGGCAACGACTATATCAGTTCTCGTAAATCTCATTTCCGCAAGAAAATCAATTAACGAGCTTGCAACCTGCATAGTTTTGCTTGCTTCGCCGCCTTCAATAACAAAATTGCAAACATCAAAACCGCCAGCTCTGAACGCTACTCTGGCTTCTTCTAAATAAAGTGCTTCAACATTTTTATCCGTTACTATACAGCATTTACCCGGAGAAATCATTTCCCCATCAGGATTTTCTAAATCTAAGAGCTGAAAAGCTCTTTGCTGGGCAATTATCTCGCCGCAGCGATCCAGTATGCCGTGTTCTATAAGCACTTCATAGGGTTTTTCAGTTTTTACAATTACAGTTCTCATAAAATCTATAATCCGAGCCCAAAGGTATCACGAACTCTTTTCATTGTTTTTTGTGCTATTTCATCTGCTCTTCGTGCTCCGTCGTTTAAAGCATCAATTAATGCCTGACTTTCACGAATTTCTTTATATTTCTGCTGAATCGGAGACAAAGATTCAACAACAACTTCTACGAGATCTTTCTTGAGGTCTCCATAGCCATGTCCTTCGTAATCTTTTTCGAGGCTTTCAATGCTCTTTCCGGTTAAAGCAGAATATATAGAAAGCAGATTTGAAACACCTGGCTTATTATCAACATCAAAACGAATAAGTCCTTCGCTGTCTGTTGTTGATTTCATAATGCTCTTCTTAATTTTACTTGGTTCATCAAGAAGTGAAATTCTGCTATGTTCATTCGGTGCAGATTTAGACATTTTTGATGTAGGATCATCAAGAGCCATAACACGAGCTCCGGCTTTTAAAAATCTTCCATCAGGAACAACAAAAGTTTTGCCATACTTGTTATTAATTCTAATAGCAAGATCCCTTGTAAGTTCTATATGCTGCTTTTGGTCGTTTCCTACAGGAACTATATCTGTATCATAAAGCAAAATATCTGCGGCCATAAGTACAGGATATGTTAACAATCCGGCACCAACAGATTCTTTTCCGGCAGATTTAGCTTTAAACTGTGTCATTCTGAAAAGTTCTCCCGTGTTTGCACAGCAATTAAGAATCCATCCAAGCTCTGCATGTCCGCTTACTTGAGATTGAACAAAAACTATAGATTTTTTTGGATCTACACCGACAGCCATATATAAAGCAGCAACATCTAAAATATGCTTCTTTAGTTCCTTCGGATCTTGAGGAACAGTAATGGCATGCTCATCAACGATACAATAAAGACATTCGTTTTCGTCTTGAAGCTCTACGAATTGTTTTAATGCACCTAAATAATTTCCAAGATGAATATTTCCTGTAGGCTGTACACCACTAAATACTCGTTTCATAATTTTCGCTTTCTACAGTTCTAACTGTTCTCCTTCTTCAACGGCATTGCCATCATCTGCAGGCTCTTCTTCGTCACGAGGGCCTCGAGCCATACTTACAATTTCGCCATCTTCGTTTGTCTTCATAATTCTTACGCCCTGAGTTGTTCTGCCGAGTTTTGAAACTTCACCGGCATTAATTCTAATGATGATTCCTTCACTATTAATCAAGAATACATCATCTGTATCTTTAACAACCATAGCGCCGATAAGTTCACCGGTTTTTTCAAACTTGCTCTTGTCATATGTAAGAAGACCTTTGCCTCCACGTGCCTGAACTTTATATTCCTTTACAGGAGTTCTCTTGCCGTAGCCCTTCTTTGTAACTACAAGAAGTTGTTCTTCTTTTTCTGCAAGTTCCATAGAAACAACAGCATCGTCCTTTTCAAGAGTAATAGCTTTAACTCCGGCTGCACTTCTTCCCATTTCACGAGTCTCATTTTCGCTGAAGCAAATGCACTTACCTTTTGCAGTAATAATAATTACATTGCTTGTGCCGGAAGTTTCCTTTACACTGATAAGTTCATCACCTTCGTGAAGCTTCATTGCTATAAGACCGGCTTTACGATTTGTATCAAGTTCTTTGATACTCATCTTCTTAATCATACCTTGCTTTGTGCAAAGAATAAGATATCTATCAGTATTAAAGTCTTGAATTGGAATTACAGTAGTAATTCTTTCTCTTTGCATTAAGTTAAGGAAGTTGATTGCCGGAACACCTTTTGCCTGACGACTTCCTTCAGGAATTTCAAAACCTTTAATCTTATATGCCTTACCGAAATTGGTGAAGAATGTAAGATTATCATGTGTTGATGTTGTTAAGAGATGTTTTACAAAGTCGTTTTCTCTTGTTGTTTGACCTGTAATTCCTTTGCCGCCACGTTTTTGTGTTCTATATGTATCTGACGGAATTCTCTTAATATATCCAAGGTGAGAAATAGTTACTACAACATTTTCTTCTTGAATAAGATCTTCTTCTTCGAGTTCTTCATCGTTAGCCTGAATTAATGTACGACGTTTATCTCCCCATTTTTTCTTGACTTCTTCGAGCTCGGTTTTGATAACTTCCATAAGAAGCTTTTCATCTGCCAAGATAGCTTTATACTGCTTAATCTTCTTTTGCAGCTCTGCATATTCGGCTTCAATTTTGTCACGCTCAAGACCTTGAAGTCTTCTGAGTTGCATTTCCAAAATTGCCTGAGCTTGTCTATCGGACAGTTTGAATTTCTTCATTAACTGTTCTTTAGCATCATCGTAAGCACTTCTTATTGTTTTAATAATCGCATCAATATTATCAAGCGCAATTCTGTAACCTTCTAAAATATGCGCTCTTGCTTCTGCTTTATCAAGTTCAAAACGTGTGCGTCTTGTTGTTACTTCTTTTTGATGCTTAATATATTCTTCTAAAATTTGTTTTAGATTGAGGGTTTGTGGACGACCATCAACCAAAGCAATCATAATAACGCTAAAGTTGCTTTCGAGCTCACTGTGTTTATAAAGTCTGTTAAGAACAACCTGAGGATTTGCATCCTTCTTTAATTCAATAACAACTCTTACTTCACCCTTAGAGGACTCATCGCGAATATCTTTAACGCCATCAAGTTTCTTATCTCTTACAAGTTCTGCAATATGTTGAATCATTACAGCTTTATTAACTCCATAAGGAACCTCTGTAATGATAATAGAGCAGCCTTTATTTCCTTCTTCAATATCAGCTTTTGCTCTGATCTTAACTTTGCCTATACCTGTCTTGTATGCATCCTTTATGCCGGCCTTACCAACTATAGTTGCTCCTGTTGGGAAGTCTGGACCCTTAATGCATTTCATCAAATTCTCAATGCTGGAATCCGGTTCGTCAATAAGTTTGATTGTTCCATCGATTACTTCACAAAGATTATGTGGAGGAATTGATGTTGCCATACCTACGGCGATACCGTTTGCACCATTAACTAATAAATTTGGAAATCTTGATGGAAGTACTACAGGCTCTTCTTCTTCGCCATCATAGTTTGGAACAAAGTCTACAGTATTTTTTTCAATATCACGAAGCATCTCCAATGCAAATGGTGCCATTCTTGCTTCTGTATAACGTGATGCAGCAGCACCATCGCCGTCCATAGATCCAAAGTTTCCATGGCCGTCAACAAGCGTATATCTCATGTTCCATGGTTGAGCAAGTCTAACCATAGCTTCATAAATTGATGAATCTCCGTGTGGGTGATATTTACCCATTACTTCGCCGACTATTCTTGCACTCTTTTTGTGAGGCTTATCCGGAGTAATACCAAGTGTAGAAAGTCCATAAAGAATTCTTCTGTGTACCGGTTTCATTCCGTCACGAACATCCGGAAGAGCTCTTGCAACGATTACAGACATTGCGTAATCGATGTAGGAGGTTTTCATTTCATCATATATTTCGTGTTGAACTATTTTTGAAGTATCAACAGTAATTTGTTCTTCTTTTTTCTTTGCCATTTGAAAACCCTCCTTTCCTATACATCCAGAGTTGCGTACTGTGCGTTTTCTTCAATGAAAGCACGACGAGGTGGAACCTTGTCACCCATAAGGGTTGTAAAAATCTGATCTGCCAAAGCAGCATCTTCTATTGTTATTTGTACAAGGGTTCTTGTATTGTAATCCATTGTTGTTTCCCAAAGTTGTGTGGCATCCATTTCACCTAAACCTTTGTAACGTTGAATCTCAACCTTCTTTCCGCCCTTGCTCATTTCTGCAAGTGTTTGTTCTTGTTCTTTATCAGAATATGTGTATCTTATTTCATTTCCTACTTTATCTCTGAAAAGAGGTGGCTGTGCTGCATAAATATATCCGCCTTTTATTAACTCTGGCATATAACGGAAGAATAAAGTTAATAAAAGTGTTCTGATATGTGCTCCATCAACATCGGCATCTGTCATCATAATAATTTTATGATAACGAAGCTTTTCAATATCAAAGTTCTTTCCATAACCACAACCAAATGCTGTTATCATATCTTTGATAGTATCGCTTTGAAGCATTCTATGCTCTTGCACTTTTTCTACATTCAAAATCTTTCCGCGAAGAGGAAGAATTGCTTGACGCTTTCTGTCACGACCTTCTTTTGCGCTTCCACCGGCGGAATCACCCTCTACGATAAAGATTTCAGAAATGCTTGGATCTTTTTCAGAACAATCTGCTAACTTTCCTGGCAAACTACTCTTTTCAAGAGCTCCTTTTCTCGACATTTCTCTTGCTTTTTTAGCAGCTTCTCTCGCACGTGCTGCGGCTACGCATTTTTCTAAAATTGCTTTTGCCGGAGCAGGATGTTCTTCTAAAAATGCTGTAAGATATTCTGCGTTCGCTTTTTCTACAAAACCTCTCATATCAGGATTACCAAGTTTTGTTTTTGTCTGTCCTTCAAATTGCGGTTCGGTAAGCTTTACAGAAATAATAGCGGTAAGACCTTCTCTGAAATCATCACCTTCAAGATCTTTATCGTTGTCTTTTAAAATTTTTGCTTTCCTTGCATAGTCATTCATAATTCTTGTCATGGAAGCTTTAAATCCCATTTCGTGCATACCACCTTCGGTTGTACGAATATTATTTGCATAGGAAAGAATTGTTTCTGTATATGCAGTTGTCCACTGCATTGCAATTTCTACTTCTTTATTAGCTGACTTTACTTCATAGTAAATAATTTCATTGTGAACAGAATCTTTATTTCTGTTTTGGAATTCTACGAATTCTTTTAAGCCACCTTCATAATGAAAAGTTTCTTTCTTTACTTTTTCTCCACGTTCGTCTGAAAGAATAATCTTTATTCCTTTGTTAAGGAATGCTGTTTCTCTTAAATGGTTCTCAAGTGTGTTGTAACTGAAATCTGTAGTATCGAAAATTTCTGAATCTGGTTTAAAGCTAACACGGCAACCAGTTTGGTCTCCGCATTTACCTACAACTTTCATATCCTGAGTTTTCTTACCACGACTGAATTTCATTTGATGAATCTTTCCATCACGAAGAGATTCAACAGTCATCTCTGTCGACAGAGCATTTACTACAGATGCACCTACACCGTGAAGACCTCCGGAAACCTGATAACCGCCTTTACCAAATTTTCCTCCGGCATGAAGTACTGTCATAATTACTTCCATAGCAGGTTTGTGTTCCTTTGGATGCATATCAACAGGCATACCACGGCCGTCATCTACTACAAGGCAACTGCCATCTTTTTGAATAGTTACTTCTATGTTCTTACAATAACCTGCAAGAGCTTCATCCACAGAGTTGTCTACTATTTCGTAAACACAGTGATGTAAACCTCTTTCTCCTGTGCTTCCAATGTACATACCTGGGCGTTTTCTTACAGGTTCTAGTCCTTCAAGAACCTGAATTTGCTCGGCGTTATACTCCTGTGGCTTTTTTATTTCTTTTGCCATTTTTTCCTCCGTTTTATACATAAACTAACAGTTTATTATACCATATAATGTGGACGATTTCCATTTTAAGGCCAAAAATCGCCTATATTTTGAGTTTTACTAAAATTTAACTTTTATTTGCATTTAAAAAATAAAACTCTAAAAATCGCTTTTTTTAATAAAAAAATTTTTTACATTTTTGAACGCTAAAATATCTATATATTGTGGATGTGAATAAAAATCTTTATTTTTTCCACAAAATAGTGGAAAACCTGTGGAAAACCGCTATAATCAGCCTTCAAAAAGGGGTATTCCTGTGGAAAACTTTTTTTGGTATAATGTGTCGTACACAATATTTAGAGGAGAAGACATGTTAAATTCAGAATTGAAATCGAAATGGAAAACAATCCTTGATTCTTGCCCGACTGATAAACTTTGCGCTGTTAAATTGGACCAATGGTATAGACCGCTTTCCCCTACATCTATAGATGAAGAGAATGGGATTATTTATTGTGTTGCCACAGAAACAAATCCTATGCTTAAAAACATGGTCAATATTAACTACCCTATAATAAGGGATGCCATTGTACAAATTTTTGGTAAGGAATATAAAATAGAAATTATAGATAATAATGAAGATTCTCAAGAAGAGGATATTCCTGATTTCTCATATAAACACTATACTTTTGATAGTTTTGTTTCGGGCCCTAACAATAGATTAGCATTGGCTGCAAGCCTTGCAATTGCTGAAAGGTTTACTCCGGAATACAATCCTTTATTTATATATGGCGGATCTGGGCTTGGAAAAACTCATTTACTTTCCGCTATTGCCCATTATGTAAAAGAGAATAATCCTGAAAAGAAAGTTCTTTATATAACAACAGAAGCCTTTACAAATGAACTTGTTAAGGCTATAAGAGCTAAAACTCCTGAAGAATTTCGTGAAAAGTATAGAAAAATAGATATTTTGCTTTTAGACGATATTCAATTTGTTGCCGGAAAAGAAGCAACAGAAGAAGAAGTTTTTAATACATTTAATGCTCTTTATTCTGCTAATAAACAGATTGTTTTAAGCTCTGATAAACCTCCAAAAGACTTGAAAACGCTGCCTGATAGGCTGGTTACAAGGTTTAGCCAGGGAATGATTGCTGATATTCAACCACCTGATTATGAAACAAGAGTTGCTATACTGCAGCAAAAACTCGAAGAAAAAAATGTAGAAATTGATCAAGGACTTGCAGAAGTTATTGATTTAATAGCACAAAATATTACAGATAATATTCGTGAACTAGAAGGCGCTCTTACAAGAGTTCTTGGAATGGCAAGCCTTACCGGAGAAAAAATTAATAAAGAATACGCAAAAAATATATTAAAAGAAGTATTTAATCTTAAAGAAAAAGAGGTTACTCCGGAAAATATTAAAAAGGCTGTTGCAGAATTTTATGGAGTTAAAATATTAGATCTTGAAAGTTCTAAGCGTTCCAGAGTTTTCGTAGGACCTCGCCAGGTTGCTATGTATTTAATAAGAAAACATACTATTCTTTCTTCTACCCAAATTGGTCAGGAATTTGGAGGAAGAGATCATACAACAGTAATGCATAGTTGTGAAAAAATAGAAGAAGAGTTAAAAAATAACGAGTCTTTATTTGAAAAGATTAAAATTATTGAAAGTCAGTTTAATAAATAATTATTAACAGCTGTGGAAAAGCTCTTATAAATTATACACAACTTTATTAACAAGCTTTTTATTTGAATTTTCAACAAAAAATAAAATTATACATTTATAAACAATCACTACTACTAATACTACTAACTATATTTAATTAATATTAAGGAGTTCTATTAAAATGAAATTTGCATGTACTCAACTTTCTTTAATTAAAGCTATTAATACAGTAAATAAAGCTGTAAGCACAAGAACAACAATTCCTGTTTTAAGAGGTATTCTTTTAAATGTTAAGGAAAATAGACTTTATTTAACAGCTTCTGATTTAGATATATCGATTGAAACTTCTATTGAAGTTCAAGCAGATAATGAAGGATCTTTAGTTGTAAATGCAAAATTATTTGAAGAAATTATAAGAAAGCTTCCAAGTGCAATAGTAAGAATAGAAGAAATTGGTGGAAATTTAAAAATTTCTTGTTTAGGTTCTGAATTTAATGTTGTAACAATTTCTTCAGATGAATTTCCTATAATAGGAATGGTTAGTGATTTAAAGAAAGTTGTTATTAATAAAGAAACATTAAAAAATTTAATAAAGCAAACTTCATTTTCAGCAAGTTTAGATGAAAAGAAGGGTAGTTTAACAGGTTGTTTAATTAAATTTGAGAATTCTTTTTTAGAAATAGCAGCTTTAGATGGATTTAGAATGGCAATTGCAAAAGAAGCAATAAGTGATAAATCTAATAAAAGTGTTATTATTCCGGCAAGAATATTAAATGAAATAAATAAAATTTTATCAGAAAGTAATTCAAATGAAGTTTCTCTTATTTTAGATGAAAAGAAAGCAGAAATTTTTAGTGATGAAACAAGAATAGTAGTTAGATTGTTAGAAGGGGAGTTTATAAAATATAAAGATATTATTCCTCAAGAATATAAAACAAGAGTTATTGTTTCTGCTAAAGAATTAGAGGATGCTATTGAAAGAGCTTCTTTACTTGCAAAAGAAGGAAAAAATAATTTAATAAAATTAGAAATTTCTAATAGTAATATAGAAATAACATCAAGATCTGAAGAAGGTAATGTAAAAGAAAATGTTTCTGCAGAATTAAAAGGAGAAAACTTAGTAATAGGTTTTAATTCTAAATATTTAATTGATGTTTTAAAAGTAATCACAGATGATGAAATAGCAATAGAAATGAACAGTGCGGTTAGTGCTTGTATAATTAAACCAGTATCTGGAGAAAATTATTTGTATTTAGTTCTTCCGGTAAGAATTAGTGCTAATTAAAAATATAGAACTTAAAAATTTTAGAAATTATAAAAATCTAAAATTAGAGTTTGATGAAAAATTAAATATATTTTTAGGACATAATGCTCAAGGAAAAACAAATTTACTTGAAAGTATATTTGTTTTAGGGATGGGTAAGTCTTTTCGTACAAATTCAGATAAAGAATTAATATTTTTTAACGAAGATTTTGCAAAGGTAAAAGCAAATATTGTTGAAGAAAATAATGAAGATGAAATAGAAATAGTTTTCCAAAAAGACGGAAAAATTATTAATTTAGATGGTATAAAACTTCAAAGAACTATAGATCTATTAGAAACTGTTTATATTGTTATATTTAGTCCTGAAGATTTAAAAATAGTAAAAGAAGGTCCGGATAATAGACGTAGATTTTTAGATAGAGAATTATGTCAAATAAAACCTATTTATTATTCTGATTTAGGAAATTATAAAAAAGTTTTAAAAGAAAGAAATACTTTATTAAGGGCAGAAAATTCTGATAAAAATTTATATTCAGTTTTTAACGAATCTTTAGCTGAATATGGAATAAGAATTGTAAATGAAAGAAAAAATTTTATAAATAGGCTTCAAAAAATTTCTGAAAAGATTGAAAGTGATATTACTTCAAATTCTGAAAAATTAGTTTTATCTTACGAAACGAAAATTAATTCAAAAGAAGAATTTATAAAAATCTTAGAAGAAAATTTTGAAAAAGATTTATATAAAGGTTATACAAGCTTTGGACCTCACAAAGATGATATAAAAATATCTGTAAATGATATTGATATTAGAACATATGGGTCACAAGGGCAACAACGAACAGCTGCTCTTTCAATGAAATTAGCAGAAATAGATTTGATAAAACAAGAGACAGAAAGAGACGCGATTCTTTTACTTGATGATGTTTTGTCAGAACTTGATCAAAATAGACAAAGATATTTAATAAATGCTATGAAGAATACTCAGGTGTTTATTACGGCAACAGAAATAGAAGAAAATTTAAAACTTTTGTTACCTCAGGGTTCAAGCTTTGAGGTTGACAATGGGACTGTTAAAAATATATAATTTTTAGGTTAATGTACATTTGAAAGGAGGATAAAAAATGGCACAAAGAAAGATGACATATCAGCCAAAGAAGGGCCAGAGAGTTAAGGAACATGGTTTCCGTAAGAGAATGGCAACAAAGAATGGCCGCAACGTTCTTAAGAGAAGAAGACTCAGAGGCAGAAAGAAGCTTACAGCTTAATGAAAAGACCCGATATTTTAAGAAATAAACAGGATTTCAATAGACTGTACAATAAAGGAAAATCATCGGGAAGTAAGTATGTTGTGCTTCTTTCTATTAAGAACGGGCTCACATACAACAGAAAGGCTTTTTTAGCCAGCAAAAAAGTGGGAAACAGCGTTCAGCGTCATAGGGCTGTTCGTTTAATGAGAGAATCTTACAGAATGTTAGAACCTCAATACCCACAAGGCTATGATTTATTATTCATAGCAAGAAATACCATAAATGATACGAAATGTGCGGATGTGAAAAAATCTATTGAAGCCGCATCAAAGAGAAACGGACTTTTGAAATAGTTATTAATTATGAAAAGATTATTATTAATTTTAATAACTTTTTATAGAGCTTATATATCTCCAAGATTTCCAAGTTGTTGTCGGTATACTCCGACATGCTCGGAATATGCAATGGAGGCTATTGAAAAATACGGTGCTCTTAAGGGAGGATGGCTTGCTTTTAAGCGCATTTTAAGGTGTCATCCCGGAAAACCCGGTGGATATGACCCTGTCCCTTAAATTTTATTGGGCCCTTTTGGGCTTTGGAGGAAAAAACTAGATGAAATATCTGGCTATAGGAATTGGTTACTTATTGAGACTTATTTACGGAATCATAGGTAACTACGGTATAACCATTATAATCCTTACAGTTATCGTAAGAGCTTGCTTGATTCCTCTTTATGCAAAGCAGCAGAAATCTATGGCTAAAATGACAGAACTTCAGCCAAAGATTAATGAGATTCAGCAGCGTTATGCTAATGATAAGGAAAAAATGAACGAAAAAATGCAGGAAGTATATGCAGAAGCCGGTTCAAGTCCTTTATCGGGTTGTTTACCAATGCTTATTCAGCTTCCTATTATCATGGGTTTATACTCTCTCTTGAGAAGTCCTTTGGATTATATGACAGGAGAAGGTGCAGAAACTATGGTAATGGCTGTACATGAAGGCTTCCTTTGGGTTAAGGACCTTTGTCAGACAGACCCGTGGATTTTACCATTACTCGCAGGGCTTACTACATTTTTCAGCTTTGCAACACAGCAAAGCGGACAAGAAAATAATTCAGCTGCCGGCGCTATGAAGGCAATGAAATATTTCTTCCCGGTTATGATTTTCCTTATGGGAAGAACATTCCCAGCTGGTCTTGCCCTTTACTGGACAGTAGGTAACATTGTTACTTGGGTTCAAGGAAAGATTTTAAACAAGAACACAAAGAAGGAAAAACTTAAACAGGAAGTAAAAGAAGAAGTAATTAAGAGCAGAAAAGAAGCTAGAGGAAAATAATGAGATATTCTGAGAAGTGGGGAGATAGCATTGATGCTGCAGTCAAGCTTGCTCTCGCAGATCTTGGGCTTACTGAAGAACAGGTTACAATAACTGTTCTCGAAGAACCTTCCAAGGGCTTCTTTGGTCTGGGTTCTAAACTTGCAAAGGTTAGAGTAGAAGAAAAGGCTAATGAAAAGCCTGAAAAGCTCGAAAAAAAGGAAAAAACAGCTAAAAATATTGCTAAAGTAGAGCAAAAGAAAGAGATTAAAGAAGTAAAAAAAGAACAGCCTAAGAGAGAAAATATACAGGAGTTCAGCGAAAAAGACGCTTTAAGGCTTGCAGAAAGGCCAGAAGGCTTAGTAGAAGCTCCTAATCACCCAGCAAACAGTTTTCTTTCAGATTTAATTCAGAAAATGCAGCTGGATGTAAGTATTAAGACTTATACAGGCGAAAAGCTTGTATATATAGATGTTGATGGACCGGATAGCGGAAGCATCATAGGAAAGCGCGGAAGCACGCTGGATGCAATTCAATATTTAACCAGCCTCGTAGTTAACAAGGACGATGCCGATTATACAAGGGTTGTAATCAATGCCGAAGGCTACCGTGAAAAGAGAGAACAAACTCTCGAAAAGCTGGCAAACAGACTTGCTGATAAGGCCATTAAGACCGGGAAAAAAGTAAGACTCGAGCCAATGAATCCTTACGAACGTAAAGTGATTCATACAGCACTTCAAAAAAGAGAAGAAGTGTTTACAAGAAGCGAAGGTGAAGAACCTTATAGAAAGGTTGTCATCGAGCCAAAGAAAAAATAGCACCCTCAAGGTGAAAGGTTGAGGAGGCGCAAGCATACTTGCGCTATCCTCATTTTTTTTACAGATATGGAAAATACAATTTGTGCAATTTCATCAGCAATAGGAGAATCCGGAATCGGAGTTATTAGAATTTCCGGTTCACAATCTTTAGCTATAGCAAAAAAACTTTCAAGACGAGAAAATTTTATTGATCGTCATATGCATTATGCAAAAATTTTTGATGCAGAAAAAAATAATCAAATTGATGAAGCTTTAATTTGTTACATGAAAGCTCCACACACATACACAGGTGAAGATGTTGTAGAAATACAATGTCATGGATCAAGTGCTTCATTAAAAAAAATATTGTCGTCTTGTTTAAGTTGTGGTGCTGTTATGGCAGAACCGGGAGAGTTTACAAAGAGAGCTTTTCTAAACGGACGTTTAGATTTATCACAAGCAGAAGCTGTTATTGATTTAATAAAAGCAAAGACAACAAGATCTCTTGGTGCAGCTAATAAACAACTTTCAGGAGCTTTATCAAAGCAGATTCAAAGCATAAGAAACGAGCTAAAAGAGCTTTTGATAAATCTTACGGTAAATATGGACTATCCCGATGAAGATATAGAAGAAATTACGTATAAAAACATCGAAAATAGTCTATCGTTAATAAACGATGAATTGTTGGATTTACTATCTCAGGCAAACGAAGGCAAAATATTAAGAGAAGGCTTGGGAATTGCCATTATCGGCAAGCCGAATGTAGGAAAATCTTCGCTTATGAACATCTTTATGGGCGAAGATAGAAGTATTGTTACTGCTATTGCGGGAACTACCAGAGATACGATTGAAGAGTCTGCCGAGATAAGAGGAATCCCTGTTCGTTTGACTGATACTGCGGGTATTCATGACTCAAATGATGTTGTAGAAAAAATAGGAATTGAAAAAAGTAAAGACGCTTTTGAGAAAGCAGATTTAGTTTTACTTGTACTTGATGCATCGAACGAATTAAGTAAAGAAGATTTAGAATTAATTGATGCAGCAAAAAATTCTGACACAATAATTTTGTTAAACAAAACTGATCTTAATAAAAAAATAAATTTAAAAACAAATTTAAAAATTATTGAAACAAGTTTTAAAACAGGAAAAGGAATTGAAACTTTAAAAGATGAAATTGAAAAATTTATTTTCTCATCTAATTCGGAAAAAAGAGAAGACCCTACCCTGTCAAATATCAGACATATAAATCTTGTAAAAAAATCTCAAGAAGAAATTTTGCAAGCTTTAAAAATTACAAAAGAAAAAGAAGCAATCGACTTTATAGAAATAAATGTGAACGCCGCCTTTCAATATCTCGGAGAGATTACAGGAGATACTGCGAGCGGAGAAATCATTGATGAAATTTTCAGTAGATTTTGTTTAGGAAAATAGGAGCACAAAAACATGGAAAGAAAGTACATGGGAAAATTTGACATTGTGGTTATAGGGGCAGGTCACGCCGGATGCGAGGCCGCTTTAGCCGCAGCAAGAATGGGAAAAAAGGTTCTTATTTTTTCTATAAATCTTGAGGCTGTTGCAAATATGTTCTGCAACCCTGCCATAGGAGGAACCGGAAAAGGCCATCTTGTAAGGGAAATTGATGCTCTTGGCGGATATATGGGCGAATGCATAGATAAAACCTTTATTCAGTCAAGAATGCTTAATAAATCAAAGGGTCCGGCGGTTCATAGCTTAAGAGCCCAGGCCGATAAGCGTAAATATCATGAAGAAATGAAGAGGCGACTTGAGCTTCAGCCTAATCTTTTCCTTAAGCAAGGAGAGGTAATAGATGTAGATTTTGATGAAAATAATAAAGTTAAGGGCGTTTTACTTAAAACAGGCTCATTTTATGAATGCAGCGCCGTTATTATTGCCACCGGGACTTTCCTTAGAGGAAAAATTTTTATCGGAGACTCTAATTATTCAAGTGGTCCTAACGGGCTTGCTCCAAGCCTTGAACTTGCAGATGCTTTAAATTCCAAGGGTTTTAAGCTTCGCCGATTTAAAACGGGAACCCCTTGTCGTGCTTTAAGTTCATCAATTGACTATAGCAAAATGGAAAAACAAGAGGCTGACGAGCATGTTGTACCCTTCTCTTTTATGAATGATAACTTGGACAAAGAGCAGGTTTCATGCTATTTAACCTATACAAATGAGACAACACATCAGATTTTAAGGGATAATTTCAGTCGTTCTGCCCTCTTTGGCGGAGACATTGAAGGTATTGGACCAAGATATTGCCCTTCAATCGAGTCAAAAGTTCAAAGATTTGCCGATAAAAAGCGCCATCAATGCTTTGTAGAGCCGGAAGGACTTACAACAGAGGAAATGTACCTTCAAGGTATGTCTTCTTCTATGCCGGAAGACGTTCAAGAGGCTTTTTATAAATCAATGCCAGGTCTTGAAAATATTGAAATTGTTCGTCCGGCATATGCTATTGAATACGATTGCATAGATCCGTTAGATATTAAGCAAAACCTGGAACACCGTGAATTTAAAGGTTTTTTCTGTGCAGGTCAGTTTAACGGAAGTAGTGGATATGAAGAAGCTGCGGCACAAGGTCTTATGGCCGGAGCCAACGCATCGTTATGGATAGATGGCAAAGAACCATTTATTTTGGATAGATCTGAAGCTTATATAGGAGTTCTTATTGATGATCTTGTGACTAAAGGAACTAACGAACCTTATAGGATTATGACATCAAGAGCCGAATACAGACTTATCCTTAGACAAGATAATGCCGATGAAAGATTAACTGAAAAAGCACACAAAATAGGTTTGATTTCCGAAGAAAGATATCAAAGATATTTGCAGACAAAAGAAGCAAAAGAGCTTGAAATTTCAAGGCTTAGAGCAACTAAATATAAAGGCGTAAGTTTAGCGGAAATGCTAAAACACCCAGAGAATAACTATGACTCGCTGGAAAATATTGACAGCGAAAGAAAACCTCTTTCAGAACTTATAAAAACTAAAGTAGAAGTTGAAATTAAGTATGAAGGATATATTTCTAAACAATTGCAACAGATAGAGAAATTTAAAAAGCTCGAAACAAAGAGCTTGCCTGAAGATATTGATTATTTGTCAATAGATGGGTTAAGATTAGAAGCAAGAGAAAAGCTTGATGCGATGCGCCCTACTTCTGTTGGACAGGCTTCAAGAATCTCCGGAGTATCTCCGGCAGATATAAATGTATTATTAGTTTATTTGGAAAAGCTGAAAAGACAGCGCCCTTAGGCATAATATATTATGAATAATTATGAAGAATTAATTCGACTTGCTTTGGAGTGGAATGAAAAAATTAATATAACGGCTATTACAGATCCTAAAGACTTTTTAGAAAAAAACATCTTAGATTCGCTTGAAATTACCGGTCTTGAAGAAATAGAAAAAGCCAAAAGAATTATGGATCTCGGCACCGGCGGTGGATATCCGGGACTTCCTTTGGCTATGCAATATCCGGAAAAAGACTTTGTTTTAATGGATTCCGTTAATAAAAAACTAAAAGTAATCGAAGATATTGCAGAAAAATTAAAAATAAAGAACGTAGAAACCTTGCACGGCCGCGCAGAAGACTTAGCAAAAGAAAAGGAATACAGAGATAATTTTGATTTAGTTGTTTCCAGAGCCGTCGCTGCAATGCCTACGCTTGCAGAATACGCCCTGCCCTTTGTAAAACCCGGCGGATATTTTATAGCTTACAAAACAGCTACTGCAAGAGAAGAAATAAAATCAGCAGAAAAAGCAATAAAAAAGTTAGGCGGGCGCTTGGTTAAAATAATTGAATCCGGACAGGCAAATAGCGGACATTTGCTCGTGCTTGTGGAAAAACTTGTGGAAACTCCGAAAGTTTTCCCCAGAAAAGCAGGAGAAGCTAAAAAATCACCACTGCTCTAATAGCTTTTCAATAGCAAAATAAAATAAATATATGATATAATGTTCCACGTGGAACATATCGAGAGAATCTTCTTGATGTTCCACGTGGAACATTTTTGTTTAGGAGAATAATATGGGAAAAGCTATAGCTATATTTAATCAAAAAGGCGGCGTAGGAAAAACAAC
This sequence comes from Anaerovoracaceae bacterium, assembly GCA_045642565.1. GTDB lineage: Bacteria > Bacillota > Clostridia > Peptostreptococcales > Anaerovoracaceae > UBA1764. The sequence continues at coordinate 183,771 of JAZUJE010000002.1, read as the reverse complement.
TACTAATATTAATCTTGCTGCATGCCTTGCTAAAAAAGGAAAAAAGGTCTTAGTTCTCGATATCGATGCTCAGGGAAATACAACCTCGGGCCTTGGCATTCCAAAAAAAAGCCTTGATTATACAAGCTATGATTTGCTTATAGATGACGAGCTTGACCCAACAAAAACAATATATAAAACATCTGTCGAAAACCTTGATATAATTCCGGCAAGCGTTGATTTAGCTGGGGTTGAGATAGAATTAGTTCAAATAGAAGGCCGTGAAAGACGTTTAAAAAAAGCACTTGATAGTATTCGTAAATATTATGATTATATCTTTATTGACTGCCCTCCTTCACTTGGTCTTTTAACCATTAATGCCCTCACGGCAGTAGATTCTGTATTGATTCCTATTCAGTGTGAATTCTATGCTTTAGAAGGCGTTGCTCAATTAATTTCAACGGTGCAGCTTGTTCGCAAGAATATGAATCCGGGATTGCAAATAGAAGGTGTAATTCTTTCTATGTTTGATGGACGAACAAATTTAAGCATTCAAGTTGTAGAAGAAGTTAAAAAATATTTCGGCGATAAGCTTTATACTACAGTTATTCCAAGGAATGTACGACTTGCCGAAGCTCCAAGCTATGGGCTTCCGATAACAGTTTATGATCCAAAATCAAAAGGAGCCATAGCATATGAAGCTTTTGCAGAAGAATTTCTTAAAATGGAGGTAAGAAATGGCCAGTAAAAAAGGTGGTCTTGGCAGAGGTATAAGTTCGCTTCTTGGAGACCTGGAAAGCAAGCCAATCTCGGCATTTGAGCCAACAAAAGAAAAAAAGAATACAAAAAAGGCCGGTGCAAAACCACTTGTGGAAAAAGTGGAAAAAGTGGAAAACTTTGCAGAAGGCGTAATTTACATTGCTTTAGACGATATAAAACCAAATTCAAAGCAGCCGCGCAAGGTTTTTGATGAAGAAAAATTAGAAGAGCTTGCTTCATCCATTAAGCAAAACGGGGTTATTTCTCCAATACTTGTTCGCAAAGATAAAAATGCGTACGAGCTTGTTGCCGGAGAACGCCGTTGGCGTGCAGCAAGAAAAGCCGGTTTAAAGAGTATTCCGGCTATTGTAAGAGAGATTTCAGATGAACAAAATGCGCTCATAGCTTTACTTGAAAATATGCAGCGCGAAGATTTAAATATAATCGAAGAAGCTCAGGGCATTTCAGCATTAATGGCCGATTATGGATTTTCTCAGGAAGAAGCCGCAAAAGCTGTTGGAAAATCAAGGCCATATATAACAAACGCTCTAAGACTTTTAAGGCTTCCTTCGGAAATTCAAAGTATGATAGAAAACAAAGAGCTTTCAACAGGACATGCAAAGGCTATAGCAGGACTTTTAGGAAAAGATCTTCAGCTGTCTGTCGCAAGAAGAGCTGTTCGTGAGGGCTGGTCTGTCAGAAAAATTGAAAGCTTCGCCGAAGTAAAAAAAGCAAAGCCAAGCGCAAAGAAAGCAAAAAGAGATTCTGCTTTTAAAGATGTCGAAGAAAGGCTTAGTGAAAACATAGGAACTAAAGTGAAAATCAACGGCTCCGAAAAGAGAGGCAAGATCGAAATCGAATATTACAGCAGAGCTGAGCTGGATAGAATAATAGAACTGTTAGAAGATTAAAGTAAGGCATTATCGCTAATCGGGAATAAACGATGAAGACAATAAATATCTATACCGACGGAGCTTGCAGCGGAAATCAAAACGAGAGCAACATCGGCGGTTGGGGCGCAATACTTGAATATGGAGAACACACAAAAGAGTTGCACGGCGGTGAAATAAATACAACAAATAACCGCATGGAACTCATGGCTTTAATTGAGGCATTGTCCGCTCTCAAAGAAAAAAATTTAGATATAAAAATTTATTCAGACAGCTCTTATCTTGTCAATTGTTTTAAAGAGCAATGGTACATAAAGTGGCAAATGAACGGTTGGAAAACCTCGGGAAAGGCTTCGGTAGAAAATAAAGAGCTCTGGGAAAAGCTAATAGAACTTATGAAAGATCAAAAAATAAGCTTCTATTTAGTAAAAGGGCACATAAGCCTGGCCGGAAGTGAGGCCAAGCTGAAGGCTGCTTATATGAAGTTTATCGACCATAATGGAATGTTCAGCTTGACAGATTTTAAGTATATTGTGGAAAAGAACAATAGAGCAGACGAATTGGCTAATATTTTTATTGATGAGAATCGGTAGCCGGTCTAAGTAGTATATATTGTTTTATCCCATGCCATTCAGCTTCTTCTAAAAGCTGACAACCCATCAATTTATATAATTCGGCATTTCTTTCTGTGTGAGTTTCAGCATAAATAGCCTCGCCTTCATCTATTTCTTTTAATATCTTGAAAAAGTACAAATTTTCGCGAGCTTCCTTTTTAGTGCAAATAACCTGAAAATACCAGTCTTTTTGCTTATCATAGTATTTCTTTTGAAGGGGTTTTGAAAAACGATTAAAATCTCTGACTAGCCAAAGCGCAGAAAGAGGAACATGCAATAAAAAATTGATAGCCGAAATAGGATTTAAAAAGAATCCAATAATTGGGCGTTCTTTATCCCCCGGTCTTTTAAGTGTAAAAACCGCGGTTTCATCTTCGGTTATATAGGTAAAACGCTGTCGGCAATAGTTTCTTACGCAAAAAAAGTGGTAAATTCCATTAAATCGCCTTTTTTCATCTTTAAAAAACACAGAATAAAGCGGGTAGTCTAAAAAACATGTTGCCATAAGCTTAGACACTTTAGGGATTTCGTTTAGTTTAATTTTTCTAATCTGTAGTTCCTGTTTCATTTTTTTGGTATAATATGTAAAGTTGATAATTCGTATTTTAGCATATAAAATGCTTATTAGTAAATAGTAAGCACTGCTAAAAAATGGTTTTTGAAGCGTAAAGAATTTGTAACAATTTTGTAATATAAATCTCGTATAATATAAGAGTAATTATAAGTAGTATTCTGTACAGAAAGGAGGAGAAAATGAAACACGCAAAAAGAATAATTTCATTTATTCTTGTGCTTTGCATGCTTACTTCAGCATTTGCTTTTGCAGCAACACCGAAAGCAAGTATTGTTAGTCCAATAAAAAACAGCGTTGTTTCTGATGATAAACTCCTTGTTTCTGTAAAGGTTTCAGATAAGAAAAAAGTTTCTGTAAAAGTTTTTGAAGAAAAAGTTTTAGTCGGAACAAGATTTGATGAAGAACAAGAAACAGAAGTTAGCATTTTTAAATCAATTGATGTTAGCGATTTTACAGAAAATCTTTTAGAAGCTATTGATAAAGAATACGAAGAGCAGAAAGCTTTGATTCTCGGCGAAGGTGATTCCAAACAAGTAATTTGTGCAATCGCTGTAACAGATCCTGTAAGCTATACAGCAACAGGAGAGGTTGGGTATTTCTCAAAGCAACTTGAAAATTTAACTCCGGGCTTATATAGAGTTCAGTTAGATGTATTAGGTGAAGATGACGTTGTAGAAGAAACTTACAATGCATTTACAGCAGTACAGAAAAAAGTTGATGGTGAAGAAACAGCAGAAAATGTTGTACCGGTAGAAACCGTTAAACTTAATTTAGTACAACTGATTGCAAGATTCCTAAAATCGTTGATTAAATAATGAACAAAAAATTCAATTTAATCGAAAAACTCAAAACTGTAATATTAGTAGTATTGTTTTTAATAACAATACTACTTTTGTATTTATGCTTTAATCAACACGGAAGCAGTCTTACAATTTCAGAAATATTTCCCGGTGGGCATAGCGTGGTATCAAACGTAAACGAAAACGATTACATACTTCCGGAATATGCTCTTCAGTCAAACAATAACGCAACATATTCGATTGCTTTTCAAAACAAAAATAATATATACAAAGCAACAGAAGAATGTATGGAAAGTTTACTTTCTTCTTCAGCTGCCACTATTACAAGTATTGATAAAGAAGAGTTTAAAAAAGCTGCACAAGAAAATGAATCTATTCAAATAGTATTCAACTTTGATATTCCTTTTGAAGACTTTGCGAATAAGCTTGTAGAAAAGAGATTTGAATTACCGGAAAACTTAACAGGTTTTAATACCGTTCTATTTTCAAATCTATCAAAAGAATGTTTCTATATGAAAGACAGCAAAGAAAATTATTTTAAACTTATAGCCGGTGAAAACTTTTATGCTATAGATCGTTTTTCGGATGTTCTGAACTTTGAATCAAAAACAATAAATCATTCTGCGAATATTTATGATGTTGATAAAATTTTAGTAAGCTATAATATGCTTCCCGAAACAATCAAAGAAGGTTTAAATGGTGAAAAGATAGCAGAAAAAGTTTTTAGTGATACTTTTGATTTTGTAAGAAAAATAAAAGATAGTTTTGGAAATGAAACTTATATGTACGGCTATGGTCAGAAACGTTTATCAATTCGTACAGATGGTTCAATCGAATTTAAATCTGATGTAGCAAATATATCAGAGCCAAACTTTTATACTGATTTGAATATTGCATTATCTTTCCTTGAAAAAACTCTCGGGCTCGAAGAAAATAATTTTAAAATAGAAAAAGTAGAACTGCTTAAAGAAAGTGAAAGCAGTTATTATAGATTTACTTTAACAAATGGTGTGTACTCTGCAACAATAGATGTTAAGGGTGCAATGGTTTCATACTTCTTCCTTGAAGAAGAGAATTTAGGAGCAATATGGATTGGTCGAGAGCTAAAAACATATTAATAATTGCATTGATAATTTGTAATTTGGTTTTAGGCGGCATCTATGTTTCTCAGGTAAAAGCCGAAGCCGATAAAATATTACAATTAACAGACAATGCTGTTGAGTACATGCAATCTCGCGGAATAAAAATTTCTTGCGAGGTTCCTACAAGCGTAGATGATATTTCGGTAATTAGACTTCGCTTTAAAGCAGGTGATTCTGCGGGCGGTCTTTCAAGAACAGAATTTGATGGTATTCCTTTAGAGATTGTCGGTTTAAAGAGCAGCAGTTTTATAGAATCGATTCAAGCTACAGATATAGTTATAGATGTTCTTCCTGCTTATACAGCATTATTAAAAAGTATGGATAGCATCACTGATGAAGTAGATGATTTAGAATTAATTTATTTAGTAGACAGGGCCGCATATGCCGGAGAAGCCGGAGAAGATACAGCGCTTCCATATTGGAAAGTTAGCTCCGGCGGTAACTCTTATTATTATGCAGCCTTTGCAGAATAAATTTCAGCAAAAATTAAGTTTAAAGGAATAAAACATAGATGAGCTTAAGGATTTGTTCCCTTGCCAGCGGAAGCTCGGGGAATTGCTATGTGGTTAGCACAGAAGACACAGTGCTTTTGGTTGATGCAGGGCTCAGCGGCAAACAAATCAAGGATCGTCTTTGCAATTTAGACAAAGATATCGAAAAACTTGATGCCGTGCTGATAACCCACGAGCATACAGACCACATCAAAGGGCTTTCAGCTCTTTCAAAACTCAATAGGCGTTTATATGCAAATAAAAAAACCTTTGAAGCAATTAATTTAGAATTAAATTCTGAAAATTGCCAATGCTTTGAAGTGGGAGATAGCTTTAAAATCGGAGATATTCTTGTAAAAAGCTTTAAAACATCCCATGATGCCGCCGATCCGGTTGGCTATTTTTTTGAGGCCGAAGGAAAAGGAATTTGTATAGTAACGGATACCGGTTATATCAGCGAAGAAATCAAAAATTTCATTTCTATGTCAGATATCCTGGTTTTAGAATCAAATCATGACGAAAATGTTCTAAAAATGGGGTCTTATCCATGGTTTTTGAAACAAAGAATTTTAAGTGATTATGGCCACCTTTCTAATGAAGCTGCGGCAAAAGCCCTTGCTGACGTCATGAAAAAGGAAAATTTTTCCAAAAAACGCCAAGTGCTTCTTGCTCATTTAAGCAAAGAGAACAATTTTCCGGAAATGGCTCAGACAACAATAGAAAATATACTTAGGGAAGAAGGATGCAGCTCAAAAAACTGCATAGTGCATGTTTTGTCGAGAAACGAGGTATCAGAGATTTATGAATAAGAAGACGCCAACAATATTAATTGTTTTGGTAATAGTAGTTTCGCTTGCCTTTGGTTTTGCCGGAGGTTTAGCTTCCTCTTATTTGATTCAGGGAAATGCAATAAATGGCGGAAAAATTAATGAACAAACAGCCAACCAGGCCGGAAATGTAACAATTAATGTTTCAGAAGATGTGACAATTGCAGAGGCCATTGCACTTAAGGTAATGCCTTCTGTCGTTGGAATTACAACGGTTTCGACCCAAGAGATATCGGGCTTTGACGGCTTTGATTTCTTTGGTTTTGGCATAGGCGGTGGTGGATATTCCTATGACACCCCATCCGTTGGCACCGGCGTAATTGTAGACGAAGCCGGCTATATTTTAACAAATTCGCATGTTGTAAATGACGGAGACACAAAATCAATCACAGTTTCGCTTTATGATGGCTCAGATGTAGAAGGAACAGTACTTTGGAATGATGCTACCCTCGATTTAGCCGTAGTTAAAATTGATGCCGAAGGTCTCCAAGCCGCAGAATTAGGCGATAGCGACAGCATAAATATCGGTTCTTATGCGGCAGCTATAGGAAATCCGCTCGGTCTTCAGTTTGAAAGATCGATTTCACAGGGAATAGTTTCAGGTTTAAATAGAACAATAACAGTCTCATCCAGCAGCAGTTCAAGCTCCGGCACGACAATGGAAGGCTTAATTCAGACAGATGCAACAATAAATGGCGGAAATTCCGGCGGGCCACTGCTTAACTCAAAAGGGCAGGTTATAGGAATAAACTCTGCGAAAGCAAGTAATGGCGAGGGAATGGGCTTTGCAATCCCTATAAACGTTGCAAATCCAATAGTAGAGCAGATTAAAGAGACGGGAAAATTCCATAGAGCTTACCTGGGAATTAAGGGCGTAGGGCTCGAAGATCAGACACAATACTCTTCCGAACAGCTTTTACAGCACTTTGGCACCGATAAAGGTATATATGTTAATTCCGTAAACGAAGGTAGCGGAGCAAAAGCTGCCGGCCTGCAGACAGGAGACATTATACTTACAGTAGATGGCATAGAAGTCAATACCATGAATAAGATTAATGCGATTATGATTAAGCATAGAGTGGGTGACAAGGTCGAAGTAAAGTATATGAGAGATGAAAAAGAGAAGACCTGTACGGTAACCTTAAATGGCGAGCAAATTACCATGGAATAATTGAAAAGCTTGCTTTCATCGTAATTTAACGATATAATTTCAGTATGAGAATACGAAAAGAATTAATGACAAATGAAGACTATCAGCTTATAGCAAGAGCCAGTGATGCGCTTGCACATCCGGCCAGAGTTGCAATATTTCGTTTCATCTATTCAAAGAATTTAAAGCGTGAAATGGTTTGCAACAAAGACTTAGTTGCCGAGCTCGATTATTCACAATCAACCATTTCTCAGCATATTGCCAAGCTGATACATGGCGGACTCATACAAGTTCAGCAAGAAGGGCCTAAAAACTACTATTATGTTAATTTAGGCGAACTTGGTAAATATATAAATTCTGTGAAAAAATTGAATTTGTAGTTTGACAACATCGCTATACTGTGTTAAAGTATTTGTTAATTAAAACCAAAAAGGAAAGAACGATGGTATTAAACGCAAACAAAAAATCAATGATGATTATGGACATGTGCATGGCTATGCCAATGCGCAACATTTTGCGCGCAACAAAAAGTCAAACACTTTCCTAATTGTTAAAAACGTTATCAAAAACTCGGAAAGTTATTTGGCTTTCCGAGTTTTCTTTTTGCTAAACAGGACAACCAGATAATTTTCGAAAATTTAATTTTTAAAAGGAGATACAAAATGAAGAAATTTATCGCACTCACACTCGTATGCGTACTTGCACTTGCTTGTTTTACAGCATGTGGTCAAGAAAAAGCAACTGCAAAAATAGCAGTTCCTAATGATTCAACAAACGAAGCAAGAGCTCTTGCTCTTCTCGAAGCACAAGGAATCATTAAATTAAAGGACACAGGTGATGTTCTTGCAACAGTAAGAGACATTGCAGAAAATCCTTATAACATTGAATTCCTTGAAGTTGAAGCAGCACAGATTCCGAGCGTACTTCAAGATGTAAGCTATGCAGTAATCAATTCTAACTATGCAATTGAAGCAGGTCTCACACCATTCGTAACAGAAGGTACAGATGTTTCTTATCCTAACGTAATTTGCGTAAAAGAAGGAAATGAAAACGCAGACAAGACAAAAGCTTTAATCGCAGCAGTAAACAGCGAAAAAGTACAAGCATATATTAATGATACATATAAGGGCGCAATCGTATGCGATCTTGCAAATGTAACAAACGGATTTGATGACAGTGTTGATTATGCAGCACTCTCCGGAGAAACAATTTCAATTGCTTGCTCACCAACACCACATGCCGGAATCCTTGCAGTAGCAAAAGAAGTTCTTGCAGAAAAGAATATTAATCTCGACATTCAAGAATACACAGATTATGTAATTCCAAATCAGGTTGTAGAAGCAGATGAAGTTTATGCAAACTACTTTGCACACATTCCTTATCAGCAAGACTTTAATGCACAAAACGGAACACACATTGCATGGGTACTCGAAGTACATCATGAACCAATGGGCGTTTACAGTGCAACAAATACAAACTGGGATGCACTTTCACCTGCAAAATAATTAAAACAAAAAATGATAGAGATTAAAAAACTTACAAAAACATTTACCAATACAGACGGAACAGTAGAAGCCTTAAAAGATGTTTCTCTTACTATAGAAGATGGAGATATCTTTGGCGTAATTGGTATGTCCGGAGCCGGTAAATCAACATTAGTTCGCTGCATAAATATGCTTGAAAGACCAACCGATGGTCAAGTTATAATTGACGGCGTAAACATCGGTGATTTAAAAGAAAAGCAGCTTAGAGAAAAGCGTCGCGAAATCACAATGATTTTCCAAGGCTTTAATCTTCTTATGCAGAGAACTAATTTAAAAAATGTTTGTTTTCCGCTCGAATTAGAAGGAATGGAAAAAAGCAAGGCAAAAGCGAAAGCTCTTGAGCTTCTTGATATAGTTGGGCTTAAAGATAAAGCTAATGCATATCCTGCACAACTTTCCGGAGGACAGCAACAGCGTGTTGCAATAGCACGTGCACTTGCAACAAATCCAAAAGTTCTTCTTTGCGACGAAGCAACATCGGCTCTTGATCCATCTACAACAGCGCAGATTCTTGATTTGATAAAAGATATAAATAAAAAATTAGGAATCACAGTTGTAATAATCACACATTCAATGAGTGTTGTAGAAAACGCATGTAAACATGTAGCAATACTTGATCATGGTACCGTTGTAGAAACAGGTTTAGTTGCTGATATATTCTCTAAACCAAAAACCGATGCGGCAAGACGATTGGTATTCCCTGAAGGCGACGAAACAATTCCTATAAAGACAAGCGCTGATGAAAAATTTATCAGACTTGTGTTTAACGGAGAAGAAATGACAGGTCGTCCGCTTATCGCGCGTATGGCTGTGGAAAAAGGAATAGAAGCCAGCATCGTACATGCTTCAACAAAAGATATTGGCGGAAAAACTTTTGGAAGTTTGCTCTTAAGCATAAAGGGCGATGCAACAAAGCTTGGCACAGCAATAGATTTTATTACTTCAAACGGTGTAGTAGCAGAGGAGGTAAAGCCAAATGTTCAGTAATGCTTTAACTTCAAGTGCAATTGCAGAAACTGTTGACATTGTCAAAACCGAATTCCTTCTCGGAACATGGGAGACATTATATGTAACAGTTCTGTCTACTTTATTTGCAGTAATAATCGGATTGCCTTTAGGCATACTTCTTGTAACAGGCGAGAAGAACGGAATTAAACCTCTTCCAACAGTTGTTATGAGGGCATTAAATATAATTATTAATTTGCTGCGTTCTGTACCATTTTTAATCTTAATGATTATGGTAATACCACTAACAAGAGCAATAATGGGCACTGCAGTCGGAACCAGAGCGAGCATAGTTCCTTTGGTAATAGCTGCTTTTCCATTTATATCAAGATTAGCCGAGACATCGCTTAGAGAAGTAAATCCTAATCTTATAGAGATGGCACAATCTATGGGAGCTTCACCACTTCAGATTGTATTAAAAGTTATGATCCCAGAGAGTGTTCCAAGCCTCATTTCAAATTTGACAACCGCAATTACCACAATTCTCAGTTATACTGCAATGAGTGGTATCATCGGAGGTGGAGGCCTTGGCAAGATAGCAATAAATTACGGATACTATAGATATATGTATCTTGTTATGGTTTTAGCCGTAATACTTTTGGTTGTTATGGTCCAGGTTTTCCAAAGCGTTGGAACAAAAATAACAGTAAAATGCGATAAAAGATTGAAATAAAAATTCACTTAATTTAAGATTTTTACTAAAAAATCTACTATATATAGTATCTAAAAATACTTATACACAAGGGCGCCCAAAGGGGCGCCTTTTTTGTTATAATGATTGTGGTATGGTGTGCCGCTAAACAGCACACCTAAGTTTTGATATGTAAGTATTATGGAAAAGAAAGATTTTAAACAACTTATACAACCATTTACCAGCATTGACACTATTGTGATGGTACTTATGGCCCTTGTGGTTTTGTATATAAACAAGTGGCTTGGTATCGCATGCATTGCGGTGGTTGTTGGTGTGACAATTTATCATGCATCAATCGCATCTGTAAAAACAAATCGGGTGCTTGAGAATATAAAATCTCAGGTTGCTGAAAAAAATGATGAAATTACCAGAGACTTTATTGAGTCTTGCCCTGTTCATATGTGCATAAGCGATATTACGGGGAAGGTTTTTTGGAGTAACGAAGGCTTTAGGGAAAAAATAAGTGCAGAAGAAAGCATTGATGACATTTTAAACCCAGAAGAGTTGCAAAAATTATTCGATATTAATCAATACGAGATTATTAAAGCAATTAAAGACAGCAAATTCAGAATTTCAGCAAGCACGAAGGACGAATCAAGTCACAGCAGACGTATGATTTATTTTGAAGATGTAACATCTTCAGAAATCGTAAAAGAATTATTTAAAAATAATCGTCCTGCATTTATGCATGTAAATATAGATAACTATGATGAACTTATCGCAGCAAGCCCTGTAGAAAAGCAATCAAAAATAGTTGCGGATATTGAATCTATTCTTCGCGGATGGGTTGCAGAATCAAACGGAAGCATTACAAGGATTAAATCTAATCAGTTTGCCGTAGTTTGCACTCAAAAAAGTCTCGAAGAAGCAAGAGCAAACGGTTTTAAAATCATGGAAAAAATTCATGAAGTCGAAACCGAAGCTGATTTCCCAACCACGATTTCTATAGGTATTGGTATTGAAGCTGCAAACTATGAAGATTTGCAACTTTCAGCATATCAGGCATTAGACCTTGCTCTTGGACGTGGCGGAGACCAGGTTGTAATTAAAAAATCTGGCAACGACATAGAATACTATGGCGGCTCTCTTGCAAATGTTGAGAGAAGAAACAAAGGTAAGTCCAGAATTATGGCTCATGCACTTTTGCAATTGATAAAAGATTCTGACAAAGTTCTTGTTATGGGTCATCAACGCCCGGATCTCGACAGTTTCGGATCTTCTATTGGTGTTGCTTCTTTGGCTTTGGCGGCAAATAAAAAAGCATACATTGTTCTTAATGCTCCAAACGAAGGAATAGATATTGCATATGATGCAGCACTAAAAACCGAGAAATTCGAATTTATAAATAATGAAATGGCACTTGCGTTGGCACAGCAAGAAACACTGCTTGTTATAGTTGATACGCATATAGGCCCAAGGGTAGAATGTCCGGCACTTCTCGAAAAGTGCAAGAAACTTGTAGTAATAGATCATCACAGAAAATCTGCCAATGCAATAGAAAACACTCTGCTTACATATATGGAGCCATTTGCAAGTTCTGCATCCGAACAGGTTTGTGAAATGCTTCAGTATGCCGGCGGAAATTTAGAGTTTGGTAAATTTGAAATGGATGCATTGCTTTCGGGTATAACACTTGATACAAAGAACTTTACACAAAATACCGGAGCAAGAACTTTTGAATCAGCAAGTTGGTTAAGAAGACAGGGTGCTGATACTAAAAAGGTAAGAGATTTCTTCAAGATGCGTTTAGACTTCTTCCAAAAGAAAGTAAATATGATAGCATCTGCAGAAATTTTAGCTAATGGCATAGCTGTTGCTTATACAAAAGAGACAGACAGCTCAATGCAGGTTCTTGCAGCTCAGGCCGCAGACGAACTTCTCGAAATGAGAGGAATAGAAGCAGTCTTTGTTGCAGGTGCGTTGGAAGACGGCAAAACGACAGTTTCGGCAAGATCTAACGGAAAATTAAATGTTCAAGTAATTATGGAAAAACTCGGCGGTGGTGGCCATATAAATATTGCTGCAGCACAAACGCAAGATGGCCCGGAAATCGCTATTCAAAATGTAGTTAAACTTTTACGTGAGGAGAAATTAATCTAATGCAAGTAATTTTACTTAAGGATGTTAAAGGACTTGGTCGTGCAGGAGAAGTTGCAAAAGCAAGCGATGGTTATGCTCGAAACAAACTTATTCCTGAAGGTTCTGTTATGGAGGCAACTCCGGCAAATTTAAGAGCACTTGAAAAAAGAAAAGCAGAAATTGAAGCACAGCGTGCTTTTGATAAACAAGTAGCAGAAGAAACAAAAACAAAGGTAGAAGCTGTTACTGTTAAGATTGCATCTAAAGCAGGAGAAAACGGAAAACTCTTCGGTGCTATTACAGCAAAAGATATTGCTGAAGCATTAGAAAAAGATCACAAGATTTTCCTTGATAAGAAGAAAGTTGATTTGGATGCTCCTATTAAAACTTTAGGTGAAACAGATGTACAACTTAAATTGTACACAGGTGTTGTTGCAAAGTGTCATGTTGAGGTTGTAAATGCCAAATAAACTTGCAGAAAGAATCCCGCCTCATAACAAAGAGGCAGAAATAAGCGTTCTTGGCGCAATACTTATAGACAGCGATGTCTTACTTGATGTCGCTGAGGTTTTGGATGCAACAGATTTTTATGAAGAAGCGCATAAAGAAATTTATCAAGCTATTAAGGAGCTCCATTTAGATTCAAAACCTGTAGATATGGTAACTGTTTCCGAATGCCTTGCAAAAAGAAAATCTCTTGAAGCAGTTGGTGGAAGAGCTTATATTGCAGCGCTTACAGATGCTGTTCCAACATCAGCCAATGCAAAGGAATATGCGCAAATTGTTCATCAAAAAGCAGTTTTGCGTTCACTGATTTCCACCGCCGGAGAAATTGCGGAATCTTGCTATCAGGAAAAAGTAGAGCCGGATATTATTTTAGATAATGCAGAAGCAAATATTCTTGCTATTGCACAAGAAAAACAAACTAACAGTGCGGCTACTATTTCAACTGTACTTGAAAGTAATTTGCAAGAAATACTTGAAGCTAAAAAGAATGGCGGTATAATTCCGGGTCTGACAAGTGGTTTTAAAACACTTGATGCAAAGACAACAGGATTTGCTCCGGCAGAATTTATTATCGTAGCAGCAAGACCATCTATGGGTAAAACAGCATTTGCTCTTAATATTGCTCAGAATGCCGCAATAAAAGCAGGTGCTCGAGTTGTAATCTTCTCTTTGGAAATGACAAAAGAGCAACTTGGTATGAGAATGCTTTCTATGGATGCAAGAGTAGATTCTAAAAAGTTGAGAGTCGGTGATGTAAGTGAAGAAGATTTAAACGATATCACTAACTCTATTAAAAGACTCGATAAGCTTGATATTATTATTGAAGATACTCCGGGTATGGGCGTTATGGAAATTAGAAATAAGTGCAGACGCCATGCTGCGAAAAAACCTATAGATTTAATAGTAATAGACTATTTACAAATGATGACTATGGGTACATCATTTGAAAATCGTGTTCAAGAGGTTGCAACAATCTCAAGATATCTGAAACAATTGGCAAGAGAAATGAAATGTCCTCTCATTTGTTTATCACAGCTTTCTCGTGCTGTAGAACAAAGAAAGGATTCTCACAAGCCGATCCTTTCAGACTTAAGAGAGTCTGGTGCAATCGAACAGGATGCCGATAAGGTAATGTTCCTGTATAGAGACGATTATTATAAAGATAAAGATCAAGACCCAAGTAATGAATGTGATATTATCATCGCTAAAAATAGAACCGGAGAAACTGGTATAGTTACACTTACATGGTTGCCTAAATTTACAAAGTTTGCAGATAAGGCCTATGAAGGTGCAAGTCCAAAACCGGACAAAGATTATAGTTCTTTTGTAATGCCCGAACCACTGCCAGATGAAGCAGACCTTGCTTCACCGGATGATGTAGATTTTTAATGTTTAAGAAAACAAGAACAGATAATTTTTATTTATATTCAACAGAAGTAGAAAATTTCTTTATTTCCGACTTCATGATTAAAGCTCCGGGAGAATATGTTAAAGCATATCTCCTTGCTTTAATGTTTGCAGGCCTTGGGACCTCCATAAGTAATGAAAGTCTTAAGCGCCAACTTGGCATGTCTTCAGAAGACATTGAAAATTGTTGGAGATATTGGGAAGGCCAAGGCGTTATTAAAAGAGTAAATGACATAAAAAATCCGGAACTCGGTTATGATGTAGAATTTGTCAATCTCAGAGAATTAATTGGAACACCATCAATGCAAGAAGCTCATGTTGAGACTCCTCTTGATGATAAAGAAATGGCAAATTTATATAAAAACATTCAAGCCGCAACAGGAAGATTGCTCGAGCTTAGTGAAATTCAAGAAATAGTTTCCTGGATTAATGATTTGTCTATTAGTCCTGCATTGATTCTGTTTTGTTATTCATATTGTGCGCAAAAGCGTAAGAGCACAGCATATAGATATGTAGCTACTGTTCTTAAAGCGTGGGCAGAAAACGGAATAAAAACCCCGGAAGATGCCGAGCAATATTTAAATAACACCGATGCAAGATTTTCGAATTATAAAACAATATTTAATGAACTTGGTTTTAATAGAAATCCGACAGGGGAAGAAAAGCGCTTAATGAATGCGTGGATTGATGAATGCGGATTCAGCTTGGATGATATTTTAAAAGCTTGCAAACAAACTATATCTATACCAAATCCGAATTTGAAATATGTTGATGCTGTATTAAAGAATACAAAGCCTCAAAATCAAAAACAGGAAAATATAGCGGTACAGATTAACAAGATGTATGAAGAGCTTAGAGCAAAAAACGAAGCTCAGACAGAAGAAAATCGCAGAATGGTTTTCAGCAAGATTCCAAGAGTAAGAGATATTATGAAAGCTATCGGAGAAGAGGGATTAAAACAATCTCAAGCTTTTGTCAGAAGAGACAAGATAGCTCTTGGAGAAATTCAAGCGAGAAAAAATGCTTTAATAGAAGAAAAAACAAGATTGCTTAAAGAAGCCGGCTTTGAGCCGACTATCATTGATAAAGTATACAGCTGTCATAAATGTAAAGATACCGGAGTTTTAGAAGATGGTACTTTGTGTAGCTGTTATGTAGAGAAATTAGAAAAACTAAATGGCAAGTAAATCACATCAAAAAAGTAGAAAAGAGAATATAGTTTACTCTGCATCAAGAGCTTTATGGAAAATAGAGCGTCAGAAGACTCGAAAAATAGGAGCGATTACAAGAATCCTCAATTATTTTAGAGAACGTTCTAAACTGAAGCGTGAAATGTCAGGACAATACTGGATGATTAATGAAAAGCGCCGTGCAAAATACATGGAGGCTTTTGCTGAGACATGCAGTCCGTTTTATAATGCTTGGGTAGATTTGTGGGATAACTTATATGGTTTCCTGGCAAGATTCTTTACTGATTTTGGAGGGCTTGTAATTGATATTGCAAACATCTTTATTGTTATCGGTTTCCATTTGCATAGCATTATTCTTTACATCAGCGACTGGATTGCAGATATTGCATATTGGTGCGAAGGTCGAAGAAAAGCTTTACTGTTTTGCTTTGTAACTCTAACTATCATAGGTGTTGCCGGCTCTGTTTTCTTGTCATCTATTACCGCTTACGAATACTCTTATTATGGTAGAGTTCTTGGTGTCGCAAAATCTAAAAAGGTTGTATACGATACAATTAGTGCTTTGGGTGATAAACTTGCTGTTAATACCGGAACCAATGCCGAAATTAATATGCAGCGTGATATTGAATTTAAAACAGTGCGAGGCTTTAATCTTAAAACAGATTCCGCAGACGACGTTTTAAATACATTAACATATATGAAAGACTTCCAGGTTGATGCTTATGCTATTTGCGTAAACGATGTTCAGAAGGTAGTCGTAGAAAACGAAACTATTGCGAGACAAATTCTTGCTAATATTAAAGATTCGTATGCCGGAGAAAAAGAAGGCGTAGAATATACAGACATTCATTACAATGATAATGTCGAAGTAAAAAGCGCAAGCGTTAAGCTCGGTGATTTATGGAACGAAGATGAAGCTGAACGTTATTTAAAGACAGGTTCTATAAAAGATATTATACATACAGTTCAAAAAGGAGAAACAAGTTCAGAAATCGCTGCAACATATGGTGTTACTGTTTCCCAACTTCAAACGGCAAATCCTGGTATAGATATGAATAATCTTGAAGCAGGAATGCAAATAGCTTTGGCAGAATCAGATCCTATTATTGTTATCGCGAGCACAGAAGTTGCAACTTATGTTGAAAATATCCAATATGGTTCTCAATATATAGACAATGCTGCTATTTACAGCGGAGAGACAGAAGTTAAAACTCCGGGTATATATGGAAAGAATCAAATTGTTGCTAATATAAGCAGGGTTAACGGAAAAGAAACATCCAAAGAAATTGTTTCAACAACAAAATTATCCGATCCTGTAGATGAAGTTTTATACCGTGGTACTAAACCTATTCCGGAAAGAATTGGTACAGGAACATTTGCAAGACCAATTAATAATTATACTGTTTCTTCTCATCGCGGTTGGCGTTGGGGCAGAATGCATGAAGGAATCGACCTTGCCGCTCCTACAGGAACAAAGATTTATGCTTCCGATGGTGGTACTGTTATTTTCTCGGGTTGGAATAATGCTTTGGGATATTGCGTAAAGATAGACCACGGCGGATTGTTTACAACAGTATACGGCCATTGCAGCAAACTTAATGTGTCCGTCGGAGAAAAGGTTTACCAAGGTCAAAATATAGCCTTGGTTGGCAATACAGGTAATTCTACCGGTCCACATTTGCATTTTGAAGTTAGATATAATGGGGATGCTTTAAATCCGGAAGATTATGTATCTTTCTAGCCTAAAAATATTGGCTTGAATAAGATATAGGAGTATAATAAAGCTTGTTTTTTAGAAACAGGTTAATCCCAAGGAGGGAAAATTAATGGAAAGATATACAGGAGTTATATCAAGAGGTGTAAGAGGACCTATTATCAGACAGGGCGATGACATCGTTCAGATTGTTACTGATTCTGTTCTTAAAGCGTCCAATGGCGGCAAGGATATGAATGATAGAGATGTCGTTGCTGTAACAGAGTCGGTTGTTGCAAGAGCTCAGGGTAATTATGCATCCTGCGCAGATATTGCAAAAGATATTAAGGCAAAATTTCCAAGTGGTGAATTTGGCGTTATTTTCCCTATACTTTCAAGAAATAGATTCGCAATTTGTCTTAAGGGCTTTGCTCAAGGCGCAAAGAAGATTTATTTAATGCTTAGTTATCCAAGTGATGAGGTAGGCAATCATCTTATAAGCCTTGATGAAGTTGATGAGGCCGGAATAAACCCATATACAGATGTTCTTACAGAAGCTGAATATAGGAAGCTTTTCGGATATAAGCTTCACCAATTCACAGGTGTAGATTATATTGATTATTATAAGAAGTTAATTGAAGCTCAAGGTGCGGAGTGTGAAGTAATCTTTGCAAATGACTGCAGAGCTATTCTTAAATTTACAAAGAATGTACTTTGCTGTGATATTCATAGCAGAGAGAGAAGTAAGAGGCTTCTTAAGGCTAATGGCGCAGGAATCGTTCTTGGTATGGATGATATCCTTACTTCTTCTATTGACGGAAGCGGTTGTAATGAACAATATGGGCTTCTTGGTACAAACAAAGCTACAGAAGATACAGTAAAGCTTTTCCCTCATAATTGCCAGCCGGTAGTTGACGGAATTGCTGCAAAGTTAAAAGTTGCAACAGGAAAGAATATCGAAGTAATGATTTACGGAGACGGTGCATTTAAAGATCCTGTTGGAAAGATTTGGGAACTTGCAGACCCTGTTGTAAGCCCTGCTTATACAAAAGGTCTCGAGGGACAGCCAAATGAGCTTAAGCTTAAATACCTTGCAGATAATGATTTTGCAGATTTAAAGGGTGAGGCTTTAAAGGATGCTATTTCCCAGAGAATTAAGGAAAAAGAGTCTAATTTGGTTGGTCAGATGGTTTCTGAAGGAACAACTCCAAGAAGACTTACAGATCTTATCGGTTCTCTTTGTGACCTTACCTCAGGTTCCGGAGATAAGGGAACTCCAATTATTTGGATTTCTGGTTATTTTGACAATTTAACAGCAAAATAAGCGAAAAATGAGCAAAAACACGGCGAAAAGCCGTGTTTTTTTGTTGTTTAAGTGTAGGTGTGGGTGTGATGGCGATGTGATGGACACTAAGGGCGTCCCGCAGGCTCAGCCTTCGTGAGGCCTTTAGCTATGATTTTCGGGATTATATGATATAATTATTATGTATGACTATGTGAAAAACACAGGAGGAATTAATATGAGCGAAAGCCCAAAGAAAATTCTAATTATTGAAGACGAAGCTCCAATTTCAAACATAATAAAGTACAACCTTAAGAAAGAAGGATATGAAGTTGACGCTGCATTTGATGGCGGAGAAGGCCTAAAGAAAGCCCTTGCCGGAGATGCAGACTTAATCTTGCTTGACATAATGCTTCCGGTAATGGATGGCTTTGAAGTTTGCAAGCAAATTAGAGAAAAGAGCAACGTTCCTATTCTTATGCTTACGGCAAAAGAAGAAGAAGTTGATAAGGTTTTAGGACTTGAGCTTGGAGCAGACGATTATATCACAAAGCCATTTGGTATGCGCGAGCTGATTGCTCGAATCAAGGCAAATATAAGAAGAACCAGTATCCAAGATGGAGAAACCGAAGATGCTAGCGCAGAGCTTAAAGACTTTGGAAGCCTTCAGCTTGATATGGGACGTTATGAGATCAGAAAGAACGGTCAGGTTCTTGATTTAACGCTCCGTGAATTTGAGCTTCTTAAATATCTTGCAGAAAGAGAAAATAAAGTATTTTCTCGTGAACAACTTCTTGAAGAAGTGTGGGGTTATGAATATTATGGCGACATCAGAACAGTAGATGTTACTGTCCGCAGGCTTCGTGAAAAGCTCGAAGATGACCCAGGTGATCCAAAATATATTGTTACAAAAAGAGGCGTAGGATACTTCTTTAGCAGAGGCGAATGAAATCTCCAAAAGCAAAAACCAGCATACGCTGGAGAATGATTCTGATTTATTTCCTTCTTGTATTTATTGCAATGAGTATCGTATCGGTATTCTTGCTTAATCGAATAGAAGATTATCAGATTTCTTCTCTTGCGCAAAATATTGATAACACAGTTCGTGAAAGTGGTTTGTTAGATACACTTTCAGGATACGATGATTTAAAAGAAAATGAGATAGATATTCAAGGATACTTATCTCAGGGTTTTTCATTTGGTTTATCAGAAGAAATATCAATAGTTGATAAAGACCTTTATATAGTTGCATCAACGAACAGTAATTTACTTGGAAAGAATGCTACTGCGGTTTTTGATGCAGGCCTAATCACAAAAGTTCTTACTACAGGGCTTGACGAACAAACAGATACAAGTACAGCCGAAGGCGTAAACATTATGAATCGTTGTTATGCCATCGTGCATAAAGCTTCAACAGAAACAACAGGTGTAGTTATTGTTCGAGCAGACAAAACCAGTATTGATACTTTAACTTCTCAAAACAGACGTATTTTTATTCAGGCAACTTTACTTGCTCTTGTTATTACAATTGTTCTCGGTTTCATTTTAGCAAGTAATATTACGGGCCCGATTAATAAGGTTACAGAAACCGTTGCAAAAATGTCCGAAGGCGATTTTAGTAACGAGGTTCCTGTAAAATCAGATGATGAAATAGGACAGCTTGCTAAGATGTTTAATCTTATGCAAGGAAAACTTGATGATACACTTGATGAAATCCAGGGCGAGAAGAGTAAGCTTGAAACAATTTTAAAATATATGGCAGATGGTCTTATTGCTATCAGTAAGGACGGAACAATTATTCATATTAATAAAGCTGCCAGAAGAATGCTTGGTCTAAAAGAAAACGAAGACTATAGCACATATAATTACGAATCTCTCTTAGGGCATCTTGCTCCGGAACTTAAACTTTCAACAGTTTTAAATAATTCTTTAGAGGGCGAAGTAGGATTTACATTTGATTACGGCGGACTGACATTTGCTGTAAGATACGATAGATTTTTATATGAAGAAAACGATGCCGGAGTTTTAATTCTTCTTCAAGATATTACAGAAAGACAAAAACTTGAAGATATGCAAAAAGATTTCGTTGCAAATGTTTCCCACGAACTTAAAACACCGCTTGCAACGGTTAAAGCTTACACAGAAACTCTTATGGATGGCGGGGTAGACCCTGATACAACAGATCACTTCCTTGAAATTATAAATAGTGAAGCAGACAGAATGAATAGATTGGTTAAAGATTTGCTTCAATTATCAAGACTTGATCACCGCCAGGAAAGATGGAATATAAAAGAAGGAAATCTTACAAACCTTCTTAAAACGTGCATTGAAAAGATGAGACCTATTGCATCACAAAAGAACCAAGAGATTGCAAGCTTATTTGATTCTGATTTAGAGCTCCGTGTTGCAATGGATATAGATAGAATGGAGCAGGTAATCTTAAATATAATTTCCAACTCAGTAAAATATACTGAAGAGGGCGGACATATTAGTGTAAATGCAATTAAAGAAGGTGCTCTTGTAAAAATCAGTATAAAAGATGATGGACTTGGTATTTCTCCGGAAGATCTTCCAAGAATCTTTGAAAGATTCTATCGAGTGGACAAAGCTCGCAGTAGAGCTATGGGAAGTTCCGGCTTGGGACTTGCTATTTCAAAGCAGATTATCGAAGAACATCATGGAACAATAGATGTAACAAGTAAATTAGGAGAGGGAACAAATATGACCATTAGTTTACCTCTTGTTACGCATAGAGGCGTTGTGGGTATTGAATAATGAGAGACCGATACAATTTTGACACAAAGTATGATGTCGAAAAATTTAATACTCATCGCTTTGAAGATAGATATCTAAGCACCGAAGAGGACGAAAGAATTAAAGCTCGTCGGGAAGCTCGTATGAGCAAGAAGGCCAAAAAAGTTAAAGTAGATTCATCTGATTCGGACAGCGTTGTAAGCACGAGCGAAAAACCTCGCAAGAAGATAAAAATTAAATGGGGTCGTTTTGCTCTTATGCTGTTAGCTTTGGCTATAGTGGCAGTCATTGTTGTAGTGCAAGGCTTAAAGCTTGCCAATCTTAAAATCGAAAAACGCAATGCTGAAAAACAGCTTGATAATCTTACACAAAAGAAAGAACAGCTTCAAGCCGAACTCCAAGAACTTGATTCGGATGAATATGTAGAGAACGCAGCTCGTTCTGAACTTCATATGATTCGCGAAGGAGAGGTTTTGTATATTGTTAATCCTGATCTTGAGACAGAAGAACAAGATGGCAGTGTAAAATCAAAGTAGAGGTAGAATTATGCCAGAAATGCTAAATTTAAAAAAACAATTCAGCCAAAACTTTATTCAAAGCAGTGAAGTTATTAATGACATAATAAACACGCTTGGTGCAGGCCCAGATGATTTTGTTTTAGAAATTGGTCCAGGGGCCGGAGCTCTGACGATTCCATTGGCAGAGAAAGTTGGACATCTTGCAGCAATCGAGATTGATCAGCGCTTGGTAAAAATGCTGAGAGCACAATTTGCCGGGAACGAAAAAGTTCGCATAGTATTTGATGATGTACTTGATGCTGATTTTCAAGAAATATTAAATCATGAACACGCTGAAAATTTTAAAGGCTTAAAAATTGTCGGAAATATTCCTTATAATATAACATCGCCAATCATTACTAAAGTTCTTGAATGCGGAATAAAGTTTGAGAATTTTACGATTATGATTCAAAAAGAGGTAGCAGAAAGAATTTGCGCTAAGCCGGGCACCAGAAAAAGAGGATTGTTATCTGTGCTTGTGCAATATTACACCGAACCTACATATATACGAACTGTTGGAAGAGAGTTATTTTTACCAACACCTAATGTAGATTCTGCTGTAGTAAATCTTGAGTTCAGAAAGACTGCTCCGGTAGATTGTGATAAGGACGCACTATTTGATGTGGTAAAACAGAGCTTTTCTCATAAAAGAAAAACTCTTGCAAATAATCTTGTTGGATATATTGGTAATGACAAAAAACAAGTCAGTGATTTCTTAGAAAGCATAGGCATAGATCCAAAGCGTCGTGCAGAAACACTTAGCCTTGAAGAGTTCGCAAAAATTGCTAATTCAAAAGGACAAGTTCCAAAGCCAACAAATAATCAAGTGACAAAAGAAGAGTTATCGAGATGGTAGCTGAATTAAAAAGAAGGTACAAAAATGTTAGACATTAAATTTGTAAGAAACAATCCTGATTTAGTAAAAGAAAACATAAAAAAGAAATTTCAAGATGAGAAGCTTCCTCTCGTAGATAAGGCTATCGCATACGATGAAGAGATGAGGCAGGCAAAGACACGTGGCGATGAGCTTAGAAATAATAGAAATGTTGTTTCAAAGCAAATCGGTCAGCTTATGAAAGAAGGCAAAAAAGATGAAGCCGAACTTGCAAAAAAGCAAGTTACCGAAATGGCAGAAGAGCTTGAAAATCTTGAAAAGAAAGAAGAAGAACTTTCAGTAAAGCTTAACGAATGTATGATGGTTATTCCACAGATGGTAGATGATACTGTTCCTGTAGGAAAAGATGATACAGAAAATGTTGAAATAGAAAAGTTTGGCGAACCTGTAGTTCCTGATTATGAAGTTCCTTATCATGTAGATATTATGGAAAGCATGGATGGTATAGATCTTGATTCAGCAAGAAGAACATCAGGTAATGGTTTCTATTATCTTAAAGGCGATATTGCAAGACTTCACTCAAGCATTCTTTCATATGCAAGAGATTTTATGATTAATAAAGGCTTCACATATTTCATTCCACCATTTATGATTCACGGCGATGTAGTTAAAGGCGTTATGTCATTTAGTGAGATGGAAAACATGATGTACAAAATTGAAGGCGAAGATTTGTATTTGATTGGAACCTCCGAGCATTCTATGGTTGGCAGATACATTGGTCAGATTTTAGAAAAGGACCAGCTTCCTCAAACTTTAACATCATATAGTCCGTGTTTCAGAAAAGAAGTTGGTGCTCACGGAATCGAAGAGCGCGGAGTTTACAGAATTCATCAATTTGAAAAACAAGAGATGGTTGTTATCTGCGAGCCGGAAGAATCAAAAGCATGGTACGACAAGCTTTGGAGCTATACAGTAGAACTTTTCAGATCAATGGATATCCCTGTAAGAACATTGGAATGCTGCACAGGTGATTTGGCAGATCTTAAATGCAAGTCTTGTGATGTAGAAGCTTGGTCTCCAAGACAGCAAAAGTACTTTGAAGTTGGTTCTTGCTCTAATCTTGGAGATGCTCAGGCAAGAAGACTCCAAATAAGGGTTCGTGACAAGGAAAAAGGAAACTATTTGCCTCATACATTGAACAATACCGTAGTTGCTCCTCCAAGAATGCTTATTGCCTTCCTTGAGAATAACTATCAGGCAGATGGAACTGTAAGAATTCCTGAGGTTCTTAGACCTTATATGGGCGGACAAGACAAGCTTGTTCCTAAAAAATAGCATAAATTTTCAAATTCCGAAGATTTTAAAGCCTTGAAAATTCAAGGCTTT
This sequence comes from Anaerovoracaceae bacterium, assembly GCA_045642565.1. Classification (GTDB taxonomy): domain Bacteria; phylum Bacillota; class Clostridia; order Peptostreptococcales; family Anaerovoracaceae; genus UBA1764. The sequence continues at coordinate 159,612 of JAZUJE010000002.1, read as the reverse complement.
GAAGCTTCGATTACAGCAAATATTACAAAAATATTACAAAGCCCCGTAAAGGGGCTTTTTGCTTGATATTTTTTCTCAAAGTGCTATAATCAACGCTTGTTTGGTGCATAATTACCAATCACTCCTAAAGATATTGAGATAATAGCGTACAATGCAAAAAATCCGAGGCATATGGGCCACGGTTTTTTTGTATTCTGAATAAAATTACTTTAAATTTTGATTTACTGCATTTTCTTTATATATGCAAAAAACCTCTTTTATCATGATGATAAAAGAGGTTTTTATTTGGTGGAGCATCGGGGGCTCGAACCCCGGGCACCCTGATTAAGAGTCAGGTGCTCTACCAACTGAGCTAATGCTCCATAAGCTCAATGCGCAATAATGATAATAACAAAGAAGGGCCTAAAAGTCAACTGTTTTGCTAAAAAGAAGCCGTTTTTTTAAGCTACTCTGTTGCCTATCTTTTTTATATACTATATAATGTATATTAAGTATGACTATGTGCAAAAACTTAAAGGAGAAAGCTTATGAAGTGCAAAGTTTGCGGATGCGAACTTGATCCAAATAAAAGATATTGTGAAAAATGCGGAAATTTTGTAAATGCTACAAAATCTGCGAACGATAGTGAATTTTCTTGGAATACTATTGATTTCCCTAAGCCAAGAAAGATGCAAGATATACAAATGCATTGGCCTGATATGAATGCAAAGCCAGAACCAACTTACATGACACCTGATGCAAGTGAGGGTTTTGTTCATCATGTAGTGAAAGAAAAAGAAGCTCCAAAGGAAACACCAAGCGTAAAACAGGAAACTCCGGAAGCTCCAAAAGCAGAGCCACAGCAGACTGCACAAGCACAAGTTCAATCTCCGTATGTTGCACCGTCACCTCAAATTGCATGGACAATGCCAAGCAATGCATGGGCTATGCCACCACAAAGTCAAGTTGTAGTACCACAACCATATAATGTTGTTGCACCTACAATTTCAACTGTAGCACCTGCTGTAAGCCCGATGCCACAAATGCCTCAAGGCTATGTTGCACCGCCAATGTATGTGACACAACCATTGCAGGTTGTTCCACAAACAGTAGTTGCTCCGGTACAAACGATGCCTGGAGTTGCAGTTCAGGCTGCTCCGGTACAAACAATGCCTGGAGTAACAGTTCCGACAGCAACAATGCCGGGAGTTATGCCTGCGCAAGTTCAAACAGTACAAAACGTGCAAACTCCGGTTGCTCCGGCACCTATCATGCCAAACCTTGCACCGGCTAATACTGCAAGCCCTGTTGTAGATCTTCCAAAGCAAACTTATCCAAGTGTAAATCTTGATCAGTGGCTTGACAAAGAACTTCAATCTCAAGATTCAAAAGTAAGAAAAGAAGAGTTCGCAACATTTGCAAAAAAGAACGAAGATTTCCAAAAACTTTTGGATGAAGAATATGCAAGATATAAAGCAAAATATAATACAAACGCTACATCATTAAATCGCGAAGTTGCAGAAGCTTTAATGAAAAAGCCCGAGCATGTTGATTTAAAAGCTGCAGTTACAGAAGATAAAACATCTGTATTCCCAAGAACAGAAGAAAGCCGCAGTCAATTTAGACAGAGGTCTTATAAATCTTCAGATACTTTATTTAACAAAGAAATCGCTTCTGATTTTGATCAGATGCTTATGAGTGGAACAAAAGATGCCGAAGAACTCGGTGATTCTACTCTTGCAATTTCTAATGAGCAACTCAAAAAAGAAATAGACGAGGTTGCACAAAAAGTAGAAGCTGCATATAAGCCTTATGGATACGAAAAAGAAAAGAGTCAGCAAGAGCTCGAAAAGATGGCCGCTGCACGCGAAGCATTCTTCAAACCTGCTACAGCAGAAGATTTAGATAGAACAAGCGCCGTTGAGATAAAGAGTATCTTTGACGAATGGGATAAAGAACGTAAGAATGCTGATGAGAAAAAGAGAAGCAAGAAAAAGAAGAAGGGTGGTATAGGTAAATACATCATTGTTCTTCTGATTGTATTAGCAGTATTCACAGGAGCAGACATTGCAACTGTTACATATGCACCAGAGTCCAAGGCAAGTGATTTCTTTGACTCAATCAATGATAAACTTAGCGAGGCCTTTGACAGTGTATTTGGTGGTTTTATAGGATCACAAAAAGATAACGAACCAGATCCTGAATTAACTGCACAAGAAAGGGCTGCTCAAGAAGCAAACACAAATATTGAAAAAATTACTTGTGATGCAGAAAGTACAAAGTTTAATGAACAAGGTACATATGGATATTCTAATCTCGGGTCGACAACTATTGTTGATGACGAACAACTTATCTTAGATGTTACCACATTAATTGTTAAATATAATTGTGCGTGGATAGACTATGTAAATTCGGGAAACGATATAAAGTGCTTTGATTATCTTAAAGCAGATGGCGATGCATTCAGATCGGCAAGCAGCTTTGATGGCGTTGGCAGCGTTACAGAAACATTTAAAAAATTAAATATTGGTGAAATACGCAAAGACGCAAACAGCATTTATGTTTTCTCTGATGAATTAATTTCTGTAAAGAAAGGAAACGAAATTACAGAAGTCCCATCGAAGTTAATTTATAAAGTGGAACTTGTAGGCGAAACTTATCGCATTGTCGAATACAAAGCCTACAACTAAAGAGGATTAGTGTATGAACAGAAAAACAAGCGGTAGTAAAAAGGGATTTTTAGCTATTGGTGCAATTATCCTACTTGCTATTGTTGCTGGCGTAGCTCTCACCGGATTTATCACAGATTGGCTGTGGTTTAAGGAGATGGGCTACGTTTCTGTATATTTTACAGAGATAGCAACTAAATTAAAATATGGTATTCCGGCATTTATTATTACCGGAGCATTAGCATTTGTATTTCTTTCTTTGCTCAAAAAGAATTTTTTAAAGAAAAATCAGTTTGTAATCAAAGAAGAAAATCAAAAACGCATTCGCCGTGTTATGTACATAATAGCGGCAGTTTTTGCATTGATAACATCAATATCATTAATTAATGATTTGTGGTTTGAAATATTGAAATATTTCAATGCAAGCAGTTTCGGTATAAACGACCCGCTCTTTGATAAGGATATAGGCTTTTATATTTTTAAATTAGAGTTTTTAGAAGACCTTGCAAATTTTGCAATTAGATTTGCAATTTTGCTTTTAATCTTAACTCTTATATATTATTTAATTTTGTTAAGCTCTTCTAAACTTCCGCAAGAAGAAAATTTGAATCCGGATAACGTAGATTTCGAATATAAAGATGCCGATGGCATAGGCATTGTTGAAAATCCGAGAATGTTTAACTTTGATCCAAGTAAATTCAGAAACGGTTTTAACAATGGGGGTTTTAAAGCAAAGCTTCATGCTCTTCTCGGAGTCGCTTCGACAGAAATTACGATTCTTGGAATCTTATTCTTTGTTGCTGTTGCGGTTCGCTTCCATCTTATGCAATTTGATTTACTTTACGGCGGAACAGGAGTTGCATATGGTGCGGGTTATACAGATATAAAGGTAACACTTACCATTTATCGTATTGTAGAAATTTGTGCATTTATTTCAGCTGCAATGCTTGTTGTTGCAATCAAGCGTCGCAAAATTTTAATTGCCGCAATTGCCCCTGCAGCATTAGTAGCAGCGCTTATATTACAAGGCCCACTTTCTGCTCTTGTTCAGAATTTAATTGTCAGCCCTGATGAAATAAATAAAGAGCGCGAATATATTGGCTATAACATCGATTATACGAGAAGCGCTTACAATTTACAGGGAATCACAATAAAAGATTTTGAGCCGGAAAATAATTTAAGCAAAGTAGATGTCTTAAATAACATGGAGACATTTTCAAATATTAGAATTAATGACTTTGAACCTGCAGAACAGTTCTACAATCAAACACAATCAATTCGCTCTTACTACACATTTAATGATGTAGATGTAGACAGATATAATGTTAACGGAGAATACACTCAGGTTTTCTTATCTGCTCGAGAAATCGATCAAGAAAAAGTAGAAGACAACTGGCTTATTCGTCATCTTAAATACACTCATGGTTATGGTGTTACATTAAGCAGAGTAGATAAGGTTACAAGCAGCGGTCAACCTGACATGTTAATTGATAGTATCCCTCCGGTTTCTGAAGTTCCGGAAATTAGCATAACTCGTCCTGAAATTTATTATGGCGAATCAACAGATGATTATGTTATCGTTGGAACAAACGAACAGGAATTTGATTATCCTTCAGGTGAAAGCAATGTTTATTGCACATATGAAGGTAATGGAGGGATCCAACTTAAGTTCTTCACAAAATTGCTTTTTGCAATCCGTGAAGGAAGCTTAAAGGTTTTAGTTTCCGGAAATATAAATCGTGATTCCAGAATTATGATTTATCGTGACATTATGACCAGAGCTCAAAAGATTGCTCCGTTTATCAGCTATGATAATTCACCTTATATGGTTGTTAATGACGAAGGAAGATTATTCTGGGTTTTAGATGGATATACAAGTTCAGAATACTATCCGTATAGTGAGCCATATCAAGAGGGTAGTGATATAAACTATATCAGAAATTCTGTGAAGATTGTTATTGATGCATATAATGGCACAACAGACTTCTATATTGTTGATGCTAATGACCCAATAGCACAGACGCTTAAAAATATTTATCCGGGACTTTTTAAAGATATTGCTGAAATGCCGCAAGATTTGCAAAAGCATTTACAATATCCAAATGCACTTTTTGATATTCAAGCTTCTGTATATATGAAATATCATATGACAGATGAAGAAGTTTTCTATCAAAGCGAAGACCTTTGGGCAATTGCCAATGAGTTATATGGACAAACCGAAGCTGTTCTTACTCCAATTAACTTTATTATGAAACTTCCTGGAGAAGAAACAGCCGAATTTATCAGCTCTATTCCATATACACCAAATGCAAAATCAAATATGACAGGAATTTTGATTGCAAGATCTGACGGCGAAAATTATGGTGAGCTTGTTTTGTACAGATTGCCAAAGGATAGAATAATTTATGGTCCGGCACAAATAGAAGCACAAATAAACCAGGATGCAGATATTTCAAAAGAGTTCTCTCTTTGGAATAACAGTGGTGTAAGTTATAATCGCGGAAACCTCTTTGTATTCCCTGTAAACGGATCGTTGATTTATGCAGAGCCTATATATATGGAAAGTAGTTCTTCAAGTCTTCCTGAAGTAAAGAGAGTTGTTATGTACTATGGAGACAAAGTTGCTTATGAAAGTACATTGGCTGAATGTCTCGATGTTCTCTTCGGCGAAGGTGCCGGAGCTCCGCTTTTAACCAGCAATCCTATTGAGACCGGAAGACAACTTGCCATTGCTCTTGAAAACGGCGAAGAAATCACTCCGCCTAAAGAAGAACAAGAACCGGTAAAACCGGAAGAACCGGAAACTCCGGATAATAAAGAAGAATTAAAAGAATTAATAAAACAGACAACAGAGCTTTTACAAAAGCTGCAAAATTATTTAAATGATTTATAAAATAGAAAAAGAAAAACATAATAAAGAAGATATCTTGAAAATTTTAAAAGCTCATCCGGAAATTAAATTTGTTTCTTTGGTTGGACTTGATATCTATGGCAATGATACCGATGAAAAAATTCCGGTACATGAAATGACAAAAGATTTCGATGCTTTCATGTCCCGTGGTGCACAGACCGATGGTTCATCAGTACTTTTGCCAAAAATAGCAGATATCTCTAATGGGCGTGTAGATATTATTCCTGATAAAGATTGTATATGGTATATCGACTATAACAATAATAATCTTGATCCCGAGACGGGAATTCCTACAGGAACAATTAGAATTCCGGCATACTTAATTCATAATGAAACAGAAAAGATCGGAAGCAGAACGATACTTCGCGATGCACTCGCAAAATTCAAAAAAGAATTTGTAGAGCTCATTCGAGAAAATCCTTATGTTCTTAAATATCTTCCTATTGATAGCGCTGATGATATTGAAGAAGTAGTTCTTACTGCGGCAACAGAAATGGAATTTTATGTAATGACTCCACATGAAGTTGCAGATAAAGAAAGGCTTCATGCTTCTCAGCAAATGAAAGAACAATATTGGAAACGAACAATAGGGCCTGTTCGCACTGCATTAGAAAAAACTTTATTAAGGCTTGAAAAGGCAGGGCTCGAGGTCGAGATGGGCCATAAAGAAGTCGGCGGTGTAAGTCCGGAGCTTGGTGCCGAAGGTCTTACCCATATCATGGAACAGCTTGAGATTGATTGGAAATATGATAATCCGATGCAGGCTGCAGACAATGACTATGAAGTAAGAAATTTAATTAAAGACACATTTAGAAATAATGGGCTTGATGTTACTTTTCTTGCGAAGCCGGTCAACGGTGTTGCCGGAAGCGGTAAGCACACTCACTTTGGTGTAGTAGCAAAGTTGAAGAATGGAAAAAGTGTTAACTTGTTTAGTGCACTTGATGCGGAAAACGATTACATGTCTCCAATAGGATACGGAGCATTGATGGGAATACTTAAAAACTATGAAATCATTTCTCCGTTTGTTAGTGCAACAAATGATGCATTCAATAGACTTAAGCCGGGATATGAAGCTCCGATTTGTAGTGTAACATCTTTGGGCCGCAGTGTAGATAAACCAAGTCGCAACAGAACAGTTCTTGTAGGGCTTATTCGTGATGTGAAGAATCCTCTTGCAACAAGATTTGAACTTAGATCACCTAATCCTCAGAGCAACACATATCTTGTTCTTGCTGCGGGATACCTTGCAATACTCGATGGTATAAAGGCTGTTCTTACTGCAAAAAAGAGTCCTAAAGATTGTGAAAAATCTGTGTCCAAGCAATATGGTGAAAAAGATTTTTATCTTGATACCAATCGTGTATATAGAGTTGAAGATGACATCTTTGCAGATTATAGTCCTCTTGAGCGTGAAAAATTATTTGGAAAAAGTCCTGCAACAGTTTGGGAATCTCTTAAACTGTTTGAAGAAAATCCAGACAAGACAAAACTTTTATTAGATGGTGATGTCATGGATAGTCGCGATCTTGAAAGTTTTAAAGCTGCTTGTCTAAGACTTTGGTCTGCAGAGCAAGTAGAAAGAATAATTCCAAAGATGAGAGAGATTTGTCATAATGCAGTTCAGCTTCATTATATAGAAGATGGTTCTACAGATGTTGATGAACTTAGATGGAGAAAAATAGATAAACTTAGAAAATCTATTGCACAGGATAGCGCACGCAAGAAGAGTTTGTTAACAAAGCTCGAAGCAGCGTTTAACAATAAAGATTATGAACTTGCATCTACTATGCAAATTGAAGCGGCTGAAAAAATCGCAGAGCTTGAACTCATGTATGCAGAGTATAAGAGGAATTTATTTTAATGTATGAAGAATTAAAAGCTGCAATTGAAAATGCAAAGAAAATAGTTTTCTTTGGTGGTGCCGGAGTCTCTACAGAAAGTGGCATTCCGGATTTTCGATCTGAAAATGGTTTGTATAATGCTCAAACGAATTACGGACACAGTCCTGAAGAAATGCTTTCAATAGATTTCTTTGAAAGACACACAGAAACTTTTTTCGACTATTATAAAAAGAATTTAATTGCAGATAGTGCAAAACCAAATAGAGCTCACTTGGCTTTGGCTAAACTCGAAGAGATGGGTAAACTTACTTGCGTAGTTACTCAAAACATTGATGGGCTTCATCAAAAGGCAGGCTCTGTTAATGTTCAAGAGCTTCATGGAAGTGTTCAGCGCAATACATGCACGGGCTGCCATAGTCACTTTGATTTAGATTTCATCATGGATGAAAAAAATTGCAAGAATGGAGTTCCAATTTGCCCTCATTGCGGCAATATTATAAAACCGGATGTTGTTTTGTATGGAGAATGCTTGGATGATGCAACAATTACTTGCAGTGTCAGGGCAATTTCCGAATGCGATATGTTAATTATCGGAGGAACATCCTTGGTTGTTTATCCTGCCGCAGGCTTCGTAAACTATTTCAATAGGAACAAAGCCGGCAATAAGCTTGTTATTATCAATAAATCTGAAACCGCCCAAGATCAATGGGCCGATATACATTATAACGAGCCGATAGGTGAGGTTCTTGGCGAGGTTGTTGGGATAAAGTAGCTTTGTTAAATATATAACAAATAGTACTTGCAAAATAATCATCCATAATATAGAATGATATCAATATTGAATGCTAACTATTTTCTAGGAGGAAAAGTATGAAAGACGTTGTAATTGTATCCGCAGCAAGAACTGCAATAGGTTCTTTTGGCGGCGCACTAAAGGATGTTCCGACCAGAACTCTCGGAGCTACTGTAATTAAAGCAGCAGTAGAAAGAGCTGGCATTAAGCCGGAAATGGTTGACGAAGTTATTATGGGTTGCGTGCTTCAAGGTGGTCTTGGACAGAACGTATCTCGTCAGATGGCTCTTGATGCAGGGCTTCCAAATGAAGTTCCTACCTTAACAATTAACAAGGTTTGCGGTTCCGGGCTTAGAGCAGTAGAGCTTGCAGCTCAGATTATCAAAGCTGGAGACGCTGATATTGTTGTAGCTGGCGGTGCAGAAAACATGAGCGCAACAGCTTATGCATTCCCAAAAGCTCGTTATGGAACAAGAATGGGAAATTCACCAATGATAGATATGATGGTAAATGACGGACTTTGGGATGCATTTAACGGATATCACATGGGTATGACTGCTGAAAATGTTAATGAACAGTGGGGAATTACTCGTGAACAGCAGGATGAATTTGCTTTGATTTCACAGCAGAGAGCAAGCGCAGCTCAAAAAGCCGGCAAATTCAAGGATGAAATCGTACCTGTAGTTATTAAAACAAAGAAGGGCGAAGTTGTATTCGATCAGGATGAATTCATTAAGCACGATGCAGAACTTGAAAAAATGGCTAAACTTAAACCATCTTTCAAGAAAGAAGGCGGCAGCGTAACAGCTGCTAACGCTTCTGGTATCAACGATGCCGGAGCAGCAGTAGTAGTTATGAGTGCTGAAAAGGCTGCAGAGCTTGGCCTTAAGCCACTTGCAAAAATTGTAAGTTATGCATCTGCAGGCGTAGATCCATCAATCATGGGTGTAGGTCCTGTTCCGTCAACAAAGAAAGCTTTAGCAAAAGCTGGTCTTGAAATGAAAGATATCGATCTTGTAGAAGCTAACGAAGCATTTGCAGCTCAATCACTTGCTGTAAGAAAAGATCTCGGACTTGATCCTGAAAAGACTAATGTAAATGGTGGCGCTATTGCTCTTGGACATCCAATCGGAGCTTCAGGTTGCCGTATCCTTATCACATTACTTTACGAAATGCAGAAGAGACCTGATGTAAAGAAAGGCCTTGCAACACTTTGTATCGGTGGCGGTATGGGAACAGCTCTTATCGTTGAAAAGTGCTAATGCTTAGATAGGAAAAAATGGAACTTTAAAAACCCTGGCATCTTGCCAGGGTTTTTATATTTGTTTAGAAAATAACAATGCATTTAATGCTATATGTATGAAAATTGCGCTATTTAAACAACTGATCAAGTTATTAAATAACTAATCTCTAAATCATTGTATTCCATTGAAGCCAAATAGTGGATTTTCGGGGCTTTTGTATTGTTAAAAAATAATGTATACTAATTATGTATACGCTAATTCAAATACGAGCATGAAGAGGAAATCATGTTTTTATTACTTTTCGCGCTATGGCTTGCATTTAATGGCCAAATAACAGTAGAAATAATTATTATCGGTGCAATCATTTCAGCTGCGCTGTACTTCTTTTGTTGCAAATTCTTAGATTTTTCAATTAAGAAAGACTTGCTGATTTTCCGCGAGATTCCTCTTATTCTGATTTACATTTTTAATTTAGTAATAGAAGTAATAAAAGCTGCTTTTTCTGTTATATGTTTAATATTCAAAAAAGGGCAGCCTTCTTCGGCTATGATTAAATTTCATAGTGGATTAAAATCAAAAACTGCGCGTGTACTTCTTGCTAACTCTATTACTCTTACTCCGGGAACAATAACTGTTGATTTAACAGATGATACATATACAATTCATTGCCTTGATAAAAGCTTTGGCGAAGGCATAGAAGAAAGTAGTTTTGTAAAAAATCTTCGCAAGATGGAGGAACTCGCCGGTTTATGATTACTTTTCTTTGGATAATTCTCATAATTCTTGTAGTTTTAATACTGGCATGCATAATCAGATCTATCATAGGCCCAAGAAACTCTGATAGAGTTTTGGCTGTTAATATGGTAGGTTCAATTGGTAATGCTATCATTGCAGGGCTTGCGACAATATATCAACAAAATTTTTTAGCAGACATAGCTATTCTTTATGCGCTTTTATCCTTTACTGCTGTAATGATACTTTCAAGAATTGCACGCGGTGCAAAAAAACAACTTGAAGAGGAGGCCAAAAAATGTTCAGAGAAATAATTGGCTGCATCTTCATTGCTATAGGTCTTATAGGATATATTTTTGCTGTAATAGGAAACTTTAAATTCAAAGATATGCTTAAACGTATGCATGCCGCCGGTATTGCAGATGCTTTCGCATGTGCAAGCTTTGTTATCGGATGCATTATATTAAATGGTTTTAATTTAACAAGTCTTAAACTTTTCATTGCGGGAGTTGTTTTATATTTTACATCTCCTGTATCTTCACATATGCTTGCAAAGCTTGAAGCCGATGCAAATGATAAATTAGAAGAATGTTGTGAGGTAGAAGAATGACTATATTAATGACATTGCTTTTAATAATGCTTATTGTTTGTGGCGTCGCTATAACATTTACAGATAAACCTCTACCTGTAATCATTATTTTTATGAGTTATAGTTTAATCACATCTATCATTTGGATTATTTTGCAAGCTCCGGATTTAGCTATTACAGAAGCAGCTGTTGGTGCAGGAATCACAACAGTTATGTTTTTTGCATCATTTAAGCGTATGGGAATATTCCACAAGCACTTTAGTGAAATCGATGGGATAAACAGCGAGGAGGAAGATCAAGATGAGTAATCATAAAAAGCATCATGGCTTAGACCTCGCTTATGATATAATTGCGATTTGTTTGGCAATAGTTTTTATTATTGCCATGCTTCTTACTGTGCGTATGCTTCCTGACATCGGTGAAGTAAAAAATCCGACAAACAACGAAGTTGCACAAAAATATTTATCAGATGCTTCATGGGAAACAGGCTCGCTTAATGCTGTGTCCGGAATGATACTCGATTATAGAGCCTTTGATACACTTGGAGAATCTTGTGTATTATTTGTTGCTACAATTGCCGTGTTTATTTTACTGCGCCGTGATGATGATTCTCCGGAAGGACTTCCTGTGAAACATTTAATCAGAAAGCACGAGCCAATCAAAGATCCTATTCTCGAAAAAACATTTGAATTTATAGTTCCTGTTGTTTTTCTTTTTGGAATTTATGTAATATTAAATGGCCATCTGTCTCCTGGCGGAGGTTTTTCCGGCGGAGCAATTCTTGGAGCCGGGTTTATTCTTTATCTTAATGCATACGGCATTGAAAAAACCGAGCGCCTTATTAACAGTAAGACATATCTTTGTCTTAGCGTATGCGCTTTGCTTTTCTATGCATTAGCAAAATCTTATGTATTTTATATTGGAGCAAATCATATAGAAAGTATTATTCCTGTTCTTGCTGATGGCAGTATATTTGCATCAGGTTTGATACTTCCTTTAAATATTGCTGTTGGAATAGTGGTTTCAAATACTGTTTATGCCTTATTCCTGATGTTTAGAAGAGGAGGGTTTCATAAATAATGGATAAACTTATTTATAATCTTCCTGAATATGTGTCTATGATTTGCTTTGGCATAGGCCTTGCCAATTTGCTTCTTAACCGTAATATGATTAAGAAAATAGTTGGACTTGGCATTATGGATACTTCGATTTATCTTTTCCTTGCAGTTAAAGGTTATGTAAAAGGTGCAATTGCTCCTATTGTTAGCTTGCAAGAGCAAGCTGCCGGAGTTGATACCAGTCTATATGTAAATCCTATTCCGGCAGGACTTGTTTTGACAGGCATAGTAGTATCAGTTTCAGTAACGGCAATTCTTCTTGCTATTACAGTAAGATTATATGAAGAATTCGGAACATTTAATATTGATAAGATTATTCATCTTGTTAGAAAAGAAGACAGGAGGAAAGAATAATGTTATTGATACAAAATGTTGTTGCTTGGTCTGTTTTATTTTTAATAATATGCGGAGTTCTTACTGCGGCGCTTCCGGCAAGAATTGCAAAACATATTGCTTCGTGGTCCAGCCTTGTTGTCGGTATAATGAATATTCTCTTGTTAAAATATTTTATTGATGGGGGAAATAGTTATACATATAGCATGGGCCATTATGGAGCTCCTTTTGGAAACGAATTAAAATCCGGTCCTATAGAAGCATTACTTTGTATTGTATTTTGCTTTGTAATGTTTTTCTCAATTATAGGTGGAAGAAAGCATATTGAAGAAGATATCAAAGGAAAAAAACAAAACTTATATTATGTAAGTGTTATTTTTCTTCTTTGTTCGATGATAGCTTTAGTAAATACTAATGATTTATTTACAGCTTATGTATTTATAGAAATTAATACTATTACTGCCTGCGGCATTATTTTAGCAAAAGAAGGTAAGCAGGCGCTTGCAGCATCAACAAGATATTTAATTATGTCTCTTGTTGGCTCGGGACTTTTCCTGATAGGTATTTGTATTGTTTATGGCGCAACCGGTCATCTTTTAATGGAGCCGATTTGTGATTACATAAATTCAGATTTGATTACAACTAATTCACGCATTGCGGTTCAAATTGCTATGGCACTCTTTGCTGTAGGAATGGCACTTAAGTCTGCACTTTGGCCTTTCCACTCATGGCTTCCTGAAGCACACAGCTCAGCCACTGCAAGCAGTTCTGCAATGTTGTCTGGTCTTGTTTTAAAGGCATATATATTCCTTTTAATTAAAGTTATTTATAGAGTTCTTGGCATAAATTTGATGTCAGCAAATCCTATGTTTGATGTGCTGCTGATTTTCGGTGCAGTTGCAATGATTATGGGATCAATAAATGCTCTTCGTGAAAAAGATTTAAAGCGTATGCTTGCATATTCATCTGTAGGACAGATAGGATATGTTTATCTTGGCATAGGTATGGGAAGTTTGGCCGGAATTCAAGCGGCATTTATTCAAATTGTAACTCATGCAGCAACAAAGGCGATGCTGTTTATTGCTGCTGGCGGAATCATGGATGTATCCGGCAATTCAAAAAAGTTTAAAGACATTCTGGGTGCAGGTAAACGTGATCCTTTTGCCGGATCAGCCTTTGTAGTCGGAAGTTTATCAATGATAGGAATTCCTTTCTTTGCAGGCTTTGTTACAAAATATTCTTTGGTTTATGCAGCTGTTCAGCTTAGTTCATGGAGAATGATAATTTCCTTGCTCGCAATTATCATATCAACTTTACTTACAGCTATCTATTATATAATGGCACTCGTTACACTCTTTGGTGGTGACAATAATCACAGTCGCCCGGAAGGTTTCAAATTTAAGACAGGGTATATAATCGCAATAGTTGCATTTATAATAATTAATTTCCTAATAGGCCTTAATACAGAATGGCTACTTAATATAGTTAATTTAGGATTTAGTATGTTTGCATAAAATCAGGAGGTTATGCATGTATTTTGCTTTTAGTGCAGATGCTTTTAGCTGGTTATTCTTTGGCTTGGTAAGCTTTATGTGGATATTCGTTGGAATATATGCCACGAAATATGCCGAGCATCTTGAAAACAAAAAAAGATTTTTCGTATTTTATATACTTACTTACATAATGCTTGTAGCTTTATGCTTTGCTGCAAGTTATTTGACTATGTATTTAAGCTTTGAGTTTATGACTTTACTTTCTATGCCTCTTGTCCTTCACGAAGGAACTCCTGAATCAATAGAGGCTGCAAAAAAGTATTTGTTCTACTCAATCTTTGGTGCAACGCTGGGTCTTTTAGGTATGTTCTTTGCAGGAACATATTGTGACAGCTTAAGTTTTGTTGCAAAGGGAAGTTTAAATATGCAAGCTGTTGCCGGACATGAAACAGCTCTTCTTATCGCAATTTTCTTAACTGTTGTTGGTTTTGGCGCAAAAGCCGGAATGTTCCCACTTCATAGTTGGTTACCTACAGCGCATCCGGTTGCTCCGGCTCCGGCGAGTGCAGTACTTTCAGGTGTAATTACAAAAGCCGGAGTGCTTTGCATAATCAGAGTAATTTATTTTGTGTTTGGCATAGATTTTATTAAAGGAACATGGGTTCAATATGCATGGCTTGCGATGGCAATGCTGACAATTTTCCTTGGATCGCTTATGGCATATCAACAAGATATATTTAAGAAGAGATTGGCATATTCTACGGTATCGCAGGTTTCATATGTTTTGTTTGGTGTGTTCACAATGAATCCGATAGCACTAATTGGGGCCTTACTTCATATAATTTATCATTCAGTAATCAAAAATTGTTTATTCATGGTTGCTGGCGCAACTATTTTTACAAATCACAAAGATAAAGTTTCACAACTTGACGGCATAGGAAGAAAAATGCCAATTACATTTGCATGCTTTACAATTGCAAGCTTAGGTTTGGTTGGTGTTCCACCAATGGCTGGCTTCCTTTCGAAATGGTATTTAGCAACCGGATCTTTATCAGAAAAGATTCCTGTTATAAATTGGATGGGTCCGGCAATTTTGCTTGCTTCTGCATTATTAACAGCAGCTTATTTGCTATCGATTTCGATTCATGCGTTTTTCCCGAGCAATAAAAATGCTTGTGCAGATTGCATTGAAGCTCCAAGAAGAATGTTATTTCCTATGATTGTTTTAGCTTGCTTAGTTATTATATTAGGGCTTTTCGCTCAAACTTGGGTTAATTTATTTACTGTAGTAGTATCAGTTTTATTCTAATGGGTTTTAATTTAATTATTGTATCAATAATGTTGCCAATTATTTTTGGCGCAGTAATATTTTGGGGTAAATTCGAGCAAAAATTGCGCGAGATACTTTGCATGTGTGTTGTTTGCATAACAAGTGCGATAGTAATTTATTTAATTATTAACAAGCCACTTGATGCAGTTTCATTACTTAAACTCACGAATAAAATATCCATTACATTTAGGGTTGATGGAATATCAAGAATATTTGCACTATTGCTTGCTGTGCTTTGGCCATTGGCAAGCTTGTGGTCTTTTGAATATATGTATCATGAATCAAGACCGGATTCTTTCTTCGGATATTACACTGCAACCTATGGCATAAGTTTAGGAATCTGTTTTGCTAATAATATGGTAACAATGTATTTGTTCTATGAGCTTCTTACACTCATAACAATTCCGCTTATCATGCATAGCAGAAATGAATTTAGTAAGCCTGCAGGAATTAAATACATAGCATATTCTATTGCCGGAGCAACTGCCGCATTCGCCGGAATAATGATTTTCTATTCTCTTAGCGGAACAGTTGATTATACTGCCGGAGGAATTGCATCAAAAGTATTAGCACAAGGAGATGTAAACCCTTTATACTATGTTTCTTTCCTTTTGATGTTCTTTGGCTTTGGTGTTAAGGCTGCAGTTTTCCCATTATACGAATGGCTACCAAGTGTTGGTGTTGCACCGACTCCGGTAACAGCTTTACTTCATGCTGTTGCAGTCGTTAAAGTAGGATGCTTTGCAATAATCAGAGTAACATATTATTCATTTGGAGTTCATTTGCTTCGCGATTCGTGGGTTCAAAATGTAGCAATAATATTTGTTTCATTTACGATTGCGTTCGGATCAGTTTGGGCATATAGAGAGACACATTTTAAGAGAAGACTTGCTATGTCAACAGTGTCAAATCTTTCTTATATATTGCTTGGGGCTATGCTTATGAATGGCTTTGGTTTTGCCGGAGCTTTTATGCATCTTCTTTTCCATGGCGTAATGAAGATAACGTTATTCTTTACTGCCGGAACCTGCCATATACAAGCAAAAGCAGATTATGTCACAGATTTAAAAGGATTTGGAAGAAGAATGCCTGTTACGTTTGCAGCATTTACGATAGCAAGTTTGGCTTTGATAGGAGTCCCACCTCTTTGCGGATTTTATAGCAAGTGGATGCTTGGCGTTGGAGCTGTTCAGTGGGCAAGCCATTCTTGGGTGGCTTATCTTGGTGTTGCAGCATTGCTAATTTCTGCAGTATTTACTGCAATGTATCTTTTAACGATTGTTGTGCGCGCATATTTCCCTGGCAAAGATTTTAATTGGGAAAGTGTTAGTGATGTAAAAGACCCAAGTTGGAAGATGATACTTCCGTTTATTATACTTTCAATTTTATGTATATTGCTTGGAATATTTAATACAGATATAGAGATGTTTATTATCAATTGTATGGAGGGATTATTCTAATGAATTTATGCGGAGTAGATCTTGGATTTAATTTCTCCGGTTTTCAACTCATATATATAGTAGTTGCATGCATAATGTGGATATGTTCTTTGCTTTTTAGCATTGAATACATGAAGCATTATGAAAATAAAAAGCGCTATGCTATTTTCATGATTGCAACATGGATTGCAACACTTGGGGTTTTAGCATCTACTAATTTCTTAACGACATTTATTTTCTTTGAGATTATGTCGTTTACTTCGTATGTTCTTGTTATTCACGAAGAAACTCCGGGGCCTATGCGTGCTGGTGAAACCTATCTTGCGGTTGCAGTAATTGGCGGCATGGTTATGCTTATGGGTATCTTCTTATTATATAGTACCCTCGGAACCTTGAATTTTAATCTTCTTGAAGAAGCAGGAAATAGTTATATAGCTAAAGGCGGAAATGTTGCACGTCTTTGGGTTAGCGGAATTTGCATTTTGTTTGGTTTTGGTGCTAAAGCCGGAATGGTTCCTCTTCATATTTGGTTACCAAAAGCGCATCCAATAGCACCGGCTCCGGCAAGTGCTTTACTTTCCGGAATATTAACAAAGAGCGGAATTTTTGGTGTTATAGTAATTTCGGTAAATATTTTCTTCGGAAATTTAGCTTGGGGGACAATGCTTGCAAGCATTGGAATGATTACTATGTTCCTTGGCGCCGTTCTTGGTGTTTTCAGTATAGATCTTAAGCGAACTCTTGCATGTTCTTCTGTTTCGCAAATAGGTTTTATCACTCTTGGTATAGGACTTATTTGTCTTCTTGGTGAAGAAAATGCTTTGGCATCAAACGGAACAATTCTTCATATGATAAATCATTCTATGATTAAATTGCTTTTGTTTAGTGCTGCCGGAGTTGTTTATATGAATCTGCATAAGCTCAATTTGAATGATATCAAGGGATATGGCCGGAACAAGCCTGTTCTTATGATTTTATTCTTGATTGGGGCTGCAAGCATTTCGGGTATCCCGGGAACAAGTGGATATATTTCAAAGACTCTGCTTCACGAAGCTATAGTTGAATATATTGAAATGGCAGAGACTGCAGGACTTGTATCTGCTGCAAAACTCTTTAGTGTTTATGAGTGGGTATTCTTGTTCACAGGTGGTCTCACTTTCTGCTATATGATAAAACTGTTTGTATGTATCTTTGTTGAGAAAAATCATGATGCAAAGCTCCAGGCAAAATATAATGAAGAAAAAGTTTGTATGAATAGTTTATCAACAGCTTGCCTGTGTGTTCCGGCAATTGTTTTGGCAGTGATGGGAATCACTCCATACAAGAGCATGAATTCTTTAGCAAAGCTTGCACAAGATTTTCTTCATGGATTTGATGCAGAACATGCAGTGCACTATTTTGTTTGGACAAATTTGAAAGGTTCATGTATTTCATTGGCAATAGGTGCCATTGTTTATCTGCTTATAGTTAGAAATGTATTTATTAAGAATGGTGAATATAAAAACTTATGGCCGGCTAAATTAGATTTGGAAGAATTAGTTTACAGACCTTTAATAAAGCTATTGCTTAAGCCCGGAATCTTTGCTTATATAGATAAATTGCCAGATGCATTATTCGCAATACTGATGAAGATTCTTGCAGTTGTATTTAAACTAATTGATAAAATATCCGACGCATTTACAAAGTTCGTTTTCACAAAAGTATTTACTCAATATACAAAAGACAGTAAACGTTTCAGCATAAAACGTTGGTACGAAGAAACGCGAAGTGGAAAATTCTTCAGGAAAGTTAATGATAATTATCTTGAGGCTCGTGATTCAATGTCTTTCGGATTGCTTCTTACTTTTGCCGGACTTACAATTGTATTGGTATACTTACTAATTAAATTTTAATTTTCAGATTTAATAAGGCGATAGTGCCTAAGATGTTTTATATATGGATATATTTATTGGTGTATTAATTAATGCAGCTTTAGTAGTACTTGGTACATGTGCAGGCTTGCTGTTTTCTAAAATAAAAAAAGCTAAGACTATTGGTGAACGTATTTTCCAAGCCTTTGCTATATTTGTAATGATTATGGGTATTCAAGGTGTAAAACTTGATCAACCATTATATTATTTAATATGTCTTATTGTGGGAATTGTCATTGGCGAAATAATAGATGTCGATAAACAATTTAATCGTTTCGGGTCATGGATTGAAAGTAAAGTTATGAAAGGTAACGGAGAAGCTCAGTTTGCGGAAGGTTTCGTAACAGCAAGTCTTTTATTTTGTATAGGATCTATGACTTTTCTCGGAGCTCTTGAAAGCGGAATTCAACATCAGCATACAATTTATACTACAAAAGGTATACTCGACAGTATTTCATCTTTAAGCCTTTCAATGGTGTCCGGTATATCAGTAGCTTTTTCAGCAATATCAATTATTATCTATCAAGGGATTTTAGTTTTAGGTGCAAGTTTACTTGCTCCGGTACTTACAGAAGAAACTGTTGCTATGTGTGTTTCTGTCGGTAGTTTAAGCCTTGTAATTATTGGGCTAAATATGCTGGGAATCACGAAAATAAAGGTTGCAAACATGCTTCCTGCTATGTTTATCCCTATGATTTGGCAGGCAATTCAGATGCTATAAGCCTTGAAATTTCAAGGGTTTGCAGAGTTTTTTGGTATCAAACCACAAAAAATAGCCAAAAAAACAGTGAAATTTTCACAAAATATTTTTGTTTTTTTGTTGACATCAGACCCGCAAAGTATTAAAATACCAACATATTAATGAAGGTTGGAAATAAATGAACAAATTATTAAGTTACAACATTATCGGTATTATTAGAGTCCTCGGTCTTATCATCGTGGGCATTGTTGTTGTGATTTAAGAGTTAAGTTGGTATTTAAAGGCGGCTTGCTCTTAGAGGGGCCGCCTTTTTATATGATATGTAAAGGCGGTGGCGAAGGCCAAAGCCTTTGCTCCAAAAGTTAACTATTTAAAAGGAGATAAAAAAATGAAAAAAGTATTAGCAGTATTATTAGCACTTGCTATGGTTGTCTCATTCGCTGCTTGCGGCGGCGATAAGGGTGGCACAGAAACAGCAGGTGGAATTAAAGTTGGTGCAACAGGTCCTTTAACAGGTCCGGCAGCTATTTACGGAAATTCTGTAAAGAATGGTGCAGAAATTGCAGTTGAAGAAATTAACGCTCTTGGCGGACTTCAGTTTGAATTCAATATGCAAGACGATGCACACGATCCGGAAAAAGCAGTTAATGCATATAATGATCTTAAGGACTGGGGTATGCAGATTATGATGGGAACAGTTACTTCCGCTCCAGCAGAAGCAACTGCAGCAGAAGCTAACTCTGATAGAGTGTTCTTCCTTACACCATCTGCATCATCAACAGATGTTACAAAGAATAAGGATTGCATCTTCCAGATGTGCTTCGCAGATCCTAACCAGGGTTCAGGTGCAGCTCAGTATATGGCTGAGCACAACATGGCTACAAAGATTGGTGTTATCTACAAATCAGATGACAACTATTCAATGGGTATCAAAGAAACTTTCGATGCTAAATGCAAAGACCTCGGTCTTACAATTGTAGCAGAAGAAGCATTCACAGATGCAACAGCAACAGACTTTACAGTACAGGTTTCTAAGATGCAAGAAGCAGGCGCAGACCTTGTATTCCTTCCAATGTATTACACACCAGCATCATTGATCTTTGCTCAGGCAAAGGCTACAGAATATGCTCCAACTTGGTTTGGTGTAGATGGTATGGATGGTATCCTTGCACTTGAAGGTTTTGATACAACTCTCGCTGAAGGCGTAATTCTTCTTACACCATATAGCGCAGATGATACATCAGATCTTAACCAGAGCTTCGTTGCTAAATATCAGCAGAAGTATGGCGAAACTCCTAACCAGTTCGCAGCAGATGGTTATGACTGCATCTATGCTTTATATAAAGCAGCTACAGCAGCCGGAATCACAACTGATATGAGCGCAGAAGAAGCTTGCGACGCTATGGTTGCACAATTTACATCAATGACATTTGATGGACTCACAGGCGCTAACATGACATGGGATGCAAAGGGTGAAGTAGATAAGTCACCTAACGCTATGATTATTCAGAACGGCGTTTATGTAGGTCTCTAATTTAGAAATTTACAAGTTTAAAAAGCAATGTAATATTGCTAAAAAATAAAAGTATAGTAATAAAGTGGTTTTGGCTCTCGTAATTTTTGCGAGAGCCATAGCCGCGTAAAAATCAGGAGTTATTTTGACATGAGTTTCCTTAACTATTTAGTAAGCGGACTCAGCCTTGGAAGTATTTATGCTATCATTGCCCTTGGTTACACAATGGTTTATGGTATTGCAAAAATGCTTAACTTTGCTCATGGTGATGTAATCATGGTTGGTGGTTATATTTGTTTCTTCGCTTCACAGCGATTCGGGCTTCCACCAATTATCGGTATTCTTCTTGCCATGGCAGTTTGCACAGTGCTGGGAATTACAATAGAACGCTTGGCGTATAAACCATTACGTTCCGCACCATCCCTTGCAGTACTTATTACAGCTATTGGTGTTTCATACTTTTTACAAAATGCAGCTCAGCTGCTTTGGACATCCAATCCAAAAGTATTTGCATCTGTAGTTGGAAGTGACAGCATTAAGCTTGGCGGACTTACAATTTCACATGTGACACTGCTTACTATAGCCGTCTGTCTTGTTATTATGGTTGTACTTACTCTATTTGTTAATAAAACAAAGATGGGAAAAGCAATGAGAGCCGTATCCGAAGATAAGGGCGCAGCACAGCTTATGGGAATTGATGTCAATACAACTATTTCAATTACCTTTGCAATTGGTTCAGGCCTTGCCGCAGTTGCCGGAGTTCTTCTTTGCAGTGCATATCCGACATTGATGCCAACAACGGGAGCAATGCCTGGTATCAAAGCATTTACCGCAGCTGTTTTCGGTGGTATCGGTTCTATTCCGGGAGCTTTCCTTGGTGGCATTCTTCTCGGTATAATCGAGAACCTTGCAAAAGCATATATTTCTACACAACTTTCAGATGCAATTGTATTTGCTGTTTTGATTGTTGTACTCTTAGTAAAGCCGGCTGGTCTTCTTGGTAAGGCTACCCGCGAAAAAGTATAGTGAGGTGTTGATATGAAAAAAATGACTATCCTCACAAAGACTCAAAAAAGTAACGGACTTACATATCTTGTTGTTTGCGTTGCATTCGCAATTATGTTTTTCCTTCAAAAAACAGGCGGACTCTCATCAAAGATGTCTGGTATGCTTGTTCCAATTTGTGCTTATATTGTTATGGCACTTTCGCTTAACTTGACAGTAGGTATTATCGGTGAACTTTCACTTGGTCATGCCGGTTTCATGTCAATAGGTGCTTTTGTCGGAACATCAATAATTATGATTATGGAATATTCCGGCATGGATAATAAAGTGCTTAGACTTGTTTTAGGGCTTATAATTGCTGCTATATTTACTGCACTTATCGGTTTCTTAATTGGTATCCCTGTACTTAGACTTAAGGGAGACTATCTTGCAATTGTAACTTTGGCATTTGCAGAAATTATTAAATCATTGTTCCAGAACATGTATCTTGGAATTGATGAGAACGGACTTCAGTTCTCTATGGTTGAAAATAAATTGAACCTAAGTGAGAACGGACGGCTTATTATTGAAGGAGCCATGGGCATCCGTTCAATTACAAAGATTTCAAAATTCTTTATCGGATTTGTTCTTGTAATCGTTTGCTTAATTGTAATATTCAATTTGGTAAGCTCAAGATCGGGTCGTGCTATCATGGCTATTCGTGATAACAGAATAGCTGCAGAATCAGTTGGTATTCCTATCTTTAAATATAAGATTACCGCTTTCACAATTTCTGCTGCTATGGCCGGAGCTGCCGGATGTTTGTTTGCACAAAACTATTCATCTTGCATTGCAAGCAAATTTAACATTGACTGTTCAATTTTGATTTTGGTATTTGTTGTTCTCGGTAAACAAGGCAATATGCTTGGTTCAATTATCGCTGCAACAGCACTTACAATTTTACCTGAAATTTTGCGTTCGTTCGCAGATTACCGTATGCTCTTATATGCAATCATATTGATTGTTGTAATGCTTACAGGTAATAATGAGAAACTTAACGCACTCTTTAAAGATAAAGTTGTTGGTAAATTTAAAAAATCTAAAAAGGAGGTAGTCGCTAATGAGTAAAGAAGTACTTCGTTGTGAAGACCTCGGGATTGTATTCGGTGGACTTGCCGCCGTAGATGGTTTCAATATTTCTATTAAAGAAAAAGAAGTTGCTGGTTTAATCGGTCCTAACGGAGCAGGAAAAACAACAGTTTTCAATTTGCTCACAAAAGTTTACGAACCAACCAGCGGACGCATTTTCCTTAACGGCCATGACACAAAGGGCGAAACAACTGTTAGCCTTTCGAAAGCCGGCATCGCAAGAACTTTCCAAAACATCAGATTGTTTAATAATTTAACTGTTGCAGAAAATGTAATGGTTGCTATGAATCAATCTATGAAGTATAGCTTGTTTGAATCAACATTCAGACTTCCAAGATATTGGAAAGAAGAAAAGGCCGCAAGAAAAAAAGCTCTTGAGCTTTTATCAATTTTCGATATGCAAGATTTAGCTGATGTTAAATCAAGTTCACTTCCGTATGGTGCGCAAAGACGTCTTGAAATTACAAGAGCCTTAGCAACAAATCCATCATTGCTTCTTCTTGATGAACCTGCTGCCGGAATGAACCCTGCAGAAACAGCAGAGCTCATGGAAAATATCGGAAAGATTCGTGATAAGTTTGGTATAGCAATTCTTTTAATTGAGCATGATATGTCTTTGGTTATGGGAATTTGCGATCAGATTACAGTTCTTAACTTCGGTCAGGTTATTGCACACGGAACTCCGGCTGAAATTCAGAGTAACCCTGTTGTAATCGAAGCATACCTTGGAAAGAAAAAGGAGGGCTAGTCATGGGAGAAATTCTTAGAGTAGAAGACATTAATGTTTACTATGGCAGTATCCATGCAATCAAAGGCATTTCCTTTAATGTAAATCAAGGCGAAATCGTTACACTGATTGGGGCAAATGGTGCCGGAAAATCAACAACACTTAATACCGTTTCAGGACTTTTAAGATCTAAAACAGGTTCAATTACATTTATGGACGAAGATATTTCAAAACTTCCTCCTCACAAAGTTGTTGAAAGAGGACTTGTAATGGTTCCTGAAGGCCGCAGAATTTTTATGCAGCTTTCTGTGCAGGAGAATCTTGAGATGGGTGCATATACTCAAGATCAAAGATCTATTAAAAATTCTATGGAAGAAGTTTATGAACTTTTCCCAAGACTTAAAGAACGTTCTTGGCAGGCCGGTGGTACACTTTCCGGAGGAGAACAACAAATGCTCGCTATGGGACGTGCGCTTATGGCAAAACCAAAGTTGATTATGCTTGACGAACCTTCAATGGGTCTTGCTCCACTTCTTGTAGACCATATTTTTGAAATCATTCATACACTTCATAAAAATGGTTCAACAATTCTTTTGGTAGAGCAGAATGCTCAGGCTGCACTTTCAGTAGCAGACCGTGCTTATGTTTTGGAAACAGGCAAGATTAGCCTTACCGGAACAGGCAAAGAGCTCTTAACAAACGAAGCTGTTAAGAAGGCTTACCTCGGAGCATAAAATATTAATAAGAAAGCGGCAGATATTCTGCCGCTTTTGTGATATAATAATCTGTGTTAGGGTCCTCCTAATATTTTCCCCCAATCGTTTATTATTTAAAAATTAATATTTTTATATGCTATTTTTGGCAAAGGATTTTTATATGGAAATAGAAGAATTAAAACAAAAAAAGCTTGCAGAATTAAAAGAAATTGCTAACGCTGTAGGGCTTGATATCACAGGTTTAAAAAAAGCAGAAATTCTTGCGATGCTTATTGAAATGCACGAACAGGCAGAAGCAGCAAAGGCAGAAGCTGCCAAACGCGAAGCTGAAGGTAAGTATGAAACCACAGGAATATTAGATATTGCTGATGGGGGCTTTGGCTTTCTTAGATTTGACAACTTCCTTACAAGCGAAGCTGATGTTTATGTAAGTCCATCGCAAATCAGAAGATTCGGTCTTAAGACAGGTGATGAAATCGAAGCAGTTTGCCGCAAACCGATTCGCGAGAAAGATGAAAAATTCGGAGCTGTTTTGTTTGTAAAGTCTGTTAATGGCGATGATCCGGGGAAAGCACGTATTCGTAAAGATTTTAGTGATTTAACTCCGACATATCCAAATGAAAGAATTAAACTTGAAAAAGGTACAAGCGTTCTTTCAATGCGAATGACAGATATAATCGCTCCGATAGGAAAAGGCCAAAGAGGTTTGATAGTTGCTCCTCCAAAAGCCGGAAAAACAACTTTGTTAAAACAAATAGCAAAGGCAATAGAAAATCAGAATACCGGAGCCGAACTCATAGTTCTTTTGATAGATGAGCGTCCTGAAGAAGTTACTGATATGCAAGAGAGCATCAATGGCAGAGTAATTTACAGTACCTTTGATGAACAACCTGCACATCATGTAAAAGTAGCTGAAATGGTGCTTGCAAGAGCTCAAAGACTTGCCGAGCACGGTAAGGATGTTATAATTTTACTAGATAGTATTACGAGGCTTGCTCGTGCATATAATTTGGTCGAACCACCATCAGGAAGAACTCTTTCCGGCGGACTTGATCCAAGTGCATTATATAAACCAAAGAAATTTTTTGGTGCAGCTCGTAATCTGAAAGAAGGCGGAAGCATAACAATTCTTGCTACGGCTCTTATAGAAACAGGTTCTCGAATGGATGATATGATTTTTGAGGAATTCAAAGGCACCGGCAATATGGAACTTCATCTTGACAGGACTATGGCAGAAAAGAGAATATTCCCTGCAATTAATCTTAATAAGTCCGGTACACGCCGAGAAGATTTACTTTTAGACAGTGAAGAGCTCGAGGCTGTTTGGATGATGAGAAGAGCTTTATCAGATTGGGGCCCTGCAGAAGCTACTGAAAGAATTGTAATGCAGATGGCACAATCAAAAACAAATAGAGATTTTATAGAACGTTTTCGTAAGACGGTAATTTAAAATGGATTTAAATAGAATATTTATGAAAAATGCCAATCCCACAAAAGTTGGCGGGCAGGCTATATTAGAAGGAATTATGATGCGCGGAGCAAAAGCTATGGCTATTGCAGTGCGTCTTCCAAATGATGACATACATCTTACTGTAGAACCTATTAAAAAGCACGGTAAATGGGCTAAAATTCCTGTTATAAGAGGAGTTGTTAGTTTTATCAGCAGCCTTGTAATGGGTACAAATGTTTTGACATACGGGGCAGAAGTTTTAGAAGCTGCAGACCAGGACAATCCTGCTTACAAAAAGGACAAGCTTGATATTTGGATTGAAGAACATTTCGGTGAAAAAGCCGGAATGGCTATTGCCCTGACACTTTCAGTTGTGCTTGCTATAGTAATGGTTGTTGGAATTTTTATTTTACTTCCAACTGTTATTATGGATTTCTTTAAAAACATAGGAATCAGCAGCCCTGTACTTTTGAATTTAATAGAGGGCGTACTTCGTATTGCAATGTTTATCGGATATGTTTCTCTCATTACTTTAATGCCGGAGATTAAGCGTACATTTGAATATCATGGTGCAGAACATAAAACTATTCATTGCTATGAAAATGGATTAGAGCTTACTCCGGAGAATGCTCAACAATTTTATACATTACATCCGAGATGCGGAACAAGTTTCCTGATGTTTGTAATGATTATTTCATTATTAGTATTTAGTTTCTTTGGATGGCCAAATCTTTGGGTTAGACTTGGCAGCAGACTTTTGCTTATTCCTGTAATTGCCGGTTTATCATATGAGCTTCTTCAATTTACAGGAAGACATAATAATGGTTTTGTAAAAGCTTGCTCTCTTCCGGGGATTTCATTACAAAAGCTTACAACTAAAGAACCTGATTTAAAACAACTGGAAGTGGCTATTGCTGCAACAAAAATGGTTCTTCCAAGCCACGAAGATCCAAACATTGAAGTTGAATATTGGGTTGGTGTACAAAAACCTGATGGAACACTTATAAAAGACGAAGAGGCGACGAATGCGTACATTGCTAGAAAAAACCAAAAGTAGATTGCAAGAGGCCGGAATCGATAGTCCATATGAAAAAGCACAGCAATTAATTTCTGCAGTTTTTCAAATCGATCCCGTAGAAATTCTTACTCGCAATTATTTGCCCGACAGAGCAAAAGAAGCAATGCTTTACGAGTATACCGAACTTTGCGCTTCCGGAAAACCATTACAATATGTAATTAAGTCGGCTCAGTTTTTAGATATTGAATTATATGTTGACCCTCGTGTGTTGATTCCAAGACCTGAAACAGAAGGACTTGCCGATATCGCGAGACAATTTGTTGATTTAAGAAAGCGTGCAAATCAGGAAACTGATGTTTTAGATTTATGCACAGGCTCCGGTTGCATTGCTATTTATCTTGCCAAACATAATGCACATGTTTGTGCCAGTGATATCTCAGAAGATGCGCTTGATGTAGCAAAATGGAATGCAAGCGCGCTTGGGCAAAATGTTGACTTTTATCAAGGCGATTTATTTGATGCAATTCCGGCGGAGAAAAGTTTTGATATTATCACAGCTAATCCTCCGTATATTCCAAGTTCAGTAATTCCTACACTTGATATAAATGTCAGAGCATGGGAACCGATAGAAGCTCTTGATGGTGGTCCAAGCGGAACAGAGCTGCCTGATAGAATTGTCGCAGCTTATGATAAGTGGCTTAGACCAGGTGGTCTGTTTCTTATGGAAATTGGGGACGATCAAGGGGAACATTACAAAAAACTTTGCCCTAAAGCAAGAATTATTCAAGATCTTGAGGGACATGATAGGATTGTTGCCATTAGAAAAATTTAACAAATATATACTTTTCGGTAAAAGTGGCACAATTTGTAGTACTTTTTTAAAAGATGCCCACAAATACTTGAAAAAAGGGCTTTGCCTTTGATTTATACTTGCATGAAACCCGTTAAAATGGTATCATATATAGGCGTTTTAGTTAAAAAATATTAAGACATAGATACTCTTTAAGAAGGAGGACAGTAAAATGAAAGAAGGAATCCATCCTGAATATGTAGATTGCAAGGTTACATGCGCTTGCGGCAACACATTCATGACAAAGTCCAATAAGCCTGAGATGAGACTTGATGTTTGTTCTCAGTGCCATCCTTTCTTCACAGGCCAGCAGAAGTTTGCTCATCGTGGCGGTCGTGTTGAAAAGTTTAAGTCAAAGTACAATCTCGACTAATCAAAGGACTGATACCCAGCGCATAGCGCTGGGTTTTTGTTATATATGATAAAGGTTCTTAAGGGTGGTTTAGATCCTTCCAATCTAAACCGATACAAATTCATATCAGGCGTAGTTTCAGACACCAGACTTATGGGTGTTGTTGCTATGCACTTAATTTTTAGTGATACCGCTTTGCCGGATAATCCTAACGAGCATCAGTTTTACTATTTTGATTATGAAGAGCTTGGACTTGAAAGCTTAAAAATAGTTTACTCTAACGATTTTAATGAAATCAAACGTGATGTGAAACAATGCTTTGCCGGTCTTGGAGCACAAATTATAGAAATCACAGAAAGCGAAGCTTATTATCTTGCAAATTGGATGATAGAGGATACTAAAAATAAGAAGCAAGAACTTCCGGAAGAAATAAAAGAAATTCCTTTTGTGCAAGCGAGAGCTTGCGAATTATCAAAGGATGAAATAGATGCATTAAATTCGAAAATGTGTGTCAAAATCAAAACAGATTACGGCGTTGTAAATTATTATTTAATGCGCTATTTTGGTAGAGATTTGGAAGCATTGAAATTTGTAAGTGAAAGTAATGCAAATATTGAAGACCTTGGTATTTCCAGCCATTGTACTTTTTTAAGAAACAAAATTACAACACTTCCTGAAACTGCGGGCACTAATAAAGTATACAGATGCGAAACTTTGATTGAGCTTGAATCAGAACAGATACATCATTTAATAGTTAGCGAAATTGAAGTTTATAAACGCAAGGTAGTCGGCGTGAAAAAAATATCAGACATTAGTTTGAGTCTCTATGAAACAAGTATGCTGCTTGCAAGAGAAGAGTTTGTTACTGTCTTTGAATTTAAGGACAATATAGATATATATAAATTCTCGGCTTGCTTTGAAGAGTTTACACTTGGCATGACTCAGAATAGCCATTCTAATGGAGATATGTTTATGGAATTTAAGCCTGATAATAATCATGCAGAATCTAAGCTTTTTATGCTGAGCAATGATGTTCAAGCTTTATATTATGTGGCAGGAATAAACCAGATTGTTGTTGCGGCATACAATATGGAGGATGTGCTCAAGGCTGAAATGAATTTAGCATTAAGCACTGCCGGAGAGTTTCTTGATATTACAAATCGTTATAAGTTTGCGGCATCAATTATTTATGATTTTGCAGAATCTGGTTTTACAGACTTTAATGAATATATTAATTCAATTAATTAGGAGAAATTTATGGATAACAGAATTGAAAAGCTTTCAAATTTATTAGTTAATTTTTCTGTGAAAGTTCAGCCGGGAGAAAACGTTCTTATTAAGGCTAATGGTGATAGTGTTCGTCCTCTTATAGTTCAACTTATTCGTGATGTCTATAAGGCCGGAGGAAATCCTTTTCTTGAATTCTGGGATGATACAACATTAAGAGAGATTTTGAAATCTGCTAATAAAGAGCAACTTCAACTTAAGTATAATCACGATCTTGAATTTATGAAGAAGATGCAATGCTTTATTTCAGTTCGCGCATCAGATAATACAAGTGAACTTTCTGATGTTCCTGATTCACAAATCTCACTTGATAATTTACTTGGATCTGAGCTTCTTGATTACAGAGTAGAAAACACAAAGTGGGTTGTTTTAAGATATCCGAATAATGCTATGGCACAGCTTGCAAATATGAGCTTAGAAGCTTTTGAAGATTTCTATTTTAATGTTTGCACTCTCGATTATGCAAAAATGGATAAAGCAATGGATGCTCTTAAGAAGAGAATGGATAATGCAGACCAGGTTCATCTTCTTGGGCCAAACCTTGATCTTAAATTCAGCATTAAAGGAATTGGAAGTATTAAATGCTCCGGCAGCATGAATATTCCTGATGGCGAAGTTTATACAGCTCCTGTCAGAAATTCTATGAATGGGCATATAACTTATAATACGGTTTCACTTGAAAACGGATTCACATATGAAAATATTCACTTTGACATCAAGGATGGCAAAATTGTTAATGCGACAGCAAATGACAATGCTAAAATTAATGCTCTTCTTGATACAGATGAAGGAGCTCGTTATTTCGGCGAATTTGCAATCGGGGTAAATCCATATGTTCTTGAACCGATGAAGGATACTTTATTTGATGAAAAAATTTGCGGATCTTTCCATCTTACTCCGGGCCGCTGCTATGATGACTGCGACAATGGAAACAAATCGGCCATTCATTGGGATCTTGTAAATATTCAGCGCCCGGAATACGGTGGCGGTGAGATTTGGTTTGATGGGGAGCTTATTCGTAAAGACGGGCTGTTTGTTCCTGAAGATTTACAGTGCCTGAATCCGGAAAATCTTAAGTAAATTAGTCTTTATATAACTAAAAACATATAATTTCAAGCCGCGGTAGCTATACTGCGGCTTTTAGCTTGAAAATTATGCAATTCCAAGTGCCGGAAGCTTTTCCGGCGGGGTTTTAAAGCCCTCTATATAGACCTAAAGCCCTGATTTATGGTATACTGATATGTTATTTTATGTACTTAACTATATGAGGCGTAAAAATGGGATTTATGACAGCAATACTTGGCGATCCAAATGCCAAGCAAATTAAGAAAATTGAAAAAATAGTAGAACAGATAGAAGCTTTAGACGAAACTATGCAAAAACTCTCTGATGAAGAGCTCAAAGCTAAGACTCAAGAGTTTAAGGATCGTTTAAAGAATGGCGAAACATTAGATGATATTTTACCTGAAGCTTTTGCCGTTTGTCGTGAAGGTAGCGTTCGTGCATTAGGAATGAAGCCTTTCCATGTACAGTTAATCGGTGGCATAGTTCTTCATCAGGGAAATATTGCAGAAATGAAAACAGGCGAAGGTAAAACTTTAGTCGCTACATTGCCTGTTTATCTTAACGCGCTCGAGGGTAAAGGTGTCCATGTTGTTACAGTAAACGATTATCTTGCGAAGCGTGATGCTGATTGGATGGGTAAACTTTATAACTTCCTTGGCCTTACAGTAGGATGCGTTATTCACGACATTGAAGGGCAAGAGCGTCAAGCTGCATATCAATGCGACATTACATACGGAACAAATAATGAATTCGGTTTTGATTATCTTCGCGATAACATGGTTATTTACAAAGAACAACTTATGCAGCGCGAACTTAATTATGCAATCGTAGACGAAGTCGATTCTATTTTAATTGATGAGGCAAGAACTCCACTTATAATTTCCGGAATGGGCGGCGAAAGTACAGATCTTTATACAAAAGCAGATAGATTTGTTCGTGGTCTTCGTGGTCGCATAATCAATCAAGAAGAAAAAGTCGGTAACAATCCTGTTTTTGGTGATAACCAATTTGATCAGGACGAGCTTAACAAAGGTTACGATTATACCATAGATGAAAAAGATAAGACAGTTTCATTGACAGATGAAGGTATTGAAAAAGCTGAGCACTATTTCAATATTGAAAACTTTGCCGATCCTGAAAATATGGATATAAACCATCATGTTTTAATTGCAATGAAAGCTCATGCGATAATGCATAGAGATATAGACTATATTGTTAACGATGGTGAAGTTAATATCGTTGATGAATTTACCGGTCGTATTATGTACGGCAGAAGATATTCTGATGGTTTGCACCAGGCTATTGAAGCAAAAGAAGGCATAGTAGTAAGAAGCGAATCAAAGACTCTCGCGACTATTACTCTTCAAAACTATTTTAGAATGTATAAAAAGCTTGCCGGAATGACCGGTACAGCAAAAACCGAGGAAGACGAATTTGTAGAAATCTATAACATGAATGTTTTAGAGATTCCGACAAATAAGCCTGTTATAAGAGAAGATTTAGAAGATAGCGTTTATGCTACACAAAAAGCTAAATTTAAAGCAGTTGTAGAATCTGTTGTAGAAAAGCATGAAGCCGGACAACCTGTTTTGGTTGGTACTGTCAGTGTTGAAAAATCAGAAATGCTTTCAGAGATGCTTAAAAAGCGTGGAATAAAGCATAACGTACTTAATGCAAAACAACATATGAGAGAAGCAGAGATTGTCGCAGAAGCCGGTAAGAAAGGCGCTGTAACAATAGCTACAAACATGGCTGGTCGTGGTACAGATATTCTACTTGGCGGAAGTGAAGCAACAGAAGAAGAGCGTGAAGAGGTTCGTCAGTTAGGAGGACTTCATATTATTGGTACAGAGAGACATGAAGCTCGACGTATTGATAATCAGTTAAGAGGTCGTTCCGGCCGTCAGGGGGACCCTGGTTCATCTCAATTCTTTGTTGCACTTGATGATGATCTTATGAGATTATTTGGCGGTGAAAAAATCCAGATACTCATGAGCAAATTGAATGTTCAAGATGAGGCCATTGAAGGCGGACTTTTAACGAAAACAATAGAGAATGCTCAAAAGAGAGTTGAAGGTAGAAACTATGGCATTCGTCGTTATGTACTTCAATATGACGATGTTATGAATAGACAACGTTCAACAATCTACGAAGAACGAAGAAGAGTTCTTGATGGCGAAGATTTGAAAGATCATGTTCTTAGCATGATGAAAGATATCGCAACCGAAATTACTCAATATGCCGAAGCCGGAAAGGCTATGGGACAAGCTTCTGATATCAGCGAAAAGATAAGATTCTATTGTCCTCAATTTGATTTTAGTCACGAAGATATTTATGAAGGCTTTGTTGATGCATATGAGAAAAAAGAGCAGGAAATCGGAACAGACGTTATGCGTGAAGTTGAGCGCATGCTGCTTCTTAGAATTGTAGATACAAAATGGATGGATCATATCGATGCAATGGATGACTTAAAGACAGGTATAGGTCTTCAGTCTATTGGTCAAAAAGATCCTGCACAAGCATACGCCAACGAAGGCGGTGACATGTTTGAACTTATGGTTAAGTCCATTTGCGATGATATGGTACGATTTGTATTTAATGTAAGTGTTAATACGAGCGCACAGCGCAGGTCTGTTGCTACCGCTTCAGAGGGAACACATCAGGAAGCTCAAAGTATGGGCGGAGTTGTAACTGCTTCCGGCGGAACTTTGGAAGGTGCACCGAAAGCTGCTCCAAAGGAAAGCAAAGAAGGCACCCACGAACCTATAAGACGTGCAAGTCCAAAAATCGGACGTAATGATCCTTGCCCATGTGGCAGCGGAAAAAAATATAAAAACTGCTGCGGAAAGAACGAATAATGATAATTGCTGATAATTTTAAAAACGATATAGCTAAAGGACAGGAGACCTTAAGGAAACTTAAGGACTCTCTTTGACATTGATGCGATCCGTTTTAAATTACAGGATTTAGAATTTGAAATTTCAACAAATGGTTTTTGGGATGATGTAGAACATGCTAATAAAGTTCTGAAAGATAAAACTAATCTTGAAAATCAAATTGCAGAATATGCAAATTGCGAAAAACTTTTGCAAGATGCAGCAGATTTTGTTGAACTTGATGAAGCAGAAGCCGCAGCCGAAAGTTTTGAAGAATTTAATAAGCTTAGTCGGGCTTTATCGGTAAAGACTTTATTAAGTGAAGAATATGATAAAAATAATGCGATTCTGAAAATAAATTCCGGAACCGGAGGCCTTGATGCACAAGATTGGGCTGACATGATTTTTAGAATGTATGTTAGATACTGCGAGACAAAAGGCTGGACAGTAAAACTTTTAGACCATCAGCCGGATCCTGAGGCCGGTATTAAATCTGCCACACTTCTTATTGAAGGCGAATATGCTTATGGCTATTTAAAGGTTGAAAGAGGTGTGCATAGACTTGTTCGTATAAGTCCTTATAATGCAAATGGCAAAAGACAAACAAGCTTTGCAAGTGTAGATGTCATTCCGGAACTTTCAGAAGATATAGAAGTTGAAATTGATGAAAAAGATATTCGCATCGATACATATAGAAGTTCCGGAGCAGGCGGACAGCATGTCAATAAAACAGATTCTGCAATAAGAATTACTCATATCCCGACAGGAATCGTTGTCACTTGTCAAAATGAACGTTCTCAAATTCAAAATAAAAACTTTGCAATGAGAATGCTTTATTCTAAATTGTATGCTATTGCCAAACAAGAGCATAAAGACAAGATAAGTGATATAACCGGTGATCACAGCCAAATAACCTGGGGAAGCCAAATAAGAAATTACTTTTTACATCCTTATACTTTAGTTAAGGATGCCAGAACAGGCTATGAAACAAGTAATGCAGATTCAGTGCTCGATGGTGATCTTGACGGCTTTATCAATGCAGCACTAAACGAAGGAATTAATTAAACATGAATAAGATTAAAGCTGTGCTTTTTGACTTTGATGGCACAATAGCAGATACAAATGAAATAATATTGAAATCTTGGAGATATATTTATAAAGAATATCTTGGAAGAGTATGTCGCGATGAAGAAGTTGTCGGCAGCTTTGGTGAAGCGTTAGCGGATACTTTAAAAGCACGTTTCCCAGATGTAGACCTTGATGAGATTTTAAATAAATTTAGAAATTATCAGCATAGCTTCTTTGCAGAAGAGGTTACTTTATTTTCCGGAATGAAAGAATTAGTTCAGGAATTGAAAAGAAGAAATTACCTGACAGGAATAGTAACCAGTAGAACAAAATCGCAAACTATGGTAGGGTTACAGAAATTCAACATGGAAGAATTGTTTGATACTTTTGTTTCATGTGAAGATACTCCTGCTCATAAACCGGACCCTGCACCATGTCTTATTGCACTTAAAAGACTTGGCGTAGAGCCTAAAGATGCAATTTATATTGGCGATAGCCGTTATGATATTCAGTGTGCGCATAATGCCGGAATGCAGGCAGTGTTAGTCGATTGGACTATATGTTTGCCAAAAGAGGATCGTAATGGAATTAATCGTGCTGAATATACAATAATGAAAGCAGAAGAATTGTTAGATATCATATAAATAGGCTGGCGTACCTCATCAGGTAGAGGACCTGATTCGTAATCAGGCTGTGGCGGGTTCGAGTCCCGCCGCCAGCTCCACTTTATAGGAGAAACATAATGAAAAAATACGACATTGTAATAATTGGAGCAGGTCCGGGCGGAATATTTTCCGCTTACGAGCTTATTAAACTTAATCCATCGCTTAAGATTGCCATACTTGAAAGTGGCAGTCCCCTTGCTGATAGACATTGTCCAATTGTAGATGGCAAAGTCGATAAATGTATTAGTTGTGCTCATTGTGCAATCATGACAGGTTTTGGCGGAGCCGGAGCTTTTTCTGATGGCAAATATAATATTACAAATGATTTTGGCGGGACTTTGTATGAATATATAGGTAAAGAACGTGCTACCGAGCTTATGAATTATGTTGACAGCATTAATTGTAAGATGGGTGGTGGCGGAACAAAAATGTATTCTACCGCAGCCAGCAAATTCAAAACATTGTGCATGCAAAATGAATTATATTTGCAGGATGCTCAAGTTAGACATTTAGGAACGGATATTAATAAAGAAGTTCTTGCTAATATTTATAATGAACTGAAAGAAAAAATAGATTTCTACTTTTTCACTTCAGCAAATACTATTCGCCAAGAGAACAATGGATATGTTGTTACATGTGAGAACGAAGAGTTCTATGGAAAAAAGTGCATTGTTTCTGTTGGCCGCTCTGGTTCTTCATGGATGGAAAAAGTTTGCAAAGATTTAAATCTTGAAACAAAATCTAATCGTGTAGACATTGGGGTTCGTGTAGAGATTCCTGCAGAAATTTTTAAACATATTACAGATGAATTATACGAAAGCAAAATAGTTTACAGAACAAAACAATATCAAGATTTGGTTCGCACTTTTTGTATGAATCCGTATGGCGAAGTTGTAACAGAAAATACTAACGGGATAGTAACGGTTAACGGGCATTCATACGAAGATCCTTCATTAAGAACAAAGAATACAAATTTTGCTCTTCTTGTTGCAAAACATTTTACCGAGCCGTTTAAAGATTCGAATGGTTATGGTGAGTCAATTGCTCGTCTTTCAAATATGCTTGGTGGCGGAGTTATTGTTCAGCGCTTTGGCGATTTAGTTAAAGGTCGCAGAACTAATGAACGTAGATTAAAAGAAAGTTTCTTAACGCCGACACTTAATGCTACTCCGGGAGATTTGAGTTTGGTTATGCCAAAAAGAATTTTAGACGATATTACAGAGATGATATATGCTCTTGATAAAATTGCTCCGGGAATGGCTAATGCGGATACCTTGCTTTATGGGGTAGAAGTAAAATTCTATAATATGGAAGTAAAACTTGACAATAATTTACAAACAGCCTGTGAAGGTCTCTTTGTAATAGGGGATGGCTCCGGAGTTACCCATAGTTTAAGCCATGCATCGGCTTCGGGCGTTCATGTTGCAAGGTTTATTTGCGAAAATTAATGGTTTTGGCCCATTTGTAATAAAAAAGAAAAGAGATTTATCATTAAAACCCACATATTTTTTATAGTCTTTTAAGTCTTTTAGGGGTATAATGATAGGGTACAATTTGATATAAATACCGAAAGGAAAATATATATGAAAAGAGTATTGGCATTTTTATTAGTAATAATTATGATTTTTGGACTCGCAGCCTGCGGGGGAAACAAGGGCCCAGTATATGATGGTCCAGAGCTTCTTAGATATCCACAGATTGATTTAGGGGAAAATCTTCCAAGCTTTGTTCTTGGTGGTGAATATTATAAAGAAGAAATTACAGAAGAACAGGCAGCATCTGGATTGGTAGATAGTTATACGGCTTTATCAACAAAGGTTGAGTCTTTAAATATATACCGTGTTCCAAATAACCATGCATCTATCATGGATCGTATGACATATGAAGAAGGTTTATATGGTTATCAAGATCAGCAGTTAATATTTGCAGAGTTTGATACACTTATCGAGCCTAATGATTATCATTATGGTTATTATATGGCATATGTAGATGGCGCTGAGGGCGAGAATCCATATTATCTTAGAAATTACATTTTCTTAGATGGTGACGACTTTGTAAAAGCAGAGTTTAAGGTTCCTGCATTCCAATACACATTAGAAGAGAAAGATATAAATATTGGTATTTGGCTTCCATATGCTATGACAGATGCTGAAATTACAGATGAAGAGTTAGAAGCCGGAATAGTACTTGATAGGTTTGCCGATGATGAGTATTATTCAACCTTTACAGCAAAGACATGGGCAGCATCAGGAGCTGCTCTTGAAACTGCTCTTCTGCAGCTTAGACAACAATATGATGTAAGAGTTGAATATTCATACGACTATCCAATTTCAGATACAGAATCTCAAAAATGTGTATATCTTAAGTATTACGAAACTATAGATAATGTAGTATATATGCACGAAAGTGTATTAACAATTGCAAATGACACATTTGTTGAGTTTGCTTTCAAAGCTCCTGCAGACGAGGCAACAGGCCTTCAGCAGCAGATGTCCACAGTTCCAATGATGTGGAGTATGGACAAAGTTGAAAAATAAAGACGTACTTAATATGGCGGATGAGCGATGCTCATCCGCTTTTTTAGTGCATAAATGCATAAAAATAGCTATTTTATGCATAAAAGTATAAAAATATGCAAAAATATTCATAAAATATGTTGACATATGCATAAAAATGATTAAAATAAGATTTGTTCAATAAAAAATACGGTCGTAAAGATAACGACATTAAAAAAGGAGATTTAAAAAATGAAAAAAGTATTAGTAATAGTTCTTGCACTCGCAATGATCTTTTCATTTGCAGCTTGCGGTCAGGATAATACAAATGCAGACGCAAAGGAAACATTAACAATGGCAACAGAAGGAACATTCCAGCCATATGAATATTATGATGGAGACAAGCTTGTGGGCATCGATGTAGAAGTTGGTGCAGCAATCGCTGAAAAGCTCGGAATGGATTTCGAAGCTGTTGATATTGCATTCGATTCAATAATCCCTGGTGTTCAGACTGGAAAATATGATATGGGTATGGCTGGTATGACAGTCACAGAAGAACGTCTTGAACAAGTTAACTTCACAACAAGTTATGCAACAGGTGTTCAGGTACTTATCGTTCCAGAAGGAAGTCCTATAACAACAGTTGATGATCTCTTCGTAGATGGTGCATACAACATTGTTGGTACTCAGGCTGGTACAACAGGATTCCTCTATGCAACATGGGATATAGAAGATGCAGGTCTTGGTGAAGTTAAGAGCTTCCAGAAAACAACAGATGCTGTAGAAGCTTTAAAGAACGGACAGGTTAATTGCGTACTTCTCGACAAAGAACCAGCTAAAGCTCTTGTTGCAGCAAATGAAGGTTTAGTCATTCTTGATTCTGAATACAGCGTTGAAGATTACGCTATCGCAATTGCAAAAGACAATACAGAATTATTTGATAAGGTTAATGCAGCTCTTGAAGAACTCATCGCAGATGGTTCACTTCAGAAGATTGTAGATAAGTATATTCAGTAATCAGTTAAAATTTATATTCCTAAAAAACGCATAAGATAAAAGATAAACGAAGCAGCGTATACTGCTTCGTTTACATCGTTTTAGAAAACTATGTTTGAAAAAATAAAAAAAGATTTTATAACATGCTTTATCACTAAAAACAGATACAAGTATATTGTTAAAGGCTTGGGCAATACAATTAAGATTGCCTTTTTTGCAGTTATCATTGGTATTGTGCTCGGTTCAATTGTAGCTGTTATTCGTTCAACCTATGATAAGAATTATACATCAATGAAACCGGGCCTTGGTAAAAGCTTACTTAAAGTTGGAAACTCAATTTGCCAGCTTTACTTAACAATAATTCGAGGAACTCCGGTTATGATTCAAATCATGATTATGTTCTTTGTAATTTTCAGTACAGCAAAAAATGGTATACCAGTTGCAATGCTCACATTCGGAATTAATTCCGGAGCATACGTTGCAGAAATTATTCGTGGTGGCATTATGTCAATTGATGGTGGACAAATGGAAGCCGG
Source organism: Anaerovoracaceae bacterium (assembly GCA_045642565.1). Taxonomy (GTDB): domain Bacteria; phylum Bacillota; class Clostridia; order Peptostreptococcales; family Anaerovoracaceae; genus UBA1764. The sequence continues at coordinate 120,781 of JAZUJE010000002.1, read as the reverse complement.
GCGCAGCCTTGGTTTGAATTTTGTGCAGACCATGTGGCATATAGTTATCCCACAAGCACTCAAATCTGTTCTTCCTGCACTTGCAAACGAATTTATTGTGCTTCTTAAGGAAACATCAGTTGCTTGTTATGTAGCAGTAACAGATCTTACAAAGGGTGGAGAAATCATAAGAGGAGCAACTTATATTCAGGCTATGCCTCTTTTGGCAGTTGCTGCAATTTACTTAATTATGGTTATTTTCTTTAGTAAATTAGTTGGTGTCTTAGAAAAGAAGATGCGCAACAGTGAGAGATAATATGAGTGAAGCAATTATACAAGTTAAAGACTTAAAAAAGCATTATAAAGATGGAAAAATAAAGGCACTTGATGGCATCAGTCTTGATGTAAACAAAGGTGATGTTATGGTTCTCATCGGACCATCAGGCTCCGGTAAATCGACATTTTTAAGATGCCTTAATTTGTTAGAAGTTCCAACAGAAGGACATATCTATCTTGATGGAACAGACATTACAAATAAGAACAATGATATTAATCTTCATCGTCAGAAAATGGGCATGGTATTTCAGCATTTTAACTTGTTCCCACATATGACTATTATGAAGAATATGACACTTGCTCCGGTACAACTTAAAAAGATGACCGAAGCTGAAGCTGTTAAAAAAGCTCAGGCTCTTCTTGATAGAGTAGGTCTTGGTGATAGAGGCGATAGTTATCCATCGCAACTTTCCGGCGGGCAAAAGCAACGTATTGCAATTGTAAGAGCTCTTATGATGGAACCTGAAATTATGTTGTTTGATGAACCTACATCTGCGCTTGATCCGGAAATGATTGGTGAAGTGCTTGATGTAATGAAAGAATTAGCACAGCATGGAATGACAATGGTTGTTGTAACACACGAAATGGGATTCGCGCGCGAAGTAGCAACCAGAGCAATCTTTATGGAAGGTGGACATCTGATTGAACAGGGGACTCCGGAAGAATTGTTTACTAATCCTAAGTCAGATCGACTTAAAGATTTCTTATCAAAAGTTTTATAATCAAAAAGGGGAATTAAAATGAAATCAAAAAGGGTAATATTTATTATTGCTGCGGCAATCTTTTTTGCACTATTTGGGGTATCAATATATTTAGTGCAAAATTATGATGTGCAAGCAATAGGTCCGTTAGGATCAGAGATAGGATTCGCGAGCTTTAACAAGAGTATTGCAGACGCGTGTCCTCCAAATGAAATCATGTACGAGATGACACAGCTTCTTGGCTATTTTAGTATTTTTGTTTGTGCTGTCTTTGGTGTGATAGGAGCCAAGCAATTATTTACAACTAAAAGCTTAAAGAAAGTTGATCCTGATCTTATTTGTCTTGGCATCTTGTACATACTTGCAATACTTGCTTATGTTATTTTTTCTAAAGTTGCCATCAATTACAGACCGGTATTAGAAGACGGCGTTCTTGAGGCAAGCTTCCCAAGCAGCCATACGGTATTGGGAGTTGTGGTATTTGCATCTCTTCTTATCGAAATCAGACGCAAAGTCAAAGATCCGCTCAGGAGCCTTATTGGAAAAATCGGTTGTCTGTTTATGATAGCTATTATTGTGGGCGGCAGATTCTTAAGCGGCTGGCATTGGGCAACAGATATTATTAGCGGAATTATTCTCAGCATTGCACTGATATTCACATTTTTAGCGATATTGCCGGAAAAAGTCGTTGATAAAAAAATAACAATTTAATAAAGAAATATGATATAATAAGTATGTCACAACAGTGACGTTTTGATCAAAACGTTATATTTTAGTAGGAGGATTAAGATGCCTAAATTTATTTCAATCAAAGAGGCTGCAGCTATGATTCCTGATGGCGCTACAATTGCTGTTGGCGGATTTGTAGGTTGCGGAAGCCCACTCCAGCTCTTAAAGGAAATGGGACTCGAAGGCAAAAAGGATCTTACAATCATTTCTAACGACCCTGGTTGCGGTCCTGGATATGGTCCTGTAGATGAATACTATGGCAATGCATGGCTTGTTGCTAACCATTGCGTAAAGAGATGCATTATGTCTCACATTGGTATTCTTCCAGAAGCTGGACAGCAGAGCCTTGTTGACAAGACTTTAACAGTAGATCTTGTTCCACAGGGATCACTTGCAGAAATGATTCGTGCAGGCGGAAACGGACTTGGCGGCGTTCTCACAAAGACAGGTGTAGGTACACTCGTAGAACAGAGCCCACTGTGCCTTGGCAAACAAACAATTGATGGAGTTGATTATTTACTTATGAAACCTCTCCATGCAGACTTCGCTCTTATCGGCGGAACAAAGTGCGATAAGGCTGGTAATGTATGGTACAAAGGAACAACAAAGAACTTTAACCCTGTTGTTGCTATGTGCGCAGATACAGTTATTTGTGAACCAGAAGAAATCGTTGAAATCGGCGAAATCGAACCAGAAAATGTTCATGTTTATGGCATTTGCGTAGATTATGTTTGCAAGTAAGAAGGAGGAATAACAATGGATAAATCTGAAATTAAAGGCTTCATCGCAAAGCGTGTTGCTAAAGAACTCCATGACGGAGATGTTGTTAACCTCGGTATTGGTATTCCTGACCTTGTTCCACTTTATCTTCCAGAAGGAGTACAAGTAATTCTTCAAGGAGAGCTTGGTATGATTAATGCTGCTCCTGTTGGAAAGTATCAGGAACAGGATTTCTTCCACTTAATCAATGCAAGTGGTAAGCCAGCAGGAATTGCTCCTGGCGGATGCTTCATTGATTCATCAGCTTCATTCGGACTCATCAGAGGTGGCCATGTACAGGCTACAATCCTTGGTGGTCTTGAAGTTGACCAAGAAGGTTCACTTTCTAACTGGATTATCCCTGGCAAGAAGATGCCTGGTATGGGTGGTGCTATGGACCTCCTCTCAGGTGCAGAAAATGTAATCGTTGCTATGGAACATACAGCAAAGGGATCTCCAAAGATCTTAAAGAAGTGCACACTTCCGTATACAGCAGTTCATGCAGTTAAGCTCATCATCACAGAAATGGGTGTTATGAGAGTTACAGACAAGGGCCTTGTTCTTGAAGAAATCAATCCAGAATTCACACCAGAACAGGTACAGGCTGCAACAGATGCAGAACTTATCATTAGCGAAAACCTCAAATCAATGGTTGACTAATATATAAGCGCTTTAAAATAGAGCTCCTTAGTGAGCTCTATTTTTTTATTCCAAGAACCATTCGTCCTCTATTCTCCATAACGCACTTTATTATGGTATAATAAAATGTTAGGTAAATATTATGTTTTACGGAATAACTATTGGAAAGTTAATATTTGTTACGTGCGCAATGTTTTTCGCAGGTTTCGTTGATTCCATCGCCGGAGGCGGTGGGTGTATTTCATTACCTGCATACCTTTTAACAGGTCTTCCAACACATACAGCTTTTGCTTGTAATAAAACAAGTGCATGTATAGGGACCAGTGTCGCAACATATAAATATTTAAAATCAGGCAATATCAATGTAAAGGTCACTCTCATAAGTGCAGTTAGCGGAATTATAGGATCAAATATCGCTGCGCATATTATCTTTGCACTTGATGCTGTATTTTTTCAAAAAATAATTATTTGTGTTACTCCGTTTGCAGCATTGTTTCTGATATTTAAAAAAGACTTTGGTTCCGAGGACGCTTTTGAAACAATTCCGGCAGTAAAAGTTTGGGTAGTGTCAATTATAACAGGACTAACACTTGGACTTTACGATGGTATTGTTGGTCCTGGAACAGGAACTTTTGCTATTATGATTTTTGCCAGTGTCTTAAAATTTAATTTAAAAACTGCCGGAGGCAACTCAAAGCTTTTAAATTTTTGCACAGGGCTTGGTTCGGCAATTCATTACATATTGATTGATGCGGTTATTTGGCCTCTTGTGGCAATTACCGCAGCAAGTAACATATTAGGAAATTATATAGGTTCAAATTTAGCAATTAAAAAAGGTGCACCATTTATAAGAATCATGATGAGTGTAGCTGTACTGATTTTGCTTGTCAAATTGGCATATGATGTGTTTGCATGAAATTTACAAAAGAACTTTTTAACGAAATACAAAAGAGTGAAGCTTCGCAAAAGCTTTTGATTGTTCCGGCTCAGCTGACACTTTCAGCAGAAGCCGCAGCTTTTGATATGCTTAAAAAAGAAGGTTTCTTTGATTTGCAGATTATGTCGGGAAATAAGCTTAGAGCTGAAATAATCAGTAAAACAGGAGGCTCCGGCAAGACGGCAATAACAAGTCTTGGCCGCAATATGATACTTAGAAAATGCGCAAGAGAATCAAAGCTTAGCTTATATCAAAACTTTACAAATAGCTCTGAATTTCTTTCAGCAGCCGGTGACTTTTTGCTTCAAGTTAAACAAACGCAAAGTGAAGGATTTGAAATTCCAAATGATGCTCCGGAACTTTTAAAAGAAAAACTAAGCGATATGTCCAAGCTGAAAACTGCATACGAAACATATATGTCAGGAAAATATATGGATTCAGAAGATGGCTTAAGCTTTGCTACATCTCAAGTTTCAAAATGTGATTGGATAAAGCAATCTGAAATATGGTTTGCCGGGTTCTATTCATTTACAAAAAACGAAAAAGCATTTTTAAGTGCACTAAATGAAAATAGTTTTGGCTGTCATGTGGTGCCTTTAAATATAAAAGAAGAATTTCCTCAAACGCTTCAAGCTGTAATCGCAACAGATTCATCTTATAAGGAAGCAATTAAAATTGCTGCGGAAATATTAAGACTTATTCGTGAAGAAAAATATAAAGCAGAAGATATCATGATATTGTCTGCTAATATTCTTAATGATGGACCGAATTTCAAGCGTATATTCGAAAGCCTTAATATTCCTGTATATCTTGATGAGAAGAAAAGCATAATGCATATAAGTGCGGCTGCAAAGATTGTTAATCTTCTTGATATAGCCGCAGATGGTTGCGCCCCGCATTTAGTAATGCAATTTGTTGATGACCCCGATTTTACAAACTATGTTAAGAGTTATCATATAAAGAAAGATGCATTCTTTACCAACTTTAAGTATGGCGGCGAGAAGAAAAAGAATGCGGAAATAGCAAGGGACGATTTCGCACGTCTTACAGAAGATTTCTTCAAAGATTTTTCCGAGGCAAAGACCGGAGAGGCTAAAAGTCGTGTTCTCTATAAATTTTTAGTTGAAGATTTTAAGCTTCCGGAAAAACTTGAAGCTGATATCCAAAATTTATCAGATGCTGGATATATCGAAGCTTCAGAAGAACTTGCACAAGCCTGGTCTGTAATTGTTGAAATATTAGATCAGCTTGTAGAACTTCTCGGAGACGAAGAACTTTCAAATTCAGAATACCGCGATATTATTAAAAATGCATTTAAAGATGTAAAAATCGGCTTGCTGCCTCAAACATCAGGATGCATTATCATCGGTGATCTTTATAGGACAAAAGCAAATAAAGTAAAAGCTTTGTTTATAAGCTCTTTTGTTGATGGTTGCGTTCCTCGCAATTTGAATGCGAGCGCAATTTTAACAGATGAAGAAATTGGCAAACTATATTCAGCGGGAATAAATCTTTGCAAAGATTATAATCAAATTGCAAAAGAAGATAAAACAATTCTTTATGAAGCCTTTGAAACTCCATCGGAAAAATTGTATTTTACTTATTCAAATTCTGATACTGAAGGTAAAGAACAAAGTCCTTCATATTTAATAAGCGATTTGCCTAAGCAGGAAAATACTCCGGATATATTTACATTAGAAGAGCTTATTAACAAATTAAGAAATTTGAAAAGCGACGGCATAGAGCTTGATGAAAAATGGAAAACTGCGGCAAATAAATTTTCACAGAGTGAAAGATATAAAGCAATAGTATCAGGCTTGTTATACAAAAATGAAGATGAAAAATTAAGCAAAGATGTTTGCAAAGAAATCTTAAAGTCTGATGTTGTGAGTCCGTCTGCTTTAGAAAAGTATGCGTTATGTCCATATTCATATTTTGTTAAATATGGGCTCAAAGCGGAAGAAATAGAAGACTTCAGTTTAAAAGCAAATAATATCGGCGATATTCATCATGATGTTTTGCAAAGGCTGGCAAACCATCTGTCAAATAGTAGCGAAAAGGTTAGCGATGCTTCATCTCTTTGGCAAACAATTTCAGAAAAGGAGATAAAAGATTTTGTTTCTAAAGAAATTGATAATATTCGTGAAGAAGATACTACAGGCTTGTTCAAAAAGAGTTTTGCCGAACAATATAGAATCGATAAACTTAAAGCATTATCGACTCGCTTCGCAAGTCGTATGATAGAACAGGTTAGACAAGGCAACATTGATAAAATAGAAGCAGAAAAGCGTTTTGATTTTACTTTTAAAGGAACCAAAATATACGGTAAGATAGATAGGCTTGATACAACACAGTTATCAACGGAAACTCTTGTGAAAGTAATAGATTATAAATCGGGTGTCACAGAGTTTAATAAAGATCTTATTGAAAAAGGCCTGTCATTGCAGCTTATGCTCTATTTAGAATCGGCAACACAAGGTGGCGCAAAACCAATTGGAAGTTTCTATTTCCATATAGCAGATCCTTCTGCAGAAATTGATATTGCGCATCTTGAACTTGGCGAAATTGATGAAAAAATTGCGGAGAAGATTTCAGAACAATATAGACTTGACGGACCTTTTGTATCAAACCCTGATGAAATGGCAGCATTGGATAAGAGGCTTAAAGAAAACGAAAGTTCAACAGTTGTCAATGTAAAAAAAGCTCTTACTGCAAATGAGTATGAAGAGTTAAGAGAAAAATTCAGAGAAAGTTTGACACGAACCATAGCAGATTTGCAAGCAGGCAAAATTTCTATAGATCCGAAATATACTGTTAATAAAGATACATCTTGCAAATATTGCAGTTATAGATCTGTTTGCAAATTTGACCCACAGATAGAAGCGTTTATAGTAAGGAGACTTTAGTGTGATTAAATTAATTATCTTTTTAGTAATTTATTTGATAATTGCCCGCAACATTTTAAAAGAAGCTTTTGAAAATATTATTCATGGCGAAGTGTTCGACGAGAATTTCTTGATGTGTGTTGCAACTATTGGCTCATTTGTTATGGGCGACTATACCGAAGCTATAATGGTTATGGTCTTATATAGAATCGGTGAATGGCTCGAAGATAAAGCTGTAGATAAAAGCAGAGATTCTATTGCCGATTTGATGGACATTAGACCCGATTATGCAAATCTCGGAGATAAACAGGTCGATCCAAAAGAGCTAAAGCTTGATGATATTATTTTGATTAAAGCGGGTGAAAGAATCCCTGTTGATTGTGTTGTAATAGAAGGAAGCTCACGAATTGATGCAGCAGCTTTAACCGGTGAAGCTTTACCTATTGATGCAGTTGTCGGAACAGAGCTTTATTCCGGAAGCATAAATCTTGATGGGCTTCTCACCGCTAAAGTTTTAAAGCTTGCAGAAGAATCTACTGCAAGCAGAATTATTGCGCTTGTAGAGGATGCCGCAGATAATAAAGCAAAAGCAGAAAACTTTATTACAAAGTTTGCAAAAATTTATACTCCGGTAGTATGTGGACTTGCGCTTTTGTGTGCATTAGTTCCGCCACTTCTTGGATTAGGAACATGGAGTGTTTGGATTCACAGAGCTTTAACCTTTTTAATTATTTCTTGCCCTTGCGCATTAGTAATTTCTATTCCACTTGCATTTTTCGGTGGAATAGGCGGAGCATCAAGACATGGAATACTTATTAAAGGTGGTAATTATCTCGAAGCACTTTCGAAATCAAAGACCGTTGTATTTGATAAAACCGGAACACTTACGCGCGGAGTGTTTAAAGTTGTTGCAGTTCATCCGACTGATTGCAATGAAGATCAGCTCCTCGAGCTTGCAACATTAGCAGAAAGCTTCAGCAATCATCCTATTGCTCGCTCACTTGCGGATGCTTATGGGTCAAAACCTGACAAGTCTCGTGTAACTGAATTTAGAGAATTTGCCGGAGAAGGTGTGCTTGCAAAAGTTGATGGCAAACATATTGCCGCCGGAAATACTAAACTCATGAAAAGAATCGGCTGTGATTTTCATGATTGTGATGATCCCGGAGCAAGAGTACATGTTGCACTGGGCGGACACTATATGGGTCACGTGATTATAAATGATGAAATCAAAGAAGATTCAAAGAGTGCAATCGAAAATCTCAAATCTCGTGGTGTTCGGACTGTAATGCTCACCGGAGATAAAGATGCTATGGCCGCAGCTACGGCAGATGCTATAGGAATAGAAAACTATAAATCTGAAATGATGCCCGAAGACAAGGTTAACTTTGTTAAAGAGCTTATTGAAAACAAAGGTGATGAAAAAGAAAAAATTGCCTTTGTCGGTGATGGAATTAATGATGCTCCGGTATTAAGTTATGCTGATGTTGGCGTTGCTATGGGCGGAATGGGTTCTGCTGCCGCAGTAGAAGCCGCAGATATAGTTCTTATGAACGATAAACCGAGTGATGTAGCCCTGGCGATTCGCCATTCAAAGAGGGTTATGAAGATAATCTATGAAGATATCGCCTTCAGTCTGGGAATTAAGGTGATAGTGCTTATTGCTTCAGCCCTTGGATATTCGCCTATGTGGCTGGCAGTATTTGCGGATGTAGGGGTTTGCATGATAGCCATTTTGAACTCCATGAGAACTTTGAAAGTGAAATAAGCTATTTTTTAGCGGAACGGAAGCCCTGTTCCGCTAAAATTATGCCATTTTACTTGCTTAATGGATAAAATATGGATATAATATGGTTAGAAAGGCTAAATATGACTATAACCGAGATGAACAAGAGAAGAGCAGAACTGGGCTACACATATGAAATGGTAGCTCAGCTTTCTGGTGTGCCAAAAAGCACTGTTCAGAAGGTTTTAGGCGGAATTACAGCCTTTCCGCATCGTTCAACAATAGCTGCCTTAGAACGAGTATTATCGCCTTCAAGCATGCATGTTTTAGTGGCAAACGAGAAAGCTGCCGGAGCAAAGGAATGCTGGGTTGTAGATCCCGAAAATAAAAGGGTTTTATTATACAATTTTGAAGACGATGAGATGGTTCCAAAGGTGTTTAATATGGTTGAAATTTAAGTTATAATTAAATGTTCAGGTGAAAAGGGCCAAAATGGACGACAAAGAATTAACCGAAAAACTGAATGAAGGCTTCGAAGAGCTTTCTAAAATGGATGAAAGTAATATCCTTGAAGATTTTGATTTTGACATCTTTGAAAGGATGAAACAAAGTTCTTCAGAAAAGATAGTTCCGGCAAAAATGGAAAAAGACGTTGCCGGAGAATTTGCCGTGCTTCAAAACGCAGACCCTGAAGCGAGCTTTGAAGTTCCAAGCTTTGATGCTGAAAATAACATTAATTTTGAACTTGAAACCGATTGGAATAAAAAGTTTGGTAATACTGTAAAGGTAGAGACAAAAGACGAAAAAGAAGAAGATCGTTTTGCAAAAGCTCAGCAAGAAATAATAGAGGAATCAAAAAAATTAAAGAAAGAAGCAGTATCAACTACAAAGGAAGTTGAAACTGTTGCAAAGCGTGACAAGATTATCAAAGAGGCAGAAGCCGATATCCTCGTTCAAAAGCTGGAGCAAGAAAAATTAGAGGCAGACCGTCTTGCAGAAGGCGAACGTATATTACAAAGAAGAGAAGAATCTGATGAAGCTGATGAAAATCTTCCAGCCAAAGAGCTTGCTGAAGAAATAAAACCGCTTGAAATTGAGAATAGAGAAGTTTTCAGTGTAAATACTGATTTTGAAGCTAAAGAAAAAGCAGCAAGAGAAGAAGCTGAGAAAGTTCGTCTTAAGGCAGAAGCTCAGGTAGAAGAATTGAAAAAAGAGTCTGAGCGTTTAGCAAGAGAAGAAAAAGAACGTATCGAAAAGGCACGTCTTGAAAAAGAGCGTCTTGCAAGAGAAGAAGCTGAAAGAATTGAAGCTGCAAGAAAAGCAGAAGAAGAGCGCCTTGAAAAAGAACGCCTTGAAAAAGAGCGCCTTGAGCAAGAACGAATTGAAAAAGCAAGAAAAGCAGAAGAGGCTCGACTCGAAGCAGAAAGAAGAGCAGAAGAGGCTCGCAAGGAAACCGCGCGCAGAGCTGAAGAAGAAAGAATTAAGAAAGAAAAAGCCGATAAGCGCAAAGCTCATATTGATAAAATATTTGCCCCAATTATATCGTTTGCTGAATGGCTTAAACATAATCATAAAGTTTATGTTGAAAGCTCGAAATCTTTATTTGAAGAATATTCATCTAACATTAAAAATGCTAAAGCTAAGCTTGATGATAGAAAGCAAGTAGCAATTGTAAAGCGCGAACGATTGGAAGAACATCGTCGCAATGCTCGTGCTCGTCAAAAACTCGAAGCTGAAATTATTGCAGAGCATAAAGCTGCTGAAAGGGCTGCTCGCGAAAAAGAAAAAGCAGAACGCGAAAAGGAAAAAAGGCTTGAAGCTGAAGCTCGTGCAAAAGAGCGTGCAAAGCGTGAAGAAGAAAGAAAGCGCGAAGAGCTTCGTCGTAAAGAAATCGCTAAGCTCGAGGCTGCTAAGCTTGAGGCTACAAAACTTCAAAATAGCGAAGCAAAGCGCATTGAATCTGAATATAAGTTAGAACTTAGGCGGATTGAAGCCGGTAGAAATGCAGAATTAATTCTGCTTGAAGAAAACCGTAAAAAGGCTGAGGCTTTAATAGATACAGAACTTGAAAATGAGTTTGAACGTATCGAAAAAGAGCGTCAGACTAAATCTGAACTTGCATATTCAGAAGTACAAAAAGTAGAAGCGAAAAGAAAAGCAGCTCTGGCAAAATGCGAAGCAGAAAAGAAAGAAGCAATTGCTAAGCATCAAGCAAATCAGAAGAAAGACCTTGAGAGAATTGATGCAGAGCACAAGGCTGAGCTTGCTCGCATCGGGGCAGAACGTAAAGCTGAAGAAGAGCGCATAGAGGCTGAGCATAAATTAGAAGAGGCTAAGCTTGATAAAGATCTTAGTCCGGAAGAACTTGCTGCTGCAAAAGACAGATATGATCAACGGCTTGCAGAGGCGAGATATGCAGCTAATGAGAAGGCTAACAAAGCAAGGCTTGAAGCTGCTTTTAGAACAGAGGTCTTAAAGCGTGACACAGAGCAAACATTAAAGGTTCAAGAAGAAGCTGAAAATGAGAAGCTTAAGAACATTGAAGCAAAATATGATGAAGCTCTAAAGATTGCTAAAAAGAAAGACGAAGAATTTGCAAGAGCGGCAGAAGAGGCTCGCAAAGAGGCTGAAAGAAAAGCCGAAGAAGCCAGAATTGCAAAAGAGAAAGAAGTAGCCGAAGCTAAAAAAGAATCTGCAAGAAAAGCAGAAGAAGCTCGCAAAGAGGTTGAACGTGCTGCAAAAGAAAACGAAGGCGCAATGGTCAGCGTCGAGGAAGATGTTTCACGTAAGGCACGTAAAGAAAATGAAAAGATGGTGGAAAAACTGCAAAAGCAGGGACCGCCACTTTCATCAAGAATAGGACATGCATACTTCACATGGGCAGTAGTATGGGATCAGCTTGAAGAAGAATCTTATATAAAGAAGAGCTCAAGAAGAGCAGATAGACATAATAGAATTACAAGAAAATTAAATGCCAAAAAAAATAGAGAAGACCAATGTAATGAGAACATTGGATCAAAAGAAAATTGAACATAAAGAATATGACTATGGCGTTTACGAGGCTTTGAGTGGTGTTGAAGTCGCAAAGATTTTAGGCATAGAACAAGAGCGTGTTTTTAAAACGCTTGTTACTCAAGGTGCAAGTAAAGAATATTATGTTTTTGTCATTCCTGTTGCAGAAGAATTAGATTTAAAGAAGGCTGCAAAAGCCGTATCCGAGAAAAGCATAGCAATGATTAAGAGCAAAGAACTTTTAGGATTGACCGGATATATACACGGCGGATGCTCACCTATCGGAATGAAAAAGCAGTTCAAAACTACTGTAGATGAAACTGCTGAAATTTGTGAAACTATAGTTTTCAGCGCAGGAAAAATCGGATATCAAGTAGAAATGTCTCTTGATTCATTGAAACAAATTTGTCCGCTTACTACGGCAGATTTAACAATATAGATGAGTAAAGAATTAACACTATCACAAGTAAAGACTTTATTTCCTAAGAGAGATGAAAATGCGAACAAGGGCGATTTCGGTTATATCGCTCTGATTGGTGGTTGCGTAAAATACAGCGGAGCTATTAGGCTTGCAGAAATGGCGAATGCCGCTATGAGAAGTGGTGCCGGAGTTTGCACATTAGCTGTGCCGTCTTCAATTGCCAATCAAATGATTCCGCATATTTTGGAAAGTACTATATATCCTCTTTCAGACAAGGAAGGATATATGATTTTCAAGGAAAAAGAGCTTAATGAAATTATGCATAGACATTCTGTTATTGCTTTCGGTATGGGAATCGGCAATACAGAAGAAACAAGAAAAGCTCTGATTCATTTACTTAGAAATTATGAAGGCATTTTAATTGTTGATGCCGATGGCATTAATGCTATGTCTAAGATTGGGAAGAAAACTCTTTGCAATCACAAGTGTAAGTTAATTATAACGCCTCATCCTAAAGAATTTTCCCGTTTATCAAAGCGTGATGTTCCCGATATATTAAACGATAAAGAGGGAAGCGCAAGCAAATTAGCAGAGTTCATTAATGCAATTGTTTTGCTTAAGGGACATGTAAGTACAATTAGTGATGGAGAGACAACATATACAGTAGAAAAAGGTTGCGCCGGAATGGCAACTGCCGGCAGTGGAGATGTTTTATCCGGTATAATCGCTGCTGTTGCTGCAAACAATAGAGACAATCTACTTTTAGCAACGGCCGGAGCTGCATATGTAAATGGTGTTGCGGGAGAAATAGCCTCTTCGGAAGTCGGAGAGATTAGTCAGCTTGCAAGTGATACAGCAAATGCTATTCCAAAAGCATTAAAACATATTATACATACCGATGACACTTTTGAAAAAGCAGAACATAAGGTCGGCGCCTTATTTAGCACTATCGACGCAAGTTTTGAAGCGAAAAAGCGCCGCTTTGTAGAGTCGATTAAAGAAAATAAGCATTATATTTATACCAGTCTTGCAATTATTATCGGTGTAATTATGTTTGGGGTGGGATTCACTTTGAGCGGAGGCGCTAACCGAATTGCGAAATCTGATACCGAAATAAGTGTTGCGGATGCCCGTGATGGTGATTATGTATTGACCATGGAGTTTTTAAACAGAGATATTTATATCGATGGGCATTTGGTTAATAATTATGAATTGTACCGTCCTGTTGGTAGATTAGATGATAAAATATATATTCCTTTGTCAGAAGAAATGTGTAAAGCTTTAGGAATAACTGCAAACTGGAAAGGCAGGCATCCTTCTGATATTTATATTAAACAAGCAAGCGCAAGTCACGAAGGAATCTTTTATTCAAAGGATGGTTGGAATCTAAAAGATATAACCGGATGGGCAAAAAAAGATGTCGTAATACATATTGGCAATGGCTCAAAAGAGATTAAGCTAACTACAACTCCGAATGAAGTTATTTCATATAATGATGGAGAAGTAATGTATATACCGATAGCTTTCCTAAAAGAAGCTAAGACATTAGACATCAGTACATACTACGATCCTTTCTCGGGCCTGTATATTTCTACTGATAAAAATGTTGATGCAGAAAGCTACTTTAGTGAAAACAATCTCTCGTATATAACAGCGCGCGCTGAATATATTCAAAGCTTCTTAACAAATATGACAGTCGGAGATTGTCTGTATTATGAATATGTATTCAGGCACGAAGCGACAGTTCGTGATATCAGTGAAGATTTGCTTATTACGGTTGCAAGAACGGAGAGTAAGTTTAATAGACATGCGGTTTCTGCGGCCGGAGCTTTAGGCATGATGCAAATTATGCCTGATACTGCAAAATCTGCAGGACTCAATTTAGAAGACCTATTTGAAATACATGAAAGCGTACAGTTTGGCGCAACATATATAAAGAATGCATTAACAACAAACAAAGGCGATTTAACAAAGGCTTTGTCTGTATATAATTTTGGCGGTGGTGCGGTTACTGCCGGAAATTATGATACATACTATGCCAATACGGTTATAAGCAGATTGAATGAAATGCAGGAATCGTTTATAGCGAAAGGATATAGCAACGAATTTTTGACGGTAGTAGAATGTACAAAGTAAAATTAGATATTTTTGAAGGGCCTTTTGATCTTCTGGTTTATTTAATAGAAAGAGCCAGAATGAGTATATTCGATATACAGGTTTCTGAAATCACAACTCAATATTTAGCTTATATCGAAGAGATGAAGGCTCAGGATGTAAGTGTAGCTCAAGAATTTATGGTTCTTGCGGCTGAGCTTATAGAACTAAAATCAAGAATGCTTTTGCCAATTGAATGCGAAGAAGAGGGCGAAACCGATGCAGAAGATCCTCGTGCAGGCCTCGTTCAAAAAATTCTTGAATATAAACGATTTAAAGAGATTGCACATTTCCTGGACGAAGAAGCAGAAATTGCAAGTCATATCCACAGCAAACCTCAAGAAGATATCAATTCATATCGTGGAGAAGATGATATATTGCTTAAGGGCGATATGCAACAATTTGTCGATGCATTTACTTTGTTTATAACAAAGAAGAAAAGACTTGAGGAAGTTCGTCAGCGTTATGAAAGAATCGAACGTCAACGCATGTCAGTCGAAAAACGTATTGAACAGATTCGAGATTTCTTTAAAACAAAGATTAGGGTTTTGTTTTCAGAGTTGATATCATCTGATAAGAGTAGGTTTAATAAAGTTGTTACTTTTATGGGTTTGCTCGAATTACTTAAGCAAGGAAGTTTAAGAGCGACACAAAAGGAACGATACGGTGATATAACCGTAGAGCTGAAACCACAAACGGAAATAGAAGAATCAATAGAACAAGAAACAACAGATAGAACTGAGGAATAAAAATGGCTAATGAAAATATTAAATCAGCAGTAGAAAGTTTGCTCTTTGTATGGGGTGAACCACTTGAGGCAAAGGCTTGTGCAGAGCTGTTTAATTTGTCAAATAATGAGATGCTTCTTATTATGAGGGAGTTGGCAAATGAATATGAAGAGCGTGCCGGTGGAATTCGCATCAGAGAACTCGATAAAGCATTCCAGCTTGTCACTAATCCGGAAAATGATGATTATATAAGAAAGCTCTGTACTCCGGTTCGTACAAGAAGATTGTCTCAGGCAGCATTAGAAGTACTTGCTGTAATAGCATATAAACAGCCGGTAACAAAAGGCCAGATTGATCAGATTAGAGGAATCAAATCTGATAGAGTAATAGAAGGCTTAATTGCAAAAGAACTTGTTGAAGAACGAGGCAGAAGTAATGCTATCGGTCGTCCGATACTTTATGGAACAACAAGAAAATTCTTAGAGCTGTTTGGATTTGAATCACTTAAAGATTTACCAGAGCTTGAAGATATTGGCACACTAATTATTAATGACGATTACGAAGAGTTTGATGGCCCTGCAGAAATGTCTGAAGAGCTTAAAGATCAAATAACTATGGGTTTAGACGGTGAGAATCAATAAATATATCGCATCAAGTGGGTTTGCCAGCAGACGAAAAGCTGATGAACTTATCGCGAACGGACAAGTAAAAGTAAATGGAGCTATACTTAAGACTCCGGGATATGATGTTCAAGATAGCGACATTGTAATGGTGTCAGGACATATAATTAAAGCTCAAGAAGAGTTGGTATATTATGCTTTAAATAAACCACCGGGATATGTTACTACTACGAGTGATGAAAAGGACCGGCCAACCGTACTTGACTTAATGACTGATACTACAGTAAGAGTTTTTCCTGTAGGAAGACTCGATTATGATTCCGCAGGTTTGTTGATTATGACAAACGACGGAGCGTTGGCTCAGCATATTGCTCATCCAAAGAATAAGGTTTGGAAAACTTATTTGGCTGAAGTTGCCGGAGAAATGACATTAGCAAAATTAGAAGTTTTAAAAAAAGGTGTCATTATCGAAGGGAAAAAGACAGCTGAAGCAAAAGCGAAAATTATTAAACAAAAAGGAGATATGTCTCTTGTAGAAATTAAAATTCATGAGGGACGCAACAGACAGGTTAGAAAAATGTTTGCCGAACTTGGTTGCAAGGTAACATTTTTACAAAGGACACAAATTGGCGAGCTTAAGCTTGGTCGTCTTCATGAAGGCGATTATAGAAAGCTTAGTCAATCAGAAATAGATTATTTGAAAGGTTGTTAGTATTATGAGTAAAAACATCGAAGACGAACTTAAGAAAATTGGCATTATCAATGCAAAAGCTGTTTATTGTAATTTAACTCCGGCAGAGCTTACCGAGCATGCACTTCGCCGTGGCGAAGGCACACTTTCCAATACCGGTGCATTAGTCGTTAAGACCGGAAAATATACAGGTCGCTCAGCTAATGATAAGTTTATTGTAGATTCAAAAAAAGTTCATAAGGAAATAGCTTGGGGAAAAGTAAACAGAGCTATTACACAAGAAGCTGCTGATGCAATCTATGATAAAGTTGTTGCATATCTTCAAGACAAAGAAGTTTATGTATTTGATGGTTTTGCAGGAGGAGATAAAAAATATCAAAAGAAGTTTAGAATAATCAACGAGCTTGCTTCTCAGAATTTATTTATTCATGAACTTTTAATTCGTCCAAGCAAAAAAGATTTAGCAAAGTTTGAAGCAGACTATACTATTATTGCTGCTCCGGGATTTAAATGTATTCCTGAAATTGATAAAACAAGATCAGAAGCTGCAATTATAGTTGATTATGAAAAGAAGAGAGTAGTTATTGCAGGAACACAATATGCAGGTGAAATTAAAAAGTCTGTATTCTCTGTTATGAACTATGCACTTCCTCACGAAGGCGTATTCCCAATGCATTGTTCTGCTAATATCGGAAAGAAAGGCGACTCTGCAGTATTCTTTGGACTTTCCGGAACAGGCAAGACAACATTGTCAGCAGATCCAAACAGAAAGCTTATCGGAGATGACGAACACGGTTGGTCAAAAGATTCTCTCTTTAACTTTGAAGGCGGTTGCTATGCAAAGTGCATCAATCTTTCAAAAGAAAGTGAACCTGAAATTTATAATGCAATTAAATTTGGATCACTTGTAGAAAATGTTGTTATGGATCCAAAGACAAGAGAATTAGATTTTGATGATGATTCACTTGCAGTAAACAGTCGTGTTGGTTATCCAATTAACTACATTCCAAATGCAGAGCTTAAAGGTGTTGGTCCAATTCCAAAGACGGTAATTTTCTTAACTGCTGATGCTTATGGGGTTCTTCCTCCAATTTCAAAATTAAACAAAAATCAGGCTGCTTATTATTTCCTCTCAGGATTTACATCAAAGCTTGCCGGAACCGAAATCGGAGTTAAGGAACCTGTCCCGACATTCTCAACTTGCTTTGGAGAACCTTTCCTTCCTCTTGACCCATCTGTATATGCAAAAATGCTTATAGCAAAGATGAAAGAGACAGGGGCAAAGGTTTATCTTGTTAACACAGGATGGAATGGCTCAGGATCAAGAATCAAGCTTAAATATACAAGAGCAATGGTTACCGCAGCTCTTACAGGAAGCATAGAGAATGCCAAGTTTGTTAAAGATCCTGTATTTGGGGTTGAAATCCCTACAGAAATAGAAAATGTTCCGTCAGAACTGTTGATTCCTGAAAACAGCTGGAAAGATAAGAAGAAATTCAAGAAACAACAGCAAATTCTTGCAAAAAGCTTCATTGAAAACTTCAAAAAATACAGCAATGTAAGCAAGGAAATCAAAGAAGCCGGTCCAAAGCTTGCGAAGTAGGCAAAATTATAAGCCAGGCCGCCGTTTTACAAAAAATTAACTGTAAAAAGACCGGTGTGGAAAACTGTGGAAAACTTTTTGATACAAGTATATTGACAAAACTGCAAACCCTTATATTTCAAGGGCTTGCAGCTTTTTTGTTTATCCACATCTTAGTGTGGAAAAGCTGTGGAATTACCAGCAAATTTGTCATAAAAATTGCTAAAAATATAGGAAAAACAAGCAAATTAGAATTTCTGGAAAAAATTATTTACCATTTTTTTTATTGGTAAATGGGAATTTATAGCAGCCCTCGTTAAATCGCATATATATGTATTTTTCATCCCTTAATCCTATTTATGCCACTATATCTTGCTTAATTATGATATAATATTATAATTTAAGTGCAAATAAGGAGAAAATATGTTTAAACGACTCGATTTTATACTTCAAAAATACGAAGAACTCAGTCTTATGGTCTCGGATCCTGCTGTAATTGCAGACCAGGAAAAATGGCGTAAGCATATGAAAGAGTTAGGCGAAATGGAGCCTATAGTTTTAGCATATAAAGAATATAAAAAAACCGAAGAGAATCTTGCCGGAGCAAAAGAAATGCTTGGAGAGTCTGACGAAGAAATTCGTGAAATGGCAAAATTGGAAATTTCAGAATGCGAAGACAAACTTGAAGAGCTTACACAAGAATTAAAAATACTTCTTCTTCCTAAAGATCCTAATGATGAAAAGAATGTATATCTTGAACTTCGTGCCGGAACAGGTGGAGAAGAAGCAGCCCTCTTTGCAGGTGACCTTCTTAGAATGTATTGTCGTTATGCAGAGCGTCATGGATATAAAGTTGAACTTACAGATGTAAACGATACAGGTATTGGCGGATACAAACAAGCCGTAGTTAGAATTATCGGTAAAGGAGCATATAGCAGACTTAAATATGAGTCCGGCGTACATCGTGTTCAAAGAGTTCCTGAAACAGAAAGCGCAGGAAGAATACATACATCCGCAGCAACAGTTGCTATTATGCCGGAAGTAGAAGATGTAGAAGTAGATTTAACATGGGATGACATTCGTGTTGATACATTCAGAGCTTCGGGCCACGGCGGACAATATATTAATATGACAGACTCCGCAGTAAGACTTACTCATTTGCCGACAGGAGTTGTTGTTCAGTGTCAGGATGAAAAGTCACAACTTAAGAATAAAGAAAAAGCATTTACCGAGCTTAAGTCCAGACTATATGCTTTCTATCAACAACAACAGCATGACGAACAAGCAGAGCTTAGAAAAGGTCAAGTTGGCAGCGGTGATAGATCGGAAAGAATCAGAACATATAACTTCCCTCAAGGAAGAGTAACAGATCATAGAATAAACTTTACATTATATAAGCTTGATCAATTTATTGACGGTGATATGGACGAGGTAATCGATGCACTTATCACTGCAGAGCAAGCAGAAAAGATGAAGAATTTTTAGTGGAAACAAAATATCTTACAACATCAGATAAAGATCTGCATATCGCAGCAGAAATAATAAAGTCCGGAGGCCTCGTTGCATTCCCAACAGAAACAGTTTACGGACTCGGTGGAAATGCGCTTAATGCAAAAGCAGCAAAAGCAATATATGCTGCAAAAGGGAGACCAAGTGATAATCCACTAATAGTGCACATTGCTCACCCGGATGAGCTTTTAGATATAGCAATGAGCTATCCTGAAAATGCAAGGAAACTTGCAATGGCTATTTGGCCGGGCCCAATGACTATGGTACTTCCAAAGTTTGATATTATTCCGGATGAAACAACAGGTGGATTAAATACCGTAGCAATAAGATGCCCTGCAAATGAAACTGCACGAAAGCTTATTGAATATGCAGGAGTTCCGATTGCAGCCCCAAGCGCAAACACAAGCGGTCGTCCAAGCCCGACAAAATGGGAACATGTAAAGCACGATCTTGATGGAAAGATAGATGCAATTATCATGGGTGAAGCTTGCATCGGGGGAATAGAAAGTACCGTCATAGATATGACAGAAGAATTTCCTATGATACTTAGGCCGGGACTTATTACTCCGGAACGTGTAACAGAAATACTAAATGTAGCTTGTGATTACGACCCTGCAATTAAAGATAATTTGCAGTTTAAAGATGAGACTATGTTAGACCCGATGACTCCACTGTCAGAGCTTGAAAAAATGGCAAGCTTAGTGCCTAAAGCTCCGGGAATGAAATATAAACATTATGCTCCAAAGGCGGCGATGCAACTTTATAAAGGCAGGCTCGAGGATATTAAAAAAGCGATAGAGCGTGATGCAAACATACTTGAAGAAGAAGGCCTAAAGGTCGTAAAAATAATTTATGAAGATGGTGAAACTGCGGCAAGAAATTTATTTGCAGATTTAAGAGAAGCTGATGAAAACGGCGCAGATGCAATTCTTGCAACGGCATTACCAGATGATGAATCAATTAACTATTCAGTCATGAACCGCATGTTAAAATCAGCGGGATATAATATTACAGAGGTGTAAAATGAAAATTGTTGTTGGAAGTGATCATGGTGGATATGATCTTAAAAATCAAGTAATAGAACATTTAAAATCAAGAGGAATAGAAGTTGAAGATTTGGGTTGTTATAACACCGATTCTGTAGACTATCCTGAATACGGACAAAAAGTTGCCAAGGCAGTTGCTGCCGGACAAGCAGACAAAGGTATAGTATGCTGCGGAACAGGAATAGGCATTTCTATTGCAGCAAACAAGGTAAAGGGAATCAGATGTGCACTTCCATATGATGATTTCACAGCACAAATGTGTAAGCAACATAATAATGCAAATATGGTTTCTTTCGGAGGCAGAACACTTGCTCCGGAAAAAGTTATGCACTTGATTGATATTTGGCTCGATACAGAATTTGAGGGCGGAAGACACGAACGTCGTGTTAATATGCTCAACGAATTATAAATCATTATTGTTCAAGAGACCGCAGAGACGGCCACAACAAAGGAGAAAATAAAATGGAACAAAAGCAGGGAAAAGTTTATGTATTTGATCATCCTCTTATTCAGCACAAGACAGCGCTGATGCGTAGAAAGGATACTAAGTCAAAAGATTTCAGAGCACTCGTAGGAGAGATTGCAGCATTGATGACATATGAAGCATCTCGTGATCTTGAGCTGGTTGATGTAGAGATTGAAACTCCTATGGAAAAGACAACACTTAAGATGCTTAAGGGCGCAGATATGGCTGTAGTTCCTATTTTAAGAGCAGGTCTTGGTATGGTTGATGGTATGCTTAGTATTGTTCCTCAAGCAAAGGTTGGACACATTGGCCTTTATAGAAATCCTGAAACACATAAACCGGTTGAATACTATTGCAAACTTCCTGCTGATATAGAAAAAAGAAATATTTTCGTTGTAGACCCTATGCTTGCAACAGGTGGATCTGCAGTTGATGCAATTAATTCTATTAAGGAACGTGGCGGAAAGAATATAAAGTTTATGTGCTTAATTGCTGCTCCGGAAGGAATTGAAGCTTTACAAAAAGCACATCCTGATGTAGATATCTTTATTGCCGCTAAAGATAGAGAACTTAATGAAAACAAATATATACTCCCTGGTCTTGGCGATGCAGGTGACAGAATTTTTGGTACTAAATAATTTAAAGAGGAAATGTAGATGTTTAAGATTCCAGACAATGTAAGCCAGTATGATAATGTATATGATGTTCTTAAAGAACGTGGCTTCATTGAACAAACAACAGATGACGAAGGAATTAGAGAATTACTTGGTCGTGA
The DNA here is from genome assembly GCA_045642565.1 of Anaerovoracaceae bacterium. GTDB lineage: Bacteria > Bacillota > Clostridia > Peptostreptococcales > Anaerovoracaceae > UBA1764. Next base: position 99,086 of record JAZUJE010000002.1, on the reverse strand, counting down.
AAAAGTTAAATTCTATATAGGTTTTGACGCAACAGCAGATTGTCTTCATGTAGGACATTTTATGCAGGTCATCATTATGATGTACATGCAAAAATACGGACACACACCGGTTGTTTTAATTGGTGGTGGAACAACAATGATTGGAGACCCGTCCGGAAGAAGTGATATGCGTCAGATGATGACTCCGGAAACAATTCAAGAAAACTGTAAGCAGTTTAAAACACTCTTTGACAGATTCCTTGAATTTGATGAAGACTGGAAGCACATCCCTGGGAAAGGTGTTCTTGGTAAAGGCGGAGAAAATAAAACTCCTGAGCCGGGAAAAGCTGTTTGTGTAAATAATGCAGACTGGCTTTTAGATGTAAACTATCTTGAGTTTATGAGAGATATCGGTTCTAAATTCTCTGTAAATGATATGCTTCGTGCAGAATGTTTCAAACAGAGAATGGAAAAAGGATTAAGTTTCTTAGAGTTTAACTATATGCTCCTTCAATCTTACGATTTCTATTGTCTGGCAAGAGATATAGATTGCAAGATTGAATTTGGCGGAAACGATCAGTGGTCAAACATCTTAGGTGGTCGTGATTTAGCAAGAAGACTTTTAGGAAAAGATTCTTACTATGGTATGACATTTGCACTTCTTACCAACTCCGAAGGAAAGAAGATGGGCAAAACTCAAAAAGGTGCACTTTGGCTTAGAGCTGATAAATGCAGCCCATACGAATTCTATCAATATTGGAGAAATGTTGAAGATGCCGATGTGGAAAAATGTTTAAGAATGTTAACATTCCTTCCTATGGAAGAAGTTAAGAGACTTGCAAGCCTTGAAGGCGCAGAAATTAATCACGCTAAAGAAGTTCTTGCATATGAAGTCACAAGACTTGTACATGGAGATGAAGAAGCAACTAAAGCTCAAGAAGCTGCACGCGCTGCTTTTGGTGGCTCCGGCAATATGGAAAATATTCCAAACACAAAACTTGATAAGTCACTTTTTGATGGCGAAGGAATGGGCATTGTAAATCTTATGAGAGAATGCAAACTTGTTCCATCAAATGGAGAAGGTTTTAGAACGATTCAGCAAGGTGGACTTACACTTAATGATGAAAAAGTTACCGATACAAAATACATGGTAACTCTTAAAGATTTTAAAGACGGCAGCCTTATTCTTAAAAAAGGTAAAAAGACATTCCATAGAGTAGACATCTAATGAAAAGAAAAATTATTATCCCCGCAATCATAGTTGTAGTTATAGCTATCTTGGCGGGGATAGTATTATCACAACAAAATAAAAAATATGACATACCGATTTTGATGTATCATAATTTGTGCATTGATGAATCGGATGTTAATTCTGAAACTGTAACTGCATCAAAATTTGAGAGTGATCTTATTTGGTTGAAAGAAAACGGGTATGAAACTTTTTTGCCAAAAGAAATATACAAGATTTGTATAGAAGAAAAACAAGCTGTTCCGGATAATGCAGTTATGATAACTTTTGATGATGGATATCTTTCAAACTATGAATTGGCTTATCCGCTTCTCGTAAAGTATAATGCAAAAGCCGAAATCTCTGTCATCACGAAAGTTATTGACAATGAAGAGAAAACCTTTTCAGTTTTTTGTACTTGGGAACAACTCAAAGAAATGAGTGACAGCTCTTTTGTTGAGATAGGCTCTCATAGCGACAATATGCATAACCCGGATAATAGCGGGGAAATGTATAAAGATGATAAAAACGGTATAAATCGTTTTTCAGAAGAAGATGCCTACGCCGACTTAAAACTTAGTATGGATAAGATTATAAAAAATATCGGATCATCCCCTGTAAGCTTTGCTTATCCTTACGGCATGGTAAATCGCAAATTAAAAAAACAGATTACCGACCTGTTTCCTGTAAATTTCATTACAAAACCACAGCCGGGGAATGTAAGACATAATATGGCACTTTTGGGGCGCTTTAGAATTAATCAAAATACTGACTTGAGCACTGTGCTTAAGTAGGGTATAATTAATTGTTAGAGAATTAAAGAAGTTGCTTTTGTTTAAAAAGCATTGTTATTGAAAGGAATCAATATGGGTTTATTTGGAAAAAAGAAGACTCAGGTAGAAACTCCTAAAGCAGTAGAACAAAAAAAGGAAGAAAAAACAGTCATAGGGCAAGGTATCACTTTTGTTGGGACTTTTACAACCGATGAACTTATAGATATCAGAGGCAAAGTTGAGGGCAAGATTATTTCTCCAAAAGAAGTCCTTGTTTCCAAGACCGGAAAGCACGAAGGCACTATGGATGTTGAATATTTAACCGTTGATGGAACAATAGATTCTGAGATTTATTGCAGAAATACTATTACTCTCAGGGATGATTGCGATGCTTACGGAACGCTTAAAACTCCAAAGCTTAATGCTGAAAAAGGCAGCAATTTCCATGGTGAGCTTATTCTTGAAAAACATCTTTTAGATAAGGAAGTTCCTACTGAAACTAAGGCCGAAGCCGCTTTAGATTCGGAAACGGGCGACTCTATGAAGGAAGAACTGGCTAAAGTTGAAGAATTGGTAGAATTTGACAATGAAGACAGTGAAGAGGATGCTCCTATTACGGCAGAGGATATTTTCGGCTGGGATAGCGAAAAGAAATAGAGATTTTGCATATAAATCTTAAGAAATAATGGTTGATTTTAACGCGTAGAATTAGTATAATAATTCTGCGCGTTTTTGCGCTCATTTAACAAAAGTGGAAGGGCTGCGGCCCGGAAGCTGAGCTTATCGAAGCAGTGCTGAAAAACTTGCTCCGCCAGAAAACACAAGATTGCACAGCAATCCAATATGTTATTTGGTCCCAAGTAAGTAGGCGCCGAAAATGTTGGGAATATCCAACAGAGTAGACATAGGAGGTAAAACATGTCAAGTTACATTGCTAAGCCTTCTGAAATTGAAAGAAAATGGTATATCCTTGATGCAGAGGGAAAGACACTTGGTCGTCTTTGCAGCGAGGCAGCTTCAATTCTCAGAGGTAAGAAAAAGCCAATCTTCACACCTTATATCGACACAGGTGATTATGTAATCGTAATCAATGCTGAGAAGGTACAGGTAACAGGTAAGAAGGGCGAAAAGAAAATCTATCAACACTACTCTGGTTATCCAGGTGGAATGAGAGAAACAACATTCAACGAAATGATAGCAAAGAAGCCGGAAGAAGTTATCCGCCATGCAGTAAAGGATATGCTTCCAAAGGGACCTATCGGTCGTCAGATGTATAAGAAACTTAAGGTTTATGCTGGTACAGATCATAAGCACGAAGCACAAAAACCTGAAGTATGGAATTTCTAGTGAAGGGAGAATAAGAAATGGCTAAATTACAGTATGCCGCTACAGGCAGAAGAAAGTCTTCAATCGCCAGAGTAAGATTAATCCCTGGCAAAGGTGAAGTAACAGTAAACGGAAAGAGCCTTGATGAATATTTCGGCGGACTCGATCTTTTAAAACAGGAAGTTAAGAGACCTCTCGTACTTGTTGGTTCAGAAGCAAAATTCGACGTTATTGCAAGAGTTGCAGGCGGCGGCACAACAGGGCAGAGCGGTGCATTAAGACATGGTATTGCAAGAGCACTCTGCGTTGCAGATGCTGAAAACAGACCAGCTCTTAAAGCAGCAGGCTACTTAACAAGAGACCCACGTATGAAGGAAAGAAAGAAATACGGTCTCAAGAAAGCTCGTAGAGCATCACAGTTCTCAAAGCGTTAATTTCTTTCAGAAACAAAGCAAACAAAGAAACCATCCAGTTGGGTGGTTTCTTTTTTCGTGTATGGCCTCTTGACTCTGACGCTGCGTCATAGTTTACTATTGCTGTACAGGAGGTTAGTGTAATGATGACAGTAAATGAAGTAAGTAAACTGACAGGAGTAAGCGTACGCACCCTGCATTATTATGACGAAATAGGTTTGCTTCATCCTGCGAGCGTTCTTGATACAGGTTACAGATTGTATGATGAAGAAAATCTAAAACGCCTGCAGCAGATAATGCTTTTCAGGGAATTGGAGTTTCCACTGAAAGACATTAAGTCAATTATTGATAGGCCTGATTTTGATAGCAGCAAAGCCTTAGAACAACAAATAGAGATGCTTAGGCTTAAGAAGGAGCATATTGAGAACTTGATGAACTTTGCACTTGGAATAAAATTATTGGGAGGGAAACATATGGATTTTAAAGCTTTTGATAGAAGCAAACTGGACGAATATTCCAGACAGGCAAAAGAATTATACGGTAATACATCTGAATACAAGGAGATGGAAGAAAAGCAGAAAAACAGAACAGAAGAAGACGAGAGAATCATAGCAGATAGATTTATGCTTCTATTTAAAGAAGCCGGAGAAATAAAGAATATGGATCCGGCAGCCGATGATGTACAGAGGCTTGTAAAAAGAATACAGGAATATATTACGGACAACTTTTATACTTGTACAAATCAGATTTTGCGTGGATTAGGGAAAATGTACTCAGGTGGCGGAGAATTTACAATGAATATCGATTCATATGGTGGGGAAGGCACAGCGACCTTTATAGCAAACGCGATAGAAATCTATTGTAATAATGCAGAGTAAAGGCTAAGTTCGAAAAGATTGTTTGAACAAATGCAACATTGAGCATAGATGACCATTTTGCGGAGGTTCGCAAAATGGTTGCCATCGGTTCTGATGCACAACGTGAAATTAAAGACATAAAACTCTCCAGATACGCTTGCTATTTAATAGTGATGAATGGCGATTCTCGCAAAGACGTAATTGCTCTTGGGCAAACGTATTTTAAAGCATAAAACAAATTGAAAAAGAACAAAAACTTTTGGAGAAGCAGGATGAACAATAAACAGGAACAGAATCACACATTGCCACACATTTTACAAAAAGCTGGTTGAGCTTAAAATGGGAATAAGTATTGAAATATCAAGCTTCAGGCAATGCGTGTGATTTTGCAACTTTCAAAAAACAAAAAGAGAAATCATCCGATTGGGTGGTTTCTTTTTTTATTCATTTTGGAGCAGCGTTTATGTAAGTTACTCCATATTTAATGCAATGTATTCGCAGGCACTTGTATGGATTATCGTTTTCAGATATATTCAATATGTCAATTGGTAAATAGTCCAAAATATGAAGGAGCTTTTATGAAGATCAATATAAAACTTGATAAAGACGATGTGCTTATCAAGAAATTGAATGAAAGAGGAATTATGCACGATCCTGAATCGGAATATGTTCTTTCAAAAAAAGCGGACAAAGGGCGTTTCCTGTCCGTCAGCTTTGATGGGAAAGAAATGTTTATTCCGATTTCAGATGTTATGTATATTGAAAGCCTTGGTCACGATATATTAGTACACACGAGTGCCAAAGTTTATAATTCAACGACCAGATTAAAACAATATGAAGCGGATTTAGATCAGGATGACTTTTTAAGAATTAGCAATTCTGTAATTGTTTCTTTAAAATGCATAAAACGTATAGAAGTCTCGCTCTTCCAGAAGTTTATCCTTGAATTAACTTCTGGCGATAAACTCGATGTGACAAGATCATACTACTACTTGTTTAAGGAAAAAATGAAAATTTAGGGGGATTATATATATGTTATTTAGTATTTCAATTTTTTTTCTGTTTTTCATTTTGCTAATTCCGATTGCTGTTATGTTTGTCTATAAGGGCATATATAATAAACACATCGAAAATGTTCTTAATGGAAAGGCCTGCGGAGGAGCCTGGGTTTCTCCGATATTCGTCCTTATTCTATCTTTTGTTGTTGAGTTTATAGCAATAGTCGGTATCAATTCTATGTCGCTATTAAATCAACCTACAATGATTGATGCAACTGAAAACAATGTTATGTTTTATGGTGAAAATGACAATACAATATATTCTGCTTTTAATGATTCTGTGTCCGTTCCGCAGGAGTATAAGCTCACTGAATACGAAGAAGGAAATTTCAAAGTGCTAAACTATTCTAAAATCGATAAAGCTCAAAGTCTTCCGGATAATGTCATAGTTCTTCAACATAACGGAAATGAAAAAACCGAAGCCGTTTTTATAGAGACCACACTGAATAGTGCAGATGGTGCAAAGGCCACATATATGGCAACAAAATTATACGAAAAAACATATTACATTGTTATCAATAAAAATCAAAGCATCAAAAACGTTGTGATTACAGCAAAGATGTTTTCCGAGGTTCCTGATAACCCTAAGGGAGATGATGATTTTGATGAAAATGTAATTGATTCAATGGAAATAAATCTGGATTAGCTACCTTGAACCAAGGTGCTGAATTAGTCTGCTTATTGCACAGCTATTAGGGCTGCCTTACTCATTCAAAGTGAGGCAGCTTTTTTGTGTGTAAAATGTCGATATAAATCACTTTTGGCAAAAATGAATTGACGTTTGAAAGAAGATGTATTACAATTGAAATACAAAAGAAACGGAGGGTACTCAAATGGCAATTGTTCAATTCAGGGTAGATGATGATTTAAAACTACAAGCTTCTTCAGTATATGAAAAACTGGGAATAGATTTATCAAGCGCATTAAGAATGTTTATGAAAAGATCTGTAATGATAAATGGTATTCCGTTTAGTATGGTATTGGATGATGAATCTTACAATCCCGCAAAAGCACTTGCAGCGATGAAGGCTTTAAATGATTCAGCCAAGGCGAGTGGAGTTTCTGAAATGACTTTGGATGAAATTAACGCAGAGATAAGCCAGTATAGAAAAGAGAGAAGGGAGCGTAGGGAGAATAAATGATTTATTACGCAGTAATCGATACCAATGTAATAGTGTCATCTATGCTTAAGGGTACATCTATTCCGGGGATTATTGTATCAAAAGCTTTGGATGGTCCTATTATTCCTTTGTTGAATGAAGAAATCGTTGCTGAATATAGAGATGTATTGTCCAGAAACCAATTTGGATTGGACAAAAATGCTGTTGATGAATTAATTGATAGTATCGGAAAACGAGCAATCTTTTTGGATAGAACAGAAACAACCGAAGTGTTTAATGATTCTGACGATGTTGTGTTTTATGAAATTGTAATGACGGCAAGGAGTGCTACAGAAGCATATCTTATAACAGGGAATAAGAAACATTTCCCAATAAAAAGCTTTGTAGTTACACCGAGAGAGATGCTGGATATCATTGGAGAAGAATAGTATGACTACAAAGAGAAAAACAAGCTTTTAAAGATTTGACGGATAATGACTGGATTCCGGTGTGTAAAGAATATTTAGAGTCCGAGCATAAAGGTCAGGATTGTTAAAACTACGCACGACTACGCACGGTAAAAATTGTCTTTCAATATATAGGCTGCTATGTATATGTATAAAACAATATATTGTGGTTTTGAGAAGGAAATTTTCAGAAACCAGTTCTCAAAGCGTTAATTTCTTTCAGAAACAAAGCAAAAAGAGACAAAATTCGCGTTATAATAAAACAAAAAACAAATTATACACAAAGGAGAGTGCTTTTTTGATTAAGTACAACACACTGGAGATTGTAGCGTAACCGGGAGGTTTCGTTATAATCAAAACAAACCTCCCGGCGTAAAGCTAATTGATGTTAACAATGTTCAGGAGGAAAAAGAATGAATAAAAATAACATAACTATTCGTTTAGAAAGAAAAGAAGAATATCGAGAAGTTGAGAATCTTGTAAGAGAAAGCTTTTGGAATGTATATCGTCCGGGCTGTTTCGAGCATTTTGTTTTAAAGAAGCTAAGAGATAATTCTGATTTTGTAAAAGAACTTGATTTTGTAATGATGCTTGACGGCAAATTAATTGGTCAGAACATTTTTGTAAAGACAAGTTTAAATTCAGAAGATGGCAGAGTAATTCCGATTTTGACTATGGGCCCGATTTGCATCGCTCCGGAAGAAAAAAGAAAAGGCTATGGCAAGATACTTTTAGATTATTCGCTGGAACAGGCAACTAAGCTGGGCTATGGTGCTGTGATGTTCGAAGGTAATATAGACTTCTATGGCAAAAGCGGATTTAGCTTCGCATCTGATTTCGGAATTGGTTATCATGGTCTTCCGGAAGGCGAAGATGCATCATTTTTCTTGTGCAAGGAATTGATTCCCGGTTATTTAAAGGGTGTCAAGGCCGAGTATTGTACCCCAAGTGGATATTTTGTTTGTGAAGAATTCCCAGAGGAATTCGCAGCTTACGAAGCAGGCTTTCCTGAAAAAGAAAAGTTAGTACTTGACGGACAAATTTTCTAAACTCAAGGGCAGTGGGTGGCAGAATAACTGCCTCCACTGTCTTTTAATTAAGACAGGACAACAATTTTAATAGGAAGTTTAATATGTTGAGGTTAATCAATGGATAACAAATTTTATTCTGACATTTTTAAAAGAAAATCATTTCATTTGTTTAAAAATGCCGGCTCGGGCAAACTAAGCGACGAAGATCTTAAGGGTATTATGAATGCATATGATTCTTTTGAAAAGTTATATCCAGACATCAAGACAGCAATTCGTATTGTTCCGGCAAACAAAGTAAACTTTAAACGTGATGCCGAATATTGCATTTTGATTTATAGTGAGAAAAAAGATAATTATTTAATGAATGTCGGATATATCGGCGAACAGCTTGATTTGTATCTCGTCCATCACAATATAGGGTCATTATGGTTTGGTATAGGAAAAGCTGATTGCCCTGTTTTGGATGGACTTGATTATGTAATTATGATTGCAGTGCGCAAGATTGATAACCAGGCATTGTTTCGTAAAGATATGTTTAAAGCGAAACGCAAATCGCTCGAGGAAATCTGGCAGGGTGATACTATGGGAGTTGCCGAAATTGCGCGTTTTTCTCCAAGCGCATGCAATACGCAGCCGTGGTTTATTAAAAACGAAAATGGAAAACTCACGGTTTTCAGATATAAGAAGGAAGGCAAGCGTGGCATTATGCCAGCTAAAGCCGTTGCATATTTTAATCGTATCGATATAGGTATTTTCCTTTGCATTTTAGAGATTTGCCTTGCAGAAAAGAGTATCAGTTTCAAACGTGAATTGTTTATTGATGCAGAAGACGGCGAATATTCAAAAGTTGCAGTATATGAAACGATTGAAAATCAGTGCTTAAAATAACAGAAAAGTCTCAAAATCAACTGAAAATATTAGACAAATAGGTGGCTAAATAGCTGTATAAACGGCTTTTGTGATATAATTATATAGGTAATTTATCCTGGCTTAGTGTGTCCAGGCGTTTTAGCGTACTGATAGGGTAAATTACTAATAGCAGAACTTATTAAAAATATATAAGGAGTCGCAGATGCAAGAAGGTACGATTTTAGTCACAAAAAGTACATTAAATAAGGCTTTGCTTCAAAATCAAGCTATATGTAAAGAAGAAGATAATACCAGCTTTGTAAACTCAAAATATAAGCTGTTTAACATCTTTGACCTAAATAAGGTCAATTTGTTTGATGTGGCAAATGTGGACGAAACACAGATGAAGCCCATTCCACACAATGGACCGGAAATTCTTTCAATACTTAAAGAAAATGATGCGCAAGGTTTTGATAAGACTGCTATATATGTCGGAGAAAGAATTCCGGCATTAAACTCTTCAAACTTTGCAAGAAAATATTTACTTATCGATGCTGTAGAATGTGATCCTGGATTGATGCAAGACGAATGGCTGCTTGCAAACAGGCCTGACCTTGTTGAAAATGGGATTGAGACATTAAAACGAATATCAAACTTTTATCGTTGTGTTATCGTTTCTCGCCGCGATGCAAAATTAAGCAACGCTGAAACTATAGTTGTTGATTATGGGTACCAGCTTTGCGAAGAAAAAGCTTTAGTAAAAACAACACTTGGGATAGATGTTGCTCCTAATGAAACTTCGGAAGAAAATGGCGTGCTCGTATGCAAATTGCAAACAGCAATAGAAATCGGACTTATTGCTGCGGGCATTACAGAAAAAACACGTTTCCTGACAGTGGCAAATCTTGAAACAGGCGAAGCTAAAGTTGTCCGCGCGCCTTTCGGTTATCCAATCTCCGAACTGCTTAGAATTATATTCGGAAAACCTGAAGGCCTTAAAGCTTACTGCGGAACCGGCGCGCTTAATGTCCACCCGCTCGAAAAACTGCCGACAGTTAGTTATGAGACAAGCTTTGTTTGTTATGCAAAAGCTCCGGCAATAAATGACCCTTCTTCTTGTACGGCATGCGGAGAATGCGAAACAATTTGTCCTAAAGAAATACCTGTTCCGGCTCTAATTGAAACATGGAATATTTCTAAAAAATTTAAACCTTTCCAAAAGGTTAATCAAAAGCAATATAGTAATGTAAATGTTCTTGATTCACTTAAAGCGTGTATCAAATGCAAAGCATGTACTTATAACTGCGAAGGCGGAATCGATCCATATGGATTATTGATGAAGAGACTTCCGATTGAAATGGAATCTGATGCAAAAGCAAAGATGGACGACTTCGAAGAACAGATGACAATGAAATTCAAATTAAACATTGAATAACTTTAGAGGTGAAGTTTTTGAATATAGTAAAACAACTTAGAAATTATCAAGATCAAGATTATAGAAGCTTTCAAATTAAGTTAATGCCAACGTTATCACCGCAAACTATTATCGGTGTGCGTACTCCTGACTTAAGAATGATAGCAGAAGCTTTATATGGGACTCCGATGGCAGAAGAATTTATGTCAGAGATTCCACATGAATATTTTGAAGAAAATCAGGTCCATGCATTTTTAATTTCTTTAGAAAAAAATTTTGATAAATGTGTTGAAAATGTTGAAGATCTTTTGCCATATATAGATAACTGGGCAACATGTGATCAGTTAAAACCGGGAGCATTAAAAAAACACAAAGCAGAATTTATCCCGTACATTTATAAATGGATTAAATCAAAAGAGCCATATACAGTTCGCTTTGCAATAGGCACTCTTATGGATAACTATTTGAATGATGAAGATTTTAAACCGGAATATCTCGGGAAAGTAGCAGAAGTAAGAAGCGACCATTACTATGTCAATATGATGATTGCTTGGTATTTTGCAACAGCTCTTTCTAAACAGTGGGATGCAAGCTTGCCATATCTTACAGAAGACAGGCTTGATAAATGGGTTCACAACAGAACTATACAAAAAGCTATTGAAAGCCATAGAATCTCTAACGAGAACAAAGAATATTTAAGGAAACTTAAAAAATGATAATTCGCGCATATGCTAAAGTGAATATTGCGCTGAAAATTTTAGGAAAAAGGCCTGATGGATATCATGAGCTTGTCAGCTTTATGCAAGCACTTCCTGATTTATATGATGTTCTTGAAATTGTTGAGGCCGAAGAAACAGAAATAAGTTGTAGCGATGAAACTCTTTCGTGTGGTGAAGATAATTTGGTTGTCAAAGCTCTTAAATTAGCAGGCAAAAAAGCCAAAGTTCATATCGAAAAGAAAATTCCTATTGCTGCCGGTCTTGCCGGAGGCTCGGCTGATGCCGCAGCCATACTTTATGCATTCTTGGGCGCGAGCAAAGAGAGTTATGACATAGCATCAAAAATAGGAGCGGATGTTCCGTTCAGTTTAATGGCAATACATATGCAAGGAAAATGTGCGGCGATTGCGAGCAGAACGGGAACAGATTTAAAACCGGTAGAGCCATTTAAGGGAACGATTATAACTAAAACTCCAAACATTGCCGTTTCTACTGCAGATGTTTATAAAGAATATGACAAAATGCAAATAAAAGGTGAAAGCCTTTTTGGGAATATAGATTTTTCAAATATAAGCCCACAGGAATTTGCACTTAAATATGATAATGATTTGCAAAAAGCAACATTAAAGCTTTTCCCGCAAATTCAAAATACAATTGATGAATTGTCAAAAGTTCACCCACAATACGGTAAGCCGATTAAGGTTCAGCAATCAGGTAGTGGACCGACATGTTTTGCGATTTATCAAAAGTAAAAGATAAATATTAAACATAAGTTTAATTTAGGAGGAAATAAAATGAAAGTTGTTGTTCTTAACGGCGCAAAAGTAAACTTTGATGGTGCAATTGACTACTCTGTAATTGTCGGCCCAAACGATGAACTCGTTGTATATGATACATGCGAAAACCACAATTACAATGCAATCTCAGAAGGCGCAGAAATTATTATTTCAAAAGAGCTTCCTATGTCATATGAAGACATTATGGGACTTCCGGCAAGCGTAAAGATGATTGCCGAGGCAGGTACAGGTTATAACAATATTAATCTTGATGCATGCCACGAAAGAGGAATCGCTGTAACAAATGTGCCGGCATATTCTTCAGAAAGAGTAGCACACACAGGTATCATGATGATGCTGATGCTTGCAAGTACAATGCAAAAGCAAGTGACAATGCTTGCAAAAGGTGACCATAGCAATTTTGATAAACATCTTATGGTTCCGCATGTAGAGCTTAACGGAAAAACACTTGGCGTAATCGGTGCAGGCAATATCGGCAAAGAAACAATTGCTGTAGCAAAAGCTCTTAAGATGAAGGTTCTTGTTTATAGCCGTACAAAGAAAGACCTTGGAGAAGGTGTAGATTTTGTAAGCTTTGATGATGTTCTTAAGGATTCAGATTTCTTATTCCTTCACTGCCCGCTTAATGATTCGACAAAACATATTATCAATAAAGAAGCTTTAGCAAAAATGAAGCCGACTGCATTTATTATCAATACAGCAAGAGGCGCTCTTATTGACGAAGCCGCTTTAATTGAAGCTCTTAAGAACAAAACTATTGCCGGAGCCGGACTCGATGTTCAAGAAGTAGAACCACTTGCAGCATCAAGCGAACTGTTTGCAATGGATAATGTAGTTCTTACACCACACATTGGTTGGAAGGGCTTTGAAACAAGAGGAAGACTTGTTAATACATTAAAAGAAGCTATCGACGGTTATCGTGATGGCACAGGAACACACAGAGTAGATTAATGAACACAAATATTTCTATAGATAAAACTGGATCATATCGTGTCTATGCTGCAGTAACTACAGATGTAGTTGCTGCAGCTGAAAGCATACACCAAAGTTGCAGTCCAAGCTTTGGAATGGTGCTTACCGCAGCAGGCCTTATGGGGCTTATGCTTAAAGGACAAAGAGATAAACTCTCTTTAATTTTTAAATCTGCAGATAACAGTGCCGAAATAGTTGCTACGGCAAATGCCGACGGCGAAGTAAAAGGATATATCAGCACTGATGAAATAAATCTAAAAGGCGGGAGCCTTACAGTTATAAAAGATTTAGGGCTCAAAGAACCTTATATCGGAAAAGTAGAGCTTGAAACCGGAGATGTAAGTAAAGACCTTGCAAAGTATTTTGCAATTTCAGAACAGCAGCCTTCCGCAGTGGCACTTGCCCCGAACGGAGGCATGATAGTACAGGTTCTTCCTGATGCAAAGGAAGAAGTAATTGCAAAACTCGAAGATACTTTATTTATGATGGATAATATTGCACTTATTATTGAAGATGCAAGTAAGGCTCCGGTATCAAAAATTCAAGACAAAGTTTTAGAGACAATATTTAAAGACGATTTAAATATTTTAGATGAAAGAAAAATTACATGGCATTGCGATTGCAGCAAAGAAAGAATGGCCAGCGCTTTAACAAGTATAGGAAAAAGCGATTTGAAAACACTTATTGAAGAAGATGGTCAAGCTGAACTTACTTGTCAATTTTGCAGAAATTCGTATAAATTTACAAAAGAAGAATTAGTGGAGATTTTAGAAAATGCCTAAGACAAAAATAGCAGTAATCTATGGAAGTAAATCTGGAGAACACGAAGTTTCGATTGTTTCTGCTAACAATGTAATAGAAGCTTTAAGCAAAGATAAGTATGACATAATCCGCGTGTTTATAAGCAAAGAGCTTGAGTGGTTTTTAGATCCTAAAGGTGATCAAAGCATGCTTGCTCCTTATAACCCGATGGATTTAAAAAAGGACGTAGATTTTGTTCTTCCTATTTTGCACGGTCCGAATGGCGAAGATGGAACAGTTCAAGGTTTGCTCGAACTTCTTAATATACCATATGGCGGATGCGGAGTTGTCGGATGTGCAACAGCTATGGACAAAATTGTTGCTAAAGAAATTTTCACCAGTGCAGGTTTAAATCAAACTCCATATGTTGCATTGACAAGCGCAGATTTAGAAGATGCAAGTCGCAAATCAATTAAGCTTAGAGAAATAAAAGAAAGTTTAAAACTTCCGTATTTTGTTAAGCCTGCTAATATGGGATCTTCTGTAGGAATTACAAAAGTAAAGGCTATAGAAGATTTAGATGAAGCTCTTGATATTGCTGCACATTATGATAATAGACTTATAGTAGAGCAGGGTGTAGATTGCCGAGAGCTTGAGACAGGAGTAATGGGTAATGATGAACTTACTGTAGCAAGTGTTGGCGAAATTATTACCGGAGCAGATTTTTATACTTACGATGACAAATATGTTGATGGAATTTCAAGTACGGTTGTTCCGGCAGAAATTTCAAAAGAAGAAATGGATAAAATTCGCAGCATGGCAAAAGTTGCTTATGCAGCACTTGGTTGCCAGGGATATGCAAGATGCGACTTCTTAATGGACAAGGTGACACATGAAATTTTCATTAATGAAATAAATGCTATACCTGGTTTTACAAATATAAGCATGTTCCCGAAATTGTTTATGCATGAGGGATATACATACAGTGAGATTATAGAAAAGATTATAGAACTTGGCTATGAAAGATATAATGCTAAAAATCACAGGTAGAACTATTTCGGCTTTACCGAAAAGACCTGATGATATTGAAGACAATGATGATGTTATAGAGTTTATGACTCCGGGGAAAATAAGCAGCCGCGGAGGAATTACTCGTATATCATATGATGAGACAGAGCTTTCCGGCATGGAAGGTTATAAGACCATGATTACTATCATGAATCAAAAACTTAAAATGCAAAGAAGCGGGAAAGATTTAGTCGGCGGAACCGTTATGGAATTTGAAGAAGGCAAAAGACATCAAGGCCTTTATGAAACTCCATATGGAAATATTGGCATGGAAATTTTAACTAATAGTGTTAATATCGAAAACGAAAACAAGTTTTCTGTTGATTACAGTTTATCGATTCAGGGACTTATAGAGAGTAGAAATAAGCTTGATATAGAGGTGATTCAGCAATGAAAAGTAAATGGATAGTAAGAATATTGGCAATTATTTTAGCTATCGCTATGATTGCCGGCTCGGCATTTTATTTGATATATGTAATTTCTCCGGCAAGCTTATACACATATGCGATGGACGAACAGGATATTGCTCGCCTCGATGCACTTAAGCTTGCCATTGAGCAATTAGAATTAAATTATAAAGATGAAGTAGATGTGAATAAATTGATAGACGACGCATACAGCGCCGTCTTTCAAAATTTTGATAGGTGGACTACCTATTATGCTTCAAATGAAGAAAAGGATGCATTCGTCGACCAGCTTGCAAATAGTACTTATGCCGGAGTCGGTGTGACAATAAGTGTTATCGATCAAAGATGTTATGTGACAGCAGTCAATGCAAGCGGTCCTGCTTTTTCTGCAGGAATAAAGCCCGGCGATATTATTAAAACCGTAGGCATCAAAGATGTAAAGGGTTTAACTGTCGATCAAGTTAGCAATAGGCTTCGCGGAAAAGAAGGTTCTACTGTAAATATTGTTGTTGATAGAAACGGTGAAGAACTTAAATTTAAAGTGCCTCGCAAAACTCTTTCTATAAATAATGTTTATTTCAGAATTTATGATCCTTGTGCAGCAGCAGAAATAGAATATGTTAACGACTTAAATGATAGAACAGATCTTGTCGGATATATTTCAATATCAGAATTTGATGAAGGCACTGCTTCTCATTTCTTGCTTACTAAAACGATGCTCGAGGCTGCCGGAATAAGTAAGTTTATTATTGATCTTAGGGATAATCCCGGTGGATATATGAACGAGGCTCTTGTTTGTGCGGAATCGTTTTTGAAAAACGGTGATCCTATGATTTATTATATTCAGCAGGGTAAAACTGTTGAAACAATAAAGTCTGAAAATTATTTAGCTGGCAAAGCTAAAACGATAGTTTTGGTTAATGAGAATTCTGCTTCTGCAAGTGAGGCTTTTGCGGCTGTAATGCAAGGTTCTAAAGCTGCTAAGCTTGTTGGTAAGACTACTTATGGTAAGGGTGTTGCTCAAGAGATATTTGATCTTGGCAATGGTTCGTATGTAAAGATGTCTACCTGTTATTTTGTCGGGCCTAATAAGAAGGCGATTGATGGGGTTGGGGTAAAGCCGGATTATGATATTGATAGTTTGGATGGCAGGACAACATACGAGCTCTTAACTATGCAAAGGGATTTTCAGTTTGATAAAGCGTTGGAACTATTGAAATAGAAAAATATATAGCCGCTGCTATTACAAACACTCATGAACACCGTTTCGCCCTGCTTAGGGCTCGTGAACGTTTGTAATAGCAGCGGCTTATTAATTAATATTTCCTATGTAATTTGTATTCGGGCAAGGTTGCGGGCTCTTCGGGTTCGTGGCTATCGATGTTTATTGTGACAACGTTGCTCTTTTTGTTAAACTCGCTATTTCCGCAATCATCCATTACCCAAAATTGTAATTTTTTATAGCCGGCTACAGGGCTTATAGAAAAGCTTAAGCTGTTTATTTCAACTGTTTTTCCTGCATAGTTATACCATGCTTTATACATTGGATCGTTTTCTATATCAAAGTAAGAGAATGTAAATTCTGTTCCGCTTGCAGGCGTTCCTTCGCCTGTGCCTCCTGTACTTTGCACATCTTTACAAGCTTGCACTATAGCTTCCAGGCTTGCATCTTCAAAGTTTGCATCAATCACTAAATTCAAATCATTTTCGCTACTTAAGTATGCTTCGGATAAACGGTTTATTGCGGCAGAATAGCTTTCTTTAAATTGATAGACATAGGCTGTTTTTACTTTTGTTCTTGAATTTGTTAACACAAAAATATATTTGTCATTAAATTTATAGCATTCTGTATAGTTGACTGCCGGCAGTGAGATAGTAATGTCTTTTGATAGTGAGTCTGCTTTGGTTTCAAATTTAATGACATTTGGTTGTGTCGTGCTGTATCCCGGGAATATGACATATACGGTTCCGTTTTCAAGTTCGATTCCAAAAGGATTTCTGTAAGCAAAGTTGGTTAAGCTTACGCTACCGCTGTCTGTAAAAGAATCAAAAATGCCTTCTAAATTAAATTTGCCTCTTGTTCCTTTTGTGATGCGAAAATGCTTATCTCCCGAGGCATTATAAACCTGAAAGTATCCATCAAGTGTCGGCTCGAGGCCATTAGGTATTTCACCGGCGAAAGTCGCTACATCAAAATTTTCTATTGTATCTATTAAAGTAAAACTTTCTTTCGCGTCTTTTGCCGGAGTCTCGCATACGCTTATTGTCGATACAATTTTTCTATCTCTTAAATTATTATTTAAAGCCTCGGCATCACCTTGATAATTTAGTAAAAGCAATCCGAGCTTTATTGTTTTAGTATCACTTTGACCAATGCTTATTTGCGGCGCAGTATTATCAACGATAAAATTTCTTGCATAAGTTTTTGATTTTCTTTCGTTTATGCTTACTAAATCGTCATAAGTATTGGTCCAGGAATCTGTCGCGGTCAGTACTGCTTGATATTTGCCAGGGCTTGATAAATAAAATTCGCAAGTGTTTTCATATCCTGTATTTGTTGTTTGATATTTATTTCCTTTGTTATCTGTTAGATACCAGGAATTAGTGACAGGATCATCTGTGTATGATCCGGCAGCGATAGCGTTTATCTTTGCAATTCCATTTGTATCTCTAAAGAATTGATAATTCATATTTATCAGTGCATTCGGATATTTATCTTCAAGGACACTAAATTTTCCGCTTGTGCTTACGCTTCTTCCGAGACAATCTATTGCAGTAATTGTATAAGTATAGTCTTGTGTCTTTTTATTTTTTGTAACGAATTCCAAAGTGGCAGTTACATATTCATCGTTTTCATCACGTGAACTGATAAGCTGTCTTTTATTTGCTCCGGGGATATCAATATAAATTTGCTGAATAGGATAAGACGGGTTTTGCGCTAATAAAACCGTTATGCTCTGAGCTCTTAAAGCGCGTTGCTCTCCGCCTAAGTGGACATAATCTATTGCAGGGCAGTTTTTAATATTCAATTTTATTGGTATAGTGTTGAATTCGCCTTTGCAAGGGCCTTTTGTCCAGGTCGAACGGAGAGTAACAATTTCGCTTTTTGGCGTTTGAAAGTTTACTGTTTGAGTAAATATATTTGAATTGATTATTTGCTGATCGAAAATGTAATCGAAAGATCCCGACCATGCCGTATCGATGTATCCTTCCTGGCTCGCAAAATCTGCCGAACGAAAACTCATGATACCTTCTGTGCTTCCGAGATTAAAATCAGAACCATCTTTTAGAAAAACCTTATGGCCTTCATAAGTATAAAACTCATAACTATTGTCAGAAGAAAACAATTCGATATCGCCGCTGTGGTCGACACCAATAGGGTGGGCGTCGGTGACAATTCTGATATTTGCGCTATAGCTGTAATCTTTAGCCAGAGCCCATCCAACATTACTTGAGAGAATAGAGATTATAATCAGACAAAAAATAAGTGCTTTTTTCATAGAAAACCTCATAAAATAAAAGCACTTAATACATTGCCAATATTTTACAGTAAAAATTTTGAAATTGCAAGCTTAAAATAAAATTTTCTGTCCCATTTATCAAATTCCCATTTCAATAAACCCCAAGATATTGTATAATAATTAAGTTAATATATAGAAATTCAACAATACTAAGGAGATCCACAATGCCAATCGGCTTTGACTCAGAAAAATATCTAAAAGAGCAATCAGAACATATTCTTGAAAGAATCCACAGTCATCAGTGCGATAGGCTTTACCTTGAATTCGGCGGAAAACTTGTAAATGATAAACATGCAGCAAGAGTTCTTCCGGGCTTCGATCAGGATGCGAAAATAAAACTTCTCGCTCGTATGAAAGAACATGCCGAGATAATTATTTGCATCTATGCCGGAGATATATTAACCAATAAAACCCGTCAAGATTATGGCATTACTTACGATCTTGAAGTAATGCGTCTTATCGATACATTCAGAAAATACGAGCTCGAAATTAATTCTGTAGTTGTTACACGCTACGAAGACGAACCTGCCGTAAATCTATTTATCCAAAAGCTTGAACGCCGCGGAATCAAAACTTATAAACACTCAGCAACAAAAGGATATCCGACAGATATTGATACCATAGTATCAGATGAAGGCTATGGCGCTAATCCATATATTGAAGTCAGCAAACCTCTTGTTGTTGTAAACGCTCCGGGCCCGAATTCAGGAAAGATGGCAACATGCTTATCACAGCTTTACCACGAAAACAAACGTGGAGTTAAAGCAAGATATGCAAAATTTGAAACTTTCCCAATTTGGAACTTACCATTAAAAAGCCCGATAAATATTGCTTATGAAGCAGCTACTGTCGATCTTAAAGATGTTAATATGATTGACAACTATCACCTCGAAGCATATGGCGAGCAGGCTGTAAATTACAATCGCGATCTTGAAACCTTCCCTGTACTTAAACGTATCATGGAAAAAATTACAGGTGAAGAATGTGAATACAAATCGCCAACAGATATGGGCGTTAATGTCATCAAATCGTGCATCACAGATGAAGAAATATGTAAAGATGCGGCATGTAACGAAGTTATTCGTCGCTACCTTATAGCCGCAGTTGATTACAAACGTGGGCTTATTGACGAAGATGCATTTAAACGCGCAAAGCTTTTGATGGACGAGGTTGGTAAAACCGTAGAAGACCGTAAAGTCGTTAAGGTTGCCAACGAATACGCTGCATACAAACGCAGCTTAGACGAAGAAAAATATCAAAACCTGGTAGCTATGGCTATTGAATTAAAGGATGGCCGAATTGTTACCGGAAGATCATCAAGACGAATGGTTGCAGGCGGAGCATTAATACTTAATGCAATAAAAACACTTTGTTCGATTCCGGATGAAGTTGCCCTGATTTCACCGGATGTCTTAGAGACATTACAAAAATTAAAAACAGATATACTTCATAAAGAAAAGAGCACTTTAAACTTAGAAGAAATTCTATCAGCCCTTACTATTTCCGCAAGTATCAATCCAACCGCAAAGCTGGCAGCAAGCAAACTTCCGTGTTTATGCCGCTGTCAAGCTCACTGCACGGCTATTTTGTCAGATGGCGATGCCCAAATTTTCCACGATTTAGGTATAGATGCTACCTGTGAGCCGGAATTTAGCAGCAACAACCTTTATTTAGGCTGAAATATTTGGAAAATCGCGCGAAAGCGCGGTTTTTTAATGCCAAAAAAGCCTATTTTTTGTTGCATTGTGATATAATTAACATGTATGCGTTGGAGTGTTTCCTCCGCACAAAAACAAATGAAAAATAAAGCAAAAATAGCATTAATAGTGATATTGGACATTATCGCAATTAACCTTTCGATGGTGATTGCGCTTTTGTTGCGCTTTGATTTAAAAACCGGCAATGAATTGTTCCAAAACTATCTTTTAAACGGCTATTTAACTAACATTCCGTTTTTCACAGCTATACACCTTGTTGCCATTTTGGGTAATAGGCTTTACACATCTCTTTGGAAATATGTTTCGATCAAAGAGGTTGCGAACTGTGGAATCGCCGCAATTAGCGGATGCGCAGGCTGCCTGGCATACATAATGCTGTTTAATGTAACTTTCCCTCGAAGCGTAATGCTTATCGCTATGGTTCTCGAATTCCTTATGCTTGCAATCATAAGATTTGCATATCGAATAGTAAGAGAGTTTCATGTTCCGGGCATGTTTAATATTACGAAGAAGGAAAACGAAATTCGAGTTCTTCTTGTAGGTGGCGGAGATGCCGGTTCTGCAATGATACGTGAGATGCAAACACATATAGAACAAAACAGACGTATTGTTGCGATAATAGATGATGACCCTGTAAAAATCGGTCGCTCTATTTTAGGCATAAAGATTGTAGGCGATAGAAATGCTATTTTGGATGCTACTGAAAAATATTCGATAGATGAAATTATAGTTGCTATTCCTACAGCATCAAGACAAGCAATAGCACAAATCGTAGAAATTTGTCAGAAGACAAAATGCAAAGTTCAAATTTTACCAAGTCTCTTGGATCTTATTGACGAAAAGGTAAGCATCAAAGCTCTTCGAGATGTAGCAATCGAAGACCTCTTAGGACGAGAGCCTGTAGAACTTAGCATGGATGGAATTTCAAACTACATTCAGAACCAGACAGTGCTTGTTACCGGTGGTGGCGGATCTATAGGATCGGAAATAGTCAGACAAATAGGTCGCTTTGGTCCGAGAAAAATTGTTGTATTTGATATTTATGAAAATACATGCTTTGAACTTCAACAAGAAATGAAGCGTGATTTTCCAAATCTTAGTTTTGAAGTTCGAATCGGTTCTGTAGTAAATAAAACAAGCGTATGCGAGTTGTTTAGTAAATATAAACCGGATGTAATTTTCCATGCGGCGGCACATAAGCATGTACCACTCATGGAGGACAGCCCTCGCGAAGCATTGATAAATAATGTTATTGGCACGAACAATGTGATGGATGCAGCTCTTGATCACCACGCAAAGAAGTTTATATTAATCAGCACAGATAAAGCTGTTAACCCAACATCGGTTATGGGCGCAAGCAAACGAATTTGTGAAATGCTTATGCAAGAGCATGCAGATAAAAAATCGGCTACAGAATTTGTTGCAGTTCGCTTTGGAAATGTATTAGACAGCCATGGTTCGGTTATTCCGACATTCAGAAAACAAATAGCACAAGGCGGCCCTGTAACAGTAACGCATAAAGATATCACAAGATACTTTATGACTATACCTGAAGCGGTGCAGTTGGTGCTCGAGGCCGGAAGCATTGCTAAGGGCGGAGAAGTATTTATTCTCGATATGGGCGAACCTGTAAAGATATTAGATTTAGCTGAAAAGTTAATCAGGCTTTCAGGGTCGGAACCATATGTAGATGTAGATATAAAATTTACAGGCTTAAGACCTGGCGAAAAACTTTACGAAGAATTACTTCTTTCAGAAGAAGGAATAAAGCAAACAGAGCATAAAAAGATTTTCATTGGTCGTCCGGTAGCAGCAAGTGAGGGGCTAAAAGAAATACTTAATGCCGGCCTTGATGATGCAATGAAAGATCTTAAAAATAAAACAGATCATGAAATAAGGGCATGGATTAAAAAGATAGTTCCAAACTATCAGGGAGCAAAATAGAAATGAATAAAAAAATATTACTTCAAAGAAAGACGATCAAACATTTTATTATAATATTCCTTGCCGCCACTTTGGTATTTACCGGAGTCCGCATCGGAGCAAATGCATTTTTCAATGCAAATATGTTCAAAGGTGACACAGTAAATGAAGACGGCGAAGTTGTAGAAGCAGTCAGCCTTTTAAAAGACATGACGCCAATCGCTGTTGACGAGGGCTCAACTTTTTATGAAATGTTCCAGAGCCAGCAAAGAGTAAATATACTTTGCCTTGGTGTTAATGATGGTATGACAGATACTATCATGCTCATTTCATATGACATGGATAATCAAAGAGTAGATATTATTTCCTTGCCGCGTGATACATATTACTATCGCGGCAGTGGTTATATTTCATATGCACATCATAAGATTAATGCAATTTATTCTGCTCAGGGCGTAGTTAAGCTTGCCGAAGTTGTTTCCGAAATTCTTCACGGTATGCCAATTCATTACTATGCCATCGTAGAATATGACGATGTAAAAGCGATTATGAAAGTAATCGGCGGCGTCGAAATGGAGATTCCATTTGCAATGAAATATGATGACACAACCAAGGGACACGAGCTTCATGTCGATATCCCTGCCGGAAATCAAATTATCGATTCAAGCAACGTAATGGAATTCTTAAGATTCAGACATACAAACCCATGGTACGAGCGTCAGGGATATAAATCATATCCGGGCGGAGATATCGAGCGCCAAGAACTTCAGCAAAAATTCGTAAAGAAAGTAATTGGCGAATGTCTTAAAGCAGGAAACATCGGTGATGTTGCAAAAGTATCACTTCAAAATGTTGAATCAGATATGACATACGGCATGGCTGCAAAGATTGCATTAAAAGCAATGGAAGGCCTTTCGGGAGATAAACTTAACAGCTATATGCTTCCGGGATATGCAGATATAATTCACGAACTTAGTTTCTGGGTTCCACAAGAATCAGAGATTATTAATATGCTTCAGGAAATCTATAAAGAACCTGAAGTTGTCAGCGAAACGACCGGAGAAGATGGTGCCGAGGGCACAACTCAAACAGAGACAAAGAATTAATGGCATTAAAACTATATTACATCACCAATAACCCAGACGTGGCTTTAATCGCAGAGCAGAATGGTGTAGAGAGAATATTCGTAGATCTTGAAACTCTTGATAAAGAATCAAGACAAAAGGGCATGGATACTGTTAAATCTCATCATACAGCAGCTGATGTAAAAGCTGTTAAAGCTGTTTTAAAGAAAGCGGAACTGATTGCAAGAGTTAATCATTGGAATCCAAATTCAAAACAGGAAATCGATGATGTGATTGATGCCGGAGCCGATTTCGTTATGCTTCCGATGTGGGAAAATGCATCCGAACTTGAAAACTTTGTTGATGCGGTTGGCGGAAGGGCAAAAACTTTACCTCTTCTTGAAACAAGAAAAGCCGCAGAGTGTCTTGATGAAGTTCTTAAAGTTAAAGGCATAGACGAAATGTATATAGGTTTAAACGATCTTCACATTTCGTATGGGCAAAGATTTCTTTTTGAGCCGCTTGCAAACGGAACATTAGATATCATATGTAAAAAAATTAATGATGCGGGGATACCTTTCGGATTTGGCGGAATCGCAAAACTTGGTGAAGGTCTCTTAAAAGCAGAAAGAGTAGTGATGGAACATTACCGCCTTGGCTCGAGCAGGGCAATACTTTCAAGAGCTTTTTGTGACAGTTCAAAGTGCCAAGACTTATCAGAAATAGATAAAACATTTAGACAAAATATAAAAGCGTTAAGAGATTACGAAGAAAGCTTAAAAAACGCAAGCGAAGAAGACTTCGCTAAAAATAGAGAAGAAGTTAAACTTGCGGTTGAAAATATATGTACAAAAATTTCTTCAAAAGATTAATAGACATTTTGCTTGCAATGATAATTTTGATTATCGGCCTTGTTCCGATGCTTATTGTCGCTATTGCAATAAAACTTGATTCAAAAGGCCCTGCAATATTTAGACAAGAACGCATCGGCAAAGATGGCAAAGTGTTCGAAATATTAAAATTCAGAAGTATGTGCGTCGGAGCCGAACATACAGGCTCGGGAGTTTACTCAAATAATAATGACAGCAGGGTGACAAGGCTTGGTAAATTTATCAGAGCTACAAGCATAGACGAGCTTCCGCAATGCATTAACATTTTGAAAGGCGAGATGTCTTTTATCGGGCCACGCCCACCTCTTACATATCATCCTTGGAAACTTGAAGAATATACAGACGAACAAAGAAGGATGTTCGAAATTCGTCCCGGCATCACAGGCTGGGCACAAATAAACGGCAGAAAAGCCGTTGAATGGAATAAGCGTATCGAACTTAATGTTTGGTATGTAGACCATGTATCCTTTCTTTTAGATCTTAAAATATTCTTCTTAACAATATTGAAAGTTTTTAAAAATGCCGATAACGAGAATACCACCGAGACGGTAATAAAGAAATGAAATTATTAATTACTGGATACTGGAAACCGAGTGTCGAACAAATTAATAAGTTAAAAGATATGGGGCATGATGTAATTTGCATGCAAAAAGAAACCGATGACATTCCATGTCCACCAGAAGAAATAGAAGCAATAATTGCTAATGTCTTCTTTTTGTATCATTCGATTGAGCAATTTACATCGCTTAAATACATTCAGTTAAATAGCGCCGGATTCGATCGAGTTCCAATGGACTATGTAAAAGCTCATAATATTGAAATTCATAACGCGAAAGATGTATATAGCATTCCAATAGCAGAATACGCAATATGCGGCGTGCTTCAACTTTATAAACAAAGCAGATTTTTCCATGAAAAGCAGAAAAATCACGAATGGAAAAAGAACAAGAATTTGATAGAGCTTAACAATAAGCGAGTTTTGATTATAGGATGCGGAAGCATAGGCAGAGAATGTGCAAAAAGATTTAAAGCCTTTGGATGCACAGTAATCGGCTTAAACAGAAGCGAAAGAAATTATGAAAACTTTGACAAGATATTGCCGCTTACAAATCTCAAAAAAGAATGCGCAGATGCCGATGTAATTGTAGTAGCTATACCGATTACAGACGAAACAAAGCATCTTATCAATAAAGAAATTTTATCAAGTTTAAAACCAACGGCAGTTTTAGTAAATGTTGCCCGCGGTGCAATAATAGACGAACAAGCATTGATAGACACTATCCCGAATATCGCCGGAGCCGTTATCGATGTTTTTAGCGAAGAACCACTCTCAAAAGAAAGCCGGCTTTGGGATATGGATAATGTAATTATAAGCCCACACAATAGCTTTTTTAGCGACGGTGTTGAGGAGAGAATGAGTAGAGTAACGTTGGAGAATCTGAAAAATATACAATGTTAAGCAGACAAGAAATGGATGAAGCGTTAAAGGCTCATCCCGAATATCAAAGATTATTATTTGGAAAAGGCTTTCTGATTACCAATAGAGATTTATCGAATGAAGACCAATATCCGTATAACAGTGGCTTTTGGATAAAGGAAACTATTGGAACGGAATTTAATAATACATATTACATTTGGCATGACAAACAAGTTAATTTCTTTTATGTGAATAATGGGGAAAAAGCTCTTGTTTTGATTGGTCATGCATATAATCCTGTTGAAATGGTTAGCGATGAGAATATGCTACTCAGTCATTTAATTAATCTAGAAGGCCATGCATTTTGGGAATACGAATCTCATTTTACAGGCATATACGTAATGTGTATACTTGATGCAAATTCAATTAAACACTGGGGCGATTGCACTTGCATGAGGCTTTCATATTATGGTGTAGTAGATGGTTATTATTACATTTCCTCACATGCAAAATTGGTCGGAGATCTGCTTAATCTTCAAGAAGACCCTTATATAACTCGATTAAAGAATTATAAGCACTTCCATTATTTTGGAAATATTCTTCCGGGAGATTTATCTCCATTTATTGAATTTAAACGAGTTGTCGCAAACCATGTATATGAGAAAAAGAACGGTAATCTTGATGTTACATTTACTAGGTTTTTTCCTTTTTCAAAAATTAGTGAATGCAAAAACGAGACTGAGTATCAAGACATTTTGTGTAACTCTTCGCTATTTATGAAAAACACAATGACTTTATGTGCTCAAAAATGGGCAGGTAGCAAAATCGCGATTTCTCTTACGGGCGGCCGAGACAGTGCTATTACTTTGGCATCAACAAATGGTGTTACTGAAGCTTTTGAGTATTTTAGTTACGACTCGAGCTCAGAGGAGACATTTGATGTATTAGCAGCACAAAAAATATGCAATTCATTAGGTTTAAACCATACAACGTTTAAGGTGCCTTATGAAGATGAAGCGTTTCCAGAAATAAACTTGCTAAAAGAAATACAGGCATATAATGCAGGAAATATTATATATCTTGCCCAACACAGCATACGTACTAGAGCATTTTTCTTAAGTAACAGTGAATTTGATATTGAAGTAAAATCTTGGGTTGATGAAATTGGAAGAGCTAGGTACTGCAAACGCTTTAATCGGAATTCTATGCCTAAACATATGACACCAAGAATGTGCACATCAGTATATAAGGTTTTTACTTTTGACAGAAAGCTCGTAAAGGCAACGGATAATGTTTTTGAAAAGTTTATTAACAAATATATCGATACAGATTATTTAACTCCTTGGCAACAACTGTACTGGGAATTTGCTTGGGGCGCCGGAGAGGCGAGCCATATGGTTAACGAGCACATGATAGCGTATGATGTAACAATTCCGTTCAATAATAGAAGTCTTTGCATATTGCTATTAAGTCCATCTCTTAAAGATAGGATTGCTGATAGATTGCAAAAGGAAATTGTGGCGATTAATTATCCTAAACTGGCAGAATTAAACATTAATGTTGTTGATGCAAATCATACCAATAGGCGTGCTAAAATTGAAAGACTTTATTTTGAAATAAACTCAAGATTACCATTTTAGGAATGAATAAATTTTTGCTAATTTCACCCAAAAATAGAACAGTATATAACTTTCGTGGAGATTTAATCAAAGAAATTATTTCTCGCGGATACGAAGTTGTTGTAACAGGCCCTGATAAGACAGATGTTGATAAGATAGAAGCTTTAGGTTGCCGTTTTGTTGAAATACCTATGGAGAAAAACGGTACCAGTATCATCAGTGATTTAAAGTATTGCAGAGCTCTAAAAAAATTAATGAAGCAAGAACAACCTGATTATGTTCTTGGATATACGATTAAACCAATCGTATATGGGAGCATTGCAGCATCAAAGCTTGGAATTAAACATATAAATTGTTTAGTAACCGGCGGAGGCTATGCTCTTACTGCTAAAACAACTAAAGCTAAGATAATAGGCACCATTGTAAAGATTCTTTATAAATTTGCTTTTAATAAAGCTGAAAATGTTATATTCCAAAATAAAGACGATTTAAATGAATTTGTTTCAAGAAAACTTGTAAAAAAAGATAAATGCCATGTTGTAAATGGATCTGGCGTAAATATGGAATATTTTAAGCCTCTTGAAATGCCAAAAGAGATTTCATTCTTTATGCTTTCAAGACTTCTAAAGAGCAAAGGCGTAAGAGAATATTTGCAAGCAGCAAAAATAGTAAAACAAAAGCATCATAATGTAAAATTTTATTTACTTGGCAAATACGAAAATAATATGCAAGATGCTATTCCCAAAGAATATATCGAGCCGTTTATTAAAGAGGAAATAGTTGAGCGCTTTGAAGAGACTTCAGATGTGAGGCCATATTACGATAAATGCAGTGTATATGTACTGCCTTCATATCGAGAGGGAACTCCAAGAACAGTATTAGAAGCTATGGCTTGCGGTAGGCCTATTATTACCACAGATACTAACGGATGCCGCGAAACGGTAAAAGATGGTTTTAATGGCTATCTTGTTCCTGTAAAAGATATCGGCTCATTGGTAGACAAAATGGAAATGTTTATAAATTATCCAGAGCTTTGTGAAAAGATGGGTAATAACAGTATCCAGTATTGCAGAGAAAAATATGATATAAAAAAAGTGAATTGTTCGCTTCTAAAAATTTTTTTTAATAAAGAATATATGTGTTATGAGTAGTAAACTGTTGACATGTGATAAGTGCATTTTTCTTGAGACACTTGATTCGGAAAAATTGTATTTATTTAAGCCTAAAATCTATAGGTTGTATCCAAAATCTGGTGATATGCGAAATATGACTTGGCGACAATATTGTAGATTTCTCTTAATGTTGATACATGGGTATAGAGTATATATTATTACAGATATTTGTGATGTAGTAAAAGGCTCAATTACATTTTCAACAGGGGGATTGTTTATATATCCTTTTACAAGCAAAAATGATTTGATAGAAGGCCCATCATATACAATACCAGAATTTCGGGGGCAAGGCGTAGCTGTCCGTATATCTAATATCGTATTGTCAAAATATGAAAGTAATTATCATAATGTTTACGCTGTTATAAGTAAAAGCAATAATGCAAGTATACGGAGAGTATTAAAAAATGGGTTTATCCTCTCTGAAAGCATTTCGGTAGATAGATTTCATAGATATGTGTTTGACCCAAATGGTGCACTTATATTAGTAAAGAAATAAGCTAGTTAATGGCTACTGAAGTTTAAAGCGAGCAGATAAATACTATGCATAATATAAAAGTAATGTATATTTCAGATCAATTGGTAATTCATAAGAAAAAACTTGCACTCGTAGGGCTTGGCTATGTCGGTATGCCAATCGCAATTGAATTTGCAAAGTATGTAGATGTTATTGGCTTTGATGTTAATAATGCAAAAGTACAAGCATACAAAAATGGTATAGACCCAACAGGAGAAGCTGGAAATGATGTAATAAAACTTTCTAAAGTTGAATGGACTTCTGATGAAACAAAATTAAAAGAAGCCAGCTTTATTATTGTTGCTGTTCCTACACCTGTTGATAAAGATAATAAACCAGATCTTAGCCCTGTAACATCGGCCAGTGAGATTGTTGGCAGAAATTTAAGTAAAGGGTCTATTGTTGTATATGAATCGACAGTATATCCCGGTGTTACAGAAGATATATGCATTCCTATTCTTGAAAAAGAATCAGGGCTTAAATGTGGTATAGATTTTAAGATTGGTTATAGCCCTGAAAGAATTAACCCGGGCGATAAAGAACATAGATTACCTAATATTAAGAAAATTGTATCCGGTATGGATAATGAATCTCTTGAAGAGATTGCAAATGTGTACAGCATAGTTGTTAAGGCCGGCGTATATAAAGCTTCTTCTATTAAGGTCGCGGAGGCTGCAAAAGTTATAGAAAACAGCCAAAGAGATATTAATATCGCTTTTATGAATGAGCTTTCTATCATTTTTAATAAAATGGGTATTGATACGCTCGAGGTTCTTGAAGCTGCAGGTACAAAGTGGAATTTCTTAAACTTTAAACCGGGACTTGTTGGCGGCCATTGCATTGGCATAGACCCATATTATCTTACATATAAAGCGGAACAAGTGGGGTATAACAGCCAGGTTATTCTTTCGGGAAGAAAGATTAATGATGGCATGGGTAAATATATTGCAGAGCAAACTGTTAAACAGCTTATAGATCTTGGAATAGATGTAAAAACAGCTAAAGTAGGATGCCTGGGTATTACTTTTAAAGAAGATTGCCCTGATGTAAGAAACAGCAAGGTAAATGACATAATTACCGAACTTAATGAATATGGTATTAAGCCATTAGTATACGACCCTGTTGCCGATATTTCTGATACAAAGAAATTCTATGATATTGATTTGGTATCAAAAGATATGCTAAGCAACTTAGATTGCTTAATTATTGCCGTGGCTCATAAAGAGTTTAGGGCAATGGATAGTGATGATTTAGACAAACTTTTCAAGAATATTGATAACAATAAAAAGCTGATTGTAGATGTAAAAGGCATTAGAAACAAAACAGAGCTTAAAACTAAAGGATATAAATACTGGAGATTGTAATGGGATATCGAGATTTACAATTTGATAAAGATACAGTCTTTCTCGTGACAGGTGGTGCCGGCTTTATTGGTTCAAACCTTTGTGAAGCTATATTAAAACTTGGATATAAAGTAAAGTGTTTGGACGATTTATCTACAGGAAAACAATCTAATGTTGACCTTTTTAAAGATACCCCAAACTACAGCTTTATAAAAGGCGATGTTAAAGATTTGGACACTTGCATGAAGACTTGCGAAGGCGTAGACTATGTTCTTCATGAAGCAGCATGGGGAAGTGTTCCAAGAAGCATAGAAAATCCATTATATTACTGTGCTAATAATATCCAAGGTACACTAAATATGCTCGAGGCTGCAAGACAGAACCATGTTAAAAAGTTTGTATACGCATCGAGCTCTTCTGTATACGGGGATGAGCCAAATCTTCCAAAGAAAGAAGGCATTGAAGGTAATCTATTATCCCCATATGCGCTAACAAAGCGCTGCGATGAAGAATGGGCTAAACAGTATACTATGCACTATGGGCTTTCTACTGTTGGCCTTAGATACTTTAATGTTTTTGGAAGACGCCAAGACCCAGATGGAGCATATGCAGCTGTTATACCTAAATTCTTAAAGCAGTTACTTAATAACGAAAGACCAACAATCAATGGCGATGGAAAACAAAGCCGTGATTTTACATATATAGAAAATGTGATAGAAGCAAACTTAAAAGCATGTTTAGCGCCAAAAGAAGCAGATGGAAAAGCTTTTAATATTGCTTATGGAGGCAGAGAATATTTAATAGACATTTACTATGCATTAACAAAGGCTTTAGGCGTAGATATTGAACCAATATTTGGGCCTGACAGAGCCGGTGACATTAAGCATAGCAATGCAGATATAAATAAAGCAAAAGAATTGCTTGGATATAACCCTGATTGGAGCTTCCAAAAGGGGATAGAAGAGGCAATTGAGTGGTATAAACATAATTTGTAAATGATTAATCTAAACAAAATTAATTTTAATAGAATAGACCCGAATCACAAACTTAGATCTATGGCTATGAAAAGTTTTAGCTGGCTTCCAGATAAGACCTATCTTAAATTTGTGTACCGCATGAGGACTGGAAAGAAGTTAAATCTTGAGAATCCTGTGGGATTTTGTGATAAATTAAATTGGCTCAAATTGTATGATAGACATCCCGAATATACTCAATTTGTTGATAAAATTGCCGTTAGAGATATTGTAAAAGAGAGAATTGGGGATGGTTATTCATTCCCATTGTTAGGTTATTGGAAACGGTTTGAAGATATTGATTTTAACAAGCTACCTAATGAATTCGTGCTAAAGTGCAATCATGATTCTGGTAGTTATAGAATTATTAAAGATAAATCTGCGTTAACAGAAAAAGATATAAAAGAATTAAAGAAACATTTCAATCATGCTGTAAGTTCAAACCCATTTTTCGCAGGGAGAGAATATCCATACAAAAAGGTCGATGCATATATCTTTGCGGAACGATATATGAAAATTGATGACATAAAAAGAATAAATGATTATAAGTTTCTTTGTTTTAATGGAGAACCAAAATTGATGTATATTTGTTCGGGGCGTGGTGGCGATTATAGAGAAGATTTTTTTGATATGAATTTTAACTGGCAGCCTATTAAAGCGTTTCATTCGTACTCGGATATTCCCCCACAAAAGCCAATGTGTTTTGAAGAAATGAAAGAGATAGCTACAAAACTGTCTTTTGGAATTAAACATGTTCGCATTGATTTGTACGAATACGAAGGGAAAGTTTATTTTGGTGAATATACTTTTTATGACAATGGTGGTGTAGTTAGACTGTCCCCAGAAGAATGGGAGCGAAAGCTGGGAGAGTGGATTAAACTATGAATGAACCTATTAGAGTTCTATGTGTATTTTCAACACTCGACCGCGGGGGAGCAGAGACAATGTGTATGAACCTTTATCGTCATATAGATAGAGCTAAGGTTCAGTTTGATTTTGTTAAACATACTAAAGATGGTGGCGCATACGAAGATGAGATTAAATCTTTGGGTGGCAAGATTTATTCTGCTCCAAGATACAAAATCTATAATCATTTTCAATATGTAAAGTGGTGGAAAAACTTTCTGTCGAAGCATCCCGAATATAAGATTATTCATGGACATTATTTTACAATATCAGCTATATATTTTCACGTTGCAAAAAAGCTTGGAGCAATAACGATTGGACATTCTCATGCAGTTGAGCCTAAGCCGCATAGGTTTAAAGAACGTGGTAGATGGTATATAGAGCATCTTGTTGAACGTGAAGCCGATTATTGTCTGGCTTGTAGCACTGATGCCGGTAATTGGCTTTTCCCAAACAAAGCATTTATTGTTTTAAATAATGCGATAGATGTAAAAGAATTCTCATTTAATCAAATCGCTCGCGAAAGAATTCGAAAAGAATATGGGTTGACAGATTCCTTCGTCATCGGAGCTGTTGGAACTATTAAAAATATTAAAAATCCATATGGAATAGTAGATATCTATCAAGCAGTTTTGGATAAATGTAATACAGCTCGTTTGCTATGGATTGGCGATGGTCCAATGAAAAAAGAAATAGAACAATATGTTTGCTCAATAGGGCTTCAATCTAATGTGATTTTTGCGGGTATGAGAAATGATGTTGCGGATCTTTTACAAGCAATGGATATTTTTGTGTTTCCTTCAAAATCTGAAGGGCTTGGGATGGCTGCTATAGAGGCGCAAGCTGCAGGCTTGCAGTGTTTCTGTAGCGATCAAGTTCCAAGGGAAGCTGCAGTAACAGATAGATGTTATTTTTTACCTCTCGGGAATCCTTCAAAATGGGCTGATGAAATCTGCAAATGCGATTGTACACATGTAGACATGACACAAAAAATTATTGATGCTGGTTATGATATTCATCAGACTGCACAGTGGCTCGAAGACTTTTATTATTCATTAATTAAATGATTACTTCAATTTCATTAATAATTGAATTATGTATATTGGCTTTTTACAATTCAGCAAATGGTGGTGTGGTTTACATACCTAACATTTTCCCATTATGTTTTATTGCAGTCAATTTGTTATGCATATTGATTGATTTATCAAAGTCTCAAAAGCGAAAATATATGTCTATATTTTTGTTTGCATATATAGTTAGAATAGTAATTCTTCTTGTAGATATTTATCTTAAAGGAATAGTTTATATTCCTCAAAGTGGAGCCGATTCAGAAGGCTTTTATAGAACAATGGAAATGGTTGCTTTTGGGTTTAACTATAACGAGATATCATATCCTGTTTTGGTAGGGTATTTCTTCCGCTTTTTTGGAATTTCGAGAATGGGCGCGCAATATGCTAATGTTTTAATGTCAATTTTAGCAATGTTTGCAATTTGCGATGCATTAGAACTATTAAACATAAATCAAAAAAATAGAAAAACAGCTTTGTGGGTAATGGCTTTACTTCCAAACTATGTTTGTATGAACTGCATTTTACTACGCGAATCAATAGTATCGATGTTTATTGCAATTTCGGTTCTATTTTTTGTAAGATGGATTACTAAAAAAGCTGAAACTAATTTTTTATTAGCATTATTAGCAATATTAGCTGCATCAATATTTCACAGTGGAGCGATTGGCGTTGCCGTTGGAGAAATACTGTGCAGATTTTTATATGATAGACGTACAGAAAAAATTACTATTAAGCCTTCAAATGTAGTGATTGGCGTGATTCTTGCTTTTTCATTGGTTTTTTTATATTTAAATTATGGAGATGTGTTCTTTCAGAAGATGACAGGGACTTCTTCGTTGTCTGAAATAGCGAATCAGAGTACTTTAGGAGAGACTTCATATGCCGAGTATGTTGGAGATAGTAGTTCGATTGGCAGTATGATTATTTATACAATCCCGCGAATTTTCTTTTTCCTTTTCTCTCCATTGCCATGGAGCTGGAGAGGGATAAATGATGTTATCGCTTTCGTATTTAGTTCACTGTTTTATTTCTTTGCAATTTACTATTCTTTAAAAACATTGAGAAGTAATGAGATAGAATCTTCACGGAGGTTACAAATAACTTTGCTTCTTATTGTAGCCTTTTGCGTTATTTTCGTTTTTGCATGGGGCACAGCAAATGCAGGGACAGCATTAAGGCATAGAGAGAAAATTGCACCTTTATGCATAGTGCTACTTGCATTCAATAATTGGAGAATTAAATTTAAAGTTAGACGAAATTGAGGGCTTTTATGAAAAGGGCATATGTTAGTGGGATAACCAGTGATAGTTTTATAGACGGTTTATTAGTTATGTTTTCTTCTTTGCAAGATTGCTCAGTAGATAGTACTATTGAGTTCTGTTGCTTTATAACTGATGAGGTAACTAATGCCGGGCGTGAACGCATTAAGGATTTTGGAATAAAAATTATCAAACTTCCACTTATTAAAGTAAACAACGGTCACCGATGGGATACAACTTTTCAAAAATTAGCCATACTATCTTTAACTGACTACGAAAAAATCGTATGGATTGATGCAGATATGATGGTGATTGAAAATATAGACGACTTGTTTAATTGGCCTCATATGAGTGCAGTAATGTCAAAAGGTAAAATGCCTAAGTTTATTGATTCGCAAGAGCGTTTTTCGTTTAATTCTGGATTAATGGTATTAGAGCCAAATGTGATGGAGTATGAGGGCTTAAAAAGAACAATTCCGTTTATTGTTGAACAATATAAAGCGAACGATGCTCCGTGTGGAGATCAAAATGTGTTTAATGCATTCTATGATAAGTGGCCTGATGAACCGCAAAGGCATTTACCTAATAAGTACAATATTTTTTGGGGGTCTATTGAAGATTATATAGATAGTGGCTATTTTATAAACCAACATGGGGAGGAGAATCAAATAGCGATTCTTCATTACACTGGGCCGCATAAGCCATGGCATCGTTCTATTTGGTTTTGGATAAAGACATATATTCGTTCAATAAGGTATTTTAATCATCTTCCTTCCTTAGAAGTAAGATATGCAATTAGAAAATATAAGTATTATTTAAGAAAAATTCATGGAAAAATGTAAAGTTTTGCATATAGCTCCTGGCTTTAAATATGGCGGAATAGAGTCACGACTTGTTGACTGGTATTCAAGGATGGATAAAAGTCTTGTTCATTTTGATGTTGTTAAAGTAACGCCAGACGAAAGTAATCCGCTCGTGGACAAATTGGAAAGTTTAGGGGCAAAGGTATATTCGATACCGCCACTTGGTGTAAGGACATGGAAAAAACATTTTTCAGCGATGAGAAAAATTATTATTTCCGGCAATTATGATGTTATTCATTCACATTCACTTGCATATGGCTTTTTCCCAATGTTGTTAGGGAAAAAACTTGGTATAAAAAAACGCATATTACATTCAAGAACTACAAGTTTAAACCCTGGGGACAAACATATACTAATCAGCAAGTTTCTTTCTAAATTAGCTATTCCGTTAGCAACTGATTATTTTGCTTGTTCTGAAGAAGCTGGAGAATGGGCTTTTGGTAAAAACAAGAAGGCTAAAATAATTAAAAATGGA
This sequence comes from Anaerovoracaceae bacterium, assembly GCA_045642565.1. Lineage (GTDB taxonomy): Bacteria > Bacillota > Clostridia > Peptostreptococcales > Anaerovoracaceae > UBA1764. Next base: position 63,120 of record JAZUJE010000002.1, on the reverse strand, counting down.
ATTGTATTAGAGAATTTCATATTTTCACAAGAGGAAAGAGACTACTTGAGAAAGGAATTATGTTTAGATGAAGCTAAGGTGGTTGGATATATTGGTAGATTTTCTACTCAGAAGAACTTAATATTTTTAATTGATTCTTTCCGTATTGCCACTGAAAAAGAAAGTAGACTAAAGCTAATGTTAATAGGGGATGGCCCAGAATATGAGAAGATTGTTAATTACAGTAAAGAGTGTGGCCTAAAAGATAGAATTATTTTTCTTGGAAGAAAAGATGATGTTAATATTTGGTATAATGCAATGGATGCATTTGTTTTACCATCACTTTTCGAGGGGTTTGGAACTGTAGCAATAGAGGCTCAAACAAATGGACTCCCTTGCTTAGTTTCAACTGGAGTTCCTTATAGCACTAAAGTGTTGGAAACAATAAAATATCTTCCAATAGATAATCCTCAAGTTTGGGCAGATGAGATGCTTTTTTCACTATCAAACAGCAGAGATAATAATGCAGCTGATAAAGTTAAAATGGCTGGATATAATTATGTTGATACTGTTGAATTTTTGCAAAAATATTATTTGATATGATAGTTAGGAGCATTTTTCGAAAAAAAGGAGCATTTTAAATGAAAATTGCAATTGCGGGTTTAGGATATGTTGGTCTTTCAATGGCAGTGTTGCTATCCCAACATAATAGGGTTGTAGCTGTAGATATAGATAAAGAAAAGGTTAATGCACTTAATAATAAAAAATGCCTAATTGCGGATGAAGAAATCAAAGAGTTTCTATTAAAGAAAGACTTAAATTTGGTTGCTACAACTGAATACTCAATGGCATATAAGGATGCTGAAATAGTTATTATAGCTACGCCAACGAATTATGATACAGAGCAAGATTGCTTTGACACTTCTTCTATTGAAGCTGTAATTGAACAGGTTATCGCTGTTAATCATAATGCTGTAATTGTTATTAAATCCACTGTTCCCGTTGGTTATACTGAGTCAATGAGACAAAAGTATCAGTGCGATAATATTTTGTTTAGCCCTGAATTTTTAAGAGAAGGGAAAGCTTTATATGATAACCTTTATCCTTCTAGAATTATCGTAGGAGTACCTCTTGACGATTTTCGTTTAAAAGCAATTGCTGAAAACTTCGCTTTTTTGCTTTCTGAAGGTGCTATTAAAGATAATATTGAGATCTTGTTCATGAATTTGTCAGAGGCCGAAGCTGTGAAATTGTTCTCTAACACTTATTTAGCACTTAGAGTAAGTTTCTTTAATGAACTAGATACATATGCGACAGTAAAAAATTTAGATGCAAAATCCATTATAAATGGAATGGGCCTTGATCATAGAATTGGCAATCATTACAATAATCCATCGTTTGGGTATGGAGGATATTGCTTGCCTAAAGATACAAAGCAGCTATTATCGAATTATGATGGTGTACCTCAAAATATTATTTCGGCAGTTGTAGAAGCGAATGATACTAGAAAGAATTTTATAGCCAATCAGATTATTGCTAAAAATCCTAAAGTCGTTGGAGTTTATCGGTTGACGATGAAAGCGGGAGCTGATAATTTTCGCCATAGTGCAATTTTAGACATTATAAAAATACTAAAAGAACAAGGTATCAAAGTGATTGTTTATGAGCCTATTATCCACGATTCATCGTTTTGCAGTAGTCCGGTAATAAATGATTTAGAAAAATTCAAGCAGATTTCCGATGTTATCATCGCGAATCGTTATGTTGGGGAACTTGTAGATGTAATAGGGAAACTATATACAAGGGATCTATTCGCTCGAGATTGATTTTTATTAACTTCAAGAATATGTTAATGACAGCATAGTTATGATGAAATTTGTTGATGCTATTGTGTGAGATAAAAAGAATATAATAAATTTATGGAATTATTTTTGTAAAATCAATACTTTTAAGACGTTTTTTGGGAGGTATATTAGTGTCAAAAAAAGGTGTGCTAATTGAACAATGCGCAAGTTTCCTTTTCCCTTTTAAAAGAATTAGATTAAACGTATTGACTGATTCTGAGACAATAGAATTCATAATAAAGCACAACTGTAGTGTTGCGAGGTTTGGGGATGGAGAGTTTACATTAATGAATGGTGGAGCTGAAGGCTTTCAAGACTCAAGTTTATTAATAAAAAGAAAACTCCAAATGATTATGAATAGTCATATAGATAATCTGTTACTATGTGTTCCAATTGGTTTAACAAAAGTTATTCCAGAGTATACGCGAAACACTTCTCGATTTTGGAAGGCGTATACTGTTTTGAATAATAAGGCAATTAAGCAATCAATCGGAGACGCCGACAAAAATCAAAAGTATGGGAATGCATTTTTTACCAGGTTTTATATGGGGTTTAAAGATAAATCTTATGAAACGGCTTGTCTAAAAGTTGGTGAAATTAAAAGAATTTGGGAACAACGAGAAGTCGTGATAGTTGAGGGTGAGTATACACGATGCGGTGTTGGGAATGATTTGTTTGACAATGTTCAATCACTTAAAAGAATTATTTGTCCAGCAATCAATGCATTCGCTAAATATGATGAAATAGTAAAAACAATAAAACAGACAGTTCGCAAACAAAGCAATGCTTTGATTTTGTGTTGCTTGGGTGCTACAGCAACCTGTCTAGCCTACGATTTGTGCGTGGCTGGGTATCAGGTAATTGACTTAGGTCATCTCGACATTGAATATGAATGGGCAAGAAAAGGATTTATAACAAAACAAAGGGTGCCTGGGAAGGCAGTAAACGAGGTGGCAGACAATCATCCGGTAGAGGTTGTGAGTGATGATAAATACATTAGCGAAATAGTTGCTTGTGTTGGATAAAAGAAAAATATTGGGATTCTGATGCAAATACACTAAAAAATAGCTTGCGAAGCGAGTTGGAGATAACTTTAGTAAATGAAAGGTTCAAAAGATACAACAAAAAGTAATATAGTGTGGGGCTATTTAGGTACAGCTTTTAATTTTGGCACAAATCTTTTTTTGTTACCATTGATTTTAGCATTTCTTCCGGAAAACGAGCTTGGGATGTGGTACGCCTTTGCTAGTGCAAGCACGGTTATTCAGCTTGTTAATTTTGGATTTTCACCATGCATTATGAGATTTATAGGTAGAGTATGGGGTGGCTCTAGTATTACTGAATCGGATTTTGATGATAAAGCATTAAACATTGAAAAAACAAATTTCACTTTATTAAATAGTGTTATTGCGTTATCTCGCAAAATATATCTTTTTGTTTCTATCATTGTTGCTATATTAGCGTTAGGCCCGGGAACTTTATATATTTCTACAATATTAGAAGATCTTCCTTCAAGATATGTATTAGTTAACTGGGCAATTTACAGCGTAGCAATATCAATCGACAATTTATTTTCGTATTGGGTTTCTATATTACGTGGATTAGGGTGTACTGCTGAAGGACAAAAATGTAATGTAATTGCCAAGTCTTTTCAGATTATAATATCTTTTATTGGACTCATTTTAGGATTAAAGTTGTGGTCATTAACAGTGGCATATTTAGTTTCGGGAATTGTACTCAGGTTTGTTGCTATGCGATATTGTTTAGTAAAGATTGGATCTGAAAACTATAATCCGCCACATAAAGTTGAAGACAAAGCTTTGCAAAAAACAATTTTTTCAACATCTATGCGCTTTGGTGCAGTGGCAGTATCTTCACAATTTGTTGCTCAAGCATTCCAAATGATAATTGCATCTGTATACGGACTTGAGATATCTGCAAAATATGGTTTAAGCGTACAACTTATTTCAGTAATCATTACAATTTCGGGAGTTTTCTTCAATTCTGTTTTACCTGAAATTAATATTTGCCGTGCAAGCGGAAATACAAAAATCCAAAAAGAATTATTGTCTGCCAGCATGGTAATTCAATGGGCATTATACATGTTGGGAGTTGCTGGTTTATTAATACTTGGGCCAACTATTTTATCATTATTTTCAGAGGGGAAACGTTTGCTTGGAACGTTAGATTTAGTGTTGCTCGTTTTAGCATTAGTTATAGAAAATAATAGGGCAACGTTTACTACATATATTTCTACAAGCACTAAACTTCCTTATGTTAAAGCTGTTTTAATAAGTAGTATTATTACTGTTGTGCTTTGCTTGATATTATCACTACAGTTTGATATGTCTTTGAGAATTTTGATTTTAGTGAGATTAATTGTAGAAGCTTCATATAATGGTTGGAAATGGATGCGTGATGTTATGAAGGAGTTAAATCTTTCGATACAAGATATGTTCCGATTGGGGATTCAAAAAATAAAAGAGCTTGTTAGATAGAGCTTTAGGATGTTGCTGTGTGCGGTATCATTTATTATATTTCCTCTGACCGCGCAGTGAGAAATAATTTGATTCCGCTGTATGATATTTTGGCGAGTGAAAGCTCCGGCGGGAGATAATTAAATCATAGTTGAAAGATTAAAATAAAGTGATACAATTGTATTAAAGATCACCGCTTATTCAGGGCGATGATTGTCTAGTCTATCATGCCACCGATTACTCGGTGGCTGATTTTATTTTTTGCGGTTTGTGAACCACATTACTAGAAATGTGGCCAAGCCGAGAAGAACCATGGTGTACTCAAAGAGCATATCAAGTGTGACTTCCATAATATCAACTCCTTTCTTCTAATCCCGAAAGATCTTCCGAGAGGAGGCAACCACCGCCAAGCGGTAATCTGGGGATATATTACAGGAATTTACATATTTCTGTGTATAGGTGCTTGTGGCGGCGCTTAGGCTGAGTAAATGTATAATGTTAAGGGGATAGAAAGAGAGGGGTGGGTTGCTATTTTGGGTGAAAACTATCAGTACAAAGCAAAACCTATAAATACTTAAATAAGTTTCATATTGAAAAAAAATGTCCCAAGGTGTATAATGATTGCGAGGTAGATAAAATGAAAAAAAGAGATTTGGTTGATTTAATTAGATTTCATTCAGAAAATAATAATGTAGCATTCAGAGACTTATCATATTCAATTGCTAAAGAATTTGAAGAAAATGGGGATTATGAACTGGCGCATTATATAGTTTCTTTACTGGCTGATACAAATGTTTTTATTCCACAAGAGCACACTTTGAAATTAAGGTTTCTTGAACAGAAAGATACAACTGGTTTTAACTTATGGTTGCCGGATGAAATAACGAGCGATTTACTTGGCATCCTTAATGCAATTAATCATGATATTGGAGTTAATAGGTTTCTCTTTATTGGGTCTCCGGGGACAGGAAAAACTGAGGCAACGAGACAACTTGCAAGAATTTTAGGACGTGAAATGTATGTTGTTAATTTTGCTTCTGTAGTGGACAGTAAATTGGGCCAAACACAAAAGAACATTGCTGAATTGTTTGAGGAAATAAATAGTTTTTCTAATCCCAATAGAACACTAATACTGTTTGATGAACTTGATGCACTTGCATTAAGTAGGACGGACTCGAATGATGTTAGAGAGATGGGCCGAGCAACTACAGAGTTGCTAAAAGGTTTTGATTCTTTAAACAGCAAAATTGTGATTATTGCCACAACGAATTTGTATAAATTATTTGATAAGGCAATCTTAAGACGTTTTGATCACACAATCAATTTTGATCGTTACAGCAATGAAGATTTATTAGTAGTTGCTGAGAATATACTTGATAGTATGCTACAAAAATTCAAATTAGCCAATAGGGATATAAGGTTATTCAAAAAAATATTATCGCTTAAGACCCCTTTGCCATATCCAGGCGATTTAATACATATCATTAAGACTGCTGTAGCTTTTAGCGATCCTAACGACGGTACAGATTATTTTAGAAGATTGTATAGAATTGTAACCGAACAGAAGCCTTGTGATATTGAAATTTTACGAGAGCAGAAATTTACAATGCGAGAAATAGCAATTTTAATGAATAGTTCTAAAAGCACGGTATCAAGAACAATTAATGGTAAAAAGACTAATGAATAATGTGTTACAGTTAAAAGGTGAATTCAAAAGCAGAAAAAATCCAAGAACGGGATTTGGTACTTTTAAATTACCAAAAGATAAAAAGATTACAGCGAAACATATTGAAGACTTGGCTGAAGATTTAGAATCTGCATATGGGTTTTGGAAAGACAATTTAGTCAATAACGGTGCGTTAGTAGCTTTGCATTACAATAGAATAGTTCCAAAGAGTTTACGAGCCGAACGTATCTTAAAAGATAAGCATCAAAATCCAAATGATACTATTAAGGGTGTTCGTTTTGAAACTCTTGAAGAAAACGGGAACCATAAAAACGTTCACGTTTTTACTCATTTTGTTTCTTTGAATTCATTGCATTCTTCGGCTGAAAGGCTTCGTATTGCGGCTTCAGTGCTTAATAAATATTTTGGTGGTGAAGCGACAACAGAAGTGACTGAAAAAATAGCCGCCAACAAATATGCAACATCAATAATGAAGCATTCTGAACTTTTACAATATATTAAAGATGCTTCAGTTTTGAATAGAATATCATGTGATGATACAACGCACCCTATAAAAGGAGACAGTATTGTCTGTTTTTATGATATATCACCTGATATGGCAGGACTCTTATCCCAATATGATGTTATGATATCATCGGACAGAAAGCTTGATAACTCAACTTTTTGTCTTACAGAGGCTGAGTATGAAAAACTACGCGCCAAGATGCCATATTTGATAGCAATGGGTGTAAATAATTTATTGGATATCCCTGTAGACACTTCTACAATAAACGAGCAAGGGATTCTTGAGATTCCAGACCCGACAAACGAGCCAATAATTGGGGTGATTGACACACCTTTTTATAAAGATACTTATCTGTCGAAGTGGGTTACATATCACGATATGATGCCAAAAGAAATTAATATACATTTAGATGATTATAAGCACGGGACAGAAGTATCATCTATAATTGTTGATGGCCCAAGTTTTAACCCTAATTTGCAAGATAATTGTGGTCGTTTTCGTGTTAGACATTTTGGAGTTGCTCCTAGTGGGTCATATAGTTCTTTTGAACTTATGAAAAAAATACGTCAAATAGTTTCAACGAATAGAGACATTAAGGTATGGAATCTTTCTCTTGGCTCAAGGAATGAAATTAATCAAAACTATATTTCACCTGAAGCGGCAGAACTTGATAAATTACAAAATGAATATGACATAATTTTTGTTGTGGCAGGAACAAATAAGGAGGCTGAAGATGTCTCTAAAATTGGAGCTCCGGCAGATTCCCTGAATTCATTGGTTGTAAATTCTGTTGATTTTACTGACAAAGCGGCGTCGTATACAAGGAAGGGCCCTGTTTTATCGTTCTATCATAAACCTGATGTCTCTTATTATGGCGGAGATGGAAGTTGGGAAACAAGAATACGAACATGTTGTCCGACAGGGGAAGCTTTTGTTGCAGGGACCTCGTTTGCTGCGCCTTGGATGTGTCGAAAGCTGGCATATTTAATTAATGTTATGGGATTAAATAGAGAACTCGCCAAGGCTTTAATTCTAGATGCAGCTGCGGGTTGGGATGTTAATGGCAATGTTAGTGATTCTATTGGATATGGAATAGTCCCAGTTGATATACATGATATACTAATGACGAAAAACGATGAAATAAAATGTGTATTATCTGGTACGATTGAAGAATATGAAACATATACTTATAATTTGCCAGTGCCAGTAGTAAATGATAAGTTTCCTTATTATGGCAAGGCAACTCTGGTTTATTTTCCAGTATGTTGTCGCAATCAAGGTGTTGATTATACGACGACAGAAATGGATTTACATTTTGGAAGAGTATCAGACAATGGCATAGTGTCAATTGATAAGAATAATCAAGGCGCCGAAGGGTGTCAGTTATACGAAGAAGACGCTCGTAAGATGTTTCGCAAGTGGGATAACATTAAACATATATGTGAGCCGCTAAAAGAGAAGCCTCGCCCACGTAAGCTGTATTCATCTAAAATGTGGGGAATTGAAGTTAAGACTAAGGACAGAAATAAAAGCAACAGTCGAGGATTAAAGTTCGGTATTGTAATTACGCTAAAAGCTATGGATGCTGTAAATCGTATTGATGATTTTATTCAAATGTGTTCGGCAAGGGAATGGATTGTTAATCCTTTGGATATTGATAATCAGATTAACATTTACAATGCTAGTGAGAAAGAAATAATATTAGAGTAGTTAGCTTTTAATGTTGAGGTTTTTGTCTTAATTGAATAATATAAAATTAGATTCGAGAGTGGAAATATAATGATTATTTTGATGAATGGTTTTATGCAATTGATGATAAAAGATTGTTTGTACTGAATACGTGATATAGAGAGGAACAAAAAAATAAATGAGTAGGAAAAGTGTGTTCGATGTTTTACGTGAAAATTCTATAGATATAAAAGCTGATGTTCAAAGAATTAATACATATATATTAGCAAGAAACATGGTAAAGTATAGAGGATGTTATTATACTTTGGATGATATGTTTAAAAACAATGAACTATTCTTGCAGTGGAAAGGACGCTTGCATTGTACAAACTTTCATGACTTTATGAATACTGTTAAGTATGACATAACTTATGTTGATGCATATCAAGGAAATAGTGACGCTATTATCTCGATGTATGAAATAGCAATCAATTTGTGTAATTGTATTGAAACTATATGCCAACAGAATCTGGCAATAGAAAAAACTAATGAATTTAAAGCATTAAGAGAATTGCTCGATTATTCTATTGAGAATATTAATTACAAGTACTATTATGATGAAAAGAATGATTGGTCTTTTGTGGTAGAAAATAAATCTGAAGTGACGGCGGTAGTTGAAATTCTTCCTACAACATTGACCTTACCTACATTAAAGTATAATCACAAATCACTAAAAGGCGATGTCACACAAAAACGGACTATCGTAGAAACTTTATTTTTAAATTTAGAACCCAGACTTTCAGAGCTCCAGAAACTTTATAGTAATCTTGAAGATGATATTTCATTTTTGGCAAATAATCTAAACATAAGACATAACAATATTACCAAGGATTATAAACATTATCATGTGGAAATTGCTTCGATGGACAATCATGAAATAGAAATTGCATATGATGAGATGTATCAACAAATCCTATTAGCTGAATTGTTGCTTGATAATGTTAGTAGGCATACAGAGATTGAAAAATTGAAAAAGAGGCTAAAATCAAAAGTCTCTAATAAAGACCTTGCTGAATAGTAGCGTTTTTAATATACTATAGAAGGGATAAGTGGCGATAGCCTAGTGTAGCTCGCTTAGAGGCAAGAAAAACCCCAAGGTGGCGTCCTTGGGGTTTTTCGATTGTGGTTTATAGACCTTATCATATGCAAATTAATGCAATATCATAATAATGCATTTGGATAAAAATGTCAATTACAATTTTAGTTTTGCTTTTAGTGCTTCTTGAAGTACGGATGAGAAGTTTATTCCGGCTTCGATTGCTTTTTCGCCTGTTTCAAGGCTGGATGCTTATTGACAAAAAATAACAATTTTGGTAATATATAATATATTACAAATTATGTAAAAATCTTGCATTATAGTATCATATATAGTATTATATGGAGGAGTTGATTTGCCAGACATTGAAAAAGTACTTTTAAAAATGGTTTTGGCTTTGGTGAGGGAGCAAAATGAAGGTTCAAGATTACATTAATAGACCATATTCGAGAATAATCAAACCTGTTACGGATGAAAGTGGTTCTTATTTTTTCGCATGTGTACTGGAATTAGATGGTTGCATGAGTGTTGGTGATACATATATTGATGCGTATAATAATCTGAATGAAGCAATGGAGCTTTGGATAGAAGATGCTTTGTCAAATGGCGAGCACATTCCGGATTGTTTAGACGATGGGGCTTTTAGCGGAAAGTTTGTATTACGTATTCCAAAAACACTTCACAAAAAATTAGCTATGGAAGCTAAGCTTGAGGGGATATCACTTAATCAGCTTGCTTTGTATAAGTTGGCGCAATAAAAAATCCGAGGCGAGTCCTCGGTTTTTTTATGCCTCTTTGTTTTTCTTCGATGCATAGAGGGAGATTGCGGTTGTTGTGGCTGATATTATGCAGGCAACTCCGGAAACGAAGTTTAGAATGTAAAAGTTGAACACGCAAAACGTGAGGTAATTGATGATCAATGAGAGTTTGATTGCTTTTTCGTTTTTCGGGCATTTGAATATAACGATTGAATATTGCAGGTTTGCGAAGACCGGAATCAGCCCCATGAGCCCGCGGTTGTTGAGGATGAGTCCGAGGACAGCGGGAAGGGTTGTCAGTAGTACCGCAAGTTTCTTGCTTGGCTCGTCTTTCATCGCGATGAAGTTTCTGAATATTGCGATAACGTTTTGGACTGCGGCACTGTATCCCTTCAGTATCATGAAGCTTATAAAATAAAAAACCTGGCTGAAGGTTTGCACCAAAAGTATGTCGCGCCTGGTGTGGCGTGTTCCGCTGTACGAATCGCAAATCATTGCGCCTATGCTACTTATATTTCCGATGATTACTTGTATCATGAAGGGTCCTTTGAGGTGTTGAATTGTGGCCGATTTGTTGTGTTGAATTTCGGCTGATCGGCTGTGTTTGTTTCGGTCGATGCGCGCGAAGCGTTTGCACAGAGCTATTTTGTGCGTAATTATTATATAACATTGGCGAAGGGATGGCAAAAAATAAAATTCGCTTTAATCACTTTTAGAAGTGACTAAAGCGAATTTGTTGTAGATATAAGAGAATTTTACAACCAGTCATTTCCGAATAGTTTTACTTCGTCGTATTGTCCGACATAATCATCTCCGTAGATTTCAAATGCGGTTGTTTGTCCGGCGGCAAGCTCATCTGTAAAGCCATATGCACCACCTACGATTTTGCCGTCCTTGTAATAGGCTGCGATAATCATAATGCATGATGAATCAATCGCTGAATTGTTTGTGATTTCTCCGGTGATGGTATTGCTGAAATCACCTTTTCGTTCACTTACATTTGAGAATACTATATCAGTTGATTTAATATGTTCTGCTGTGTTTGGTGAAAATTCTTTGCCGGTCACGACCTCCAACTCTACTGTTGCCGGAGTTTCGGCACCGTCCCAGTATATTTCGTTTGAATACTGAATGGTATCGTTAGCTGCGATATAAGTTAGCGTTGATTCATCTGTTGATAGAATTGATCCGTTAGCAGATTTTACCGTGGTCTTTACTGATGGGCTTAAAACTGAAACATCTTTGTTTGGATTTTCAATCGTTACACTGTATTGTACTGTTCCGAAATCGTCACCAACATGGAATGAATAACCGCTATCGACTAATTTAAGATCTTGGCAATCGTATTCGGATGTTACAGATTTTCTTGTTTGCAGTCCAACTATTTCTGAGCGGCTGAGTTTGACGATGCTTGTGACTCCTAAAGCTGACATTTCATATGTTAAATATCCGGATTCATATGTGATTGTTTTTGTGTCATCTCCGGATGCCAGCAATTCGTAATCTGTAACATCATGATAGTTTTGTGATTCCCAAGAATATTTGTCGGATGCTTCTGTTGGAGCTTGATATGTTCCGGACCAGTATAGGGAAGATGCATCTTCGTTGCCCCAGTAGATTGTGATTGTGTCATCGTCAATTACGGCCATTTGAGTGCCGTCCTTAAGGTCGCTCCAGGTTCCTCTTAAATCTAAAGCTTCGGCTTTTTCTTCTCCGCACCCACATAAAATGCAGGTAAACAACATTGTGATAATCAATATAATACTGATTTTTTTCTTCATAATTTCACCTCTTGAGTTTCTTTACTAAACTCGCCAATAGCAATTTGTCTTCGGGACCCAAATGTTCAATCAGGTTTATTAGCTCTTTGCCGGAGTTAGTCTCTTTTATTGTGTATTCAAAGAATTCATTTGGAGTGGTCTCTAAATACTCACATATTTCGAAGAGCATTGACAAAGATGGCAAGTTATGGCCGTTTTCAATGTTATTAATATAACCGGTTCCTTGGCCAAGACTTAAGCTCATTTCTCTTGCTGATATCCCTTTAGCTTCCCTTAATTCAGTTAGCCTGGATGCAAACCCGTTTTTGGCGATTATAGTTGTAGTTTTCATATTAGTATAATTGTACCTTGCAGCCCGTTCGCTTTTGTCCTGTTTGACCGCACATTTTTGTACTTTTATACTGTCTAAGCACGCATATTTTCCTTTCATTTTTACCTCCTGTGAGAAAGTGCTCTCATGAAAGGAATTGAAAAATTTGCGAAGTGTGAATTTGGATAGATTTCCTATTTTTAAAAAACAATTTGGAGTGCTATAATGATGTAGAGAGGTAAAAATTATGGTAGATAATGAGAAAAGTAAATCAATGCTTGATTCATTTAAGGAAGTTGCTAATAAAGTTGCGGAAAAATCAACATTGGCGGTAAATGATGCTAAAAGTTCTGCAATTCAAATAAAAGATGATGCTAAAAAGAAGCACCTTGCGATAAAAGAACGTGTTGAAGAACGAGTTAGACTTGAAGATATCAAGAAATACAATCCTATTTTTAAGGAAGATGTGGAAAATGGGGAATTGCTAGACGAACGCGTAATTAGAATAGTAAATTACGATGCACGTTTAGAGAATAAGACTTGCAAAGATTCTATAGGGTATTACGAAAAAAGCAAAGATCGTAAACTTCCGACCATATACTCAAAATATATGTCGATGTTAGGTTTTTCTTTTTATCCTCAAAAAAGCGAATCTGTATTTATCAGAGATCCTAAAATCGCTGGAAAGTATATAGAAATAGATGAATACTATAATTATATGAAACAAGTAAGAGTTAATGAACTTACTGTTTTAGCACAGGCTTTGGGAGCAAAAAGTGTAAATATTGAATTGAAATCTGCATCAAAAAGTTTTTTTAAGCAAAAGCTTAATGCAAGTGCAAATTCCGGAAAGGTATATGGAACGGATGTTAAAAATGAGAAAAAGCGCCGGAGATCTAAGTCTATTGAAATATGGGCAACTGCTACCTTCAAAGACTCTATGTGGAATTCAGTGCCAGTAGTTCCAGACTTATTGTATTTTAGTGATGAAAGCGATATTGCTGCATTGATACAAATGGTCGTAGTAAATAAGACAAAGTTGGAGAAGAGGGTTTACTCTATGCATGCAAGCTCTTCTTCAGGAATGTCGCTTAATGAGGCCGCAAGTATTGTTACGACATTAAAATCAATAAAATGTAATGCTGGTGGAAATTTCATGAAATCTGCTGAAAACCAAAATGATGCAATGTTGGAATATACGATAGATTTCTTTTAATTGTAACTAATAGCTATAGGTCAACAAGATAATTTGTTAGGCTCTGAGAAGTACATCCCACATATTTGGATTGCTTTGTACGATTCTTGCAAAAATCAAAATCTCAGTTCTTTCGAACTGAGATTTTTGTTTGGTGCTGTTAGGCAGACTCGAACTGCCGACCCCGTCCTTACCAATTTGTTCTGCGAGTTTTTAAGTGGTCCTAATTAGTTTTATCCAACCTTATCTAATCCTGTTTCTCTTTGATTTTTCAAGCTTTGTGCGTATTATCTAATTTTATCTATTCACAAGTGATTTTAAGTAGTTTTACCTGATTTTGCCCTGATTTTTTGGAAAAACGTTGGAAAAACCTCCCCCGTTCTTGGCCTGGTTGGAAAATTGGTGTAATTTTCTTACACTATAGTTGAAAATCCTTTACACATAGTGTATAATTCGTTATGGAGGATAGAAAAAATGATTAGAAAATTTCAAGTAAAGAATTTTAAAAATTTCAAGGATTGGGTTGTATTAGATTTCTCCAAAATTCATGATTACGGATTTAACGAAGATTTAATAAAAGATGGGCTCGTAAATAAGATGCTTATTTATGGACCAAATAATTCCGGGAAAAGTAACTTGGGTGCAGCTGTAATGGACTTAACACAGCATCTAACAGAAAACTTTGGAAAGAATAATCCTCTATACGCATACTATTTGAATGGAGATTCTACAGATGATTATGTTGACTTTAAATATGAATTTTTACTCCAGGGCAAAATAGTTAATTACGAATATAGGAAAAACTCTCAAATGAAACTCTTGTATGAGGAATTGTCTTGTGATAATCAGTTGTTGTTAAAGTATAATTACGAAACAAATAAATTTGAAAATAATATTCCTGATGCCACCACTATTGACTTTAGTAAGCGAAATACAGAGACATCAGCATTAAAATATGCATATACAAATACGATGTATTGGACTGAAGATAGCCCTGTAAAATTGATGATGGAATTCGTAAATAATATGCTTTGGTTTAGAAGTTTGCGTGAAAATGAATTTATGGGGGTAATGGCAAATAGTGAAGATTTGAATGACTTTATTATTAATAATCGCCTTGTATCTGAGTTCGAGCAATTTTTACATGAATTTGGGCAGAATTATAACCTGTGTGTTGTAAATGATCGTGGTAAGCAAGTCATAGGTGTCAAATATAAGAACGCTGAAGGCGTATTTGGTTTGGTAGCATCAACTGGAACAAAAGCATTATGGTTATTCTTCTATTGGATGAAGAGAACTCCAAATATTTCATTTGTCTATCTAGACGAATTTGATGCTTTTTACCATTATGAGCTATCTAGCAACATTTTGAGTTATGTAAATAAGCGTCCAGAGTTCCAATCTGTCTTAACGTCGCATAATACATATTTAATTGATAATGGATTAATGCGTCCAGACTGCTATGCATTACTAAAGGACGGAAAAATAAGTAGCTTTGCAGATAGTACTACAAAAGTTATTCGTCAGGCTCACAATTTAGAGAAAATGATGCTCGGAGGTGAGTTCGATAAGTAAAATCTTACTTGTTGTAGAAGGAAGAGTTGAAGAACAAAGATTTTTGGGTACGCTTGGCAAACAAAGTTTTGGATTGTTATCTTTAGTTGATTCTGATTATGCCGTAGTCCCATTTGAAGGTCCAATATATGAATTGTATGAGGCGTATAAAAATGGAGAGTATGATGATTTGGTTGCATATTTGTGCTACGAGAAAGGTTTAACTTTGGAGGAAGGCGAAACTGTAAAGACAGCGTTTGCGGCCGTTTACTTAATATTTGATTTTGATCCAAATTATCAGAAATATTCAGATGCAACTATCCGTGATATGCTTGAAATCTTTTGTGACGAAACTGAATTAGGAAAGCTATATATAAGCTATCCAATGGTTGAAGCAATGTATCATTTAAAATCTTTGCCAGACCCAACATTCATGTCTTTGGAGATTCCGGTAGAAGAATGCTTTAGCAAGCCATATAAAAAGATGGTTTATGATATGACATGCATAAAGAAAAATAAATTATCTAGCAAAGAGCTATGTTATATTTTAATGCATAATTATAACAAGATTAAATATTTAACGGGGAATAAAGAGATTGATTACCGTTCCTTACTTGAATACGAAATTGGTTCCAAGAACACAAAAGGAATGATTTCGGTTGTAAGTACTTTTCCGTTAATGGTAATGGATTATAATGAAGAATTGGCGTTGGAAAAACTTCAGCTAAAATTAAAAGATGACTTTTTACTGTTAAGCGCAGAATAATCTGACGCACGTTTAACGCTCGCGAGCGATAGACGTGCGTTAAAACTGTTTTTGGGAGGCAATATGAAAATATTTTTAAGTTCAACCTTCACTGATTTAAAAGATGATAGAAATGTTGCGATAAACATGTTGCAAGATTTAATAGGTCCAAAGAAAAATATCGCAACTGGTGAAATAGTTGCTATGGAATTCTTTAATGCAGAGGCTTGTTATCCTACAGAAAAATGTTTAGCAGAAGTATTAAATAGCGATTTAGTAATAGGACTATATGGCGAAAGATATGGTTCTATTGATCAGTATTCAGGATTGTCAATTACAGAAATGGAATTTGATACCGCTGTTCAAAATCGTATTCCTGTTCTTGCATTTATTAAAAACGTTGATAATAGGGATGATGAGGAAGCAAGCTTTATTGAGAGGAAAATAAAATCATCAGACAGACTTGCAGCATACTATTCTACAAAGGCGGAACTTGCAGAAAAAGTGAACCAATCATTGAAAAATTATTTATCATCATTTGATGGATTTTCGTATGATTCTTTATGGGATGTAATCAAAGACACAGAGGAAGAATTAAAAGACAATCCATTTCAGATGGAGGTGTTTTTGCCTGGTAATGAGCAAGACGCAATAGACATTATTTATAATGGCTCACAAAGTATGTTGGATTTTCGTAAATCTTTATTTGTAGAGCATAATGCAATTGCTGATTATGCATATTTAGCTGATTGTTATCCTGATAAATGCACTGCAAAGGAACGACGAAGGCTGGCAAAAAATGTTAAGAAAAATGCTTCGACTATTCGCGGCAACTTTGAAGTATTGGCATTTGGAATGTCGAATATTCCTCAACGCATGATGTTAGTGGCCTTATTTTTTGAACTGCAATATATGCGGCTTCGCTTGATGGATGAAGTATGGTCGGAATCTTTGAGGCAAGATGTTTTAAGAGTCAGAGATAAATATCGCAATCTATTGAAGGCATCACAGTATTCGGATTAGTTTGACTTGTTTTCCATATATGCAACTTCAGCCGTGGCGGAAGGTTATAGGCTAAAAAAATTCCGCCGGAACAGGACATCTAGATAACTTGTGTATGCGTGTGAGATATTATTGAGAAAATATGAGAAAAACATAATAAAGGTGGTGTGAATAATGAATTGGTATGAGTGGATTTTTGATGGAATAGGTACCTTTCTTATAAGTATAATTTCTAGTATTATTAGTTATAAAGCCGCTATTAAAAAAGTTGGTAAGCAATTTCAGACGGCGAAAGATAATGCCAACCAAAGGCAAAATATTACTATAACTAATGAAAATGGTGAAAAGAATGTGCAAAGTACTATTAAACAAATTCAAAAAGCAGGAAATGGCGCAGAACAATTCCAATGCGGAGAGCAAAAAAACTGGAATTAAACAATCGCAAAAAGCCGGAGATAATTCTCAGCAAATTCAAGCTGATACTGTGATTTATCAAACAGGGATCTCTGAGCAACGAGTACGCGAAATATTTGCGGAAATGTCTGAACAAGCTATTGCAGAAAATACTGAGGAGGCACACGAAGTCGCAACCCAGCGCATAAATCAGTTGGAAGATCAATTAATTCCAAGGCTTCAAACAATTGAAAATGAGTTCCAATCTTTTTCTGACCCGGCTTTTCAAGTTCTTTTAAGAAAAGCACAGCTTGCAGCTGCTTGTTCAGAACGGCAAGACGATTACAAAATTTTAGCGGAGCTTCTTTTACACAGGGAAAAGAACAAGGCTAGTATAAAGAAGAAGGCAAGCATATCAAAGGCTGTTGAAATAGTTGATCAAATTGATGATGATTCTTTGGTCGCATTAACAATGTTTCTAATGATGGAAAACTTTAGGCCAATGAGTGGAAATATATTAGAAGGACTGAATGTTATATCAAATCTGTACGGAAAGATTAACTTGCAGACTTTACCTAATGATGAGTTATGGATTGATAACTTGTCTATTTTAGGAGCGATAACGACATCTCATATTGGAAAATTAAAAAAGTTCGAGGACTATTTTTCTGAGAATTTATCTGGTTATATGTGTGTAGGATTAAAAAAAGATAGCCATGAATATGCACAGGCATTAAAGTTGATGGGAGCCTGCAATATGGGACCAGGTGTCTTTGATAATAACATTTTAATTGATGGGTATGTTCGTTTACCAGTAGCCAGTAGAGATGGAATAAGTGAGCTTTTGATGGACAGTATAGTGAATGTTGATGGAAATATGGAATATAGAAAAGCTCCAATTAGCGTTGAGCGTATTGCATGTCTTGAAAAAGTGTTTGATATGTATTCAAAAGATAAGGATGCGTTAACACGCGCAAAATCAAATTTTAGTAAATTGCTTCATTCATTTGAACCGATACATACAGCAATTGAATGGTGGAATAGCATTCCTTATGCAATATCATTAACTTCAGTAGGCAGAGCAATAGGGCATACCAACGCGAAAAGTATTGATTCAACGTTGCCTGATTTAGACTAGGTATAATTACTTGCCATTTTGGATTGTCACGAGGCGCAGTGCGCGTAGCGCTCTGCAAGATAAATATAGCAGCTCCTGTCGGATGCGAAGCATCGGTCAGAGGCTGCTTTGGTTTTTGTGCCATTATGCTCGCAAAATTTTCATTTTGCATTATGAAGCAGGAGGTATGTTTTATGTTTTTACATAATGTAAGTTATCGTAAAAGGTTTGTTATACTTTATATGATTATTCTTGGTGCAAAAAGGAGATTCTAAGTATGGATTTAATGGAAGCAATTATGATTTATAAAGAAAATAGTAATATATGCCCGTTCTCTGTTCTTGAAACAAAGAAATATTTCTTATTTCCTAGTCAATCTAGCTATGTTGGGATTTATAATATTAATTTTATAGCTGTCGATAAGCTTCGCAAATCATATAATCTTATGCATGTTTCTGAATGTGTTAAGAATAAGCAAGATGATGTTGTGCAAACATATAGCGAAGATCAGATAAGAACTGCCTGGCGAACTATTTTAGAAAATGATTTTTTAGAGACGGGTAAATTATCGGTAAAGTTTAAAGGGGCTAATACATACAGCTTAACTGCCAATAAAACTTATATGGTGCTTTCTATTGAAAATAATCGATATAAAGTAATTGATGAAACCGGTCAAGAACAATTTTACCCGTCGAAGGTCTTTGAAATTATTGAAAAATAAGAGTTGCTTGCGCATTTCATGCTGGATATTTTGTCCGCATTTAATTATAAAAAAGATTATAATTATTATATCTAGGAGGATTTTGATATGGATAAAGTCAAAGTGGATAAAGAAGACATTAAGCAGGTTTTAGAGCAAGGCGAAAAAATTGTCAAAAATATAGCTAATAAAACAAGTGATACGGTTGGTAATGTTGTTCATTTCGTATCTGATAAATTAGATCAAAATGGAGATGGCAATGTAGATATTGCAGATATTATTGCATTAGCAATTAAGGTTCCGGGTGTACATATCAATAGAGCTTCTTTTTTAAAGAAAGAATTACTAAAGAACCATGAACAATCAGTTATAGATGATGCTATTGTTCGTACGCCGGCTTTGGCAGGTATTCCTTCTGATGAAATTAATAAGATTGCTGATGAGGTAATTAAACTTGAGAGAATTGAAGTCTCTGGTATATCTGCGGCTTTAGGTACTCCTGGTGGTTTTGCTATGGCTGCAACTATTCCTGCTGACATTATTCAATATTATGGTTACACTTTAAGAGCTGCACAAAAGCTATTATATTTATATGGCTTTCCTGAGATTGATGGTGACGAAGAAGGCCTTAATCTTGATTCTGAAACAACGAATGAACTTATTCTTTGTCTTGGTGTAATGAATGGTGTTGCAGGAGCTAATAATGCAATTAAAGGATTCGCCAAGGCTCTTTCAATAGGTGTTGAGAAAAAACTTGTAAATGCATCGTTAACTAAAGGTGTCTTTTTCCCATTAGTTAAGAGTATAGCAAAATGGTTTGGTGTTAAGCTAACTAAATCTATGTTTGCTGGATTTTTCAAAAAGGCAATTCCAGTAGTTGGAGGCGTTGTAGGTGGTGGCATTACTTTCTTGACATTTAAACCTTGTTGCTATCGTTTGAAGAATGTACTTCAAGATACTTTACTTTCCAATCTAAATCATAAATCTTCTCAGGCTGAAGAAGACTTTGTTTCAAATATCTCAAATGGAACAATTGTAGATGCTGATTTCGAAGTTGTTGTTCCTGAAGCTGAACCTTTTAAACTTGAAGACATAGAAGAATAGCCAGATAAGTAAAAGCGACTCTTATCAGTGCTTCAGCGCTGTTAAGGGTCGCTTATTATTTTTTAGGTTTATTCTTGCTCAATGATAGGTCCTAATACTTTAGCCATCCTTGTAATCATTGGTACTACTAAGGCATTTCCCATGCAGAAATATCTCATTCTTTCTGGCATTCCTTTTGTCCATCCAGTTTTGAATCCTTGAATTCTTTCTGCTTCTTCCGGAGTTATTATTCTAAGCTTATGTGTTTCCTGATCTTCTACTAAATGTGAGCTCCTGTTTAGGGTCCCTTCTGAAGTAAGCATTGTTCTTGCCGGAGCATCTAACTTGTCAGGACAAGGAATTGCGCCTTCGCTAAATACATATGTATAGCCTTCTTTGGTTGTGCGTTCTTTTTTATGAGCGCCTTTGGCATCTTTCCATTTCTGCTCTTTGTTGCCAACATAATAATGTTCATCAACATTCTTTTTTGTTAAGATTGCACCTAGTGTTTTTGGTTTGTATTTGCGAGGAGTAACAGTTGTTGTATATACCTTTCCTTTTTTCATATACCCCGCATTTTCAAAATTGAATGCAAAGTTTTCGGATACATCTAAAATGTCTTTATAATTTATAGTGCGTTCCTTGATAGATGAAACTTCCTTTATTGGAAATGCTTTTGCGAAGAATCCACTCTTTTTGAATATGTCCTTAATATCTGAATTGATTCCAGCCGAGTATTTTGTGTTGTTTTTATATGCAAAAATAAATGTGCGTCTTCTTCGTTGAGCTGCGCCATATTCCGCGGCATTAATAACTCTCCATTCTACGGAATAGCCTAAGCTTGCTAAACAAGCAAGCATTACACCAAAATCTCTGCCGCGTTGTGATGCAGGAGATTTTAATAATCTATCTACATTTTCAAGAAGAATAAATGGAGCCTTTTTTGCTTCCAGCGTTTCTTTTATTTGCCACCATAGTACGCCTTTTTTCCCTTCGATACCTTGGCTTCCAACTAGTGATCTAGCCACCGAATAATCTTGACAAGGGAAGCCTCCTACTAAAAGCGTATGGTTTGGTATTTCTTTTTTATTTACTGTAGCGATATCTAAACCAGTATTCTGATCAATATCGCCCCAATGTTTTACATAGCAATCATGGGCCCATTGAACCTTTGCCCCTGGCTCCCATTGTGAAAACCATACTGTTTTCCAGTCTTTTGATTGTTTCTCAAAACCTAGGCGGAATCCTCCGACCCCAGCAAATAACTCGCAAATAGTTTTTTCCATTGTTTTATCCTCTGATTATTGTAATTATATCATTTTTCAGTCAATCGATCAACTCACATATTATGGTATAATACATATATATTGTACTATCCTTTATGGGAGGGATCAAGATGAATTTTGTTACTTATAGTCATAGAAATGCTGAGACATTGTTTGCTAATGATGAGCGTTATATGAATCTTTATGCTGAAGTCCAAGATGCTATTTATGGTATTTCAGACCAAGATATCATTGATTCTTATGAGAGCATTGATAGAAGCAGCAAAAAGAGCATTTCTGAGCCAATTAACCATTTGTTGAAAGAAAGATTGACTAATCTTGGTTGGCGTGCTGAGAGTCCAATTTTTGAGGACCCAAGATATAATACTGGTTCAGGTCAGAAAAAATGGAGATTGGATTTTGCTAAAGATGAAATATCTATTGAAGTTGCATTTAACCATGGTGAAGCTATAGCTTGGAATTTACTTAAACCTGTTATGGCCTCCGAACTTAATCATGTTAAAAAAGCAATTCAAACATCTGCAGGTATTATTATTTGTGCTACAGCTGACATGAAAGAAGCTGGCAATTTTGATAATGCTGTTGGAGAATATGAAAAGTTTCTTAGATATCTTAAACCTATGTATAATTTTTTAACTTCTCCATTATTAATAATAGGTCTTGAAGCCCCTAATAGTTTTCATATTGATAAAGCTACACGCGAAATTATATTAGATTGTGACCCAAGTACAGAAGAAGATTTAGTTGAATAAGACCGCCTTCGGGCGGTCTTTTTGTTCAATAAAAAAAGGATTGAAAGCCTTTCCTTTATATGGTAAAATTAACCAAAATAAACTAAAACTGGCATTAACCATATATCAAAATATTGATATAATATTGATATATGGAGGTGGCAATTATGCCTATGATTAGACCAAGTAGTGATATTAGGAATTGCTATAATGAAATTTCTGATTATTGAAAGAAGACATCTGAACCTGTATTCATTACTAAAAACGGGGCTAGTGATTTAGTTGTTTTATCTAACGAATTATTCGATAAACTAATGGCACGCCTTGAGCTTCATCGCTTGCTTGATGAAGGCCTTGTTGAAATGAATTCTGGCAAAGGACTTTCTGAGGATAAGGCACTAGCGGTTGTAAAAACTCATCTAAAGAAGTAAGTGAATTATATAATTTATCAAAACATAGCTATAGAAGATTTAAACTCTATTTTAGATTATTACGTTTTAGAATGTGACAATCCTAAATTTATAGAAAAACTCCGGAAGTTCTTCCGGAGTTTTTTGGTGGTGCTGTTAGGCAGACTCGAACTGCCGACCCCGTCCTTACCAAGGACGTGCTCTACCTCCTGAGCCATAACAGCTAACTTAAGTCGCGGGTCTTGCAACGACTTGATTATTATAAAGTTTTTATATGTTTTAGTCAATATAAGAGGGGGATACGGCTTATCGAAATTGTGCTAAAATATCTATACTATGTTGACTCAGGAATTATTTGATAAACAAAAGGCTTTGCTTGATCAGTTTCTTAAGACCGGAGCTATCAATCAGGCTCAATATGACAAGAGTTTTGCTACGCTTAAAGCTACCCTTGAACATGATTTAAAGAGTGGATGCCGCAACGATGCAAAGACTACAGAATGCAGCTCCGGAAGGGGAAAATAGAGGGCGAAATTTTTTTAAATTATTTTAGCACTCACTCTTGACGAGTGCTAACAAAAGTGGTATAACATAATTGTCCTAAGGAAAAAGAGTCTTGGGACTAGAGATCTAAAGGGATCTATATTGGGTTTTCCAGAGGGGTCTGGAAAGTTTGGAGGTAAAAAAATGTTTATGAATAGTTTATTTGGGGAAAGTTTATTTGATGATTTCTTTGACAGTTTTGATAGACCTTTTGGGGCTTTAATGGCAAGACCTGCCGCTCAGCCTGTTATGAGAACCGATGTCAAAGAGAGCGATGGAAAGTTTGAGCTTGATATTGATCTTCCTGGTTTTAAGAAGGACGATGTAAAGGCCGAGCTTAAGGATGGTTATTTGACAGTTAGCGCTGTTCGCAAGGCCGAAAACGAAGAGGGAGATGCTAAAAAGTACCTTCGCCGCGAAAGATATTATGGCTCTTGTAGCCGCAGTTTCTATGTTGGCGAAGCTCTTACTCAAGATGATATCAAGGCAAAGTTTGAAGATGGCATTTTGAAGCTTACTGTTCCAAAGAAGGAACCGGAAATTCCAGAACCAAGCTACATTGCTATCGAAGGTTAATAAAGAAAGGCCGCTTGTATTTGAGCGGTGCTCTAAAGGACAGTTCTATGTAGGATACGGTGTAACCCGTTTGGGTTGCACCGTTTTCCTTTTGTTTACGCCACATTCGTGGGATTCTTGCAGATTTCTTCCATTGCGGCAATGATCTCTTCTTCGTCAGGAACCGTGACAATATCCACCGACCGAAAGTGTACTTTGATCGGAACATGCTTTATACCGTCAGCACCAACCTCGCTATTGAACACCTCGATTTTCTTTATCAGTGTATTTACAAGTGCTGATGTCAGTTCGGTCAAATCGGTGCATCTGCGGATAGCGTTCAGAAAGATGTTCAGGTCGGCGCTTTCCTGCTTTGCCGTCTGCACTTCCATTTCAGCCCGTGCCACATATTCCTTTGCTTCCTGCTGTTCCTTTTCATACTTGGCTGTCAATGCAAGATAGCGTTCCTTTTCCATATCACCGAGAACATGATTTTCAAAAGCGGTGGCAATGAGTTGATCCAGTTCCTTGACACGCTTCTTTTTCTGCTCCAGTTTCATTTTTTCTTTCTTCATTTCCTTTGCGGCAGTAAGTCGGTGATTCTTCTCATATAGATAAAGGAAGACGGTTTCGTTCTCCGTGATATATTTTGCTGTCTTGCGAATCGTCTCTAACACCATTTCCTCCAGAACGACATTCCGGATGAAGTGAATGGAACAAGTGCCACGATGCTCTTTGTAAGCGGAGCAACGGAAAAACTCCTGCTTTTCGTTGATGCTTTTCGATGCGCAGAAATACAGCTTTGAACCGCAGTCCCCGCAGAACACAAGATTGGAAAATACACTGGTACGCCCGGTCGCCGTGTTTCTGCGACGGCTGGCTCGCATTTCGTGAACGGTATTGAAGGTTTCTTCATCAATGATTGCCTCCTGCGTATTCGGAATTACCTGCCATTCGGATTCATCGTAATCAATGCTTTTGTGTACTTTGTAGCTGACGATGCTGCTCATTCCGTTTACGGTACATCCGGTGTATTGACGGTTATCCAAAATGTGTTTTACCGTCGTTTCCTGCCAATCATAGGGATCAATGGGACGCTTGTTTCTTGTTTTTCGCTCGATCTGATAATAGTATTCCGTTGGCGTGATATATTTTTCTTCACGCAGTCGGTTTGCTATTTTCATCGGGCCGAAACCTTCCATCGCCAACTTGAAGATATACCGGACAACCTTTGCTGCTTCCTCGTCAATATACCATTGCGGATCTTTCTTGTCTCTTTTGTATCCGTAAGGAACAGAAGCCGAAACACGCTCTCCACGGTCCCTTTTGTTTTGCCATACCGCACGGATTTTCTTGGAGGTTTGTGCCGCCGGGATGAATATGAAGGCAGAGATCATCTACCGCTTTTTTATCTCCGTATCTTTTTGTTAAATGCTCAATTTTCAGCATGATTAATTCTTCCTTTTTTCTTCTGAAATACAAGATTAGTTAAAGTAGTGTTCCGTTTTTTCTTTATTGGACGGATATACCAATCATGACCGTTTCCTCATCCAGATTATTCCATACAGAATGCGGGATATTACCCTTCACGAGATATGATTCATTCTCGTGAATTATTATTTTTCTGTCTTCGGCGAATACAACAGCCTCACCCTTCACAACGATAAACAGGTGATTGTGTTCATGAGTATGCCGTTCAAGCGGTCCTCCACCTTTCAAGGTAATATAGGCTATGGAACCGTCTATAATATGTCCCATAGGACCGAATAATCTTTTTGCCTGAAAATTCACATGGTTAGGCGGCGTAACAAATCCATCTTTCATGATTATTCCTTCCTTTTGAACGAATGTAGAGCCTTCATCACTTATTGAAGCGATTTCCCGTACATCTTAATAAAATGCTTCACGAACGTTTCAATCTGCTGCATAATTTCCGATTCCTTTTCCGGTTCACGGTCGCAGTAGTGAATGAGCGATGTAATGGGTGCGGTAAAAGCCAAAGCAAGCATATCCGAGTCTTCATTTATCAATATACCTTTATCTATCATCTTTTTAAAAATGCTCTTAAATATCGCTTTGGTATCGTTGATAAAATGTTCGGTTGCCAGACTTTTTACCCGGTCATCATGGAATTGCTCTGTTAAAAGCAGTTTTCGGGTCAAAATGATTTTTTCATCGTGAATTGTAAAATTCACCATATTCATAGCAAGAGAATAAAACTCCTCTATGGTTTTCGGTATTTCCGGAAGATGTTCCGGCGATCCGAAACGGGCATCGTAATATGCCTCCATTTTGTCGAGCAGGGCGTTCCAAATAGCTTCTTTACTTTCGTAGTGACTGTAAAGCGCCGATTTGCTCAATCCCATGCCTGCCGCAAAATCACGAAGATTCGTTCCTTTGTATCCGTTTTCCACAAAGCTCACAAGTGCTTCATCCAAAATTCTGTCTTTCGTTTCCTTACCCATATTTGACCTCCACAAACGACATTAAGCGACCAAACGGTCGCAAGTATTATCATAGCGACCATTTGGTCGCTTGTCAAGTAATTTCACGGAAATGTTAAAAAAATGCGGCAGGTAATTTCTCCCTGCCGCTGTTTGTGTCTTTAAATCTATTCTATTTACAATAATGACAAGTCCACGCTTTGACCCGCTTGCCGCAGTTCGGGTATTTGTTTGGTGCGTAGCACCCTTGCCATCTATGCCGATGTAGTTTCTCATTTGTCATTCCAACACCGGAAAGCAGATAATCGCTACGATATAGTTGTCATTTCCACTTTTCTGTATTTATATTGAATTGTTTTGCCAAATCATTCATATTTTCGTTTATTTCGGCAAAATCTTTGCATAAGTCTTCGTAGTGCCTATATTTTTTTTGCAATTCATGAATATCCAACTCGGCAAATTCCTCTGCTTGGCTTTTTGCTTCATACCACCTGCGATAATTTGTTTGATGCTTTGTCAAAAATGTATTCAATTTTTTAAATGCTGTTTCGATATTTTCGTATGCTTTTGAATCTGTTTTACTATCATATAATTGGATTTGTTCTCGCAAAAAACAATATATCTGATGATAGGAATCAAAGACATCATAAAAATTATCATGCTCAATATCAATTAAAAACAAGGTGCGTTTACTATTCAAATAGTTTCTAATATTTGATATCACGACTCTATCTGTATTTTTTACATTTATATTAATATTGCCGATTGAAAATGACGAAATCTCTAAAGTGAATTTCGATTTAAAATATATGATAACAAAAACTAACAAAGATATTATTATAAGTGATCCGAATTTTTCAATTTGCTTAGCAATAAAAACAAGATTTTGATTTAGTATGTTAAGCAAATTGCATTTTATTAGAAGAGGCTTAATTTCAATAAAAAGCAAAAAAAGCACAATGCAACCGGTAACAATAAGAAATAGGACTTTTGTAATTTTAGTTTTCATGTAGCACCTCATATTTTAGTGTTTTTTCAAGGTTCCTGTATTTATCCAGTCACTCAGTAAAGCATATGTATTTTTATCAAAAGGAGAGTTTACCCAAAATTTATTCTCACCTTTATCATTTTTTCCATATGAGATGTATGGATACAAGCCAAGATACTCTTGACCTCTGAATACGCTATCCATTACCGGGAAAATAGCGCATTTGCCGTTTGTTATGCCATCCGACAATCCAAGTTCCCACGGACACCATTTAGAGTTTGTTGTATTCGATGTGGAAAGATAAGTTAATGCTTTACATTGATTAAGTCTGCTTTTTATCTTTTTTGCCGTTTCAATTGTAACATTATTTGGATTCATGCCTGTGTCTTGAATGAAATCAACATATGCTTTAACTCCATCTTTTTCAAGTAATTCTATTAGCGCTAAAGTGCATTTTTTATCTAATGAACTGTGGGAAATGAAAATGTCAAATTTATCTTGGCTATCACTATGGGAAAGTGACTCGAAAATTAAACTTCTCCGAGATAAAACATTATTGTCGTCAGCGTATTTTCTTAAAAAAGATTCGTTTATTATCATTGCTCATCTTCCTTTCAATATATTAGATTGTCAGTATTTATTTGCTTATACCACTCATCTTTGAGTTCTTTTATTCCTGATAGGGTTAAAGGCATGTCTATTGATACGGTATAAATAGGTTTTCCCAGATTCTTCGCATATTTCAATTCATAAGCAACCCATATAGATGATCTGGAATTTGGAGTATCAACCAGTAATATACAATTAGATTGCTCTATGCGTTTGTTGATCACTTCAATTGTGGCATGGCAAAGCAAATTTCGTTTTAAATAATCTTGATCACTTATCCAGTCGCAATAAACATTCTTACTTTCCTTATTTAGACCAATGATTATTTTTTGGACATCAGCATGATCTATGTAGCTGTGTGAAATAAAAAAGTCATATGTTTTGATTCTTTGAGATTGAGAATTATTTATTAGATAGGATAATTCTGTGGGTATTCCTTCTATAGCAAAATAATAATTGCGATACTCTCGTATGGATTTCTTTTTCTTTTTATTGTTTGTGTTAAAGGGAATGGCTTCTTTCTTTTTTAATTTCGGCAAATACCCATAATCTTGCAAATGTTTGAACATCATTTCTCTGAGTTGAAAATTTTGTTCATGGTTTAATTGCTTATGAAGAAAGTTTGTGATTTTGGGGCAATCATATTTGTATAGTTCATGCAGAATATATACTCTGTTTTTTTGATGTTCTGCTGTAAACAAGTGCCTGTCATATAGTCCTAACATCTTATCAATAAAAACTGGTTCAAGTTCTTGAGCGTTCTTTTGAGCTTTTCTTATTTTTTCGAGTTTTTGCTTGATAACGGCTTCTCGTTTTTCAATAAGCTTTTCTTTTTTGCTCAAACATTCGTTTTCGATTATAGTATCAGCTCGCTTTGAAATATAGTATTCATCAAATAAGTTAGCGATTTTGCTACACTCAAAGTAATCTTTGATCGGTTTGACAAAATATCTTCTGTGATGCTTAATTTTGAGGAGTGTCTTATCCTGATGAGCGTAGCCATCAAGCTCAAATTGAAATGCTCTGATTTCAAACGGATAGTATTGCGTTAGAAATTCATAAGCCATATCAAACGAATATATTGGAGGCAATGTCGGAAGTATTTCATTCTTAATTATTTTGAAGAATATATCAATTTGTCCTTCGATAAATTTGTTATATCCGCGTTTTGCATGCCCGCTCATCGTTTCACCCCTCATTTTATCCCCAAAAACCTTATTGGCTATATGATCCATCTGTTTTAATTTTACAATAATGTCAACCATGTTCCGTATTTATTCGAACCTTCGTGTCGCACATATCCGTTTTCTTTCAAGAAGGTCAGTATTTTTCTGGCATATCCGTCACTTACCCCACATTCGGATACCAGAATTTTTATCGTTGCCTCCGGATGCTCTTTCAAATAGTTATAAATCTTTGCTTGGGATTCATTTAAGGGCTTGGATATCTCCGGCTGCTTTTCAGCAAATTCACGGTTAAAAGGAATAACGACATTGACAAAATTCTCCGTAATATCGAATGCCTGCATCCCGTATTTGCTGATGATCAGCGGGATGCCGTGACCGGTTTGCTCGACATATCCGAGTTGACCGAATATCTTTTGCAGTTTTGCATTGACCGGTCTTGAAATACCTTTGAAAAATTCTTCTTTTGTCAGTCCTTCGGCAAGGCCACCGGTGGAGATGATTTCGATTCTGTCACTGAAAATATACACAGCAGGGGGATTGAGTTGCGACCATTTTGTGTGCAGGCAAGCATTCTGCCACGCCTCTTTGAAAGCGGCAAAATCAAAAAGTTTTGTTTCTTCTCTTTGATGTGATTTCAAAACGACCTTTGTATCATTGATTGCTTCTATATAACTGAGGACTTGATCCATAGATAAAGCAAGACACTTGAATCCGTATTCGTTGCGTTTAACAATATCGCTTTTGTCTTTTCCGCTAAATGTTACCACTTTAATTGAGATGTTGTTCTTGTCGGCAAGCAATTCTGCCATAAGGTTGTATTGTCCGTTCTTATTGAAAAAGCCGAGATTTTGCTCGAAACCGGATTCATTGACCGTCAATCCTTTTGAGGCGAACAATGTTTTAATTTGCGAAAAGGATAAATTCTGATTGTCTGCCGGTTGCGTTGCAATAATATCGCTGTTTTCGT
This sequence comes from Anaerovoracaceae bacterium, assembly GCA_045642565.1. Classification (GTDB taxonomy): domain Bacteria; phylum Bacillota; class Clostridia; order Peptostreptococcales; family Anaerovoracaceae; genus UBA1764. Next base: position 33,506 of record JAZUJE010000002.1, on the reverse strand, counting down.
TCTCTTGCATAATTTTACGGAGTTCGGCAGGGGACAATTCACGGTCTTCGTCAGCAGATCGAATATAGTACCGCCCGAGTGCCGAATATGGCTTTTCGCTTCCTTGTGCGTGAAGTTTGATTACATTGCATCCATCAATTAGCTCTAAAGTAATTGTTGGAATAATCTGCGGCTTGATAGAGGATGCGACCATTTGAGAAACATCACGTAGCGTCCTGGCTCCGATCTCCTGTCCAATTACATCACCGTTGTTCTTGACACCAAAATATACGGTGCCGTCAGAATGCTTATTAAGCATCGAAGATAGAGAAATAATACCCTCTTTTAATTCTCCCGTAGATTTCTTGAATTCCATTGTTTCGGTTTCATGTCCGATATTCAATCAAATCAACTCCTTTTGTGTTTGAAATATCAGCTCTTATTTGCTACTTTATTTTACACCTTATTTGCTACTTTTTTAAGTGGCAAATAAAAGAATTTGAAATTTTGTTGTAAATTCATTCAGCGTATAGAGCAATTCAGCGGTCCGAAAGACATAATGTATAAGCCGAACAACTGTCATAATACTTTGACAGTTGTTCGGCTTATATAAATAATTTTCCTATTTGCAATAGTGGCAAGTCCACGCTTTGACCTACTGGCCGCAATTCAGGCAGCTGCAGTCAATTACGAACTGAACGTAGGTACCGTTTCTGCCGTCTCCGCAGAGTTTGTGGCAAGTCTGACAGTACCACACCGGATCGGCGTGAATGTCGTATTTCGGGCATTTGCTCGGCGTGTAGCACCCTTGTCCCCATTCGTCCACCGCATAGAAGCTCGGGCAACTGTGTGAGCCGCAGTATTCGCAACCTTTCTGCTCTAATTCGCAGATGAATGAATGTGTTTCCGGTCCCGTGCAGTGGTGTCCGGCAACGCCGCAGGAGTAGGTTTGCGTTTGTGTCGGATTGCCAATGACGATGCCGCCGTTTTCGTGGCTTTTCATTTCAGCCGGTGGCATTTCCTTCTTTTGCTCTTTCGGCTTTTCAGTCTGCGATTTCGGCTCTTGCTTTGGTTCGGTGATAACCGGCTCGGTTTCGGCGGGTTCCGTTTTGCTTTCCTCTGTGACCGCCGTATGCGGCTCTGTTTGTGTTTCTTCTGCTTCGGGCGGTTCTTTTTGACCGTTTCAATAGTAGTGTCTATCGGCTCAATAACGGGCTTTTCGACAGGACTCGTGTTGTTGGGGATGTTCATTCCCAACAGAGTAATAACGGCAATGATAATGGCTAAAAGTTTCTTCATTTTGTTTTCCTCCGTCAGTTGTAAATAAGTTCGTGATTTACTATTTCGGTCGCCTGCACTCGTATGCTGTTCATCTGACGTATCCATTCCATTTGGTCAGCGGCTTTGAGAACTTCCGAGATGCCGTCACGCTCGGCAAGCTGCTTTACCAACCGAGAGAACATTTCCTCTGCTTGCTTGTCGATGGCGGCAAGGTAGTCGTTCATCTTGCCGCTGATCGTCAACTGGCTGAAAAGTACACGGTTTGCCTTTCTCAGATAGTGGTAGTGCCGAGTACCCCAAATGCCGATTTGTTTTTCTTCCGGCAGTTCAACATCGGGAAGTAGATAATCTCCGACCTGCCTGTATGTACCGCCCATTTGCTCGAATAATGATTTTTCCATTTTGCTCAACTCCTAACTTTGATTTTCTTTGTCGGTGCATCAATGATTTTGAGAAGCAGGGCGGACACATCCTCAATCGGTTTGCCCTCGTCAATATACATCGTCCGTGCTTTGTTGATGCATCCGACCAATAACCGATACTCAAAATCGTCCAGTACCAAACGCCTTTTAGTTTCTTTCATAGTCTTTCGACCTCCTTTGGCTATATTGCACCGAATAATAAAAGGAAAATCGAATGTGTGGATTATAAAAAATAAGACCACCAAAACAAATTGCTTTGACAATCTCGTTTGAATATGTTTCCATAGAAAAAGAGATACCGAAACAGCATTTCTGCCTATCTCAGTATCTCTTTCGCCTCGCCAATGCCCGTGCCTTTAACTACTGTCCTTAAGAACACTGGGCATTAAGCAGGCGGTTTTTTTATTGTTTTTTTTGCTTAAACCAAGCTGAAAACCGGCTCCAAAATTGCTCTAAAAACCTTGCATTTCCTATTAATTTGTGCTTAAATATGGTCTTATGAAAAGAAAAACAAAGGAAAATTTGATAGTTTTAGGGCTTGTGCTGCTTATCATAGTGCTTTGGATTGTTGACTCGAGCATCGCGGCAAAGAATAAAATTATTATTCCTCGAACAACTCAATACAATGTCTTTTCAATTCCGGTAGACACTACCGATGTTATATGGATAATGACACATAGCAGGTCAAGCTTAATCCATAAATACAGCCTCGGCTACAGTCGTCCTCCGCGCGCCAAGACCGAAGAAGAGATGGCAGAGATTACCGATTTTGCAAAGAGCCTTCTCGGAGTAAGATATGCCGCAGCGGGCAAGAGTCCTTCAACCGGTTTCGATTGCAGTGGCTTCGTGCGTTATGTGTTTGCTAATTGCGGCTATTTTTTGGAATCTGCCAGCACCGCAGGCCAGTACCAAAACTCCTACATTTTGCCCGAGGGCGAAGAGAAGCCCGGAGACATAGTTTTCTTTACGGGTACGGGAAACGCCTCAAGCACAGCAGTTTCGCATGTCGGAATTTATCTTGGCAATAGAGAGATGATTCATGCTGCTACGGCCGGAATTTCCATCACCAGCATAGACACCGAGTATTGGTCATCACACTTCCTTTGCTTTGGAAGACCGTATAAATAATGACGGGGCAATTCCAATTATTGACAGCCTTGACACCCCCCCCAACTCAGTAATAAAATGTAAGCGTACAATTTTTTTTAACGCTACATTCTTGGGAGGATATATATAGAAACAAAAGCGAATTTAATTGATAAAAAATCAAGTTCGCTTTATTTTTTTCTCTTTAAGAATTACGTTTTTTAGAAAGGACAAAAAATGAAGAGATACATTGTTAGTATTCTTTTAGTCGTGGCTATGCTTGTAACAATGATTCCAAGCGCAGCTCTTGCAGAAGACTATGACTTGACTATTGCCGAAGATGAAATGTCTTTAGCAGAATCTGTGGCCGAAGATGAAACATACTTAGAAGAGAAATTGATGGCCGAAGAAGATCTATCTTTAGATGAAGAATTAAAAACCGAAGAGGATTTAGAAGGCGAATTAGCGGCCGAAGAATCTGACTGGGCTAAGCTTGCTAAAGCGATGTCTTTTGAAAAATTTGAAAACGTAGATGGTGTTTTTACTGTAAAAGATCTTCCTATCTCCCCTGATCAGACAATACATCAAATTACTCTTGAAAAAGATATTAAAGCAATGGATAACGATGTACAACTTGTAACTTCCCCAAATTATGATATGTCACTTGATTTAAATGGTCATGTTCTTGATCGAGGCTTGACAGAACCAACACGTGAAGGCCGTGTTTTCAGTGTGCTTAAATATTTAACTATTAAAGATAGTAAACCAACAGCAAAACATGAAGATCCGTATGCTGACCTTCCAGCAGGAGGAATTATCACCGGGGGTAATGATACAGAATCTGGTGGTGCATTTAATGTTTCCTCTGGAGCACTGTTGGCCCTACAAGGCGGAACTATTATTAACAACCATGCAGATCAATACGGTGGTGCGGTTTATGTTAGAGGAGACGCTGCTAATAATACATTTTTAGGTATTAGTGGGGCTACTCTGTCTAATAATAGCGCTTATAATGGAGGAGCTATTTTTTCAAACGGAGAAGTTAGATTGCAATCAGGAAAAGTAGATAGTAATGAAGCTAAAGGTGGCGGTGGAGGAATATATATTTCTAAAACAGGATTATTGGAAATATCGTTCTCAAAAGAAATCTGCGAAATTACTCACAATCAAGCCAAAGAGGCTGGCGGCGGAATTTATGCCAATATTGAAACATTGCGATCCTTAAATGCGGTTAAGGTTTGTGATAATGTAGCAGGCTCTTTTGGTGGTGGAATTTATATAGGCGGAAACTTTGACAAAGATGATAAAGATGATGTAATAGAAGGTAAAAAAAACAACCCGACAACTCTATCATTTACGATGAAGGATTGGATAATTAAGAACAACACAGCAGTTCGCCGCGGCGGTGGAGTTTGCATTGACTATTATGATATTGGAATGCAAATGATAGGTGGCGAAATTTCCGGCAACAGTGTTACTGCTGATAAGAGTAAAGATTTTAATGATGCAGGTGGTGGCGGAATCTGGGTTGGCAAATCTCTGACACTTGGTGGAAGCGCTGTTGTAAAAGATAATACGCTTGTCAACAAGTTTGGCATAAAGACAAACAATAATGTTCATGTGCCTGTAGGTAAATATGCAGACAATGTAGTGCCTCCAATTATTACTATTAATGAAGCGTTTCCATTAACAGAAGGCGCCGACATTCACATCAGCACAGATATTGCTCCGACATCTTATTATTCTGTACCATTTACTGCTAATGGAACAGAAGCTGATGCCCAATATTTCACGTCAGATAATTCTTATTATGAAATAGGCTTTGATAATAACCAGCTTGTGCTTAAGGCTCCAGATATTCCGTATATCCCTACAGGTGGTGGCGAAAGCAAAACAACAAGCTATCAAATTGTTACAGAGCCATCACAAAATGGTACATTTACTGTCAGCAAAAAATCAGCTTCAAGTGGAAGCACAGTAACTATTACAACTGCTCCGGATAAAGGCTTCACTTTAGAAACAATTACTGTTCTTGATAAGAATGATAAACTTGTTTCTGTTGATAACTTAGGCGATGGAAAATATAGTTTCAAGATGCCGGCAAGCAAGGTAACTGTAAGCGTAACATTCATGGAAGATAACACAATGCTCAACTTCTTTGTAGATGTAAAAGCAAATGATTACTTCTATGATGCAGTTCTTTGGGCAGCTGAAAATAATATTGCTACCGGAGTTGATTCTGTTCACTTTGATCCGCTTGGTTCAACAACTCGTGCACAGATGATGGCATTCATCTGGAGACTTGCCGGTAGTCCAGACTTTGAAGGCGGCGAAACCCCATTTACAGATATCAAGAAGTCAGATTACTTCTATGATGCAGTAGTTTGGGGATGGAACGTTGGAATCATAAACGGAAAGACGGATACATTGTTTGCTCCGGATGACATAGTAACAAGAGGTGAGGCTGTAACATTCATTTACAGATATGCTAAGGTTGCCGGTGGAGATCTTCCAAATCCATTCACAGATGTTGCTTTAGGCAAGTTCTATTACTACCCGGTTCTTTGGGCAGCTAATAACGAAATCGTTAAGGGAACAAGCACAACAACATTTAGTCCGGATGCTGAATGCACAAGAGGACAGGTTGTAACATTCTTGTACAGATATAACAAAGCCTACAGCGTTCAGTATTGATTACGCATAAAGCAATAGAGAGCCCCAAAAGGGGCTCTTTTTGCATTTATAAAAAGATTTATAATTTTAGCTTATACATGCTTCGGTCCAAACTGTTGAAGTTCTTCCATCAAGGCTCTTTGGCATATTGCAGAGACATTTAGGCCAGCTTTATTTGCTGCATAATCAAGCCATGATTGTAACGATACATTGCGTCTGACTGTTTTCATATCGGATTGTCTGCGGTATTCTTCGAAATCAATGTCAACTAATGTTATAATATCACTTTTCTTTTTTTGTTTTACTTTATCAATTTGGGTAGGGCTTGGAAGCTCCATTGATTCATCTTGCATAACTATTGCAGCCATTCCAATCGCATCTCTTGCCATTGAAATGGCTTCGGCATAATCTTTACCTTCAGTATTAATTTCGAAATCAGGTATATATACAGCTAAACACGAATCAGATTTACTTAACACAATAGGGTATGTTTGTTTCATTCTAATCACCTCAGTCCATTTCTTCTTATAATAGCTTTAGCTGTCTCTTCGGGTATATCAGGGTGCCTTGCTACGGTTTCAATCTTTTTGTCACGCATGTATACATCGTGTGCTGCTCCGTGGCGCTTAAGGGTAAACCCATTCTTTTCAAGTAATTTTATTAATTCACGACGTTTCAATTTATTCTCCTATTATTATACACAAAAAATACACAATGTAAAGGCTGGTAAAATATGGCAATATGATTGTATCATGCTATAGAGAATTTGTAAATAAATGTAAATAGCAGAGTGTAATCTAAACATTTAAAAAACATGAAAGAGTTTTGTACTTGCCTTTTTTAATATACGGATACTAGTACATTTCTTTGCGATTTCCAATTATTAACATCCTTGACACCCCCCCCAACGCAGTAATAAAATGTATGCTGTATAAATGTAAATAAATATAACTATACAAACAAGAAAGGCATACAAAATGAAAAAAATAATTAGTATTTTAATAGTGGCGCTTATGCTTGTTTCGCTTTTGCCAACAATGGCATTTGCAACGAGGGAAACAAGCCTTGATAACAGCAGTATGCTGGAAAGTCCATCTCTCATCGAAGCATTGGGTGAACCAGAATCTGGAGGGTGTACCCATGAAGGGTATGTAGCATGGGATTCTAATAATAGCCTTCCAACTACTTCAGGTAACTACTACCTGAATAAAGATGTAACGCTTGCAAGAGATCAAGGGAAAATTCCTGCGGGTTCCGAAGATAATCCCACAACTATAAATCTTTGTCTAAACGGTCACTACATAAAAGAAGGCGTTTTGGGGTACATCAGGGTTAACAAAAATGCAATCCTGAATATCTATGACGAAGAAGATGCCGAAACGTCATATAAGTTTACGGTAGATGATAGCGGAAGATGGAAACATGCCGGTACGTGGAGCAACGAAGATGAAGAAAGTGAAATAGTCAAAAAAGTCACCGGGGGCTTCATTCAAGGCTATTCAGATTACAATATTATAAGTGTCTACGCTGGCGGAAAACTTAATATATACGGTGGAACGTATACGGGAGCAGTCACCGCTAATGGTGCTGTAAATATTCAGTCACAAGGGACTTTTATAATGTATGGTGGTACTATTTGCAGAAATGTAAACCCCTCCCAGGTCGGCGGTGGTGTACGCAACCATGGGACTTTTGAACTGCGCGGAGGATCCATCTGTGATAATATTGCATCCGCGTCTATGGGTGGCGGTGTGTACAACGACGGAACATTTAAAATGTATGGCGGTACTATAGAGCGTAACAGAGCGGAAGCCAACACTGGCGGTGGAGTATACACCGCAGGTGTAACCTTTACAATGAAAGGGGGCTCCATCTGCGATAATACCACAAGTGATAAGGGCGGCGGTGTATATTATGAGTGGTCAGGAAACTTTATATTGGGTGGCTCAGCAGTAATACGGGGCAACAAAGTAATACAACCTGGCAGCTCTGAACCCGGCACAGAATGCAATGTTCAGCTTGGCTCGAATAAATTTATCACCGTAGACACCGAAGATTTGGCACCTTGCGATGGTATGTCCATCGGTATAACGGGAAATGTTGGCAAATTTAGCACTAGCGGTTCCTCTGATGATGTGAAATACTTCACTTCAGACAAGTCCGACTTATACGTCGACGTTGATAACAACACACTAGTACTAAAGTCATTCACGGGAAGTAACAAATATGCCGTAACCGTAAGTAAAGCTGATAATGGCTTAGTGTATACTAACAAACATGCAGCAGCAAGCGAAGAGACCGTAACACTGACAGCTCATGCAAACGATGGCTATATGCTGGACAGCATTTCCGTTAACGGCGGAGCAGTGTCACTAAACCAAGAAAACGATACAACATATACCTTCACGATGCCAAATGAACAGGCTACAGTAAGCGCCGAGTTTGTGACGGCGGGGCCTTCCATTAAGGTGACAAAGGTACTAAATGTGGAGAATCCAGTATATGGAGAAGCAAAGACCGCTTATGAATTGTTCAGTGTAACAACGCCGAATTTTTCAGCTACTCCGACATTGACACTACAGTGGCAGCACATTGGCGAAGGTGATGTTGAGACATGGGAAACGGAGTCCCCCGCAACAGGCCTATCTATGACTACAGACGGTAAGGTCACAACAACTGCTGATACTCCAGCAGGCGACTATATATTCCGCATCACAAACAGCGAACCAGAAACAATTAAAGATGAAGATATGGAATCTCTGACCTATAATGAGATGATCCCTAACCCTGCTTTTATCGCATCCACACCTACCACATTGACGGTAGAAAAAGCTGACCCGGCAATAGGTGATGTATCTGCAACTGATACAATATATAATACTGATTCTTTAAGTGAAGTAGCAGGCAAACTTAGCTGTACCGGTTCTGTAGAGGGAACTTTTACATTAGAGGAAGGCTCTACTTTAGAAGTTGGTCCAGGAGACTATAATTATACATTTACACCAAGTTCTAATAACTATAATTCGGTCAGCGGCACAGTTTCGCTAATAGTTGTTGAAGATACGCTTCAGAGTATAAGTATTGGTGATACAACTCCTACTAAAACCGAATATGAATACGGGGATTCTTTTGACAAGAGCGGATTAACAGTTACAGGAACGTATTTAAGTACTAAAACAAAAAATGTAACTGATTCTGTTACATTTACTCCTGAGACATTTACGATAATAGATACCGATGGAAATACTTCTGTTACATTGTCTTATGAAGGCAAAACATGCTCGGTTACAGGGCTTAAGGTTAACAAAAAGACAAATCCTACTGTAAATGCACCTACAGGGGCAGAAGGTTTAATTTATACCGGAGAAAATCAGAATCTGTGTTCTGCAGGATCAATCGATGGTACTCCAATAGATTCTACCAATTTAGAATATACGCTTGGTAATGATAATAGTACGCCTCCGGAATCAGGTTGGTCATCAAATATTCCTGTAGCCAAGGAAAGTGGTACATACTATGTTTGGTATCGTTGGAATGCTACAGGATATGTTGGTGTGGCTGCAACTTTTGCGGCCGAGGTGCAGATTAGCAAAATTGACTACGAAAATGTGGGAAAAACAGCTTCCGGGGCTTTGATGGTAACATCCGGAAGCACAGTTGAAGTACAGCTTCCTTCCATTCCAGAAAGCACTACTTATGGTCAGCCAACAGTTCAAGAAAATTTTAGGGGCAATGTTAATGCAGAGATAATCGATTCATCGAAATTAAATCTTACAGTTACAACAGAAATACCTGCAGGAGCAACAGATTTCACCATAACAGTACCTGTGAATCCAGATGCTAACCACAATGCATATGATATTGTTGTAACTATAACACCTGTGTATAGGACGGTTGTCACTATCAACGCCACAGCAGATAACTATACCTACGGCACAAATGGTAAGGGCTACACAGGCCTCAGCGTGACTGGCGGTGATGTTTCAACTGATACACTTGTATTCATGTATGAGAGCACTGGAGAAACCCCATTATACAGTTCCGAAAATGCACCGACCGATGCCGGAACCTATAAAGTAACTATCTCCGTTCCAGCAAGCAATACAACATACGTTGGTAGCTCTACAGTGAACTTCGAAGTTGATAGAAAACAAGTAACCGTAACTGCAAATAATATTACCGTATATATTGGAGAATCCATACCAGCCCTTGACAGCAGCGACTACACGGTCAGCGGACTTGTAAATAGCGACGAATTAACTGGTATCACACTGAAATATGAAACAACACCTGATACAGACTCAGTAGGAACTTACACTATTTTGGTGGTAGACGATCAGAATAACAGTAGACGCAACTATGATGTCACCGGTGTAAACGGCACATTGACAGTTGTGAAGCGTTCTTCTGGCGGTGGCGGAGGAAGTGTAACAACCAACTACACTGTAACAGCAAAGTCTACTAAAAACGGAACAATTACTGTTGATAAGACAAAGGCTGCTTCTGGTTCAACTGTAACTATAACAGCAAAGCCTGCAAAAGGATTCACTGTAGAAACGATTACAGTTCTTGATAAGAAGGGCAACGAGGTAGCAGTTAAAAACCTCGGCAATAACAAGTTCAGTTTCACAATGCCAAAGAGTGATGTAACAGTTTCTGCAACTTTCATGGAAGACAACACAATGCTCAACTTCTTTGTAGATGTAAAAGCAAATGATTACTTCTATGATGCAGTTCTTTGGGCAGCTGAAAATAATATTGCTACCGGAGTCGATTCTGTTCACTTTGATCCGCTTGGTTCAACAACTCGTGCACAGATGGTAACATTCATCTGGAGACTTGCCGGTAGTCCGGACTTTGAAGGCGGCGAAACTCCATTTACAGATATCAAGAAATCAGATTACTTCTATGATGCAGTAGTTTGGGGATGGAACGTTGGAATCATAAACGGAAAGACAGATACATTGTTTGCTCCGGATGATATAGTGACAAGAGGTGAGGCTGTAACATTCATTTATAGATATGCCAAGGTTGCCGGAGGCGATCTTCCAAATCCATTCACAGATGTTGTTTTGGGCAAGTTCTATTACTACCCGGTTCTTTGGGCAGCAAATAACGAAATCGTTAAGGGAACAAGCACAACAACATTTAGTCCGGATGCTGAATGCACAAGAGGACAGGTTGTAACATTCTTGTACAGATATAACAATGCCTACAGCGTTCAGTATTGATTACGCATAAAGCAATAGAGAGCCCCAAAAGGGGCTCTTTTTGCATTTATATAAGGTTTTATGCGACAAATGTGTTATACTTAAGGGGTGCCTTATGCGGCTATGGCGGAACTGGCAGACGCGCAGGATTTAGGTTCCTGTGGATAACACCGTGGAGGTTCAAGTCCTCTTGGCCGCACCATAAAATAAAATTGATAGGAGAAATACAATGTCAGAATGTACTCATGATTGCTCGAGCTGCGGTGAAAACTGTGCTGAACGAGATCCTAAAAGTTTTCTTAAAGAAGCAAATAAATATTCAAATGTTCATAAAGTGATAGGTATTGTATCAGGCAAAGGCGGAGTCGGTAAATCACTTGTTACTTCACTTCTTACAGCTCAGGTGCAAAGAGAAGGCAACACAACAGCAATTATAGATGCCGATATTACCGGTCCTTCTATTCCTAAACTTTTTGGTGTTCACGAACAGGTAATGGCTACCGAGGAAGGAATTATTCCTGCAGTATCAAGCAGGGGAACAAAGATGATGTCAATGAACCTCATGCTTCCAGAAGCAACAGATCCTGTAGTATGGAGAGGTCCTGTTATTGCCGGAGCTGTAGAACAGTTTTGGACAGATGTATGTTGGGATGATGTTGATTATATGTTTGTTGATATGCCTCCGGGAACAGGAGATGTTCCTCTTACAGTCTTCCAAAGTCTTCCTGTCGATGGAATTATAGTCGTAACATCGCCACAAGAACTCGTTACTATGATAGTAGCAAAAGCCGTAAAAATGGCAGAAATGATGAATATTCCAGTGCTTGGTATAGTAGAGAATATGAGCTATTTCAAATGTCCTGATTGTGGCAAAGAATATTCGATATTTGGTGATAGCCATATTGAAGAAATTGCAAAGCAAAGCGGAATTGATGCTTATGCAAGGATTCCAATCGATCCAAAGATTGCAAGCCTTTGCGATCAAGGGAAAGTTGAAGACATTGAAGGCGATTGGTTGAATGATATCGTAGACAAAATTACAAAATAAAATCAACCTTGAAATCTAACGTTAATTTATTGTTGGGTTTCAAGGTTATTTTTATGTTATAATGGCGTGTCAAGGACCGCTAATGCTTTCCTTATAAAAGTAGCTTTTTAACTTAAATATATAAACGAGGTTTAATATGAATTTAGCTAACATATTAATAGGCGTAGTATTAATAATAGTACTTATTTTAGCAATAAGTTTTATGAACAAAGGCAATAGCCCTTGCGGAGGCAATTGTAGCACTTGTGCTATGTCTGAACATTGCGAAAAATTTGAAGAGCCTAAAACAAAGAAAAAAGATGACAAAAAGAAAGACGCTTAGATAAATGAAATTTCTTAACGATTTAAAAATTGGAGAATCAGGAATAATAACCGTAGTAGGCGGGGAGGGTGAATTAAGACGCCATTTTTTAGATATGGGGCTTATTCCTGGGTCTAAAATAAAGCTGATTAAATATGCTCCTATGGGTGACCCTATGGAGCTTGAAGTTCATGGCTATGTAATTACATTAAGAGTTGCAGATGCAGGACATATAGAGATTCGAGATTTAGTTGCCAGTGACCAAGAAACTACAGTATCAAAACTATCAGAAAAAGATTTCTTTGAGCATCCTGGGCTTGGTGAAACTGGTGTTAGATATCATAACAAAAAGATCTCCAAACCGGTAAACACCGGAAAACTGACTTTTGCTTTAGCCGGAAACCAAAACTGCGGTAAAACTACACTGTTTAACCAGCTTACAGGATCAACTCAGCATGTTGGTAATTTCCCTGGAGTTACTGTCGATAGAAAAAGTGGATCTATAAAAGGATATCCAAATACCGAGATTGTAGATTTACCTGGAATTTATTCTCTGTCACCTTATACAGCAGAAGAAATTGTTTCAAGAAAATTTATAATAGATGAAAAACCAAGCGCAATCATTAATATTGTTGATGCGACAAATATAGAAAGAAATTTAATTCTCACATTGCAATTAATGGAGCTTGATCGTCCAATGGTTCTTGCAATCAATATGATGGATGAGCTTCGTGGTAATGGCGGCTCTATTGATATTAATGCTATGGAAAGCCTTTTAGGTATTCCGGTAGTTCCGATTTCTGCTGCCAAAAATGAAGGCGTAGATGAACTTGCATCACATGCTATACACATTGCAGAATATCAAGAATATGAAGGCCGCACCGATTTTTGTCAAATAGATGAGGCCGGTGGCGCTGTACATAGATGCATTCACAGCATTATACATTTGATTGATGACCATGCTAAAGCTGCCGGAATTCCAAGCAGATTTGCAGCAACAAAACTCGTTGAAGGTGATGAAGAAACCGAAGAGGCTTTAAAACTTGACCAAAATGAAAAAGAAATGATAGAACATATCATCTCTCAGATGGAAGATGAAAGAGGTCTTGATAGAGTAGCTGCAATAGCAGATATGAGATTTTCGTTCATTGCTAAGCTTTGTGCAAATACAGTAAAAAAACCACATACAAGTAAAGAAAAATTAAGATCCGAAAAGCTGGATAAAATATTAACCGGAAAATGGACGGCAATTCCAAGCTTTATAGTAATTATGGCTTTAGTATTTTATCTTACATTTGATGTGCTCGGAGCCTTTTTACAAAATATCTTAGCTTCGGGAATAGCAAGCTTAACTAATATAGTGGATACCGCATTTACAGCCTGGGATGTAGATCAATCATTGCATTCTTTAATTATTGATGGAATCTTTACAGGTGTAGGTAGTGTATTGTCGTTTGTGCCAATCATAATAAGTCTGTTCTTCTTCTTGTCATTATTAGAAGATAGCGGATACATGGCGAGGGTTGCATTTGTTGCAGATAAGCTTTTAAGAAAAATAGGGCTCTCTGGAAGAAGCGTTGTCCCGATGATTCTTGGCTTCGGATGCTCGGTTCCGGCTATAATGTCGAGCAGGACTTTACCATCAGCTCGTGACCGCAAGATGACTATTATGATGATTCCGTTTATGAGTTGCACGGCTAAGCTTCCAATTTATGCATTCTTTACTGCGGCATTTTTCCCTGGTAAAGGTGCCATTGTAATGATTTGTTTATACCTATTTTCAATCATTGTAGGTGTTTTGCTTGTACTTTTTGCGAAAGCGACAAGCTATCATGGTGAAGCCGTTCCATTTGTAATGGAACTTCCAAATTATAGACTGCCAGGAGTAAGAAATGTTGCTCAGCTTCTTTGGGAAAAGACAAAAGATTTCCTTCAGAAGGCCTTTACGATTATTTTGGTTGCAAGTGTTGTAGTATGGTTCTTAAAGAGCTTTAACTTCCATCTGAATTTCGTGCAAGATTCCAGTCAGTCGATGCTGGCAAGTATTGCCGGAGTGATTGCGCCGATATTTAAACCGTTAGGCCTTGGAACATGGCAGTTCCCGGTTGCCTTTATATCCGGTTTCATGGCAAAAGAATCGGTCGTTTCAATGCTTCAGGTTCTTTTCGAAGGAAACCTGGTAAACATTATAGATACAGCAGCTGCGGCATCAGCATTAGTATTTAGTTTGCTTTATACTCCTTGTATCGCAGCTATTGCCGCAGTAAAGCGTGAACTCGGGTCACGCTGGGCCATCCTTATGATGATTTTCCAGTGTATTATTGCATGGGTGGTTGCATTCTTAGTTCATTTAGTATTTTAAATATATAAAGTTGGCTGATAGCAATGCGAGAGAACACTAAGGGCGTCCCGCAGGCCGCACGAAGGGTGAGTCTGCGAACCCTGAGCAGGCCGAAACGGTGTTCTCGAGTGTTGCTATCAGCCAGCTTTTGTTTTATAATGTTTGGGTAATATTTCTAATTTTGATTTAAGAAAGGAGACGCACATGGATGCTGGTATAGGACGATGGCAGAAAATACAGTTATTATGCAAAGCACCCTGGGTGCTCTCTTAGAATCTAAAAAATATTCTGCTATTAAGGACATTCTCGTCACTATGAATCCTTTTGACATAGCAGAAGTACTTTCCGACGTTGATGAAAAACAACTTCCAAGGCTGTTCAGGCTCCTTCCAAAAGAAGAGGCTGCTGAGGCCTTTGTTGAAATGGAACCGGAAATTCAAGAAATTCTCATTAATGCATTCTCTGCAAAAGAACTCCATGAAGTCGTTGAAGAACTTTATGTAGATGATGCAGCTGATTTGGTTGATGAGATGCCGGCTAATGTAGTAAAGAGAATTTTAGCCGCAGCCGATCCTCAAATGCGGAAAGAGATTAACGAGATTCTGAAGTACCCTGAAAATTCTGCCGGAGCCGTAATGACAACTGAGTATGTTTCGCTCAGGCCGGGAATGACAATACGCGAAGCGATTGCCAGAATCAGAGATACGGGTGTAGATAAAGAAACTATTTATACAGCTTATGTAACAGATACAAAAAGAAGGCTTATCGGTTTTACAACTGCTAAAGAGCTTCTGCTTGCTAAGGATGATAGCATACTTATCCAGGACATAATGGATGAAAATGTTACATCTGTTACAACAGAAACAGACCAGGAAGAAGTAGCCCAGATGCTTTCTGACTATAACTTTTTAGCTCTTCCTGTAGTTGATAAAGAGGGGAGAATGGTTGGTATCGTAACATTCGATGATGCTATGGATATCATCGAAGAAGAGACCACTGAAGATATTGAAATCATGGCTGGTATGACTCCAAGTGACAAGACTTACCTTAGATCAACTCCAATCGATTTATTTAGGCATAGAATTCCATGGTTAATGCTATTAATGCTTTCAGCGACCTTTACGGGACTAATTATTACGAAGTTTGAAAACGCATTAGCTGCTCAGGTAGTATTAACGTCATTTATTCCAATGCTTATGGATACTGGAGGTAATTCTGGTTCTCAAGCATCAGTATCTGTTATTCGTGCATTGTCACTTGATGAACTGGAATTTGCAGATTTAGCTCGAGTTATTTGGAAAGAGATTAGGACAGCAGTTTTATGTGGCGTTAGCCTTGCCGCAATTTGCTTCATAAAAATTATGCTTGTTGATAGAATGCTAATGAATAATCCAGAGGTTCAGGTTAGTGTTGCATTTGCCGTTTGCCTGACAATGGCAATTACGGTTCTTGTAGCAAAAATAATAGGAAGTTCACTTCCTATTATTGCACAAAAACTTGGCTTTGACCCAGCAGTGATGGCTAGTCCTTTTATTACAACAATAGTTGATGCGCTGTCATTACTTGTATACTTCGGAATAGCAACAGCTTTACTGTTTTAAGTAATTTAAAACCCCAGAACTAAGAAATTAATAAGCGAGGAATTTGGGCATAACGCGAAGGCCGCACGAAGCCCGAGCTCGCGAGGGCTGAGCAGGCCTGAAAGTGGTCCGAGCGTTTAATTTCTTGGTTCTGGGGTTTTGTATTGTTTTAAGCTTTATTACCTGTATATAATTCGTAGTAGCGGCCGCGCTGAGCGATAAGATCATCATGATCTCCGCGTTCTATGATGCGGCCCCCTTCAAGAACCATAATCGCATTGGAGTCTTGAATTGTTGATAGACGGTGAGCAATAACAAATGTCGTTCGGCCGTTCATTAAGCGATCCATGCCATTTTGAACTAAGCTTTCTGTTCTTGTATCAATTGAAGATGTGGCCTCATCAAGTATCATTACCGGAGGATCCTTAATAGCAGATCTTGCAATTGACAGCAGTTGGCATTGACCTTGTGAAAGCTGTGATCCGGTACCATTGATTACAGTATCGTATCCATCTGGCAGAAGCTTGATAAACTGATCTGCATTTGCTAGTTTTGCAGCTTCTTCTACAGCTCTGTCTGTGGCATTTAATCTGCCGTATCTAATATTTTCTCTGATAGTTCCTGTGAAAAGGTTAGTATCCTGAAGAACCTGTCCAAGGCAGGATCTTAAATCCGGTTTCTTAATATCGTTTATATCAATTCCATCAAATGTAACGCATCCTTTTGGAACATAGTAGAAACGGTTGATTACATTTGTAATAGTAGTTTTGCCTGCGCCGGTTGAACCAACAAAGGCAATCTTTTGTCCCGGTTTTGCAAAGAGAGAAATATTATGAAGAACTGTAGTATCTTTCGTGTATCCAAAGTCAAGATTGTTCATCCTGATATCGCCTTTAACTTCTTTGTATTCGAAACCATTTTCTGTCGGAATCTTCCAAGCCCATTTTGATGTGAATTTTTCTGATTCAACAAGTTTGCCATCTTCTTCTTTGGCTTGGACAATAGTTACTGTTCCGTAATCCTGCTCGGATTTTTCATCCATTAAATCAAATACTCTTTGTGCACCGGCAAGCGCCATTACAACAGAGTTAATTTGCTGAGTAATCTGAGATACTGGCTGGTTAAAGTTTTTAGAAAGAAGCAGGAAAGAAGCTATCATTCCAAGTGTCATATTTCCAATACCATGAAGTGCAAGGAAACCGCCAACCGCAGCAAGAACAACATACTGAAGATTTCCGAGTTGTGCTGTGATAGGCATGATCAGCATCGCATAGCTATTAGCTTTTCCTGTCTTTTCACAAAGGTCTTCGTTTCTTCCATCGAAATCTTTTTTAGCTTGTTTTTCGTGGTTGAATACTTTGATAACCTTTTGGCCATTAATCATTTCTTCTATATAACCATTCATTTGACCAAGGGATTTCTGTCTGGCTTTGAAGTACATTGCAGATTTTCCGCCAATAGCCATTGTTATGGCATACATCAAAGCTACAAAGCAGAGAACAACCAGTGTTAATCTCCAGCTAAGCTGTATCATAGCAATAAGTATCATTACTATACTAAACATGCTTGAGAGCACTTGTGGCAGACTTTGCGAAAGCATTTGTCTCATTGCATCGATATCATTTGTATATCTGCTCATTAAGTTTCCTGTTGAGTTAGTATCAAAGAATCTAATAGGAAGTGTTTGCATGTGGGCAAACATAGTATCTCTAATGTCTTTGAGTACGCCGTGGGTCACTCTTGCTAATGCCAGGTTGTAAAGCAGTACCACAACTATTGATAATAGGTAAAGTGATCCAATTTTTATTATTGCTCCAACAAGACCGCTTAAATCCGGATTAATTTGTCCCTTTAAAGGCCCGATAAAATCATCTATTAAGACTTGCAAGAATAGGTTAGAGCGAACGCTGACAAATGCAGCAACTGCAGTTCCAAGTAATGCGAAGATAAAGAAGAATAAGTTCTTTCCTCTGATAAAGGAGAACATTCTTACTGCAGTCTTGAGTGAATTCTTATCAAGTTTAATTTTTCCTTGAGTTGCTCCGTTTGGTCTAGGCATCGAAATCACCGTCCTTTGTCTGTGCTTCGTAAACTTCACGGTAGATTTCGTTGCTAGCTAAAAGTTCTTCGTGGCTACCAATACCATTAATTTTTCCACCGTCAATTACGACAATTAAATCTGCATCTTTAACGGATGAGATTCTTTGGGCGATAATTAATTTTGTTGTATCAGGAAGGTTTTCTTTAAATGCCTTTCTAATCTTTGCATCTGTTGCTGTGTCAACAGCAGATGTAGAGTCATCTAAAATTAAAATCTTTGGTTTTGCAATTAGCGCTCTTGCAATGCAGACTCTTTGGCGCTGGCCACCTGAAAGGTTGGTGCCGCCTTGGTCTAACATATAATTATAGCCTTCACTAAATTCGTTGATAAAACCGTCAGCTTCTGCGGCGATGCAAGCGGCTTTTATTTCTTCATCACTTGCATCTTCTTTACCCCAGAGGATGTTTTCTTTTATGGTTCCTGCAAATAGAACATTCTTTTGAAGAACCATAGAAACTGAGGCTCTGAGGGTTTTAATATCGATGTCTTTTACATCTTTACCATCCACTAAAACTTTTCCGCTGCATGTATCGTAAAGCCGAGGAATAAGCTGAACAAGACTGGTCTTGCCAGACCCAGTTCCTCCGATAATGCCAACGGTTTGTCCTGACTTAATTTCGAGATTAATATCGTTTAAGCAGTTTTTACAATTTGGATATGCAAAGCTGACATTTTCAAATTTAATTGAGCCTGAATTAATCTGGGTGATAGGGTGTTCAGCATTTTTAATGTCAGGTTCTTCGTCGAGTACTTCTGTTATTCTCTCGCCTGCGGCACCAGCGATAGAGCCCAGCATGATAATCATTGAAAGGAATATCAAGCTGATTAAAATCTGCATGATATAAGTCATAAGGCTCATAAGTTGACCGGTAGTCAGAGCAGAAGATATTACAAGTTTTGCGCCAAACCAAGAAATAAGAATGGTGCAAAGATAAGTTGAGGTTTGCATCAACGGCATCATTGTAGCCAGAATGTATTCTGCCTTTAAGTTGGTATCGTACATTTCTTTTGATGCAGCTTTAAATTTATTTGTTTCGTGTTTTTCTCTTACAAAAGCTTTTACGACTCTGATTCCTCTGAGGTTTTCTTGAACCACATTGTTTAACTTGTCATAAAGTTTAAATACTTTTTCAAAGAGTGGCATTGCGTATTTAAAAATTACAAATAAACCAATGGCAAGAATAGGAATAAGTATAGCGAATACAAATGGAAGCTTGCCATTTACTCTAAATGCCATTACCAGCGTAAAGATGAGCATTGAAGGAGCTCTAATTGCACCTCTGATCGTCATTTGGAATGCTATTTGTACATTAGATACATCTGTTGTAAGTCTTGTTGTAAGCCCTGCAGTTGAGAACTTATCAATATTCGCAAAAGAGAACTCTTGAATATGATGATACATATCGTGAGTAAGGTTTTTTGCAAATCCTGCTGATGCTTTGGTTGATGTAACTGCACCGAGAGCACCAAGGGCTAAAGATATGATGGCAAATATGGCAAGTTTTATCCCGTAGCTGAGAATAATGTCCATATTGCCGACTTCTATTCCTTTGTCGATTAGGTCTGCCATATAGTAAGGAATTAAAACTTCAAGCACCACCTCACCAAGAACGAGTATTGGCGAAATGATGCTTAGAAATTTATATTCTCTTATGCATTTTGACAGGCGTTTTGCCATTTTAATCATATGTTATTTCTCCCCGTGATACTGATAGTAACATGTCTCTATGCAACCGTTATACAGTTTTCTTCTTCGATCTGCTTTTCTCCCAAATTGAGTCTCGAATTCTTTATCTGCCGTAATGAGGAATAAAGACCAAGTAGGGTTCAAGTATATATACTCCTTTAAGCTTGAATAAAGCTGAAAATTCTCTTTCTGCTCACCAATACGTATACCATATGGAGGATTGGTTACTATTATTCCGTGTTCACAATCTGCTGTAAGATTTTTTGCATCTAAGACCTCAAATTCAATGCAGTCATCAACGCCTGCTTCGATGGCATTTTCTTTCGCAGCCTTAATTGCTTTTGGATCTATATCTGATGCTTTAATTACAAACCTGGCATCAGTATCAATTGCTTTATATGCTTTTTCTTTTTCTTCTTTCCAAAGTTCTTCAGGAATAATGTCCCAATGTCTTGAGTCAAAATCTCTGTTAAGTCCTGGCGCAATATTTTTAGCAAGCATAGCTGCTTCTATTGCTATTGTCCCTGATCCGCAAAATGGATCAACAAGCAGCCTTCCCGGCTTAAAGAAGCTGAGTTGTACCATAGCAGAAGCCAGCGTTTCTTTGATAGGGGCGGCGACATCAAGGACTCTATACCCACGCTTGTGAAGTCCGGCTCCGGAGCTATCAAGCATAATTGTGCATATGTCTTTTTGTAACATAAATCTTATAGTGTAACGATTTCCTTTTTTGCTGCACCATTCCTGCTTTAAAGCTTTTACAATTGCTTTTTCAATTATGCTTTGGCATGCCGGAACAGAGTGAAGCTTTGATCTTGCAGAAGTGCCGACAACTATAAAATTGGCATCATTTGGTAATATATCTTTCCAGTTAATTTTGGAAGTATTTTGAAATAAATCTTCAAATTCCAAAGCTTTAAATTCGGCAAGCTTAATATAAACTCTGTCGGTAGTTCTAAGCCAAATATTTGAGCGAACGAGGGCTCTGGCATCACCTTGATAAGTCAATCGACCATCTCGGCTATCGGTAATTTTATACCCTAATGCCTCTATTTCCCTTTTGGCTACGGCCTCCAAACCGAATGTAGTTGTAGCGATTAATTCATAGTTTTCCATAACATTAAAAATAATAGCACAAAATGAGAACTTTTTGGGCGTATATAATTGATATATTTTTTACAAAGTTATACAATAAAAGTGTATTTTTATGTCAAGTTTTTTTAGTTGAGAAGGAGAAAAAATATGGCAAAAAAGTTTAAAACAATGGATGGTAACACAGCCGCTGGTTATGTATCATATGCATTTACCGAAGTTGCTGCAATTTATCCAATTACACCATCCTCACCTATGGCAGAAACCGTTGATGATATGGCTGCCCATGGTTCAACAAACATTTTCGGACAAAAAGTTAAGGTTGTAGAAATGCAGTCTGAAGCTGGTGCTGCAGGTGCCGTTCACGGTTCACTTGTTGCAGGTGCTTTAACAACAACATATACTGCATCTCAAGGTCTTCTCTTAATGATTCCAAACATGTACAAGATTGCTGGCGAGCTTCTTCCGGGCGTATTCCACGTTTCCGCAAGAACAATTGCTGCTCACGCTCTTTGTATTTTCGGTGATCATTCCGACGTTATGGCTTGCCGTCAGACAGGTTTTGCAATGCTTTGTTCATCTTCAGTACAGGAAGTAATGGACTTAGCTGGTGTTGCTCACCTTGCTGCAATTGAAGGCAGTGTTCCATTCCTCCATTTCTTTGATGGTTTCAGAACATCTCACGAAATTCAGAAGATTGAACTTGTTGATTACAGTGTTTACAAGAAGTTAATCAACATGAAAAAGGTTGAAGAATTTAAAGCTAATGCTTTTAACCCAGATCATCCAATGGTTCGTGGTACAGCTCAGAATGGAGATATATTCTTCCAGGCTCGTGAAGCTGCACAGAAATATTATGATGCTCTTCCAAAGATTGTTCAGTCTTATATGGATAAGCTTGGCAAAGAAATCGGTAGAAAATATCACCTCTTTGACTATGTAGGAGCAAAAGATGCTAAGTACGTTATCGTAGCTATGGGTTCTGTTTGCGAATGTATTGAAGAATATCTTAACGCAATGGTTAAGAAGGGCGAGAAGATCGGTCTTGTTAAAGTTAGACTTTATAGACCATGGGCTCCTGAATATTTAAAGAAAGTTCTTCCAGAAACAGTTAAGAAGATTGCTGCTCTTGATAGAACAAAAGAACCTGGTGCAATCGGCGATCCTCTCTATTTAGATCTTAAGGCTATGTATTATGGCGAAAAGGGAGCTCCAAAGATTTATGCTGTTAGATATGGTCTTGGCTCAAAGGATACAACTCCTGGTATGATTGCTGCTGTATATGCTAACTTAAAGGCAAAAGAAACAAGAGATCATGTAACACTTGGTATTCATGATGATGTTTACAAGAACTCCATTGAAGAGCTTCCTGGTGTTGTTACAGAACCAGCTGGTACAACATGCTGCAAGTTCTGGGGTCTTGGCTCTGATGGTACAGTAGGTGCTAATAAGCAGGCTATTAAGATTATCGGTGATAATACAGATCTTTATGCTCAAGGTTACTTCAACTATGACTCGAAGAAATCCGGCGGCGTAACAATGTCACACTTAAGATTCGGTAAGAAGAAGATTCAGTCAACTTACCTTATTACAGCACCAGATTATGTTGCTGTTCATAACCAGGCATATGTTCATATGTATGATACAATTGCCGGCTTAAAGAAGGGTGGTACATTCCTCCTCAATACAGTTTGGTCAGATGAAGAATTGAATGAACATCTCCCAGCAAGCTTAAAGCAGTATATCGCTAATAACGATATTAAGTTCTACACAATTAACGGAACAAAGCTCGGGCAGGAAATCGGTCTTGGAAATAGAATTAACATGATCATGCAGATGGCATTCTTCCATCTTGCAAAGGTTATTCCAGAAGCAGATGCTATTAAGTACTTAAAAGCTTCTATTGAAAAGACTTATGGTAAGAAGGGCGAAAAAGTTGTTAACATGAATAAGGCTGCAGTAGATGCAGGCGTTAACGGACTTCACCTTGTTAAAGTTCCAGAAGCTTGGAAGACAGCAAAAGATAAGAAGGCTGTTGCTGCTAAGGTTCCAGCATTTATTAAGGATGTTGTAGTTCCTGTAAATAGACAGGAAGGCGATAAGATTCCAGTATCAACATTTACAAAGGGTTATGAAGACGGTCACTTCCCAGTAGGCACATCTGCTTATGAAAAGAGAGGCGTTTCCGCATTCGTTCCTGCATGGGATGCTAGCAAGTGTATCCAGTGCAACCAGTGCGCATTTGTTTGCCCACATTCATGTATCAGACCAGTTTTAGTTAATGCAGAAGAAGCTAAGAAAGCTCCTGCTAACTTCCAGACAGTAAAGGCAACAGGCAAGGGCTTCGAGGCACTTCAGTACAGAATGCAAGTTAGCGTTCTTGACTGTCTCGGTTGCGGCAACTGCGTAGATGTTTGTCCTGCTAAGGAAAAAGCTCTCGTAATGAAGCCTCTTGGCACACAAGACGCAGAAGTTAAGAATTGGGAATTTGGCGAAAGCGTAAGTCCAAAGACAGGACTTATGGATAAGTTCTCTGTTAAGGGTTCACAGTTCGTTAAACCATACTTCGAATTCTCCGGCGCTTGTGCAGGCTGCGGTGAAACACCATATATCAAGGTTGTTACACAGCTCTTCGGCGACAGAATGATGATTGCAAACGCAACAGGTTGCTCATCAATTTGGGGTGGTTCAGCTCCATCAATGCCATATACAACAGATGCAAAGGGTCACGGCCCATCATGGGGTAACTCATTGTTTGAAGATAATGCTGAATATGGTCTTGGTATGGCTCATGGTGTAAAGCAAATCAGAGAACAGGTTAAGGCAAATGCTGTTGCATTACTTAATCTCACAAAGGATGCTAAGGTTAAAGCTGCTGTTAAGGCTTGGGTAGATGGTTTCAACGATGGTGAAACAACAAGAGCTACATCAGAAGCTATGTACGAAGCTCTTAAGTCTGCTAAGCTTGATGGCGAAGCAAAGAAACTTGCTAAGGACATCATGGATCAGAAAGACTTCTTCGTTAAGAGATCTATCTGGTGTCTCGGTGGTGACGGTTGGTCATACGATATCGGCTTTGGCGGATTAGACCATGCACTTGCTTCAGGCGAAGACATTAATGTTCTCGTATTTGATACAGAAGTTTACTCCAACACAGGTGGACAATCTTCAAAGGCAACTCCTGTAGGAGCTATTGCTAAATTTGCAGCTTCAGGTAAGAGAATTAAGAAGAAGGATCTTGGCATGATTGCTGCAACATATGGTTATGTATATGTTGCACAGTGCGCTATGGGTGCAGACAAGAACCAGTTCTTAAAGGCTGTTAAAGAAGCTGAATCTTATAATGGACCATCACTCATCATTTGCTACGCTCCATGTATTAACCATGGTATTAAGCAGGGTATGAGCGAGACTCAGACAAATGAAAAGAAGGCAGTTGCATGTGGTTACTGGCATCTGTTCAGATTCAACCCACTTCTTAAGGAAGCAGGACAGAATCCATTTACACTTGACAGCAAGGAGCCAACAGCATCCTTCAGAGAATTCATTATGGATCAGGTTCGTTACAGTAGCTTAGCTAAGGAATTCCCAGAAGAAGCAGAAGGCCTCTTCGTTCAGGCAGAAGCTAATGCAAAGGATAGACTTGAAGGCTATAAGAAATTAGCTGCTCAGGGTTGTGTTGAAACTAAATAATTCTCCAATCTCAACAAAAAATTAAAAAAGACTCCGGCTATATGCCGGAGTCTTTTAGTTTTCATTTATTCATTTAATTTTGCTAATCCTCTAGCAAATTTAGATCTGTCTTCTGGCAAAAGATTATAAGCTTCTGCAAATTCTACGCCAAGGGCTTTTAAATCTGTAATATTACCTACCAATAATTCAAGTTCGAGCTCTAAGATAGGAGAATTTCCTTTGTCTGTTATTATATCCCCAAAATCAATTGCTAATTCCACAAGGCTATCGTGATAATTCAATCTGATTTTGCGTCTAAGATAGCGCATCTCTAAAAGATTTGTCAGAGCCTTATCTCCTATAAGGTTTAGCAATACATTCCCATCTTCACTATCTTTGAACATAGTGGCAGAAGGGGCTATAAAGCTCTCATCACTTACAGGAATGTTAATTTCATTTCTTTCGTGAAAACCGTTGGTAGCGCATCCTCCCCATTTTAGTGTGGCGAATTTGCGGTCGCTTTCAACGCGTACTCTTACGGTCATGTTATTATTTGATAAAACACGGTCTTCTGTATCAAAATAGACAGCTTTCATTACAAGCGTCTCGCGAGTTGACTCGTTACCATATTTGTTTATCAAGCTATTTTCCCAAATTTGATCAGCTATTTCTTTGCTTGGAATAGCATATTTCATTTCTTGTTCCATTTTTCCTCCGTGTCTATACCTAACACGGCAAAAATAATAGCATTATATGGTAGTTTTTGCAAGTGAAATATGATATAATCATAGTCTGTTCCATTGTGGAATGTTAGAAAATTCGTCGAACTTAGTCTTTTTTGATAAAAAAGCACTTAAAATTGACTGAGAACGCAAAATATAGGAGGAAATCATGACATCCGAGTTAATTAGCAAAGAAAATAGTGAAGCAAAATTTACAATGACTTTTACTGCTGAGGAGTTTGATGCTGCAACAGATGCAGCTTATAAAGCTACAAGAGGCAAATATGCCATTGATGGCTTTAGAAAAGGTAAAGCCCCACGTAGTATGATTGAAAAATGGTACGGTGAAGGAGTTTTCTTTAATGATGCCATTGATACTCTTTTGAATACAAATTATCCAAAGACTTTGGATGAACTTGGAATTGATCCTATTGCAAGCCCAAGTATTAAATTTAGTGAAGAAAAAATAGAAAAACACAAGGGATTCACGGTTACAGTTACGGTTGCTGTTGTTCCTGAATTCGAAGTAAAAAATTACAAAGGAATTAAAGCTGACAGAATTATCCATAAAGTTACGGACGAAGACGTTACAAGAGAACTGGGATATAGCCAAAAGAAGAATGCTCGTCTTATTAAAAGAGAAGGCGCTGCTGAGAATGGCGATACTGTAATACTTGATTACGCAGGATTCTGTGGAGATAACCAGTTTGATGGCGGTACAGCAGAAAATCAAAGTTTAAAACTTGGTTCTAACACATTTATCCCTGGTTTTGAAGAACAGCTTGTAGGTTGCAAAGCCGGAGATGATAAGGATGTCAATGTCACATTCCCTAAGGAATATCATGAAGCCAGTCTTGCTGGAAAAGATGCGACATTCAAATGCCATGTTCATGAAGTAAAATACGAACAGCTTCCAGAACTTGATGATGAATTTGCAAAAGACGTTAGCGAATTTGACACATTAGATGAGTATAAAGCAGATCTTAAGAAGAAACTTGAGGAAAGCGCAGTGAAGGCTGCTGAATATACAGGAAAAGATGCTGTTGTTCAAAAGCTCGTTGAACTCAATCCTATCACAGTTCCGCAGGTGATGATTGATGATGAAGCAAATAATATGCTTCAAGAATTTGCTCAGCAAATGTCATATCAAAATCTGACAATCAAAGACTATTGTAAATTCCTCGGAAAGAAAGAGTCAGAGCTTGTAGAAGAATTTAAACCACAGGCAGAACAAAGACTAAAAGCCAGACTTACTGTTGAGGCTGTAGCAAAAGCAGAAGGAATGACAGTAAGTGATGAGGAATTAGATACTGAATATAAGAATATGGCTGCTCAGTATGGTATTGAGTTTGAAAAGCTTAAGACTATGCTTATCGGCGAAGGAAATGAAAAATATATAAAGCAGGATATTTTAAACCGTAAGGCAATCGATTTCCTGTATGAAAATGCTGAGCTGACTGATAAAGAAGAAGAGCCTGCCACAGTATCGGAAGTAAAATAAAAAACTACTTGAGCGGGAGCTAATCCCGCTCGTTTTATCTAAAAAGGAGTATAAAATGAGTTTAATTCCAATGGTTGTAGAACAAACCAGCAGAGGAGAGAGATCCTATGATATTTATTCAAGACTTCTGAAGGATAGAATTATTTTCTTAGGGGAGGAAATAAATGATGATACTGCAAGTCTTGTTGTTGCACAACTTTTGTTTCTTGAATCAGAAGATCCGGATAAAGATATAAGCCTTTACATTAACAGCCCCGGTGGTAGTATTTCTGCCGGACTTGCCATTTATGACACTATGCAATATATAAAGCCTAACGTATCAACTATATGTGTTGGCATGGCAGCATCAATGGCGGCATTTTTACTTGCTGCCGGAGAAAAGGGTAAGCGTTTTGTTCTTCCTAATTCAGAAGTGATGATTCATCAACCTTTGGGCGGAGCCTCCGGCCAGGCTGAAGATATTAAGATTACTGCAGAACATATCTTAAAAATCAGAGATAAGATGAACCGCATACTTGCTGAAAATACAGGAAAAGATATTAAGACAATAGAAAAAGATACAGATAGGGATAACTACCTTAGTGCAGAAGAAGCTGTAGCTTATGGTCTTGCCGACAAGGTTGTAGAAAAGAGATAAAATGGACGAAAATAAAGAACTTCGCTGTTCATTTTGTGGTAGACCGCAAAGTGCCGTAAGAAGACTTTTGGTTGGAAATGAAGCATATATTTGTGATGAATGTGTGTCAGAGTGCTTTCATATAGTTGAAGAAGAGTTTAATCAAACTCCTATAACAGAAAGTGCAGAACTTGAATTTGCTGAAAAGCTTCCGACACCGGAAGAAATAGCAAAAACATTATCAGATTATGTAATTGATCAAGATCAGGCGAAAAAGATTCTGGCTGTTGCGGTTTATAATCACTATAAAAGAATTCAACATTTAAAAGATAATGATGTCGAAATACAGAAGAGTAATATTCTTATGCTTGGACCAACAGGCTCAGGTAAGACTTTACTTGCTCAAACACTTGCGAGATTACTCAATGTTCCTTTTGCTATAGCAGATGCTACGGCATTGACCGAAGCCGGCTATGTAGGAGAAGATGTAGAGAATATTCTTTTAAAACTTATTCAGGCTGCTGACTGGGATATTGAAAAGGCACAAAAAGGAATTATATATATTGATGAAATAGATAAACTTGCCAGAAAATCTGATAATCCATCAATAACACGCGATGTATCAGGCGAGGGCGTGCAGCAAGCGTTATTGAAAATCATTGAAGGTACTGTTGCTAATGTTCCGCCTCAAGGTGGCCGTAAGCATCCTCATCAAGAGTTTATTCCATTTGATACAACAAATGTTTTGTTCATTTGCGGCGGAGCTTTTGATGGTATGGAAAAAATCATCCAGTCAAGGATTGGCGAAAAAACTATAGGATTTAATTCTGAAGTTATTTCACAAAATAAGTTTGATTCTCATATTTTGAAGCACATTCAGCAAGAAGATTTGCTAAAGTATGGGCTTATTCCGGAATTTGTTGGTAGAGTTCCGGTAGTTGCAGTACTTGAAGAGCTTTCAGTAGATGCACTAATTAGAATAATTGAAGAACCTAAAAATGCGATATTAAAGCAGTATAAAAAACTTCTTGAGATTGACGGCGTGGATCTTCAGATGGAGCCTTCTGCAATAAGGAAAGTCGCAGAAAAAGCTATCCAGAAAAAGACCGGCGCAAGGGGAATTAGAAGTATATTTGAGACTATGATGACTGACATCATGTTTAATCTTCCTTCCCATAAGGAAATAGATAAAGTTGTTATCACAGAGGAGATGGTTTCATGATAGAAAAAATGCCATTAATACCACTTCGTGGTCTAGTAGTATTTCCAAACATGGTAATTCATTTTGATGTTGGCAGGGAAAAATCAATATTGGCTTTAGAAAAAGCTATGATGATAGATCAACAGGTGTTCCTTGTATCACAAAAAGATGCAGAAGTTGCACTTCCAACAACTTCTGATATTTTTGATGTAGGAACAATTGTTAAAGTAAAACAAATGCTTAAGATGCCGGGCGGTAATGTCAGAGTTTTAGTCGATGGTATCAGTCGTGCCCGTATTGTTGATGTTGCACAAGTAGATCCTTATTTTTCTGCTAATTTAGAAGAAATTGAAGAACTTGATGTGGATACATCAAAGCCTGATGTAGCAGCATTGATGCGTACCGCTCTTACACTATTTGAAGAATATATAGGCAATCACCAAGGGAAAAACAACGATATATTAAGTGGAATGAACCAGATTGTAGAGCCTGGCAGAATGGCTGATATTATTGTTGCCAACATGGACTTAAAAATTGAAGAATGCCAAAGCGTTCTTGCTACGTTTGACCAAATAGAAAGACTTAGAATGGTTGTAAGCTTTCTTTCAAGGGAAAATGAAATTCTTAAGATAGAAGATACTATTTCAAATAAGGTAAAGCACCAGATGGATAAAACTCAACGTGATTATTACCTTAGAGAACAGATGAGAGCTATCAGGGAAGAGCTTGGAGACGGCGATGGCAATTTAGATGCTGAAGTAGAAGTTTTGAGATCAAAACTTCACGAGCTTAAGCTGGACGAAAAAATAACAAAAAAATTAGACAAAGAACTGGATAGACTTGCATTGATGGCCCCGAATTCTCCGGATGCAAATGTCAGCCGTACATATATTGAATGGATATTAGATTTGCCTTGGAATAAATCTGTTGAAAATGAAATTGATTTAATCAAAGCAAACAAGATATTAGAAGCTGACCATTATGGGCTTGAAAAAGTTAAAGAAAGAATACTTGAATATTTAGCTGTTCAAGCTTTGGCAAAATCGGAAAAAGGGCCTATATTATGTTTGGTTGGGCCTCCGGGAGTTGGGAAAACTTCTATTGCAAAATCAATTGCAAGAAGTATAGGCCGTAAGTTTGTTCATATGTCACTTGGTGGTGTCAGAGATGAAGCTGAAATCAGAGGACATAGAAGAACGTACATTGGAGCAATTCCTGGCCGTGTTATGACAGAAATCAAGGATTGCGAAAGCAACAATCCGGTTTTCCTTTTTGATGAAGTTGATAAAATAGGTGCTGATTTTAGAGGCGACCCGGCATCAGCTTTGCTTGAAGTGCTTGATCCTGAACAAAATAAAGAGTTTGTAGATCATTACTTGGAGGTTCCGTTTGATCTCTCAAGTGTAATGTTTATTTGCACTGCCAACACTATTGACACAATTCCAAGACCGCTTCTTGACAGAATGGAAGTACTTGAGGTGTCAGGCTATACAGCAGAAGAAAAAATGAATATTGCAAAGAAGTATTTGATTCCAAAACAAATGAAAGCACATGGGCTTGCAACAAAATATATTTCAATCAATGCAAGTGCTGTTAAATCATTAATCAATGACTATACGCGTGAATCCGGAGTGCGTGGACTCGAAAAAGAAATTGCAAATCTTTGCAGAAAAGTAACGCGTAAAATTGTAGAGGGGAAAAAGCAGAAGAATGTTATCACATCTGCGAATATCGAAGAGTATTTAGGAAAGAAACGCTATCACTATGATAAACTCTTAGGGAAAAACGAGATTGGCGTTGCAACAGGGCTCGCTTGGACAATAGTAGGTGGCGAAACATTATTTATTGAGACTGCGGTTTTGTCAGGCTCCGGAAAACTTCAACTTACAGGACAGCTTGGCGATGTTATGCAGGAAAGTGCAAAAGCTGCCATAAGTTATATTAGAGCGCATGTATCAGAATATGGAATAGAAGAAGATTTCTATAAAACTAAAGATATTCATATTCATGTTCCTGACGGTGCAACTCCAAAGGATGGGCCTTCTGCAGGTATCACAATGTGTATGTCGGTTATTTCTGCATTAACAGGAAGAAAACTTCATAAAGATATAGCTATGACAGGTGAGATTACTCTCAGAGGAAAAGTAACTGCAGTTGGTGGTATAAAAGAAAAAGTTCTTGCAGCTCATCGAATGGGTATTAAAAAAGTATTGCTTCCTGAAGAGTGCAGCAAAGATCTTGAAGAGTTGCCGGAGAGTGTTAGAAAGAGTATGAAGTTTGTATTAATCAGCGATGTATCAGATGCTGTGAAAGAGGCTTTAATATGATGATTCGCAAAGCGGAATTTATTACTTCTGCGGCTAAGAAAGGACAATATCCTGCAGCTGATTTGCCTGAAATTGCGTTTGCCGGACGTTCTAATGTCGGAAAGTCATCATTAATAAATCTTTTGACAAGTCAAAAGGGCCTCGCGAAGGTTTCGCAAAATCCCGGAAAGACGAGGACAATAAATTTCTTTTTAATTGATGATAAATGGCGTATTGTTGACTTGCCCGGTTATGGTTATGCAAAGGTGTCCAAATCTGAATCTGAAAGCTGGGGCAAGATGATGGAAGATTATCTTGAAAACAGAGAAACTCTCAGACTTGTTGTTCAACTTGTAGATTGCAGGCATGAACCTACATCGCAAGATAAACAAATGTATAATTACTTGCGATATTACAATTTGTCAGGTTTAGTTGTTGCTACGAAAGCGGATAAACTTTCTAAAAATGAATTAACTAAAAATCTTGCGATGATAAGAAAAGAACTTGAGCTGTCACAAGATGAAATATTGTTAGCGGTGTCAGCGTTGAAGAAAACCGGCGTTGATGAGCTGTTGAAAGAAATAGGGAGAACTTTAAATGGCTAATGAAATTTTGATTTCTGAAGAACAAATACGTGCAAGAGTTGCCGAACTTGGCAAGCAAATTACAAAAGATTATAGTGGCGAGGAAATAATGCTTGTTGGAATATTAAAGGGATCGGTTCCGTTTATGGCTGATCTTATGCGTGCGATTGATCTCCCTCTCACGATAGACTTCATGCAAGTGTCAAGTTATGGTGGCGGCACACAAAGTTCCGGCGTCGTTAAAATTCTTAAAGATTTAGATGCAGATATAACAGGAAAGAACGTACTAATCGTTGAAGATATAGTTGATTCCGGTTTTACTCTTAATTATTTAATGAAATATCTGGCTCATCGTGGATGCAAATCGCTTAAGGTTTGTACACTTTTAGATAAGCCATGCAGAAGAAAAGTAGAAATGAATCCTGATTATTCCGGATTTGAGATAGATGATTTGTTTATTGTGGGATACGGCCTTGATCTTGATCAGCAATATAGAAATCTACCTTATATCTCATGGATTAAGGAATAATATTTCGGCCGTTGTGATATAATTGTCATAGTAATTTTGTGATAAATATAGTTTTATATATGCTTTAGGAGGCAATCTTATGGGATACAAAGTTCCAGTTGGTATTTCCAACAAACACGTACATCTTTCAAAGGAAGATTTAGAAACACTTTTTGGACCTGGTTATGAACTTACATTTAAGAAAGCTTTGGTTCAGCCTGGTCAGTTCGCAGCTGAAGAACAGATAGAAGTTGTTGGACCTAAGGGCTCAACAAAGTTAAGAGTTCTTGGACCTATTCGTCCTGAAACACAAGTTGAATTGGCAATGACTGATGCAAGAACTTTAGGTTTTAAGGCTCCTGTAAGAGAGTCTGGTAAACTTGAAGGTACACCTGGTTGCAAACTTATTGGGCCTAAGGGTGAACTTGAAATTTCTAAAGGCGTTATGATTGCGCTTAGACACATTCATTTAACAGATGAACAGGCTAAAGAGGCCGGAGTTGTTGATAAGCAATTTGTAAGTGTAAAAATTAACGGTGAAAGAGGATTAGTATTTGATAATGTTCTTATTAGAGCCGGAGAAAAGCACTACAAAGAATTCCATCTTGACACAGATGAAGCTAATGCTGCTGGTCTTGCAAATGATGTAGAGGTTGAAATTATTTAATAATGAAAGAACTCAATAGATATATAGATCATACGTTGCTTAAAGCAAATGCAACAGAATCTGGTATCAAGAAACTGTGCTCTGAAGCGAAGGAGCACAGTTTTTACGCAGTATGTGTAAACTCCAGATTCGTTCCTCTTTGTAAAAAAGAACTTGAAGGCTCTGATGTGCATATTGCATCGGTAATAGGTTTTCCTTTAGGTGCAATGGCTACTGAAGTAAAAGTATTCGAAACAGAATATGCTGCTAAAAACGGAGCTTCAGAGATTGACATGGTTTTAGAAGTTGGCATGATGAAAGAGGGCAACACAAAAGCTGTCTTCGAAGATATCAAAGCTGTTGTTGAAGCTGCTAAAAAGTATAATGCAATAGTTAAAGTTATTCTTGAAACGGGAGAGCTGACAGATGATGAGATTGTAACAGCTTGTCAACTTTCAGAAAAAGCCGGAGCAAAGTTCGTAAAAACTTCCACGGGCTTTGGTGAAGGCGGCGCAACAGTTCATCATGTTGAACTTATGAGAAAGTCTGTATCAGAGGCCGTTCTTGTTAAGGCATCTGGTGGTATCAGAGACCGTGAAACAGCTCTCAAAATGATAGAAGCCGGAGCGGACAGAATTGGAGCTTCGGCTGGTATAGCAATTTGCAAAAACCACTAGATTTAGTAAGCTTTTTGGATATTATTTCCATTAAAAAATCAAATTCGAATAATTCTAAAAAACTTCAAAAAACTTGTTGACAATCCTATTTTGGATGTCTATAATAGTGACTGTTCCGCGCAAAACGGAACTGAACATTGAAAACAACATAGTGTAGAAATTGAGTCATAGAGAAAATTAAGTTTTTCTCAGACTGAATTTACAAGAAACAATCTGCAAATTGGTAAGATTGATTCTCTGTACAATTCCTAAAAACAGTAATTTCGAAGAAA
>JAZUJE010000001.1:0-2169 GCA_045642565.1 Anaerovoracaceae bacterium | reverse complement strand
TTATTTGATGATACCGCCACCTAGGACATAGGTGGCGTTTTTTCTTCTTATAAAACGAGGGGTTGACCGAATGTGATTGCACGATAAATCATAACGAGGACATTACTGTCCGCTACTATCTCATAAAAAATCACCAGTTGTGCCATCATACCTGACGTAAAAGAACCACCGTCTCAACGCCTTCATTTTTGTCCAAACTCAAACTGATATCTTCAGTGATAATTGGTAGCCTGAAAGTTATTGATTTAATCCACTGACCGTTTGGTTGACGATCATCATATATCTCAACTTTATCTATCAGCTCTTGAACAAGTTGTCTGCGTTCACTTTCATTCATCAATGCATAGAGCTTATCAAATGACATAAGCACTTTATAGATATTATCAGCCGTTATTTTATCAGCTTCAATAGCAAGTTTTTTTGCTCTGGCATCAATGAGATTGTTTTCATTAATATCTATTTTATCATATATAGCATTTATACGGCTTTCAAAATCAGCCTTCATTCTCTCATAATGCCTATCATAAGGATCCATAGAATCAATATCGTCTGCAAGCCTTGCTTTTGTAGCGTTTAGTTGTTTCAAGTTGCTTTCATAAGTATAGATCTCTTGATCAATAGCGCTTGTATCAACTTTCATATTGATTTTCTCTTGCATCATTGATGCGAACTTAGGTCTGCTAACAAGTTTTGTTAAGATTTCAGCTACAGCAGCATCAAGAAGCTCTTCATTAATCTGCTTTTTGTAATAGCATTTATGTCCACGGCTCATATCACGATGCTTACAACCGTAATAATAGAAGTCCTTATACTTTGTGCCATCTGCCTTATACTTTACGCTTTTATTCCCAAACATTCCTGCTCCGCAAATTGGACATTTCACAATTCCAGAGAGCAAATGAATGCGATTGTTTCCAACATTAACTTTCTCATATTTTTTTGCCTGAGCAGTCAGCTTTATTTGAGCTGCATCCCATAGCTTTGTAGACACAATCGCTTCATGCAGACCATCCACTAAAAGATAATCATCATGTTCAACAATTCTATATTCATTTCTTGTGCCATGAACTTTTTCAGTTTTTCTGCGGCCATAAGCAATCTTTCCGCAATAAACAGGATTCTTAAGAATCTTTCTGATTAGATTGGCATCAAATAAAGGATTCTTTCCATTCTTTCGCGCGATTTTACTAATTCCATGATTCTCTAAATATTTTGAAACTCCGGTTGATCCCATATTAGTATTTACATACTTATCAAAAATAATTCTAATTGCTTCAGCTTCAGCTTTATTAATAATCAATCTGCCATCTGCAAGATCATAACCATATGGAGCGAAGCCACCATTCCATCTTCCTTCACGCGCTTTTTGTATTCTTCCTTCCATTGTCTGGATGCGAATGTTTTCGCGTTCGATTTCAGCAACTGCAGACAAAACAGAAATCATTAGCTTGCCTGCATCTTTAGAAGAATCAATTCCGTCTTCAACACAAATGAGATTAACGCCAAAGTCTTGCATAACTTGAAGTGTCGACAAGACATCTGCAGCATTTCTGCCGAATCGGGATAACTTAAATACTAAAACGAAGGATACTCCGTCTTTACCAGACTTAATATCCTTCATCATTTGATTAAACTGCTCTCTACCTTCAATAGACTTGCCAGATTTTCCGGCATCTTCGTATTCATGAACTATCTCATAATTATTGAATTCAGCAAAAGCCTTCATTCTATTTTTCTGAGCATCAAGAGAATAGCCTTCTATCTGCATTGCAGTAGAAACACGAGTATATGTATAAACTTTTGTTGTTTCTTTATTCAACTGAATCTGCTCCTTTATGATCAGACTCTAAATATTCTTTACATGCTGGAATCCAATCACTATCTGTCATATCTTTAAAAGCCTCTGTTACATCTACAAAATCAATTGTTTTAACATACTCCTTAGCTAACTCCAAACTATTTTCTAATGTAATTTCTCTATCTCCTAAAAATCGGCAATAAGCGTTATACATCGCTGGGTCCGCAGAGCCACAATCAGCCCAAACGAAAGGATTCATATCTCCTAAAATAATGCTCAAGTTATCATTAGTTTTTACTTCGTCTTCGTAATAAGCATCTAATACAAAATATATCAATGTAAATAATTCAAATTTATTCATTACTTTTTCC